>LT606947.1 GCA_900095165.1 Polynucleobacter necessarius | reverse complement strand
TACTACAGCTGAGTGTTCGTTACTCCTATGGATTAGAATATTAGTAGAGAGTGTCAGAATGGGTTAAGATATAGGCATTATTTTTGTTTTTAATGATGCGGCGACCAACGAGATCTACACTATCCTCTTCGTCGGCAGCGTCAGATGTGTATAAGAGACAGGCATGTGGTATATTCTAATAAAAATAAATAAAAATAGTGGCGCAAAAATACCAAATATAACCACAAAAAAACCGAAGAGCGTATATGGTTGAGTGCTCAATGATTTTACTAAAGATATTTTATCAAAATTAGATATTAGTTCATTTTTTGCTATAACTGAATAAAAAAGCTGTGACGATGGCGCATAAGCCTCCATAAATGGAGTTCCAGGTGATACAAGATTTATGAAATTTTTGGCGATATATGATAATAAATTAAGGGATGTAGAGATATCGTAAGAATTCAAAATAAACGAATGGAAGAGCAATAGAAATTGATCCAACCCACCCCATGCCAATCTATAGCCTATTGCACCAAACAAATCATATATAGCGCTAGGGTTGTAATCTGAAATTATCCCAAATAGCAAATCTAAATTTGGATAAACTCCACTTGAGTATGACAATCTAGTTAGATGTGCCATAAAATAAAGAAGCGGGGATAAAATTATTATTAATAGAATATATTGATTTTTAAAAACAAATGCCTGCATATCCTTAAAACCAGTTGATAAACCAAGAGGGCATAATATCAATACAATGAAAACTACCAAGGGAGCAGCTTTGCTTCCAGCACTAAAATTCACTATGGCAAATATAATAAAAACTAATGATAGGTATAAATTATTATTTTTTGAATTTGAAGCCTTATTAGATTGCTTAAATATAAGTACTGCTCCAGTTAAAAGTAAATATGCCTGATCGGAAAATAAAAATGCAGCAATTGAAAAAGACCTCTCTTCCTCAAGGAAATTTTTTGATATAAATCCGATAGCCTCATCAAATGTTATGAGCGCAGTAATTAATCCAATTAACAGCAAAGTAGAGCTATTAATTTTTTGAAAAAACTGTAACGGTAATTCAACGTTACTCGGCTTTGATAATAACAGTGCAAGCCAGATTGAAATCCAGCATAGAAGAAGATAAAAAATTCCCAAATAGAGATTATCAAAATACTCGGTCTGAGAATATGGTAATGGACCAACACTTTGTCCAATAATATAATTTTCTCCAGTTATTACAATAAATAATAATGGAATTTCCAAAAATAATATGGTAAAAAAACAAAATGAAATTGAGAATTGATTTTCTCTAAATTTTCTATTAAATCCTGATATCGTGACTACCAAAATAAACAATGCAGCAGTGATTGAGATTAATGTGTTTTCAAAAAAAAACAGGAGTGCAGAAATAATTAGTAGAAATAAAAATCCCAAGGCGTGATAAAGCCTAAAGAAAATTTTTCGCAGTTCTTCTAAGGAACATAAATCAAAGAGCATTTTATTGTAGCTCTAAAAAATATATTCTAATAACCATAAGGATCAATTCTTCTAAGAACTTGATTCATAAAAGCCGGCATAAGGCAATGGGATCGGAAAATCGATTCAGTATTTATATAATCAAACATAGCAGTTCTGTGTATAAGATTTTCACGTTTACCATTATTATAAAATGGCATTGCCGTGAAAATAGACTTAGCGCCGAGACTAAATATGATATTGCTAGTATGTTTGTTGTAGCACTTACCGGGCTGACCAAATGGATAGCTAAATATAGGAAGATAATTTTTATAATTCACTAATTCATTTTCATTTTTTATATATTGATTTTTTAATTCCAAATCAGATAACGATACCGCATTACTATGATTGTATAGATGATTACCGAGATATAGCCCACTATCTACACTCTTTTTCAGATCCGACTCTAAGGCAAATTTACCATGATATTCTTGTGCTATTGGAAGAATGTCATAACCATTAGTATTGAAATATTCAAGAATGTCGCTTTCTGCACATCTAAGAAATGAATCATTTTTTAATTCATTTCCATATTTTGTATTTATTTGATTTTTGAATTTAATATCATATTTTAATAAATAATTAATAAGTCCGCTTAAACACATTCCACCATTTACCGGTCCCATATTCATAAATACCACAGCAGGAATATCATAAGATTTTAAAATATTACCCCCTGAGGTGAAGGCACCCTTAAAACCATCATCAAAGGTAATCAAGGCTGCCGGCAACTTGAAATCTCCTTTAATTAAATCATTAGGAGAAATGATATTAAAATATTTTTTAATCCATGATAACTGCTTAGAAAAGACGTCTGGCCTGACATTCAAATTGAAGTCTAGACAAAATTCACTTGGTGAGTCGCTTATTTCATGATAGTTAAAAACTACAAGTAAATTTTGCACCAGCCTACGGAATATAGATTCTGCTGTAAATAACGGTGTAGATATCTGTGTAAGGACTTTAGAATAATTCATTGCATTACTACCTTTGAAAGTTTATTCAATATAGCATATCAATTACTCTAATTTTTGAGTTCCGTCGAATGGGTCGACATCAATTTAGCACAAAGACTACAACCCACTATCGCCATCATAAAGCGAGATCCACCAAGAACTCCCTTGCCTCAATAAATTCCTCAGATGCACCCCTCTATCCACCACTTTATAAGTAAACGGAGTCGGGAAATGTGACCGTCGTAAGGCGCCGCTTGCTTGAGCAGCACGCCTGAATTCAGCCGATATCGGCATCATCTCAAGCATCATTACACGTTGGGATTTTGCCAGGAGATATCCTTCGCAAACCATAAAGTCCCAGAATTCTGAGTGACCATCTAAAACAAGAAAATCTAGAAGCTGCATTTTTGAATAATTAGTTTTGAGAATTTTAGAGCTTAATAATGCTGTATACCCCATCAGCTCGCTTTCTTTATAAAATCCCAGTATTACAACTGAATCATTTTTTCGATTAAAGTACCAATTAAGCTTTCTTTTTGAGCGATCGGCAATGAATAATGTTGATTGCTGAATTTTTCGCTGCCACAATTGCTCAAAATCATTATTAATTTGGCTGGGAAACAGCCTTTTTACCTCAACCCTGGGATTTATATGCCTCAATATTATTAATTTTATTTTTATAAGAAAATAATTAAATACTGAAATCATAGAAAAACAAATTTTTATTGGAATTTTTAGAAATCTCCATTTTTTACTATTACCAATTTTTTCAAGAGCTAAATGAGTAAAACTTTTACTACAAATAACCCAAAAAACAATTTTTGAAAAAATATCGACTGGGACTATCTTGCAACCTAAGCCTCTAAAAATATTAAATGTTGGCAAATTACTGCTTGAATTTAAAAGTATGTCGACATTTTTTTGGGATATGTATTTTGCCAATAGCAACAATGAATATTGTCTATATTCCTGAGCTACGACCCATCCACGAGCTGCAGCAGCAACTACTGGCTCGACCCCAATGTAATATTTAAGCGATACATTCCCTAAATAACCAACAACTATGTCATTACAGGTAATAACCCAACCTATTGGAATTTTTTCATTAAATTCAGGATTTTTGCGCCAAATTCTCTCCCAATCATCGCTGGTATCAGGCCTTAGACCTAGTCTATCTTGCAGCACAAAAATCTGCGACTGGTCCGCAAAATTGGCTTCCCTAACTAGAATCTCTTGATTTTCTGAAGTATTCATTTAGAGATAAGCATTTCATGCAAAATCTTATGATTAACGGGCGAAATTAAACGAGACACGAGATTTTGCTGCTCCGCGATTCTCTTGATCTGATTTCCCCTCTCTAGCGATAAAAAATTTGATATCTCAAGAAAAAACTCATCCGCAGTCTTGCAGTAAGCGATTACATTTTTATCCAGATTGTCTGGAAACAGTATGCCTGGCAATACCTCATTAAGACTTAACCTTACAATGTATTTTCCCTGCAAGGAGGCCTCAAGACCTGCCGTGGTCAACTCAAAGATTACAATATCAGCCCACGCTATCTGCGCTTTCAAATCTCCTGGCTCACACTTATATTGCACCTTAGCAACCTGCAGCATCCTCTCTGCCTCATCTTGCTCAGCTCTCCACGAGTGATAGCTTCGGCGTATTGCTATTTCGTAATTTGAAAATTTTGACTTATTGTTTATGACTATAGAAGCAAAATTTAAAAATTCAAACCCAAAACTGCAGATCAATAATAGCTTTGGCTTTGCTTCCACACCAACGACAACTTTTTCTGGGCTTGAAAACGAAAACCTTGGGGAACCAACAACATACAATTCATCAGATTTAAATCCATGGCACATAAAAAAATTTTTCGCAATTTCACCGGTAACGCCAATTACATCAGGTCTGGGACAATGGCCATTTTGGGAGCGTGATAAGAAAAGGTGCCCGTTTGAATAAGTTGCATGAGCAAAACCAATCGTTCTAATAGCGCGGGCCTGTTCTTGTGCGGCGAACAAAATTGCTCTCTCATGAATCTGTTCTTCATACGGGTACACCACAGTAGAAGCCTTGGATTCGCTTAAGATTCTTGTAAATTGCCTATATTTTAGAAATGCATCGACTGGAAATTGTTGATTAATTAAAGTATTTATGAATCGTTTTGTAAAGGCATTTAATTTTCTAGAGTTGATTGCCAAGCTTTCAACTTTTTTTGACCTTGCACAATTTTTTTTTCGCAGCCTTACAGCGGCCATAATTGAAAGAAATAAATCCTCCAATGAAATAAAATCATTACAAAATATATAATTTCTTTTATTGGCTGATAAGCAGCCTTCAGCAGAATTTTTTATTGCAACCCCATCACCATAGGCCCACAAAAGATTATCCTCGCTCGACTTAAATCCCAAATCAAACATGCGGCCAAAATAATGATCCCCAGAGAATCTCAGTACATTCGCATTAAAAATCATAGAGCTAATAACAACGGATCCGCTTTTAATATTATTTTTTTGGGAATGTCTTAGTAATATAAGGTTCCGCAGAACCCCTTTACTTAAGTTTAATAGTGGCCGGATAAACCCATAGCCAAAGTCAAAGAATATATTTAAACCTATATTTATATCAACGTGAAAATTATTATTAATCCCGCCATCACGCTTCCACTCTCTAAGATATAAGGCAAGCTCATCGCCACCCCCTACAATCCAAATATTACAATTACACCTTTCAAACAATTGAACAACTGCTAAAAAAAATAGTAACGGCTTAAAATGGAATACATCAAAACTCTTCCATATTATCAATCTTGAGCCCGGAGTAAGCCACCAATATTTATTTTCGTTTTCATAAATTTTGCAAATGGAACTGTGCCATTTTTGAATTTCAGAAAACCAATCTTCTTCATTTTCAGCTATTAGACTTCTTGCATCTATGGTTATCCAATTTTTAACTTGAATATCCTGATGATCATAGCTTAATAAAATTCCCGCACCTTTATTGGGTAATTTTTTCGATACTGTTATGCTGTGGTAAGCATTAATCATACTACTCCAGTAATTTTTCCAAGCAGTTCTTACTCATGGGATCGGCGTTAATACCCTCAATAACTTGAATCTACTGGCCGAGACCAGATTTGGTTAAAGCAGTTTTTTCCTTCTGCAGAATATTCCATGTCTACAGCATGTCGCTTTTCTCTCATAATTAGCCCGGCGCTACTCAAAAGAGCATGCGTCTGTTCAGCCTGCTCATGAAAATCATCATTTACCTCAATCAATATTTCCTTGGTTTTTTTGAGCATATTCATTCCACCTCTCAATATAAAATGCTCAAGCCCGTCAACATCCATTTTTATATAATCAGGAATTGGTATTAATAAATTATTAACAGCATCTTCCATGCTTATCCCTATTGTGTGAAATTCAAATATTTTTTGAATTTTATTTCCGTCCCACCCAAATTTTTGCCCAAAGGTTGAAAGAGCGCCGCCCCATTCCGTTGTTGTTAGCTGCATGCGACTACTGCATAAACTATCACTTAACGGCATCGGAACAATACATATTTGATCGACCAAATTATTCATATATATATTTCTGGCAAGCGTCTCCAAATTAAAAACGGATGGCTCGAAGGCCCAAACCCTGCAATCCTTTTTCATTGCCGCATATATTGAATAAAGGCCAATATTTGCCCCAATATCCCAAAGCACTGATTTTGGGTCGATGGAATCTATCCACTCTAGAGTTTCAGGTTCTTTAATGGAAAAAGTTTTGTACCTCCAATTACACAGAGGATTCGGAGCTACAAATTTAAACGTTAAATTCTCATGCTTTATCTCAACGACTTTACTCATAGCTGAGGAAATTATTGCAGTTTCAATATAACGCCCAACAGAAAATTTACCTAGAATTTTTACAGCACAGTCTATTGATTTTCTTGTCATTTTTTTAAAATAACTTAGCATCGTATTTTTCCGGAATTTTATTAATGTTCAACCCAGCAATTGCAGCTCTACCCATAGCCAGTATTGCCTCTGATGCACTGCCCCCAATATGTGATGTTGCGAAAAAATTATGGAGCTTAATCAACTCCTGATCCTGGGGCGGCTCTTCTGCAAAAACATCAAATGCAGCACCCGCTATATCCCCCTCTTGAATTGCATTTTTAAGGGCAAACTCGTCAACTAACCCGCCCCTTGCCACATTTATCAATATAGCTGTTGGTTTCATTATTTTTAATTCTGGGGCTCCGATCATCATTTCAGTAGTTTTGTCTAAAGGCACATGTAAAGTGACAATATCGGATGACCTCAGCAACTCATCCAAAGAAGTTGCTGTAATCATATTATGCTCATAGAATTCGCGGAATTCGAGAATATCATTTACCAACACTTTGCAATTGAATGGACGAAGAATCTCAATTAGATCCTTTCCAATATTTCCACACCCGATAATTCCAACCGTTCTTCCGGAAAGCATACCGCCAATGTTTTGGCGCCAAATGCCAGAGGTTACCTCTCGATTATTGTTTGGCAAGTTACGCAACATTAACAATATAAAAGCAAGTGTTAACTCTGATACTGAGCGTTTATTGACTCCACCAGTCCATCCAAGAAACTTTCCATGCTTATGCATGCTTGCTATATCAATTCCATCAAGTCCAACCCCATATTTACTCACTACTTTTAATTGAGGTAAACGTGAAAGCACAAAATCATCCAGGGGTTCAAGAGCAACGATTGCTTTATCATGCCCGACAAGAAACTCTAATAGCTCTTCACCCTTTAGCTGCCTCCCCGCATCATTGAATGTCACATTTGAATAGGCATTAAGGAGTTCGCTACGTAAAATAGGGTTCTTTGAAAACGATCTTGAACACACCGCAATTTTATCTACAGAATTCATTTTTTACTCCAAATTTCCATTTGTGGCCTCAACGAAGTATGAGTAAAGGTGTTGTCCGGGAATAATTTTATATTTCCCACCCGCACCCTCTAGGATTGCCAAGCCAGAGGCTACATCCCAAATCATAATATCTTCTTCAATGTAGGCATCCGCTTTTCCAGATGCCACCTGAAGCAAGGAAATAGATGCAGCTCCCAACATACGAACCTTTCCAAACGAAGATAACATTTCCCAAAATCGATTAGTACGAGTGCTCACAAACTCGAACCTCGATGGAAATCCCGTGCAAAGAATTGACTGATCTCTCTTCCTAAAATGAGAAACATGAATCCTCTTGCCATCAAAAAACGATCCATATGATTTGCCGCCCCAAGCTAAACTACATGATGGAAACTCACCAATAACCCCAAAAACGGGAAAATCTCGATTCCATAATGCAATTGAAACAGCAGATCCCCCTAATTTTCGAACAAAGTTAGCTGTTCCATCTAGTGGATCAATTATCCAACGCAAGCCATTCTCAGTTGAGCCTTTTATATCCCCCGCCTCTTCGCTAATCATTGGCAGCCCAACTGGCTTGAGTCGAGATAAAATCAAGGCCTCTAACTCAAGATCTATATTCGCTTTAATCTCTTTTGGCAGGACCTCTAAAAACGTATACTCTAAAGAATTAGGTTTGCCAATCGCTTGCTCAAGAAGCTTAAGTGCATCTCGAGCAGTATTTATAGCTAGAAGTAAAAGCTCATCGTTAGACGCCATTTTTTATAGCGCGCATTAAATAAGAGCCTATAAGGTGGTCTAAAATCATGTGCACATCCTCAGCAGGCCCATATTCTTTGGGACCAGTCTGAATGTGTATGCTTTCATCCGTCATTCCTTTAATAACCCCACCATTGAAAGCAGTTATTGAAACCGTTTTAATATCGGAACATTTTGCATACTCAATAGCCTTGATTAGATTCGGAGAATTTCCAGAGGCTGAAATAGCAACTAATACATCACCTTTTTTACCAAGGATCGCTAATTGACGTGAAAATATATCTTCGTAACCAAAATCATTTCCGATAGCGGTGATGACTGCATTATTATCAGTCAGGCTAAGTGCTCTAAAGGGTTTTTCGTATGAGTTGGTTCCAATGCCTATGTCATTTGCAAAATGACTCGCAGTCGCTGCGCTACCGCCATTACCAATAAAAAAAATTGTTGCTTCTTGTTTTCTTGCACTCAACAAAGTATCAACAAATTTTCCAATAGACTCACAATCTACATTTTTAATTAATCTACAAAGATAATCTAAATAGGCTTCAGCAAACTTTATGGGATCTTTTGAAAATATAAGATCTAAATTATTCATTGACTTATTCCTCGGGGTTTTCTATTGAGTGCACTTCCCGCCAAATAGGGTCAGCGTAGTAAATTTTATAGACTAATTTCATCGTCATAAGAGCATCCTTTGATGATCCGCTATCAACAGGTTCATCTTTAAGAATACACTCTGTAAATCTAGCAATCTCTGCCTCCCATGAATTATCAGAGTTATAGCGTGTAACTTGCTCTTTAGGATCGCCTGAGTCGTTCACATGGTCTACTGTTGCCACTGTAAGAGTTTCCGCACCATAACTTTTAGTGCCAGACAGAATTCCCCCTAAAATAACACTCCCATGTTCCAAATTAATATCCAAGTTGAATCGGTGCCTCCATTGTGTCGCAGATGAATTTAACATTGCCACAACCCCTTTATCGGTTCGCATTAATGCATAAGCATTATCCTCGACACTAAAACCCCAATGGCTATTGGAAACAAAACTTTTAACCTGAGTAAATTCCCCAGCAAATAGTCGCATGAGATCAACCATATGAATTCCCTGATCCAACAAAACACCGCCACCAGCCAAATCTCGCTTAGTACGCCAATCCGACTGATTGAAGGTAATAAGCTTCGATTTTCCATAGACCCCACGCATATTGATAATCGCACCCAAGACACCAGAATGGATTAGCTTTAATGCATCCATCACCGAATCATGGTACCTGTGGTTAAACCCATACATCAATTTACTTTTTGGGTGCCTCTTTTCCACCTCTACTACATTCTTAATATCCTGCACATTTCGACCTGGCGGTTTCTCACAAAACACATGAAGCCCTCTCTCGAGTCCTGCAATAGTGACCTCTGGTGCTATGTCATTAGTTAGGCATACAAGTAAAATATCGAGATTCTCATTGAGCAGTTTTTTATAATCTGTGTAAAACCTAATGTCACCGTTTGCCCCTCGAAGGGCCTCTAAATTTTTATCACAAACAGCAACCACTTCCAAGTGAGGGTTTCGAAGAATGCAAGCGTGTCTTCTCTTACCAACCACGCCATAACCAGCAATTCCGACTTTTAATTTTTTCAACTTTTTATCATCTCATTCAAAAATGCACGCTATACAACAGCAAGGAGAACAACCCAAAAACTGTATGTCAGACATCAAAGCGTTGGCAAGATAGACCCTATTACATCTGTAGAATATTTTTAGCGTGTTAAGTATTTCAACATTACGGGATCGGATTTTAAAATAACTGCTGCATCTTGAAGCTCTTGTGCGGTGTCTACGCCTATAGTTTTAGATTCTGTCAGAAGCATGCGAATACTCCCTCCATTCTCTAGAACTCTATTCATGTCGATGGATTCGATTTGCTCTAATCGAGTTTCAGGCATTTGGTTGTACTCAAGCAAAGTGCTCCTACGAAATGCAATTACTCCAGTTTGCATATACATCGGTAAACCAGCCAGCCCATGCCAGGGAGAAGGAATTGGTTCGCGAGAAAAATAAAGAGCATTGCTATTTTTATCAACAACTACCTTTACGTTATTTTTATCTATGAATTGATCGTGGCTATGAAGACGTGACATTACATTAACAATCTCAACCGCTTCATCCTCAAAAGCTTTTATCATTTCCGAAATTACTTCTGGGTCAATCAGAGGCTCATCGCCCTGGACCATCACCACAATATCAAAAAGCTGCTTTTGGGCAATTTCAATGAGATCCATTGCCTCGGCCGTTCGAGTGGTAGCACGGGTATGCATCTCAGAAGTCATTACAGCCTTGCCTCCAATGGCCTTAATATGAACTGCAATCACTTTGTCGCAGGTTGCCACATATACTGCGTCGTTGCCTAGAGCCATTCTTGTTCGATGAAAGCAGTGTTCGACCATAGGCATCCCATGAATTAATGCCAATGGTTTGTTTGGAAATCTACTGGAACCCATCCGAGCTGGAATTACGCCAATAATTTTCATTTACAAATTTCATCCCTTTTTTTAATCCCAAGCCTAGCGCTTACATCAAGCATTCTCATATCAACGCCATAGGCAATAAAGCAATAACCCTCATTTATAACTCTTTCCAACTCATTAATATCAGGTTCAACTATATGCAATCCGGTCGGACAGCCCACGAATTCTCCAACCTCTCGAATATGCTTAATTGCATCAATAAAAATGGGGTTATTAAATTCGCCAGGAATGCCCATAGAGCATGACAGATCGTAAGGACCGATAATAAAACCATCAACCCCGGGAACTGACAATATTTCATTCAAATTCTTAATTGCGATCTGATGCTCTATCATAACAATCACGATAGGGCCATTATGCTGCCACTTTAAATATTGCTGAAAGTTAACGCCATACCCCTGAGCCCTGGCTAAGCCAACGCCGCGGAATCCCTCTGGGCCATACCGAGTAGCTGCTACAGCATTTTTAGCATCATCTGCGGAATTAACAGATGGCACAACTATTCCGTGGGCACCGGCATCCATCATTCGCTTAATTTGATCTGAATTATTTGAGGTCAATCTAACTAAGGGGGTTACTCCACACAAATCAATAGTACGTATTAAATCTCCTGCAATATCAATACTAATAACACTATGCTCCAAATCTACAACTAACCAATCAAACCCAGCTTTGGCCATAATTTCAGCTACGGCTAAATTACCAAGGGTAATCCATGATCCAACGGTAGTTTTTTTTTGCTGCAGCGCTTTTTTTAACATTTACAACCTTAAATGAAACACTAATAAAAGTATTAATAATTCTAAATTGAATGGATATATTATAGAGTGGATGACACTCTTTGACATATCTTAAAAGTTGCACTTTAAGGACCACCCTTAAGATGGCTAACTAGCTCATTAACCATACCCCACTTAATGTCATCCTAGCTGGAAATCTTGAGATATCAGACTGGATCTTTAGGGCCTCATCGAGCACTCTTTTTTTCTCACCGCCTGGAGCTAAAACAAATATATTTTTTGCATCATTAACAACTTTTGGAGTTATAGTCAGACGACGAAATGGTGATTTACTCCCCACAATTGGCTCTACACTGCTGTTGTCTTTATTTAAAAATACAGATGAACCAGGAAAAATGGATGCTATGTGACCATCTTCTCCAACCCCAAGCAACAAAATATCAATCACCGATGGCAATATCGTTTCATAGTGACGAGCTGCAAGGTCACTATTTTCCCACTCAGCCATCATCCTAAATACGGAACAACCTGACTGAACCCAATTTTGAAATAAGGTTGTCATAGTCATTCGATAATTACTTGCCTCACTAAACTCATCAACGCAACGCTCATCTCCAAAGTAAAAATTTACTCCTGATAAGCTCTGAAAATCTAGCAACTTGCGCCATTCTCTATATAGCAATTCAGCAGTCTTTCCGCCTGTTAACATCACAGAGCATTTACCATTCCTCTGAACAATGCCATTTATAGAATCTTGAATGAGGCGTGCAGATTCTCTAGCCCATATGCTTTCATCAAACGTTATAACAATCGGGCAATCTCTAGAGGGAAAAGAGGTTTGAGTTGACATTACATCACTTACAAGCGGGATAATTTTTGAGAAGTATGCATCTGCAATGCAATTTTACCTTGGCACTAACTTTATGTAGGTCGATGTTGCGAAGAAATCCACGCGCATAAATTTGAGACGCCTGAAATAATTTGTATTCCATGCGCAGCTGGATCATCTTTTTTAATCTGGCCAGAGGGATCGTAATAAATAGTTGGATGTCCCATATTTTTGGCAATTATTGCGGTTGAGGTAAAGGGCCTAGAAATTACTGCGAAGCTAGACTGAATTACAAAGTCAGCTGCAATGCTTGGGTCAATAGAATACACATGATTCAGCATGGCGACTTCGTCGGAAAATCTACGGTACATCGGGTGTGCTAAGCGCCCGATATCTCTCTTTCTTTTCCATAGCATTGATGTGCCCGATTCAGCAATTGCTAAGCTGACGTGTTCGATAAATAAGTTGGCAATCTCTGGAATAAAATACTCGAACTCCTCACCCAGTGTGCAGTACCTCGAGAAGCGATGCGGCGTGATATCAAACACAGCCACAGATGACTTTTGGCCAAATGATAAATCTACATACTCACCTGAAAACCAAATTGCCCCAACAACTTCAACTATCACATCGAACCCTACAGCACGAACAATAAAACCCGCCTGATATTCGTCCCATACTAAATAACGAGGCCAAGTCATAGACTGATAACCTAGATACATTAGATTCTGTCTACAGGATCCTTCAAAACCCTCACAATTAGTTGAGTAAAAATAGAATGTAATCAAAGCACCATGACCTTCGGCCTCATATGACCATAAAGGGCGATAGATCCAAGCCGAGTTATGAAAAAAATACTCCCGTGCAAGTGCTTCACTCGGTAAAATTCTAACTTGGGCAGCAACTCCAGCCTCACTAAATATCAATGCACTCCACCATCTTCCGCGACAATAATCCAACAAAACAAATGCAAGCGCTGCGGAAAACCATAATATATATTTACCCACCTCACGACCGCCGTGAAGACATGGTATGGCGCTCGTCGCCGATACAACTTTAATACCTTTAATATTAATTGGGTTTAAGCCATCTACCCCATGTTGAATTTCATCAATATCTCGCCTTCTTTTTTCCCACTGCAAATACCACGAAATAATATTTCGACATTTCGTATCCTCATTTAGAGGAATGTTTTGTTTGCTCAATGAAAAGAAATAAACGTACGATTTAAATCTATTGTCTACTGAAAATTTTGCGGAGAAGCTAGATATAGAAATTTTAAATATCTTATAAACTCCATAAAGCACCATGCTGAGTATCAATAACCGCCATAATATTTCTGATTTTAGATGGGCGACATGATATCCATGCCTCTCTAATACCATTCGCCACTGAGACGGAAGAGGGTACAAAACTTTACTACCTGCGCCTAGTGACAAAAGCAAGGCCTTATTAAGCCTTAGTCCACCTAAATAAGCCAATAAATATTGTCTAATAACTAATTCATTTGGGGCATGATTCCCCATAAGCAGGGAAGAAAAATGCTCAGTTTCTATCTGCAACTTTTCAGTGGTCAGGCAGGTTTTAATACTTGCAATATCGCCCAAACGATCTAAACCTTTTAATATGCGATAGCCCCGCATTACCTTTCGAAGGTTTGAGCGCTGAATCTTTTTAATAAATTCCAAATGTTATCTTTTAAAAAATATATGGAAGGGGTTTGTCTTAAGATCTCCAGTCCTCGAGCAACTTGCTGTTATTTGATAGCCCATCGGAAAAACCAAGCAAAAAGTAATTCTCGATTGAGTCTTGACCTACCAGACCCTAAATTGAACTATATTAGTACATTATGGTTCTTTTGTCAGATATTAGATCAGCAAGTCCCAACTCAAACCGGTGCCACATTTAACGTCCCTAGATACCTTTCTCCCCAACGCTACTTCATAATACTTAGGAGGCAAACCAAGGCCGGGTCGTATAGCACGAAGATTTTCCTTATTAAGAGTATCCCCGGCTTTCAGATCTTTAACAATATATAGCGATCGTCTATAAACAATAGATTTTTTTTCAGCGTCAGTTGGACCATATGAAATGCCACCTAAAGATTGCCATGCACGATATGACTCATCTACGAGTCTATGCATCTCATCCGGCTCAAGAGAAAATGCGCTGTCTACACCCCCATCAAGCCTATTAAGAGTGAAGTGCTTTTCAATCACCGTCGCACCAAGGGCTACACTAGCAACAGAAACGCCTACTCCCATAGTATGATCAGAAAGACCAACTTCACACTTAAACAGATCTCTCATGTGTGGAATCGTCATGATATTAGTATTTTCTGGTTCAGCCGGATAAGTACTTGTACATTTCAGAAGAATAAGATCATTGCACCCGCCCTCGCGCGCAGCTCGGACAGATTCATCCAACTCCGCAACCGTAGCCATTCCAGTAGAAATTATTAATGGCTTTCCAGTGCTAGCTACACGTCGAATGAGAGGAATATCCGTATTTTCGAATGATGCGATTTTGTAACAAGGGGCTTTAAGCTCTTCGAGAAAGTCTACAGACTCATCGTCAAATGGTGTGCTAAAGGCAATCATCCCCATCTTGTTAGCATGCTCAAAAATTTGTTGATGCCATGCAAATGGTGTACATGCCTCACCATAAAGCTTGTAGAGAGATCTTCCAGACCACAAGCTATTAGGATCGCTTACGCAAAACTCGCGCTCATTTATATCAAGCGTCATGCTTTCAGGTGTGTATGTTTGAAGCTTGAGAGCATGCGCCCCACTTTTAGCAGCTGCGTCAACGAGCTCCAATGCACGCGCTAATGATTGATTGTGGTTACCCGACATCTCAGCAATTATAAAAGGCGGTTTACTGCAACCAATTTCAATGCCGGCTATTTTGATAGTCATATTAGCCCTCAACCTCACCATCAGACTTACTGGCTGCATCCACAGAAACACTAACCGCCGTGCGAACCTTCTTTTGCCTTGACGAATATAGACTTACCTCTGATATCAGCACCTTGCTGGGAATTTTATAGGCACTTATTTTTCCATGACAAGCTAGACGAATTCTACGTTTTAGATCATTAATTGGCTCAAGCTCCTTAAGTTGAAATTTCGCCACAACCATTTGACCAAGCATTGGACTTGTCTCTCCGTAGACGGAAACATCAAGTACGTTATCAACCTGCAGTAAAAAATTCTCTATTTCTGCTGGATAAACTTTTTGCCCTCCAACATTGATAATGTCGGTAGTTCGACCTAAAATTTTAAAGTACTCACCATCTACCTCAACACGGTCTTGAGTATTAAACCAACCATCATCATTAAATTCCGATTTTGCATTTATATAACCCTCCATGGCAAAGTCAGATTTGACCCAAAGAATATCGTCAATCACTTTAGTTTCAAATCCTGCGCCACCTAATTTAACCCACAAAGAACCATCTCCTCGTGACTGGGACCGCATGACCCCCACTTCTGACAAACCATAGGTTTGAAGCAATTCAACTTCTGGAAAAGTGGCTCGAACTCTATCAAGAGTAGACTGAGGCATAACTTCCGTCCCGTAACTTATACGCTTTATTGAAGAAAGCTTAAACTGATTGCAAATATTAGATGCAACAAGCGTAGTCAAAAATGATGGGGTTGTTGGCAACAATTCAACATTATAATTTTCGATTGCACGGCAAATACTTTTGACTGATCTATCGATAACCGTAACAACTGTCCCCAAACTTGAAACAATTGATAGAATTGTATTTATCCCCCCAAAATGATCAATCATAAGAAAAGGGATTGCTATTGTTGCTTTACGCTGATGACGAAACTTTTCCAAAACACGTGAGAAGTTGTAA
The DNA here is from genome assembly GCA_900095165.1 of Polynucleobacter necessarius. Classification (GTDB taxonomy): domain Bacteria; phylum Pseudomonadota; class Gammaproteobacteria; order Burkholderiales; family Burkholderiaceae; genus Polynucleobacter; species Polynucleobacter necessarius_J. Next base: position 1,877,327 of record LT606947.1, on the reverse strand, counting down.
AGCATTCCCTTGGGAAGGCCGGTTGAGCCGGATGAATATAAAATCATGCCGGGCTCATTTTTTTTACGAAAGTCTCTAACTAATTGGCTCTCAGTTGGCACTGACCTTTTCTCTATTTTAAAATCCTGACCATTACTCGCGAACTGAATGTACCAATCTGAACCTGAAGAACGCAAAGCAATAGATTCATCAATAACAGAGTCTTTGGTAAGAGGGATAACGATGCTTTTATTTAAGGCCAATGCCATCGTTAGGCAAAATACCTCGGGAGAATAGTCGCCGACCACAACAACGATGTCCCCTGCTTTAATTTGAGCACCCTGAATTTGCAGTTGGAAAGTTGAAATAGTATCCACGACCTGCTTATATGTGACTAAACGACCATCATGGATGAATGCAAGTTTTTCGGGGGCTTCTTTAAATCGATCGACTAGCCAATCCATATATCTCCCGCCAATTATTAAAGTAAAATTAACCCACTAGGCCTTATTTGGTAACCAGCACACTTCCAAATGAGTAACCAACCCCAAAACCAGAGATCAAAAATCTACTTCCAGCAGGTGAACTGGTAAGAGAAAAATAATCTTTAATTAATATTGGTATAGACGATGAAACTGTATTCCCAATTTTTTCAATGTTCGAATACGCAAAACTTTTATCAATCTTCAATTTTTTTCTTAGGCTATTTAGCGCCAACTCACTAGCCTGATGTAAAAAAAATTGATGAATTTCATGTGGTTTTAAATCATTTTTATCAAGCAGGTCTAATATTTGCCTGATTACGCGATCATTCACCAAATTTAGCACTTGTAAACCATCCATAAATATTTTATCCCTGACTGACTCAGCACTGTCACAAGAAGGACCTGGCTCTCGACTTCCCCCGGATCTAATAATAAACTTGTCCCAGCCATGGCCATCAGAATCGCACTGGAAATCATTAAATAAACCTATTAATGGGTCTATTCCAGGAAAATTATCGTTACTAATCCAAGAGGCGGCCGCACCATCGCCAAATAACATGCGTGTAGATCGATCATCATCCCTTATATATTTAGAGTATGTATCAGCAGTAACTAATAATACATCACTAACTATGCCTGTCTTTATTAGACTTGATGCTATCAATAGGCCGTATACATACCCAGAACATGCCAAGTTGTAATCAAAGGCTAAGATGCTGCCTGGCAAGTCAAGGTCACGTTGAAGTAAAAATGCGTTTGAGGGCATGAGGTAGTCAGGTGACTGGGTGCAAAAAATAATCGCCCCAATCTTACTAGACAGACTACGGTGCTTATCTAACAATTTCTTAGCGGCCACTAATGCTAAATCGTATGCAGTTTCATCCACCCTTGCTATATGCCTTTGCATTACGCCAGTTCTTTTTGCTACCTCCCCTATGCGCCATTCAGGGTGAGTCAACTGAAACTCTTCATTTGTTACGACCTTATTTGGCAGGCAGTACTCGATATCTACTAGTGATCCTGGAAATCTTCTCACGATTTCATCCAATTTAAAAAGATATGATTTTAAAACTTCTTAGACATCTAGGGCCCTGTCAATTCCCAAGAAATCCAATAGCAAAGTATTGTTAGCGCGAATAGACATCCCATCTGAAAAATCTCCATGCCCAGGGTAAATATATCGATTAGCCGTGAGGCCACCCCATAGATTTAGAATGGATTTTTTTAGAATATCAGCATCTTCGCCCGGCATTTTTGATAAACCAACGCCACGACTATATAAAGTATCACCAGTAAACCATGCATTCCCTAACCCCAGAACACATGATCCGGGAGTGTGTCCTGGAGCAGGCAGAAAAGTTATTGCATGCTTACTAATATCGCCATGGAATCCATCTCCTACAAAAGTAGCTTTAGGCAAATCAATTCTTTGCGAAACCCCAAGTATCATCAGCAAAAAATTTGATGACTTGAGGGTACGCTCATCATTTTTATGCAAAAAAACTTCAGATTTGTATTTTGTTTGAAAAAAAGAAGCGCTTCCAGCGTGATCAAAATGTCCATGAGTGCAATAAATTTGATGGGGCGATAGCCCGCGATCTTTCATGCAATTATCGATTGCCTGCCAATCCAATCCAGGGTCTATTAGAATGCATCCGCCTGGAACATCAGCTTCGCAAACATAAGCGTTTGATGGAAAAATTCCGCTAGTAATTCGGATTATTACCCCTCCTCCCCAATTTCCAATTTCAATTGCCTTCATTAATTCAAGCCACCAAGATAAATAGTCTGGGCCGAAATATAAGAACTCCGCTCATCCAAGAAAAAATCTATAACGTTAAATATATCATCGGGCGTTGCAAAACGAGAAATTGGTAATTTGTCAATTATCTCTTGAATTTTATCCAACGGAAGCTGAGCAAGCATATCGGTTTCAATAGCGGTGACGCCTAAAGTATTGCATGTTATGTTTAACGGGGCCAATTCTTTGGCCATTATATTTGTGCATGTTGTTAAGCCCACTTTGCTGGCCGCATAAATAGAATCCCCAATCGGTTCCAGTGTAGCGGCCATTGAACTAATATTGATGATACGACCCCATTTTTTCTTACGCATCATCTTTGAAGCCTCACGAGATACAAGAAAAGAACCCATTAAATTGGTATTTAACATTGCCTGTGCAGCAGCAATTGGCATAATCATTGCATACTGAGCTGTAATAACAGCTGCATTATTTATAACAATATCTATGGACTCTGTATGCTTTCTGAGTTGCATGAAAGCCCGCTGCAAAGAGCTGGGGACTGAAATATCCACCTTAATATGAATATAGTTTGGATTACAAATAGTCGACTCACCACGAGAAAATCCAGCCACTATTGCTCCGCGTGCCAAAAAATACTCAGTAAGTAGTCGACCCAATCCTCGACGACTGCCAGTAACTAAAATAAATCTGTCTTGATATAAAGAGCTCCTAATCATTCGCTCTCTTGCAATAACAAGCAAATATAATCGGTTAACGTAGCAATACTTGTAAAAGGAGACACGGCTTGGATCATGGCACGATCATCAGTCAGTGATACATCCCTGCCTATTAATTCCGAAACCATACTCTCAACATCTACAATCAACGAAACTAGCGATAATGAATCTAATTGAGCTCCGGCACCAAATAGCAAAGTATTTTCCGAAACTTCGAATTGCTCGTCTAAAATTCTTTCATTATTAATATCGTGCGCGGCCAACAATACCAAATCTAAAATTTTCTTTCGATCCAAAATAGAACTCCTTTTTCTTTATATAAATCAGTTATTACTAGGCTTTACTTGATAATAAATTATTATCTTTCAAACTCCGCAACATATTTAGAGTATTTATGAGACCTTTCCAACCATTTTTCCCGAAACAGCTCAACTATATAAACATCAAGATACTCCCCATTTCTGAGTAGATGCTCTCTATAAACCCCCACCTCTCTATAACCACAGATTTTATGATTTTTTAAAATACTATTATTGCCCTGCACAACCTTTCCATGAAGCTTATGTAAGCCCAAATCGCTAACTAAAAAAATATAGTTGTAGAAATAAAAAGGTATAAGCCCCCCTACGGGCATCTCAAGCTTTTCTCCAAGATATAGCCCCCAACTTGCATGACGATTCACGCAATCAATTTCTGTCAAACTTATAATACCAATAGGCTTAGAGCTGTATTCAATTACCCAATACATGTCATTTTGTGATTGACTAATCTTATCAAACCAACGGTATTGTCTATCCAAGTCATAAACAACATCAGTCAGCATATACCTTGAAACATGAGGGCTACTCCGCCATCTCAATATTTGAGGCTGGTCATTTCTTTCCATTTTTCTAAATTTAAACATTGTGTTAATTTTGTAAGGTATAAGATCTAAATATTCGATGGAGTTTTTCCGAAAATTATTACGTAATTTAAGAATCTCGATGCACTCGCCTAAGATTAAGCTCCATCGCTAACGGCGGATGCAACTCGAAGGGAGCCAAGTCCATCAATTATTCGCCTAGATTTTTTACTAAGACTAATTTGCACTGATGCATTGTTAATAATATGCTCCATACCACGCTTCAACTCATCCTCAAAATTATGGGTAATCTCAAGAATCATCGAAATGAGCTCTTTTTGAAGCCTATTTGCTGTCGCCAGCTGATTGTCGGCTAAAACAATCATAATCGCCGGCACACCCAAGCAGCAGAGCTCCCATGTTGTACTCCCTGCCGCAGCGATAACTAGATCACTTCCTGCCATCAATCCCGCCATATTTTCAACATTAACTCTAATACAAACAGGCTTGCTCATACTCTCGGCGAAATTCCTTACATCATCAATCCATGGTGCATTCGGACCCATAACTACAGTGAATTTAATATCCTCAGGGAAATAACAAGCCTCTATAACGCGCAGGACTAAAGTGGTTATATTTTTTTGATCAACGCCACCCATAGTGATTAGGATATTCTTTACAAGCGGAGAGTCACGTCGAAGTAAACTTAACGATCTAAATTCAGCAAACTCTCTTCGCAATAAGGCGTACTTCTCTCCTGCCAGAATCTTGCAATTAGAAGGGACTAGTCCTTCATATGCTATTTTTGTAGCGCCAAAATTTTGATTTATTAAGAGGTCACAATCATGGAATCTATCAACAAGATCATCAATTACTATAAGCTTATGACATGAAGCTCGTGCTGCACTCTCCCATGGCTTATTTAGACCATAATGATCAACAACCAAGCGGTCTGGATGCTCGCCTTTAATTGCCATTTGCGTTTGAACCAAATCCGTTTTGGAATCCACTCCAAGCCATAAAGAGTAATCGATGCCACCCTTGCTTTGCAAGCCTGCATTAGGAAAATCTTCTAATGGAGCAGGTAAAACATCTACATTAAATCCCCGACTACGAATTAGATTAATCAAATTCCCCGGAAGATCTCTACAAATAAAACTACATCGCGCGCCACAACTCTCTAGTGCGATCGCAAGAGTCAGGCAACGCATTACATGACCATTTCCGATCTCAAATGATGCATCAACCCTAAAGATTACATTCACATTACAAACTCTGTTGCAAAATATTAATTTTAGTGGCCTGATTTAATCTATTTATAAGAATTTTGTCTGTCTTGTATGCCAACGAAAGGTGAGAATTTAGACCTGCAATTTCAGGGGACTCATCCAATACATCAAAAATATTTTTTAATTTGATCGATAGATTGCGCTGGTCAAGCTCTTTATATAAGCGCTCAAAAAATGTTAGATCCTCGGGATAGTCAACTGTCAATCTGTACTCTCTAAGCATTTCTGGCGGCAAATCTATAAGCTCAACTTTAAATATATCTTGATTATTTTGCATATACCAAGTCATGTATTCAGAGTGCTCAGCTTTTCCTAGATAGCCAATCACCCTGCGTAAGGCTTCCGTATTATAAATTTCGCAAGCAGTTCCTACGGCCGAATTTTTTGCAGCAGTGTAATCAGCCCCAGATCGAAAATGCTGCTCGAGCAAGATCTTGGCTATCTCTGGAGAAATCATCGGACAATCTGCAGTGACCCTTATCACAACATCAATTCCATACTCATCGCAGGCATCCAAATAACGCTGAATTACATCATCTGGCTCGCCGCGCCATAGCTTGACTCCACCATTCAATGTATAAGTTTCCAATACATCGTCTTCTGGCAGGTTTGATGTTGCCAATATGGTTAAGTCGGCGCTTTCAATACCCAGGCAACTATTTAAACAATGCTCAATGAGAGGGCGTCCTACTACATTTATTAGTGCCTTATTTTTTAGTCGCGATGATTTCATTCTACAAGCGACAATAGTAGCGATTCGTGCCGGCTTTAATTGACTAGTTTTTATTGTTGAATTTAATTGAATATCATCCGCTAAAACAGAGTATAGCTTTTGTGCATCTAAAATTTCTCGAAAATTCGCCCCCGCCTGACCAGTCCTTCTATACACAAGGTCTGACTGTGCTACAAGCGATCCAGCATTTAGCCTATTTCCCGCAACGGGAATCTGAATACTTTTTTCTAAATAATCTTTCTCTGAGAGACTTATAAAAGCGCCTCCTTTAGCAAGAGAGTAGCCCGTTAAGCGATTCACAAGAACTTGAATCTCGTTAAACTCTAATGCTGCTGAATGATCATACTTAGCCTTAGCTCTATCAAGGCAAATATGTTTTTCAATCAGATTAGCCCCTTCAGAAACACCCAAAATAGGCAATATACACGCCATATCATCTACTGCAGAGATGTGGTCAGCCATACATATTTTGATTTCAGGAAAGCACGCCTTAAGGACGCTAATTTTCTGAAGACCGGTATCCTTAAGCTCTGTTGGGTATGCCTGATGACCCACCTGCAAGATTATTTCGCCAACCTTACAATGCGAAAAAAGGGCAATAAAATCCTGTATAGAAGACAGATTATACCCAGATACATTAATCATTAAGACTTTATTGGATAAATTAATATGCCTTAAGGCCGCATAAATTTCAAAATTATCCAATACCGAGGCTTGCAGTTTGATTCCAAAAATATACTCAAGATTCTCCTCTAGCACCTGCACGCCATAACAATCAAAAATATCAAGCCATACTCCATCAAAATTTTTCTTCGCATCTTTTATTAAATCGATCCACTGGAGCCTTGAAAAATACAATTCTTTGTAGACTTCGTAGTAAGGAAAATCTGGTAAAGCGATTGTGTCGTAATGAAATGGTTGCAGCTTTATATGTTTATTAGGATACGAAATTAAGCCAAACTGAGAAAATGTGGACTTTAACAAATCCTGGTCGCCCCCGTGTGCGTTTGCACACTCGAAAATTAAGATGGGGGGTTTATTGTTTAAATTCATTTTAACCTGTGCCAGTATGAGGCTGAATCAGGCGAGATTTTTCTTTGCATAAAGTCCACTCCAAATAAACGTATTAGCAGTCCTATTGGCGTCACTATAAGAAAGAAAATAATGAAAAAAAGTGTATTAAGTAGCGCATTGAGTATAAATTTTTTCATATTAATCCAATTGAAATTCGGCTTTCCAGTCTGTTGGCTCAAAAAATTCAGGCTGATCTTTTTTGGCCATTAAATATGATCCCAACACAAGATAATCCATCCCGGTGCGCATAAAACACCTATAGGCATCCTGAGGACTCTCTACTATTGGCTCCCCCCTCACGTTAAATGACGTATTAATTAGCACAGGACATCCAGTTATTTCGTTAAAGGCGCTTATAACTTCCGAAAAGATCGGGTTCGTTTGTTTGTGTACCGTCTGTATTCTTGCCGAGCAGTCCACGTGCGTAACGGCAGGTATTACCGATCGCGGTAATTTTAGCCTTTCAAAACCAATAACTTTTCTATCAGATGCATTTTTTTGGGTTAATTTCTCTTCCTTGACCTTTCCGACCATCAACATATATGGAGAGGAAAAATCTTCTCTATTTTCTTTTCCCCCCAACTTGAACCATTCGCCAACTTTATCAGCTAAGATTGAAGGTGCAAAAGGTCGAAACCCCTCTCGAAATTTAATTTTATGATTCATTAAACTTTGCATTTGAGGTGAGCGTGGATCGCCAAGAATACTTCGCGCGCCTAATGCTCTAGGGCCAAACTCCATTCGGCCATTAAACCAACCCACAACATTTCCATTGGCCAGTATCTCCGCAACTACTTTTGGCAAATCGTTTTTTTCAAGCCTTGAAAATTTAGCACCCAAAAGACTAAGAGATAATTCAATCTCCTCATCGTGATAATCCGAACCAAGATAAGACCCAAATTGTCTATCCATATCGCTCTTCAGATTTGTCCGGGGCTTATCAAGAATGTTATGCCATACATGTAGCGCAGCGCCTAACGCACCACCAGCATCCCCGGCAGCAGGCTGCACCCAAATTCGCTCAAATGGTCCCTCGCTGTATAGTCGTCCGTTTGACACGCAATTAAGCGCTACACCCCCTGCCAAACAAAGATTCTTTTCGCCTGTCACTGAATGAACATGTTTGCCAATTTTCAATACCACCTCTTCCGTTACAGCTTGTATAGAGCGGGCAAGATCCATATCAAACTGCGAAATTTCAGATTCTGGCCTTCTCGGTTCACGTCCAAATAATTTGTGAAAGCGTGAATTAGTCATAGTAAAACCAGCGCAGTAGTTAAAGTACTTCATATTTAACCGAAATGATCCATCTTGCTTTACATCAATAAGATGGCTATAAATCTTATCTACGTATATTGGATTTCCATATGGGGCAAGACCCATAAGCTTATATTCTCCTGAATTCACCTTAAAGCCAGTGTAGTAAGTAAAAGCGGAATATAACAAACCCAATGAGTGCGGAAATCTAATCTCCCCAAGAATTCGTGTTTTATTTTTTTTCCCCACTCCATAACTCAAGGTTGCCCACTCTCCCACACCATCCATAGTCAGAATAGCTGCGCGATCAAATGGAGATGGAAAAAATGCACTTGCGCCATGAGACTGATGATGCTCCGGGCAAATCAAAGGACCAGTATATTTAAGTTCTTGACGTATTTCTCTGCTTATCCAAAATTTTTCCTTTACCCAAATGGGCATTGACTTCAAGAATGATCTTAAGCCATTAGGTGCATACATGAGATAGGTTTTCGCTATCCGATCAAACTTAAGGGCAGAATTTTCATAGAAAGTTACATAATTAATCTGGTCAACATCTATTCCAGCAAATTCAAGACAAAATTTAATTGACTGTCTTGGGAAATGGTAATCATGCTTTTTACGCGTGAACCTCTCCTCCTGAGCAGCCGCAACTATCACCCCATCCTTTAAAAGACAGGCGGCACTATCATGATAAAAGGCAGAAATTCCCAAGACATAAGTATGAGTCATATGTTAAACCATATCATTTTCTAGCTCTAAAGCGAGCTCGTTAAGTTTTTCGTCATACTGAATGAGCAAGCTTTTTATATCACCACCTTTAGTAAAACGCAAGCAAAAATCTTCATGAATCAGCGTAGCACGCTCTACAAAAGAGATCAGTCGCATAATTTTAGGCGCATTATGGCCAACAAGAAAATCGTCTAGCACGCCTGCGATAACCAATCCCTCGGCAATATATTCAAGCAACAATCTATCGTACAACATTGAAATTCGAGAATGCGAGCCAAACCTGAGAGACTCCCTAACGTACCAATAAATTGTTGACTTTATTCGCTCAAATATTTGATTTCCCTTTTTCAAATGAGTGATCAATAAAGCAGAGGTCTTGTCTAAAATTAGACGAATCCGCTGGCTTTCACTATCCATCTGGAATGCTGGACCAACAGGACTTACAAATGAAATTGCTTTTTCAGGCAGTATGTTCAACAACTTATCGCTTCCATGAACAAGACCTAAGGTCGAATTAAACCGATTAAACAAATGTGGTTTTGATTCGTGCAATCTGAAGTAGGGAATTAAGTGCCTGATGATGAAATATTCAGGAAACCTACCAATATCTGACGAGCAGATGGGGGGGGCTAAAACAACATCCTGAACACGAGGAAAGCATGGATGCCTAAGGCAGTAATTTATAGCATTTTTAATTTCATTTGTAGCCTCCAATAAATCTAGGTCGACATTGTCGGGTGGAATGCAAGACTCTAGCTGAATTGTTAGCGACGCAACCTCTGTCGAAATCTGATTTTCGGAGTAAGGGGCATAGGTATTGAAATAATCATTGAATTCTGCCAAGTTCCCAAGCCCAAGCTCTGGGTTATAAAGTGCGTTTAAGATCGTTGCATTCGAGTGGCCGTGAATAGAAAACTTCTGCATTATCAATTGCACCCTGTCCGCCAACTCACACTGCCCTTCTGGGAGCAGGTGACAATGATCAAGGTAAAGATCATCTGTTAAAAAACTACTCATATCCAATACATCAATATTTTTGAATTCGTCTGCTAGCTCATCTAAAACCTTAACATAAGGGGCCCGTATTCTATAAAGAGATTTATCAGCCTCGTATGAAGCAACCAAGTACTCGTCATATTCTGATGTCAGCCCCTGCATTCTTTTAATCTGGGCCAGATTAAAGTAGATTATTTCCTTTCGACTTAACTTCTCCTTCATAAGAAGGCTTAAGAGGAAGATGGCTTCGTCTGCATAACCATACTCTGCTTTGGCGACTGCATAGTTATTCAAAACAACAAGCGCATACTCTTGGCTCATATCACACAAACCTGGCGTTAGCAGTATGTTTTCATATTCACTTAATGCGCCATTAAAGTCTCCATTTTCATGTTTGCGCAATGCCTCAATAAACCTGACATCAGGAATTTTGATCTGACCAGAAATTCTCTCATTTATATTTACATATCTATAAAATAGAAAGTTTCCCTTTCCGATACCTGGCGGAAAATGCAGGTTGGCTTTTGGACGGATAAGCACAACTGGGATTGCCGCTTTCCGGCAAGATTTAATTATTCGCTTAATATTGTATTTAAAATCTTCCGGGGATTCCGCTATTTCAATCAATGGATCGTATTGATTATTCCACTCATAATGCAACAACCGATTCTTTAGCCTTGTTTTTTTTGGATGAAATCCAAGAATCTCCATTAAGGCAAATTTAATGTTTTTTAATGGGGTAAGCCGCCCCTTCCTAATTTCACTAGCTGCAGCGTCACAATTTCCAAGATAGATAATAACGGCTCTAAGATCCTTGAGCTTCTTTCTATAAAAGGTATAAAAGAAAAATGCAGCGTCCGCCGAAGTAAACCCAGGCAAAGAGCAGTTAAGCAGAGTGGATTTGTCGGGCCACATTCCACTGTTTTTCAAAAAAAAGGGATAGGTCTTTTCATCCATCCCCACACTCATGCTGGTGGAATCACCCAATATTAAGACAGTATTTTTAGCCATATAGATTTGAGGAACTAAAACAGAGGGTATATATCATCCCCGGCTTGACTGCCAGAGGATAACTCGTCTTGCTTTTTTGTAAGCCCCTCTCGAGAAAGCAAAAAATAAAATGTTAAACCCATTAGAAAATATTTAAATTTAAGTCCTGCGCCTGCTTTTGACAGAGCAAAGCTAATTAAGCTATTAAACAATGGGGCTTTTTTCATGAAAGCCAGCCTCTTATTACCATATCCCCATACAAGGCATTAGCAAAAATATAATGCCCTTTAGTATTGATATGACCGTCTGGGAAAATAACAGGGTCCACTTCCGAATGATTGCTAATCATGGCTTCGGTCATATCAACATAAGGAATACCGTGCGCATCCAATAATTTAATTAACCGATTTCTCGGCAATAAATAATCAACAAGACTAGATTGAGATGCCGGACCGAATTGCTGCAAGATTGCACCAAGACAAAATATAAGCTTGATATTATTTTGTCGGCAATATCCAGCTATGACTTCTAACATTTTATCGATTATTAAATACATTGAATCATACTGACGCGTCTTCCACAATAAAAATATGGGGTCAACACGAGCATCATAATTCTGCTTAATATTTATACCCGCCTGAAATTCCCTAAACTCTTTTCGAAAAGCGTAATATGCCCCAATAAGTCTGCGAAAAAACTTATATTTCGCTATAGCCGGCACCTTCTTTAGCTTTAACTCTCCGCCCTCACCCAAAACAAAATGTGGACGTACAAAGCCATTCACGTAATTATTTAAAACCCTATGAACAGCCCAGGGGTATTGCTCTATCACAATAATATTTGGCCGATACTTCTCAGATCTTTGTAATATTGCCAAACAAACCTGGTCAAGCCCCAAGCTACAGTGCCCTGAATTTACAACCTGGCGGCCTGTCATTGCAGCCAGATGCTCCGTATATCTTAAGTCTTGATAAACGCCAGCCCCCCACGTATGAGAACCCCCAAGACATAGAATTGTTTTTCCGCTTGGGTCGGGGGCGGAATACAAACTCCTGTTCCCTTCCGCGTTATGGCTAACATGAATTGGCTTCCCCGGGTTCTCCTCATTAAAAATATCTAACTTTAGATCAGGAACCCCCCAAAAACCCATTTGCCCATCAAATTCATAGCATATAGTATCTCCTGACGTAAGTAATCTGGGCAATTTATTCGATTTCATCAATTCAATCAATTGGTATTTTTTTATTTTTAAACTAGAGTTACTTCTGTAATTTAAACAGCTCATTAATTACAAAATTCTGCTGATTATTAGACAAATCAAAGTACATAGGAATGCTCAAAGATTCCTGATAATAGCTTACGCTATTTGGATAATCCAATGGATTAAATCCTAGATTTCTATAATAAGGGTGCATAGGTACAGGTAGATAATGGACTTGAGTAACAATTCCCGCACCCCTTAACCTTTTTATGCAATCATTGCGACTTAGACCCAGAGCATCAAAATCAAACCTTAATACATACAAATGGTGCGCACTCTGACTTCCCCCAGATAACTGGGCTGGCTTAAAATTAATACTCTTATCTCTAAAAGCCAAATCATACCGAGTTGCTATTTCTCTTCTCTTTTCAATAAAAGAGTCTAATTTTTTAAATTGCGAAAGTGCTAATGCACACTGAATATCCGTTATTCGATAGTGAAAGCCCAATTCCTGCATCTCGTAATACCAGGCGTTAAGCTCCCCATTAGTTGAAGATTGTTCTGCGAGCTGGAATTCATCATTAAGTTTATTAATTCCATGGCTACGTAACCTTAATAATTTTCGATAAATATTCTCATCATTTGTAGTGATCATTCCACCCTCACCAGCCGCAATCGCCTTAACAGGATGAAATGAAAATATAGTCATAAGAGAGTTGATACAAGAACCAACTCTATGCCCATCCGGATATGTGGCGCCCAAGGCGTGGGCAGCATCTTCAATAATAACTGCTTCAGCGGTGTCTGCCAGAGATTTAATCGCTGGCATATCACATGGCAAGCCAGCAAAGTGAACGGGAACAACAACCTTTATAGCTGGATCAGCTTTCAACACTTTTTCTAAGCATGATGGAGACATATTTACTGTTTGAGGATCTATATCCGCAAAAACAACATCTCCTCCCGCATATAATCCCGCATTCGCACTAGCAATAAATGTAATAGGGCTCGTCACCAATTTCGTCCCCGGGCCAATTCCTGCGGCAAGCGCTGCAAGATGCAGGGCCGCAGTTCCGCTTGATACGGCAACAGCGTATCTAGCGCCTACATAATGGGCAATCGCCTGCTCAAAAGATTCAATTGTAGGTCCCTGGGTTAAAGCCCCACCCCTTAGAACACTTACAACAGCCTGAATATCCTCCTCATCAATATGATGCTTTCCATATGGGATCATAGTTCTTTTAGCTCCGCAGCAAGACCGCATTTTTCTTGTTTATACAGCTGTGTCAGCTGCTCATCAATCGAACCAAGCCTTCTTCCTAGCATTTCAACTGCTTTTTTATTTTTTAGGCTCATATCATAAGGTCTCTCAACTAAGTTTTTCCTACCAGAAATCAGCGTTGGTTTAATCAAAGCAACATCAAGACCAAATTCTTTAGCTAGCTTAACCCCAAAATCAAATTTTGAAAGACGGGTGTCACCAACTACATTAAAAATTCCTGCAGCCTTCAAACCAATCAAATCATGTGTAACGTGCACAACAGTCTCAGCCAAAATAGGCGTATAAAAAACATCCTCAAATAATTCCAACTTCTTTCCACATCTAAGAGATTCAATAATGTTGTCGCTAAATGACTTTCTATAGCTTGTGCCCCAGCCATAAAAGTTAGTTCTAATAACCAATGCATCGGGATTCTCCTCAAGAACCCGTATCTCAGCTTCAGCCTTCGTCTTGCCATATATATTTATTGGCGATGCAATCGTACTTTCGTCTGAGAATGCGTTTTCCCCTGAAAATAAATGGTCGGTAGATATATGGACAAATGGAACTTGAAAAAAAGCAGAAACTCTTGCCACGTTAGAAGCCAGGTCTATATTTGATTGCTTAGCCAACATAGGATCGAACTCGCATTTTTCTACGCTGGTAAGCCCGGCTGTATGAATAACAATTTGTGGCTTAACCACCTCAAATTGCCTTGTCAGTTCATCAACCGAATTTAGACCAAGTTGCAATGAATGGGTGCCGCATAGCTCTACCTTTCTAGAGTGTGCTCCAAGCATCACTTGAAAACGATGTCTAATAGCATATGCCCAATTGATTCCTAGTAAACCAGACCCGCCAGTAATCAGTACAGTTGGCTTCATGAATTCTAAATTAACCCGACTTTGTTTTTATTCGCATTAATCCAGCTACTCAAATCTTCAATTGACATCCAATGTCTATTATTGTCAGATGTATATGTAAATTCGTCTTCAACCCTAACCCCATTTTTGATTCTCTCCATGTCTTGAGACCACCCATGAATCATTGGCAATATTTTATAGTGCTCCTCATACTCAAATGTATTGGGCGCATCCTCTAGCCCTATCATCTGCTCATGAATTTTCTCGCCAGGTCTAATACCAATAACTTGATGAGCGGCCTTTGGTGCTACCGCTTTTGCAATATCTCCAATTAGCATGGATGGGATCTTCTTAACGTAAATTTCCCCGCCCTGCATATCGTCAAAAGCATGCCAAACAAGCTCAACGGCCTGCTCCAAGCTAATCATGAAACGTGTCATTCTCATGTCTGTAATTGGAAGCACCCCAGATTCTGCTAGCGACACGAAGAAAGGGATAACTGACCCCCTAGATCCCATAACATTTCCATACCGCACGACTGAAAATCTAGTGTTATGTATGCCTGCATAAGCATTTGCTGCAACAAATAATTTGTCTGACGCCAACTTCGTAGCGCCATATAGATTTATTGGATTACTCGCTTTATCTGTTGACAAAGCCACAACCCTCTTAATCCCTCGATCAATACAAACATCGATTAAGTTCATCGCTCCATTAATATTTGTCTTTACGCATTCGAATGGATTGTATTCGGCAGTAGGCACAATTTTAGTAGCAGCAGCATGCACTACATAATCAATACCATCTAATGCTCGCGCTAATCGCTCTTTATCACGAACATCTCCAATCATAAAGCTTACCCTTGAATCGCCAGAGTATTTTTGAGCCATATCCCATTGCTTCATCTCATCTCGGGAATAAATTACGAGGCGCTTAGGATTATGTTTAGCTAGCGTCATAGGCACGAAAGTATTGCCAAAAGAACCTGTACCGCCAGTAATCAGGATGGATGAATTTTTTAACATGGTATTTTAAATGGGCTAATTAGAAGTATTTAACAGGTCCGGATAACTACAAATATATTCAATACAGCCGTTATTAAGTTTAACTATTTTAGAGCAATTTCTTAGTGTAGAAACGCGATGCGCAATAATCAAAATCGTAAGATCCGAGCTAAGATTATCTATTGCACCCATGACCGCTTTTTCAGTTTCGCTATCTAAGGCGCTGGTTGCCTCATCCAAAATAATCACATCCGCTTGTTTATAGAGTGCACGTGCAATACCAATGCGCTGACGCTGCCCACCAGACAAACGTATTCCACGTTCGCCGACCAATGTTTGGTATCCATTTGGCCAAACTTCAATGCTCCGTGCAATTTGCGCCTGTTTTGCAGACTGTATAACCCGCTGTTTATCTATTAGTTCGAAAGGAACACCAAATGCAATATTCTCCTCAATGGTTCCGTCGGACAAAAAAATTGCTTGTGGGACATGTGCGATGTGGGAATACCAAGAACGTCGATTTTCGAGGGTAACACGCTCTCCATCCACCTCCAGGAACCCTTTAGATGGTGATAGTAAGCCCATTATTAAATCCAATAAAGTGCTCTTACCACTTCCGGTAGCGCCAATGAATCCAATCCTACTGCCTTTAGCAATATTCAGATTCAGCTCTTGTAATACCAATGGGGTAGTTTTGGTATAACGAAAGCTTAATTGGTTTAAAGAAATTTGTCTTTCAAATTTAAGATGTTTAGAAAAAATATCATCGGCATAATGGGGAAGTGGCTGGTCCAATAAGTCAAGGGTATCTTGAAGCGATGCTTGCCCACCTTGAATCGTTGACCATGAAGCATATGCCTGCTGCATTACTGGGAGTAAGCGCTGAGCACCCAAGGCTAGCAAACCTAAAACCGGAATTACTTTTGCAACCCCATCGGATTCTTTGGTTAAGGTGTATGCTAATAACGCTATTAACACCATGCCTAATGCCTCCATGCAATAGCGTGGGCTTTGAGCTAAAAATTGATTACTACCTTGGGCTTGGCGTAACTGTAAATCGGCCTTACGATAAACTTGACAATACACATCTTGACTACCATCTATTAATATATCTCGTATTCCGCCCAATCCTTCCTGCAAGGATTTTATTACCTGCGTTGATTCACGAGATATATGTTGGCTGTTTTTAATCTTTTGAGCACGAGTGAGCCAAGTGACTAAAACATAAATCAAACCAAATCCAAAAAAAGAGATTATTGCAACACTAGGATCCATGTAAATCAATGCAATTAAGATGCTAATCAACATCACACCAGAACTCAAGAGAGTCAATATAGGCAAGATGGTATAATAAATCACACCATTAGCTTTTCCTGAAATGCCGCTAATAACTTCGCTTGTATTTCTCGAAATATGAACGGAGTAAGGCTGGTATAAAGTACGTCGATAAATCTCGATGCTTAGATCCGAGCCAGCAGCAAATGAAAGACGAGTGCTAATTTGAAGCAATAACAAGCGCACCGCACCAGCTAATAGTGCAGCTAGGCAAAAAATAACTGTTAATGGAAGCAATACTTGCTCAGGAGAAGTAAGCCCAAGCTCTTTAATAAAAGGTTGTGCAGCTTTTGCTTCAAATACTGCTGTAGGCATAGTTATCGCACCTAAAAAAGGCAATGCACTGCCAATGCTCACAATTTCTGCAAACGATGAAAAGACGATCAAAATAAATAAAAAATAAAATTGATTGCGCCGGCGCTTATTAATATGGCGCCATAATCTTCTCAATGATTTAGAAATCGGATGCATATAACGGATAAATATTAAGCAATCTTAGGGATTGCCCTAATACATTCTTCAAATTTAATCTGATCATTAATCATGCAATTCGATGCCTTGCAGGTTCTAGCATGACGCAGATTTCAGAGATCATCTGCGCCGTAACTTCTAAAGTGGGCCCATAATCGTGCGCCCATCAGCAATAGGAACATTAGAAAAAACGAAGCAGCGAAACCACCAACAGTCGACTTGACAATGCCCTTCCTGCCACTACTTACTGGGGGCGAACTAGGCTCAAGACCATGAGTAAATCTCGTTTGGATTTCATGGAGCGAAAGGCGTATGCCATCTAACACCACTTGCCTTACAGTATCTTTATCAGCTAAATCAGATCGGAGTTGTTTCTCGATCTCCAGAAGCTTCGTGCATAGCATCAATCCATCAAAGTTCTGATCCATTAAGGGGCTAGCCTTTTCAATAAAAACTTTCATAACTGCAATTTGTGTCAATTGGTCGTTGTAGCGCTGGAGAGACTCTTTCGATTTATTGATCCGATTGTTAGCGTCAATAATTTGGCCTGAAATCGAAAGCGATTTATTACTTAAATCATTTTGATCAACAGTTAATAGTCCAATAGTTGTTTTTCTCGGGAATCGCTTATTCAATTCTTCCAGCATTCTGACTTGCTGATAATAATAAGACAAGTCAATTTCGGTGGAACTAATTTCCTTTTGTATTTGTGCTTGCGAAACAACCATGTCACTCGCGTAGTCGCTGATAAGATTGCGTAACTCAAGATACGAGCCACCGGTGCGCATGAAATTAGCGGCTAATTTTACATTATCAATAGCTAAAGATTCACTTGATCCTGTCATATTTAAAGTGAAATTGACGATGGTGTTGCCTGCTTCCACGGCGTATTTGTCTGAGCTTGGAAGATCCTTCAGATCGGCCTTAGAGAGGGCGAAGCCAGGTTTTACATTTTTATACCACCATTCCTCAGAGGCAAAAGCTTTAAATGCATCGCCCTGATTTTCAGACGCTTTATCATTATTACTAATTTGAACGGCAAGATGTGGCAGACCTCTTTGAAGCATCTTCCAGGAAACTAGGTTTAAAGCAAGAGCATTACTATTGCCAGCATTCTGCAACACATACTCGGCCGAGTAAGCACCCAAGAAAAACCAGAGTGATGCGCCTAAAATCGCACCCGAAAGTCCCGCTAAAAGGAGCTTTCTCCAGGCGCCAACAAGAAAACCAAAAACATCAACGAGAGAAATTCCTATTCCACCTTGTATCTGATTTGAATTATCCATTTGACTCAAAATATACTCGCTAAATTATTCTAATTTCTGTAGATATTATAGCCCTCAAACAATCTCCAAGACTAACTTCAATGTTTGAAGTTAATGGCTTTATAATTTAATCTTGGGAAAGATAAGGCCGGCTGACAGGCAGATCCAGAAGATTAGAGCTGGCAAGGTGACTGTGGCTGCAACTTCAGTGGTAATCCACAACATCGCATTTGATACCAAAACCCAACCAACCAAGTCTTTCCATGGTTGAAAACAGCCGTTAGTTAGTACCAAACACATAAGCAGTGCGCTAATGATGCAGATAAACCCAGGAAAACCTACTGCCAAAATGAGATCTAGCCATCCACTGTGGCTATGCGAAAGATTAGGACTTGACTCTGGCCAGCGGTCATTAGACATTTTTTTAAACGAATCCTCCACAAGGCCATATCCAAAGGGGTTTTGAATTGCTAATTGGAGTCCAATAATTGACCACGCCATTCGGTCGTAGTTTGTTGGGGAAACCATTTGCCCAAACTCGTTATTGGGGTAGCCTTGCGCCCCCGAATATTTCCACTGCTGGTACTGTGTAGTTTGGAGTGCAATCTTAGCATCAGCCATAAACAATCTCCAAGAGTCATTTTTTTGGGCATGAAGATAAATTGCCGCCATAAGCCAGCCCATGCAAACAAAAACAAGCAGTAACTTCTGCCAAACTTTTCCCCTGCGGCCACCATTTAGAAGTTGAAGCACGAAAATTACAATACAAAGAGTTGCGTAGACTATGCCGTTTTTGGTATTTTGACTATAAAAAAGGAAAAGAGTCGCAACAATTGCTGCCAAATAAAGAGCTAGCGTCAAATACTCTTGCTTCATTAGACTGGAGTATGAGGTCAATATTTTTTGCACCCTACTCAATGCAACAGCCAAGAGAGGGAGACAAAATGCGACATAGTCAGTCTTGGGAATATAGTAATCCTGAGAGCGATGATAAATCTGTAAATAAGCTGGGGCCTGAATTCCCAATACAGGTCCATATGTTGTCACCACATATTTCAATAAATAAATCAAGACTGGGGTGGATAACCCAAAGAAAATCATTCCCCAATAGGGAGTAACTCGAACTTGGTCGCCATTAATACTCGCTGCATTAGAAGTGCTTATAAGTGACAATCCAAGCCCAAATGCAAATATTGCCCCAATAGCCGCATACTTCCAAATTCTTTTATATTCCAATAATTGTGCAGTGTAATCATGAGATAAAAACAATAGATGAAAAGTTGCCCAGGCGAAAAGAGCAACTATTAACCAGATTGGAATAGCTCTTTTTGTACACAATGCAGTTCGATACTGATAAATTGGATAAAGTCCAGCTAGCGCGCCAATCACAAGAGCCGTATTGCGAAAGCCCACTATCTCCGGAAGAATCCAGACGGCATAGAGCACCACAAAAGCTATGCACTGAATCCAAATCAGCCATGCAGGGATTACAGGTTTTGATTGATTTAATGCCGACAAATTCTTCTCTTTTCTAGGGCGCTCATTTGCAGAGCAGTTAAGGGTCAATAATAAAGCCTGGTCTTAATAAATATAAACATTTAATTGCCCTGAAGGGTGAATGTACCCTGAACTAGCAAGTCTATCCTTAAGACAAAGTATCATCATTGCAGAAATCTGCTCCTTTAATTATCCCAATGAGTTTCCACCCCAAATACCGCCCCGATATTGATGGTCTTCGCGCCATCGCTGTTTTATTAGTTGTGGGTTTTCATGCTTTTGGGGTGCGGGCTGGGTTTATTGGGGTGGATATCTTTTTTGTGATTTCAGGATATTTGATCTCATCCATCTTATTTGGCGGCTTATTAAAGAACCAACTGAGCATTGCCGATTTTTATCGTCGCCGTATTAAGCGCATTTTTCCTGCGCTATTGACTGTTTTGTTGTTCTGCTTTGGTCTAGGCTGGTTTACCTTGCTTGCAGATGAATTTGCCGCCCTCAATAAACATATTGCAGCAGGGTTGGCATTTGCTTCTAATCTCGTTTTGCTTGGTGAAAGCGGATATTTTGATGCTGCTTCGCATAGCAAAATACTGCTTCATCTTTGGTCTCTTGGTATTGAAGAGCAGTTTTACATTTTTTGACCCTTATTACTTTTACTTTTTTGGCAACCAGCATCTGGGACAACTAAAAATATTCAAAAAATTGGCGTTTTGCTATTGCTTCTTTTGTGTCTCTCTTTTGTTTTAAACGTCTTATTTATCAACACCTATTCCAATGCTACTTTTTACCTGCCCGTTACAAGAGTTTGGGAGCTATTAATTGGTTCGGCCCTGGCATTTCGCTCTGTTGTGCAGGGTCGATCACTGGTTCTGTGGGGTTCGGCCAATATCAATGCATGGCTTGGTTTTGCCCTGCTAATAGTTGCCAATATATTCATTAACGATAGAAGTCTATTTCCGGGTTGGTGGGCATTACTTCCTACGCTCGGCGCCGCTTTGTTAATCTCTGCCGGGCCCTCTACTTGGTTCAATCGGCAAGTTTTAGGAAGTCGCTTTTTAGTATGGTTTGGTTTAATTAGTTATCCATTATATCTGTGGCACTGGCCTTTACTGACTTTTGCCAGAATCCTAGATGGTGGCCGCCAGCCTTCCAGTGCTATTCGTATTTGCATGGTTTTGCTGGCCATTCTTTTGGCATGGCTGACCTATCGCCTCATTGAAAAACCAATCCGCTTTAATAAGAATTCATTCTTCACGCCAATTCGTCTTTTCTTTTTAGGTTTTAGCTTTTTCTGTATTAGCAGCTACATCTATCTCAATGATGGACTCCCTAACAGAGCGACCGCACAACTCAAGGTTGTGAATGCAGGCGATATTGGTCATGACGAATTTAGAACCTATTTGCACTCTCAACCCAATTATTGTGAATACAAAGACGCAACACAAAATCAATGCAATCAACAATTCATGGCCTACAAACGCGTCATAGCGGTTGTGGGCGATAGCCACGCAGAATATATTCTTCTGGGCCTCACTGAAGATATGCCAGACACTGGCTTTATGTTATTCGATACCAATCAAACCTTGCCATTTATCAGCAGTACATTATCAAATCATTTTTTTGATGTAATTGACGATAACTACAAAATTGACTCAGTTATTTTGGTGGCCTATTGGCAATTAAGAAAGCAGTTGATTTCTCCCGGTAGCAGCTATTTACAAGAAATTAGTCCCACCGCTCAAAAATTGACTGCTCATGGGAAAAAATATTCCTGATTGATGGGACTCCAAACTTTAGCTTTTTGCCAACGAAATGCAAATACGATTGGCCCTTCTTGCGCGTTCAGCAGTGTACAGAATCTAAGCTTTTTGCAAAACAACACTCGCAATACTTTCCTGATTTTGTAGAAGCGACTAAAAAATCTCCAGTGCGTTTGATTGAATTAAGTCAGCTTTTTTGCGAGGGCGACACTTGCACGATGGCCAAAGATGGGTTGCTCTTTTTTAGGGATGACAATCATCTCAATATGAATGGCTCAAGATATGTATCTAGGAAGATTGTTGAAGTAATCAATCCGATAATTAAGGGCAAATAGGCCTCTAAGAACTCTATAATTGACTAATTCACCCTCAAATGGATAACTCTCATTGGGGGCTTGTGCCACACCCTTATCTGTTGATTGGAAATTTGTGCAAATCGTTATTCCCATGTCTGGTTTTGGCGAGCGCTTCCGACGCGCTGGATATAGCGTTCCTAAGCCACTCATTGAGGTTGATGGCAAACCTATTATTGGGCATGTGATTGATATGTTCCCTGGGGAAACAGACTTCATCTTTATTTGCAATGAAGATCACTTAGCTAATCCCAAATATCGGATGAAAGATATTCTGCATCAGCTTTGCCCTGCTGGTCGTGTTGCCGGTATTCCAGCTCATAAGCTTGGCCCCATTCATGCAGTGCGCCAAATTGAGCATTTATTAGACCCTGCTCGCCCTGTCATTGTTAATTACTGCGATTTCACTTGCTACTGGGATTGGAATCATTTCAAAGATTTTGTTGTCAAGCATGCTTGTGCTGGCGCCATTCCAGCCTATAAGGGATTTCATCCACACACGCTAGGCACTACAAATTACGCCTATATCAAAGAGGCAGCTGATGAAAATGTCAAGCCAGTTAACAGCGATAATGTTCATGGCGTTTGGGCATTAGATATTCAAGAAAAGCAGCCTTACACCGATAACCGCATGGAAGAATTTGCATTTAGCGGTACCTATTATTTTGCTAGCGCAAAACTGATGAGTGAAGCCTTTAAGCAAACCATGGAGAAAAATATTCATGTTGGTGGCGAATACTATGTGAGCCTAGCTTACAAGCCCATGTTTGCTAACAGCGAAAAAGTGGCGGTCTACCCACTACAGCATTTCATGCAATGGGGCACCCCTGAGGACCTCCACGAATACAACTCATGGTCAAATACCTTTAAACGTTTAATCGACTCCGATATTGAGTCCAGCCCTGCTGGCTCTCTAGTAATTCCTATGGCGGGGCTGGGCAAGCGTTTTGCTGATGAAGGATACACGCTCACTAAACCTTTTATTCCGGTTTCTGGCAAAGCAATGGCCATTCAAGCGATTGAAGATTTACCTCCGTCTGTTTATCAATCACTTGTGATGCGCTCCGATATGCCTGGCTTAGAAGCCATTTCTCTGTCTATTAAAGACAGCTTTCCAAATGCCCTCATTACGCTAGTTCCCGGCGTTACCGAAGGACAAGCCTGCACAGCATTAATCGGTCTGGATGCGCTGGAGGCATTTGATGCATCAAAAGAAAAAAGTAAAAATGAGAAAGCCAATCTAGAAGAATTGAATATTTCACCCATTACATTTGGTGCGTGTGATAACGGAGCATTGTTTAATCACGCCAAATACCAAGCGCTGATTGATAACCCAGAAGTAGATGTGATTGTTTGGGGTGCACGCGGCCATACCAACGCTGTGCGAAAGCCCCAGATGTTTGGCTGGATCGATGCCAATCTTGATGGGCTTATCAACACCATCTCTGTCAAAACTCCTTTTGCCTCACCAGCAACCGATCCAATTGTGATCGGCACCTTTACCTTCAAAAAAGCTAGCGATGCAAGACATGCTATCGATACTCTTATTGCTCGTAACGGCAGAGTCAATGGCGAGTTTTATCTTGACTCCTGTATCAACGATGCCATTGAACTAGGATTACGTTGTCATTTATTTGAAGTAGATAGCTTTATTTCTTGGGGCACTCCTAATGACTTGAAAACCTTTGAATACTGGCAGTCTTGCTTTCATAAGTGGAGTCATCACCCCTATCATCTAGAACTTGATACTCGAGTAGATCACACCAAACTGGATCCCTTGAACAAGCGTTATGCCGCATTTATCCCCGAACTGCCTCATTGATTACCTTGTGCCTTTGGCTCATCTCTCATTATTTTTTACCAACGCTTAAATCTTTTCGCTCAATGACAGCACCCATTAAACGTGAACTTGGTATTTTTTAATCGTTGGCTTACTAACGGTTGGTATTGATTTTTTGAGTTATCACAGCTTTATGTATGTAAAGCCATTTGGGTTAGAGAGCATCAATATGGCTAAAGGGTTTGGCTTTATTAGCGGCACTATATTTGCATATTTTGCCAATCGCTTCTGGACTTTCAATCAGCAAACCACGAGTTCTGGTAGCGCCTACCGTTTTGCAATTATCTATATCGTGGGTTTATCTGCAAATATCGGCGTCAACCATCTTTCCATTAATTGGTTTAGCAGCCCAACGATTGCTCTTGATATCACCCTATTCATAGCTTTTATTTTGGCAACTGGCGTCTCTGCTGCACTGAACTTTATTAGTATGAAATTTTTTGTCTTTACTGATCACAATATTGACAAAGTCTGATTGCTCTTAATTAGACTACTAAAAGAATATGAAACCATCGCTCATCATCCCTTGCTATAACGAAGCCGCTAATTTGCCCTTGCTTTTAGATCGCTGCACCTCACTGAGCGGAAATTACGATATTGAAGTCATTCTGATAGACAACGGCTCAACCGACAATAGCCCCGAGGTATTGACACAGTTGTTGCCCAGCCATCCACACTGCCGCAGCGTGAGAGTCCCCGTCAATCAGGGCTATGGTTATGGCATATTGTCGGGCTTGCGTGCTGCTCAGGGCGATTTATTAGCCTGGACTCATGCTGACATGCAAACCGATTACAAAGATGTATTGCGAGGTCTAGAGATATTTGCAAAACAGGGTAATTACAATATTTATGTCAAGGGACAAAGAATTAAACGTCCTTTTGCGGATGTTTTCTTTACGGTTGGGATGAGTGTTTTTGAAACTCTCCTACTCCGTACGCGACTTTGGGATATCAACGCGCAACCCAATATGTTTTCAAGGCGATTCTTCGAATCCTGGGAAAACCCACCGCACGACTTTTCTCTAGATTTATACGAATATTTCACGGCACGGGCGCAAGGCTTGCCTGTTTATCGCTTTCCCGTAGAATTTGGAGAACGTGCTCATGGCGTCTCTCATTGGAATGTCAATTGGGCGGCCAAGATGAAATTTATCCGCAGAACCATTGACTTTAGTTTTGAGCTGAAAAAAGGCCGTCTAAATGAAATTCATTTCTCATCGACGCAATACCATTGAGGAGCTTAAAGCAACTCCATTTGAGTATGGCGTTGAAGTGGATATTCGCTCAGACAATGGCAAGCTGGTAATCCATCACGACCCTTTTACTGCTGGAGATAATTTTGAAGAATGGATCCAGCACTATCAGCATGGCACTCTCATTCTCAACATCAAAGAAGAGGGTTTGGAAGCGCGCTTAATTGATTTGATGAAGCAGCATGGAATTACGGACTACTTTTTTCTAGATCAATCATTTCCGTTTCTGATCAAGCGGTCAAATCTCGGAGAGCAGCGTTGTGCAGTGCGTGTATCTGAGTTTGAATCAATTGACACAGCACTCACTCTTGCTGGAAAAGTTGACTGGGTTTGGGTGGATTGCTTTACTAAGTTCCCGCTGACTGGTCAAGATGCCAGGCGCCTGCAAGATGCGGGCTTTAAGCTTTGCCTCGTCTCCCCAGAGCTCCAAGGTCGCCCCGCGGAAACTGCCATTCCAGAATTAGTCAAACTACTTGCTGAGCGCCATATAACAGCTGATGCTATTTGCACCAAGAAACCTGAGATCTGGAAAGAATGTCTATAAATATGTCGGCCCTATCTTTAAAGTCTTTGTTTGCTTACTGCAAAAGCCCACCCTTCTTACTGGGTCTCGTTTTACGCCTAAGGCTAATCGCTGCCATTCTGCCAAATCCTGTTGGCCAGTGGTACGTACCTTTTCTGAACAACAGCATTGCCATATTTACCTTAGATCCTTGGCAAGCATGCTTAAGCCAAGGCGGCACAGCAATTGCTTTTCCGTATGGCTATGCCATGTGGCTATTCCTATTGCCTTTTAGCTTGTTATGCAAATTGCTCTCGATTCCCTTGACATTTGGGTATGGTCTGAGCTTAATAGCGACTGACTTTGGTTTATTGCTCATTCTGCGCAAACTACTGAAAACTAAAGATTGGGTATTACTAGCCATTTACTGACTCTCACCCATCAACCTGATTGCCAGATATTGCCTTGGGTACAACGACATCATTCCCGTATTTTTATTAATGAGTGCCGTTTACTTTTTGAGAGAGCATAAGCTGCTCCCATCGGGCATCTTTTTGGTTGCAGCCATTTCTTCGAAGCTCAGCATGGCTCTAGGCCTGCCTTTCTTTTTGATTTACCTTTTTCATAATGGCAATCTGCGTCAACTTTTACGCAAATTTATCATGGGTATTGTCATAGGTTTTGGCATTTTCTTTTTGCCGTTTTTATTTTCTCAAGCTGGCATTGGTATGTTGGCTAGCAATCCCGAAGTAGAGAAGATTTATCAACTGTCGATTAGTCTTGTTCGCGATACGACAGTCTATCTAGTTCCCCTAGCTTATCTCTTGATGCTCTATGCAGCCTGGAGAATCAAGCGCATGAACTTTGAGCTATTTAGTGCCATCTTGGGCATAGCATTTCTATTGGTTGTGCTGCTAACCCCAGCATCGCCAGGATGGTTTATCTGGATACTGCCATTATTGGTTGCCTATCAAGTCAGTGGCGATCGAGCAGCCGTCTATATCACCTCGATCTTTTCAATCTTGTACGCATTGAGCGCTGTTCTATTCGTCGACACCCAACTTGAAGTAGTTTTGCAAGCATTGGATATGCAAAATACTGTGGGCGATGTGCATTTGATCGGCTCGCGCCTGATTTCACTCACCCATACTGCGCTGGTAGCTACAGGCATTGTTCTCGCCATTCGCATCTGGCGTGAAACCGTCATTCGTAATGATTTCTTTAGACTAAGCAGAAAGCCTTTTGTGATTGGTGTAGCTGGGGACTCTGGAGCAGGCAAGGACACTTTTGCCAATGCGATTGCAGGACTTTTTGGCTCTCATTCCGTAGCCGCTATCTCGAGAGATGATTACCATCTTTGGGGTCGCCATCAACTGATGTGGCAAGTCATAACTCAAATTAATCCAGCCGCCAACGATTTAGAAAGTTTTGCCACTAATCTAGTTTCTTTGACAGATGGTAGATATCCATAGCTGCATGTCATTACGACCACGATACCGGTAAGATGAGTAGGCCATTCAAGGTTAAGAGCAATGACATTATTATTGCGAGCGGTCTTCATGCCCTCTATTTGCCCATCCTGCGTGAATGCTATGACCTCAGTGTTTACCTCGATATTGACGAAGATCTGCGGACCTACTTTAAGGTGCAGCGTGATGTGAATAAACGTGGTTACACCATTGAGCGCGTATTGGATGCATTAGCTAAGCGCAAACCTGAC
Source organism: Polynucleobacter necessarius (assembly GCA_900095165.1). Lineage (GTDB taxonomy): Bacteria > Pseudomonadota > Gammaproteobacteria > Burkholderiales > Burkholderiaceae > Polynucleobacter > Polynucleobacter necessarius_J. The sequence continues at coordinate 1,850,142 of LT606947.1, read as the reverse complement.
TCAGAAAAGTTTATCCGCCCACAAGCTGCTTTTGCTGACTTAATTTTTAGCTTGCGCCCTATTCATTCAAGCTCACTTGCCAATGCTAGCGAACAAAACCCACCTCGCCTGAAGTTAGTCGTTAAATCACGACACGGCTTCAATGAATTGTCATTAAAACGTGTTCTGATTGGGGTTTGCGGTCTTCATGTTGATATGAACACTAATGCCGACGTATCTGAGGTGGAAATCAGTATTGATGGCGAAGCCAACGCGGAAGATATTCAGATGGCAGCGCAGTTGATTTGCCCGCAAATCTTCGAATTCCTAGATTTGCAGCCTCAATGGCAAAATGGTGTTTTAGGACTAATGCAGCTTGTTACCCTTTCGCATATCAACCAAGCCCTAACAAGACGATTCATATGATCCAAATTGCTGACCAAAGTCGCTTCTTGCGCCTGCCTGATGCCGTGTTATTTGATACAGATAACACTCTCTATCCGTATGACCCTGCACACGCAGCAGCGCAGCAAGCCGTTAAAGAAAAGGTGATGAGCACTTTTTCTATTAGCGGAAAGGATTTTGATGAGGCTTTTAGCGAGACTCGCAAACAAATTAAGACCCGCTTAGGCCACACTGCTTCCTCACATAGTCGCTTACTCTATCTGCAACGCATGCTAGAGATTATGGGCCTAGGGTCACAAGTTCTGCTTGCCCTAGATTTTGAACAAACGTATTGGCGCACGTTTTTAGCTAATGCGGTTCTCTTTGATGATGTCAAAGAGCTATTAGATGATTTGCGTTTCTTAGGAATCCCGACAGCGATCGTGACTGATTTAACCGCGCAGATTCAGTTCCATAAGGTTGTCTATTTTGGCTTGGACCATTACTTTAATTACATCGTTACTAGTGAAGAGGCGGGGTTTGATAAGCCTCATGAAGCACCCTTTCAGATTGCCCTTGAAAAAATGCAGCCCAAAGGTGACTGCATTTGGATGATTGGCGATAACCCCATCAACGACATCCTCGGTGGCAAAGAAAAGATTAATGCTGTCACTTTGCAAAAAATTCATGAGGGGGTTGAGTTTGGAGCGGGGTCTAATGCGCCTGATGCCAGCTTTAAAAATTTCAAAGAACTGCGACAGTTATTAAGTAAGTTAAGTGAAGCCAAATAGGCAATAAAACTATGGCGATTAGTCATCAAACCATCAGCCAAATGTGTGCCGACCTCGGCAAAGACCCTCTATTGGCTCAAGGAGCCGGAGGCAATGTTTCATGGAAAGAAAATGAAACGCTCTGGATTAAGGGTTTTGGCACATGGCTTGCTAATGCCAATAATGAAGATGTTTTTGTCCCCGTAAACTTGAGGCATCTGCAAGATGCATTGGCTAAACAAGATTTTGATGTAAAGCCACAAACTATTGGCGAGCACACACTCAGACCTTCAATTGAAACTATTTTGCACGCTCTGATGCCACATCAAGTGGTGGTGCACTTACATGCTATCAATGCTTTAAGTCATCTAGTCACCCAAGACTGCCAGAAGTCTGTCGAGAAAATTTGCCAGCAATCATCCATAAACACAGTATTTGTTGGTTATCACAAACCGGGCCCAGAACTTGCTCAAGCCATTTATGAAGCCTTACAGAACGCGCCGCAAGCAAACGTGATCTTCCTAAAAAACCACGGGATTGTTCTTGGTGCGAATTCGATTGAAGGCATTTACTCCCTTCTTGAGAAAATCAATTTAGCTTTTGTTCCAAAAGAAGTGTACATAGCAGCAAGTTCGTCGCTAAGCACCCACACCTCCTTGGTCCCAAACTACCTTCCATTTGCCGATAAGGAGGTACAGGCCCTAGCTTTTGAGTCGCGTCTATTTAAGCGACTGACCCAAGAATGGGTTTTGTTTCCAGACCATGCGGTGTTTTTGGGGCCCAAGGCAAATACCTACTCCTCCTGGAAAAATTTTGAAAATCACTCTTCTGGCGAAGAGCCGGAACTGATCTTCATTGAAAATACTGGGGTTTTTGTAAAGCCTGATTTCAACAAGGCTAAAACAGCTCAGCTACGCTGCTATTTTGATGTGATTAGCCGACTAAGCCCTGATGCCCGGCTTGAGCCACTGAGTGAGAGCGCTGTACACGCCCTATTAAATTGGGATGCTGAAAAACTACGTCAGCAGATGTCCCAGAGGTAATTAGTGCTGAGCAATAAGCCCTAAAAAAATAAATAATTAAAGAATATTTACTTCAGCAAGCTACGTCTTACGAAGACATAAATGTGATTGGGGCAGCAACCCTCAAAACAAGTATCCCCCGTTGATGCAGTGGGAGATACAAAGCCCTGCTCACGTAACGTCTGATAGTTAGCATTCTTCTGGAGGCGAGTGAGAAACTCATCGAAATTTGCCTGCCCATGGGCATTTTGCAGGAGAACGATGTCAAAATGATTTTTGTCAATATCCTGATTAATCAGCTTGATTTCTTTTGGGAACAAGGAAATCTTAGTGTGATACCAAAGTGGGTAATGCAAAGGTGGTGGGCTACCTAATTCTGCATAGATAGGGGTTAACTCGCTGATATTGAGTACTTTTAAAGCCACATTAGGATTGGCTTTGACTATTTCCTGAAGTTTCTCAATCATCAGTATCGAATCATTTGAGCTCATCACATTCTTAAAATAAGGCATAGACTCTGGATAGGCTTGAACAGGCCTAGTGACATATACATGCCTAAATGAGAATGGCTCCGCTTTCACTAGCACAGTAGTTTGTACCAAGCGGTATAAATATTTTGCCGGGAATGCGATGCATGTCATGACGGCGACTACCAATAGTACCGATAGCCATCTTTTTTGAACAAGCTGCTTATCCTTCGCAGTCTGCACAAGCAAAGGCAAGAATAAAAAGAAAAATAAGGCTGTGTAGTCCAAGCCACTGGTACTCGAAACAATAAATGCGCAAATGAAGAATATGCCCGCAAACAATAAATCCATGCGCACAGTGCGATAAGAAAAATAAAATGCAATGCAGGCGGGTAAAAATAAGTTGCCATGATTAGCAAAATCCCAAATATGGATCTTGCGGATTTCATGAGGAGGCTGACCATAATTAAACCAATAGAAAAACTGGGCGCTATCTACAGAATAAATAAGAGCAACTATCGGTAAAGCAAAAAATGCCAAAAACAAAATACCGGCACCAACAATTGATGTGAGCCGCTGCATATTCCTAATGGCGGAAAATTGGAATGTAATCTTGCGATAAGGACCGCTTTGCTGTGCTTGAGTTAACAAGATCACCAAAAAACCCAGGCACAGATTCATGACACCATAATCTTGCTTAGCTAGAAAACAAATGCCACTCATTGCCCCTGCCGCCATTAGAGACCAGCGGCTCGTGCTCAGTAATAAAACCATGGAAGTCAGAAAGCAAAAAAAGGCACCAGAGTTGTACCAAGGGTGCGATAAAAATACTAAATAGAGAAATGAGAAGCAGGCAATTGCTCTATTGATATTGACCTGCGTGAACTGCAAGCGCTTGAGTAATTGATAAGCCAAGACCAGCAATAAGGCATTTTCAAACATCTGCGAGAGCTGCATAACAAACCAGCTCGGGGAAAATAGCTTGAAGAAAATGGCGGGGATGAAGAAAGATGCTGGCCCGACTGGTGTTCCAAAATCGGTAAATGGAATTTGCCCTAAAGAAACTCGATACGCCCCCTCCCAAAAAATGGAGTAATCCATAAATAAGAGGAAGTGTCTTTGAAAGAAAAAGAGGTTTACCAGCGCAAAACAAATAACTATGAAATAGTCATTACGAATGGCAAATAGTTGTTTTGCTCTAGCTAACAAAATGCAGACTGATCACTTAGTATGGTTTTTTAAAAAATCGGCATATGCCTGTTCTAGCCCAATGTCTAAATCTATTTTGGCCTGCCAACCTAACTGGTTCAACCTACTAGAGTCCATCCACTTCCGAGGCGCGCCATCAGGTTTACTCGAATCAAAAGTAATTTGACCCTGATACCCTACCGCAGTCCCAACCGCTTTAGCCAATTCGGCAATCGTGACATCAGACCCAAAGCCCACATTAATGTGACTTTGCATTGGCGACATATATTTGTCATATATCTCTTTTGCCAGATCCATCACAAACACAGAGGCTGCAGCCATATCATCGACATACAGAAACTCACGCTTTGGCGTACCCGTTCCCCAAATCAATACCTCGGGGGTATTAGCTACTTTAGCTTCATGAAAGCGTCTAATCAATGCAGGTATGACATGGCTATTTTCAGGATGGTAATTATCTCCAGGACCATAGAGATTAGTAGGCATTACTGAGCGGTAATCAATTCCATGTGAGTCACCGTATTGACGGTTATAGCTTTCACATAATTTAATGCCAGCAATTTTTGCAATAGCATAAGGCTCATTGGTTGACTCTAACTTACCCGTCAGAAGTGCATTTTCTGACATGGGTTGTGGCGCAAGCTTTGGATAGATACAGCTTGAACCTAAAAATAAGAGTTTCTTCACGCCATTTTCGAAAGCCTGATGAACAATATTAGCTTCCATCATCAGGTTCTGATATATGAATTCCGCTGGGAAAGTATTGTTCGCGTGAATACCACCCACTTTTGCAGCAGCTAAATAAACTTGAGCTGGTTTTTCTTGTTCAAAGAAAGCTCTTACGGCAGCTTGATTGGTGAGATCTAACTCAGCATGAGTACGACCAATAATATTTCTAAAGCCTTTGCTCTTTAAATTTCGGACGATGGCTGAGCCCACCATACCCATATGGCCAGCTACATAGATTTTTTGATTTAAATCTAGAGACACTATTTATCCGTTCCAAAATTCATGTTTGGCATTTAACTTTCCTTGCCTACCGAAACACTATGACCATGCTGCAGTAATAGTGCATGTTGCTTGGCTTGATCAAGATCATTAGCTACCATCTCGACGATCATTTGATCGAGTGTGATTTCGGGGACCCAACCTAGCTTTCCTTTTGCTTTGGCAGGATTTCCTAAAAGAGTCTCCACTTCAGTCGGACGGTAATACCGAGGATCAATTTGTACAATCACATCGCCAACTTTTAGAGCTGGGGCTTTATCGCCTTCAATAGCTGCCACGATGGCTTTTTCATTTTCAGCAACACCCTCGAACTTCAGCGTGATACCCAATTGTTTAGCGCTACGGGTAATAAATTCACGCACTGTAAATTGCACCCCTGTGGCAATCACAAAATCATCAGGCTGCTCTTGTTGCAGCATCAGCCATTGCATGCGGACATAGTCTTTTGCATGACCCCAGTCACGCAGGACATCAATATTGCCCATGTAAAGGCATTTCTCTAGCCCTTGTGCAATATTCGCCAAACCACGAGTCACCTTGCGAGTTACAAAAGTTTCACCACGACGCTTGGATTCATGATTAAACAAGATGCCATTACAAGCATAAATGCCATAGGCTTCACGATAGTTCACGGTGATCCAGTACGCATACATTTTGGCAACTGCGTAAGGACTGCGCGGATAAAACGGCGTAGTTTCTGTTTGCGGGATTTCTTGTACCAAGCCGTATAACTCTGAGGTAGACGCTTGATAAAAACGGGTCTTCTTTTCGAGACCCAAAATTCGTATTGCCTCCAATATCCTTAATGGGCCTATAGCATCAACATCTGCCGTATATTCAGGCGACTCAAAAGACACAGCTACATGGGACTGTGCGCCCAAGTTATAAATCTCGTCGGGCTGTGATTCTTGAATGATGCGCACCAAATTGCTGGTATCCGTTAGGTCACCATAATGCAAAATCAAATCACGATGATCAATATGGGGGTCTTGATAAATATGGTTAATACGCTCAGTATTAAAAGAGGATGCGCGGCGTTTAATGCCATGAACGATGTAACCCTTTTCTAGCAAAAACTCAGCAAGGTAGGAACCATCTTGTCCTGTAATACCTGTGATGAGCGCTACTTTTTGTTTGCTATTGGCTTGACTGGTCATATTGATTAATTTCTTCCCTTGGCTGTTCTTCAACCTCTTCCATAAGTGTCTTCAAAACGAACAATGTCATCTTCACCTAAATAACTACCCGACTGCACTTCAATAATCTCCAGAGGCTCACTACCACGATTTGCTAGTCGATGTGTTTGCCCCTGCGAAATATAAGTACTTTGATTTTCCTGGAGAGTGATTACTTGATCCCCATTGGTAATCTCTGCCACACCTTTGACCACAATCCAATGCTCCGCGCGGTGATGATGCATTTGCAAGGATAGACTGGCACCCGGCTTAACCTGAATACGCTTTACCTTAAAGCGCTCGCCTTCATCCACACTGTCATACCAGCCCCAGGGCCTAGCAACCTTGCGATGCAGACTTTTCTCTTCCCGCTTTTGTGACTCCAGCTGATTCACAATGTTTTTAACATCTTGGCTATTTTTGCGATCAGCAACCAACACTGCGTCTGCCGTTTCTACGATGATGAGATTTTCAACCCCAACAGCACTTACCAAACGACTATTAGCATGCACTAAAGAATTTTTAGAATTCGTCAACAAAGTATCGCCACTAGTGACATTGCCATCTTGATCTTGTTTACCCACTTGCCAAACAGCATCCCAAGCACCAAGATCATTCCAGCCAGCGTCTAATTCCACCATCTTGATGTTGTATTGACCGCCTCGACTATTCGGGCACTTTTCAATTACCGCGTAGTCAATAGATTCAGCTGGAATCGCCATGAACTCTTCCTTGCCCGGGCGAATGAATTGCACACCGTCGGTCTTATCTTCAGACTTGGCTTGCCATGCTTTTTGTGAAGCATCATAAATATCAACACAATACTCCTTGAGGGCCGCTAACCATGTGCTCGCATTGAGCACAAACATACCGCCGTTCCAAAGATAGCCACCATCCGCCAAATAACTTTGTGCAGTCTGGCTATCAGGCTTTTCTACAAAGCGGTCGACTACAAAGGCATTGTGTTGATCCTTTGCGCCTGAGCGCTGAATATATCCATAGCCTGTTTCAGGTGCAGTTGGGGTGATACCCAAAATAGCAATCCTTTGTTTATTTGCCTCTACCACCGCGATGCAATCCTGTAACGCTTTAGTAAAGGCTGCAGGATTTTGAATCGTTTGATCTGCCGGTGTAATTACCAAAATCGGATCCTGATCTTGAGCTAATTGTTGCGCACAAAAAGCGGCCATACTGAGTGCAGGTGCTGTATTGCGACCTACTGGCTCCAGCAGCAAAGTAGTGTGAACTGATTTCATTTCACGCAATTGGTCAAGCACCAAGAATCGATGGTCTTCATTAGTGACTACCAAGGTATTGCCGAGTGTAATTTTTGCACTAGCAACAGAATTGATGCGCTCTACTGCTTGCTGAAAAAGGCTTTGAGAGGAGCCATCGCCAGAGAGAACCAAAAACTGCTTTGGAAAGCCCGAGCGGGACAAAGGCCAAAGTCGAGTACCGGAGCCGCCGCAAAGAATGACTGGAATCACTAAAGCCATGAATTTGAAAGTAATGGATATGCTTTTTATAAATAATAGTAGATTTTAAAGGGTTTATAGCCCCTCTTTAGCAAAGCATGGGAATTTATTAAAATCCCACCGATCGCAAGCAGCGCCAGACAAGAGCACAATGGCGCTGTATTGCAGATTGAATTTCAAACAATAACTATAGAAATCGTTAAAGGAGCTATTACTATGAGCAATATCCCTAAAATTAACTTACGCAATTCTTTAACTGAATGCGGTCAATCTATCCGCAAAGAGAATGCCGGTAAGTTCCAGAACTACGCTATTTTGAACTGCAAAGCCTCCATTGCTGCAGGCAAAATTAAATAAGAAATATCAAAGATGCTCTCTAGAGCCTTATCTAGGGGGCTTATTGGGGTAAGGTTTACCAGTCAAATTGCTGTAAACCACCCCAGCCAGAATTAATAGAATCGAATCAATCATTACGGGGAAAAGGCATAGCGATAGCTACCAATATGCCCAAGCACCACAATTAAAGAGATGGCTGCGGCTGGCGGGTGCAGACACCGCAATACAAACATCCCGAGGATAGATAGTGCAACTGCCGCAGGTAGTGCCAATAATGGCTGCCCAATGAGATGAAAACAGCTAATTCCAACTAGGGCTGATAGGGTATTGCCAGCGATTACTGCCCAGGGCTGAGCCATAGGGCTGCCTGGCAAAACAAATACCAATAAAGCGCTTGCGCCCAGGGAAGCCATCAGCCATTCATCAATACCACTTAACTCAACAAGGTATTTAGCGGTAGTGAACACTAACATAAGACCAATAAAAGCCCCCCAATACCGAGCGAACTCTCTCCAACCAACTCACAGGAGGTTGATCACCACCTAAATAAAACAGAAGATGTTTTAAATACCGCTTACCAGAATGCTTCATTCAAATTCCTTGGGTTACTCGGTGTCCGAGTGTAATAAAAAAGGCTGCTAGTCTGAACTAAGCAGCCTTTTTAGATTCTAAGTCTTTGAAACTCAGAATTCATTCGCTAGCAAAGGGTAATTAAGCCTTCTTAGCGTAAGCAGAGCACCAGCCTGGACCAGCCACTTGCTTGCCAGCAAACAATGAGCAGCCGCCAGCAGCAGAACCAGGCTTACCTTGATAGAGAGCACAGTTGTCACATTTTTGACCTGCAGCATATTTTGGGAATTTAGCTTTATCTACTTTAGAGGCATCAGCCTTATAACCCAATGCAGAAGCTTGTGGATCAGTTTCAGCAACCATTGCTTGAGCTTGAACTTTACCGTTCAATGCCAAAGTACAAGCACCAGCAGCAGACAAAATCATAAATTGGCGACGACTATTTTTCATGGATTCTCCAAAAATAAATCAGTGATAAGTAAGGAAGCACACTAAATTGCGATGCATAACTTTAAAAACTGAATTGATCATAGTGGAGAATATGTAATCCAGCTACCAGTCACGTAAGACTTTGATTTATATAAGAATTTAGATGAGAATTGTTCTCAGAAAGAGATCAAATGAAAATCTACTTTCAACCCTTGAGCTTCATGCAACCAATCCACTGACGATAGTGAATCCCAGAGCCCTGCTCTGGATAATCTTCCCGGCATTCTTTTAAATCTTTATTGTAGGCCGCCTTGTTGTTTCTAGATAGATCAGGATTTTCGGTTTGGAAGCATTCGCAAGCAACAACAGCCATACCGACCAACATCGGAAAAATTAGAGCTCTGTAGAGAGAAGATTTGCGCATCACTTACTTGCACCCTTAGTCGATGTCTTCATGTACGCGCCGTGATTCCCGCAGGCTCGATTAAATGCTACTGCAGCAAATGAATCTTTTGCACCAATGGCGTCATTAGTAGCGCTCGATTTTTGTACTGCTCCAGCAGCAGTCATTACATAAGAGTTATCTGCGCAGTTAGCCGTAAAAATATAGTCTGCTTGTTTGGATAAATTTTTATCTAGGTAATAAGCATTAATTCGAAGTTGGCGTATCTCTTTTTTACTCTCTACGATAATCACCTCATTGTTGAGCACTTCATAAAATATAGGTGGCTTGGCATTGCTTGGTTCAATGACCTCTTCTTGCGCAAGAGTCACGATCTGCTTACTTTCTTTTTGATCAAAAACCTCTACTAGCGCTTTCTTAGCAATCGGAGCTGGCAACGCGCCATCTTGATATAAAAAATAGTTTACATTTTGATCATCAATAAATTTACGCCCACACAAACGTGAGCGTACATACGCCATTGCGGTTTTAGATTTAATTTTGACCCAGCCAGAACCATTCACTGGTTTAGCATCGCCGACTAGCGGTCTTTGCGCAAGCAGATCTTTGGTGTATAAGGTTTCCGACCATTGGTTATTGCTAAAGCAATCTAGTTTTTGAAGATAAGGGCCAACGATCGTGGCATTAAATGCAGGAAGATTATTTTTTCTCTCGGCGCAATATAAGCAGCAAAAGAAAGGACGCCATCCTCGTCTTCAATCAAAGTACAGGGATCATAGAACCAAAACTTTGTCTTGGATTCAGCCAACAAAATCCACGTGCGACCTTTAAAATCTTTTTGATTGAGAGGTGGAATATAAAAAATGGGGACTCCATTTTTTCACTTGCCAATGTCTGATAGTCCTGTCTATTATGGTCAATAGTACAAACCACAGCGAGCAAAACAATAAGGATAAGGAATTTTTGCGTCTTCCTATTTTCTATCGATCAGCGCCAGAAATTCCCTACGCAGATTGGAGTCTTTTAAGAAAGCACCACGCATCACACTATTGATCATCTTCGAGTCGCGATCTTTGACACCACGCCACTGCATACAGAAGTGGTCAGCATCCATTACTACTGCAACGCCAATAGGCTTGATTTTTTTCTCAAGCATATCTGCCAACTCCACAACAGCCTCTTCATGAATTTGCGGACGACACATAACCCATTCGGTCAGACGTGAGTATTTGGACAGACCGATCAAAGCTGATGCTTTGCTTGGCAGAACGCCAATCCAAATTCGGCCCATGATCGGGCACAAATGGTGGGGGCATGCACTACGCACAGTTATTGGGCCAATAATCATGAGCTCATTTAAGCGACTCACATTAGGGAACTTGGTCAAGGTGGGTTGATCAACGTAACGACCGTTAAACACCTCTTGAACATACATCTTGGCAACGCGACGACTAGTATTTTTTGTGTTGTGATCATTTTCGGTATCAATGACCAAACTCTCCAGCACCGCTTGCATCTTCTCCGCAACCTCATCCACCAAACACTCTAGTTCACCAGGCTGTATGAATGCTGAGATATTGTCGTTTGCATGAAAGCGCGCCTTTTGGACCTCAATACGGCGGCGAATCACTACCGACAAAGGTAAACCTGCATCATCTTTTGCTGGCGTGCTCTTTGTTAATGCCTTCTTTTTTGAGCTGGCGACTTTTTAGCTGCTAGTTTTTTTACTGCAGCTGGTTTTTTTAGTTGGCATAAGAAATGTTGTGTCTCAGTTTTTTTAATTATTAGTTTGTTAAATCTGAAAAAATAAGCTCACTACACAGATGATTCCCAAAGTCCAAACAATGGATCTTGTCGTTGGCCAGTTGGCAACATAGCAAATTAAGTAGGCAATCCGTGCAGCTACAAAACCTAGCGCTAGTAGATCAATTCTGGCTTGTGGTGCATTGCCAATCGAAGCAATGATGACTGCCGCAAAAAAGAGCGGTAATGACTCAAATAGATTGGCTTGCGCAGCATTGGCTCTTGCCCTAAAGCCAGTTTGCTTAGCAAGCCATTGTCTTGGTAGGGCATTGTCATAACCCTCAAAACCTTTTTTAGCGATACCAGCAGCTACATAGGGCAAAAGACCCATAAAGAGAACACAGGCGTAAGCAATTGTCATAATTGAGGGCTTTATTTTGGGGTCTTTTTAGAACCAATACGACTTTCGGTGCCATTCATTAAATTGTGGATGTTGCTACGGTGACGCCAAATTAAAAGTAGGCAAACAATAAACATCGCCAATCCCATCGGCTGAAAGCCAAATAAGAAAACAAAATAAACATGGCCAAAAATCGCTGCAGCCAAGGCAGCTAAAGATGAGTAGCGCATAAACATCGCCACAATAATCCAGATACTGAGCGTAGCTAAACCTAAAATCCAATTGATACCAAATAAAATGCCGCAGGCAGTGGCAACACCTTTGCCACCTTTAAACTTATGAAATATGGGGAAGAGGTGGCCCAGAAAAACAGCGATAACTACTCCGCAGAGTAGCCAAGAATTCATCGATGACGTAAGAAACTCATTCCCAAGCAATACTCGCGCCAGCATCACAGCAAAATAACCTTTGAGAGCATCGCCAATCAAGGTAAGTACTGCAGCTAATTTATTGCCTGTACGCAAAACATTAGTAGCACCTGGATTACCAGAACCATAAGAGTGAGGATCGGGTAAGCGCATGCACTTGCTCACCACTACCGCAAAAGAAACGGAGCCAATTAAGTAGGCAGCTGGGATAAGCAGTAGATCAAGGGTAAATTCCATGCCGCTATCTTAAACACTTATTGATCCCTATTAATCGCTAATTGCTTAAAGCTGCGCCAGCGATTTTGCTCATACTAGGGCCCTCATGCAAACAATCCAATCTCTTGTTCGGGGCATAGGCAATCAGCGTAGAAATGACCGCCACCATTCTTTGCATACCTTACAGACTAAGCACTTGCCTTTAATTCGAGCTCAGTTCAGTTGAGTTGAATGCATTAGATAAAGGGCGCAAAGGGGTTCAACGGGCTAAAGACTCAAATCACATATACGTTGCCTTACTTAAATGAAACCGCTTAAATAATTCTCTCTTTTAACTTTTAAAGCAAAGCTCGTTTCCTTTGAATTAAAAGAATCGCATGGCCACAAAACCTATAAGCCCTTCACCTGGCAAAAATTTAATGCCTATAAGCATCAAATAATTGTATTAATTTATACCTATAGGCTATAATAAAATATATTAATTAATACCTATAGGTATCAATATGAACAAGAAATTTGCTGAATTACAACTCCATCAAATGGAATTAACCCTTGCTAGACTGAGGGAAATTCGCCCTCCAACCCGTCCAAGTAGTGGCTGGGTTAAGGCTATTCGCGAATCCTTGGGTATGTCAGCCTCTGCATTGGCTCACAAGCTGGGTATTACACCCGCCAGTGTTGCCAAGCTCGAAAAAGCGGAAGCTGATGAAAAGATCACTTTAGCTAGTCTACGCAAACTGGCGAGCGCCTTAGATTGCGAATTGCAATACAACCTAGTGCCACGCAAATCATTAGAGGAAATCTTGGAGGATCGCGCTACTTTAGTTGCGCATGAAAGGCTACGCCCTATTTCTCATTCCATGAGTCTTGAGGATCAGTCGGTAGACAAGTCCGCTAGTGAAAAGCAACTGCAACTACTGGCAAAGGAGATTCTGGACGGCCCCAGAAGGAATCTATGGTGATGCAGTTTGAATATGTGCCAGGAGCCACTCCAATTGATCCGGATGAAGCTCTTGGTCTCATACCCAAACACATTAGCACTCAGGCCGATTTAAACGCTTGGGAGGAAATGAATATTGTCGAAGGTGCAGATTGGATTGCTCGTCAAAAGATCATTCAAGGCTTGAATGAGGGATTGGTGCGTGAATTGCATAGCCGCATGTTTAATCAAACATGGCAGTGGGCTGGCACATTCAGAAGAAGCGCCAAGAGTATAGGTATTGATTGGACTCAGATTGCCGTTGCTATCAAGAATCTTTTAGACAACACTGCTTATCAGATTAAAAATGAAACAATGTCCATTGATGAGATTGTTGCGCGCTTTCACCATCAGCTAGTGTTGATTCATGCATTTCCTAATGGCAATGGTCGTCATGCGCGCTTGATAGCTGATGCCTTGATTGTCAGTCTTGGGAGTAAGAGATTTTCTTGGGGTAGCAATACTTCAATCACCACCCCAGGCGCTACACGCCAAAACTATTTATCAGCTCTACGCGCAGCAGATAAAGGCGATATCGCGCCTTTAATGCTATTTGCTAGGCAATAGACTAGAAACCCATATTGCCTTGGTGTGGAGCTTTGCGATCCATGGGCTGCTCAGCCCATACTTTTAAGAACCACGCGGATGATGCTGCTGATGAATTGATTTGAGCCTTTCTCTAGCCACATGGGTGTAGATCTGGGTAGTAGAGATATCGGCATGCCCCAAAAGGAGCTGCACTACCCTCAAATCAGCTCCATGGTTTAGCAAATGGGTGGCAAAAGCATGACGCAAGGTATGCGGTGAAAGAGCAACCGAAATATTAGCCACTGTAGCGTAGCGCTTAATCAGCACCCAAAAAGCCTGTCGGGTTAAACCAGTACCCGTATGACGGCCGACAAAAACAGCATCTGATGTTTTGCCCTCTAGTAATGGGGTACGCGCTTCGGTCAAATACTTTCTGAGCCACTGCCCTGCTTCACCACCAAAAGGCACTAATCGCTCTTTACCGCCTTTGCCATTCACCACTCTTACTACGCCTTCATTTAATCCAAGGGCTACTGCTTTTAAAGAAACGATTTCTGATACGCGCAAACCACTGGCATACATGAGCTCGAGCATGGTGCGATCACGCAATCCCAATGGCGTTTCGATATCCGGAGCATGCAAAAGTGAAGTGACTTGATCTTCGCTCAACGTCTTTGGAAAGCGTAGCACTTGCTTAGCGGCACGCAATCCCATACAAGGATCGCTTTTCACTAAATTGATGCGTAAGGCATGACGGTAGAAGCGCTTGAAAACCGTTAAGCGTCGATTAGCAGTAGTAGCTTTATCGGCTCTGCGATAGGCAATATACGCAGTGAGATCTTTTTCAGTAACGCCATAAAGATCGTCACCAGACTCCTTATAAAGCCACTGCGCTAATAGTAATAAGTCTCTACGGTATGCCGCAAGACTGTTTTGAGCAAGGCCGTCTTCTAGCCAGCAAGCATCGCAGAAGCGCTCTATGGCTTCTTGGCTTGCTGGAGCTATGGCTGGCGCAACATTAGTCACGGAAATTATTAAAGCCCAATGGCGCTTCGGCTACTTCTTTTTTGAGCAGGGCCATGGTTTCTTGTAAGTCATCACGTTTAGCGCCAGTAACACGCACTGCATCGCCTTGAATGCTTGCTTGTACTTTGAGCTTGCTGTCTTTAATAATGCGCACTACTTTTTTTGCTAACTCGGAAGTAATACCCTTTTGAATCTTCATTGTTTGCTTGCGTTTATCACCACCGATCGTTTCAGTTTTGTCATCTTTGAGATAACGCACATCCACGTTCCGTTTGGCCATTTTGCCAACGAGCACATCGCGCACTTGACCTAACTTAAAGTCGTCATCGCCAAACAAAATCAAGGCTTCGTCTTTTTGCTCTACGCGGCTATCAGAACCCTTAAAGTCGAAACGATTGCTGATTTCTTTATTCGATTGCTCAATCGCATTCTTGAGCTCAACCATGTCCGGCTCACAAACAACGTCAAATGATGGCATCTCTACTCCTTAAATAATCTTGCTTATTCGGTTTAAGCTCTATTTTTGCGAATTTCTAGAGCTTATGACCAACATTTTTTGTCTTACGCACAAAAAATCTTCCCTAAACTCGTTTACGAATAAGATTGTGGCATGACTCGCGCCCCAAATGCGTCCAACCCCGCAAAATTGACTCCTAATTTATGGCTCAAGCACCGCAACACCTTTGGCTTTGATGCCATAGCCGAGCTCGCCTATGAAATTGACTCTCCGGAGCAGATTCCGGCAGTGATGTCTGAGATTGCGCAGCAAAAGCTGCCCTGGAGAATATTAGGCGGCGGTAGTAATGTCATTTTGCCAAGCGCACTACCTGGCGCCACCCTCTTGATTGACATTCCGGGTCAAGAAATCCTCTCCAGCGATAAAGAAGCTACGTTTCTGTCAGTCGGTGCAGGAGTGGTTTGGCATGAACTAGTTGCGTGGACTTTAGAAAATGACATGCCCGGCTTTGAGAATCTTGCCTTAATACCTGGAACGGTTGGTGCCGCACCCATACAAAACATCGGCGCATATGGTGTTGAGATTGGCGAGTACATAGATCGTATCGAAGCCTTTGATGTCAAAGAGCATGCCTTTGTCACTCTTCCAAAAGAAGCATGCCGCTTTGCCTATCGCGATAGCTACTTCAAGCAAAATCCCAGCCGCTTTATCGTGACAAAGGTCGTTTTTAAATTGCCTAAAGCTTGGCAGACTCGCATGCATTACGCCGATCTTGCTAAGCAATTTCCAGCCAATGCTAGCCCCAGCCCGGAAGAGATCTTCCTGGCGGTATGCAAGATTCGTACTCACAAACTTCCAGATCCAAAGATAATTGGCAATGCAGGTAGTTTCTTTCAGAACCCAGTAGTTCCGAATGAGCAATACGAAACGCTTCTGAAAACTTACGCAAATTTAGTTTCTTATGCAGACTTACCAGGCAAGCGCAAACTCGCTGCTGGCTGGCTCATTGATCAATGCGGTTTTAAAGGTCAGCGCATGGGCGCTGTTGGTGTTTATGAAAACCAAGCCCTAGTACTTGTCAACCATGGCGGTGGCACTGCTGAAGACATTCTTGGTCTGGCTAAATGCATTCGAGATAAAGTGCACGATAAGTTTGGCGTGACTTTACAGATTGAGCCTAATATTTTTTAACTAATTCTCTGCAGTGCTTTGGTTATCACCCGGCTTTAATCACCGAATGCCATGATTCCAACCATCAATATTGATAAGGTAGCGCGCTGCCTTTCCTTGGCCAATTGAAAACAACATCCCCGACGCGAGAAGATCCGATAAATCTCTTGTTGCGGTAGCCTTAGAGACGTGTGTAAGCTTCATATATTTTTCTGCATTTAGACCGCCTAAAAATCCACCGTCACCGTCATCCAGCAATCTCTGAATCACTTTCTTTTTTCTCTCGTTCATCGCTACGTGAGAATACTGATTCCAGAAATTGGATTTCTCAATCGCATTCATCATTAATGAGCATGAAGCCTCGCAAGCATGTTCACACGCATTTGCAAACCAAATAATCCAATCAGATATTTCAAGATCCCCATACTGTGCCGCATTTAATGCATCATAGTAATCAGAACGTCTTACCATTATTTGCTCTGAGATGCTATAAAGTTTTTTCTGATTGTGCATCTTGAGCCATCGCAAGCTCAACGATTGCCCTACCCAGCCGTCCATTACCATCCCTCAAAAGGATAAATTGTTTCAAACCATAAATACGCTATAGCGGCACGCTGGAGACCGTCAAGATAACTAAATTGATTTTTTGAATCATTCTTAATTTGTTTATATGGTTGAGTCCCATTAAACCAGTCAAGAAATATTGTTACCTCATGATTCACCCTGTCAGAAGGGGGCGCAATAAAATGAATTACTTCTTTACCGGGCCGGCCGCTAATAATTTGCATTGAGTCTTCGTGCACACGAAAACCACCAACCTTGATATGCGACCTTCCCACCGGTCTAATAGGAAATAGCGCACGGTGCCATTCATATAATTTTTGTTTACTAAGTCTTTCTTCATGCCGCCCTAAAGCATCTTGCAATATATTCACTAAACCATCCACCTTTTGATTTGGCAATGAAACATCGCCCACTAGTGGAGACCCGATTCTGCGAAGGACTGAAGACCTCACAGAATCAAGATTAAGCTTTTCACCTTCAATCGCAGCGGTTGCAAAAACCTCTTGTATATACCTATCTTGAATTAATTCTCGCGCGCCCTTTAAGCCAATTGCATTGGCTTGCCCAATAACTTCGCCCTGTTTTTTCTTGCGGACATTAATGCCTCGCTTACCGCAGAATAATTACTGGCGCGAAAATTTTGCCAGCCAGCCAACTGCCATACAGGCTGTTTAATGGACTTTGGAGAGATTTTCGCTTTCATGAGCCGTGTTTTACCATATACAGCTCAATATATGAGCTGTATTTTTCAATTTACGGCTCAATTCCCAATTTAGCGAATTGCACTTTAGCCTCGCCATCAGCTAAACGAAGCAAATACTCCGAATTTGTCGCAAGCTCCTTTGGATCACGCACAGCATGCAGTTGATCTTTCTCTTTACTCAATATCACAGCATAGCCACGCTCAAGGGTTCTCTGTGGATTCAGCATCTCCAGTTGAGACTGATAGTGTGTTTGATTGCGCTTCCAACTTTCCATGCGTACTAACCAAGCTTGATGTAAGCGTTGTTGCCATCCTTGTATTTGCTCACGCATTCGATCTGGATTAGGTAGCGCATGACTTAATCTTAGTGCTAGTTGATCTAAGGTTTGCGCTTCACGCTCTACGCGTTGGTTAATGCGCTGTAACAAAGCTTGCATGATGGCGTCTAACTCTTGCAGCATTTGATCTCTGCGTGGCGCAGCTAATTCTGCAGCGCCAGTAGGTGTTGGCGCACGCAAATCAGACACAAAGTCAGCAATCGTGAAATCGGTTTCATGTCCAACGCCACTGACTACCGGTATTGGTGATTGCGCAATGGCGTAAGCCAACTGCTCATCATTGAATGCCCAAAGGTCTTCAATGCTGCCGCCGCCACGTACTAGCAAAATGACATCGACTGCATTTTCTTTTTCAGCCGCTTTGAGAGCAGAAATAATTCCGGAAGGAGCATCCGGTCCTTGCACTAGAGCTGGGTAAATCACAACCGGAATATGCGGCGCTCTTCTTGCTAGCGTACTTAAGACGTCTTTTAACGCGGCTGCTTGCGGTGATGTGATGATGCCAATCGATCTAGGATGCGTTGGAATCTCACGTTTACGATCATCATCAAACAATCCTTTCTTGGCGAGTTTGGCTTTGAGTTTTAAGAATGCTTCATATAAGCCACCCATTCCTGCGCGGCGCAGTGTTTGGATGGTGAGTTGGATATCTCCGCGGGACACGTACATGCCCAGATTGGCGCTCACCTCAACCAAGTCGCCAGATTGCGGCATAAATCCGACCTGGCCATTACGCCCTCGGAACATCACACAACGTATTTGGCCTTCTTCATCCTTTAATGAAAAATACCAGTGTCCGCTGTCATAAGCCTTGAAGTTGGAAATCTCCCCGCTTACCCAGACCGCATCAAAACGTTCCTCCAAAGAAGCAGCAATGGCGCGGTTTAGATCGCCAACACTCAGAATTTCCCTTGATTTTTCTTGCATTTCCGACATTTTTTACCTTAAATCCCCCATCCATCAGGCCTGCAGAGGATTAAATATCCACAGACGGCAAGATGTACTTGGTTCAATCCTCATAAGTAAGTAATTACTGACCCAAAACGTCTCATAAATCCAACACTGCGAGAATAAGTTATTGATTTATAAAGATATTGACCAGGCTCAGAAATTGAATTTTCTTCCATTTATTGATGCACCAACCATCAATCAAGGACTTACAGCACTAATCCAAAAAAGTTTTGCACAGAGTTATCCACAGGCAAGCTTTCTGAAACAGGCGTTTTAATTCAACTAAAGTACTGAGCTTATGTACTCCATCTTACTATCCGCCGGTTGGCCCATTTGGCCCCTCCTCATTATTTCTATTTTGGGCTTAGCGATCGCTCTAGAGCGCTGCTGGTACCTACGGCAAATCCATATTTTCCCGAAAAACTGCCTCGAAACTGCTTTTATCCTAACTAATCAGATGGTTAGCCCTAAAAGGGGTTCTTCAGTGAGCGATTTGCAGGTTGCTGAATTAGCCCAACTCTCACCAGCGAGCCCATTATTAGCGTGCACTCTCAAAGAGAAGCTCAGCGGCAGTAGCGCCGAGAGCGCGCTCGAGGAACTCCAAGCAACAGCTCAAAGCACTTGGCTCAAATTAGATCGCTATCTTGGCGCACTCGCTACGATTGCCACCATTGCGCCGTTACTCGGTTTATTTGGCACCGTAGTCGGCATGATTGAAATCTTCGGCAGTCAAGGTGCTATTAATGGTGCAGCAGGTAGTCCTCAGCAGTTGGCTCACGGAATTTCAGTTGCTTTGTACAACACGGCCTTTGGGTTATTGATTGCGATTCCTGCATTAGCAGCTTGGCGTGGTTTACGTGCGATGGCAAATCAGCGTCAACGAGAATGCGAAGAGTTCACCCGCCAAATCTTTAAAAAACTATACCAAACCGATAACGCCAAATGAGTTGGCTAGAAACACATGCGCATGCAAAGAGAAGATTTTCTCTAGGAGGCACAACTGCATCAGTAGAGCCTGAGATTAACCTCATTCCATTTATTGATGTGTTGTTAGTGGTGTTGATCTTTTTAATGATTTCCACCACCTTCACGCGCTATCAAGAACTCGCGATTACATTACCCACTGCGAATGGCAGCGAGAATCAGGCAGAGGTAAAGCAGATTCATATAGCCGTTAGCCGCGATGGTCGCTTTGCGATTAACGGTAAAGTGACTGATCGTTCTCAACTGAGCAACGCATTGATGCAATTAAGCGGACAAGTAGATAGCAAGAAAGAGTCCGCAAGCAATTTACAAGTCAACATTGATGCAGATGCTAGAGCACCGCATCAAGCTGTGATGAGCGCCCTCGAAGCTGCGCGAGATGCGAATCTCTCTAATATTGTATTTAGTAGCCAAACCAAGAAATAAACTACACATTCGAAGCTATATAAACACGAACTCAGAAATCTATTGTTAATGTCCTTTTCTTTTTTCCGTAAAGCACCTAAGTTCTGGGAAAGACGTGGTCCCACTAGCTTGATCTTGTGGCCACTCTCTTGGTTTTATGGATTGCTACTACGTGCTCGCAAGTTAATCCTAGATACCGGCCTCATCAAACAGAAACCAGCACCTGTTCCCGTCATCATTGTGGGCAATATTCGTGTGGGCGGTACTGGCAAGACACCAATCGTGATTGCACTGGCAGAACGTTTGCAGCAGTTAGGCTGGAATCCCGGAATCATCAGCAGAGGTTATGGCTCTTCTTCACAACTTACTCCATTGCAAGTTATGTGTGACTCTGATCCAGCCTTAGTTGGCGATGAACCGGTTCTCATTGCCAAGCGTACGCATAACCAATTCCCGATTTGGGTATTTCCAAAGCGTCAAGAAAGTATTCGAGCTTTGCTAAAGCAATCTCCCAACGTGGACGTCATCATCAGTGATGATGGCCTGCAACATACTGGACTAGCTCGTTGGCCCGCTCGTGAAGGCGGTCGCGACATCGAGTTTGTGGTGCGTGATGGACGTGGAGAAGGTAATCGCTTCTTATTACCAGCGGGCCCATTACGTGAACCTGCAACCCGTGAACGAGATGCTACTTTATTGACCGCAAAAAATAGTGCCAACAAAATCGGACAGCAAGAAGAGTATTTTCGGGGACGCAGAGCATTCTCGCTATTAGCCAATTTGGGTGCCGCTTATCAACTTATCAACCCGAATAATCATCAAACGCTTTCTCAAATTGCGGATAGCTATTTACCCAGCAAGATTACTGCTGTTGCAGCGCTAGGCAATCCACAGCGCTTTTTTGATGATCTTCTTAGCCAAGGTATTGCAGGAAAATGCATTCCCCTGCCTGATCATGCAAGCTACACCTCCGAGTTTTTTGAAAAGCTCAATACTCAATGCATTCTCATTACAGAAAAAGATGCTGTGAAATGTGCAGCTATTCATGATGAGCGTATTTGGGTAGTGCCACTCTCACTCTGTTTGCCAGACAATCTAGCCGAATGGCTGCAATCCATCTTGCGAAGACCGGATCCTTATCGCTACAACCTGTAGGCTAGGTCGCTTATCTAGACTTGTTGACTACAACTAGATAGCACTACACTGTAACTTCACTTATTTAGATTTACTTAGAATCACCCACTCAAAACTCACTACAAAATCATGGATAAACGACTGCTCGATATTTTGGTTTGCCCTCTCTGCAAAAGCCAGCTCCAACTTGATGCCGTTAAAGGTGAATTGATTTGTAAAGCAGATCGGTTGGCTTACCCTATACGTGATGATGTGCCGGTCATGTTGGTAGACGAAGCGCGCACTCTTAGTAGTGACGAATTGGCTTAATCATTGAAATTTTTCTATCAATGGCCACGTCCTCCAAAGCACCTGATTTTTTAGTAGTGATTCCAGCCAGACTGGGATCTACTCGCCTTCCTCGTAAACCACTAGCAGATATTGGTGGCAAGCCCATGGTGGTTCGAGTGGCGGAACACGCTAAGTTATCTCTGGCGCAAAGTGTTGTGGTGGCTACTGACTCACCCGAGATTCAAGCGGCTTGTGACGAGCATCGCATCGATTGCTTGCTCACTAGCGAGAATCGTCCAACTGGCACGGACCGCATTGCCGAAGTGGCGCAACTCTTAAAACTTTCAAACGATGCATTGATCGTGAACGTGCAAGGCGATGAACCACTGATTCCACCAGAGTTAATCAATCAAGTTGCGAGCACCTTAGCTGAAAATACACGCTGCGCCATCTCTACCGTTGCTGCACCTATTACTGAAGTTGCAGAAATTAACAATCCCAATGTAGTGAAGGTAGTGCTCAATCGCTCAGGTGAAGCGCTGTACTTTTCAAGAGCACCCATTCCTTTTGTCAGAGACGCTCAAGCGCAGCAAACTACAGCGTATTTACGCCACCTTGGAATTTATGGCTACCGGGCTGACTTCTTACAAGCTTATAGCCGCCTAGAGCCAGCACCCCCAGAGCAAGCTGAGGCCTTGGAACAGCTGCGCGCCCTCTGGAATGGCCACAAGATTGCCGTTCATATTGCCCCTGAGGCGCCTCCTGCAGGGGTTGATACTCCTGAGGATCTCGAACGCATCCGACAATTACTAGGCAATTCCTAGAAAAATCGCTTTTCAGGGGGCGTTGCCACTCTTCTCGGGGATAATCCTAAGCATTACATATTCATGAGCCCAAAAAAATACGGGACAATGACAGCTCTTCTAAGGAGAAAATAATGCGGTTGATTCTGCTCGGTGCACCAGGCGCTGGAAAAGGCACACAAGCTCAGTTTATTTGCGAAAAGTTCGCTATTCCACAAATCTCCACTGGCGACATGTTGCGCGCTGCTGTGAAAGCGGGAACAGAACTGGGCATTGCTGCCAAAAAAATTATGGATGCCGGCGGCTTAGTTTCCGATGACATCATCATTGGTCTCGTAAAAGATCGCCTTACTCAGCCTGATTGCAGCAAAGGTTATTTGTTTGATGGCTTCCCAAGAACTATTCCGCAAGCACAAGCAATGAAAGATGCTGGCGTACCAATTGATTATGTTTTAGAAATCGACGTGCCATTTGATGCCATCATCGACCGTATGAGTGGTCGCCGCGTTCACCCAGCTTCTGGCCGAACTTATCATGTCACTTTCAACCCACCAAAATCGGAAGGTCAGGATGATGTCACCGGTGAAGATTTGATTCAACGCGATGATGACAAAGAAGAAACTGTTCGCAAGCGTTTGCAGGTTTATAACGATCAGACTCGTCCGCTAGTGGAGTACTACTCCACTTGGGCAACACAAAGCCATACTGCGGACAAAGTGAAGGCCCCAGCCTATCGCAAGGTCAGCGGCACTGGAAGCGTTGAAGACATCACGGCTTCAATCTTTGCAGAATTGAAGTAATTCGTTTTCTGTAAAAGCCAAAAGGACTGCAGTTCATTTGTAGTCCTTTTTTATTAGGCATGAACACTTAACTTCATTCCTAATGCTTGTATTACTTTTGCGACAGTTTCGAATCTTGGTCTAGCCTCAATCTTTAAGGCCCTATAGAGAGATTCTCTTGTAACGCCGCTTTTCTTGGCAATATCGCTCATTCCTTTTGCCCTTGATATATCCCCAATTGCAGCTACAAATAGAGCGGGGTCGCCATCCTCTAAGACCGCATTCAGATACCCAGCGATATCCTTTTCTGTTTTTAAGTAATCAACAACATCAAACTTTGGCAACTCACTAATTTTGATTTTTTTCATTTTTGCCATTTAATCCTCCATGGTCAGAAGCATTTTCTTAACCTTCTTAATGTCACTTATTTGTGTTGACTTAATGCCACCCCCTAAAACAATCACCACCACTTGCCTACGCACTATGTAATACATGCGCCAATCAGAACCAAAATACTCCCTCATTTCCCAAATCCCATTTGAGTTAGATATTGGAGTCACATCTCCAAAGCTTCCAAGCGCAACTTTTCGGAGTCTTGCCAATAATCGCCCTCGAGTTAAGGGGTCACGAATAGCGCAAAGCCACACCTCAAATTCAACTGTCTTATTGATTTCATACACTCCAACATTGTAATCAATTGGTTACAGTATACATTCAAAGACCGCCCAATTGAAATAGCTATTTAATTAAATTCAGCGTGAAATTTTTCAATGCTAAATTCAAGTCATGGTAGCTAAAAAATCAACTAGCAGACTTATTAATGAAATGACTGAAAGAATGCTTGGACTTCATCGCTGTGGGGTCATAAGCACAATAGAGTTAGAGCAATTTATTGGCTGCGTTAAAGAAAAAAGTGAGTATCCCGGTGGCTTCGAGGCAGTCAAAGCTGAAGAATCTGAGCGATAGAGTAATTACTTCAGCTCTTTGAGTGCACTCTCAAAAGATTCAATATTGGCAAAGCTTCGATAGACGGAGGCAAAGCGAATGTAAGCCACCTTATCCAGGCGCTTGAGCTCACGCATCACCAGCTCGCCCACTCGCTCACTAGAGATCTCTTTTTCACCAAGACTGAGAAGCTTTTCTTCGATACGGGTGATAGATTCATCAACAGAGTCTGATGAGACCGGCCGCTTGCGCAAGGCTAGCTTGATTGAGCTAGCCAACTTATCGTGATTGTAATCAACACGACTGCCGTTCTTCTTCACGATAGTTGGCAGTACCAGCTCGACACGTTCGTAAGTCGTAAAGCGCTTATCGCATTTGGCGCAACGGCGGCGCCGGCGAATCGTATCGCCCTCGTCCGATACTCGAGTGTCTAACACCTGGGTATCGTCGTTATGGCAAAAGGGGCAGCGCAATGAGGGCTTTCTTAACCGTAAACTGGGAAACGCTTTGTGAGCTCAGCAACTTGCGCACGAACCTTGGCAATATTGTCAGCATCATTTGGATTATCTAAAACGTCAGCAATGAAATTACCAACCTGACGCGCTTCTGCTTCTTTGAAACCGCGCGTTGTCATTGCTGGTGAACCCAAACGAATACCACTAGTCACCATTGGTTTTTCAGGATCATTTGGAATACCATTTTTATTGCAGGTAATGTGTGCCTCACCTAAGACACGCTCAGCCTCTTTACCAGTCATTTTCTTGGCACGTAGATCAACCAACATCACGTGTGAATCTGTGCCACCAGATACGATGCGTAGACCGCGCTCGATCAATGTTTCAGCCAAGGCTTTGGCATTAGCAACTACTTGCTTTTGATAATCAATAAAGCCAGGTTCTTGAGCCTTTTTAAACGCAACTGCTTTAGCAGCAATCACATGCATCAAGGGACCACCTTGTAAGCCCGGGAACACTGCGGAGTTGATGGCTTTCTCGTGTTCAGCCTTCATCAGAATGATGCCACCACGAGGGCCACGCAAACTCTTGTGGGTAGTAGAGGTAACAATGTCAGCATGCGGCACTGGGTTTGGATATACGCCAGCAGCGACTAAGCCCGCATAGTGTGCCATGTCCACCATGAAAATCGCGCCCACTTCTTTGGCTAATTTACCGATGCGCTCGAAATCAATTTTCTTGGAGTAAGCAGATGCACCAGCAATAATGAGTTTTGGCTTGTGCTCACGAGCGAGACGTTCCATTTGCTCGTAATCAATCTCTTCATTTTTATCAAGGCCGTAAGCAATCGGGTTAAACCACTTACCACTCATGTTCAGCGCCATACCGTGAGTCAAGTGACCGCCTTCGGCAAGACTCATGCCCATAAACGTATCGCCTGGTTTTAAGAATGCTAAAAATACCGCCTGGTTAGCAGACGCGCCACAATGGGGCTGAACGTTTGCTGCCTCAGCACCAAACAACGCTTTGACACGGTCAATTGCCAATTGCTCAGCCACATCCACGAATTCACAACCACCGTAATAACGCTTACCTGGATAGCCTTCAGCATACTTATTAGTCAACTGAGAGCCCTGTGCCTGCATCACTGCTGGTGAGGTGTAGTTCTCAGAAGCAATCAGCTCGATATGGTCTTCTTGACGCTTATTCTCATTCTGGATCGCCGCCCATAATTTTGGGTCGGTTTTGGCTAAGGTGTTTTGGCGGTCAAACATGGTCATAATCCTGATGAAGTTGTATTGCTGGGTGAATTAACTTAGTAAAATCAACCTACATCATACAAAATCCACCATGATACCTACTCAAGACCTCTCATTCCTCTCCCTAATCCTTAATGCCAGCCTATTAGTCCAGTTAGTAATGTTGTTATTACTAGGGATGTCCGTAGCTTCTTGGACCATCATTTTTAAGAAAACGGCTATTTTGCGTGGTGTAAGACAGGATACCGAACGTTTTGAGCGCGACTTTTGGTCTGGCGGTGACCTTGGAACCCTTTTAGAGGCAGCGCAACGCAATACCCGTAGCGATGCCGTTTTAGAGCACATCTTTGAGGCCGGCATGCAGGAGTTCATGAAAGTCCGCGAAATCGACGCCGCCCGGCGCGCCATGAAAGCGACCTACCAACGCGAAATGGATGCGCTAGAGGCCAATCTCCCGTTCCTGGCTTCGGTAGGCTCTGTTTCTCCTTACATCGGCTTATTTGGCACCGTCTGGGGCATCATGCACTCCTTCCGCGGACTAGCAAACGTGCAGAATGCAACTCTATCCGCTGTGGCGCCGGGTATTGCTGAGGCCTTAATTGCCACTGCTATCGGCTTGTTTGCGGCTATCCCTGCTGTTGTTGCCTATAACCGTGCTGCTACAGATGTGGATCGCCTATCCATCCGCTTTGAAACCTTTATTGAAGAATTCACCAACATCTTGCAACATCAAACTGCGGGTAAATAAGCATGGCCGGCTCACTCAGAAAGTCCTCCAAGCGTCGGGCAATGGCCGATATCAATGTGGTGCCCTACATCGACGTGATGTTGATCTTGCTCGTCATCTTTATGGTGACCGCGCCCATGGTCAATCCCGGTGTCGTGAATTTACCCACTGTCGGTGGCGCAAAAGTGCAATCTTTGCCACCCGTCTTTTTAACCATTGATGCCAATGAAAATGTCATTGTTCGCAAAGATGGCGATCCCGTTCAAACATTAAATAAATTTGAACTCGGCGCATTTGCGCGCTCACAAGCGGAGAAGTCCGCCGAGCAACCTGTTGTACTTGCTGCTGACAAATCCATTAAGTACGAAGTTGTGATGGAAGTGATGTCCAAGCTCAAGGAAAATGGCGTGAAGTGTCTTGGCCTTGCCGTGAAGAGCCAATAAACCTCTTTGTATTACATACATGAATAGCGCGCAAACCTTTCACTCGAACTTTTCACGAGGACGCCCCACTAAAAACGAAAGCACTAAACGTGCTTTTAGTTTTTCACTGGCTGCGCACTTAGGTTTACTTGCATTCTTAGTCATCGGTATTAGCTGGAACAACTCCACGCCTTCAGGAGTCGAAGTTGAGCTTTGGGACGCCAGTCAGCAAGTTGAGGCACCCGTAGAGCCTGAAGTGAAAACCGAGATGAAGGAAGAGGCGGCCGACATCGCAATCAAGAAAAAGAAAGTGGAAAAAGAGCCTCCCAAGAAAGAAGTGGCGAAGGAAGCCCCAAAATCAGTAAAGCCTCCTCCGCCCAAGGAGAAGAAAAAAGAGAAGCCTAAAAAAGCGGAAGCACCGAAGGCTGCCCCACCCGCAGAAACCAAAGCCAATGCTGCCGCTGAAAAAGTGCGCGCAGATCAGTTGGCACGCCTGTGCGCAGCAGCTGGGGCTGAAGGTGGTAGCGGCGGAAGCAGTGGAAGCGGTGTTGGTGGAGGCGGTAATGCACCCCCCGGCTGGACAGATAAAGTTGTTAAAAAGGTAAAGCCCCTAATTGTGTTTAACCCAGAATCGATTAGCGGCAATCCTGCGGCAGTCGTAAAAGTGAATCTCGCCCCCGATGGCGCTATCTTGAGCACAGAGCTCGTAAGCTCCAGTGGTAATGCTGGCTGGGATCGGGCAGTTCTCCTCGCGCTGACTCGCGCAGAAAGCCTGCCAAAAGACGACAATGGCAAAATTCCTCAAAGAGAAGTTAAGCTGACCTTTAAACCCAAGGACTAAAGCATGTTGCAAGTAGCTAAAAAGTATTCTTCATTGGTGGCATCAGTATTTATCGTGATGCTGTCCATGACTGGCATGAGCTTTTCTGCGCTAGCGCAAATGAACATTCAAATTACTGGTGTAGGAGAGTCGCTCTACCCTATCGCCGTAATGCGCTTTAAAGATGAGAGCAAGCTGCCGACTAGCGTGATCGACATTATTCGTCAAGACTTAGCGCGCAGTGGTTACTTCAAAAATACTGAGAACGGCAATGCCAGTGAGAGTGATGAGGGCACACCAAATTACAAATCTTGGGCAGCTCAAGGTGCAGATGCTTTAGCTGTAGGTTCTGTAGTGCAGAACAGCGTCGGCCAGTTTGAGATTCGCTACAAGCTTTTCGATATTCGTAAATCTGAAAGTCTTGGCGGCTTGAACATTAATTCCAGTGCAGATAATTTACGTGCAGCAGCTCACAAAATTGCCGATGACATCATCTTTAAGCTATTAGGTGAGCGCGGGATTTTCTCAACACGCCTCTCCTATGTCATCAAAGAAGGTAAACGCTATCGCCTCGTGATCTCTGATGCTGATGGTCAAAATATTCGTAATGCCATGAACAGTGGTGAGCCAATCATCTCTCCATCATGGTCACCCGATGGCAAGAAAGTAGCTTACGTTTCTTTCGAAGATCGCAAACCAGTCATTTACGTTCACGAACTAGCAACTGGTCGCCGCATCTCTCTGTCAAACCAGAAAGGAAATAACAGCGCCCCAGCCTGGTCACCTGATGGCAAGAAACTAGCAATCTCTCTTTCTAAGGACGGCAATACCCAAATCTATAGCATCAACGCTGACGGCACCGGTTTGCACCGCATTACCCGCGGCTACACGATTGATACCGAACCCCAGTATTCAGCTGATGGACGCTACATCTATTTCACAAGTGATCGCGGTGGTAATCCCCAGATTTATCGGATGAGCGCTGAAGGTGAGCAAATTGAAGGGGCTAAGCGCATTACCTATAAACAGGGTTTTGTAACATCACCGCGCATTTCTTCTGATGGCAAGTACTTGGCTTATATCGCCAATATTGGTGGTGCATTCCGCCTATATATCCTCAACCTGGCAACCGGCGACTCACAAGCCCTTACCGACGGCACGAGTGATGAATCCCCTTCTTTTGCAGCAAACGGTCGTTACGTCCTCTACTCCACTAAGGTGAGCGGCAAACGGGTTTTGGCTGCAGTTTTTGTGGATGGCAATTCCAAGCAGGTATTAAGCATTCCAGGATCTGATGTGCGCCAGCCATCCTGGGGTCCATTTATGGACTAATCCTCCCCAATCGATCGATTAAGGCTGACCCACTAAACGCGGGTCATAAGAAAATTTCTCAATTTTCTTAGCCTTAATCAGTTTTATGTCTGGGTGCAGAGGATTGATTAATACATTACTAGCCTGTGGAATAACAACGGAAGGCACAAACAATAAGGCGCTTGCATTTGATTGTAGCCATTTTTGGCCTTTTTCAATGCTGACGGTTTCCGCAGGCAAAGCATCCCAGCCGATGCCAGCAGTTTTCATATTGAGCCTCTTAGACAAATTCCATACTTTTGTCGGAATATCAATCCGCACTAAATAGCGCGTCAAGGGAAGGCCTTGCGCATTGATGTGCACCAAAGTTTCTAGGCAGGCAAGAGCAATTGATTCGGAGGCATATAAAACTAGTGCCCCTTTTTTATTCCATCTGCCACCTGACTTTTTTGCACCCTCTCCACTAAGATCATCTGCCTTAAAGGCGGGGCGCCATCAAGTGCAACTCTCCAAACTGCCTGAACGCTCATGCATGCGCTTCAGTTTGAATTTTGGCAAGAAGATCGGAAATCATCTCTTGACCAGAAACCGTATCTAAGTAGGCTGATGGCCTCTCACCACCTAATGCCGGGGAAGGTTTTTCAAGCCAACTTGCCACCCACTTAGCTGCATCAAAACCATCTGGGTTTCCTGACTCAGCAATGATTGACTCGACCTGCCCAACAAGCTTAGCCATACCAATTAAACGCTCGCCCTGCTCAATCGGTAGCATTTGATTTGCGACAGATTTCTTGTCAATAGTCGACTTCGGCAAATTCAAGAACTTAAATAAGGTTTCTTTTGTAATGCCCATGGAGTCAGAAATAACATTGATATATCTGGCAGGAATTCCATTTCGAATTAACTTGATGCGATCCATGGACTCCACTCGATAAATAGTGGCAAAAGATAAGTCCGGTTGAGCAAACCCCAACTGGGATTTATGAAGTGCTCTCGTCGCAGCCTTTTTTGGGGTTACGCTGGGCATATTGAATTCCTCATTTGAGGCTATATATTAACTCATTTGAGTAAATAATAAAAGCATCCACAGCTGATTTAGACTGCCGCCCAATGTAATTTCCATTTAAATTCAGCAATCTTAGGGGCATAATATTGACTATTAGCTTATTTAGTTACTTCGTTTGTAGGAAAAAGGACAGATCATGAAGATTTCTATCGCACGCCGTGCCGCAACTCTCACCCTCGTGGGTGTAACAGCATTATTTTTGGCAGCTTGCTCAAGCGTCAAACTGGATGATGTCGATGGCGCTAATGGCGGCAGTGGTAACTTTGGTTCGCAACCATGGAATGATCCAAGCAGCCCACTCTTCCAACGAAGCGTGTACTTTGATTTAAATGAATACACCGTTCAAACTAAATACCAAAAACAACTTTCTACTCATGCAAGCTTCTTAAAAGCCAATCCTCAGCAAAAGATCATCATCCAAGGCAACACTGATGAGCGCGGTACCGCAGAGTACAACCTGGCCTTAGGTCAACGTCGTTCAGATGCAGTGCGTAAGTCACTTAACTTGATGGGCGTCTCTGAAGCCCAAATGGAAGCAGTGAGCTTTGGTAAAGAAAAGCCAAAAGCTGAAGGCGATAACGAAGCAGCTTGGGCAGAAAATCGCCGCGCTGACATTGTTTACATCACCAACTAATGCGCGCGCTTTCACACTCCTTTAAACAAACGCTCTCACGAGCGTTTTGTTTAAGTGCAGCGGCTCTTTGCTTGAGCGCTTCTAGCAATGCATGGGCCCTCTTTGCTGATGATGATGCGCGCAAAGCCATCATAGAGTTACGTAAGACGCTTGCAACTACTCAACTGGACCTACAAAGTCAGATTGAGAAACTCAAAACGGATAATGCAGAGCTTCGCGGCAAGATCGAAAACCTTGAAAAGCAAGGTGACGATATCAGCACAAGTCAGAAGACTTACTACCAAGATCTGGATAACCGCTTAGGTAATTTTGAGCCACGTACAGCCACGATTGAGGGTGTAAGCGGCACAGTTCAACCTGGTGAGAAGAAGGCCTATGACGATGCCTTAAAAGCCTTCCAAGCAGGCAATCTCAAGAAAGCTGATGAAGGCTTCTCAGCTTTTGTGAACCGCTACCCTAAGAGTCCATACGTGCCGCTAGCACTCTTTTGGAGTGGTAACAGCAAATACGCCAATAAGGATTACACCGGCGCGATTGCGCAGCTGCAAAGCCTCATTAAGCGCTATCCAAATCACCCCCGTATTCCGTCAGCAATGTTGACCCTCGGTAATGCGCAATTGGAAAGTGGCAGTAAAGCAGCTGCCAAGAAAACCTTTGGCGAGATCATCAGTAAATATCCAGATACTGAATCAGCAAAAGACGCACAGCAGCTGATCGCCGCTACGAAGTAATCAGCAACTAAGGCTTTAATACTTTTCCATGTCTAAGTTATCAGCCGCCTTTCAGAATATCGCCCCACGCACACCGAATGCGCCTACCGTCATTTTGTTTTCTGGCGGATTAGATTCCAGCACGATTTTGGCATTGGCAAAAGATCTTGGTTACGCACCTTACGTCTTATCGGTAGGCTATGGTCAACGTCATTCTTCCGAGTTAGCGGCAGCAAAACACATTGCCAAGAAAATGGGTGTTGTACGTCATGAGGTAGTGAATTTAGATCTCACGCGCTTTGGCGGCTCTGCTCTGACAGACTCATCTATCGACATTCCGATTACCCCAGGCAAAGATTTAGAAATCCCCGTTACCTATGTCCCTGCTCGCAACACGATTTTGCTATCACTTGCTTTAGGCTGGGCTGAATCGTTTGGTGGATTAGATATTTTTTACGGCGCCAACGCCGTTGACTACTCAGGCTATCCTGACTGTCGTCATGAATATGTCGCCTCATTTGAAACAATGGCAAACCTAGCTACTAAGGCTGGTGTAGAAGCCCTCAATAATGAAAACCGTTTTCGGGTTCATGCGCCGATCATCAGCATGAGTAAAGCAGAAATCATTCAACTGGGCACGACTTTAGATGTCGACTACTCGCAAACCGTTTCTTGCTATCAGGCGAATGATTTAGGTGAGACTTGTGGTGAGTGTGAGTCTTGCCGCCTACGACAGGCAGGCTTTAAGCAAGCTAACTTAAGCGACTCAACACGGTATCAAAAGAAGTAATTCAGATTTTTAACTCAAGCATTACTCTGGGTTTCTAACATCCGCGCAACATAACGCGCAATTAAATCCACCTCTAGATTCACTACATCACCCTGCTTTAGCTTGCCCAGGGTTGTGTTTTCAAGGGTATGTGGAATGATGTTGATATCTACTAAGCATGCATCTTTACTGTCTTGCGTTTTATTTACAGTTAATGAAACACCATTAACAACAATCGATCCCTTGTATGCCAAGAATGGTGCCAGCGCCTTTGGGGCTTCAATTTGTAGAAGCCAAGAGCCATAAGCATCATCAGCGACAGTTGCAAAGTGCGCTACCCTGCCAACACCATCAACATGTCCACTTACCAAATGACCACCCAGGCGATCATTTAATCGCAAGGCTTTTTCTAAATTGACTGGGCCCACTTTGTCCAAACCAACCGTCTTGTTTAAAGACTCACGTGAGATATCCAGTGCAAAAGTGTTGCCAGTAAATTCAGTGGCAGTCATGCATGCACCCTGAATAGCAATACTGTCACCCAATGCAACATCATCGAGATACCCAAAAGGCACATCAACCACCAAATGCAGACCATCGCCTTTAGCTTGAGCGCTTTTGATTTGGCCAACAGCAGTAATAATTCCAGTAAACATAGCGAGATCTTAAATAGGTTTTGTAATTTGATTGAATCGTTTTTTCTTGCTGTTTCTTGTTTTCTATTTCTTGCTCAGACGCAAACGAAGATCAGGGCCAAATAGACTTTGATCGATGATTTGCCAATCCTGGCGTTCATCCAATGCTGTCAATGGTGAGATGTTAACCATGCCAATGCCCTCACCCATAAAGAAGGGGGCGTAATACAGCAAGAGTTCGTCAACACAATCCTCCCTCAGTAGAGAGCCATTAAGCTTAAATCCAGCTTCGACATGGATTTCATTCATATGACGCTCTTTTGCTAAATACGTAAAGAGTTTTGGCAAATCCACCTTGCCATTAGCGTTAGCCATTGCAATAACTTCAACACCAAGAGCCTTAAATGCTTTTGCCTTGTCTTGACTCTCTCGAGAGTCTAATGAGGCGCAAACCAAGATGACGCCTGACGCGTTGAAATTGCTCAACACCTTTGCGCCCAGAGGCGTCTCGAGCTTGGAGTCCAGAATAATTCTCCAAGGCTGGCGCTCAGTTTTGACATCACGAACATTGAGACTTGGATCATCTTCTTTGACGGTACCGACACCAATCAATATGGCGCAAGCTTGAGCGCGCCAATGATGGCCATCCGCCCTAGCTAAAGGCCCGGTAATCCATTGGCTTTGGCCATTTGGCAGTGCTGTTTTGCCATCCAAGCTGGCAGCAATCTTCATACGAACCCAAGGCAAGCCTCGAGTCATCCTAGAAATAAATCCCCGGTTTAATGCTTGGGCTTCAGATTCCAATAGACCACACCGAATATCAATGCCCGCAGCCTTTAATCGCTCAAGACCTTTACCACCAACCAGGGGATTGGGGTCCGACATTGCCACAATCACCATAGCTGGCTTGGCTGCAATCAAAGCATCGACACAAGGGGGCGTTCTACCGGAGTGATTACATGGCTCTAGGGTGACGTAGACCGTTGATCTAGCGGGATCTAGCCCTTTTGACTTCACATCAGCTAAAGCCTGAACTTCCGCATGGGGTCCGCCCACTCTTTGGGTATGCCCGCGCCCAATCACTTCTCCATCTTTGACAATGATGCATCCCACCCGTGGGTTGGGGTTAGATAGGTAGAGGGCGTTTTGAGCCTCGGCTAAGGCCTGACTCATAAATTGATGGTCGACTGCGGTGTACATGGGTCTATTAAAACCGATTGTGGGTAGAAGCAGTAAATTTACCCACCCTACTTGCAGGCTTTGGAGTCCTTACTTGGATCACAAATTCGCCAGCGACCCCCACTACCGAGGATCAGCTGTCGCTCGAGCTCAGGGTCACGGTCATGACCCAATATCAGACGATTAGCAACAAATCCGCCATGGGCTGTTTTTGCAGCACCAGCAGCATTAAACAAAATACCCCTCTTGGAGGTATGAGGATCAATAAACTGCTTACCCCCGCATTTGAAATACACCTTCGCAAGATCTCCTTGGGCAATCCACTGTCGCTCAATGCACGTTGATTTTGGCTGACGTTCATCGCAAACATTTTTAACTACCCAGCCCTCTTCCCAAAGACCGCCATTCAATGGGGTGATGCGCATAGGGGATCCCAAGATCAATGCTTGAGATCTGGCGAATTGGGCATGCACAATAAAACGCCTGGCAATGGCATCGATTTCTCGCGCAGCCATTTGTTCATGCAATAAAGGTAGTGTCGATATTGCAATGATGGTAACGATCAACACAACAGCCATCAACTCTAACAAGCTATAACCTTGATCTTGCTTATTCAAATTTTTGCCGCCAATTTAGTCGTCTAGCGATATTGGTTTTATCATCCAAAAAAATGAGGGTCTCCAGGCTTGGTTTTGATTTGCTGGATATCAACCAAAGATTTTTTCCAGAAGACCGTATAGAACAAGCAGGGCTGTCTAAGGCAGTGATATTAGAAAGATATTTCTCGCACTCAAGAATAGATTGTTCGACAACAATAAATGCCTTCTGAGTTTCTACATAAGTAATGACGCTCATAACTTCAAGTGCAGCTAAGCGCTCTAACTGCATAACCAGCATGGAGAGTAGTGTCAACAGTGATAAGACCCAAGCAATAATCATAGAAGATTCATAGCAGATTACGAGCGGTGAATATTTGCTCAAACTTCTGGTGAATGGATACGCCATCGGTCATCTCCAGCACTACCTTAAAAGCCTTGCCAGCACTAGCTGGAAGTGCCTCAAAAGAAAGATAGTGAACGCCATTCATCAAGGTTGTGTTTTGTATGCGCCCCTGACGATCCAACGATTGACAGATTAATGAGCCGCCATTTACCCTCGCTCCTTTGGGCGCAGATGCTTGCCGATCCACTAAAAATCCTTGTTGTGCTAAATTATTTTTAGTGCGCTCTCTTGACAGGGTATTGCCAATGCAATCAAAGTCCACCCCTGAAGATATTCCATGTTTCACCATGAGAGAATCTGAGCCTCGATATTCATTATTTTTTTGAATCTGGATGTAGTTACTTGATGAGGAATTTTTTCCTGTAGATGCCATCGCCGAGCTAGCGTTCTGATACCCAGCCATCCGGATAGCGCGCCCGATTAATTCCAGCGCACGATCCGCTTCTACAGTTAGTGACTGTGATTTTTCATACTGAATTTGCTTAGCGATGAACTCACCGCTATTTTTGATGAGTGGTGCGACCAAGATTAGGGATAGGGCGAGGCCGACGAGACATTCCAATAGATTCATCCGCTAACTTTCGTGAAGTTTGACTTGGATTATTTAGTTGTGCAGCAGCCAATATGGCGCGCTCATGTCTATCCATTTCCCTTCTGAGCTCCACTCTTTTCTCCTACAGTTGGCTCAAGCGCAAAATCATCCCCTGATAGATGTTGTTCAAACCCACCCAGCTACTTGCGACTAGACCCATGGCCACCAAAACCTCCAATAAGATGAATCCATTGGCCTGAGCATTGGATTTAAGAGAGGACGGGGATTTTTGAAAGAGGAAAAGCACAGGCCATTTTCTCGAGACTGGAACCACAAAAATAGGCCTTTCATGGGCGCTCACTGTCAGAAAAACTGGATATTGCTCCAATATTGACCGCGGCATGCCAGGCTAAAGCCCGAAACCCCCTCCTCAGCTTAAAATAGAGAGCTATGCAAAATAACCTCGCCTCCACAGAAGAAATCGTTGCCGAGCTTAAAGCTGGCAAGATGGTCATTCTGATCGATGAAGAAGATCGTGAGAATGAAGGTGATTTAGTGCTTGCTGCCGATCATGTCACTCCAGAGGCTGTGAATTTCATGGCTAAGCATGGTCGTGGCCTAATTTGCCTTACCTTGACACGTGAGCGCTGCCAACAAATTAACCTACCTTTAATGGTGAGGGATAAAGGCACCTCCATGGGTACCAATTTCACTGTTTCGATTGAGGCGGCTAGTGGTGTGACTACTGGCATCTCAGCAGCAGATCGCGCCCACACCATCAAAACAGCAGTTGTCGCAAACGCAAGACCAAATGATCTGGTTCAGCCAGGCCATATCTTTCCTTTGATGGCGCAACCTGGTGGCGTGTTGATCCGCTCCGGTCATACAGAGGCTGGATGTGATTTAGCCGCAATGGCTGGCTGCTCACCCACTGCCGTCATTTGCGAAATCATGAAAGATGATGGCACTATGGCGCGACTGCCAGACTTGCTTGAGTTTGCAAAAGACCATCAATTAAAGATTAGCAGCATTGCTGATCTCATTCAGTATCGAAGTCAACATGAAAGCATTGTTGTCCGAGAAGGCGAGCGTGAGTTCGACACCCCCTGGGGCAAGTTCCAGGGAATCATCTACCGTGATACACCAAGCTCATGCATACATTTGGCACTAGTCCATGGAAAGCCATCTGAAACTGAAGAAACTCTAGTACGCGTTCATGAGCCCGTCACAGTATTTGATTTCTTGGACTCCAATGTCAGCACGCACTCTTGGCCTTTAGCTCAAGCATTGCAGAAGTTAGCAGCAGCGCCCTCTGGCGTGGCAGTTCTACTTAATGCATCTGGCATTGCAGCCCCTAATGATGTATATTGGTTGGCCCAATTTCATAAATTGAATGGCACTCACTCTGAAGCAGCTGAAAAGCCATTGGCCCGCAAAACTGATTTCCGTAGTTATGGCATCGGCGCGCAAATCCTCAAAGATATCGGCGTTGGAAAAATGCGTTTACTCGCCAACCCTAGTCCAGTGCCTAGCCTTTCCGGATACAAACTTGAAGTAACGGGCTACACACCATTTGAATCGAATCAATAAGTAATTTCAGAAAATAATATGAACACAAGCAACGATGAATCTGCAGTAGGCGTTCTCGCCAC
Source organism: Polynucleobacter necessarius (assembly GCA_900095165.1). Taxonomy (GTDB): domain Bacteria; phylum Pseudomonadota; class Gammaproteobacteria; order Burkholderiales; family Burkholderiaceae; genus Polynucleobacter; species Polynucleobacter necessarius_J. Next base: position 1,812,919 of record LT606947.1, on the reverse strand, counting down.
CGACCTCAATGGACAAGATCTGCGTGTAGGCATTGTGCAGGCCCGCTTCAATGAAGAGCATTGCGTTGCGCTGACTACCGCTTGTATTGAAGAGCTAATCAAGCTGGGTGTCTCCCAAAGCGACATCAAACTCGTCACAGTTCCAGGTGCGCTTGAGATTCCTTTTGCACTACAAAAGCTTGCTGAAACAGGTGAATTCGATGGCTTGGTTGCGCTAGGTGCCATAATCCGTGGCGAGACTTATCACTTTGAACTCGTGTCGAATGAATCTGGTACTGGCATTACTCGCGTTTGCCTTGAGTCCGGATTACCTATCGCCAACGGTATTCTCACCTGCGAGACAGATGAGCAAGCTCAGGTACGCGTTCAGGTAAAGGGTGCAGACTGCGCAAGAGTCGTTGTTGAAATGACTAATCTAGCTCTTGCCCTTACTCTCGATATTGATTTTGAAATCAACCCTTCAGAAGAGTAATTTCACAGATGAATAAGAAGGTCTCAAACCCACAGGCAGCACCTGGTACACCGAGTGTACCCAGCGCGCCTAAGCGCTCACTCACACCACGTCGACGTGCCCGTGAATATGCTTTACAAGGTGTCTATCAAAGCTTAGTCATGCGCCGCGCTGGCAGTCTACCTAATGCCGCGGCAATCGCTAAGCAATTGGCCGAAGATCCTGGCTTTCGCCGTTGCCAACATGATTTGTTTCAAGGTATTTTTGCTGGCGTACTAGAGCGTACTGATGAGCTTGAGGGCATCATTACCCCAGCCCTCGATCGCCCCATTAATGAGCTATCTCCTGTAGAACATGCTGCCCTTCTGATTGGCACATATGAATTGGCTATTGATTTGGCCGTTCCCTATAAAGTGGCTATTAATGAAGCAGTCGAATTAGCGAAAACTTTTGGCGGCACTGATGGCCATAAGTACGTCAATGGCGTATTAGATCTCCTAGCCCAAAAGCTACGCAGCACTGAGGTGCAGGCAAGTTAGGTCGAGTGTTCTCAAGACTTCACCACCTGCGCCCCCAAGAGGTCCAGGGGGTTTATTTTGTCCATAACTTTGGGCGACAATCCAAACTACACTCAGGGATAAAATAAAAATAACTTTTAACCAAAGAGACGCCATCATGCAGAAAACTGATATCCGCAAATTGCTCAAAGATCCAAGCCTATTTAGAGAAGAGGCCTTCATTAATGGTGCGTGGTTTAAAACAAATTCAGGAAAAACTTTTACAGTTCACAATCCTGCTACCGATGAACTCATTGCAGATGTCAGCAACCTTCAACCAATAGATGCCGAGCGGGCAATTGAATCTGCCGAGCATGCCTTTCAAAGTTGGAAGGGTAAAACTGGAAAAGAGCGCGCCAATGTAATGCGCAAATGGTTTGATTTGATTGCTCAGAATACCCAAGACCTCGCCACCCTCATGACCCTAGAGCAAGGAAAGCCGTTAACCGAAGCAGCGGGTGAAGTGGCCTATGGTGCGTCTTTTGTGGAGTGGTTTGCTGAAGAGGCAAAAAGAGTTGCCGGATCCATTCCAAGTACGACCTGGAGTGATAAGCGCATGATCGTCATGAAGCAGCCAATTGGAGTGTGCGTTGCCATCACGCCTTGGAATTTCCCGATTGCCATGATCACGCGCAAAATTGCACCTGCAATGGCAGCGGGTTGCACCATTGTGATCAAGCCAGCCGAGCTCACGCCACTGAGTGCATTAGCACTGGCTGAGCTTGCTCAGCGTGCTGGCGTGCCAGCAGGTGTGATCAATATTCTTACCGCGGATGCCGATGGATCCATTGCGATTGGCAAAACACTCAGCGCCTCGCCTACCGTTCGCCACCTGTCATTCACAGGCTCAACTGAAGTTGGACGAATCTTAATGGCGCAATGCGCTCCTACGGTCAAGAAATTAGGTCTAGAGCTCGGTGGTCATGCTCCCTTTATTGTTTTTGAAGACGCAGATATTGATGCGGCAGTTTCTGGAGCTATGGCCTCTAAATATAGAAACTCCGGTCAAACCTGTGTTTGTGCGAATCGCTTCTATGTACACAAAAAAGTACAGGATGAGTTTGTCGCAAAATTTGCAAAAGCCATTCAAATCATCAAAGTGGGGAATGGCATGGAGGCTGGTAGCACCCAAGGCCCACTGATTGAGCAGGCTGCCTTAGAGAAAGTCGAGCGGCATGTAGCTGATGCTATCAGCAAGGGTGCCAAACTCATTGCCGGCGGCAAGCCCTCCCCTTTGGGCGGAACATTTTATGAGCCCACTATTTTGTCTAATGTAACCAATGACATGCTCATTACCCATGAAGAAACCTTTGGACCAGTAGCCCCCATAATTCCATTTGAAAGTGATGAGGAAGCAATCAGGTTAGCTAACAATAGCCAATTTGGCCTAGCCTCCTATTTTTACAGCCGTGACATTGGCCGCATCTGGAAAGCGGCTGAAGCGCTTGAGTACGGCATTGTGGGCGTCAACTCCGGAATTATTTCCAATGAGGTGGGACCATTTGGCGGGATTAAACAGTCCGGCTTAGGACGTGAAGGCAGTGTCTACAGCATGGATGAATACCTAGAGCTCAAATATGTATGTCTTGGACTGTAAGGCAAGATTAGAAACCAATAAAGCTGCCCATTTAACCTAAAACAGCGGCTTTAGTTCTTTTTGTAAACCAAATCCCATACACCGTGACCAAGCTTGATCCCGCGGTTCTCAAATTTTGTAATGGGTCGGTAAACAGGCCTCTCGACATATCCAAGATGCTTAACCTCAAGCTGCTCAAGAGTCGGTTTGAATTCTTTAAAGGACTCTTTAGCAAGCTCACTCTCGTTAGCAATATCGGCAGCTGAAAAAGTTTCAATGCGGATTTGCTCGGTAGAAGTGTTTTCTAAAGTGGGCTCAGCATTCAAGACCAAAAGCATTTGCTCAGCATAGTTATGCCAGTCCGTAGCTAAATGTAAGTAGGCGCCAGGCTTTAAGCGTGAGGCCAATAACTTTACAAACTCCGCTTGAATCAGACGACGCTTGTGATGACGCTTTTTATGCCAAGGATCTGCAAAATAAATATGAATGCCATCCAAAGAATTTGAGGCAAGCATCTTCTCCAGCACTTCAACTGCATCATGACGAATCAAACGCAAATTGGTGAGATTGTTCTCGCCAATTAATTTCAGCAAAGCGCCTACCCCTGGAGGGTGTACTTCAATTGCCAAGAAATCGTCTTCAGAACGCAAGGCAGAAATTTTGGCAGTAGTCTCACCCATGCCAAAACCAATTTCTAATATCTTAGGACGTGATGAGCCATTAAATGCTTTTGGTAGCTCCAAAATAGCCTCTTGAAATGGCAGCAAAAAATGCGGCCCCAATTCCTCAATAGCGCGCTGCTGTCCGGCAGTTGTTCTGCCCGCCCTTAAAACAAAAGAGCGAATACGATCAAAATGCTTCTCTGGCTTTTCTAGGGGCAACTTATGCAACCACTTTCTTAAAGTAGGCAATCGTCTCTTTTAGCCCATCTTCCAAGTTGACCTTAGGCTCCCATCCGAGCTTGGCCCTAGCCAGCTCAATATTAGGTTGACGCTGCTTTGGATCATCCGATGGCAAGGGCTGATGAATGATCTTAGATTTACTGCCTGAGAGCTTGAGAACGGTTTCAGCTAACTGAAGCATCGTGAACTCACCCGGGTTGCCAATATTGACTGGTCCTGTAAAGCCATCTTCTGAGTTCATCATTCTGACCATGGCATCAATGAGGTCATCGACATAACAAAAGCTTCTGGTTTGCTGACCATCGCCATAAATCGTGATGTCCTTGCCTTGCAGCGCTTGTACGATGAAGTTACTCACCACTCGGCCATCATTAGGGTGCATGCGTGGGCCATAGGTGTTAAAAATACGCACTACTTTGATGTCTAACTGATGTTGGCGATGGTAATCAAAGAATAAAGTTTCTGCGTAGCGCTTACCCTCGTCATAACAAGAGCGAATGCCAATCGGATTGACCTTACCCCAATATTCCTCTGGTTGAGGATGCACTTCTGGATCACCATAAACTTCGCTAGTAGAGGCTTGCAAAATTCGGGCCCTGGTTCTTTTGGCAAGACCGAGCATATTGATGGCGCCATGCACACTAGTCTTGGTTGTCTGCACAGGATCATATTGATAATGCACGGGTGAAGCCGGGCAGGCCAAGTTATAAATTTGGTTCGTTTCCACATAGAGAGGGAAAGTCGCATCGTGACGCATCACCTCTAGATTTGGATCGCCAAGCAAGTGGGTTAGATTTTGCTTGGTACCGGTAAAAAAGTTATCAACGACCAATACTTCATTGCCCTCTTTAAGAAGTTTTTCGGTGAGATGAGAGCCCAAGAAGCCAGCGCCACCAGTAATGAGAATTTTTTGATTACGATTGTAATTTTGCATAATTTTTATTTTGGGAAAGGTGTATTCCAACCAGCTGAGCGATAGGCATAGACTACCTCACCTAAAACGATAGACAAAGATGTCATAAAAGATATAAGACCAAGTACAAAGGTCCAAATGACATAAGTTGCCTGCAGGGAGCGCACGGCACCGGCTTGGAAGAAAAATAACTCTAGGACTGTTAAAGAAATAAATACACCGCTGAGTACATCGAAGAAAATTGCAGCAGTGCAAAGACGACCCCGGACTTTTGCTTCATTCGCCTCTTTCATCATATGAGCGAGCATTTCTAAATCCTGAATACCGCCCTCCTGAATGCGGTGCTGAATAGCACGCATACGATCTACTGATCGAGCTAAGCGAGCAGAGATTGCATTAATTAAGGTTGCCACTGCAGTCAGCAAAAAGACTGGGGCTAATGCCAGCTGAATATTATTCGTAATAGCGTCAATCGATACATCCATATTTATTCCAATCTGCGTCTATTAATTTTTTGAATTGACTTATGTTAGTGAGACCAAGCTACGAAGCCGGTATACGCGCTCACTAGTACCAATACACCAAAGACAATGCGATACCAGGCGAACGGAATGAAATTATGTCCGGCAACATAATGAATCAACCAGCGTACACAAATGAAGGCGGAAATAAAAGCAGCAATAAATCCGACTGCGATCGCCCAAGCAAAATCACCGGATAAAGAAACTGGATTCTTCCAAAGTTTGAGAAGTTCATAAGCAGTTGCGCCGCCGATCACGGGAATCGCTAAGAAGAAAGAAAACTCGGTAGCTACCGCACGAGGCAAACCAAATAACATGCCGCCAATAATGGTCGCACCCGAACGAGAGGTTCCTGGAATTAAAGCGGCACATTGTGCAAGACCAACCTTCAGTGCATCCAAAGGGGTTAAGTCATCAACCGACTGAATATGTGACTTAGTCGGGAAATGCATTAACTTGGTTTGACGACGTTCTGCCCAAAAAATAACCAACGCCCCCAAAATAAAAGCACTCGCTACCGGAATCGGTGCAAACAATACAACCTTAATATGCTTGCCAAAGATGAAAGCCAAACCCATCGCCGGAATTGAAGCGATCAATAGGTTTAATACGAAACGTCGTGAGATTGTGCTGGTCTGGATAGTTGAAGCCACCCTCCAAAGCTTTTCTCGGAATTCCCAACAAACCGCCAAAATTGCACCGAACTGAATAATGACCTCGAAGGCCTTTCCTCGCTCGTCATTAAAATCGAGCAAGTCACCCACCAGAATAAGGTGGCCCGTACTAGAGATTGGCAAAAACTCAGTTAAGCCCTCAACTATCCCCAGTATCACTGCTTTACCTAGCAAAATTAGATCCATAGGCGCAATTTTATAGATAGATGAAGTAGAGCCTAGGATTTGGCAAAATAAGGCTTAAATCCAGCGCTTGAGCTAAATAAGTCTTAAACTTCATGGCATATTGAAAAGTACCGGAATTAGATGACATTGACACGCTTTCGCCTCCCTCAGTTAACCGCTTTTGGTTTAATCCTGGGACAGGCGTTCGGACTAGGGATCCAGCCGTCGACAGCACTAGCCCAAAGCGCTAATGGGGTTAAGCCTTCACTGCCAACGCCAGTGAGCGCACAGTCTTTAGTGGGCTTGGATATGCCGCCACAGATGGCTCCCTTGCCACGACAAGCAATTCCGAGCAATGCAGCACCATCCAATCTTGGTACTAATGCAGCAAATGGAAGCAGTCAAATAACTGATTTAATTCGCCTATATCAAGAAGCTGCATTTAGCGATCCCGTATTAAATGCGGCTCGCTTTAACTATTAAGCAAGTAAAGAGCTCTATTGGCAAGGTTTATCACTCTTGTTGCCACAAGCTACAGCCGTTCCTGGTGGTACTCGCTACTATCAACATACTGCGGGCAATCAACCGGCCAGTTCGTATTCTGGTTCACGAGTATATGACCAAAAAACTATACCGTTACCCTAACTCAACCTGCTTTTAATATGGCAGCATTTGAGGCATTTAAACAGGGTGACTTAAATACTAAGATTGCGGATATGCGCTTTTACTTGGCGCAGCAAGATCTGATCATTCGCGTTTCACAGGCCTATTTTGATGCACTTACTAGCCAAGACAACGTTGAGCTCTATCGCAACAAAAAGGGTTTAATTAAGCACCAACTAGAAATTGCTCAAGCAAAATTTGATGCTGGTTTGACAACGATTGTTGATGTCAATACAGCTCAAGCTGGTTTTGATTTAGCCAACTCCCAGGAGATTGCCGCCCAAGCAGACCTCATCGTTAAACGCGGGGTATTAGAACAACTAGTTGGTCGCCCAGTGGGCGCCTTAAGGCCGCTAACCAAAGATGCGAAGATTGATGGGGTTCTTAAAGACCCTCGCTCTAAAGTTAAAGACAATAATGGGATTCCGATTGCCGATAGCGTTAATCCTCAGCTGCCAAAAGGGCAAACCCTGGAAGACTGGATCAACCAAGCGGAGACAGCCAACTTTAATGTGCTTGCTGGTCAACTGTCTGTCAGCTTAGCCGAAAGTACTTATAAAGCCTCTCAAGCGCTAAACTACCCCTCCCTTAATTTTGTTGGTACAGCGGGTTACAACACCTTCAACGGAACAGCTAATAGCTTAACCCCGTCACAGACCAATATTTACAACAACATCATCGCCCTGCAGATGACCATCCCTCTGGTCTCTGGTGGTTATAACAGCTCACTCATTCGTCAAAATGCTGCATTACTAGATGCAGCTAAAGCGAACTATGACAATGCGCGCCGTACTGCTGCCCAAAGCACTCGTGCAGCGTTTATCGGTTTCTATGGTGGGCTCGCGCAAGCGTTAAAGCATATGAGGCCGCGGAGCGCTCATCTACTTCCGCACTTGAATCCAGTAAGCTAGGATTTCAGGTGGGGACCTTAATTAATATTGATGTATTAATCGCATTAGATACCGTAATCACTACTCGCTCGCAATTGCAGCAAGCACAGTACAACACCATCCTCAATGCCATTAAATTGAAGGCGCATGCTGCGGCACTATCAGACGAAGATTTGATTTCCATCAATACCCTACTGCGCTAAAAACAAAAAAGCAGGTATTTAAGCTTGATCTAAAAGCTTTAAAGATGCGTTAAGAACCTCTTGAACGCTTGGAGGATTTTGAATATCACCTACATTACAGATTCGATCAGACCAATAGCCTTCAGTTTTCCAACGGGGTGAGTCGCAATAGATTTCGACAGTAGGTTTGTCGAGAACTGCCGCTAAATGCGTCAGACCAGTATCCACCCCTACCGTCAAAGCCGCTCCAGAGATTACTGAGAATGCCTCTTCAATCGAAAAGGCTGACGACACTAAAGCCCCAGAAATCTGTGAAGCAAGTAGTTGACTCACTGATTTTTCAGCAGCATTACCCCAAGGGAAAACCACTTGATATCCCCTGGCAGATAAATCTTTGCCTAGCGTAATCCAATTGTCATTAGACCAACGCTTAGCCTCTCTGGTTGTTGAATGAAAGCATAAGACATATGGCTTATTCAAGCTACCAACAGAAGTCTGAGGAATGCTAGTGATGAATGCCGAGGGATAAAACTGCGGTGCATCACTTCGATCCAGCAAATGCCAATCTAAAGCCGAGCACATCACCCAACGTGAACGATCTACCGCATGGCATTGCGTAGGCACCTGCACAGATTGGTTATAAAACGATCTAGCGAGCGGCTCGTATCCTGAAAACTCCGTTGCATTAGCAAGACCTGCAACCACGGCGCCAGAACTTTTTTTGGCTAGGGTGCATACGACGGCAGATTTAAGAAGGCCATGTGTTTCGATTAATACTCCGTAGGTAGTGGATTGAAGTGTTTTTCTAAACGTAAAAAACTCTTTCCATGTTGCTAAGCTAAAGAGGTGCTTCTTCCACCGGCGTAAACCAAAAGGAATGATGCGATCAATACCCCGAAAACCATCTCGAGATAAAAGTGGCGTCAGCAGATGAACATAAGCCTCCTCAACCACCCAATCAATTTGCGCTTCAGGCAATCGAGCACGCAAATCCCACACAATCGGCAAGTTGTGCAACACATCCCCAAGGGAGGATAGTTTTACCAAGAGGATTTTGGGGGAAGTGCTCATGCGAGCATTATCTTATCTTTTGAAAATACCCCTAAATTGCTCAGAACTTAGGAGTAGCATCCCACAATAAGCCAGCAGAATCTTTAGCATTCATATTGGGAGTGACGCCTTGAGGCATTGGCCATTCGATACCTACAGTTGGATCATTCCAGGCCAAACAAACTTCGCTTTGAGAGTGATAGTAATCGGTAGTTTTATACAGAAACTCAGCCGTCTCAGATAAAACTAAGAAGCCATGCGCAAGGCCAATGGGAATCCACATTTGCTTGTGATTTTCAGCGCTCAGCTCGACACCAACCCACTTGCCATAGCTTGGTGAATCTTGACGGATATCTACAGCAACATCAAAAACACTACCAGCGACAACGCGCACCAACTTTCCTTGCGTATGCTCCAGTTGATAGTGCAGACCACGCAGAGTCCATTGACGGGAAAATGAATGGTTATCTTGAACAAAATCCACCTTCAAGCCTGTGGCCAGAGCAAAATCTTGCGCATTAAAGGACTCGGTAAACCAACCACGCTCATCACCAAACACTTTTGGCTCAATAATTAATACATCGTGAATTGCTGTTGGAGTGACCACCAGTTTTGTAGGTGTAGTGACCATCACATTCATCCAATCATCTTCTTATGAGACAAAGAAACGGGCTGAGCGGAAGTATTAAGCTCATTTAAGATCTTCTTTAGATACTGGCCATAACTGTTCTTACTCAGCTGCGTAGCAACCTTGAGGACATCCTCGGCGCTAATCCAACCCTGACGATAAGCAATTTCTTCGGGGCAAGCTACCATCAAGCCTTGACGCTTTTGCAAAGTAGCAATAAAACCTGCAGCATCCAATAAGAAATCGTGAGTACCGGTATCAAGCCACGCAAATCCACGACCCATGATCTCAACGCTAAGCTCATTCTTTTCGAGATATACACGATTGACATCGGTAATCTCTAATTCACCACGCGCACTAGGCTTAATGGAGGAGGCGATATCGCACACCTGATTATCATAAAAATAGAGGCCTGTTACGGCGTAACTACTTCTAGGTTTGAGCGGCTTTTCTTCAATGGAGAGCGCTTTGTAGTCTTTATCAAACTCCACTACACCATAACGCTCTGGATCATTGACGTGATAAGCAAATACTGTCGCACCACTTGTGCGTGCGTTAGCGCTATCAAGCTGATCAACCAACTCATGGCCATAGAAAATATTATCGCCAAGCACTAAAGCACTTGGATTATTTCCAACGAAATTCTTACCCAAAGTAAAAGCTTGAGCCAAACCATCTGGCGACGGCTGAACACAATATTCAATATTCAGCCCCCACTGAGAACCATCACCTAACAACTCTGCGAAACGGGGCGTGTCGTGTGGAGTAGAAATTAGCAAAATATCTCGGATCCCCGCAAGCATCAATGTGGTCAGCGGGTAATAGACCATTGGCTTGTCATAGACAGGCATGAGTTGCTTAGATACAGCTTGAGTCACTGGATATAAGCGAGTGCCAGAGCCCCCCGCTAAAATAATCCCCTTACGATTTGCTTGATTTACGGCCATAGCATTCTTTCTAGATAAGTCCGTCTTTAGCCAAATTTGTGACATAAGATCGGACAGCTTTATCCCAAGGCTGATTCAGATACTGCAATTCTGACACATCACCTCGACCCGCAAACGCCTGATAGAGCTTATCAGTGGACATCCTTGAATTCATGGGTCTTAGGGCTGGCAAAGGGTATTCAATAGTCAGAATGGGCTTAATGGCATCGGGAGTCACTTTTAGAGCAACTCCTGCATCGATTGCCGCCTGTGCAGTCAAGCAAGCCAAGCCATGCCATGTGGTTTCTCCAGCAGAAACAGCATGATAGATGCCAGATGCAAATTTTCTTAAGCGGGCATCTTCATCCAAGACCAAGTTCAGACTTACTTGCGCCAACCAATTGGCACTCGTGGGAACACCAAATTGATCATTGATGATTTTCAACTCTTCACGTTCTTTTGCTAAACGCAAAATCGTGCGAATAAAATTTCCACCATCTCCATATACCCAACTGGTTCTGAAAATAGCATATTGATCATTACCTCTAGTGCCAGCAAAAACTCGGGCGATAGCCTCTTCACCATCAGCCTTGCTTTTACCATATACCCCCAGAGGGTTACGCAAATCACCCTCTAAGTAGAAGCCATATTTCTCGCCGTCAAACACGTAATCCGTGGAGTAATGCAAGAAAGTAGCATCATGATCCACGGCATATTGCGCCATGATTTCTGGTGCTCTTGAATTGATAGCAAAAGCTAAATCGGATTCCGTCTCTGCCCTATCGACTGCCGTATATGCTGAAGCATTAATAATCAATTGAGGCTGGAGTCGATTAAGGAGCTGATTAAGCGCTTCTTCGTTAGCAAGATCACATTCAGGGCGTCCAACATACTGAATAATAGGTTTTGCAAGTAAAGCCGAGGTGCGTTCATCTAACTCCTCTTGGAAGGCTTTTCCTAATTGGCCATCCTTACCGAATACGAGAATCTTCATTTGCTGTCTAGTTGTACTGCTTAGAAAGCCAGTCACGATAAGAGCCGCTGACTACACCCTCAATCCAAACCGGATTATCTAGATACCATTTCACAGTCTTACGAATACCGGTATCAAAAGTCTCAAAGGGTCGCCAACCCAGCTCACGTTCAAGCTTGCTCGCATCAATAGCGTAGCGACGGTCATGACCTGGGCGATCCTTAACATAAGTAATCTGATCTACATAGGACTTGCCATCGGCAAGAGGCTTTAACTCATCCAAAATTGCACAGATGGTCTTAACAACATCAATATTGGCTTTTTCATTCCAACCACCAATGTTGTAGGTCTCGCCCAATTTACCTTTATCCAACACTTCACGAATAGCCGAGCAATGATCGCCAACGTAAAGCCAATCACGAATTTGCTGACCATCGCCATAAATTGGCAACGGTTTACCATTAAGCGCATTGAGGATTGCTAGCGGAATCAACTTCTCAGGGAAGTGATATGGGCCATAGTTATTAGAGCAGTTGGTAGTAACTACTGGAAAACCATAGGTGTGGAACCATGCACGCACCAAATGATCTGAGGCTGCTTTAGAGGCAGAGTATGGGCTATTAGGCTCATAGGAATTGGTTTCTGTAAATGCAGAATCAGTAGCAGAAAGTGATCCATAGACCTCATCAGTAGACACATGATGAAAACGAAAGACCTTCTTAGCCGAACCATCCAATTCATTCCAATATTCACGAGCACACTCAAGCAAGTTAAAAGTGCCGACAATATTAGTATTAACAAATTCAGCGGAGCCATGAATAGAGCGATCCACATGACTCTCAGCAGCAAAGTTCACAATCGCGCGAGGCTGATGCTCCTTTAGTAACTTCGCAACCAACTCCTTATCACCAATATCACCATGGACGAAGATATGATGCGGATCATCTTTCAAAGACGCAAGGGTAGCTAAGTTGCCCGCATAGGTGAGTTTATCTAGATTGATAACGCCCTCATTGCTGGGCACACTTAGCCAATCAAGGACGAAATTTCCACCAATAAAGCCGGCACCGCCAGTCACTAAAATCATTCAAACCCCAAAAAAATTAATGCAGCCCTAAATCTCGATTGACCTTTTGTATCGCCCTCAGCATGGAGAGTTGATTGCAGCGCTCAATGCGCTGCATTCGCCTAATAAAAGGCGAATTCCTCCCCGAGACTCCAAATATTTCAGCATGGATTTGATTATAATTTTTTTGTGTATGCGCTATTAATTTTGGCAGCTTATCTATTGATCCCCAAATAATAAACTTTGAATACCATGTTTTTATCGCATAAGGGGCAGCCTCACAAATAACAATCGCACCACTTCGCAAAGCTGGCAATACTCTAAGCTCCTCCAAAGTATCGTGATATTCAGTTTGACGAATATTAATCACAATTTTTGCTCTTCGATAATAGCCATCGATCCCAAAATATATGCCCCGAATATTACTCGATAGGATTTGATGTCTATTCAAATCTGCAAGAAATAATTTACGCCGAGAGTCTTCGGGATTGCCAAACAAAGTAATGACCCCCTCTCGCCCATCGGCACCAATATAGATTGGATAAAGTGTCGGACTGATACAAAATATTTTCCGCAAGAAGGTATGAAGCGCTTGATTAGATCGAATGTTATATAAATTGATGCGGCTATAATCCACCACAATGTTAGATTTCTTTAGGTTCTCATACCGAGCAATGCGCACTAAATATTGCTGCTCACTATTTGGGATGGGTAGGCGACCGAGAAATGCATTTTCTGCATCCCGGCCACCAGGTTTTACGAGCGTATGTTCAATTTGTAAATCAATATGAATAATTGGTAAAAATATTTTAAAAAAATGAAACCTATTGCAATCATAAAAAATAAAACAAGCCTTTTTTACCTCAAATAGATCCATCCGCAGAATATCTCGAATATAAAAATAGTAGTCGCAAATGACGACTTCAGGATTCCGGCGACTCAAGAATATACATCGATTAAGCAGTTCCACTTGGAATTTCTTACCCGAGAAATGATTGCTTAAACGAATGAGAAATCGTGTAATCGGAAAAATAAGGTTCATCTTCTGCCAGAGTAAATTTAGAGCTTGTTTTTGTTATCTAAGTAAAAGAGTTCATAAGGATATTGTTTCTCATCCTCAAGGGATTGTTTTACCTTTTTATCGAACATGCCCCGATAGCCACCAAGCAAAGTATTTTTATACTTCACTAGTTGCACAAAATCACGATTGAATAGTGATGCAGTTCGTATACCCTTGGTATACCCATCGTCCGCTAGATCGGACTGAACATTATTAATTAAGGGGACATCAAGACTGGGGATCTCGCGTTGATATTTTTGATAGTAGCGCCAAAAAAAATCTCCATCTTCCTCGCCAAGCCCAAGCAAGCGCTCATCAAAAAACCCAACTTCTATTAACTCCCTCTTATCTGCCACGAAATGGGAGAAGCTGCCATTAATTTTAAAAGTTCCCGCCTGAGCAACCAAAGCCCTCTCGAAGCAATCAAAAAAACAATTGCCCTCGTTACTACCCACCTGGAGATCATCGTTCAATATTAACACCCGCTCATTGCTGGCGGTAAGCACACCCCTGTTCCACATCTTAGCCAAGGACTGGAAATTAGGGAAAACAGTTGGATAAACAAAGGCGTGTTTTGCACAAAATGCCAATACGTTCGAGCGGTAATCTTCATTAAATACCCCTTTACCAGGGCCATTGATAGTCACAATGACCTCCAAATTAGGGCGTTGAGCCTTAATTTCTGATACCAAGGGAACCAAGAAGGCCTCAAAGCGCTTATCAAACGTTGTGATGACAACTGAATAGGGGGTCAAATCCTGAGGCATAAAATAAATTAGTATTAGGGTATGAGAAGTGTACGAATTGCCACCATTGGCAGCCCAAGCGACTATCGCCAAAGCCTGCTGCCAATTATCGCCCAAAGCTTGGGCTTCAAAATCGACTGGGTTCGACCTAAAGATGGCAATCTAGTAATTTTTGGCCCATTTGCTAATCCTGAGCCAAAATCGCTTGGTTGGTGCCCAAAACCACTGCGCCCTGCAGTTAAACCCATTAATCAACTCCTGATTGAAGCCTTGAGTTCTCGAAAATCAACCCCACTTACCCTATTTCACAGCGCTGAAAATATTCGCCATGACATTCATAAGACAGACTATTCAATATCTTTCGATCTAAACGTTCAATCAGAGACTCACTTTAGACTCCCCTATTGGATGGAAATGATTGATTGGTCACGTGAAGGCATAATTGGCAATCAAAATCCTCGCTATGGCCAACTCTTAAAATTTGAGCGCTTAATGCAACCACTTGGCAACACGTTCCTTAATAGAGGTTGGGGGGCGGCTTTTTTAAGCTCGCATATCAGAGAGCCCAGAAATACTCTTTTTGATGCAGTTCACAAAGTAATTCCCGTAACTGGCTTTGGCGCTCACTTTAATAAAAATATAGAAGATCATCATCGAAGTGGATTCTTGAAGCATAGCCTACTTCAGGATTTTGCATTTAACCTTTGCCCTGAAAATGGAATGTACCCAGGCTATTACACCGAAAAGATTCCCGAAGCCTTTTATGCACAGTGCCTTCCAATTACATGGGCAGATGAAAATGTAAAGATTGATTTCAATCCAAATGCTTTTATCAATCTGGCGCCCATGTCTTGGTGTAACTTTACCCCCCTCGAGGAAATCATTGAGTCAAAAAAATTACTTGCGAGCTACGCTTCTGAGGCACTACTCTTAAATACGCCAAGTATTTTGCCTTTTAGAAATTTTGTAAAACGCATGCTTGAAGATGCGACCTCTTAAAGATATCTGAAGATGAAAATTGGATTTCATACGAACGGGCTTTCGCTCAGAGGGACAGAAATTGCTCTGCATGACTACGCATTTCATAATCAATCTATCCTGAACAATGAATCAGTCATTTTTTATCGCAGAAATAATCCCATTATTAAATCTGTTTTTGATAAGTTTTCAAGGCACTTTAGGATTTTTCCATATGAAGGGCAAAGACAGCTAAATCAATTGATTGAAAAAGAACATATAGATCTGACTTATTTCATCAAGTCTGGTGAACGTGATGGTGCGACATGCGAGAACTCACCCACATTAATTCATGCTGTATTTCCAACCAAACCAGAAGAGTTCCATGGAGATAAGTATGCTTTTGTCTCGGAATGGCTCTCCAGAGATTGCTCCAATCGGAAAATTCCGTTTGTTCCACATACGATTGAACTTCCAGATCATGATGGCAACTTGCGAAGCGACCTAAACATTCCACAAACTTCAACAGTATTAGGTTGCTACGGAGGATCGGACAGTTTTAATTTAGAATTTGCCAAAAAGGAGGTAGTTTTATCGCTAGAAAAACGTTCAGATCTCCACTTCCTTTTTATGAATATTGAGCCATTTGCAAAACATCAACGGCTAATTTTTCTTCCCGGAAACTCAGACCTCATCTACAAGTCAAAATTTATCAACACCCGTGACGGCATGATTCATGCGAGAGGGATAGGTGAGACCTTTGGACTTGCTTGTGGGGAATTTTCAATCAAGGGCAAGCCGGTGATCACCTACTCCATGTCACCCCAGAGAAGTCATATTGAGATCCTTTGGAATAAATCTCTTCTGTAGAGGGAAAGGATGGAGTTGGCTGATATTTTTATGAATTTTGACCAGCAAGTTCAGCATCAGAAAAACTGGGATGCATATTCAGAAAAATTTTCACCAAAAAATATCATGCGTCAATTTAATGATGTTTTCATTGAAGGAAAAAACCTTTCTGAATTATCGCTATCTAACCTAGATAAAGTCGTAATACAGAAGCATCGCTTTGAACGCAAGTTACGCAATCTAGAAAAAAGCTTTACTTCTAAAATCTAGCTGTTTGCTATTTTGGAAACCAGGGATTTTTAGAAAACCAACGGTCAAGCGCACGTAAGATAGATCGACTAATCTTCGCTAGACCCTTGATTGGTTGCCTGCCGGGGCGATCAGTAATGGTAGTCTCCACCCCCGTAATGTCAACTGGATATGGATTAATCGCTAGGAATGTCAGTTGATGTTTTTGGTGATGCTCTAAAAAATGATCTAAAGGTTCATAAATATCTCTTGAAGCAGCAATCAATATCTTAGCCACATGAGGCTTAATCATGTATGCAGTAGCGCCCACCGCATCCCCCAAATTTCTGACGAGACTAAATTCACCTACGTCTTTAATTAATTCTTGCGAGACACTGCTTAACCCCTGCAACCTAATAGCATTCCAAAGCTCTAAATTATTAGATAAAAATTGCACCACATTTACAAAGTGAGGCTGTAGGTAAAAATCGTCCTCAAAGATGATGGTAATTGCATCCTTATCAACACATGCTTGCCATGCATTTTTATGAGATAAAAAACAACCTAATTCGTTTGGGGTTAGTTCAAACCCTAGCAATCCTCTGACTTTATCCGCCTTATACTCAACTGGTGGCTTTTCCAAAGAAGAACCTCTCACAGCTTCCAAAAATCGCCACGTGAATTTTGTTTTATCAAGCTCAGATTGAACCTTTTTTTTGCGCTCATCCGAACCCGCCAATGAGATGACTAATATTTGTATATCTGACATTAAATATAACTCTGTAAATAACGGTACATGCGCTTTATGCCCTTTATGAATCGAGATGGCAAAGGCTTAATCCCCCCCACAAAATGAAGATTAGATTCCCAATTTGACTGATATAAGACCCCCAAATAATTGATAGCAAGCTTCCCTTCGGTTTCCCCAAGTCGCCTCATTAAAAAATATTGCCAATCATAGTGATACACCCTAAATAAAGGTTCAATTGCAACTACAGGAATGGCTCCATATTTTAGGAGAGCTTCTCCATATATTAAAGTTTCAGGATGCTCAGGGCTCACCAAATCCCAAAGCGTAATCTCTCGAGGTTCAAGATACTGTTTATCTAGAGAATCCCAGACCTTGGCTGACCAAACAAATGGTGCTGGAGCACAATAAAATTCAGGGCCATCGCGCTCAAATAAGTGCTGCACTCTACGAGCTTCAGCACGTAAATTTTGAGCCACCCCCTCCTTGCCACGATTAATCGCCAATTGAAAGTATTCCTTATTCTGATGCAAAACGGTATAAGGTATCGATTCAGAAAATAAAAAATCTTTTTTACCAAAAGGACGAATAAATACACAGTCAGAATCTAAGCATAAATAACTCTCAGCAACTCCAAGTCGCCAGAATTCAGATTTCACAATTGCCTGAGAAAGACCGCCATGCATAGATTGATATTTCTGGACATTTGCACGGGGATTTGCAGCAACAATGTCTTCATCTGCAACCCAAATAAAACCACTATTGCCCAATATGTTGATGAGGAGATCATAATCAACTCTGGGAGTGGAGACATAAAAAGAGATTCGATTGAGATTGTATTTCTCAATAGATGCAAAAAGTCTTTTCAGCCTAAGAAAATCATTGCGATACGACTTACAGTAAAGGACCAGATCTTTCAAACGTTTCTTTCGGTGAGTGCATGAACTTCTGAAAGTATTCTATACGCAGCCTGATCAACTCCAAACGGTAGCCACTTGGGCTCTATCAATTGCCGAGCCTTCCAATCTAGCCAGATTCTTTCTAAAGCGAGTCCCACAGCCTGCTGGTCACTCTGTGGACTTAAGTAAGCGCCCCGATCTAGCAACATCTGGTCTAGCTGGGGGTTACGATGGGTAATACCCCAAATCGGCCTACCCGCCCAAAGATAGTCGTAGAGCTTGGAAGGAATGTATTCAGCGCACCACTCATCGTTACCATGCAACAAAATCAGCACATCGGCTGACTGCATCTTTTCCACTACACGCTCTCTGCCAGACTTACCTGCTACAAGATCTCTCTCCAAGCGACCATGCGCCAACAATAGATCGTCGAACTGGAGGCTTTTTAGTGTGTCTACAGTTAAAGGATCTAGGGGTGCGCCATAGGCATGCACCCGTATAGATTCTCTCGCCTCTGGATACTTACTAAATAACGGAACCAAGGCATTCAGGATGGTGGATAGTGAACGATCATTCGCCAGTGATCCAAAGTGACATAAATTTAAATGATCTGAATACTGATGCATCTCAGGCTCACTCAACCCTCCTGGTGGCTCCGCACCCGGGAGCAGCATAAAACCATGGGCATTCTTTGGGGTATTGAGATTAGCATTGCGAATCTTTGCGTAACGCAGGGCACCATCCGTAAACCACCAAGCTAAATCCGCATATTTACAAATTTGCCTTTCAAGGTATTGACGAAATTGCGCATCACGATTCTTGGGCTTATCAAAACCTGTATCATTCAGATTCTTGCGAATCACCAAGGGATCATGAATTTCGACAATCCATGGCAAACCTGTTTTTTTCTTCAGCCATAAACCAGCCAAGTGCGCAGACCAAGCGCCCCCGGTCGAATAGATTAAATCAACCTTACCATCACGGATCAGCTTCAAGCCATGTGCATAAGCTGGCATAGCCCAAGACCACTGACTAGAGTAACCAAGAAAAAATTTCTCTAGAGCGATAAACGGGGCAAGCAGCAATGAAACTAAGCCCGTAGAAACTTTATAAAAAATACCACGACCATACTGATTTGCAATCCAATGGCGAAAATCAAAACGAAAAGCTGCTGGACCCCAAGCTAAAAATTGCTTGTGCGGAAAACGAGCATCCTTAATGCCCGTAATTGCACTGAAGACATGCGGCTTAATGCCAGCGTCTAATAAATAGGGAATCTTATCGGTGATGGTGAGACTGGATGCACGACCATCCATATTGAAACCATGCGACAGGATTAACCAGTTCTTTTTTTGCATTAGCAAATGATTCGTAACGAGGGCTAGTTACCGGCAACAATCGACATCACCGCCATCCGCACCGCAATCCCAAAAGTCACCTGATTGAGAATCACGGACTGAGGGCCGTCAGCAACTGCAGAATCAATCTCTACACCGCGATTCATGGGACTTGGATGCATCACGATAGCATCGGGTTTAGCTAAGGCTAAGCGTGATGGAGTTAAGCCGTACTGCTTGAAAAAAGCATCGCCCTCTGGAACTTGACCAGCTTCCATGCGCTCTTTCTGAATACGTAAGGTCATGACAACGTCCACGCTTTTAAGCCCCTCCTCCATGCTATGAAACACCTTAACTCCCAGCATATCCAAATCACTTGGTAAAAGACTCTCAGGTCCAATCGCACGAATATCTGTACAACCTAGGGTTCTCAATGCGCAGATATTGGATTTAGCAACCCGGCTATGCACAATGTCACCCACAATCGCTACCTTAAGCCCACTAAAGCCCTTCTTGAAGTGGCGCATCGTATACATATCCAACAAGCCTTGAGTCGGATGCTGATGGCTACCATCACCGGCATTGACAACGTGGACGTGCGCAGGGATGTGTTGAGCGATTTCAATCGGCGCCCTAGAAACGCTGTGACGTACTACAAAAATATCCGCCTGCATTGCCACTAAGTTATCAATCGTGTCCAAAAGACTTTCGCCTTTTGCGGTGGAAGATGTAGAGATATCTAGATTAATCACATCTGCCGATAAACGCTTAGCAGCAATCTCAAAAGTAGTGCGAGTTCGGGTAGAGTTTTCAAAGAACAGGTTGAATACGCTTTTACCGCGAAGCAGCGGAACCTTTTTTACTTCTCTAGCTGGATCAGTCACACTCACAAATTGTTGAGCAGTATCCAAAATATGCAAAATCTGCTCTTTTGGTAACCCCTCTAAAGTCAACAAATGAGTTAACTCGCCAGCAGCATTGAATTGATTTACCGGGGCGTTTACCAAGTCGTTTATTTCGCTCATGCTGCGTGCTCCTCTAGCTGGAAGTTGAACTTGCCAGCATCATCTTTTTCTAAAACTAATATTTGATTATCGAGAACGCTCACTTGCTCGCCTACAAAGTCAGCAGAGATCGGCAGCTCACGGTTCTCGCGATCTGCCAAAACCATCAATTCCACTTGCGCAGGTCTACCAAAATCAAATAACTCATTGAGCGCTGCACGAACTGTACGACCCGTGAGCAAAACATCATCAATTAAAATCACGTTTGCGCCATTCACCTCAAAAGGAAGATGGGTAGACATCGTGCTGGCAGTACTTAGCGCTGTCATTCCCTTTTCGGCATAGTCATCTCGATGAAAGGCCACATTAATCACGCCAAAGTGGGGAAGATTTAAATCCGCAGCTAAACGTTCTGCAATCCAAGCTCCGCCCATTGCAAGACCAGCCAACTCAAATGAATCGCCGGCCTTTTTACGCTGACTCAAAGCCTCTAGTAATTTCAGATAGGACTGCTCTGCATTCATCTCAACTAATCCAATTCTTTTCAAGGAAATACTGCTCCAAAATCAAGGCCGCAGACTCGGCATCCAAATTGTCTCGCATATCGGGATCACCCTCTAAAACAGCCGAGGTGTAGCGCTCATCCACCCACTCCACTGGCAACTGAAAGCGTCCGTGCAACTGATTACCAAAGCGGCGGGCCTTGGCACTCATTTCATGCTCGGTACTGTCAGGGTGACACGGTAGCCCCACAACCAGCTGATTTGGCTGCCACTCTTTGATGAGGGCCTGAATAGCCTTAAATCGCACATCCTCAGATGGCTCCTCAATAATCTTCAATGGCTGGCCAGCTTTGGTCAGAGTATTTCCAACAGCAACACCAATACGTCTCGTCCCGAAGTCAAAGGCCATGACCGTCAGCTCTACGCCCTTCTTAATGCCCTCAGGCATGTCCTGCCTCGCCAGAAAGATGGGATGGATCAAAACCTAAAAGACTCATCGTCCTCTCGTAGCGCTGGCTAGAGGGGGTATTAAAAATAATCTCAATCATTTGCTTCTGGGATAAGGGAACATTGATCCAGCCATTGAGGGTGATTTCCTCCTCAAGCTGGCCCGCACTCCAACCCGCATAACCCAAGGTCATTAAGAATTTACTAGGCCCAGAACCGGTTGCTACAGCCTCAAGTACATCCTTAGATGTAGTCATGGTCAAACCACCTGGAACGGCCAAAGAGGAGCTGTAGACTATCTCTGTAGTCGGCTCGTGCAAGACAAAACCACGTTCGATTTGTACTGGACCACCAAAATAGACCGGTTGTTCAGATACTGGCTCAGCCTCCAGCTTGACCTCAATTTTTTCAAATAAGGCACCCATATCGAGCTCGGTTGGGCGATTAATTACCAAGCCCATTGCACCGCGTTCGGTATGCTCAAAAAGATAGATAACTGAACCTGCAAAATTGGGATCAACCATTCCAGGCATGGCAACAAGGAATTGGTTTGCTAGATGATCTGCAGAATAAGCTATTGGGGACCCAACAGCAGTAGCTTGGGAAGTCTGAGTGGATGTTGTAGCTTGACCCACAGGGGCTTTTTTAGCCGTGTTCATGTGGGTTTATTTTACCGAATTCCCTGCCCTAGTTAGATCTTTCCAGTGATCCAGTAGGCTAGAAGACCCACCGCCTCATGCAGGAGGTTATTCCATTGCTTTGCCCCCTCCAGCAAATCAAAAGGACCCCAATGCAATCTTTGCCCAGTTTGGTAATCCACCGGAACAGGGATTACTTCAAACCCTTGTTTTTGGAAAATCTTTACTGAGCGGTACATGTGTGAGGCTGAAGTAATCAGCAACCATGGTTTTGGGGATGTATCAGCTTCTTTGGCGCCCCTAGACCCCAACTCCAAGATCATCGGCTTCATTAATAGGACATTCTCATAGGTATTACGAGATTGATTTTCATAATGGGCATTCTTATCTGGCAAGCCCTGCTCCGCTACCAGCCGCTTGAAGGCATCCGCCTCAGAAATGCCATTGGGAGAAAGGCGCCCGGAGAAACCGCTAAAGATAAAAGGGATATCGGGGTACTTTCGAATGAGCTCAAAGGCTTTGGTGACTCGCTCAGCCGAGGAATAAATTGATATCTCTCCACGATCAACTGCAATCTCGCCACCCTCAATGGCACCACCCAAAATAATGATCCCTCCAAAGTCTGTCTCTGACATCTGTGCAATTTGAGCCTTGGGAACACTATCTTCAAGAGTCCTTAAAAAGACTTCAGAAGTGGGTAGCCATCCAACTAGCAATAAATCCACCAAAGCAAACAGCAAGAATCGTTTACACAGATGGGGTTTTCTAAGACTCAAAAATAACAAGCTGAGCGCTACAAAAACGATCACCCAGTTGATGGGCTCAATGCAAAACTGCACTACTTTTGAAAAAATGAAAAATAAAGTATCCATTGGCTATCAGTCTATTAATAAGAAGGATATTACTCGCAAGCCAAGCGAAGCTCTTGAATAAGCCCTAATATAGGGGCTATGCAAAAAGCTCTCGTTTGGCTCCGTCGCGACCTGCGTCTTTACGACAACGCCGCCCTTCATCACACCCTGAAAAATCATGCCCAAGTTTGGCTAGCATTTATCTTTGATACCGACATTCTGGATCCGCTGAAAGTAGAAGATCTAGATGCAAGCGGTCTGAAGCATGATCGACGCCTGGACTTTATATGGCAAGGTCTCCAGCAAATCGATGAGCAATTACGCAAAAAAGGTGGCGGACTGATTGTTCAGTTTGGCAAGCCCACCACATGCATTCCGAAGATTGCAGAGACTTTGTGTGTCAACACCGTTTACACCAATCATGACTACGAACCATCAGCAATTGCCCGCGATGCCTCTGTAGCCAGGTCACTAGAGAAGCTTGGTATTGAATTGGAGACCTTCAAGGATCAGGTCATTTTTGAGAAGAAAGAAATTCTCACCAACTCTAATACTGTGTTTTCCATCTTCACGCCATACAAAAATAATTGGCTTAAAACGTTACAAGAAAAAGATATTGCCGCCTATGACTGCACTCCTAAAAAAGGGCAGTTCGCAGCCATTCCAAATGCCTTGGTATCCCCCTTCCCATCACTAGAGTCTATGGGCTTTAGCCCAACAGGCATTGAGGCCTATCTCCCTCCTGGATCTGAGGGTGGACAAAGCTTCCTGGAGGACTTCCTCCACCGAATCGATCAATACCAAATCGGTCGAGATTTTCCGGCAATTAAAGGTGTGAGCTATCTCTCGACCCACTTACGTTTTGGCATGCTATCCATCCGAGGCTTGGTGCGCGAAGCACACCGCAGGATGCTGGCAGGTAGCATGGGTGCAACGATCTGGTTAAGCGAGCTGATCTGGCGTGATTTTTATTTCATGATCATAGCTAATCATCCACGCCTTGCTGAGGGTGCCGCCTTCAAGCCAGACTATGACAATATCGAATGGGAAAGCGGTGCCACCGCTAAAAAGTTATTTAAAGCTTGGTGTGATGGCAAAACAGGCTATCCATTAGTTGATGCGGCCATGTGCCAACTCAACCAAAGTGGATATATGCACAACCGCCTTCGGATGGTAGTGGCTAGCTTTCTCACTAAAGACTTAGGAATTGATTGGCGCTGGGGTGAAATGTATTTTGCAAAACACCTTAATGACTTTGAACTATCTTCCAATAATGGTGGATGGCAATGGACCTCCTCTTCAGGATGCGATGCGCAACCCTACTTCCGTATCTTCAATCCGATCACCCAATCCCAAAAGTTTGATCCCGAGGGAAAATTTATCCGTCGCTATTTACCGCAGCTCGACAAGCTCTCTAAGAAATCGATTCATGCACCTTGGGAAGCTGGTCATATCGAACTAGAAGCTGCTGGCATTCTTTTGGGTCGTGACTATCCACTTCCAGTTGTTAATCATGATGAAGCACGCAAGAAGACCTTGGTGCGCTACAGCGTAGTGAAAAAGGTGGCCTCTGAGAATTGAACAACTTAATTGTGGGCTTTAGTTCATTCCGCTTTAAGATAGGGTATGAGCAAGATCTATGCCGTCGGTGATATTCAGGGGTGTGCGCCCTCTTTGAAGGCGCTCGTCAAAAAACTCCCAGTTAAGTCTAAGATGATTTTTTTGGGCGACCTTGTGAATCGAGGTCCTGACTCCTTAGGCACCCTGCGCCACTTAAAACAATTACAAGAAGAAAAGCGCATTGAGTGCATTCTAGGAAATCATGATCTCCATTTGCTTGCAGTAGATGCCGGACTACGTAAGACCAAAGGCATTGATACCGTGCAACCGATCTTGGATGCGCATGATAGAGCCGAGCTAATCCATTGGTTACGCCATCGTCCAATGGCATTAAGCAATGGCAAGGTATTGACTGTCCACGCCGGTGTGCTGCCTCAATGGGACCTGCAACAAACAATTGAATGCGCACAAGAAGTGGAAAAAGCACTTCGCAAAAAATCCTATAAAGATTTTTTAGCGAATATGTATGGTAATACCACTAATAAATGGAGCAATTCCCTTAGAGGCTATGAGCGTTTGCGCGTCATTACTAATGCACTCACCCGCATTCGTTTTTGCACACCCACCGGCACCATGGAGTTTGAAAGCAAGGAAGGTTTTGAAGATGGCCCGAAGGGTTACATTCCCTGGTTCAAAACTCCCAAGAGAAAAACGCAAGACTCCCTAATTTACTTTGGACACTGGTCAACCCTAGGACTACTTCGGCACGGGAATGTCATTGGACTAGATACAGGTTGCGTCTGGGGTGGCAAACTCACCGCCATGAAAATTCCAGAGTCAGGTAAAGCGAGTAAGAAGCCGGAAATTATTCAGGTGACTGGTTACGACCATCCACTCAGAATGTAATGCTGACTAGCAACCATTTACTAAGAAATTCTCTTATAACTTCTTAAATGCAGATTTTGCTGCAGCGATGATCTCATCAAGTACGGCATTGTCATGCGCAATAGAAGTAAATCCAGCCTCATAAGCAGAAGGTGCCAAGTACACTCCTTGATCGAGCATCAAGTGGAAGAATTTCTTAAATGCTTCGATATCAGTTTTAGTCACTGCTTCAAAAGACGTTGGAACTTCGTTGGCGAAGTAAAAGCCAAACATACCGCCAACGCTATCCACAGCGAACGGCACACCCGCTTCATCGGCAGCAATCTTTAAACCAGCCATGAGTTTTTCAGTTTGGCCAGTCAAGCGCTCATAGAAACCTTCTCGCGAAATAATCTCGAGAGTCTTTAGGCCTGCAGCTACGGCCACCGGATTACCCGATAAGGTGCCTGCTTGATACACATTACCCAGCGGAGCTAACTTAGACATGATTTCTTTCTTGCCACCAAAGGCAGCCATCGGCATACCACCGCCCATGACCTTGCCAAGACAAGTAAGGTCGGGAGTAATGCCTTGCAAGGATTGTGCACAGCCTAATGCCACCCGAAAACCCGTCATCACTTCATCGTAAATTAATACACTGCCATGCTGGCTAGTCAACTGACGGAGCGTTGTCAGAAATTCAGCTGATGGCTTGATGAGGTTCATATTGCCGGCAATGGGCTCAATAATGACTGCAGCAATCTGATCACCCTGCTTCTCAAACACTTCCTTTAGTGCCGCCACATCGTTATATGGCAATACCAAAGTATGTTTCACCAGATCATGCGGCACACCACCAGAAGAGGGTGCATTTTGAGTAGAGTCTGCAAAGGTCAAGAGGCCAGAACCTGCCTTAACGAGCAAGCTATCAGCATGACCGTGATAGCAACCTTCAAATTTAATAATGAGATCACGACCCGTATAGCCACGCGCAAGACGCAGTGCGTTCATAGTGGCTTCAGTTCCACTCGAGACCATACGCACTTGTTCAATGCTCGGAACTAACTGGCAGATACGTTCCGCCAATTCAATTTCACCTTCGGTAGGAGCGCCGTAACTAAAGCTGGTTTCTGCAGCCTGCTTAACCGCCTCAACCACTTCTGGATTCGCATGGCCTGCAATCATGGGACCCCAAGACATAATCAAATCAATGTAGCGCGCACCTTCGGCATCCCAGAAATAAGGGCCTTTGGCTTTAGCAACAAAACAGGGCGTACCACCCACCTGACGAAAAGCGCGCACTGGCGAGTTCACGCCACCCGGAATAGTCTTTTGCGCACGTTCAAATAAGATCTCGTTTTGTCCCAAGATGCTGCCCTGCTTTCGCTAAAGTTTTTTAGTAGTGAATTGATTTAGAGTAATTAGATTGCCATCATCTCAAAGTCTTCTTTGCGAGCACCGCACCCAGGACATGTCCAGTTCATCGGCACATCTTTCCAAAGTGTTCCCGGCGCAATACCTTCCTCCGGCAGGCCAGTAGCTTCGTCATAAACCCAACCGCAAATTAAACACATGTATGTTTTGAATTCCATCACCGTCTTCCTTGTCTATTTTTTTATTTTAAATCTGCTGAAACTACACGTTTTTGATGCATCTCAAATTTAAAGAGACGACATTCCAGCAGGCCATTAAATAAAGGGGTGCGCTTGGATTCCTTGATACGCAACTGCCCTGGCAATGCCATGTCTGCCGTTAATACAAAGACATTCCAGCCGCCAAAAGCATCCTTGAGGTGCCGACCAAATTGCCGCAAGAACTCCACAAACTTAGGATCTTGCTCTTCTTGAGCTTGTAACTTTTTAAGCGATTCACGGCTAGAGCGTTTAGCACTCTGACGACCCGTTTCCAAATTAAACGCATAGCGGTCTTCTGGCTCTTCAACATGCTCATAGGAATCGCGCTCCATATCGCCGCTCGCAGCACGATCCTGGCCTCGACCACCCTTGATGACTAAGCGCTCACCATACGGCGGGTTCAATAGCATTACACCCTCTTGAGCATTTTCTGGTGGCTTACTAGCCAAAGCATCAATCTGGCGCGTCACTGGCAAGCCAGGCAATTGAGCGCGTTGCCAATTACCTTTAAACATTGCCACTAGGCGCTCATTAATATCGCCACCGCTAATGTCTAGAGATTCTGAATCCGGGAACTGCTTACGCTTCTCCATCATTTCAGCATGAGCAGCATCTTTCAGAGAAATCCAGTGTTTTTGTTCAGCAGCCTCATTAAAGGGTTTAAGCCTCTGAAATCCGAAACCATGTACCGAAGTGACTAAAGGGCGATAGGCCAACCTACTCGGCTTAGCATCATCACCATACATGCCAGCCCGAATAGCACCTGGCGGAATAGCCAAAGCCATTTGTGCAGCTTCAATCAAAAAGGTTCCACTTCCGCACATCGGATCAAATAAGGTTTGAGTAGGTTTCCAACTAGTAATTGACAAAATTCCAGCTGCCAGATTTTCTTTTAAAGGCGCATCACCTTTTTCATCACGCCAGCCGCGTTTAAATAAGGCCTCGCCAGAAGTATCTAGATAGATAGTGACATGCGTTGCAGTCAGATGGGCTTGTACACGCACATCCGGAAATGCAGTATCAATACTTGGGCGGCCACCAGTCACATCACGCAAGCGATCCACAATCGCATCCTTGATCTTCAAAGTTGCGAAATTCAAACTCTTCAATGGCGAACGATGTGCAGTGACATCGACTCGCAAGGTTTGCTTTGACGAAAACCACTCTTCCCAAGCCAATCCACTAGCCAGCTTATATAAATCTTCTTCCTGGCGGTATGGGGCTTCAGCCATTTGCAGCAAAACTCGGCTTGCAATTCTTGAATGTAGATTCAGAGCCATCGCAGCAGAAATTGGTGCCGCTAATCCTACTCCACCAGTTGGACTGGTAGGCGTAGGATCAATCACCCAAACACCCAAGGATTTACAGTCAGCACGGTGCGCAATACTTGCTAGCTCTTTTGCAAGAGGCACTTCCAGTCCGCCTGGACAAACAACAAAAAATCTCATGAGGCTAGCAATCTAAAAAAGGTGAAGTAAAAAAATAAGGGCAATCAAACAGTTGGTTAGGGGTCAGTGTTAAGGCTTAATCACTACCAAGGCCGTCACGACTAACAGAAGAATGACAGGCACCTCGTTAAACCAGCGGAACCAAACTCCTGAACGAGCATTAACTCCATTGCGAAACTTCTTCAGCAAACTCCAGCAAGCATGGTGATAGCCAATAACTAGGATGACAAAGAACATCTTGGCATGCATCCAAACCTCACCAGTACCAATCTTAAAATGCAGCCAAAGTGTCAGACCCAACAAGACTGCAGGTACCGCCAAAATTGTCATGAAACGAAAGAGTCGATCAGCCATGCCGAGCAGACGTGCATAAGCCTCAGGACTCTTTTCATCAGCTAGATTTACAAAGATGCGCGGGAGGTAAAACAAGCCTGCGAACCATGAGGCAATCAAGACAATGTGAAAAGTCTTAGCCCATAAATATGCGTTGCCCATGATAAGTAGTTTCCGTTCTGTATTTTTTATCGTTCTCTAATCAGAATTGATTAAGTACGAATTTCGCCATGACCCATGACGATATATTTGAGAGAAGTGAGGCCATCTAAGCCCACAGGGCCACGGGCATGTAATTTGTCATTAGAAATACCAATCTCCGCACCAAGCCCGTACTCAAAACCATCCGCAAAGCGAGTACTAGCATTAACCATCACGCTGGCACTATCGACTTCACGCAAAAAGCGATTAGCTTTCGCTTGATTATTGGTAATGATGGCATCAGTATGTTTACTGCCGTATTGCTCGATATGGCTCATTGCCTCATTCATATCGACAACAGTCTTAATTGACAAAATTGGTGCCAAATATTCTGTTTGCCAATCTTCTTCAGTGGCATTAACTAGATTTTTGAATCCTGCAGCCTCAAGAGTGTTTCGGGTTTGGTCATCAACACGCAACTCCACGCTCTTGTCTTGGTAGATCTTACAAAGCGCTGGCAAGACTTGAGGTGCAATAGCTTTGTTGACCAAGAGCGTTTCCATTGCATTGCAAGGGGCATAGCGCTGGGTCTTAGCGTTATCACACACCTTGATTGCCATTGCGACATTCGCATCCGCATCAATATAGATATGGCAAATACCATCCAAATGCTTAATCATCGGTACACGTGCCTCCGCCATCAAGCGGGCGATCAAACTCTTACCACCGCGTGGCACGATCACATCAATATATTCAGTCATGGTGATCATTTCACCAACGGCGGCGCGGTCTGTGGTGGTCACAACCTGTACTGCATCCATTGGTAAATGAGCTGCATCTAAGCCTTCTTGAATCAGCTGCGTCAATAAGGCATTTGAATCAATCGCCTCAGAACCGCCGCGCAAAATCACGGCATTGCCAGATTTCAAACATAACGCTGCTGCGTCAATCGTGACGTTTGGGCGGGACTCATAAATAATGCCAATCACACCGAGTGGGACACGCATCTGACCGAGTTCAATACCGGAAGTCTGTTTTTGTAATGGCGTTATTTTGCCAATCGGATCTTCCAGGGAAACAATTTGCTCTAAACCCAAGGCCATGGACTCAATTGTTTTCGGGGTCATAGTGAGTCGGTCAATAAATGCAGCATCTTGACCATTGGTTTTGGCTCGAGCAACATCAAGCGCATTCACGCGCTGAATTTCTTCAGAGCGCTCACGAACCAACTTCGCGATATGTAATAAGGCCTGATTTTTCTGTTCGCTGGATGCCCGCGCCATTGCGCGTGAGGCCTGACGAGCACGTCGGCCAATATCTTGCATCATTTGCTGAATAGTATTTGTTGAATTACTCATATCTATGTTGTGTCTAAATTAATATTGTTTTATCTAAGCTTCAATCTTCAATCTTCAATCTAGACTCATCTAGCGCAATAAGTTACCCACCAAACGCAAGCCATCCCAAGGATCTGCCGGCAATTCCGCCGCATGCAATCCCTTAGCTTGACGATCTAAACCTGCAGCCACCTGCATCGCTCTGCGCAACTTCAAAGGCTGTACCCGCTTGAGAGCCATAGGATATAAACGCTCTTTATTGCCCCAAATGCGGTTAGCGCGCATCAAGTTCTGTACAGACTCTCCGGCATCACTTGCTGCCTTCAGTTTTGATAGTATTCGAAGCTCTTCAGTTACGCTCCACAGAATCAAGACTAAAGGCTCACCCTCACCTTTGAGGCCATCTAACATGCGATTGAGGCGTGGTAAATCACCAGCCAACATCGCCTCAGTTAATTCAAAAACGTTATAGCGAGCCACCTTCAAAATGGCTGACCGGATTTGCTCTTCGGTCAGCACACCAGCAGGATGCAATAAACCTAACTTCTGAATCTCTTGGTGAGCGGCAATGAAGTTGCCCTCTACCTGCTCAGCAATAAAAGCTAAGGCGCGTTGGCCGTCTGGACCCGACTGCACTTCTTGCCCTTGCTTCTTTAGACGCCCCGCGATCCATTGCGGCAATTGCGTGCGATCCAAAGAATCCAACTGAATAGCCATACCAGCTTCATCCAAAGCGCTAAACCAGGCAGAAGTTTTAGTCTTGCCATCCAATTTAGGGAGAATGATGCAAAAAATCGTATCCGGTCCTTCGGGACCTACTGACTGAGACTCGATTTGAGCGGAGAACTGCTTGAGTGCGTCCGCACCATCACGGCCAGGCTTACCGGTTGGTATACGTAACTCTACCCAGCGCTTATCTCCAAACAAAGACATGGTTTGGCCGGCACTTAACAAGGCGCTCCAATCAAACTCACGCTCTTGCAATAAGACTTCACGATCGGTGTAACCCATTTTTTTAACAGTGGCACGCAACTGATCCATTGCCTCCATCATGAGGAGGGGCTCATCACCACTAAATATGTAGAGTGGCTTTAAGGAAGCCGCAGAATTAAGTGACTTCAAATGAACCAGCAGGGCATCGCTCTTAACCATGCGATTTGCTCGTCATTCTTTAAAAGCTTTTAGCCTGCAGCACTCGAGCAGACACAGAAACACGACGTAGAATCTGTACCGCCAGATCTCTACGCATCTGAGTCAAGAACTGCTGCACTTGGACATCGGTCGCCAAAACAGTGGATACCGAGAAGTCTATATCTCGAGTCATGTAGATTTCAACTTCAGGTACCACGTCAGCCCCAGCATTGTCATGTGCCCTAAACTCAACACGGATATTTAGGCGATAGGCTGAGACCTGGCCATTCGAGTAGTAGGCCAAGATCTCATGGCCATTTAAATCACTAGTGATTTCTAGGATGAGATCAGCATCTTTAGGATTAATAGCGACCTTTGCATCGGTACCAGTCAAGATGGCTGTTTGCAAATCAGCACGTAATGGTGGCGATGGGTTACCAGTGATTGCAATAACCTTAAATGGCAAATCGACCATGCCACGTAAGCGATAGCCGCAGGCTATCAAACCACTGACTGGAGCTAAGGCGAGAAGCCCAAGCAGAGTACGTCGAAAGTGATTTACGCGCATGTGTTTAGTTTCTATTCAAAATAATTCGTTAGCGATCTAAACAACAATATTAATCAAGCGACCTGGCACCACAATGACCTTTTTAGGAGCTGCGCCGTTTAATGCCTTCACAGCAGGCTCGCTTTGTAATGCCAAGACCTCAATTTGCTCTTTAGTCGCATCCGCAGGCACACGGATATCACCACGCAACTTGCCATTGATTTGCAACATGATGGTCAGCTGAGTTTGAATCAGCGCAGCTTCATCAACGATGGGCCATGGTGCATCCAATAGAGTGTCAAAAGATTGCTCGCAACCGATCTCATTCCAAAGTGCATGAGTCAAGTGTGGCACTACTGGGTACAGTACCCGAATCAAAATACTTAAACATTCACGCAATACAGCGGGTCGCACTGCAGACTTATCGTGTAATTTCACAGGCTCCAAGACGTTTAGCATCTTCATTGCTGCAGAAACTACGGTGTTGTACTGACGACGCTGATAGTCAAAGTTGGTTTGTTTCAGAATAGTGTGTACCTCACGACGCAATTCTTTTTCAGCATCATTTAAATCACTTGGTAATGCTTCACTAGCAGCACGAATTGCATCGGCCTGACTGCTGGAATACATCCACACACGGCGCAAGAAACGCGAAGCGCCCTCTACGCCAGCGCTAGACCACTCAAGCTGCTGCTCAGGAGGAGCAGCAAACATCACAAAGAGACGTGCAGTATCAGCGCCATATTGATCAATCAAAGCTTGAGGATCAACACCATTGTTTTTGCTCTTCGACATCTTCTCTACGCCACCAATAATGACTGGTGTGCCAGAAGCATCGCCTTTCAGCTTAGCGCTTTGAGGGCGACCCTTTTCATCCAGCTCAAACTTAACATCCAAAGGATTTAACCAAGTCTTTTTACCGGATGCTTCTTCAGAGTAATAGGTCTCATTGAGCACCATACCTTGCGTTAGCAAGTTCTGAAATGGCTCATCAAAAGTAATGAGCTTGAGATCACGCATGACCTTAGTCCAGAAGCGCGCATAGAGTAAATGCAAAATCGCATGCTCAATGCCGCCGATGTACTGATCCATTGGCATCCAATATTCGTTGCGCTCATCAACCATGGTCTTCGCATCTGAACCGGTGTAGCGCATGAAATACCAAGAAGAATCCACGAAGGTATCCATGGTGTCAGTCTCACGAAGAGCAGGCTTGCCACATTTTGGACACTTCACATTTAGGAAGTCGGCACGCTTATTGAGCGGATTGCCGCTGCCATCTGGTACGTAATCTTCCGGCAACACTACCGGTAAATCTGCTTCAGGAACTGGCACAGCGCCACAACCTGGGTTCTGCTCATCGCCACAATGAATAATCGGAATTGGTGTTCCCCAATAACGCTGACGAGAGATGCCCCAGTCACGCAAGCGGTAAGTAGTTTTGATTTCCCCAATACCCATTTGCTCTAAATCTTTGGCTACCGCATCAACCGCCTCTTCATGCGATAGGCCATCGTACTTACCGCTGTTTAAGCAAACAACGTCATCTTTTTGGGCATACCAATCTTGCCATTGGCTGGTGTTGAACATGTCTGAGGGAGTGCGCAAAGCAATGACTTGCTTAATTGGCAGGTCATATTTAAGGGCAAAGGCAAAGTCACGCTCATCATGCGCAGGAACGCCCATGACAGCACCATCGCCGTAGGACATCAGCACATAGTTACCAATCCAGACCGGTACAGGTTCATTAGTTAAAGGATGTGTCACATACAAGCCGGTGAACATGCCTTCTTTCTCTTGAATAGCTAGATCGGCTTCAATCACACTACCCGTTTTGCATTTCTCAATAAATGCAGCTAACTCAGGATTATTTGTGGCAGCCAATATTGCTAATGGGTGCTCAGCAGCAACTGCGCAGAAAGTAACGCCCATGATGGTATCAGCACGCGTAGTAAACACATACAACTGACCGTCTTGAACAAAGTTACCATGCGCATCAGCAATCTCGTGTTTGAAGGCAAAACGCACGCCACGACTTTTTCCAATCCAATTCTGCTGCATGGTCTTGACTCGCTCAGGCCAACCCAAGCCATCTAAACCAGAAAGTAATTGCTCTGCATAGGCAGTGATGTTGAAGTAGTAGCCTGGGATTTCGCGCTTTTCTACCAAAGCACCCGAGCGCCAACCGCGCCCATCAATCACCTGCTCATTAGCCAATACGGTTTGATCGATTGGATCCCAGTTCACCACTTGAGTTTTGCGATAAGCAATACCCTTTTCGAGCATCTTTAAAAAGAGCCATTGATTCCAACGATAGTAGTCCGGACTACAAGTAGCCACTTCACGCGACCAATCAATTGCCAGGCCCATCGCCGCCATTTGCTTTTTCATATAAGCAATGTTGTCGTAGGTCCACTTGGCTGGCGGTACTTTATTCTGAATCGCTGCATTCTCAGCGGGCATACCAAACGCATCCCAGCCCATTGGCATCAGCACGTTATAGCCTTGCATGCGCAACTGTCGTGCCATCACATCGTTGATGGTGTAGTTACGAACATGGCCCATATGTAACTTACCCGATGGGTAAGGCAACATGGAGCAGGCATAGTATTTTGGTCTTAGCCTACCGGAAGCATCAACCGCGTTCTCAACTACCTTGTAAGCTTGCGCGCTTTCCCAATCAGCCCGTGCTGTAGCTTCAATACTGCGGTGATCGTAATCCTTACTCATTCAATACAACTCTTTTCTTCTATTCTGTTTTACTAAATTGATTTACTGCATTTACTTACGTAGGCCAAGAACATCTTGCATGTCATATAAACCGGAATTCTGACCCTGCAAGAAGCGTGCAGCGCGTAATGAGCCTTGTGCATAAGACTGACGGCTAGAAGACTTATGACTAATCTCAATGCGCTCACCCTCGCCTGCAAATAAGACGATGTGATCACCCACAATATCTCCACCACGAATAGTGGCAAAACCGATCGAGCCCGCCGTGCGCTCGCCGGTGTGACCTTCGCGGGCATACACAGCAACATCATCCAATTTCTCACCAAGCGCATCGGCGATCACTTCACCCATTCTGAGTGCGGTACCCGACGGGGCATCCACCTTATGACGATGATGGGCTTCAATGATTTCAATGTCGTAACCTTCGTTCAACATCTTTGCAGCTATTTCTAATAATTTGAATGTGGCATTGACACCAACGCTCATGTTTGGAGCAAACACAATTGCTAAATTTGCTGAGGCTTTCTTAAGACTATTGATTTGTTCCTGATTTAGACCAGTGGTTCCGATAATCATTTTGCTGCCGGTCTTTTGCGCCACAGCTAAATGGGCCATCGTGCCTTCTGGTCGCGTGAAGTCAATTAAAAACTCAGCGCCAGTTAAAGCTTTCGTAATATCCGATGTAATTGCTACGCCAGTTTTTTTACTCAAGAACGCACCAGCATCTTCACCCAGTAGTGGGCAAGATTCATGCTCTAAGACGCCAACCAACTCAGTATCTGAGCAATTGAGCACAGCCTCGATCAACATTTTTCCCATGCGGCCGGTTGCACCAGCAATTGCGATTTTCATCATTCGTATCTTCGTTTCTTATTAAAGGTTGTCGAAAAAACCACTCGACCTCAACACAACTTTATCTTTACTTCGCTTCAGTAGCCTGCTGCGGAATATTGAGGGCGTCTGGGCCTAAGGGCTGAAGCTCAGGCTGAGCATCTGGTGATTTTTTTGAAAAGCTAAAAAAGCCCCAAAATGAACTGCTGGTTGGAGCCGCAGGCACAGGTGTGCCAGCTGGCAAATTATTGGTTGGACTAGGTACCAGCAACTCTGGCTGCTGCAAAGGCGGGGTAACTGGGGGTTTATTCGAGCCCGTCATAACGTCCCAGAATGAACGTTTAGTTTTTGCATAGCCATCAATCT
Organism: Polynucleobacter necessarius; assembly: GCA_900095165.1. Classification (GTDB taxonomy): domain Bacteria; phylum Pseudomonadota; class Gammaproteobacteria; order Burkholderiales; family Burkholderiaceae; genus Polynucleobacter; species Polynucleobacter necessarius_J. The sequence continues at coordinate 1,777,593 of LT606947.1, read as the reverse complement.
CGGCAACCAACTCCACTTCAGTTGGCAAGGCATCACCCTGGAACTTAACTAATTTATCGCCTTCGAAAAATACGGTGACGCGACGCTCTTTACCCATCACCTGACCGGAACGCTTAAATTCAAAAACGTAATCCCAGCGATTGGCGTGGAAATAGCTAGCAAGCAAAGGTGTTCCCAGAATTTGACGAACCTGCTCACGACTCTGACCAATTTGTAACTTGACGTATTGCTCGCTTGAAATGAAGTTACCCTGCACCACATCAGGAACGTATGGTCTAAAGACTTTATTCATCCAAGCACGCTGGGTTTCGTCTACAGCACTGGTACATCCAGTAGCGATGATTACTGAACTAACAGTGGCAATAACTAGTCCAGACCGAGCGAGGCCAAAAACCCCAGAAATGGAGTTCAATAGACGAGTAAAAAGTTGAGGGCAATTTTGCATGGCAGGCCGTATCATTAAGGCATTGATTTTAGCTCCCAAACTCATGAATATGAACCAAAACCCCACTCCAGCAGATTTACGCGATATTGGCCTCAAGGCGACCGGTCCACGCATGAAAATCTTGGACTTTTTTCATCAAAATGGTGGCACGCACTTTAGCGCCGAAGACGTCTTCATGGCCTTAGCCAAGGATGACAAAGAAATTGGTTTAGCCACGGTGTATCGGGTACTCATCCAGTTTGAACAAGCAGGGCTTTTGCTCCGCAGTCATTTTGAGTCAAGCAAGGGAGATGGTAGGGCTATTTATGAGCTAAATGAGGGGCAGCATCACGATCATTTGGTTTGCCTAGATTGCGGTAATGTTGAAGAGTTTGTTGATGAGGCAATTGAGAAAAGACAGCGCGATATCGCCAAAAACCTCGGTTTTAAGCTCCAGAAACACTCTTTGGCGATGTATGGTCACTGCCAAAAGAAGAATTGCCGCAATAAGCCAAAATCCTAATATTTGAAAGATAAGCTCAGATAATGAAAAAAGACCTCAATTGAGGTCTTTTTTACGTCTAAAACAAGAATTTAAGGGCTTTTAGCGTTGAAACCCAATCAATTATTTACTTTACAGCCATCAATGCTTCAGCAGCATTGAGCATTTGGACTGAATAGCCCCACTCGTTGTCATACCAAGCCAAGACTTTGACTAACTTGCCATCTGCTGACACGCGAGTCTGAGAGGCATCGTAAATACTTGGGCGTGGATCGTGATTGAAGTCGATGGAAACCAAAGGCAAGGTATTGAAACCCAAAATACCCTTCAACTCACCCTCGCTCGCTGTCTTGAGGATTGAATTCACTTCGTCCACGCTAGTAGCGCGGCTGGCAGCAAAGGTTAAATCCACAACAGAAACGTTAATGACGGGCACGCGCATTGCAAAACCATCAAAGCGCCCCGCCAAAGCTGGCAATACCAAGCCAACTGCTTTTGCAGCACCCGTCTTAGTTGGAATCATGCTGGTCACAGCAGAACGCGCACGGCGCATATCCTTGTGATACACGTCAGTCAGGACCTGATCATTAGTAAATGCATGAATCGTGGTCATCAAACCAGACTCAATACCAATCTTCTCTAGCAATGGCTTAACTAGCGGGGCTAAACAGTTGGTCGTACAGCTCGCGTTAGAAACCACGACATCGCTTGGCTTCAGAACTTGCTGATTAACACCGTAAACGATTGTGGCATCCACATCTTTTTCGCCTGGAGCAGAAATCAGCACCTTCTTCGCGCCCTGAGAGATATGCACCATGGCTTTTTCTTTTGAAGTGAATTTACCTGAGCACTCGAGCACCAAATCTACGTCCAACTCACCCCAAGATGTTTCTAAAGGATTGCGGGTTGAGAACATTTTGATGCGATCGCCATTGACCACCATGCAATCGCCGTCCACTTTTACTTCAGCAGGAAAACGACCGTGCGCAGAATCATATTGCGTCAGGTGCGCATTAATGTCGATATCACTCATGGCATTAATCGCCACGATTTTGATATCACGTTTTGGCTTGCCATTGACTTGATCTTCATACAAAGCACGTAAGACCATGCGACCAATACGACCATAACCGTTAATTGCGACACGAATTGTCATTCCATTCCCCTTGCTAATTTTGAATTCTTAAATAAATACTTTGCTTCTTGTCTTTTCTATTTCTTGGCGATGCATTGCTTCACAGTTTTAGCAATCTGATCGACTGTTAAACCAAAGTATTCATAGAGCACCGATGCTGGAGCTGATTCACCAAAGGTATCGACCCCATGCACTGCTGCGCAACCGTACTTCCACCAGAAATCACTCACACCTGCTTCAACAGCAATGCGCGGAACGTCAGCCGGCAAGATTTTTGCTTTGTAAGCAGCATCTTGTTGATCAAATACTGTCGTTGATGGAATCGACACTACGCGAACTCCAAAACCCTCACCCTCTAAACGCTCAGCAGTTTGCAACGCTAAAGCAATCTCAGATCCCGTAGCAATAATCACTGCATCGATCTTCGACTTCTTTGGATCACGCAATACATATCCACCGCGCGCAATATCTTTTACTTGTTGTCTATTGCGAGACACAAATGGGCAGTTTTGACGACTGAAGATCAAAGCGCTTGGACCATGCTTACGTTCAATTGCAGCGCCCCATGCAACCGCACTCTCAGTGGTATCGCATGGACGCCAAACCATTAAATTCGGAATCAATCGCAGGCTCGCTACATGCTCAACAGATTGATGTGTAGGACCATCCTCACCCAAACCAATCGAATCATGGGTAAAGACAAAGATGCTACGCAACTTCATCAATGCCGCCATGCGCAATGCATTGCGACTGTAATCAGAGAAAGTTAAGAATGTGCCGCCAAATGGAATGTACCCACCATGCAAAGCGATACCGTTCATGATGGCACTCATACCAAATTCACGCACACCGTAATTAATGTGGTTACCCCATTGGTCACCACGTACAGCTTTACATGAAGCCCAGTTAGTTAAATTAGAACCCGTTAAGTCAGCAGAGCCACCCATAAATTCTGGCAATGCAGGAGCTAATGCCTCGATGGCATTTTGACTTGCTTTACGAGTAGCAATGGTTTCTGCTTTGGTTTCACAAGTTTTTAAATATACATCCAAAGTCTTGGAGAAATCTTTAGACAGCTCGCCTTGCATACGGCGCTGTAATTCAGAAGCCAGTTCTGGATATTTATTTTTGTAGGCTTGGAATTCTTTATTCCACTCATGCTCAGCAGCTTGACCACGCTTTTTGAAATCCCAAGCATCGTAGATATCTTTCGGAATTTCAAACGGGGCATATGGCCAGTTCAATGCAACGCGAGTTGCGGCAATTTCAGCTGCGCCCAATGGGGAACCATGCACCTTGTCGCTACCAGCCATATTCGGCGAGCCTTGACCAATCGCTGTCTTGCAACAGATCAAAGTTGGCTTGTCACTCTTCTTGGCTTTGGCGATTGCGCCAGACACAGCCTCTGCATCATGGCCATCAACATCACGAATCGCATTCCAGCCATAAGCCTCAAAACGCTTTGGCGTATCTTCGTTAAACCAAGAAACAACCTTGCCATCAATGGAGATGCCATTGTCATCCCATAGCGCAATCAGTTTATTCAGCTTGAGTGTGCCAGCCAATGAGCAGACTTCATGACTAATGCCTTCCATCAAACAACCATCACCTAAAAATACATAGGTGTAGTGATCAACAATATCGTGGCCTGGGCGATTAAATTCTTGCGCTAATAATTTTTCTGCCAGCGCCATACCAATCGCATTAGAAATACCTTGACCCAAAGGACCAGTAGTTGTTTCTACGCCGGGAGTAATTCCATATTCAGGATGTCCTGCAGTTTTGCTATGTAACTGACGAAAGTTTTTCAACTCGCTCATTGGTAAGTCATAGCCAGTCAGATGCAACAAGGAATACAACAACATCGAGCCATGACCATTCGACAAAACAAAGCGATCGCGATTCATCCAAAGCGGATCAGTTGGGTTATGTTGCAAATGCTCATTCCAAAGACCAACTGCAATATCAGCCATACCCATTGGCATTCCAGGGTGGCCGGAATTGACTTGTTGAACTGCATCCATGGATAAGGCGCGAATGGCGTTTGCCATACGAATTTGAAGGTTTGACATCGTAAATTGGGTCTCTGGAAAATTAATTAGCTATATTTCAGTAATGCCTCAATTTTATCTTCCCGGCCCATGGGAAATCCAAAAGCCAAATACCCTCACTCCTGAGCTCGCGCATCACTTGCGCGTCCGCCGTGTTCAGATCGGAGAATTCTTCCCCATCTTTGATGGAAAAGGCCAGGTTGCCAAAGCCAAACTCCTCTCCCTGGGCAATAAATCCGGGGAAGCCGAGTTAAGTGATATTCACCTGGATACCCATCGTGAGAGCCCTTATGCCATTACCTTGGCGCAAGGCTTAGCTGGTGGCGACAAGATGGATTGGGCGGTAGAAAAGGCCATAGAGACCGGCGTTCAATTCATTGCACCACTGCAATGTGAGCGCTCAGCCATCAAATTGACTCGCTCTAGCGATGCTGAGAGGGCTCAAAATCGCCTCCTCCACTGGGAGGGCATTGTGCAAGCGGCCTGTGAACAATGTGATCGCACAGTTTTAGCTTCAGTAGAGCCAGTTCAAAGTTTTGAAGCTTATCTACAAAAGCCACACAAAACCAAACTTAAGCTTCTTTTAAGACCAAATACCGACAAAAGCTTGTATTCAGTACTTATCGAAAGTCCGCCACAGGATGTTATTTTGATGATTGGGCCCGAGGGTGGACACTCTCCAGAAGAAGAGGCTCAAGCTCAGGCTGCTGGTTATCAGATTGTTTCTTTGGGTAATCGGGTATTACGAACTGAGACCGCTGGAATTGTAGCGATAACAGCTGTTCATAGCATTTGGAATCCAGAAATGCAAAATCGCCTCAAATAGAGGCGATTTTTGCTGATTTACTACCTTACCGCTTCATTACTTATAGCGAGTGTTAGACAAAAGAGTAGAACACGCGATAGGGCGTACGACGCTCAGACCAGAAGTCCACAGCATCACGGAACACATCCAACAGAGTCTCACGAGCTTCTTTGTCAAACTTCTGTGTGCAAGGCAAACCTTCAAGCACCACTACGAAACCAGGCTGTGGACCAGACTTATCAACAGTAGTTGTCAAAGCATCCAACAAAGGATCAAAATTCTTCGCCTGTTGCTTGGTAAATGTGTAGGCAATCGCAATCGCTTCTAACACTTCGCCTTTAGTCATCGCATTTGCACAATTTGCGTAAATGAAATGTTGGCCAAGCTCTGTAGCGGCTTCCTGAAGATCAGGAGTGCGGAAAGCACGAATAGATTGCACGATATTAGGGCGCACACTGCGCAACATTGCCGGCGGTCCGGCATCGCGAACGGCCAAAGCGGCACGCCAAGAAGCTGTCACTTTTTTCCCCGAAACTTGATTTGCTGCATAGGTTTGTAAACGAGATAAACCACCCTCGGCATAAATGTTGGCAGCAGATGACTCGGTTTCAAGTCGATCATTGCTATCCCAACTTTCAGCTCGACTGTGTTCATCGAAGCCTACTGTAGTGCCATTTTCAGAGCGATTATTCATAATGGGTGCCAGGTTACCCTTAACACGCCATCAAATCAAGCCCAATTACAGTGCATTTTATATAAACCGTTGATTTATATAATAATTATTTATGTTAGTTATTGCTAACTAACATAAATAAAAAACTACATTTACGGCTTAAATCACACCTCTAGCGTTACTTGCTGCCTCAACTACCGCCAAAGTGGTGACATTGACGATACGACGCACAGTAGCTGATGGCGTCAAAATATGAATCGGCTTAGCTGCCCCTAGGAGTAATGGGCCGATTGCAATACCGTTACCAGCAGCAGTCTTTAGTAAGTTATAGGAAATGTTGGCAGCATCAATATTTGGCAACACTAGCAAGTTGGCATCGCCTTTTAAAGGAGATGAAGTAACTGTGCTGGCGCGAATGGTTTCATCCAAAGCGCTATCGCCATGCATTTCACCATCCACCTCGAGAGTTGGATCTGCCTTTTGAATCAACGCCAACACTTCACGCATTTTGACTGCGGAAGGAGCGCCACTTGAACCAAAGTTGGAATGTGACAAGAGCGCAACCTTAGGCGCCAAACCTAATTTGCGCATTTCACTTGCAGCCATCAAGGTCAATTCAGCCAATTGCTCTGCAGTTGGATCAATGTTGACATGGGTATCTAACAAGAACACTTGGCGTCCCGGCAAAATTAATCCAGACATTGCGCCATAAACATTGGCACCCGGTTCAAGGCCAACTACTTCATCAATGTATTTCAAATGCGTAGCTGAATTACCAACCGTACCGCAAATCATGCCATCAGCCATTCCCTTGCTAATCATGATCGAGCCAATCAAGCTATTGCGACGACGCATCTCTAGCTTGGCAAAAGATTCAGTAACACCCTTGCGCTCAGTTAAGGCTAAATAGGTTTGCCAGAAATCACGATAGCGCGGATCGTTTTCAGGGTTCACAATCTCAAAGTCCTCGCCAGCTTTGATACGCAAGCCAAACTTACCAATGCGATGCTCGATCACTGCAGGGCGTCCAATCAAAATTGGTGTCGCTAAATGCTCATCAATAATGATTTGCACTGCACGTAATACACGCTCATCTTCACCTTCAGCAAACACGATACGTTTTTGTGCGGCAGGCACACGTTTAGCAATGCTAAATAGTGGCTTCATCAAAGTACCTGAGTGATACACAAATTGTTGCAACTGATTGCGGTATGCATCAAAGTCTTTAATTGGACGTTGAACAACACCATCATCCATCGCTGCCTTAGCAACTGCAGGCGCAATGACAGTAATCAAACGTGGATCAAATGGTTTCGGGATCAAATACTCTGGCCCAAAAGACAAGCTCTCAATACCGTACACAGAGGTCACTACTTCGCTCTGTTCAGCTTGTGCCAACTCCGCCACAGCCTTAACTGCCGCGACTTCCATGCCACGCGTAATGGTGGTTGCACCTACGTCTAATGCGCCACGGAAGATGAACGGAAAGCACAACACGTTATTCACTTGATTTGGATAATCAGTGCGACCAGTTGCCATCACAGCATCAGGACGAACTTCTTTTACTTCTTCAGGAAGAATCTCTGGTGTTGGATTTGCCAAGGCATAGACCAATGGCTTAGGCGCCATCTTCTTCACCATGTCTTGTTTCAGCACACCACCAGCAGAAAGACCTAAGAAAATATCGGCGCCTTCAATCGCTTGATCTAGCGTGCGCAATTCTGTCTCTTGACAGAACGGCTCCTTTTCTGAATCCATCAACTCTTTACGGCCCTTATAGGCAACACCAGCCAAATCAGTAACCCAAATATTTTTACGTGGAATACCAAGATCAACCAATAAATCTAAGCAAGCCAAAGCAGCTGCGCCAGCACCCGAAGTAACTAACTTCACATTGCCGACATCTTTACCAACGACTTTCAAGCCGTTGAGAATCGCAGCAGCAACCACGATCGCAGTTCCATGTTGATCATCATGGAAGACCGGAATCTTCATGCGCGCCTGTAACTTGCGCTCGACTACAAAACAATCTGGGGCTTTGATGTCCTCTAAATTGATACCGCCAAAAGTTGGCTCAAGTGCAGCAATAATTTCAACCAACTTATCTGGATCGTTTTCATTCACTTCGACATCGAAAACATCAATGCCAGCAAATTTCTTAAAGAGAACTGCCTTACCTTCCATCACTGGCTTACTTGCCAATGGTCCAATATTTTCCAGACCCAAGACTGCAGTACCGTTGGTAATCACGCCAACTAAATTGCCGCGCGCTGTGTAGCGGAATGCATTGGCAGGATCTTTAGCAATCTCTTCGCAGGCCGCAGCAACACCAGGCGTGTAAGCCAATGCGAGGTCTCGCTGATTAGTTAACTGCTTTGTTGGGGCGATTTCGATTTTTCCTGGAACAGGAAACTCGTGATAGTGGAGAGCAGCTGCTCTTAAATCTGCTATTTGTTGTTCTTTGCTGCTATTGCTTGGTTTACTCATTAGTTCACTCATCAATCAGACGTATTCAAGCTTCCAATTCTATTCCTTTTTGATGGAAGACTCCCAAGAGCCATAAAATGGGGTATGCAATCTCAAGTATCCCCGATCGGCGAATTTGACCTGATTCAGCGTTTCTTCAAAACGCAGTCGGAACTCATGCTCGCCAAGAATCCCCAGCTCAGTGAAGCTGGGGATTGGTGATGACTGCGCTCTACTCAAAATCGACCCCACAGAAGAAATTGCGATCACCAGCGACATGCTGGTCTCTGGACGACACCTTTTTCCAGATGCCAGCCCGGAGTGGCTGGGCTGGAAAGCCCTAGCCGTCAACCTCTCAGACCTAGCAGCTATGGGCGCCAAGCCTTTAGGCTTTACCTTAGCGCTGGCATTGCCAGAGCCTAATCCAAGCTGGCTAGAGGCCTTTAGCAGCGGTTTATTTGTCATTGCAAATGAATATAACTGCCCCCTGGTTGGTGGCGACACCACTGCTGGCCCACTCAATATTTGTATCACCGCCTTTGGCAGCATTCCAAGAGACAAAGCCATTCGCAGATCAGGGGCATTGGAAGGTGATGACATTTGGATTTCGGGAACCGTTGGTGACGCCAGACTTACACTTGCTACACTGCGTCATGAAATTGAATTATCAAAAGATGATTTAGCACTTATTGAGGCGCGCATGCATCAACCCACCCCTAGAGTGAATTTAGGTCTTGCCTTGAAAGAGGTCGCCAATTCCGCTTTAGATATTTCTGATGGCCTCTTGGGTGATTTGAAGCATATCCTCAGACTGTCAAACAAAGATGCAGAAATCTTTTTGGAGAGGATTCCAAAATCTGCCACACTGCGCAAACAAACCCCGGAAATTCAAAATCAATATTCAGCGAATGGCGGGGACGATTACGAGCTGTGCTTTACCGCTCCAAGTGATAAACGAGACGTCATTACCAAAATAAGTGCTGACCTCAATCTTCTACTGACTCAAATTGGTAACATCAAATCCATGCAGCACTCAGCACCTGAGATACTCATCGTTGGTAGGGATGGAAAAGCATTAAACGCTCAAGAAGCAAATTTACTGCTGAAATCTTTTGATCACTTCGCATGAATGCCCAAACAAATTCACCAGGCCTCTCCACATTGACCCCCAACTTCAAGTGGGTATTTAGTAAACCTAGTCGCACCCTTGCATTCGGCATGGGCAGTGGTTTGGCACCAGTCGCCCCTGGTACCGCAGGAACGCTGTGGGCTTGGGCCGCATTCTTAATAGGCGAGTATTTTCTGTCTACCGAAGCTTGGCTGTGGATCATTGGAATTGGAATGCTGCTGGGCTGCTGGATCTGCGGACAAGTCAGCGAAGAGTTAGGCAAAAAAGATTTTGGCGGAATTGTGTGGGATGAGGTTGTCGCTTTCTGGCTTGTGTTGATCTTCATCATGCCAGCAAACTTATGGATGCAGATTTTGGCATTTACACTATTCCGATTTTTTGATGCTGTGAAACCTGGGCCGATTGGAATGATTGATCGACACTTTAAACACTTAGAAGGCATCAATAACTCCTCTCCATCCAATTTTGGTTTAATACTTTGGCGTGGCTTCGGAATCATTGCTGACGATTTAGCTGCAGCATTTTTCACTCTACTCACCATTACGCTTTTACATACTGGATTGAGCTACATCTCATGAAAAATAATAACGATCCCCAGCATGAACTGGCGAGAGCTGTGGCGCTGACTTTAACAAGCCGAACTTGGAAAATTGCACTAGCCGAATCCTGTACTGGCGGCCTTGTCTGCGCAACCCTGACGGATTTAGCAGGCTCAAGTGATTGGCTTGAGCGAGGCTACATTACCTATAGCAATGCCGCAAAATCTGAATGCCTAGACGTCCCAGCGGGAACCATTGAGTCCTTTGGCGCAGTCAGCGAACAAGTGGCTAAAGCGATGGCTGAGGGAGCGCTTCGCAATGCGAACGTCAACGCCGCAATCTCCATTACTGGCATCGCTGGGCCAACAGGTGGTTCACCTGAAAAACCAGTTGGCACCGTTTGCTTTGGCTGGGCAATTAAAGAGGCTACTGGTATTGATGCCATCAACACCAGTACATTAACTAAGCATTTCAACGGTGATCGTCAAATCGTGCGGGAACAAGCGCGCGATTTTGCGCTCTCTCAATTTCTAGAAATACTTAAACCTAAAAACGCCTAGAGGGCTAATCCTAAAAAAACTAGCGTGAGCTTAGCCAGCCCTTGTGACGGAAGTAGCCCAATGGAATCATCGCTGAAATCACCATAGAGATAATGGCGACTGGATAACCCAAAGTCTCTTCAAGTTCAGGCATGTATCGGAAGTTCATACCCCACACACTGGCCAATAAAGTAGGTGGCATTAAGGCAACCGATACCACCGAGAAGATTTTAATGATCTTACTTTGGTTTAAGTTAATGAAGCCGACTGTCGCATCCATTAAAAAGTTAATCTTATCGAACAAGAACGCAGTATGGTTTTCTAGCGAATCAATATCTCGCAAAATCTGACGAGCCTCTTCTTGCTGCTCATCAGACAATAATTTGCTGCGCATCAAGAAAGACAATGCACGGCGAGTATCCATGACATTACGACGAATACGTCCGTTGGTATCTTCTTCCTTAGCAATCGTTTCAAGTACTTCTTCTGCATCGTTATCAGTAATGTCATCTTGCAGAACGCGCTTACCTGCTTGCTCGAGGTTTTCATAAACCTCCTCCAAAGCATCGGCAGAATACTCAGCATCAGTGGAATACAAGTCAAGTAAAACGTCTTTTGCATTGCTTACTGAGCCTGGGCGCAAACGCGCACGCAAACGCACCAAGCGGAACACCGGCAAATCTTCATCATGAATAGAGAACAAGACTTGCTTGGTCATCACGAAAGCAACTCGTACGTTACGAGAAGTTTCTTCTTCATCCAAAAGAAAGTCGGTGCGAATATGAAGATGGCCGTCATCTGCCTCGAAATAACGCGCAGAAGCTTCTAAGTCACCCAAATCATCTAATTCAGGCAAAAGAACACCGAAAGTCTCTTTAATCCATAGAAGCTCTTCCTCTTCGGAGTCAACTACATCGATCCAGATAGGGTTGGAGTATTGCAACAATTCATTGCGATCTTCCACTTGCTCTTGAGAGAGGCGGCCATTTTGCAGGACGAACAAGTTGATCATGATGAACTCCTAAGGAATGGTCGCTAGTTTATCCTATAGCTCATGACAGTTTCACTAAAATAAGTTTAATCCCAATGAACTCCAGCCCAAATACCTTTATCCAACAACTCCAGTCCGCATGGGCTTCCCAAGGCAGTATGTTGTGTGTGGGCTTTGATCCAGATCCCAAGCGCTTGCCCGCCGCATTACAGGGTAAGTCTGACGGGATTTTCGAGTTCTGCCGCGAGATTGCTGATGCCACTGCGGATACCGTCTGCTCCTTTAAGCCCCAGTTCGCCTACTTCGCCTCCCAAAGAGCTGAAGCCCAACTAGAAAAGCTGACTAGATACCTCAAAGATAAATATCCCAATATCCCTGTCATCCTTGACTCCAAACGCGGTGATATCGGCAGCACTGCCGACCACTATGCCTTAGAGGCTTTTGAACGTTATGGCGCGGATGCAGTTACCGTGAACCCTTACATGGGCTTTGATACGATCGAGCCTTACCTAAAGCATGCTGGCAAGGGTGTGATTGTTTTATGTCGCACCTCAAATCCAGGGGGCCCTGACCTTCAGTTCTTGAATGTGGCTCCCAATGGCGAACCGCTTTACCTGCATGTTGCCAAGCTGGCCGCACAGAAATGGAATACCTCCGATCAAATCAGCCTCGTAGTTGGCGCAACCTTTCCCGAAGAAATTACTAAGGTAAGAGCGATTGTGGGCGAAATGCCTTTGCTCATTCCAGGCATTGGTGCTCAAGGTGGCGATATCGATGCCAGCGTTAAGGCTGGCGGCATCGCTAATAAACCAGGTACTGGCATGATGATTAACTCTTCCAGAGCAATCTTATACGCGAGCTCAGGAAATGATTTTGCTGAGGCAGCTAGAAAAGTGGCTATCACCACGAGAGATGCATTAAGAGCTGCAGCTGGTCAATAAAGCTAACGAGCTTTTGATTTCGCAGTGGGCGCTAAAGCTACTCTATCCATATTTTCCAAAATAAAGTCTTGTCTTGTAGGGAAATGAATATTTGCTTTACGGCAATGCTGCGCTTTATCGAAACACTTCGGCGCAGACAATGCAGAGGCTAAGGCTGCTGCCTGTTCGCGATCAAGTGATGCTGGTTTTATTCCATAGTAATGTTGAGAGGTGGCACCAACTCCAAAAATACCTTCGCCCCACTCTACTGAATTGAGATAAATCTCGAACAGCCTCTGCTTAGATAGCATGCCCTCAAGTAGGCCCGTAATAATCAACTCCTGCACTTTGCGAAAATAATTCTGCTCAGAAGAGAGAAAAAGATTCTTCGCCAGTTGCTGCGTAATTGTGGAACCACCACGTAAAGCGGTTTTTGATTTACCACCCTGTTGATTGAGCTGTGAATTTTTAGCCCATGCCTTTTGCATATCCTCCACTCGCACACCCATATGCGGAAAGAAGATGTCATACTCACTCACCAAGACTGCACGCTTGAGATTAGCTGAGATTTTTTCGTAAGGGGCCCAAGATGACTGTACTGAGCAAGACCAGGATAAGCCACAAAGACGCCAACGTTCCGCCCTCTGAAATGCAGTACTACTTGGATCCAGTGCCGCCCATAATCCAATCTGAATTACAAAGTACATTTGCATGGCAACAAAACCACCAAGCAAACATTTCAGAAGGTAAGAAAGCCAGCGCATCGAAGCTCAGCTAGAAACTAGGAAGTGCGAAGCTCTGCCAATACGGCGCGAGGATCAATCGCATCAGCAAGCGTAGCGCCGCGCCAAATCAAAAAGGCATCAGCAGCCTGCTCTACTAGCATGCCCAGACCATCGCTTACCCTAGCACCGCGATGTAATGCTTGTTGCATAAAGGCGGTGACTTTGCCGTAGACCATGTCATAGGCGAAAGATTTGGGAATAAAAATATTGCTTGCTGCCGCATCACTAATCGGCGATATATCAGATAGGCCCGCAGCAGTGGCATTAATAATCAGACCAAAAGGGGATGTCGTCTTACCACCATCCTCAAGATCACTTAAAGAAACCGCTTGTAGTGCAACACCCAGTGAGCTAGCCAAGCCACCAAACAAACGAGTCAATTCATTGGCCTTGGCATTGGATCGATTGGCAATCATTAATTCTTTCGGTGACTGCTCTAGCAATGGGCCAAGCACTCCGCGCGACGCACCGCCTGCTCCCAGTAATAGAATTCGGACCTCTTTGATCTGGATACCCTGTGCCAATAGGTCTCTAACTAAACCAGCGCCATCAGTGTTATCACCAAAGATTTTTCCATCTTCAATACGTAGAGTATTTACAGCGCCAGCCAGCTGTGCCCGCGATGTTAATACGTCTGCAAACGCCTGGGCATCCAACTTAAATGGCACGGTGACATTCACCCCTTTGCCACCAGCAGCAAAGAAAGATTGTGCAGCAGCTTTGAATTGATCAAGTCCAGGCTGCAAGCGTCCATAGAGCATTTTTTGATTTGACTGCTCAGCAAACCGCTTATGAATGGCGGGCGATTTGCTGTGTGAGATTGGATTACCGACGACCACATAGACATCCACACCAGGAAATTGGCTGGGATCAGTATGCAATTCAGCGGAAGTGGCTTGACTCATAATGACTACAGGATAAGCGAAAATTGAGTGATGTCTACTGAATTAAGGACGTAGATCTAGGCGATCAGATCCATCTCTCGTGAAATCAAAAGTCGAAACCCAATCCAAGATATCAATTTGATTGCGCATTTCTGCAGGGAAAACTCCAAAGGGGGCGGAAGCACGAACAATCGCCAAGGCCTGGCGATCCAACTCAGGATTGCCAGAACTGCGCCCAATACTTAAACCCTCTTTACCCTGGGCATTATTAGCAATCCGTCCCTGTGCATCGACGCTCACGAAAATCACCAAGCTGCCATATAAAGGCCGACCATTAGCGCATGGAAAAAATGCGCTTCCATAAGCCTCTATCTTTTGACGCATGGCGTCGTAATATTGGGCAAATACAACCGCCTTCGTACTAGCCCCCGTCAAGACTTTACGACGAGGCTCGCGCCCATTAACCTGCAAACGCTTCGCTAATTCAGCTTCTAGAGAGTTCAGTTGCGGCGTGGCTTTTTTCTCATCACCACTTTTACGACCGCCCGCTAGCGCTCGATCCGCTTCAAGCTTGGCCAGCATTTGTTTTTGTTGTTTTTCCAGAACCTCAAGGCGGGCATCCGCTCCAAGCCTTGCCCGGTGCAATGCGCTCGCATCTTGATTGGGAGTATTGCCACCTCCATGCAAATTTGCCTGAGCCAATTTATTAGCCTGCTTAGGTGCCACTTGATTGCTAGCATTGACCAAGACAATGCTCAGAGGCGTATTCAAACGACGATTTTCTATTTCACCAAGGCCCCAGCGAAACGATAGAAAGATCAGGTGGGCCAAAATCGAGAGGCCCAAGGCATAACCAAATGGATAGCGAGGCCAGCTATCATCTAAACGAGCAACTAGCTGAATCAGCTTAGGTGGGACTTGCATCACTCTCAGGCACTTCTGGCGTTTCGATATGCAGCACTCGCACTCCCGCAGTGAGCTGCAGAAGATCTACATCAGCAATACTCACTTCAGCTCGAGTCATCCGCGGGTGAGTGGCCAACTCTGGAACCGGGAGATGTAAAGGCACCAGCTCAACGCGCGACATACCCTCTTTGAGGTGCCTCACAAAGACTTGCTTAGGAACTTCATCCTGAGCAACCCAGCGCAAACACCAATATTTCTCAAGGCGGTCCTGGTATTCACCGTAGGCTGAATAGCAAGCTTCAAAATCAGCAGCGATGCCCATCAAAGCAGCGTCTCGCGGTGGGAATGGCGCCACCATCTTGGCGGTGATGCCATGCTTGGCTATGGCAATTAACTGCCACTGATTCACTAAATCTGAATAGCGACGCAATGGCGATGTACACCAAGCCCAATCCTTCATGAGGACCAGGTGTCGTCTGCATACGTGTGCGCAAAGGGCCCCAGCCCTTTTGAGTACGGAACAAACCGGGAATTCCATGATCTGCCAATAAGCGTCCTGATGCACTATTGCAATAAATCATCCATTCAGCAACGATGGTATCGAGAATGGAGCCGCGTTGACGAGGAATAATGTCTACTCGCTGTGAGCCATCAACTTCTCTGATTTGAAAATGAAAGTCTCTCGCCAAGGCATTGGGATCCAAGACTCCTAACTGCTCAGCACGCAATCCATTCACCACCCGCTGTTCCTGGCGTCCTGCATGCAATAACTTTGCGGCACCCCACAACACACTGAGCTCCTGACGATAAGCATAGTTGGCTGATTCATCAGCCAAACTTTCTTCCGTTACTAGATGCTCCAAATTCTCGAGGCGCAGATTTGGACCCATGGGAATCATCTCAGCACGCAACTGCAGAGTCTCTTTGTCTACTACTCCAGTCGCATCGATGTCCACATAGATCGATAAAGCTGGGCGAGCGGCACCCTCATCCAATGAGAACTGTGAAATCACTGTGTCGGGCAACATCGTAATCTTGTCGCCAGGGAAATATACCGTGGACATATGAGTGCGCGCGATCTTATCCAAGTCGTCATCCTTAGCAATCACCAGGCCCGATGCTGCTATATGAATGCCAATACGATGGCTGCCACCCTCAAGCGCAGTAACTGATAAAGCATCGTCAATTTCAGTGGTGCCTGAGTCATCAATCGAGAAGGCGGTCACTTCAGCCAAAGGCAACTCTGAAATAGCAGCATCTAATGCGGCTTGCTCAACCCCCAAACTATGGCTATGTTGAGCGCTCCGAGGGAAATGGGCTTTTAAGAACATCCCCTGGTGATATTACAAAGGTGAATCAATCGCACCACAGCGGATCATTAATTGGGCGGGTGATTCTCCTGATTCGGTGCACGCTGCAATCAGTGCTTTATAGGCAGAGGTATTTTTATCCGGAGAAAACAGGAGTTGATTTGCTTGAGACTGGAGCGTTTCTGGAAATACGCCAGCTACCAACTCTTTTTGCCACGCAGCCTGCTGCTCTAATTCTTTTTGCTTGCGCTCGAGTGCAGCCAGACCAGCCTGCAACTGTTCTACAGGTGCCCTTTGAAAATGTCCGCGCCCTTTGCGTCGGAAAAATACCGGTGCGCCTTGTAAGGCAATGGCTAATGCTGTCTGTTGCGAAATGCTGGCTTGCGCGCCAAAGTATTCTTGAGCAACATCGACCAAACTAAATTTCTCATCAGGCGCACAATCCCATAAGAACTGCAGATCAATCTCCTTAGATAAAGTATTCGCCTCATCCATTAACGCTTGCGATTCTGGATTTTCAAAACGTAGCCAAACTTCTTTGGCTTTTAGCTTGATCTTTTTTTCCGGACAGGCTCGTCGCCTGCCAAGATTCAGCATCTCCAGCGCCCGAGGCAGACTGGACTGTGGCGACCTTGATGTCACCACCCTCTTCATATAAAAGATGCATGGCTTAGAGAGATATCCCGCCGCTGGCCTCAAGTGCTACGCCATTGACATAACTGGCTTCATCGCTCGCTAAGAATAAATACACGTTCGCCATTTCTTCAGGAGTACCCAAGCAGCCCAACCAACTACGTCTTTCAATATCCTTCAGAATATTTTCTGGCATGGCTTTAACCATTTCAGTAGCAATAAATCCTGGGCACACTGCATTTACCCGAATACCTTTTGCACCCAATTCACGCGCCCAAGTTTTAGTAAAACCAATAACACCAAATTTCGTGGCGGAATAATTTGTCTGGCCAAAGTTTCCATAGATACCGACAACGCTTGAAGCATTAACAACGGCACCTTTGCCTGCCTCTAACATGTGCGGTACTACCAACTGGGTGCAGTTGAATACACCTTTCAAATTAACATCAATCACCGTATCAAATTGCGCTTCCGTCATTTTGACCAAGCGAGCATCCTGTGTGATGCCAGCATTATTAATGAGGATATCAATGCGTCCGTGACGCTGCATGATTTGATCAACAGCCGCCTCAACGCTTGCACGATCGGTCACGTTCATGGCATAGGCTTCTGAGCCTGGAATGAGATCAACCGTAGCCTTCACGGCCTCAGGGTTCACATCCGCAATCATGACTTTTGCACCCTCTTGGGCAAAGCGCTTTGCTGTTGCGAAGCCAATGCCCTTTGCGGCCCCAGTAATGATCGCTACCTTATTTTTTAGTCTCATACTCATTACTTTTCTTTCTCTTGAATTGCAGTCAATATTTTTTGATGGATGCCACCAAAACCGCCATTGCTCATCACCAGAATGTGATCACCAGGCTTTGCTTCATTTGCAACAGCCTTAACCAAAGCAGATAGATCATCAAAGGCTGCAGCACGATTGTCACTCTTTGCATTTAATGGGGCTAAGACTTCGCTTAAATTCCAACCTAAAGAATCTTTACCAGCACTAGCGCCATAAGCAAAAATCTTATCCGCCGCCTCTAAGCTGTTCGGTAGTTGCGCCTTCATCACTCCGAGTTTCATCGTATTAGAACGCGGCTCCAAGACTGCCAAAATTCGAGACTGCCCTACACGGCGACGCAAGCCATCTACCGTAGTAATAATTGCTGTGGGGTGATGTGCAAAATCATCGTAGACCGTAACTTCATTTGCCACACCAATTGTTTCTAAACGACGTTTCACATTCTTAAACTCGGCAAGTGCATGCGCTGCATCAGCCGGCGAAATACCAATGTGATTGGCTGAGGCAATCGCCGCTAATGCATTAAGCTGATTATGTCGACCCATCACGCCGGAGTCGGGAGCCCAGGTAACCGTTGCAAGCTCTTCACCATTCTGCAAAACAATAAAGCCATCCGCTGCTTGAGAAATTAAAGACCAGGCATTATTTTTATCTTGGCCAAACCTTTCAACAGGTGCCCAAACACCTCGTGTGATGACTCTCTCTAGAGCAGGTTCTTCACCATTAACTACAACAAGACCGTTACTCGGTGCCGTACGCACTAAATGATGAAACTGCGTTTCGATTGCAGCAAGATCAGCAAAGATATCGGCGTGATCGAACTCGAGATTATTTAATAAAGCAGTGCGCGGACGATAGTGAACAAACTTACTGCGCTTATCAAAAAACGCCGTGTCGTATTCATCCGCTTCGATCACAAAGTATTTGCTTTCACCCAGACGAGCAGATACCGTGAAATTCAATGGCACTCCACCAATCAAGTAGCCAGGCTTGTAATCATTGAATTCCAAAATCCAAGCCAGCATTGCAGAAGTAGTTGTTTTACCGTGCGTTCCAGCAACAGCGAAGACATGTCGACCAAACAGAACCTGTTCGCCCAGCCACTGTGGTCCAGATGTATAGGGAAGGCCTTGACTGAGGATGGCTTCCATCAGCGGATTGCCTCGAGAAATAACATTGCCGATTACAAATAAATCCGGCATCGTCTCAAACTGTAATAATTGATCGGGCGAGAATCCCTCGATGAGCTCAATGCCCTGGGCTTCAAGCTGAGTACTCATTGGTGGATACACGTTGGCATCACAGCCAGTTACGCGATGTCCGACCTGCCGAGCGATTGCGGCAATGCCGCCCATGAAAGTACCGCAAATGCCCAAGATATGAATATGCATTGGGGAATTTTAGCTAAGGAGTAGCAATGAACCGAAGACAGTGGATTAGCATCATCGCAATTAGTCTCGCAGCGCTTATTGCAGGAGCCCTCACTTCGCAGTGGATTTACAAAACAGATCTCGCAAGTGACCCCGCTATCAAAGCTTTTTTTGCCAACCCATGGCAAACACCCGACGGACAATCGGTTGATACCGAACAATGGCGAGGAAAAGTCCTCGTGATGAACTTTTGGGCCTCTTGGTGCCCTCCTTGCGTCGAAGAAATGTCGACTTTAGACAAATTACAAGCAGAGTTTAAAACTCAAAATGTCTTATTTGTCGGCATCGGTATCGATTCACCATCCAATATTCGTGAATTCCTTGAAAAAACCACAGTTTCTTACCCCATCGTAATTGGCGGACTAGAGGGCAGCAATCTATCCAAGCAAATGGGGAACAGTCAAGGCGCCCTTCCCTACACAATCGTTATTAATGCTCAAGGTAAAGCTACTAGCAGAAAATTAGGGAAGATAAGCGAAGAAGAGCTCAGAAAAGCCATTAAATCAGCTTTATAAGAATCTTTAAGAACTATTCACTAGTGATCGCGTTGGCAAAAATGCGATATTTTGCACCTAAATTTTGCAATATCTGCTCTTAAAATCATAAAAAATAGCAAATTTACCCCCTATTTTTTGGACTTGCCATCATATTCTGGGGGTATACTTTCCCTGTGCTTGGTGAAGAGGATTCTTCATGAAATAAGCAGTTTTAGAGAAATGCTTTATTAATTTAATTAAACTTAACTGCCTCTAAAAATATCGATTTATGTCGAAAAATACTTCAATTCTCGTTATTCAAGGCCCAAACCTCAATCTGCTAGGCACTCGTGAGCCAGAGGTTTACGGTAAAACCACCCTGGAAGATATTCATACAAAACTTGGCGCAATTGCCAAGACTCACTCAGTCGATCTACCCACCTTCCAAAGTAATCATGAAGGCGAACTGATTGACCGAGTTCAAAAAGCCAAACAAGATGATGTGGATTTCATCATCATTAATCCAGGCGCTTTTACCCATACCAGTGTTGCCTTACGTGATGCCTTGGCTGGGGTTGCTATCCCATTCACGGAAGTGCACCTATCTAATATTCATCAGCGTGAAGAATTCCGCAAACACTCCTATTTATCGGATATCGCCACTGGCGTGATCTGCGGATTAGGGGCAATTGGATACGAATTGGCCTTACAAGCAGCAATTGCACGTTTACAAAAATAAAGATTAATTAAGAATTACAAGAGAGGAAGCCTTTCCATGGACTTGAGAAAACTAAAAACCCTAATCGACCTCGTTTCTGAATCAGGAATTTCGGAATTAGAAGTGAATGAAGGTGAAGATCGTGTTCGCATTGTGAATGCTGGGTCTCCAGCTCCTGCCGGTCAAGTGGTTTACGCCAATCCAGCACCGGTTCAGGCAATGCAAGCTGCGCCCGCTGTTGCCGCACCAGCTGCTGAAGAAGCGCCTGCTGAAACTGGTTTTGTGGCTCGCTCACCAATGGTGGGAACCTTCTATCGTGCTCCAAATCCTGAGTCTCCAGACTTTGTCAAAGTTGGCGATACAGTCAAAGTGGGTCAAACCCTGTGCATTATTGAAGCGATGAAGCTCCTTAATGAGATCGAATCCGAACAGGCTGGTGTCATTAAGCAAATTCTGTGTGAGAACGGCCAAGGCGTTGAATTTGATCAGCCGCTGTTCATCATTGCTTAATAGATCTCTATTAGATCCATTCCAATCCACCGTTACTTAACTCAGAGCCGATATGTTCGATAAGATTCTGATTGCCAATCGCGGAGAAATTGCTCTCCGTATCCAACGCGCATGTCGCGAGTTGGGAATTAAAACTGTGGTGATCTATTCAACTGCAGACAAAGAAGCTAAATATGTGAAGCTCGCAGATGAAGCGGTCTGCATTGGACCTGCTCCATCACCACTCAGCTACCTCAATATGCCTGCCATTATTTCGGCGGCGGAAGTGACTGATGCTGAAGCGATCCATCCAGGCTATGGCTTTCTCTCTGAAAATGCAGACTTTGCTGAACGTGTTGAAAAATCGGGCTTTGCATTTATTGGTCCAACTGCTGCTTCAATCCGACTGATGGGCGATAAGGTTTCGGCCAAGCGCGCCATGATTAAAGCGGGTGTACCTTGCGTTCCCGGATCTGAAGGTGCGCTGCCTGACAACCCAAAAGAAATTATCACTACAGCAAAGCGTGTTGGCTATCCAGTCATCATTAAAGCTGCTGCTGGTGGTGGTGGTCGCGGTATGCGTATAGTACACACCGAAGCCGCCCTTCTGAATGCGGTCAATATGACCAAAGAAGAAGCTGGTCGCGCTTTTGGCAACCCAGAAGTCTATATGGAGAAGTTTTTAGAAAAGCCTCGTCACGTAGAGATTCAGATTTTGGCCGATACCCATGGCAATGCTATTTGGTTGGGCGAGCGTGATTGCTCAATGCAACGTCGCCACCAAAAAGTGATTGAAGAAGCTCCAGCACTAGGCATTGATCGTCGCTTGATTGCGAAGATTTGTGAACGCTGTGCAGAAGCCTGTAGAAAAATTGATTACCGTGGCGCTGGCACTTTCGAGTTCTTGTATGAAGACGGTGAATTCTTCTTTATTGAGATGAATACCCGCGTTCAAGTAGAGCACCCAGTCACCGAAATGATTACTGGTGTTGATATTGTTCAAGAACAAATTCGTATTGCTGCAGGCTTAAAACTCAGTTATCGCCAGAAAGACATTGTTTTCCGTGGTCACGCCATTGAATGTCGTCTGAATGCAGAAGATCCGTTTAAGTTCACACCGAGCCCAGGCAAAATTGGTTCGTTCCACATGCCAGGCGGTCCTGGAATTCGTGTCGACTCACATGCATATAGCGGTTATGTTGTGCCATCCAATTACGATTCGATGATCGGCAAGTTGATTTCTTACGGCAATACTCGCGAACAAGCGATTCGTCGCATGCAAATTGCACTTTCTGAAATGGTGATTGACGGCATTACAACCAATGTGCCGCTACATCGCGAGCTAATGCTGGATCCGAATTTCATGGAAGGCGGAACTAGCATTCACTATCTGGAGCATCGCCTCGAAGAGCAAGCCGCAAGTCGCGGCAACCCGAAGTCTTAGGTCAATTGATGCCGATTTGGAGTAAGCATGTCCTATCGTGAACTTGTTTTCACGGTCCCAGCAGAGATCGCAGAGCCTTTGGGTGATGTCCTACTGGAAGTGGGCGCACTCTCCGTCACTGTTGAAGATGATGCTGCAGGTGGTTACGATGAAAACCCACTTTATGGCGAGCCAGGACTCTCACCTGAAGTGCAGGCCTGGGATCGTTCTTCGGTAACTGCGCTCTTTAATCCAGAGATTGATGATTCGGATGCGGTGAACTTCATCCATGAACTACTCGCCTCACTCAAAGAAGCGGGATTCAATCTTCCAGCCCCGCAAGAAAAGATTGTCGAAGAACAAGACTGGGTTCGCCTAACGCAAAGTCAATTCGCCCCAATTCAAATTGGTGAGCGTATTTGGGTAGTACCTTCTTGGCATGAAGCGCCCACTGACCCGAATGCAATTTGCTTAGCGGCAGATCCGGGTTTGGCATTTGGCACTGGCAGCCACCCCACTACGCACCTTTGCTTACTTTGGCTCGAACAAAATACACATCTTTCGAATCAAAGTTTGCTCGATTACGGTTGTGGATCTGGAATTCTAGCTATTGCCGCTGCGAAACTGGGGTGTAAACCAGTTGTAGGTACTGATATCGATCCACAAGCCATGGTTGCAGCTCGCAGCAATGCAGAAATCAACCATACGATCATTAGCTTTGTTCTGCCCAA
Source organism: Polynucleobacter necessarius (assembly GCA_900095165.1). Taxonomy (GTDB): domain Bacteria; phylum Pseudomonadota; class Gammaproteobacteria; order Burkholderiales; family Burkholderiaceae; genus Polynucleobacter; species Polynucleobacter necessarius_J. Next base: position 1,754,847 of record LT606947.1, on the reverse strand, counting down.
CGAAAATGCGCCAGAACTCGCCGCAGAAACTAAATACGACATCGTGATGGCCAACATTTTGGCTAATCCACTACAAGTTTTAGCGCCTGCATTGGTAAATAAGATGCGCCCAGGGGGGGAAATTGTTCTCTCAGGCGTTCTTGCTCGCCAAGCAGAGGAAGTTATTGCAACTTATAGTCAGTGGCTAACTCTTTCCGTTTGGAAAGAAAGTGAAGGCTGGGTCTGTTTGCACGGCACGCTACCTGAACAAGCTTACAAAGCGAGCGTGAACGCCAAAAACATAGACACTTCGGTGCCGGCTCAAAAAAAAAGTCCTAAATTAATCCTTTTTAGTGCTTTTTTCCTCTTGCTCATTATTTTTGGCGAGCATCTTTTTAGAAACTCTCTACTGCCAACACTAGCAACACGTGTGGATGGCAGCTCTTCTGCGATTGCAACAAGTAGCTTTTCTCTTTTACAGAAGTTTGATGAGCAATTGTGTCGTGCACTAGGGTGCGTAAATCGCTCTGTAAGCGATTTTGCTGCTTGGAAAATAACTTCGGTTACCATTTCACCTGAAAATGCGCGAGAGAGCCTTAAAAACGCTTCAAATCAATCAGTGCTGCAAGTCGAAATACAAAATCGTCTTGCAATGCCGGTTTTATTCACAAATTTAGAAATTTCTCTTACTGATGCAGAGGAATCGGGGATTAAAACGATTCAATTTTCACCACAAGAGTGGTTACCAACCGCTTGGCAAGAGTCGCATCCGGATTTTTTGCGTCATGGCGCTCCTTCCGGTGAAATATTTTCGTCCGCTTTGCCAATTTCCCTCCCACAAAATGCTGCCGGCTATCGCGTCAGAATTTTTTACCATGAAAAATAGATTGCAAACTCTAATTCACACTTATTCCAATTGATTTTTATTAGAAAGTAATTATTTATGGCCAGCTTGATCTGCGGTTCCATCGCTTACGACACCATCATGAACTTTGAAGGCAAATTTGCCGATCAAATCCTGCCAGAGCAAATTCACATCCTCAACGTTGCCTTCCTCGTCCCTACAATGCGTCGTGAATTCGGTGGCTGCGCAAGCAATATTGCCTACAACCTGAGCCTACTTGGTGGCGACCCCATCATCATGGCAACGGTAGGCGGTGATGCAGCCCCGTACCTTGATCGCCTCAAACAACTCAAGATTGATCCAACGCATATTCGTCAAATTGAACAAGCATTCACGGCTCAGGCGATGATCACTACCGATCAAGCCAATAATCAAATTACCGCTTTTCATCCTGGCGCAATGGGCGAATCTCATCTAAACCAAGTCTCTACCGTAGTTGCCGAACGCAGCAAGAATGCTAAAGGTGCGGCAAAGTTTGGCATCGTCGCCCCAGATGGTCGTCAAGGAATGTGGGAGCACTGCCATCAACTAGCTGAAGCAGGCATTCCATTTGTATTTGATCCGGGACAGGGCTTACCTATGTTCAATGGTCCAGAACTCCTAGAGCTCGTAGATATTGCGAGTTATCTCGCCGTAAATGACTATGAAGGCGAAATGCTTTCCCAAAGAACAGGTCTGAGCTTGGCAAAAGTAGCTGAAAGAGTGAAAGCCTTGATCGTAACTAAGAGTGCTGAAGGCGCAGATATCTACTTTGAAGGTAAATGCATTGCCATTCCACCGGTACCAGCAGCAAAAGTGGTTGATCCAACTGGTTGCGGTGACGCATTCCGGGGCGGCTTGCTGTTTGGATTAGAAAATGGCATGGACTGGGAAACTACTGGCCGATTAGCCAGCTTAATGGGCTCAATCAAAATTACCCACCAGGGACCACAAAATCATCAAATGAGCAAAGATGAAATCGCCACTCAATTCAAATCAGCGTTTGGATTTGTCCTCTAAAACCAATAATTCTTGGAAGTGGCAATAAAAAGGGATCTCTTATGAGATCCCTTTGAACTTCACACGTCTACAAGCAGGGCTTATGGGCGTGTGCCAGTTGGGAAGGGCCAAGCAGCAGCAGGATTCAACGTTGTTGAAGCGGCAGTTTTTTTAGCCACGGGCTTTTTTACAGCTTTGCCCGCTTTCTTCGCAGCAGGCTTACTTACTTTTTTTTTGCTACTTTACGAGCTACTTTTTTAGCAGCAGGCTTCTTAGCAGCTACTTTACGAGCTACTTTTTTAGCAGCAGGCTTCTTAGCAGCTACTTTACGAGCTACTTTTTTAGCAGCTACTTTACGAGCTACTTTTTTAGCAGCTACTTTTTTCTTTGCAGCTGGTTTCTTTGCAGCAACTTTTTTCTTGGCGATTGCCATAGCAATGCTCCTTCACGTGAGGATTAGTACAAACTACCGATTAAGAAGACCCGACCATTCATTTCCGCCTGGTTTTGCAACCGATTGGAGCCGACGAGCGAGCCATTCATCGGCGCGCGGCTTGATGCTAAGTGCTGCACGCTAATGAATCCTGAAAAAAAGCCGTGGCCCCAAAGGACAACGGCTTCTTAAATTTGTTGGAAAAAATAGAGAGAATAGCCCAGATACCATTGAATAAGGGTTTTCGGATTTGAGTCTGGTTTTGCTGACTTTTAAAACTATCCAACCGTCTAATCTCCTATTTAGCCGGCCATGCGCTTTTTAATTAACTACTTATTCCCAACTTAGCGCACCGCCAGTTTGATACTCAATAACGCGTGTCTCAAAAAAGTTTCTCTCTTTTTTCAGATCAATCATTTCTGACATCCATGGGAATGGATTCTCTTCATTTGGGAACATTGCGTCAAGTCCTATTTGCAAACATCTGCGATTACAGATGTATCTTAGGTACTCTTTGAACATCGGCGCGTTCAATCCGAGCACTCCGCGAGGCATCGTATCCTCTGCATAACAGTACTCTAATTCAACCGCTTTTTTGAAGATAGATTTGACCTCGTCTTTGAACGCAGAAGTCCATAACTGCGGGTTCTCCAGCTTGATTTGATTAATTAAATCAATACCAAAATTGCAGTGCATAGACTCATCGCGCAGGATGTATTGATACTGCTCAGCAGCACCCGTCATTTTGTTTTGACGACCCATTGCAAGTATTTGCGTAAAACCAACATAAAAGAACAAACCTTCCATCACGCAAGCAAAAACGATCAATGATCGCAGCAATGTTTGGTCAGCTTCCAATGTCCCAGTTTTGAAATTTGGGTTAGTCAACACATCAATATAAGGAATTAAGAATTCATCTTTAGCGCGAATTGACTCGATTTCGTTATAAGCATTAAAGATTTCGCTCTGGTCTAAGCCCAAAGATTCCACAATATATTGGTACGCGTGAGTATGAATTGCTTCTTCAAATGCCTGGCGCAATAGATATTGACGGCATTCTGGGGCGGTAATATGACGATAAGTGCCCAAAACAATGTTGTTTGCCGCCAAAGAATCTGCCGTTGTGAAGAAACCGAGATTGCGCTTAATGATGCGACGCTCATCTTCAGTTAAGCCATTAGGATCTTTCCAAAGCGCGATATCGCGATTCATATTGATCTCTTGCGGCATCCAATGGTTTGCACAACCAGCCAAATATTTCTTCCAAGCCCACTTATATTTAAATGGAACCAACTGGTTTACGTCAGTCTTGGCATTAATCACGCGCTTATCGGCAGCATTGACACGCAATGCTGCGCCACCAGCCAATGAAACAGCTTGCACAGGTGCAGGTGCAGGTGCAACATTTTGAGGGGCGGCAATTGCAACTTGATCTGGTTGCGGACGCTGGGTTTCCGCTGCTACTGGTTGCGGTGCCAGACCAGCTTTCGCTAGTGCTGGGGCAACTTCTTCTTCCCAATTCAACATAAATCTCTCCTAATTCTTATTTTTCTGGATCAGCTAGCAAATAGCTTACTGACATGCTTCACATTCTTCAAAACCAGCATCACCTGGGCGCATTGTGCAAACTGGACCATCCGCTTCTTGTGCAGCTGCAGCATCAGCTCCATTCACGCCGCCGCCACTAGACACAGCATTTAGCTGACCGCTTGTAACAGTAGATTTCTCAACGTGCGTTGCAGCCATTGTGCGGAGGTAGTACGTAGTTTTTAGACCGCGCAACCAAGCCAATTTGTATGTGTCATCCAATTTCTTGCCTGATGCACCACCCATGTAGATGTTGAGTGACTGTGCCTGGTCAATCCACTTCTGACGACGCGAGGCAGCTTCAACCAACCAGCTTGGCTCTACTTCAAATGCAGTAGCATACAAATCACGCAAATCCTGTGGAACACGATCAATTTTAGACAAAGTGCCGTCAAAGTACTTCAAGTCAGCAATCATGACTTCATCCCAAAGGCCGCGATCTTTCAAATCACGCACCAGGTACTCGTTAACCATGGTGAATTCACCTGAGAGGTTAGATTTCACGAACAAATTCTGGAATGTAGGCTCGATACAAGCCGAAACACCAACGATGTTCGAAATCGTTGCAGTCGGTGCAATTGCCACACAGTTAGAGTTGCGCATACCGTGCTGCTTGATGCGAGCACGCAAGCCATCCCAATTCATAGTGGAAGAGCCATCTACTTCAAGGTAACCACCACGCTCTGCTGCCAACAAGGCTACTGAGTCCTGCGGAAGAATGCCGCAGGCCCACAAAGAGCCCTTATATGTACTGTAAACACCACGCTCTTCAGCCAATTCGTTAGATGCTTGGTAAGCGTAGTAGCACACTGCTTCCATAGATGAATCCGCAAACTTCATTGCCTCATCGCTAGCGTAAGGAATGCGTTGCATATGCAAGCAATCTTGGAAGCCCATGATACCCATACCAACTGGACGATGCTTCAAATTTGAGTTACGCGCTTTAGCAACAGCGTAGTAGTTGATATCAATCACGTTGTCCAACATACGCATTGCAGTGCGAATTGTTTTCTGGAGCTTCTCGTGATCCAAAATCATCTTGCCGGACGCATCTGTAGTCATATGCGCTGTCAAGTTCACAGAACCTAAGTTACATACTGCGATTTCACTTTCGTTTGTGTTCAGGGTAATTTCAGTACACAAGTTAGAAGAGTGAACTACACCGATGTGTTGTTGTGGGCTGCGAATATTGCAAGGATCTTTAAATGTGATCCATGGGTGGCCAGTTTCAAACAACATACCCAACATCTTGCGCCACAATTGTTGTGCAGGAATACGACGGAATGGCTTCAGCTCACCAGCATCCGCTTTTTTCTCATAGGCAACATACGCCTCTTCAAAAGCCTTACCGAATTTGTCATGCAAGTCAGGTGTATTTGAAGGGGAGAATAATGTCCACTCACCACCTTCCATCACGCGCTTCATGAACAAATCTGGAATCCAGTTAGATGTATTCATGTCGTGCGTACGGCGACGATCATCACCCGTGTTTTTGCGTAACTCGAGAAACTCTTCAATATCCAAGTGCCATGTTTCTAAGTACGCACAAACTGCACCTTTACGCTTACCGCCTTGATTCACAGCAACCGCTGTATCGTTCACCACCTTTAAGAAAGGCACCACACCTTGTGACTTGCCATTAGTGCCTTTGATGTGACTTCCCAAGGCGCGAACGTTAGTCCAGTCATTACCTAAACCGCCGGCAAACTTAGATAAGAGTGCATTCTCTTTTAACGCTTCATAGATGCCGTCAAGATCATCATCCACAGTTGTTAAGTAGCAGCTTGATAACTGTGGGCGTGTTGTCGCTGAGTTAAACAGGGTTGGTGTGCTGGACATGAAATCAAATGTAGATAGGATTTCATAGAACTCAATTGCACGACGCTCACGATCTAACTCATTCAAAGATAAGCCCATTGCAACGCGCATAAAGAAGGCTTGTGGCATCTCAATGCGACGATCTTCAATGTGCAAGAAATAACGGTCATACAAAGTTTGCAAACCGAGGTAGTTAAATTGCAAGTCGCGGCTGGCGTTCAAAGCGGCAGCCAAGCGCGGGAGATCAAACTCACGCATACGTGGATCTAACAACTCAGCAGAAATACCTTCGTTGATGTACTTGACGAAGTAAGTGCTGTACTCAGCTTGCATATCACTCTGTAGTACTTCGCGACCTAAAATTTCTTTACGAATCATATGCATCAAGATGCGTGCAGTTACTTGACTATAAGCGGGATCTTTTTCAATCAAAGTACGTGAGGCCAAAATTGCAGAGTCGTACACCTGAGCCATTGGCACGCCATCATATAAATTCTTGATGGTTTCAGTGATGATTGGACTTGCATCAATGTTATTGCCGAGACCTTCACATGCGGCCTCAATAATGATGCGCAAGGCAGCCATATCCAACCACCTCTCTACACCGTTGTCAGTTACCTTGATGCCAGACTCACCAGCTTGGGTTGCGGCTTGAGTCTCTTGAGTAATGCCTTGTTGTGTTGCACGCTCTTGATTACGTTTTTCACGATAAAGAACATAGGCACGAGCAACGTTGTGCTCACCACTACGCATCAATGCCACCTCAACCTGATCTTGAATATCCTCAATATGGAAAGTGCCGCCATTTGGGCGACTACGCAACAAGGCGCGCACTACTGAGTGAGTTAATTGCTCTACTTGTTCGCGAACGCGTGCAGAAACCGCACTCTGACCACCATTAACCGCCAAGAATGCTTTGGTAACTGCAATGGCAATTTTGGATGGCTCAAATGCCACCACCGAACCATTGCGGCGAATGATTTTGTAATCGGACAATTGGGTAGCCTGGCCGCCACCAACTCCACCAGCTACAAAGCCAGCCGATGCGGCTTGATTCATGGCTTCGGAAGGATTCATTCCTGGATTATTAGCGCCGGCAGTCTGTCCTGCTGTCTGGGGATTGGCATATGTCATATTTTTCCTGCTTATATATAGTTATTTGGACAAAAAACATTAAAAAACAATAGGGTATTGTTGTATTCAAACACTACATCTAGTGTCTCGAAGTGCATTTGACACTAAGTATAGGGAAATATTCTGAATTTAGTAAGACATTTCTCACGAATATTTATAAGTATTTTTCCTAGGTATTCCAGTAATTTATGGGCTATTTTGGTGCGAAATTTTTAGCCCTTTTTAGGCAAATGGCAAGAAAGTGAGCGTGTGCTCACATACTACTTTAGAGACCTATCTTGGATCTAAACCAAAGGGTAGTTTTTTGGCTGGGATGTCACTTTTTGCCTGGAACTTTTGCCAACTAAATTGAACCCCTGGATCTGTTTTTTTGCCAGGGGCAATATCACTATGTCCAGCAAATTGAAGATTGGGGTAAACGGCACTTAATTGGGAGCTTAATTTAGCAAGAGCCGAATACTGAATATCCTCAAAAGGATGATCGCTGTCGCCCTCTAATTCAATACCAACTGAAAAATCATTGCACTTTTCACGACCCAAGAAGGATGACACGCCAGCATGCCAGGCTTTGTTTTGGGTAGAAACGAACTGAAAAACCTCACCACTACGTGAAATCAAGAAATGGCTGGATACCTTTTGATCGGCAATTTCTTCAAAATAAGGGTGTAACGATGAATCCAGCTTATTTTGAAAAAAATCCACAATAAATTGGGTGGAACTGAGGTCCACAAAACCGCTAGGTGGCAAGCTGATGTGATGAATCACCACCAAATCCGGCGCAAGGCCTTCTGGTCGAACATCTTGGTTGGGTGAGCTCCGCCAAGCAACAGAACCAATCCAACCCCGAGCATCCAAACTATTCAAGTGCTCTTGAGAACAATAAAAGCGATCCTCTTGTTTGATTGCCTCAGATTTTGGAAGATGTACCGAACAGTGCTGGCACTGCACAATCACTTCAGGCTCAGAAACCTTGCTATGTTCAGCCTTAGTCTTGGCAGCTTCATCCATGTTGAGCTTTCCCTGTTTTGTCCTTTTTATCCAAAGGTACAAAACACCTGCGCCAGCAAATAGTAGAAGCCACTTAATCAAAACATCACGCTCTCTGAAGAATGATTTCCAAAACAAATCTACTGCCGACATAGGCCAGGAGCAAGGCGGTATAAGCACTCAAGACCCAACGAACAGCTACCCGGCCACGCAAGCCAGCCCGCCAATGCGCTATTAGGAGGCCAGAAAATAAGAACCAGGAGATCAATGCAAAGATGGTCTTGTGATCAAAAACAAGTGGCTTACCAAACAATGTTTGCGAAAAGAGCAGGCCAGAAAATACAGTCAAGGTCAGCAGTGCAACACCCACATAGAGCAAATTAAAAAGCAAACTTTCCATTGTCATTAAGGGGGGCAAATCCTCTAGCCAATGCGCTAGACGACTATTGGGAATGATGGCCAACTGGCGATGCAATGCTCTGTCCTGAACACTCATTAACATAGCATGCAACGCAGCCAAGCTCAAAAGCCCAACTGAAATAGTGGCAACAATAAAGTGCCCCTTAAACCAAGGGTCAGAGACAGCTTTTGGAGAAATCAGAGTGCCAGAGAAAATGGCGGGTAATGCGGAACAAATCAGCGCAAAACACAAAACCAACCAGCGTAAACTCGAGATTGGTAAAAACCAAGACTGAAACCAATAAAAAGCGAGACCAATCCAAGCAATGAGGGATAGATCCTGAGCGAAGCCAAAAACAAAGCCCTCAGGCGTAAAGACCGAGTCGTGCAACTGAATTCCATGCACCAGCAAAATGAGGAGAATGAATGTCTGAACCAAGCCTGTAAAAGCCGATGACTCAATCTTCCCCTTAGGTCGCGAACTTAAAAAGACCAAAAGAAGTAAATAAAGTGCAGATGGGAGCCATCCCGAGCCTGAGTAATCTAAAATATCCATCTGGAAAGTCTAATCGATAAATGCTAGAGAATCTCACCGACCGCCTATCTCGTGTTGTTAAAACAATGCGAGGACAAGCTCGCATCACTGAAGCAAACACCGCAGAAATGCTGCGGGAGATCCGCCTAGCCTTATTGGAGGCTGACGTTGCGCTTCCTGTCGTTAAATCTCTATTAGAACAAATTAAATTTAAAGCCCTTGGCGAAGAAGTGGTTGGCAGCCTCAGCCCAGGCCAAGCGCTTGTAGGCGTTGTACAGCGTGAACTTGCTCAGGTCATGCGTGGCGACACCTCCCAAAGTGGTGAACTCAACCTAGCCACCCAACCACCAGCGGTAATCCTGATGGCTGGCTTGCAGGGCGCAGGTAAAACCACTTCTGTTGGTAAGTTGACCAAGCTTTTGCAAGAGAAGAAGAAAAAGAAAGTCCTCACTGTTTCTTGCGACGTCTATCGACCTGCGGCTATCGAGCAGCTAGAAACCGTCAGCAAACAAGTGGGTGCTGAATTCTTCCCAAGCAATGTCAATCAAAAGCCAAGTGAAATTGCCGCCGCCGCTTTAGATTGGGCACGTCGCCATTATTTTGATGTGCTCTTGGTGGATACAGCTGGTCGTCTCGGTATTGATGAAGCACTCATGCAAGAAATAAAAACCTTGCACGCTAATCTAAATCCAATTGAAACCTTGTTTGTAGTTGATGCCATGCTGGGTCAAGATGCTGTCAACACGGCCAAAGCCTTCCATGAAGCTCTACCACTCACCGGCGTAATTCTTACTAAACTTGATGGTGATTCACGCGGCGGTGCTGCACTCTCCGTGCGTCAAGTTACCGGCGTGCCACTCAAATTCATTGGTGTTGCCGAGAAGATGGATGGCCTCGAAGCATTCGATGCCGACCGCATGGCAAACCGTATTTTGGGTATGGGCGATATTCTTGCCTTAGTAGAACAAGCCCAACAAAACGTCGACGCTACTAAAGCAGAAAAGTTAGCCAGCAAGATTTCTAAAGGTTGGTTTGATCTAGGCGACTTCCGCGATCAACTGGCGCAGATGCAGCAGATGGGCGGCATGGCAAGCTTGATGGATAAATTACCAAACCATATGGCACAAGCAGCCTCCAAAACAAACTTAAGTGCTGCCGATAAGCAAACACGACGCATGCGCGGCATTATTGATAGCATGACGCCAAAAGAGCGTGCGAAACCTGAATTACTGAAGGCCACTCGCAAGCGTCGCATTGCGGCTGGTGCAGGCGTCGAAGTTCAGGAAGTGAATCGCCTATTGGCGCAGTTTGAGCAAATGCAAACCATGATGAAACAGTTCAAGGGCGGCAAGATGGCGCGCACAATGGCATCCACGGCCTCCAAGGGAGCCGCCAAGGGTATTGGCGGACTCTTTAAAAAATAATTGTTAGCAGCATTAGATTTAAGAAACCAGTTTCTTAGCAGCATCAACCACAGCAATCACTTTTGCTTTAATTTCTGCCAACGGAATATTTTCTGATTCAAGATCAGTACGACCTTTAAATTCCACTTGAGCATCTGCAAGACCACGATCGCCAATCACGACGCGAAACGGAACGCCGATTAACTCCCAGTCAACAAACATCGCGCCAGGTCTTTCTCCACGATCATCGAGCACCACATCTACTCCAGCCGCTAGCAATTCATCATGCAATTGATCAGCAGCAGCTTTGACAGCTTCGGATTTTTCGTAACCCATTGGGCAGATCACTACTTCAAATGGCGCCATTGAAATCGGCCAAATAATTCCACGCTCGTCGTTACCTTGCTCAATTGCAGCGCCTAGCAAACGAGTCACGCCAATTCCATAGCAACCCATCACCATTGGCTGCGCTTTACCTTGTTGATCTAAGTAAGTACAACCCATCGCTTCGGAATAACGTGTACCCAGTTGAAATACATGGCCCACTTCAATACCGCGACAAATGTCGACAACACCGTTGCCATCAGGCGAAAGATCGCCGATTACGGCATTACGCAAATCCATTACTAAAGGCTCTGGCAAATCTCGGCCCCAGTTCACGCCAGTTAAGTGATGACCAGCATTATTAGCGCCGCATACAAAATCAGTCATATTGGCAACAGTACGATCTGCAACTATGATTACATCAGCACTGACTCCAACAGGGCCTAAGTAGCCCGCTGATGCATTACAGGTCTGCTTGATCTCCGACTCACTTGCAAAGCGAGATTCAGCCATGCCAGGAATCTTGCTTGCCTTAATTTCATTGAGCTCATGGTCACCGCGCACCAGCACCATAAATAATTTAGCTGGGCCCTCTTCTTGATCGGCAGCAAACAGTAATGACTTGACAGTCTGCTTTAGTGGCAAGTTTAAAAATTTGGCAACCTCTGCGCAGTTTGTTTGATTTGGTGTTGCGACCTTTGTCATTACTTGAGTTGCAGCACCACGTACCGCAATTAATGAGACTGATTCAGCAGCCTCTAGATTGGCAGCGTAATCCGAACTCGGGCAATACACAATTGCATCTTCACCGGTATCAGCAATCACATGAAACTCTTGACTACCTGATCCACCAATGGCGCCGTTATCTGCTGTCACTGCACGGAACTTCAAACCCATACGCTTGAAGATACGAGTGTAAGCATCAAACATGATTTGGTAAGACTTCTTTAATCCTTCGGTATCGCGATCGAACGAATAAGCATCTTTCATACTGAACTCGCGACCACGCATGATTCCAAAACGTGGACGACGCTCATCCCGGAACTTCGTCTGAATTTGATAGAAATTAACCGGCAACTGTTTGTAACTCTTGATTTCATTACGCGCTAAATCAGTCACCACCTCTTCAGAGGTTGGCTGAATCAAAAAGTCACGGTCATGGCGATCTTTAATACGAAGTAACTCAGGCCCCATCTTTTCCCAGCGACCTGTTTCTTGCCACAACTCTGCAGGCTGAATCATTGGCATGAGCAATTCGATTGCACCAGCGCGATTCATTTCTTCGCGGATGATGTTTTCCACCTTACGAATGGACTTCAAGCCCAAGGGCAAATAGTTGTAGATGCCTGCACTGAGCTTGCGAATTAAACCAGCACGCACCATCAGTTTGTGCGAAACCACCTCAACGTCGGAAGGGGCTTCTTTTAGCGTGGCGAGAAATGACTGTGAAGCTTTCATGTATGGCTATAATCAAATCATTGATTTTAAAGGATTTGAGGCACGATCTCATGCTTGACCGTGAAGGGTATCGACCCAATGTCGGCATAGTCCTCCTCAACAGCCATAACGAGGTTTTCTGGGGAAAACGCGTTGGGCAGCATTCGTGGCAGTTCCCGCAGGGCGGGATTCAGCATGGTGAGAGCCCAGAGCAGGCCATGTACCGCGAATTGCATGAGGAAGTGGGCTTGCTACCGGAACATGTCCAAATTATTGGACGAACTAGGGACTGGCTTCGTTACGACGTCCCTGAGAAGTTCTTGCGTCGCCAACATACCTCCAAAAATCATCGCGCGAGTTATCGTGGCCAAAAGCAAATCTGGTTTTTACTGCGTTTAGTGGGCCTAGATAGCGATATTCACTTACGCGCCACTGAACATCCCGAATTTGACGCCTGGCGCTGGGTTCCTTTTTGGATTCAACTAGACTCCGTCATTGATTTCAAGCGCGAAGTTTATCAATTAGCCCTTTCCGAGCTTGCACGTTACCTGTCCCGTGGCATGCGTATGCAGCAACTTGCCTGGGGATCTCCGCTCGACCTATTTCAATCCCTGTATGGTGGGGGTGAGGAAGACGAGTCCAAAGAAATAAAACCTACTGGTAAGCTATGATGAAACTCTCTATTTACAGTCCTCGACTTTCCATCCTCATGCTAGCTTTGGGATTGGCCCTAATAGGATGTGCTGGTGACCCCCTGGAAAGTGGAGTCGACCCTTTTGCACCAATGGTTTTTAAAGAGGGTGCGACAGCAATGCCACTTAATCCCCCCAATAAAGCAACTATTCAGCCTTTTTATGTATCGCAACAAACCATCTTTAAGTTTGCAGTTGATACGGATTCTATTTTGATGGGTAACGATGACATCACGAGATATACCGTTATTTTGACAAGCCCTAATGGCAACAGCCAAGTTCAATACGAAGGCATTCGTTGCGATTCATTCCAGTGGTGTTTGTACGGCACATTTGAGAATGGCGCTTGGAAAGAAAATCCGCTCTCTAATTGGAACCCGATCAAAGACAACACGGCAACTCGTTACCAAGCCGCATTGGCACAGGGCGCATTTTGTAACTTCAACTCACAAGAAAAGAACATCAAAAACATTATTCAGTCACTGAACCCAAATGGGTTTACTGGACAGACAAAACCAACCAATTCATTTGGCGTAATCAATTAAAACCAGTATTGAGTGGATTTTGACGCTTACTTAATTAGCGGTTAGGCATGTACCAATTTTCTCGCCATTCATCAAGCGAGTGAGAACTTGAGGCTCACGCCCAGAGGCAATGACAGTCGCAGCGCCCGTTTGAGCAGCAACTTTTGCGGCCAACACTTTAGTCAGCATGCCGCCCTTACTTAGCTCGCTTGCGGCACCGCCAGCCATTTTTTCTAAAGCAGAATCACTTGCAATCGCATCACTCAAAAGAGTGGCAGAGGCAACTTGACGCGGATCAGCAGTAAACAATCCAACTTGATCAGTCAGGATTACCAATAAATCTGCATGAATTAAGTTGGTAACTAATGCGGCAAGGCTGTCGTTATCACCAAATTTAATTTCATCAGTAACTACGGTATCGTTTTCATTGATGATTGGAACAACGCCGAGCTTTAACAATGTATCTAAAGTCGCCTTAGCATTGGCATTACGTTCTGCATGCGCTAAGTCTGCATTAGTTAATAACACTTGGGCGCTGCGTAAATTAAAGCGCGCAAAACAACTTTCATAAACCTGTACTAATCCCATCTGCCCCACCGCAGCCGCAGCTTGTAGTTGATGAATTTCTGTTGGGCGCTTACTCCAGCCAAGACGTTGCATGCCCTCAGCAATAGCACCGGAACTCACCATCAATACCTCATGGCCAGCAGCTAGCAAGGTGTCCATTTGCTCCGCCCACATGCCGATTGCAGCACGATCCAAGCCTTCACCATTATTGGTAACCAGACTAGAGCCTACCTTCACTACGATTCGTTTGGATTTCTGAGTATTCATATCAAATGCGAGTCCCAAATTACTACCACTTAATCTGGAGTTTTATCTTCTGGCTGGGCTTGCTCTTGATAACGCGGATCAGCGGCACGCTCATCTTCATCATCCCTATCCTTACGAATAGAGTCTAAATAATCCTGCAATGAATAGCACAGCTTATCGCAACCCAAACCTGTTAAAGCAGAGATCTCAAAAACAGGGCCTTTCCACTTAAACCGTTTAATAAAGTCCGCAACTACTTTCTTGCGATCTTCCTCAGGAATCATGTCGACTTTGTTCAGCACCAACCAACGTGGCTTTTCAACCAGAGCTTCATCGTACTTACGTAACTCATTCACGATAGCAACAGCATCTGCCACTGGATCAATATTGTCATCAAATGGTGCAATATCGACTAAATGTAACAGCACACCAGTGCGCTGCAAGTGCCTTAAGAAGCGATGACCTAAGCCTGCACCTTCTGCAGCGCCCTCAATCAATCCTGGAATATCGGCAATCACAAAGCTACGCTCAGCACCAACACGCACTACACCCAAATTTGGATGCAAGGTTGTAAATGGATAGTCTGCAATCTTTGGTCGCGCGTTAGAGATGGCAGTAATCAATGTTGATTTACCCGCATTAGGCATTCCCAACAAACCAACGTCAGCCAATACCTTAAGCTCTAATTTCAATTTACGACGCTCACCCTCTTTGCCATTCGTTTTTTGGCGAGGAGCGCGGTTCGTGCTACTCTTAAAGTGAATATTTCCCCAACCACCAACACCGCCTTGCGCTAAACAAAGACGTTCACCATGAGTGGTTAAGTCGGCAATTGGCTCACCAGTTTCGTAATCAGAAATGATTGTGCCAACTGGCATACGCAACTCAATATCATCACCTGCGCGACCATAGCAATCAGCGCCACGACCAGGCTCACCATTTTTTGCGGTATGCGTTTTAGCGTAGCGATAGTCAATCAAGGTATTGATATTGCGATCAGCAGTAGCCCAAACGCTTCCGCCTTTACCGCCGTCACCACCATCGGGGCCACCGAATTCGATAAACTTTTCGCGGCGCATAGAGGCACTCCCGGCGCCACCTTGGCCAGCTATGACTTCAATACGAGCTTCGTCTATAAATTTCATGAATAAAAAAGGCCTCGCTTAGCGAGGCCTGTTCCTAAGAGTTAAATTCGGAATTAATCTGAATCAAACGTGTCTCAGTCAGGCGTCTTATGAACGCGGGAGAACTGAAACCTGGGCTTTCTTCAAAGCACCCTTAACGCCAAATTCCACTTGTCCGTCAACTAAGGCAAACAAAGTGTGATCTTTACCAATACCAACGTTCATACCCGGATGTACTCGTGTACCACGTTGACGAATGATGATGCTACCAGCGTTGATTTGCTCGCCACCGAAAACTTTAACGCCTAAGCGTTTCGATTCTGAGTCGCGGCCATTTCGTGTCGAGCCGCCGCCTTTTTTCTGTGCCATATCTTTCTCCTGCTATTTAGCCGTTAGCCTAAATTAGGCTTTAATCGTGTTAATCAGAATTTCTGTGTAATTCTGACGATGGCCTTGGTGCTTTTGATAATGCTTGCGACGGCGCATCTTAAAGATTGTCACTTTATCGTGACGTCTCTGGGAGACGACAGTGGCCATCACAGCTGCACCATTAACCAATGGATCACCCAATTTGAGTGAAGCGCCTTCGCCTACGGCTAAGACTTGGTCAAGAGTGATTTCGCTGCCGATTTCCGCTGGTATTTGTTCTATTTTCAATTTTTCGCCTGCAGCAACTTTATACTGTTTGCCACCGGTTTTTATGACCGCGTACATGGTTTGAAACCTCAATTAATATCTACATTTAAGCTAATCCACCTTGGATGAGCTAAGCTGATTATTGTATCTTGCATGACGAGCATTGTCAAAACCAATGAATTAAGCCAAATTTTGGCCCCAATAGCCTTAGATTTCAAGGCCTTAGATGAGGTTATTCGCCTACGATTAGCCTCAAAAGTAGCTTTAATCGACCAAATCTCCACTTACATCATCCAGGCGGGCGGAAAACGGGTTCGGCCAGCCCTTTTGCTCCTAGTAAGCAAAGCCTTAGCCAACGGTAAAGAAACCCCTCATGCCCTAGAACTAGCGGCTGTAGTGGAATTTATCCATACAGCCACACTCCTGCATGATGACGTTGTCGACGAATCGACCCTAAGAAGGGGTCGTGAGACTGCCAATGCCGCTTTTGGTAACGCTGCAAGCGTACTGGTGGGTGATTTCCTCTATTCCAGGGCCTTTCAGATGATGGTTGGGCCCAATGACCTGCGGGCGATGGAAATCCTGTCCGATGCAACCAATACCATTGCTGAAGGGGAAGTTTTACAACTCCTCAACATGAATGACCCAGAAGTAGATGAAGAAAGCTATTTGCGGGTGATTCGATATAAAACTGCTAAGTTATTTGAAGCATCTACAGAGCTTGGGGCAATTTTGGCCGGGACCGATGCCAAGCAAAGAGAGCGGTCCGCAGCTTTTGGTCGCCACATTGGCACTGCTTTCCAATTAATGGATGACCTTCTCGATTACACCGCCGATGCATCCCAAATGGGGAAAAATGCTGGCGATGATTTAAGGGAGGGTAAGCCTACATTACCACTCATTTACCTGCTTGAATATGGCAGTACAGAAGAACGCTTACTGGTTCGCGCCGCAATCGAACAAAATCAAGATTTACCGGATGATGTGTTCCAACAAATTCTGAGCGTAGTTCAAAATTCTGGCGCCTTGGATTACACCCAAGCTGCCGCAAAACGAGAGGTTGATCTCGCCCTTGAATATCTTAAAGACTTCCCTGAAAACGAGGCAACATCAGCATTACACGCCTTGTGCTATTACTCTTTATCTAGACAGACCTAAGCACCAACACTTTTTACTCTGATATTGCGCGCTTTTTCTGCCTCATCACGCAAGTGCGCAATTTCTTCTGCACTGAGTCGCTCCAAATTGAAATAATCTAATTTCCATGCAGGATTAGAAGCCCAAACTAAAGGGGATTGCACTGTTGTTCTTGGTCCCGGCGCGCCCTCAAGTAAACGCAGAGCTAATTCATAATTGGAGTCTTGCGATTGCACATTATTGGGCAATGCCGCGGCATTGCCCAGCGGAAAGTCACTAAAGAGCAGACGTGGTACCCCGCAATACTCCACAATATCTTTCGCTGCGCCCATGATGACTGTTGGAATGCCGGCAGCCTCCAAATAGCGCGCTAACAAACTTTGACTTTGGTGACAGATAGGGCAATTCGGAATCAATACAGCAACGTCAACCTGATCTGCGCGCATCTTACGAAGGATCAACGGCGCATCAATCTCTAAGGTATGACGTTGACTGCGATTGGTTGGTAGCCCATAAAAATGTTTACACAGAGTGTGAATGCGGCCCTTTGCAACAGCGCGTTTTGCCGCATCCAATGGAAACCAACAACTGCTATCCTGCATGTCGGCATTACGCCGATCAATACCAACATGCGCAATGCGTAAGTCTGCATCCTCATCAATCGAGCGAACATAAGGCTCATAAAACTTGGCCGCAGCGTTATAAGCTGCCCCAGGCCCCTGGGGGCCTTTGCTGGCGTCAAAAGGCACTGCTGTAGTGACCAAACCTAAGATCGATTGATTGAGTGGCTTTTGCAAGGGAGCAAAAGGCACATCTATGTAATGCGCCCAAACATACGGCGTTTCATACCACAATCCAAGATAGTAATTACGCGTGCGCTCAATATAGCGAACTGGCTGGTGCAATTCGGGTGCAAACAGCAATTCAGAATTCTTAGTCATCAATCCATCTCTGTAAGATATTGCTTATCAAATATTAACTATCAGGAGAATTCATTACGGCTCAATGGCTCAGGTTTCAACATCAAGGCACATCTGGTTTTGGGCAAGTAAAAGGTGATCAAATTGCTGTATACACGGGCGATCTATTTAATAACCCCCAGTCTACTGGTGAGACATTAAAGCTATCTGATGTCACTATTGATACCCCATGTACCCCATCCAAAATGGTTGCTATGGTTGATAACTTTCATGCGCTTGTCACTAAGCTTGAGCATGCGGTACCAGCTGAGCCTTTGTATTTTCTCAAAGGCAATAACTCCTTCTTAGCAGCCAATCAAACTATTCGCACTTCAAAGTCCTACTCTGGAAAAATTGTTTATGAGGGCGAACTCGGAATTGTCATCGGCAAAGCCTGTCATGAAGTGGATGAAGCGCAAGCTGCTGCTGCAATTTTTGGTTACACCTGCATTAATGATGTCACAGCAATTGAAATTTTGAATCGCGACCCTGGATACGCGCAGTGGACGCGCTCTAAGAGCTTTAACACCTTTGGCGTCTTTGGCCCCTACATCACTACTGATGTAGATCCAAGCAAGTTAACAATTAAAACTATTTTGAATGATCAAGAACGTCAAAACTACCCCATCGCTGAGATGATTTTCCCGCCAGCAAAATTGGTCAGTCTGACATCTCAAGATGTTCCACTACAAGCTGGCGACATCATCGCTTGCGGTACCTCTGTTGGAGTTGGCTCAATGAAACCCGGCAGTAACGTCAGCATCATCATTGATGGTGTTGGACGCTTAGATAATCGTTTTGAATAAGCCATCTAATTCGCAAATCTAAAACCAGAGTTTTAAAACAAAACCCCTCACCACTAATCATGGTGAGGGGTTTTTTAATACTCAAGTGCTGTAGATACTTAGTAACCTGAAACAGATGGCAAAGCCAAACTTCCTTTGGAGGCCTGAACATTTTCATCAAGGTATTTCGTCAATGCAAAGACCGTGTTGAGGCAAGGCGTTGGCGTTTCTGTAATCTTGCCAAGCTCAATCACAGAACCCAATAAGGCATCAATCTCCAAGCTACGACCTGCTTCTAAGTCTTGCAACATCGATGTTTTATGCTTGCCAACTTTTTCAGCGCCTGCAATACGATGCTCAATATCCACGCGGAAAGTCACACCCAATTTCTCGGCAATCGTTTGTGCTTCAGCCATCATGTTGTGCGCTAACTCTTTAGTCAGTGGATATTGGCAAATGCCTTCCAATGTTCTGTGAGTCAAGGAACTAATTGGATTGAAGGTCATATTGCCCCATAACTTCAGCCAAATTTCAGAGCGAATATCTTCTAGGATTGGTGATTTAAATCCAGCTGCTGACATCATTTCAGACATCTTTTTGAATGCGCTCAGTCTGCTCACCATCCAACTCACCCAATGGGAAGCGATTGCCTTCTACGTGACGAATTACGCCAGGAGCTTGGGTAAAGGTAGCCGGATACACTACGCAACCAATAATGTTGTTTGGATTAATTGCATTCTTAGCAACACCACCAGCATCGACTGTTTCAACGGAGTGATCTTGATAATCACCACCCAGCTTCTGGAAGTACCACCAAGAAATTCCGTTTTGCATCGGAATCAAAATGGTTTCTGGGCCCATGATTGCAGCGAGATCCTGAATGATCGGCTCAACCTGATGCGCCTTTACTGCCAAAATCACCACGTCTGGAGTCTCAGCATCTCGGATTTTTTCAACAGCCTTCACCTGCGCCATCAATGGCTCAGACTGGTCATCCATAATTAATGCAAGGCCGCGCTCTTTAATGGCGGCTAATGTGGCACCACGCGCTACAACCGTGACGTCATTGCCAGCTCGCGCCAACATGACAGCAAGGTAACCGCCAATTGCGCCCCCTCCACCGATCACACAGATTTTCATAAAAACTCCATAAAGATAAAAAATTTTTAATTAGTGTCATATTAGAGGAGAATATTTTGCGGTGCAACAAAATATTGTGCCTAATATTTAAGCAATTTAAATTAACTCGCAATCAATCTGGCACGGGGCACTAAGCCACCCAAAAGCATGCCAATAATGCTGGCCATCAGGCCTGCTAATTGAGGGGAGGGAGAATAGCTTGAGTGGCAAGAGCCTCGCAGCTAATCCAGACAGTCAGGCCACCCACTACCGCCAATAGACCACCCAAAGAATTGGCTTTGGACCAATACACCCCAAAAGCCAGTGGTACAAAAGCAGCAACTAAGGTCACTTTGTAGGCATTCTCAACCATCTTAAAAATAGATAAATGGGAGTTAATTGCAAAAAAAGTAACAACCACCGCAAAACAAAACACAGTGATACGCATCACTTTTAATAAGTCCTTATCGGACAAGTGTTTAAAGAAACTCCTGACTATATTTTCAGCAAAGGTAACGGACGGAGCAAGCAAGGTTGCACTAGCGCAACTCTTAATGGCCGATAGTAAGGCACCAAAGAACATTACCTGCGCAATCAGTGGTGCATGATTCAGAATCAGCTTCGGCAAAATCATTTGCGGATCCGTATCAAGATACTGTTTCACTAAATCAGGGCTAATAATGGTCGCTGAATAAGCTAGATATAGCGGAACAAATGCGAATATGAAATACAGCACACCGCCCAATAAAGCTGCTTGCACTGCAATATTGACGTTCTTGGAGGACGTGATTCGTTGAAATACATCTTGCTGTGGAATAGAGCCCAACATCATGGTGCATAAGGCAGCCACGAAGCCCAAGATAGAGGCGAGATTCAGATCCGGCCAGAAATTGGAGAACTGTCCAGCAGCAGCGGCGTGCTCCAAGACAACGCCAACACCGCCAGTTTGAACGGTCATCTCCCCACCAATGTAAAGCATGCCCACCACAATGATGATCATCTGAATGAAGTCAGTAATAGCCACAGACCACATGCCGCCAAAGAGCGTGTAAATCAACACACTACCTGCACCAATTAACATACCGCCCGTTTGAGAAATGCTGCCTTCAGACACAACATTAAAGACAAGGCCTAAAGCTTTAATCTGCGCAGCCACCTAACCCAAATAGGAAACCACAATACAGAGAGCCACCAAAACCTCAACAGTACGACCGTATTTTTCTCTAAAGAAATCGCCAATCGTCAGCATCCGGCGGTTGTAGAAATGGCGGGCAAAAAAGAGTCCGACCAAAATCAGGCACATAGAAGAGCCAAAAGGGTCGGATACGATTCCGCCAAGCCTTTCTTTTAAAAAAGTGGCAGGGATACCTAAAACGGTTTCAGAGCCGAACCAGGTAGCAAATACCGTAGCAGTCACAATCGGCAAAGAGAGGCTATGACCAGCCGCAGCAAAGTCAGCAGTGTTTTTGACCCGTAGCGCAGCCCAAAGACCAATGCCTACAGATACCACCCAATAGATGATGACAAACCAAATCAACATCGCCCAATTTCTCCTTCAGGAATTTGGTCAAATTATATGACCTTGTTACTTATGGCATTTAATCCATAAGAGACAAATTTGGATGGACTGGTCTGACATAATTCATGGGTGAATTCTGCCCCACACCCTAAAGAGAACTTCAATAGCGATCTGATCTATCAAAAGGCGATCCTGGGTTCTGTATCGCGTACTTTTGCACTTACCATCCCCCTCCTGCCTCCAGCAATTGAGGTAGTGATTGGTAACACCTATTTACTGTGTCGAATTGTCGACACCATCGAAGATGCAGCTGAACTCAGCCCAACAGAGAAGCAGAGCTTATCTAAGCTATTTTTGGAAGCAGTTCTAGGAATGATTCCGGTAGAGGCTTTTGTAAGCCCCTGTCTAGATGCCCTGAAGGACCACTCCAATATCGATGAGCTCGATTTAATTGCTCATACTCCTACCGTTCTTCGAATTTTGCATACCTTCCCCGATATAGATCAGACAGCCATTAGTCGTTGCGTTTCGATCATGTCTGACGGCATGTCCCATTTCCACAGCAGACAAACGCAAGCAGGGCTAAAAGACATCGCTGAATTTGAGCAGTATTGTTACGTAGTGGCTGGCGTAGTTGGAGAGCTACTCACAAGCATCTTTAGCAATTACTCCATTGGGTTTGCAAAGCAGATTAAAGGGCATGAGCAGCTGGCCATCGCCTTTGGTCAGGCCCTGCAAATGACCAATATTCTGAAAGACTCGCCAGAAGATCGTGCACGCGGTGTCTCCTGGAAACCAGCCTCAATGAGTCAAGGTAATTTACTCAATATTGCCCATGAAAAGCTGCAAGACTCTATGAGCTACATTCTGTTGATTCCATCAAATGAAGTAGGCATGAGACGCTTCTGCTTTCTTGCTTTTGGTCTTGCAGTCATGACGCTTGAAAAAATTGCCGCCAAGAAAGAATTTAGCAATAAATCTGAAGTGAAGCTTTCTAGAAATACCGTTTGGCTGTTCTATGCCTTTACAAAGATTGCAGCAAGCAATCCGCTTCTGATGAAAGCGTTCTTTTACTTAACATCTAAGCAACTCAGAAAACTGTCGACAAAAAATCCTTAAAGCGCACCCTCGTGCTTCAAAAGCCAAATTTTGATTTGGCGATAAAGCCCTGGAGCATCTTCCTTCATAAACCCACCAACTCTTTGCGCGGAAACCACTCTGTGACAGGGTGTAATTAAGGGGTAAGGATTAGCATCACAAGCAGTTCCAACAGCACGCGGACCACCCCTAATCACCTTGGCAATATCTCCGTAAGTCTTGGTATTGCCAACCTGAATACCTTGAGTGGCATTCCATACCTTTTGTTGATGGGCCGTTCCAACTAGCTTAAGCGGAACATCAAATTTTGATGAAGCATCTTTGAAATATTGAGCGCACTGTTTTGAGAATGCTTTAGCCAGCGCATTTCTTGGGGGAGATTAAAGTGGTATCCGGGGGTAAATAATCAATTTTGAAATCATCAAGCTGCCGTCCACCAACTCTGTTTGCACGCCTAAGGACCCAAAAGGGGCAGATATCACGCAATACTCTGTTGATGCGGGAATGGGCATGAGGAAGATTCTGACACAGATTGAAGGATAAATTCAGTCAAGATTCTCAAACAGCTATAGCTAGTGAAATGGCACTTTGCTATATTGGTTGTTCCTTACTCTTTGCAGGCATAACTGATGGACACCTTTTTTGATGATTGGCCCTTTATTGGCCAAGTCGCATTAGTCCTATTTTTACTCGCACTATCCGGCTTCTTTTCCATGGCCGAAACCAGCATGCTGTCTTCGAATCGTCATCGCCTGCGTGCAATGGCTAATGGCGGGAACGCTGGAGCTGCACTTGCCGAAAGACTATTGAAGCGCATTGATTCACTGCTTTCAGTACTGCTGATCTCTAACAATCTCATCAACACCATCTTGCCGATCCTAGTTACCGGCATTGCCTTACATATTTTTGGTGATGGCGGACTAGTGTTGTCGATTGCCACTTTAGTCGTTGCACTACTCATCATTATTTTTAGCGAGATCACCCCAAAAGTCATCGGTGCAGCCTTTCCTGAAAAAATTGCTAGTAATGTTGGCTGGTTCATTCTGCCACTTACCTTCATCCTCAAGCCACTACTTTGGTTCATTAATAGTTTTGTATCGGGCTTAATGAAAGTCTCTGGACTACAAGCTTCGACGGATAACAGGGTAATGAGCAAAGAAGAATTGCGTAGCTTGGTTCTGGAGTCTAACCGATTTGTTTCCGCTCATCATCGCAATATCTTGCTCAATCTCTTCAATCTCGAAAATATCTTGGTATACGATGTAATGACGCCTCGCTCCAAGATTGAAGTATTGGATCTCTCAAGGCCTATTGGTGAGGTGGTTGAACAATTAGAAACCTGCTATCACAACAAACTGCCGGTATGTGATGGCGACTCCGAACGCATTGTTGGTATTTTGTCTGTTAAGAAAGCGCTCTCTTTGCTAGGCAATTCTGAGCTTCATCATGAAGACTTCAGGTGCTTGCTAAATGAGCCTTACTTTATTCCGAGTGGAACGCCCGTTCTACAGCAGATGCAATTTTTCCAAGATAACCAACAACGCTTAAGCCTGGTTGTGAATGAGTATGGTGAAGTGCTTGGCCTCGTGACCTTTGAAGATATTGTCGAGGAATTGATTGGTGAGTTCACTACCTCATTCTCCAATCTTTCCAATGATCCCCATTGGCTTGCTGATGGCACCTACCTTGCAAGCGGCACTGCTTCATTGCGAGATTTAAATCGCCTACTGAAACTTGATCTTCCGCTCGATGGACCGCGAACCCTGAATGGTCTTGTTTTAGAAAAACTTGAAGCAATTCCTGATTACGATGTCAGCATTCGAATTGCTGGTGTAGTGATGGAAATTGTTCAGTTTGATGAGCATGGCGTAAAAACGGTGAAGTTATACCGCCCCCTCATTCAAGCAAATCAAGATTGAGCGAGCTGTTACATGACCCTCACATTATTCGGACCTGGTATGAGATCGCTGTTAATGCATTAAATGCTCGGTCTACGGATATTCATATTGAGGCAAGATCTCAAGAAACCGTAGTGCGCACCAGAATAGATGGTCGTCTCACATTACAAAACCAATACCCCATTGATCTGCATGAGCGATTAATTACCCGCATCAAAATATTGGCGCGTCTCGATATTGCAGAAAAACGCTTACCCCAAGACGGGCGCCTGACTATTGGCCATGACTTTAGCCACCCCAATATCGATTGTCGGGTATCGATTCTTCCTACCTTGCATGGTGAAAAGGCAGTTATCCGGATTTTGCCAAACCGTCTTGAAGAATTGGCCATAGATCAGCTTGGCCTGTTACCAGACCAACTAAAAATAATTCAAGAGGCTATTAGCCAAACCAATGGCTTGATTTTGGTAACGGGACCGACTGGCAGCGGTAAGACACGAACCTTGTATAGCTGCTTGAGCGCACTAAACCAAGTGCAACGCAATATTTGCTCAGTTGAAGACCCTATTGAAATCCGACCTCCTGGAGTAAATCAAGTAGCTTATCACCCAAAGGCGGGATTGGACTTTCCTACACTTATTCGTGTCCTTCTTCGCCAAGATCCAGATGTCATCATGATTGGTGAAATACGCGATTGCGCAAGCGCACAGCTTGCTATTCAAGCTGCACAAACGGGGCACTTAGTGCTAAGCACCCTACATACTCGCAATGCTATTGGTGCTTTATGTCGACTGAAAAGTCTCGGTATAGATCAAGAGGCCATTGAATCCTGTCTTCGTTGCGTCAGTTCTCAAAGATTAATTCGAAAACGCTGCACACAATGCCCCTCAACCCCAAGCAAAACCCCTTGCAAGCGTTGTAAGGGTGCCGGATATTTCGGGCGCACTGGTATCCATGAAGTTTTGGGAAACAAACAATTGTTTGAGTCAGCCCAGGCTCTAGATATTCACTCAGCAGGAATACTATTACTAAAATCCGGCTTGGTAGATCAGATATCGCTAGATTCTGAACTTGGCACTTGACGATAGCCCAAATGTTTATAAACAGAAAACTCAGCAAATCTGAGCAATTGCATTTTGCACAACAAATGCTTATCCTCCTTCAGGCTGGACTTCCCTTGCTCAATGCCATACAGCTATTGATTCAATCTGCGCCAAAATCTTGGCAAATTTGGCTAGAATATATTCGAATACAGCTTCAAAAGGGCAATAGCTTTTCTTTTTGTCTTAGCACACAAGACGGAAAATTTTCCCCAGAGTTTTCTAACCTCATCAGAGTCAGTGAGAGAACGGGCGACCTCAGCTTGGCATTACGCACAATTTCACAGCAACTAGAAGCCCAGATAAAACTACGAAGAAAAGTACAGCAGTCACTAACCTACCCTGTAATCACTTTAGCCACTTCTTTTCTACTTGTCCTAGTAATGATGATTTGGGTTGTACCTGTATTCAAAGAGGTCTTTGGGCAATTTAAAGCGGAACTCCCAGCGCCAACTAGAATCCTCATTTCTATTTCCACAAGCATCCAAAATTACTACCTAGAAATAGCACTAGGCACGCTCGTAATAGCTACAAGCTTTGCATTCACCTGGCTCAAATCTAGCGCACTCCAAAAATACTGTGATACCCTCTTGTTACGCATTCCATTTTTTGGCAACCTATTTAGATTGGCAACACTGAGTCATTGGCGTCGAACTTTAGGACATCTTCTGGAGACCGGTTTACCGCTCCCAGACGCACTGAGGGTAACCGCGCAATCATCTAATCACTGGGTGAGTCACGACTTTAGCGCTGAGATATTTAAACACCTCACTCGTGGCTGGCCTTTGGGTGAGTCACTCAAGCGAGCAGACCCTAAATCAAGAATTCTTGATGTGGAGACTTTATTACTACTGCATATTGGTGCCGAAAGTGGTGCATTGGCTGAGATGTTAAATAAGCGTGCCACTACACTAGGCTCACAGTTAAGTGGCCAACTCAATGCACTCAGTCAAAATTTGGAGCCTGCACTGATTCTTTTTGTTGGCGCCATTATTGGTAGCTTAGTCATAATCCTATATCTACCCATCTTTAATTTAGGGCAAATCGTTTAGTGGAACTCAAAATAAGTATCTGGATCATCAAATCTCTGCTGATGCTGGCTTTGATTTATTTGGCCTATATTGATTGGCGCACCCTCCGTCTTCCAAACGCCATTACCTTGCCCCTGATTTTTTTGGGCATTACTTTTAACTGGGTTTCGGATCTGCGCTTCACCGCCCCAAGTTCAGTACTTGTTGGGGCGCTCCTAGGATACGCATTAATGTGGTCATTAAATGCGGGCTATCGGCTTCTAAAAAACCGAAATGGCATTGGCATGGGTGATGCCAAGCTCTTGGGAGCGCTGGGCGCTTGGTTAGGGTGGAGCTCTTTACCCAGCATTCTTTTGATAGCCTCAGCTACAGGAATAGCGGGCGGCATTTTCTGGCTTAAATGGCGGGGCCATCAACTGCAACAGGCTTTTCCTTTTGGCCCCTTTTTAGTGATTGCTGGCATTATTGAGTTGTTATGGCCTCAACTCGTTCCAACCTTGATTCTGCCCAAACTGGTTTAAAAGCCTTAAAGGAGGAAATTCCTTTAATTGGATTAACTGGCGGCATTGGGTCTGGCAAAACTGCAGTTAGCGACTTGCTGGGTGAGCTTGGGGCTGGGGTTATTGATACAGACCTGATTTCTCATCAAATCACCGCTCCAGATGGAAAAGCCATCCCATTAATTGCAAAGGCATTCGGGGCTGACTTTATTGACGCCCAAGGCGCTCTCATTCGCCCCAAAATGCGGGCCGTAGTCTTCAAAGATCCTGGTGCCCGCAAAGTTCTAGAGCAAATCACCCATCCCTTAATTCAAGAAGAAACTAGCAAACAAGCATTTGAATTGGCCAAGTCTGGTGTGCCTTATCTTGTTTTTGTGGTCCCCTTGCTCATTGAATCTGGCTCTTGGGTAAAGCTAATTGACTATCTTATAGTGGTTGATTGCCCAGAGGAAACTCAAATCCAAAGAATGATGCACCGCAACAATATGACCCGCTCAGACGCGGAAAATGTTCTGAAAGCGCAAACTAGCCGTAATGACCGTCTAACAGTCGCTAACGCTGTTATTGAAAATCAGGGTAGCCTGGATGAACTCAAATCAGAGGTTCTAAGCCTGCACCAACAATTGCTCAAAATTTAGGGAGAGCCCCTGAGTTCGTCATAGAATATAGCCTTGTGATTGTCTACGAATACCCCTTCAATGAACTAGTTCGAAGCATGCTTCGATTGGAGCATTTGTTCACGCGCTTTAATCACTTCTTTCGATCAGATGATCCAGAACTACATCACAATGCAATTGCGATGTTATTTGACTTAGGTGACATTGGTTCTCGAGGTGATATCAAATCGCTGTTACTCAAAGAATTTGAGCGTCAGAAATATGCCCTCAACGGTTTAAAGTCTTCTCAGAAAGTTGACCAAGAGGCGTTGACACAAACACTATCCGAAATTGATAAAGCTGCACTGAATATTAATCAATTCATGGGCAAGCCAAATTCTGCGATTACTGAGAGTGAATGGCTCAACGCCATTCGCACACGATTAAATATTCCAGGTGGGACTAGTCCGATTGATTTGCCGAGCTATCATGCCTGGAAAAATACTCCCCCAACTCAACGTAGAGAGTTATTAGAAAAATATGTTGCGCCACTTTTGCCATGGCATGAAGCTTGTCAAATTTTCTTGAGATTGCTGCGTCAGTCTGGTGAAGCTAAAGATGTTGTTGCGCATCAAGGCTCTTATCAACAAGCACCATCTGGCAAGGTCTATCAATTGATGCGCATTACTGTAGAAGATGACTCGCTCTTCTCAGAAATCAGCGCTAATAAATATTTACTGTCGATTCGTTTTTTAAAGGCGGATGAAGATAAAAAGCCTCAGGTAATAAATGAGGATGTGCCTTTTAGGCTCACTCTCTGCCAGCTCTAAGCCTTTAGTAGCTTAAGTTTTTCCAGCATGGGCCACGCGGCCGGCAATAAAGGCTCTACCGTTGGCGCACCCCCCAGCAATTGCCAAGACAGCGCCTGACCCTCGCACCCCCTGGGTATTCCCGTCCATTTTCTAATAATGCTTACATGCAAACGAACGTAGGCATGTGGATAGTCATGCTCTAGAACCACCAACTCTTCACTGGACTCAATATCAATTCCGAGCTCTTCTTGCAATTCACGCTTTAAGGCAGCGAAAACGGATTCACCGCTTTCAATTTTTCCACCTGGAACTTCCCAGTAGCCTGCATAAGGCTTGCCTTCTGGTCGTTGCCCTAGAAGATAACGTCCCTCAGCATCCAATAAGATTCCAGCAGCAACTTCCGTAACAGCGCGAATAGAGTCGCTCATGAGTCGTCAATGATTAAGCAGTGTGCGAACCAGCCCAGTGCTTAGCAAATTGCCAAGCTACACGATCAGATCATAAGCCACGCTCTAAGGCCAAAACTAATGCTTCCAGCTCTAGCGCCATCAATTTGCGCATTACTCAAACCAAAATGACGCAGCCAATGAGCAACAATTTCTAGATATTCATCTTGCTTTGACGGGTAGAAAGAAAGCCATAAACCGAAGCGCTCCGAGAGAGAAATCTTTTCCTCAACTACTTCTCCTGGATGAATTTTTCCATCATCGCCATGGACATAGCCTTCGTTGTCCTTCATGTATTCAGGCAAGAGATGGCGTCGGTTGGAAGTGGCGTAAATCAAGATATTGTCGACCTGAGCAGATACAGATCCATCTAATGCGGACTTCATCGCCTTATAACCAGATTCACCATCTTCAAATGAGAGGTCATCACAAAAAACAATAAAGCGCTCTGGGCAGTCAGCCAATAAATCTGTAATGTCAGCCAAATCAGCCAAATGCTCTTTTTCAACTTCAACTAAGCGCAAGCCCTGGCTAGCAAACTCATGCAAACTCGCTTTAATGAGTGATGACTTTTCTGTGCCACGTGCGCCCGTTAACAAAATATTATTAGCAGGCTTTTTCTGGATGAAGTTTTTTGTATTGTCACGAATGGCATCACGTTGACGATCGATATTCTTTAGATCTTCAAAAGCAATATCTGCAACATGTTTGACTGGTTGCAAAAATCCAATGCTCCCAAAGATGCTATCGCGACGACGCCATCTGAAAACAGTCGAAGATCTCCACTGCTCTTCAGTTAGCTGCTTTGGTAAAAAAGTCTCAAGATGGCTTAATAGTTGCTCTAATTTTTCATTCATGTAACGAGTTCCTATGAGCGGTAATCAGCATTAATGGAAACGTAGTCATGCGATAAGTCGCAAGTCCACATCGTCTGCTGCGCTGATCCGCGGCCTAAATTGATCTTGATGGTAATTTCTGGAGCCTGCATAACTCTTTGTCCGTCAGCCTCTTGGTAATCAGGGTTACGGCCACCATTCTTGGCAACCCACACGTCTCCAAGCCACATTTGCACTTGATTAACATCAAGGTCGGCAATGCCGGCATAGCCAATCGCAGCCAGGATGCGGCCTAAATTAGGATCACTGGCAAAAAAGGCTGTTTTTACTAAAGGTGAGTGGGCGATCGCCTCTGCAACTAGGCGACATTCTTCTTCAGTCTTGCCACCTTGCACATCAATCGTAATAAATTTTGTCGCTCCCTCACCATCCCTCACAATCATTTGAGCAAGCTTGCGCGCGAGATCAATTAATGCGGTCCGAATGAGGGCATAACTAGCATCACCAGTAGATTGGATCTGCACCGCTGACTGGCCAGTCGCCATGATGATGAATGAATCATTTGTCGAGGTATCGCCATCAATCGTAATGGCGTTAAATGACTGATCAGCAATTTCTTGAGTTAGCGTAGAGAGCAAGCCCGGCGCAAAACCTGCATCCGTTGCAATGAACCCCAACATGGTGGCCATATTCGGATGAATCATTCCCGCACCCTTGCAAATACCAGTGATAGCCACAGGTCCGACAGGAGTCTGCACTGTCATGGATGTAGCTTTAGGCTGCGTATCCGTAGTCATGATGGCTTCCGCAGCATCAAACCAATGATCCTCACCTAGATTAGCTACTGCTTTCGGTAAAGCAGAAATCAATTTATCAATTGGAAGTGGCTCTAGAATCACGCCGGTTGAAAACGGTAGGATTTGTTCCGGGTTCAGTTTTAATTTTTTTGCCAACTCAGCACAGGTTGCCAAGGCATCTTGCATACCACGCTCACCAGTCCCAGCATTGGCATTACCGGTATTAATCACCAAAGCGCGAATCTCACCCTTAGAGCCGTCCAGAGCCAAATGCTCACGGCAAACCTGAACTGGCGCAGCGCAGAAACGATTTAAAGTAAAAACACCGGCAACTTGTGAGCCGGGAGCCAAAGTCATCACCAATAAATCTTTGCGATTAGCTTTTTTGATTCCAGCTTCGGCGATGCCCATTTGAAAACCTTTAACAGGCTTTAGTTGGTCTTTTTGGGGGAGTGGTAAGTTAACTGTCATGATCTGACAATTGTAGATGAGGCATTGCAGAGCTGCCGGGTCTAGCAGCTCTTTTTAATCCTACTAAACTTAACTTAATGCGCCGCAGCAGTTCTTGTACTTCTTACCGCTACCGCAGGTGCAGGGATCATTTCGGCCGACCTTAGGGCCGGAGCGCATTGGAGCAGGAGCAATTTCAATTGCCGCGCCACGATCCCCAGTTGAACCAGCGACCTCAAGATCTGCATCAGCATGCTGATACTGCACATCTGAGAGTTTGGCCAAATCTTCATTCATCGACTCGGAGGCTTCGTCCAACTCACTTGCGCTACGGATCTGTACTGTCATGATGCTTTTCACAACATCATTCTTAATGACATTGAGGAGCTCACCATACAGCTCGAATGCTTCGCGACGGTACTCTTGTTTTGGATCTTTCTGGGCATAGCCACGCAAATGAATACCCTGACGCAAATGATCTAGAACAGCCAAATGTTCGCGCCAATGGGTGTCTAAGCTGTAGAGCAAAACTGAGCGCTCAAATCCAGCAAAGGATGCGCGTCCAGAAAGTTCTACTTTTGCATCGTAAGTTTCTTTTGCAGCCTCTAATACGCGATCAACAATCTGCTCATCGTCCGTAGATGCAGCATTTTCAATCCAATTTTTCAGATCAACTGTTAAGCCCCAATCACTGGCTAATACATTTTCCAAGCCAACCAAATCCCACTGCTCTTCCATCGATTTCAACGGAACGTATAAACCACAAATTCCACGCAAGACATCTTCACGCAAATTGGCAATCAACTCGCCAACATCAACACTTTCAAGAACTTCATTTCTTAAGCGATAGGTCTCTTTGCGCTGATCGTTGGCGACGTCGTCGTATTCCAGCAATTGCTTACGAATATCAAAGTTGCGACCCTCAACCTTACGCTGAGCGGACTCAATTGAGCGAGTCACCATGCCAGCTTCAATTGGCTCGCCATCCGGCATCTTGAGGCGATCCATAACTGCGCGTAGACGATCACCAGCAAAAATACGTAAGAGAGAATCATCTAAAGAAAGATAAAAACGGGAAGAGCCTGAATCACCTTGACGCCCAGCACGGCCACGAAGCTGATTATCAATACGACGGCTCTCGTGACGCTCTGTACCAATAATGTGTAAGCCACCCGCAGCTAATACTTGATCATGCAAGTTTTGCCACTCATCCTGCAAGGTCTTAATTTTGGCTGCCTTTTCTACATCAGATAGACCAGCATCCGCTTCAATTAAAGAAGATTGTTTGTCAACGTTTCCGCCCAAAACAATATCCGTACCACGGCCAGCCATATTGGTAGCAATGGTGATCATCTTTGGTCTACCAGCTTGAGCAATAATCCCTGCTTCGCGAGCATGCTGTTTCGCATTCAATACTTGATGTGGCAATTGACGCTTGTCTAGCAAGCCTGCGATTAGCTCTGAGTTCTCAATCGACGTTGTACCAACCAACACAGGTTGGCCACGTTTGTAGCAATCCTCAATATCTTTAATCACTGCATCGTAGCGCTCACGCGATGTCTTATAGATCTGATCTTGACGATCTTTTCTTTGGCTGATGCGATTTGGAGGAATAACCACAGTCTCAAGGTTGTAAATTTCCTTGAACTCATAAGCTTCGGTATCCGCAGTACCAGTCATACCAGCTAACTTACCGTACATACGGAAGTAGTTCTGGAAAGTAATCATAGCCAGGGTCTGATTCTCATTCTGAATCTGTACACCCTCTTTAGCCTCAACAGCTTGATGCAAGCCATCGGACCAACGACGACCCTGCATTAGGCGCCCTGTGAACTCATCAACAATAATGACTTCACCATTCTGAACAACGTATTGTTGATCACGGCTGTACAGAGTATGCGCACGTAATGCTGCATATACGTGATGCATCAAAGCAATATTTTGCGGGGCATACAAAGAGTCACCATCATTCAAAGCACCAAGCTCCACTAAAACTGTCTCAGCCTTATCGTGACCGCGCTCTGTTAAATAGACTTGCTGGGACTTCTCATCAACCCAGTAATCGCCTGGCTTTTCAACGCCGGTGCCATCCGCTTTTTCTTCGCCAATTTGACGCTCTAAGTAAGCAGGCAACGCATTAATCTTGATGTACAAATCAGTGTGATCTTCAGCCTGACCAGAAATGATCAATGGAGTACGAGCCTCATCAATCAGAATGGAGTCAACCTCATCAACAATCGCATAAGCTAGGCCACGTTGAACACGTTGACCCAAGTCTTGCACCATGTTGTCACGGAGGTAATCAAAACCAAACTCATTATTGGTACCGTAGGTGATATCAGCTGCATAAGCTTCTTGCTTAGTTGTGTGATCCATTTGAGATAGATTGACGCCAACTTTCATACCTAAGAAGTTATAAAGTGTTGACATCCACTCAGCATCTCGCTGAGCCAAATAATCATTTACCGTGATGACGTGAACGCCTTTACCGGTTATGGCATTCAAATACACAGGGAGCGTAGCAGTTAAAGTTTTACCTTCGCCCGTTCCCATTTCAGCAATCTTGCCTTGATGCAAAGCAAGGCCGCCCATCATCTGCGCATCAAAATGACGCATCTTCATCACCCGTGAGCTCGCTTCACGAACTACCGCAAAAGCCTCGGGAGCAATATCATCTAATGACTCACCCGCAGCCAAACGCGACTTGAACTCAGCAGTTTTTGCTTGCAGTGCGCCATTATCCAAAGCTTGCAGGCTAGACTCTAAAGCGCTAACTTTGGCAACTACTTTGCGATACTGTTTTAAGAGGCGGTCATTACGACTGCCGACCAGGGTTTTAAGAAGACCGATTACCATGGGATATTGAAGTAAATTAAGACCTTGAGTTTATCACCCGCACCCTCTTTTTATATGAACTTTGCCCCTAAACCTGTCTGCACGAAAGCCGCCCATGAGTGGTTGGAGTATTTACGCGACTCCGAGGGCTTGGGTGGAATTTTGGCCAAAACAGAAGATCTTGCCAAACTCAAAATTGCCCTCAAAGCAGCTCTTTTTGAGTTAGATATGGATAACTTAGCCCCCAAAATTGAGGCTGGCTGGCGTTCCGGTGGGCAGAATGAATTGTTTCTGCTGGTGAATGGGGCAAGTATCGCGACCCGTCTTCAACAGATTTTACCTAGTTTAATCAATGAGTTGAATAAGAATGGGGTCATTTGCGCCAGCATTAAGGTCCGCCTAAAGCCAGCACCACCCACCTGGGACATTAAACCCCGTGAAGGTCTGCGGGTCAGCCAGAAGCCAAAAGGGTTTAATGCTGTAGCGAGGGCTTCCTGGGAATCCTTATTGGAGAAATTGGCCCCAGATTCTGATCTGCGTAAGGCGGTTGAACGCCTACTTCAAAGCAAACCCAAATAAACCTAGAAAAAGAGGGGTTGACTCTCTTTGGAATAGGCGGCGGGCGCCTTATTTTCTGGAAAGCTGCTGAGCTCGTAAGAGCTAGGGTCGTCTAAAAGCTTACGCAAGAGCGCGTTATTGAGGGCATGTCCTGATTTTTCAGCGACATAGGAGCCCACAATGGGATGCCCAATTAAATACAGATCGCCAATGGCATCCAAAATTTTGTGGCGAACAAACTCATCTTCATAACGCAACTCTTCGTTATTTAAGATACGATGCTCATCGAGCACGATCGCATTATCCAAACTTCCGCCACGCGCCAATCCTATTTCTCGCAAAGCTTCAACTTCATGTGCAAAGCCAAAAGTACGCGCACGGCCAATCTCACTTCGATATGCGTGCTCCGCAAAGTCCACTACAAATCGCTGTTCAGTTTTATCAACTGCTGGATGCTTAAAGTCAATGGTGAAATCTAACTTATATCCAAAGAAAGGTTCAAGACGCGCGAGTTTGTCACCCTCCATCACCTCTATAGGCTTCTTAATAACCACAAACTGTCTTGGCGCATCTTGCTCAGCAATGCCAGCAGACTCCATTAAGAATAGAAATGAAGCTGCACTACCATCCATGATGGGAACTTCTTCACCATCGAGCTCAATCAATAAATTATCAAGCCCTAGACCAGCGCAAGCTGAAAGTAAATGCTCTACAGTGGAAACACGCACTCCATCTTTTTGAATCACTGAGGCTAAGTGGGTATCGCAAACTGCCAGAGCAATAGCCGGCACAACCGATTGCTCTGGAGTATCTACACGTACAAATAAGATTCCTGAATTTACCGGCGCAGGCTTGATTGATAAGGTTACCTTGCGCCCAGAGTGCAAGCCAATCCCCACGGTTTTAATCGGAGTGGCGATTGTGCGTTGCTTCATCATGGTTTTATCTAAATTCAGGAAAATTTCTTAAAGCTTCTTCAAAATCGAAGCGGCGTCACTTACTTCAAACTTACCAGGTGCTTCACGATCCAAGGTTGTTACTACACCGTCTTCAACAATCATGACATAGCGATCTGAACGAACACCCAAACCACGAGCAGTCAAATCCAACTCCAAGCCAAGCTTCTTAGTGAATTCCGCACTACCATCACCCAACATGCGAATCTTTTTACCAACCTTTTGATCTCGTCCCCAAGCACACATTACAAATGGGTCGTTTACTGAGATACACCAAATTTCATCAACACCCTTTGCTTTGATTGCGTCAAAGTGCTCAACATAACTAGGAACGTGCTTTGCTGAACAAGTCGGTGTAAATGCACCAGGCAAAGCAAAGATCACAATCTTTTTGCCGGCAGTGAGTTTTTCAACTTCGAATGCGTTTGGGCCAATAGCGCAACCTTCGCTAGCTTCATCTAAAAACTCATAAAGAGTGGCGTTTGGTAATTTTTGTCCGACTGCGATCATAAGATCTCCAATGAAATAGTTATCATGAGTATGCCAACGTTAGCGCGAGATTCGTCGTCCGGAGGGGCGCCGCGCTGGCATTCTGCAACTACATATTGTATTGAGCAGTGGTTTAGTCTGCTTGCTTACGTAAAAAAGCTGGGATTTCGTAGTAATCAGCCCCTTTATCCAGCATGGTTTTTGCCTGTGGCGAGCTATCAGCACCTAATGTAGGAGCTGGTGAAGCTTCACGCGAACTACGGAATACACGTGGCAAGTCATATTGACTGTAATCAACTCCGCTTGTTGCTGGTTGAGCGGCCATCGAAGGCGCACTGCCAGCACCTGTCATCGCCAAACCAGCGCTAGCGCTCAAAGCTGAATCTAGGTTTACCTTGCTCATTGCTGCTGAAGCGCTTGCTGGAGCAAAGCTATTCAAGTCAGCCATGGTTGGCATCGCATCATGTGTACCAGTAGCTTGTCTCCAAACTACCTCTGGTTGATGATGTTGACGTGCTTGTGGATTATTCAATCCAGTAGCGACCACAGTAACGCGCAAGGCATCGCCTAAGCTCTCGTCATATACGGTACCGAAGATCACAGTAGCATCATCTGCAGCATAGCCACGAATCGCTGCCATAACCTCACGAGTCTCAGACAATTTCAATGAACGGCTAGCAGTGATGTTGACTAATACGCCACGCGCACCAGACAAATCAACACCTTCGAGCAATGGAGAAGCAACTGCAGCTTCAGCAGCTAAGCGTGCACGATCCATACCAGAAACTGTTGCAGTTCCCATCATCGCCTTGCCTTGCTCGCCCATCACTGTTTTCACGTCCTCAAAGTCGACGCTGATCAAACCTTGTACGTTAATAATTTCTGCAATACCTGAAACAGCGTTATGCAGTACATCGTCAGCGCATGCGAATGCCTTATCAAACTCAGCATCTTCACCCATTACTTCGAACAGTTTCTCATTGAGAACAACGATCAATGAATCTACATAAGACTCCAGTTCGGCAGCTCCGTTTTCAGCAACCTTCAAACGCTTCACACCTTCAAAGTCAAATGGCTTGCTGATAACGCCAACAGTCAAAATACCCATCTCTTTAGCAACTTGAGCAACGATTGGCGCTGCACCAGTACCTGTGCCACCACCCATACCAGCAGTGATAAACACCATATGTGCGCCTTGCAATGTATCCGCAATGCGTGCGCGGGCCTCTTCAGCAGAAGCTGCACCAATTTCAGGTTTTGCGCCAGCACCGAGTCCGCTAGAGCCTAGTTGCAAATTCACAGATGCCTCAGAACGCTGTAAAGCGCCAGCATCGGTGTTCATGCAAATAAACTCTACGCCATTAACACCGCGACGAATCATGTGCTGAACTGTATTACCACCCGCACCACCAACTCCAACCACTTTAATAATGGTTTTGCCGGCTGTTTCTTGATCTAACATTTCAAATTCCATATACCCTCCTAGGTAATAAGTACTACGTTGACGACGACGAAAAACTTAAAAATTTCCTGCAAACCATTCCTTCATGCGCGAGATCACACTTTGCAACGCGCCTGACTGCGATACTCGACGACCACGCAACAGCTGCGCCTGGCCTTCCATTAACAAACCGATGCTGGTAGCAAAACGTGGGCTACGCAAAACTTCATGCAGATGGCCCCGGTACTCAGGAGTACCGATACGCGCTGGACGTAAGAACACTTGCTCAGCAAGCTCAACCATTCCTGGCATTAAAGAAGTTCCACCAGTCAACACAATTCCTGAAGACACCATATCTTCGTAACCTGAATCTCGAACTACGCCACGCACCAAGGTAAATAACTCTTCTACACGCGGCTCAATGACAGCAGCTAAGGCTTGCTTAGACATTGGTCGTGGCTCACGGTCGCCAACACCGGGCACATCAATCATGGTGGTTGGATCCGCCATATCTTGGCGAGCAATACCGTATTGAATCTTGAGATCTTCCGCATCAATCGTCGACGTACGCAATGCCATCGCAATGTCATTGGTAATTTGATCGCCTGCAATCGGAATCACAGCAGTATGTCGAATGGAGCCTTGGCAATAGATGGCGATGTCGGTTGTGCCGCCACCAATATCAACCAAGACAACGCCCAACTCTTTTTCATCTTCCGTTAGCACAGCCAAGCTAGATGCTAGCGGCTGCAAAATAAGATCGTTTACTTCCAAGCCACAGCGACGCACACACTTCACAATATTTTGCGCAGCACTAACAGCGCCAGTAACAATGTGTACTTTTACTTCTAGGCGTAAACCACTCATACCAATTGGCTCACGCACATCTTCTTGTCCATCAATAATGAATTCTTGAACAAGAATGTGAAGGATTTGTTGATCTGTTGGAATATTGATTGCTTTAGCAGTTTCCAAGACGCGCTCAACATCGCCAGCACTCACCTCTTTATCTCGAATCGCCACCATACCGCTGGAGTTAAAGCTCACAATATGATTTCCAGCGATACCAGTAAAGACCTGCACGATCTGGCGATCTGCCATGATTTCAGCTTCTTCAAGTGCTTTTTGAATGGATTGGACAGTAGCTTCAATATTGACAACTACACCTTTCTTCAAGCCCTTGGATGCAGTTTGGCCAACGCCAACCACATTAAATTGGCCATCCGGCGCTAACTCAGCAACCAAAGCAACCACCTTGGAGGTACCAATATCTAATCCGACCAATAAATCGCGATTGTCTTTACTCATTCTCATTCCTCATTGCTTCTGCTCGCTTTTCTTGCCATCTGCTTCATTCTTTCTCAAACTTGCCGAAGCAAGATGTACTGCAAAACCATTTGCATAGCGCAAATCAATTGCGTCTACTCGATTGGCCCACCTCTCTTGAACTTGTGGCCAATACTTAAAGAGGCGCGCTACACGATCCTCAGTTAATGTTTTGTCGGAGTTCTCTTCATCCCTACCGAACTCCACCTTCATACCGTTGGATAACTTCACATGCCAGGCATAGCGCTCAGAGAGGGTTAAGCTTTTTACTTCCGCACTCCAAGGCTTAAACCAAGTATTCGCTTTTTCATATAAACGCATCACTTCTTTGCTTGCATCTTCCGGTCCCGAGAAATCAATCAACTGCGTTCCGTCTCCCACATCAGAAACACGACCAGCGAATAGCTCGCCATGGGTATTCATCAAGGTATAGCTATCAGCTCCACCCCAAGTGCCAAATGGTTTTTGCTCTTCAATGCTCACAATTAATCCGTTGGGCCAGACTCTGCGAACATTGGCATGACACACCCATGGCATAGACTCGAAACCACGCTTAACATCTTCCAATCTCACGCTGAAGAAGTTTCCTTGGACCGTCTCTAAGACTTGTTGCTTCACTACGGGCTTATTAATATGCTTCAGTGTTTGTCCAGCCACCGGCTCAATCACCACCTGGCGCAATGCAAAGACGGGCCGCTGACTTAACCACACCAAAATTCCAACACAAACCATGACCGCAAAACAGCGTATCAAGAAACGGCTCAGCTTTTGCATCCGCTCTGGATGATTCCAAAGTGGGGTTGCCAGCGAAGAAAACACTTCACCGAAGCCATTTAAGAAGGTGGTCATCCGACTCATGCTTGAGCAGCCCCTTTGGTATTTAAGGTTTGGCTGATGACCCAGAGAACTAATTCAGCATATTCAACACCCGCTGCTTTGGCGGCCATTGGAACTAAAGAATGTGAAGTCATGCCTGGAGATGTATTCATCTCCAAGAGATAGGGTTTGCCAGTTTTTTGATCCAGCATCACATCAGCACGCCCCCAAGTCTTACAGCCAAGGGTGCGATAAGCAGCTAAGGCTAAATCTTGAACTGCTTTATTTACTTCTGGTGCTAAGCCAGTCGGACACAAGTATTTAGTCTCATCAGAAAAATACTTATTGTGGAAATCGTAATTGGCTTCTGGTGGAATAATTTTGATCACAGGTAATGCCTCAGCATGCTCTCCAAACCCAACCAATGGACAAGTTAACTCATCACCAACAATACAAGTTTCGGCAATCACCTTTTTATCCATCCCCGCAGCTAACTTATAGGCTGCAGGCAACTCATCGACAAATTTCACTTTAGTTAGCCCAAGTGAAGAGCCTTCATGTGCTGGCTTGACAATCAATGGCAAGCCTAAGCGCTTCACCACCGCATTCCAATCGCTATCAGCCTTCAACTCCTGAAACTCTGGTGTTGAAAGACCACTGCTGAGCCAGACAAGCTTGGTTGCGATTTTATCGATCGCCAATGCAGAGACTAGTACACTGCTGCCGGTATAAGGCAAACCTAGGAGCTTCAGTAAGCCTTGAATGGTTCCATCCTCGCCATAACGTCCATGTAAGGAAATAAAGATACGGTCAAATTTTTCATTTGCCAATTCGGTTGGGCAACGTAAGCCTGGATCAAATGGATGAGCATCAACCCCTTTGGAAAGCAGCGCCTCCAATACGCCATTACCTGACATCAAGGAAATCTCACGCTCACCAGAACGACCGCCAAGCAATACACCAACCCGACCAAGAGATTTGACATCTAAGCTGGCGAGTTCTTGCTTCACTCGCTCGCCCCAAGCAAGTAATTGTTGATTTTGCTTAAACATGTTTTGCCTCCGCCAAAATATGAGGCAACCCAGAGATAGAGCCCGCACCCATCGTAATTAAGACATCGCCATCACGCAATAAGGTGCCGAGCTTTTCTGGCATCTCGCCAACACTTGGAGCAAAGGCCACAGCTGATCCATCCAAAGAGGTCTTTAAAGCTTTATCAGCTGTCAGCGCCGCCTTCATGAGGCTTTGACCATCAGCGCCTGGAATCTTTGCTTCGCCAGCGGGGTAGACCTCGGTTAAAACAAGAGCATCAAAGTTTTTGAGTTCTTGCACAAACTCACTAAAGCAATCACGCGTTCTTGTAAAACGATGGGGCTGAAATGCCAATACCAAGCGTCGATTAGGATAAGCCCCACGCGCTGCAGATAAAGTGGCTGCCATTTCAACAGGATGATGTCCGTAGTCATCTATCAATGTGAAGCTTCCACCAGATGCCAAGGGAATTTCTCCATATCTTTGGAAGCGGCGACCAACGCCACTAAACTCAGATAAAGCCTTCACAATAGCTTCATCACCCACACCAAGTTCTGTGGCAATACCGATCGCCGCCAAGGCATTACGAACGTTATGTAAGCCTGGTAAATTTAATTGCACTTCAAGTCGACCTGGCTTATTGCCATGACGGCGTACAGTTTTACGATCAACCGTAAAGTGCATGCGAGCGCCTTCAGCGCGTACGTTACTTGCGCGAATATCTGCATCTTCAGATAAGCCGTAGCGCAATACCGGCTGAGACACAAACGGAATAATGTCGCGAACATTCGCATCATCAATGCAAAGTACTGCAACACCATAAAAAGGCATACGCTGAATGAATTGAACAAATGCCTGCTTTAATCTTGCCATGTCATGCTGATAGGTATCCATATGATCAGCATCAATATTGGTGACAACTTCCATAGCTGGGAATAATTGCAGGAACGAGGCATCAGACTCGTCCGCTTCAACCACAATGAAGTCGCCCTGGCCTAAGCGTGCATTAACCCCTGCAGAATTTAATTTTCCACCAATCACAAAGGTTGGATCTAAGCCGCCTTCGGCCAAGACTGAGGCAACCAAACTGGTTGTGGTTGTTTTGCCATGTGTACCGGCAATCGCGATGCCCTGCTTTAAGCGCATAAGTTCGCCCAGCATGACAACACGCTGAATCACGGGCACCTTAGCTGCGCGGGCAGCCAGTACCTCAGGATCGTTTCCTGCAACTGCAGTAGAAATCACTACCGCCTCTGCGGTACCAATATTCTTAGGATCATGCCCAATATGAATGACTGCACCTAAATCTTTTAAGCGCTTAGTGGCAGCACCTTCAACTAAGTCGGATCCAGATACCTGGTAACCAAGATTCAGAAGCACTTCGGCAATTCCGCTCATGCCTGCGCCGCCGATACCAACAAAATGTATTTGCTGAACGATATGTTTCATATACCTACTCCTGCACAGTCTGCACATACCTCAGCCACACGCTGAGTTGCATGGGGCTTAGCCAAAGCATGAGCACGTTCAGCCATTACTTGTAAATCTTGGCGGCTAAAGTTTTGAACCATGGATGCCAGATCCTGTGGGTTGAGATCTTGTTGTGGCAGCAGAATTGCTGCATCTGCATCCGACAAAAAGCGTGCATTCGCAGTTTGATGGTCATCAATTGCAAACGGGAATGGAATCAAGCAAGATGCAACACCACATGCGGCGATTTCTGAAACAGTCATTGCGCCTGAGCGGCAGATCACTAAATCTGCTTGGGCGTAAGCAGTTGGCATGTCATCAATAAATGGACGAATGTCAGCAGTAACACCCAAGTCAGCATAACGCCGTTGCAAATCTGCGAGATGTTTATCACCCGCTTGGTGAATCACCTGTGGACGCGCGTCTTTATCCATCAATGCCAAGGCTGCTGGAATTGCTTCATTTAAAGCAGCGGCACCTAAGCTGCCACCAACCACTAAGATCGACAAAGGTCCAGTGCGCGTTTCATATCGTTTTGCTGGCGCACCCACAGCTTCAAACTCTTCACGGATTGGATTGCCAACCCACTCAGCGTGAGCCAACGTTTCCGGGAAACCAGTCAATGTGCGCATAGCAATTTTGGCAAGAGCGCGATTAGCACTTCCCGCTACAGAATTAGCCTCATGCAAAACCAATGGTCCCTTCAAAAAC
This sequence comes from Polynucleobacter necessarius, assembly GCA_900095165.1. Classification (GTDB taxonomy): domain Bacteria; phylum Pseudomonadota; class Gammaproteobacteria; order Burkholderiales; family Burkholderiaceae; genus Polynucleobacter; species Polynucleobacter necessarius_J. The sequence goes on along the minus strand of LT606947.1, from coordinate 1,712,423 downwards.
TTCGTCATCAAGCCGCCAGGAAATGTAATGTATCCGCCCATACCCAAAACGACATTTGGCTTGATACGGCGCATGATTTTCAAACTCTGAAAGCTCGCCCTTGCGAGGTTGAGGGGCAACATCAATTTTGCCTTGATACCTTTACCACGCAGGCCGCCAAACTCAACTGCCTCGAATGGGAAATCACAAGCTTTTACCAGGCGATATTCCATGCCGCTTTGATTGCCAAGCCAAAAAACATTCCAGCCACAGATTCGCAGATATTCAGCAACAGCGAGCCCCGGGAAAATATGCCCCCCAGTACCGCCGGCCATAATCAAGATGGATGGCTTGGTCAAAGTTTGCCACCCCGCATCAAGATTCGGTTCTCATAATCAATACGCAGGAGCATGGCCACTGCCACTGCATTCATCAAAATTCCTGAGCCGCCATAACTGACTAAAGGAAGAGTCAAGCCTTTGGTAGGAAGCAATCCCAAGTTCACGCCCATATTGATAAATGCCTGCCAACCAATCCATATCGCAACACCTTTAGCAGCAAGGCCAGCAAAACTGCGATCTAATTGCAAAGCAATACGACCAATGAGAAATGCGCGACGCACGATCCAATAGAACAAGAAAATCATGACTACTACACCTACAAATCCGAGCTCTTCACCAATTACTGCCATGATGAAATCGGTATGTGCCTCAGGAAGGTAGTGCAATTTTTCAACACTACCGCCCAAACCTAAACCAAACCATTCACCACGGCCAAATGCCATGAGCGAATGGGTTAATTGGTAGCCTTTATTTGCTGCATTGTCTACTTGCCATGGATCCATAAATGCCAACATGCGACCGCGACGGAACGGTGAAAGGGCAATCATCGTGGCACCACTCATCAGGCCAACCAAGATCAAACCGCCAAACAACTTAGCGCTAATGCCACCCAAGAACAAAATTCCAAAGGCAATTAAGGCAACCACAACAAATGCACCCATGTCTGGCTCAGCCATCAATAAGCCGCCAACCAAGGCAACAGCAATACCCATGGGCAACATGCCCTTAACAAATGAGTGGAGATACTCTTGGCGCTGGACTGTGTAGCTTGCGGCAAAAATCACTGCCGCAAATTTCATTAATTCAGATGGCTGGAAGTTCATAAGTCCCAATGGGATCCAACGCTTCGCACCATTTACACTCTTACCCACACCAGGAATGAGAACAACAATTAAGAGCAAAACCGTAAACCCAAAAATAACTGGTGAATAACGATCCCAAACTTTAGTTGGAATCTTGAATGCCCAAATACCAACACCAATAGCAATTGCCAATGAAATGCAATGCCGAATTAAGAAGAAGTTGCTACTGTAATTTGCGTACTTAGGACCATCAGCCAAAGTAATGGATGCGGAGTAGACCATCACCAAACCAATCAAGGCCAGAGACAATATCGCCCATACCAATAACTGGTCATAATCCATCATGCGTGAGCGAGTTTGCTCAACACCAGAAACCGCATCTCTCAAGCCACTGCGGAAATTATCTATTCCACCTCTGGAGAAATTCCAGAAGTGACCAAGGCCCAAACGATTCTCAGGAAAAAGTTTTTCCTTCAAACTCATGCATGAACTCCTTCAAATTGCATTCCCAGCTCTTGAACTTCAGCAACAAATGCCTCAGCACGCGCTACGTAATCGCTAAATTGATCAAAGCTAGCGCAAGCTGGTGAGAGTAAAACGATATCGCCGGATTGAGCTTGTTTTGCGGCTTCGGCCACTGCGTTTTGGAGAGTCCCACTCATCGCACAGGGCACTGCATCAGACAAAGCCTCAGCAATAATTGGGGCGTCTTTACCAATCAGGAGGACGCCTTTTACAAAACGTAATGCAGGATCGCGCAAAAGACTAAAGTCCTGGCCCTTGCCTTCACCACCAGCAATCAACCAGATCCGCTTGCCAGACTCATTGGCACTAAGGCCATTCAATGCGGCAACTGTTGCACCCACATTAGTCCCCTTGCTGTCATCTACATACTCAACATTAGAGACAATCGCAACGCTTTGAACGCGATGTGGTTCACCATGGTAGTCACGCAAACTATGCAAAAGCATATTCATTGGCAAACCAGCTGTGCGTGCCAAGGCTAACGAAGCTAATGCATTTAAAGCATTATGGCGACCACGAATGCGTAAAGCATCAGCAGGTATTAAACGCTTTAGTCTTAATGGCTCTTCCTCTACAGCAGCAGCTTTACGACGACGCTTAGGTTGAGGCTCAAGATCTTCATTTACCTTCGCCCAAACCAGCCAATCAATTCCACCGGCGCGTAGATCATGCTCAATCCCAAATGCACCTTGCTCATCCGGTCGACTGGCGCCAAAAGTAATAACTGATTTATTTGCCTTTTGCTCGTCAGTCAGTAAATTCATTACAAGTGAATCATCACGATTCAGAATGCAGATAGTGTCTTGCCCAAAGATATTTGCTTTTGCATCAACATAGGCCTGCATATCACCGTGCCAATCTAAATGATCTTGCGTAATATTCAATACAGTTGCTGCCGTTGCATTAAAGGTACTCGTGTAAACCAATTGGAAGCTGGAGAGTTCCAGCACCCAAATCTCAGGCATATCAGAAACCTGATCAGATTCATCAAGACAAGACATCAACTTATCTAAAGCTGCTGGACTGATATTTCCAGCAACAGCAACTCTCTTACCAGCACGCTCACACAACTGTCCTGTCAGTGCAGTCGTAGTTGTCTTTCCATTGGTTCCGGTGATTGCTAATAAGGCTGGCTTGTATTCAGACTCTGCGACTTGGGCCATGCGATCTAATGCAGCAATAGCTCTGGCAAAGAATTCCAATTCCCCCCAGATATCAATATGAGATTCTTGCGCCTTAGCCAAGAAAGAAGCTATTGGCTCTTGAAGTGGTGACAAGCCAGGGCTAATTCCAATGACATCAATATTCTTTAAATTAATGTCATCAAGGGGTCCAAAGAAAGCCTCTTGAAGCCCTGCAAATTCAAGATCAGCCAGCCACGCTTTTTGTCGCTCATTTAATTTTTCGCGATCACGCGTATCAGCTAGACTAACCTTAACAGCGTTCCGTAAGCACCACTTAGCCATCGCATAGCCAGACTCTCCCAATCCTAAGATTAAGAAATGCTGAGGCGTTTGATACCCTTCATCTGTGATGAGGGTTGGATTAGCAAAGGCGTGGTCTAAGTTATGCATATCTTTGGCTTACCGTAATTTCAGGCTGGAGAGGCCAATGAGGACTAATAAAATGGTGATGATCCAGAAGCGAACAACCACCTGTGTTTCGCGCCAGCCACCTAATTCAAAATGGTGATGAAGTGGTGCCATCCTAAAAATACGACGGCCTTCACCAAAACGCTTCTTGGTAAATTTGAACCAAAAGACTTGCAACATCACTGATAGTGTTTCTGCCACAAAGATTTCGCCCATGACAAAGAGCACAATTTCCTGGCGAACAATCACCGCAATAGTACCGAGCGCACCACCCAATGCGAGTGCGCCAACATCACCCATAAATACTTGAGCAGGATGTGTGTTGTACCAAAGAAATGCCAGTCCCGCACCACTCATAGCACCACAGAAGATCATGAGCTCACCTGCACCTGGAATGTATGGTAACAATAAATACTTTGCGTAAATTGCATTACCCATTACATAAGCAAAAGCGCCTAGAGCGGCACCAACCAATATCACTGGCATGATGACTAAGCCATCAAGACCATCAGTTAAGTTCACAGCGTTACTACTACCAACAATAACCAAATAACTCAGAATGATGAAGCCCATCACGCCCAAGGGATAACTCACTTCTTTCATAAAAGGAATAAGCAAGTTTGATTTTGCTGGCAGATCTAAAGCGAAGCCACTTTTGAGCCAATCAAAGAACAACTGCAAGACTTTGAGGTTATTTACTTCAGATACAGAGAAAGCTAAATAAATAGCAGCAAATAGTCCAATCAAAGTCTGCCAAAAGAATTTTTCTCTTGATGCCATTCCCTTGGGATCTTTGCGCGCCACCTTACGGTAATCATCAACCCAACCCACTAAGCCAAACCCAAAAGTGACGATCATCACAATCCAAATAAAGCGATTGCTCAAATCAGCCAACAACATGCAGGAGATAAAAATACCCAAAAGAATTAAAACACCACCCATCGTAGGAGTACCCGACTTCACCAAATGGGTTTGCGGACCATCCGTACGAACCGCTTGCCCCATTTTTAATGCAGTCAATTTCCGAATAACCCACGGGCCAGCAGCTAAACCAATCAACAAGGCCGTCACAGTTGCCATCACCGCTCTAAAAGTAATGTAGTTAAAGACTCGAAAAAATCCAAAATCATCCTGCAACCATTGCGCCAATATCAAGAGCATGTTTTAGCCTCTTCTAATAAGGCCTGTACTACACGCTCCATGCGCATAAAACGAGATCCCTTAACCAAAATATCTAAATGCACTTGCTTGCCCGATTCTTGATCTGCCAGCGCTAAATTGAGCTCTTCAAGCAACTGATCCAATGTGGTGAAATACATAGCACTGCTAGCAAGCTGAGCCTTATGTGAATTATTAAAGCCCTGCACCGCAAATTTGCACTGCTCTCCCAGGGCGAATAACTTGCTAACGCCCTGCTTAGCAGCATAGGCGCCAACTTCCTCATGGAACGCAGGGCCCTGATCACCTACCTCACCCATATCGCCCAATACCAACCAAGAAGTATTACCAGACTGTTTAAGCGCATCAATAGCAGCCCTTACAGAATCAGGGTTCGCATTGTAACTATCGTCAATCAAAGTACGATCCACACTTAAAGGCTTTGATTGCATCCGCCCATTTATCGGAACAAAAGTCTCCAAACCGGCTTTGATTTGCTCCAAACTTAATCCAGCACCTAAAGCAACAGCGCTAGCCGCTAGGGCATTGCGCACATTATGGTTTCCTAGGGTATTGAGCTGAACCTCAAGCTTGCCAAGTTCCGTTGAAATCTGAATTCTTCCGCTAACTAATAACTTTCCAGTCACAGAGGCTTTGACTAATGCTGAGTCCGTAGATAAAGCAAAATCAATTACCTTGCGTCCTGCAGCAGCTTGATGCCAAACCGAAGAGAATTCAGAGTCCGCTGGAAATACTCCAACACCATCTGCAGGAAGGGCGCTCAAAGCAGTTGCATGTTCTTTTGCAACTGCTTGAACAGTTGCCATAAATTCTTGATGCTCGCGCTGTACATTATTAATCAGAGCAATATTAGCTTGAGTAATAATGGCTAACTCTACCGTTTCGCCGGGATGATTCATCCCCAACTCAATCACTGCCAAGCGATCAGTTGATCGCATGCGTAGCAAAGTTAAAGGTAGGCCAATATCATTATTGAAGTTACCTTTAGTGATCAGAGTGCGCTCTTCACCAACGGCCGCCTTGAAGATTGAAGCAATCATTTCTTTTACAGTGGTCTTGCCATTGGATCCTGTTACCAAAGCCACTGGGATAGAAAACTGTGCACGCCATGTCTTTGCCAGCTCACCCAAGCCCTGCTTAACATCCTGAACACATACTGCTGGTAAGTTTGCAGGGCATTTTTCTTTATGGCTAATCAGTGCCGCACTTGCACCTGCTGTTGCTACATCACTCAAGAAATTATGCGCATCGAAACGATCGCCCGACAAGGCAACAAATAATTCGCCAGACTGAATCTGACGACTATCACTGCCAACATGAGAAATGGCAATTCTTTCGGCAGACTTTGTATCGGCATGAATCAACTGACTGCCTGGCAACATGGCATGCACTTGGGCGAGAGTAGTCATAGGCGTACTCATACGCTACCCCCTGCAGCCAAACGAATATGCTCTTGATCAGAAAAATCAAATTTCTTACCATTGATCTCTTGAGTAGACTCATGTCCTTTACCAGCAACCAGGACAATATCCTTGATATCGGCATGTCGCACTGCAGCCATAATCGCAGCCGCTCTATCAGGCAGTGCCTGTACATTCGATAGATCACCTGACATACCAGCTTGAATCATTGCAATAATAGAATCTGGATTTTCCGATCTGGGGTTGTCGCTCGTAATCACAATATGATCAGCAAGCTCTTGCGCTGCACGACCCATTTGTGGGCGCTTACCTGAATCTCGATCACCACCACAACCGAAGACACACCATACTTTTCCGTTACGCTGATTTGCAATGGGGCGCAATGCATTCAATGCCTTAGTGAGGGCATCTGGTGTATGTGCATAGTCCACAACAATTAGTGGCCCCTCAGTTCTCTGTGTTTTATTTAAGCGAATCAATTCCATGCGACCAGGAACTGCACTCAACTTACTCATACGCTCAGAGGCCTCGCCCGGGCTCAAGCCTTGAGCTAACAAAACCGTCCAAACAGCAAGGCAATTATTTAAATTAAATTCGCCTAATACTGCAAGCTGTACATCGCTTGAACCTGACGCATCACAATTAAATTGAGATTCATAGCCCGCAGTTGTAAACAGAGTGTTTTCTGTATAGGTACGTTTCAGACGATCGCCAAATTTTTCAAATCCGGCAAATGCATTGCTGCTAAATGCGTAACCCCATACTTGAGGACCATCGATAGCGAGGAGCTTCATTGCTAATTCGCGCCCAAATGTATCGTCAAAATTGATGATGGCATTTTCAAGTTGGGGCAGTTGGAACAGCTTAGCCTTTGCCTTAGCGTATTCACCCATCGTGCCGTGATAATCCAAATGATCCTGAGTCAAATTGGTAAACACCGCTGTACGCACATCCAATCCAGAAATGCGACCTTGATCGAGCGCATGAGAAGAAATCTCTATGGCCACCTGCTGCGCACCTTCATCAAGCAATTCTTTTAATTGAGTCTGTAAACGTGGCGCATCGGGCGTGGTGTAACCAGTCTCGATCAATGCACCCGGGAAACTGGTACCCAAAGTACCCAAAACTGCAACGCGATGATTGGGTTGATCTAATGCCTGTGCCAGCCACTGCGTAATACTGGTTTTGCCATTAGTGCCGGTAACGCCGATAACATTTAACTGCTTACTTGGGTAGCCATACCACTCGGCACAGAGTTCTCCAGCTAAGCTAGATAAATTATCAACAGCAAAACATTCTGAACGGTCTAAGTATTCGTTAGCAACACCGTCTGCGGGATCAAATACAACTGCTGCTGCACCATTTGCCAAAGCAGCTGAAATGTATTCGCGGCCATCACGCAGGGCATTGCCATGGCCAACAGGGTATGCAAAGAAAATATCGCCAGTTTGGATTTGACGACTATCCGACGTTACTTTTGCATCTGCAGAAGTGAGATCACGTAAATGCGAGATCAAGAGATGGGGTTCAATATTGATCATTGCCATCATCTTTTTAAAACCGCTGCATTTGTTTTAACAGCAGCACTCTGTATTTCTACAGGACTTGAATCCTGCATTGCTTTTTGCTTGATAGTGCTATCTGGCAAGACATTCAAGGTGCGCAAAGTCTCACTCACAATAGTAGAAAACACTGGCGCTGCAACATCGCCACCGTAGTGACTGCCGCCAGTCGGTTCATCAATCATGACAGCCACCACAATGCGCGGAGCGCTAATGGGTGCTAAGCCCGCAAAGTAAGCGCGGTATTTATTACCATATCCCTTGCCTACTAATTTATGGGCTGTACCTGTTTTTCCACCAACTCGATAACCTTCAGCTTGCGCTTTAATGGCGGTACCGCCTGGCTCCGTTACTGACTCCATCATGCTGCGCATCTCAATAGCCGTCTTAGCAGAAATGACGTGTGTACCAGGCTTAAATTCTGGACTACGCTCAATCGTGAGAGGCACCAATTCACCATCACGCACAAAGATCGTATAAGCTCGCGCCACCTGAAAGAGCGAACCTGAAATGCCATAACCAAACGCAATCCGCGCCTGATCCGTTGGCATCCATTTTTTATAAGGATGTACAGTGCCAGCCACGGCACCCGGAAAGCCAATATTCGGCGACTGACCTAAACCAACGGATGTGTAGAAATTCCACATCTCTTCTGCAGATAAATTGTTCATCGCAATTTTGGCCGTACCAATATTGCTCGATTTTTGAATAATTTGCGCAACAGTGAGGTTGCCGTAGGGATGCGTATCTGTAATCGGCTTTGGGCCAACCAAATATTTGGCGCCAATCGCCATATTGGTACTAGGGGTGATTACGCCCTTCTCTAGAGCAATCGCCACCGTTAGGGGCTTCATCGTTGAGCCAGGTTCGAAGGTGTCAGTTAAAACACGATTGCGCAACTGCTCACCCGTCAACTTCTTACGATCATTAGGGTTATAACTTGGATAATTTGCTAAAGCTAAGATCTCACCAGTTTGAGTATCCAATACGACTGCACCGCCAGCGCTTGCATGATGCTGTTCGACTGCATTTTTAACGGCGTTGTAAGCCAGAAACTGAATCCTGCTATCAATAGAGAGTTGCAAATCTTTACCATTTTGCGGCAATTGCAAAATCGCAACGTCTTCAACAACACGACCCAGGCGATCCACAACCACTCGACGCGCGCCCGGATGTCCAGCCAACTCTTTTTCTCGAGAGAGCTCCATACCCTCTTGACCACGATCTTCCACATTAGTAAAACCAACGACGTGAGCCATCGCTTCACCCTCAGGATAGAAGCGACGGTATTCGTTATTCAAACCAATACCCGGAATTTCTAATTGCTTAATCTGTTGGGCCACCTCTGGGTCTACTTGGCGCTTTAAGAAAATTTGTTTACGCTCTTCTCTTAGCTTTTTACGCAACTCCGCTTCGCCAATCTGCAAAAGACTTGCTAATTTCTGCACTTTATCTGAAGCCAAATCATCAGGCACAGTATCGTTGTAGGCGATCACCGACTTTGCTTCCAAGCTGGTAGCAATCACTTGGCCATTGCGATCCAATATTTTTCCACGGGAAGCAGGCAGCTCCAACTCACGCTGTGTACCGCGCACACCTTTGGCCTCATAGAAAGCATTTCCCGGACCCTGAATCCAGAAGGCGCGAATTAAGAGCAACATGAAGACGAAGAACAACATGAACAGCATCAGGCGTGACCGCCACATTGGCAGGCGCAATACTAAATTTGGCGTAGTTGAAAAACCTACCGGCCTCATCTAGCCTCCTTCAAGTACAAAGTACGCTCTGGAGAGATGGGAGCCATATGTAACTGATTACGAGCAACATCACGAATACGTGCAGACTTAGAAAGATTGCGCTGCTCATACTCTAGGCGCAACCAATCTTGATTGAGCTTACGCTCTTCAATTTGTGCACGCTCTAAGGAGATAAATAATTTACGTGCACGCTGCTGTGCTGCAACCAAACAGAGGGCGCAAACCAACAACAAAATAAGCAAGGTCAGCGTCGCGCGATTCAAGCTGGCACTCCCACACGTTTTTCAGCAACCCGCATGATGGCTGAACGAGCGCGAGGATTCTCGCGAACCTCTTCGTCACTCGGCTTAACGCGCCCAATAATCTCTAGGGCGCTTTGCGGTAAATCTCGATCCCGGACCGGTAAACCCCGAGGGACTTCAATCTTCGCATGCGATTGCATAAACTGCTTCACGATTCGATCTTCAAGCGAGTGAAAACTAATGACTGCTAAGCGCGCACCCAGCTTTAATAAATTGAGTGCTGCTTTTAATCCGAGCTCTAAATCTTCTAACTCACGATTAATAAAAATACGTAACGCCTGAAAAGTTCTAGTAGCTGGGTCTTGCCCAACCTCCCTTGTGCGAACGACGCTAGCAACTAAACTTGCTAGTTGCAAAGTTGTTTTTGGCGGCAAACCATCTTCTCGCTTAGCTACGATAGCTTTTGCGATCTGAAATGCAAAACGTTCTTCACCATAAGTCTTAATCACGCGCGTGATGTCCTCTTGCGATGCTTGCTCCAACCATTCTGCTGCCGTCAAACCATGATCCGTGTTCATGCGCATATCGAGTGGACCATCCTTGCGAAAGGAAAAGCCGCGATGTGCTTCGTCCACCTGTGGAGAGCTGATGCCGAGATCTAACAAAATGCCATCGACTGATTCTGACTCCACATACTGATCCATCTGCGCAAAACTGTCGTGCACGATTCGTAGACGCGGATCGTTGATTTTTTCCGCGACTGCGATCGCATCTAAATCCTTGTCGAAGGAAATCATTCGCGCGCTCGAGGGCAATTGTGAAAGCAGTGCTTGCGTATGACCGCCACGCCCAAAAGTTCCATCGATCAAGAGTAGATTTTTTGATGCTTCGGGAGAGGTGATGCGTGGGCCACTGATCAGCGCCGTCACCGCCTCGGCCAGCAATACTGGGCGATGAGTTATGTTCATGGCACCCTGTCATCAAAAATTAAATTGCTTCAGGGCTTCAGGCATGCCTTGTGCAATGGCAGCCTGTTCTTTTGCGGCGTAAGTAGCGGCGTCCCATAACTCCAGATGACTACCCATGCCGAGTAGCATCACTTCTTTTTCAATGCCGGCAGCCGATCGCAATTCTGGGCTCACCAAAATTCTTCCTGCACTGTCTAAATCCACTTCCACAGTATTACCAAGGAATATTCGACGCCACCAATGGGCATCCATCGGCAATTGCGCCACACGTGAGCGGAAGGTTTCCCGCTCAGGGCGGGGGAACAGCAAGAGGCATCCATCGGGGTGTTTTGTGAGCGTAATTCGGCCCTCGCCTTGAACTAACAAAGCGTCACGATGCTTTGCCGGCACAGACATGCGGCCTTTTGCATCTAAATTGAGAGCTGACGCACCTTGAAACACCATTTACCCCACTTTTTCACACTTCCTCCCACTTTAGAGGATCGCAATAAGAGGGTCAAGTGTTTTTGGGTAATTTTTTAGGAAATTTCCTAGTGATTACAAACACTTAGCGCCATGTCTTGATAAAATGGTGACTATAAAAATGCTACTTGAAACAACGGCTTGGAAAATATACTTAAGAATAGGTCTTAGCTATTTAGCTCAATAATGGATAAATATACTGTATTAATAAACAGTACTCCAAATAAAAATATGCAAAATAATTAATTTAGAACTAGATTTTGTAAGCAGTGCTTGTCATGACTTTTGACATCATCTGCATTAGCTTCTGAATCGACTCCGGCAAGACCGCGCCACCAGCAGAAATTGCGGCTTGTCCATGCTCGATTTCATCGATGCGCATTTGATCAACAATGGCACGAGACCGCTGATCCTCACCAGGCAATTTTTGGAGATAACTCTCGAGATGATTTTCTACTTGCTTTTCTGTTTCAACAACAAATCCCAAGCTCCACTTATCGCCCGCTAAGCCAGCAGCCAAGCCGATTGCAAAGGATCCTGCATACCAAATTGGGTTGAGATAGCTAGTGTGCGAACCTAGCTCTTGAAGGCGTGTTTCGCACCAAGCCAAATGGTCCATTTCCTCTTGAGCTGAGTGATCTAACATCTGCCGAATTTCAGGATTTCGGGCCACTAATTTTTGCGATTGATAAAGGGCTTGGGCACAAACCTCACCCACATGATTGACACGCATTAATCCTGCAGCGTGCTCTCGCTCTTTGGCATTCAGTAAAGCAGTAGATTGAATATCCGAACCTGGGGTTGGGCGATGAGCATGAGCGCCCCCAACTACTGAGCGCAAGGCTGTATCAAATTCAATAATGAAGCGATCAATTAGTGCCATAGGCTTGTAAAAACTAGACCAAAACCTCTGCTTTACAGCTTTGCTTAGTCTTCAAACCCAGCTCAGCTAAAAGCTCTTGGTCTTGTTCTGCCTCGGGATTACCGGTAGTGAGTAGTTGCTCACAATAGAAAATAGAATTCGCGTCAGCCTGGAAGCACATGGCCTGTACTGCTCTTCCGAGCTCCTGCCGGCCAGCCGATAAACGCACTCGTGCACGTGGCATCGTGATGCGAGCTACCGCAATAGTTCTCACGAATTCCAGCGGATCTAATGGCTTCTGATCTTCCAATGGGGTGCCTGCAACAGGAACCAAGTGGTTAATTGGAACTGACTCTGGGTACGGGCTTAAATTGGCCAAACGGGCTAAGAAAGCTGCGCGTTGTTCACGGGACTCCCCCATACCCACAATTCCACCACAACACACCGACATGCCCGCTGCACGTACATTAGAAATCGTGTCTAAACGGTCTTGATAACCCCGAGTAGAGATGACTGAGCGATAGAAGTCCTCGCTGGTATCCAAATTGTGGCTGTAGAAGTCCAAGTCCGCTTCCTGAAGGGCTTGAGCCTGATTAGTCTCTAGCATCCCAAGGGTTGCGCAGGTCTCAAGGCCCAAGGCCTTTACGCCCTTAATCATCGCAGTGACTTTTTCAATATCGCGGTCTTTGGGTTCCCGCCAAGCGGCACCCATGCAAAAGCGGTTTGATCCAGCAGCTTTAGCAGCTTTAGCCGCCTCAAGCACCTCATCCAGATCCATCAGCTTGTTAGCCTTCACGTCAGCGTCGTAGCGAGCTGCCTGGTGGCAATAACCGCAATCCTCAGGGCAGCCGCCAGTCTTGATTGACAAGAACGTGGCTAATTCCACATCGCCATCAGGGAAGTTGGCACGATGAGCCTCCTGCACCTTGAACATTAATTCGCTAAATGGGAGGGCAAATAGAGTCTCAATTTGAGCAACCGACCAAGCGCCCGATGCATCGACCTCTTTATGCAAATCCTTTTGAGATTTGACTTGGGTGAGGGGTTTTTCAGTAGTTTGGGTGGCCTGCATGGTCGAATTCCAGAAAATAGATCAATTCAAGGCATAAACATAACAGATACGGGTCTAAATTAGGAAAAACTAGTGGTCAAATACCAAACATGAAGCTTATTTCTGATCCAAATCAAACCTCACTGATTGATCGCAGCCTTGATGCTGTTTGGCATCCCTGCACTCAGATGAAGCATCACGAGTCATTGCCCTTGATTGCAATTACTAGGGGTAAGGGTGCTTGGCTCTTTGACGACAAGGAAAATGCGCTACTCGATTGCATTAGCTCTTGGTGGACCAATCTGTTTGGCCACTCCAATCCGCGCATCAATCAAGCCATTACCAATCAACTAGAAAAAATTGAGCATGTCATGCTCGCCGGATTTACCCACCCTCCTGTGGTGGAGCTTTCCGAGAAACTATCCGCTTTAACTCAAAGTCATTTGGGTCACGTTTTTTGCGTCAGATGGTGCCTCTGCAGTAGAGATTGCCTTGAAGATGAGTCATCACTTTTGGCACCTAAAGAGCAAACCACAAAAAAATTTGTCTGCTTAGAAAATGGCTACCACGGTGAAACTCTAGATGCATTAGCAGTTACAGATGTTGCAATTTTTCGCGAAGCCTACGGCTCACTTTTGCAAGATGTTTTCACTGTATCTTCACCTGATGCGCGCAAAGCAAAGTCCGGAGAAAGTGCCGATGATGTTGCTCGATACGCTGCAAGTGCATTAGAGAAACTATTAGAAGTTGAGCATCAAAATATTGCCGCACTAATTGTTGAACCACTAGTTCAATGTGCGGGGCAAATGGCGATGTACTCACCAGAATATTTACGCTTAACACGATCACTCTGCGATCGCTATAGTGTTCATCTCATCGCCGATGAGATCGCAGTGGGTTGCGGTCGATCAGGCAAATTTTTTGCCTGTGAACATACAGGAATTTGGCCAGACTTCTTGACATTATCTAAAGGTATTAGTGGTGGCTATCTTCCTCTCTCACTTTGCATGACGACTGACAAAATTTATCGCATCTTCTATGGTGACCAAATGTAACAAGGCTTCTTACATTCGCATTCCTATACAGGCAATCCATTAGCATGCGCTGCAGCGCTTGCGTATCTAGAGATTTTTGAAGCTGAATCTGTTCTTGAAAAAAATCTTGAACACAGCAAAGATCATGCCAATGCATTTACTTGGGCAAAAACAGATCCTCGCATCGAACATTGGCGCCAGCAAGGCATGATCCTAGCCTTTGATATCAAACCTGAATCACTAAAAAATTCAGTTACGTTTTCACGAGATATGTTTTCAGCAAGTATGGCAGAAGGCATTCTCATTAGGCCAATTGGCAATACGATTTATGTCATGCCGCCCCACATTCTCTCTTCAGAGGAAACGATGCAAATGGGCGCCTCTGTACAACGCGCACTCAATCAGGTGTTGGCATGAGTGCATACTTTAAAGCTCGCGATATAGCGGAGCAGCAGATTGCAGAATTAGATGAGCAGTTACTCAAACGCACACTACGCATTACTGAATCACCCTGCGACACCAAGGCCCATGTTGGCAAGCGAGAACTGAAAGCATTTTGTAGTAACGACTATTTAGGCCTAGCAAACCACCCCAAATTAGTCGCTGCGCTTGCGGAAGGTGCAAAACTATATGGGGTTGGTAGCGGCGCATCGCATTTAATTAGCGGCCATAGCATTGCACATGAATTGCTTGAAAAGAAATTAGCCGCCTGTGAAGAACAGCACATCCCTAATGCAAGAGCGCTGTTCTTTAGCACTGGCTATCTTGCAAATATCAATGCTATTACTGGAATTTCTAGACTTGCTGAGCAAGGTCAAGCAAGCATTTACTCAGCCAAACTCAATCACGCCTCTTTGATCGATGGCGTACGCTTAGCAAGCGCACAAACTAAAGCCCAGGTGACCTTGTTTGATCACCAAAATCTCGACTCACTGGAAGAATCGCTAAAGCAAGATACCTATTCCCTCAAATTGATTGTGGTCGATGGTGTATTCAGCATGGATGGGGATATCGCGCCAGTAGAAAAACTCCTTCGCATTGCCGAACAATATGATGCCTTGTTGATAGTCGATGATGCACATGGATTGGCGTGCTTGGTGAACAAGGTCATGGTATTTTGGAACACACAAGCGTACGTTCAGAACGAATCATTTATGTCGGCACACTTGGTAAAGCGGCTGGCGTTAGTGGCGCATTTATTTGTGCGGCCGCACCTTTTATTGAGCGGCTCATTCAAAAGGGACGCCCTTATATTTACAGTACCGCTACACCACCGGCGATTGCGCATACCTTACTCAGTAGCCTTGAGTTAATCGAAGGCGATGAAGGCATTGCTCGGCGTAAAAAACTGAATGAACTAATTCAGATTTAGTGTGATGAAATGATTTTCTCAAGCTGGGAAAAAACTCCCTCATCCACCCCAATTCAACCAGTCATTTTAGGAAGCAATGCCAACGCATTAGCAGTAGCTAAGCTCTTGGATGAAGCGGGCTATTGGATTCCAGCAATCCGTCCGCCCACTGTTCCCGTTGGCAGCTCTCGTCTGCGCATTACTTTTTCTGCAAACCATAGTGTTGATGACCTACGTGAGTTGATTCGGGCATTGAAGATCATCGAGCAAACAGTAGAAGGTAATTTATGACAATCAGTTCTCCTCCTGGTTTTTTTGTCACTAGCACAGATACTGAGGTTGGTAAAACTTTACTCAGCGGTGCGCTCATCCTCAAGCTAAGAGAGGCAGGTATCCGCGCAATCGGCTTTAAACCTGTAGTCGCCGGCACCTATGTTGACTCTAGTAGCCAGAAGCTGAATGAAGACCTAGAAACATTGCGGATCGCATCAGGATTAAATTTTCAGGAACAAAGTCTCTGCCCCTATGCTCTAGATGAAGCAGCCGCCCCACACCTTGTTGCTAAGAAGAATGATATCTACCTAGATTCTTCCGTCATCCTGAGTGATTTACATGCCCTGGGCCAACAATTTGAGGTGGTAGTTGTTGAGGGGGCAGGTGGATTTTTAGTCCCCCTCAATGAACAGGAAGATTTGGGCGATCTCGCTCAGGCAATGGATTTATCAGTCATCCTTGTAGTAGGCATGCGTTTGGGCTGCATTAATCACGCCTTGCTCACTTGTGAAGCAATCCAGTCACGCCAGTTGATGACTGCTGGCTGGGTAACGAATACGCCTTCAGATGAGATGACTCTTCTAGAAGAGAATATTCAAACCTTAAAAGACAGAATTTTTGCGCCTTTTTTAGGCGTTATTCCCACTCTTCCTAAGCAGCTTCAAAAGCTGGAGAATGCCCCCTACTCCATAGAGGCATTACGATTTGCTGCGGAGCATATAAAACTACCTAAGTAAATTCAGATAAGATGAAGCTATGCGATTACTTCCAGAAATCATCGACTCCGCATCAGAAATTCAAGAGATTCGACGCAATATTCATGCGCATCCAGAATTGCGCTTTGAAGAAAATCGCACTTCTGACCTGGTAGCAGAAACGCTTTCAAGCTGGGGGTTACGGTGTATCGCGGCCTTGGAAAAACTGGGGTTGTCGGAAGACTCGATGGCGACTTAGGTGAGGGCAAAATGATTGGCTTGCGTGCCGATATGGATGCGCTGCCATTACAAGAACACAATACTTTTGAACACACTTCAAAGAATCCCGGCAAGATGCATGCCTGTGGCCATGATGGCCATACGACAATACTCCTAGGTGCCGTCCAATACTTATCTAATCATCGCGATTTCAAAGGCTCAGTCATTTTTATTTTTCAGCCTGCCGAAGAAGGTGGTGCTGGCGCGCAAGAAATGATTAACGATGGATTGTTCAAGCAATTTCCTTGCGATGCTGTCTTTGGCTTGCACAACTGGCCAGGACTTGCCGAAGGCCATTTTGGCGTAACTTCTGGCCCGATGATGGCTTCAAGCAATTCCTTTGAAATCATCGTCCGTGGCAAAGGTGGCCACGCTGCTTTGCCACACAACAGTGCCGATCCTGTGCTGGCGGGCGCTCAAGTTGTTCAGGCTCTGCAAAGCATTATTACCCGAAATAAACGTCCAGTGGATGCAGCGGTGCTATCGGTTACGCAGTTTCATGCGGGCGAGACGAGCAATGTCATTCCAGATAGTGCGTTTATTGGCGGAACCGTTCGCACATTCACGATAGAAGTTTTAGATTTAATTGAGCAGCGTTTACGAGAAATCTCACACAACGTAGCGAGCGCATTTGACTGTCAAGCAGAAATGAGTTTTTCTCGCAACTACCCCCCGCTCATTAATCATGACAAAGAAGTAGAGTTTGCTAGCGAAGTGATGGGTGAGTTAGTTGGAACGCAAAACGTCAATACCTCAATTGATCCAACGATGGGCGCCGAAGACTTTGCATTCATGCTGCTGGAGAAGCCTGATTGCTATGTGTTCCTAGGCAATGGTGATGGTGATCACCGCGCAGTAGGTCATGGCATGGGTCCATGCCATCTCCATAATCCTTCTTATGACTTCAATGACGCATTGATCCCTGTTGGCGTGAGCTACTGGGTCAAACTAGCTCAACGCTACTTAGAAAAATAACTTACTCTAAGTAGTGCAGTTTTACGAGTTTGTAAATTTAGCGGGACGCTTTTCCATAAAAGCTGCCATACCTTCTTTTTGATCATTTGTCGCAAAGCAAGAGTGGAACAAACGACGCTCAAAATGAATACCTTCTGAGAGCGTAGTTTCATAAGCGGTATTAATTGCTTCCTTCACCATCATTGCGGTTAGTAATGGCATATCTGCAATTATCTTAGCAATCGCCTTGACTTCTTTTAGCAAATCCGCTTGAGGGAAAATCCGAGCAATAAGGCCTGAGCGCTCGGCTTCAGCCGCATCCATCATGCGACCCGTTAAGGCCAAGTCCATTGCTTTTGCTTTTGAGACTGCGCGTGGTAAACGTTGTGTACCACCAGCACCGGGAATGATTCCCAACTTCACTTCTGGTTGTGCAAACTTAGCGCTGTCAGCTGCCATGATGGTGTCACACATTATTGCCAATTCACATCCGCCGCCAAGAGCGTATCCAGACACTGCCGCAATGACTGGCTTGCGTACTTTTCTAATCTCTTCCCAATTGCGAGAGATAAAGTCACCGCGATAAACATCTGCAAATCCATACTTCGTCATCGTTGCAATATCTGCGCCAGCAGCAAATGCTTTCTCGCTGCCGGTAACGATGATGCAGCCGATATTGTCATCAGCATCAAAGCCAAGGAGGGCTGCACCCAATTCATCCATTAACTCATCATTTAGAGCATTTAATACTTGCGGGCGGTTGAGAGTAATGACAGCAACCTTGCCATCTACTTCAGTCAATATGGTGTTGTAAGTCATCGATCTCTTTCAAAAATAGATTGGTTCAGCGCGGCAACAATAACCACATCTTGCCATCTTGTTTCATGCGTCCGGCTAATTCACCCGCAGAATCCCCTGATCCCCAATAGTAATCCGTTCGCACCCCGCCCACAATGGCTTTACCGGTATCCTGGGCCATTACCAGCCTCTGTAATGCCTGGCTACTTAATGGCTTAGTTATACTCAAAAATACTGGGGCGCCTAAAGGCATGGCTTTCAAATCAATGGCAATACTGCGCTCTGCTGTTAAAGGAACCCCTAAAGCCCCATTGGGTCCTAGATCCGCGCTGACATTCCCAGGAAGTTCTTTGAAGAACACAAAGCGAGGATTGGCGTTCAACATCTCCTCTACACGCCCTGGATTGCGCTTAGCCCAAGCAGAAATGCCTTGCATCGTTGCCTCGCTCCGCGTGATTTCCTTGCGATCTAATAACCACTGTGCAAACGATTTAAAGGGCTGATCATTGGTACCCGCATAACCGAGTCGTAATACGCGCCCATCTTCCAAACGAATTTTTCCAGAGCCTTGAATTTGCATAAAAACGGCAGCCACAGGATCTTGCACCCAAGCAATCTCAGAACCACGCAGTACCCCAGAACTTATTAACTCTGCGCGTGTGGGTGCAGGGTTTGGCTTGGAGACTTTCCATGCAGCTGGCAAGCCATACAAAGGAATGGAGTAAGTAGCCGTGCGGGCCTGGGAGCCATTCATGACGGGCTCGTAATAGCCCGTGATCAACCCAGATTCATTGCCTGCAGCACTGTTATGCACCTCATACGCCTGAAAATTCCCCTCAAAATATTGGCGAATTGCACGTCCATCACGAGCTGAAATCTGACTGGCTGATGCACATGCTTGGCGCCAATTAATTTCACTATTACGCTTACGCAGGGCATCACAACTCTTGAGCCAAGCTGGCCAAGCCTGAGTTAAATCATCGTCCTGCCAACCCGGCAAGTCTTGCCATGAAACCAATCGAAAGCTAGCGATCGGGGAACTATAGGAAGATGGGGCGCTTCCGCTAGAGCGGTAACCGGAGCCGCGGGTGGAAGGCGTAGAACAAGCAGCTAATAAGCTAGCAATGCTGATAGCGAATACACTGCAGACAAGAATCCGAGAAACAGTCTCGCGACCTATTAATTTGGATATAGAAATCATGATTGCCAATTTACTCGATGAATACCCCATGATCTTGTTTGCCGTTGAGGGAGGTATTGCTTTAGCCCTTCTACTATTCATTGTCCTTTGGACCGGTAAGAGTAAAAAATAGCGCTTTGGGGACCTAGTGCAAGGTTCTAGGCATTACCAAGGCAAATTCAGGGATTGGGGCCTGGAAAAACTGAGCCTCCTCAGTAACGCAGAAGTACTCTCCACGCATAGTTCCTGCTGGCGTTGGTAAAGTAGCCCAGCTGGTGTACTCAAACTGCTCACCCGCCCTTAAAAGAGGCTGTTGCCCTACCACCCCCAAGCCACGGACCTCCTGGACATCATTGTCCCCGTCGGTAATGAACCAATGGCGGGCAATGAGCTGAATGCTTGCCGTACCAGTATTTCTGATGGTGACGGTATAAGCAAAAGCAAATTGGCGGTTATCGGGGTCAGACTGGTCGGACAAATACTGGGTTTTGGCCGTAATGCTGATTTCATGAGGATTCATGCTCGAATTCTGCTCCATCCTAAGCCCAACTGCAAGCTAGAATCTAGGGATGGATAGCCAGAAATCACCCTCAAATAGCCAGTTTGTTATCGTCCCCTCCATTTTGTCGGCTGACTTTGCCTGCCTAGGCAAAGAAGTTGAAGATGTCCTCTTGGCGGGCGCAGATTGGATTCACTTTGATGCGATGGACAACCATTACGTCCCTAACCTGACGATTGGTCCATTGGTATGTGAGGCTATTCGTCCCCATGCTACAAAGAATGGCAAACCAGCCATGATCGATGTGCACCTCATGGTGGAGCCAGTAGATCGCCTGATTCCGGACTTCGCAAAAGCTGGGGCAAACCTGATTAGCTTTCATCCAGAGGCAAGTCCTCATGTGAACCGCACAATTAATTTGATTCGCGATCAAGGTTGTCAGGCCGGCTTAGTTTTAAATCCCGCCACTCCACTTGATCACCTTGATCACACGCTTGAATTACTTGATCTGGTTTTGTTGATGTCAGTGAACCCAGGGTTTGGCGGTCAATCATTTATTCCAAGCACTCTCAATAAAATTGCACAGGTACGTGCACGCTTAGATCGCCATCAACAAGAAACAGGTCACCATATTCGACTTGAAGTTGATGGTGGAATTAAAGTCGATAATATTGCAGAAGTAGCTAAAGCTGGTGCAGATACATTTGTTGCAGGCTCCGCAATCTTTGGCAAAGAAAATTATGCCGATGTGATTAAAGCGATGCGCGCAGAACTAGCGACGTCAGAAAAAGCGTAATGCAGCACGAAGAATTTCTTGCCCTAGCAAAACAGGGTTTCAATCGCATTCCCTTAGTAAAAGAAGTATTGGCCGACCTAGAGACGCCTCTGTCGCTGTACGTCAAGCTCACACAAACTTTTGGACAAAAAAATACTTATTTACTTGAATCCGTTCTAGGTGGCGAGCGCTTTGGTCGCTTCTCGTTTATTGGCCTGCCTGCTAAAACTGTTTTAAGAGCTGTGGGTACTCCGGATGCGCCACTCACTGAAGTACTCTTCAATGACGAAGTGATTGAAACCAATCATGACAACCCATTGGATTTTGTAGACACCTATTTCAAACGCTTCAAAGTAGCTGTACAACCTGGCCTCCCGCGCTTCTGTGGCGGACTTGCTGGCTACTTTGGCTATGACACAGTTCGCTACATCGAATCTCGTTTAGCGAAACATCATCTGCCAGATGAATTAAGTGTGCCCGATATTCAATTGATGCTCACCGAAGAGTTAGCGGTGGTTGATAACGTTGCAGGTCGTATTTATTTAATCGTCTATGCAGACCCCAGCATTACCGATAGTTTCGAAAAAGGCCAAGCCCGTTTAAAAGAGTTACTTACTTGCCTAAGCAAACCAGCGAGCATGCCAGCGTCATTATCAAGCACCAAAACAGAGTTGATACGCAAGTTCAAAGCAGCTGATTTTGAAAATGCTGCTCTCAAAACCAAAGAATATATTTTGGCTGGCGATTGCATGCAGGTGGTGATCGGTCAACGCATCAGCAAACCATTCACAGATTCACCTCTCTCTCTCTATCGTGCGTTACGGTCTTTGAATCCATCGCCCTACATGTACTTCTATGACTTTGGCGACTTGCAAGTAGTAGGTTCATCCCCTGAGATCTTGGTACGCCAAGAGCAACGTGAGAGCCAAAAGATTGTGACGATTCGCCCACTAGCTGGCACACGTCCTCGTGGTGCCACACCCGAAGAAGATGAGCGTCTTGCCTCTGAATTGCTTGCTGATCCAAAAGAAATTGCTGAGCACGTCATGTTGATTGACTTAGCACGCAACGACGTGGGTCGCATTGCAAAGACAGGCACCGTCAAAGTGACTGATTCAATGTCGATCGAAAAGTATTCTCACGTACAGCACATCGTTAGCTCTGTTGAAGGTGAGTTACTGGACAATATGAGCAATATGGATGTCTTACGTGCAACTTTCCCAGCTGGCACCTTATCGGGCGCCCCAAAAATTCGGGCGATGGAAATTATTGATGAGATGGAAATTGTGAAGCGCAGTGTCTATGGTGGCGCGGTAGGCTACATCTCCTTCTCCGGAGATATGGATGTGGCGATCGCCATTCGCACTGGTGTGATTCGTGATGGCGTACTACATTCCCAAGCTGGAGCTGGCGTAGTTGCAGACTCCGACCCCACCGCTGAGTGGAGAGAAACCGAAGCCAAAGCCCGAGCAGTATTAATGGCGGCTGATTTAGTACAAGGAGGACTCGATGCTCCTCATGATTGATAACTATGACTCATTTACCTATAACCTCGTTCAGTATTTTGCAGAGCTTGGTGAAGAGGTCAAAGTCTTTCGTAACGATGAAATTTCCGTTGAAGAGATTGCCAAAATCAATCCTGCGCGTATCTGTATTTCGCCTGGGCCATGCAGTCCAGCTGAAGCAGGGATTTCTGTAGCTACTATTCAACGTTATGCTGGACAGATTCCGATTCTTGGAGTCTGTCTTGGACACCAAGCAATTGGTGAGGCATTCGGCGGCAAGATTATTCGCGCCCAGAAAGTCATGCATGGCAAGACGGATGACATTCACCATACTGGTGTTGGTGTTTTCAAAGATTTGCCCAACCCATTTAAAGTAACCCGGTATCACTCTCTTGCGATTGAGAAGAGCTCTTTGCCAGCAGTTCTCGAAGTAACCGCCACTTCATCTGATGGTGAAATTATGGGCGTACGCCATAAAGAGCTAGCTGTAGAAGGCGTGCAATTCCATCCAGAATCGATTCTTTCTGAGCATGGCCATGCACTGCTGAAGAATTTCTTGCAAGCCAAATAACTCAAGAATATTAACTCGATCCCTATGTCTATTACACCTCAGCAAGCACTGCAACGCTGTATTGAACATCGTGAACTTTTTCACGATGAGATGACGGCGATGATGCGTCTCATTATGAGTGGTGAGATGCCTTCAACTTTAGTAGCTGGTCTACTAGTTGCCCTACGTACCAAAAAGGAGACTGTTGGTGAGATTGCTGCAGCCGCTCAAGTGATGCGTGAGTTTGCGACGCCAGTACACGTTGAAGATAGAAAAAATTTAGTAGATATAGTGGGCACTGGTGGTGATGGTGCCCACACTTTCAATATTTCTACAGCAGCGATGTTTGTGGCGGCGGCGGCTGGGGCAAAAATTGCTAAACACGGCAATCGCAGCGTGAGCAGCAAATCTGGAAGCGCAGATATTCTGGAGTCCCTCGGCGTGAAACTCTCGCTCTCATCAGAGCAAGTCGCAAAATGCATCACTAAAGTGGGTGCAGGCTTTATGTTTGCCCCGAATCATCACCCCGCGATGAAGAATGTGGTGCCGATTCGAAAAGATTTGGGTGTGCGAACGATTTTTAATATCTTGGGGCCACTAACCAACCCGGCTGATGCCAAGCGCATTTTGATGGGCGTGTTTCATGCTGACTTGGTGGGTATTCAGGCGCGCGTACTACAAGCCATGGGCATGGATCATGCATTGGTAGTTTATGGTCGCGACGGTCTAGATGAAATTTCACTTGAAGGCCCTACTCTGGTTGGCGAGCTAAAAGATGGCCAAGTCCGTGAATATGAAATTCATCCAAAAGACTTCGGTCTAAATACCGCGCCTACGAATAGCTTTAAGGTTGCTAACGCCGAAGAATCCAAAGCCATTGTTTTAGATGTACTCAATAAAACACCTGGCCCTGCTAGTGACATTGTTTGTCTCAATGCCGGAGCAGTACTGTATGTAGCTGATGTGGCACCAAGCATTGCTAGCGGTATTCAGATGGCCCAAGCAGCCATCGCTTCTGGCGCTGCTCGTCAAAAGCTAGACCAATTTGTAGCCGCAACCCAAAACTAATTAAGATCTTCATGAGCGATATCCTCGACAAAATTGTTGCCACCAAAAAAATTGAGATTGCCGCTGATTCACAAAAAATCTCTTTAGCCAATCAACGCGATCAGGCTGAAGAAAATAATCATGATGCGCTATTAAAGCCTCGGGGCTTTATTCAGTCTATCAACAATAAGATTGCGGTAGGTAAAGCGGGTGTGATAACCGAGATTAAAAAAGCGAGCCCTAGCAAGGGAATATTGCGAGAAAATTTTCAGCCAGCTGAGATTGCTCAATCTTATGAAAAAAATGGTGCAGCCTGCTTATCCGTTCTCACGGATAAAGATTATTTTCAGGGAGCGAATCCCTACCTTCAAGCCGCAAGGGCTGCGTGCAGCATTCCAGTTTTACGCAAAGACTTTACGATCGACCCTTATCAAGTCTACGAAGCAAGAGCAATCGGTGCCGATGCTATTTTGCTCATTGTGGCTTGTTTAGAGCTCAATCAAATGAAAGAGCTAGAAACTTGTGCACACGAGCTGGGCTTAGATGTTCTGATTGAGGTTCATAACGCTCCTGAGTTAGAGCAAGCCCTCGAATTAAAAACCCCGCTGCTCGGAATTAATAATCGCAATCTCAAGACTTTTAAAGTCACCCTTCAAACCACGCTATCTTTACTATCGATGGTGCCAGCAGGAAAAACCTTAGTTACTGAATCGGGCATCATGAGTCGCACCGATGTGCAGTTAATGCGCGATCATCAAATCAATGCTTTCTTGGTGGGCGAAGCATTTATGCGCGCCAACGATCCCGGCGCCGCTCTAAGTGAACTATTTAATTAAGCAAGCTTAGAGGGCTTGAGCAGGTCCAGGCCCGCTTTAATCAACCCAACGAGCACTATTGTGCCAAGCACATCACCAATTAGCATCACCAAGAAGTGATTAAAGCTACCCGTTTCATCTAGCTCTCGGAGTGCAAACCACCATTGATGCAAACCAGCACTTAGAGCTGCGTAGATCAAAGTGCAGATTGCTAGCTTAGACAAGCTCAAGTTATTCAGATTTGGTGAGATTTTTAGATTACTCAATACAAAGATCGTGGCTAAATACGGGGCAAAGCTTGATATCAGCCCTACACCAACACAAGTTGTGAGCTCATGGGGGAATGATCCTAAATAACTAATCAAAAAGGATGCAAACGCTATCCCCAAAGCTCCAGGCAAGCCAAATATGAGGGTAAGGAATAGGCGAAGCCCCGCAGGCAGATAAATCCAGCTCACCCCCAGACCAAATGTCAGGTGACTTGTAAGCCAATCATTGAGATAAAACAGGGTCGAATACAGGAAAATGCTAACCAGAAAGCCTGTCGTCGATTCCGAGAATATTCTTTTCATGACTGTCAGCATGGTTATTTTTGCAATATTCCCTCATACTACCAGCCCATGAATTAGGAAATATACTGCTGTTAACCCTGAGGCCAATAGCCTCTAACAACACCATTACAAAGCTATGTCTACCATTAAGCCTTCTTGCTACATTCGATTTTTAAACCTGATTGATGTTCTAGATCGCATCAATCCTGGGGAAAAAAACTCGACTCTATTGAAGAAAGTCTTCTAGATAAAATCATTTTGAACTTTCATGCCAAACAGCCTATTTTGGTTGGGGATCTTATCTCTCTGTCAGAGCTTGGCTCCCAAGCGACCCTTCATGGGCGACTAAAGAACCTTAGTGCTATGGGTTATATCAAGATGGCAGCAAATGAAGATGGGCGAAAAAAAGAAGTGGTTCCAAACAAGATTGCCATCAAGCGCTATGAAGAAATTTCTAAGTGCTTAAAAAAGGCTGTTGAAGCAAGCTGATTTAATCTCAATCCAATAAAAAAGCCCTTAACAGTACTGCTTTAGACATTAAAGAGGAAGTTCAAGACGTCACCGTCTTTAACAACATATTCCTTACCTTCAGCACGCATTTTCCCAGCCTCTTTGGCACCAGACTCACCCTTAAATTGAATGAAGTCTTCAAAAGCAATAGTTTGTGCACGAATAAAGCCACGCTCAAAGTCTGCATGAATCACTCCTGCAGCCTGCGGAGCAGTATCACCCTGATGAATTGTCCAGGCACGAACCTCTTTAACACCCGCCGTAAAGTAGGTCTGCAAGCCTAGTAACTTATAGCCTGCGCGAATCACACGATCTAATCCAGATTCTTCCATGCCGAGGTCTGCCAAGAACTCAGCCTTGTCAGCGTCATCTAAATCAGCGATTTCTGCCTCGATTGCTGCACAAACCGGAACAACTGGGGCGCCCTCTTTAGCTGCATGCTGAATCACCGCTTCTAAATGCAGATTATTTTCAAAGCCATCTTCTTTGACGTTGGCGATATACATCGCTGGCTTTGCTGTGATCAAGCACAAAGGCTTCAAGAGTAGATTTTCTTCGTCAGTCAGTTTCAAGCTACGAACTGGCTGAGCTTGATCCAAATGGGCCTGCACCTTAGTTAGCACAGCCACCAAAGCAGCCGCCTCTTTGTCGTTTCCTGACTTAGCAGCCTTACTGGAGCGCTGCAGAGTTTTTTCCACAGCGGTTAAGTCGGATAAGGCCAGCTCGGTATCAATCACCGCGATATCGGAGATCGGATCGATCTTGCCTGCTACGTGGATTACGTTAGCATCCTCAAAACAGCGCACGACATGGGTAATGGCGTCAGTTTCGCGAATATTCGCTAAAAATTGATTTCCCAGGCCTTCACCTTTAGAGGCTCCAGCCACCAAGCCCGCAATATCGACAAATTCGACGGCTGCAGGCAGGATGCGCTCAGGCTTTACGATCTCAGCCAAAGCGGCTAGACGGGGGTCAGGAACCTCGACCACGCCGACATTAGGCTCGATTGTGCAGAAAGGATAGTTTTCCGCCACGATTCCAGCTTTAGTAAGCGCGTTAAAGAGGGTAGATTTGCCGACGTTAGGCAGGCCGACGATGCCACATTTCAAAGACATAGCCGTATTGTAAAGGGCTAGTTTCGATATCATCGAGATATGTCAGAAGTTCTCCAAAATAACCCGACTAAATTGCCCAAAAATCCCCCCCAAACGCGGACAATCGATGTCGCTGTAGTGGGTGGAGGCATAGCGGGTAAGGCCTGCGCCTTAGGCCTAGCTCAGCTTGGCCTACAAACCATTCAAATCGCACCCGACTTAGGGCAAGCTGTTCTTGCGCCGCAGGGGAATCAATTGGGACGACGGATTTACGCCTTTTCTCCCAGCACCCAAAAGCTATTAGCCCATCTTCAGATTTGGGATGCCGTTGATCACAGTCGCATACAGCCTGTTCGAGATATGCGAATTTATGGCGATCGCGGAGAGAAACATGATCAGCTACATTTGTCTGCTTTTGAAACAGGCACCCCCCAGTTGGCATGGATTGGCGAATCGAGCGTAATCGAACACACCCTAGATCAAGCCTCACGCTTCCAAAATAAATTAGAGCGCATCAATGACGCGGTAGTAAATATTCAAATGGATTCGGATGGAGCAATCCTCTATCTTGCAAATGGATCTACCATACGCGCTCAATTCGTCATTGCCGCTGATGGAGCGAATTCACCTATACGAACCGAGTTAGGGATTTCCACAAAAGAAGAAAGTTATTCACAAAGTGCCGTGGTAGCAAATTGGATTTACAGTAACGCGCATTTGGAAACAGCTTACCAATGGTTTTTGCCAGGCGGCGATATCGTAGCGATATTGCCATTACCAAACAAACAAGTCTCAATGGTGTGGTCAACTTCACCAGACAATGCTGCGGAACTTTTAAAACTAGATCAAGTGGCATGGGCTGAAAAGTTTTCCTCAATTGCCAATGGGGAAATAGTGAAGCAACTTGGGTCACTCACACTCAACTCAACGCCAGCAGCCTTTCCGCTCAAAAGAATTCGCGCGAGTCGGTTTGTTGGTCCAGATGAAAACCCCAAAGTAGTTCTCATTGGTGATGCCGCTCATGTCATGCACCCTTTGGCTGGGCAAGGCTTGAACTTGGGACTCAGGGATGTAGCAACACTGCTACATATTTTGAGCAAGCGAGAATCTTTCCGACTACCAAATGACAAAGTATTGTTGCGTCGTTATGAGCGTCAGCGTCAAGGCGATACTAGCGCGCTGCTCTGGGCGACAGATAAGCTCAAGAAGTTATTCTCAGCCAGCAGCAGTACCGAGAAGCAATTGCGCAATTGGGGCTTAGGCCTCGTCAATCGTAGTCACTTTATTAAACGGCGCCTAATTGAGCGCGCCCTCGGAAATATTGATTTTGAATAAATTATTTTCTTCTCTCGTCTTAGTCTGTTCTTTCACTTTATTAACGGGAATAGTGAACGCACAATCGGAGCAGCAAGTCAGATCTGAGCTGCAAAAGAAAATCGGCGCCAATACCAAAATTAAAAGTGTTTCTCCCTCTCCCATTCCCGGCATATACGAGGTGTTGGTAGGGAATGATGTGTTTTATGCCGATGCAAGCAGCAAATATTTAATTCAGGGTGAAATCATTGAGATCGCTACTGGAAAAAATATCACCGAACAAAAACAGGCGGACCTGAATCGCATTAAATGGTCCGAACTGAATCCATCAAATGCTTTAAAAGCCGTACGCGACAATGGCAGCCGACAACTAGCAATTTTCTCTGACCCCAACTGCGGCTACTGCAAGCGCCTTGAGAAATCACTCCAACAGTTAGACAACGTCATTATCTACACCTATCTCATTCCGATTTTGTCGCCAGACTCCGCACAGAAGTCTAAACAAATTTGGTGCTCTGCCGATCCGCAGAAGGCTTATATTGATTGGATGATCAATGGCGTTGCGCCGAGCGGAAAAGGCGACTGTTCCACTCCTTTAAATAAGAATATGAGCTTTGCGAAAACCTATGGTATTACTGGCGCCCCCACTATTTTCTTTGCTGATGGCAGTCGCTTCCAAGGTGCCATGCAAATCACCGATATTGAGAAGAAATTTAGCAGCCTAAAGTAATAGGTCAAGCTTATGAACGAATTGAATACTTCTGATTTACCTGCAATCCAATACATCATTTAGGCGGCAGATCTGCATGGCCACCGCTTTCATGTGAAGTTGCGTATTGAGAACCCATTACTGAATGGGCAGATTCTAAAAATGCCTGCATGGATTCCAGGAAGCTATTTGATTCGAGACTTCAGCAAGCAAATTGAAACGATTGAAGCGTTTGCAATTGATAACCCGTATGAAGTACTGCAACTAGAAAGGATCGATAACGATCAGTGGCGCTTACCTAGGGTAGCCGGTGCAGTAGAAATTCTCACAATGGTATATGCATTTGATACTTCAGTGCGCGCAGCTTATCTCGATACTGAGCGTGCGTTTATCAATTTAAGTAGTTTATGTTTGGCAGTCAAAGGTCAAGAGTCTTTACCCTGCGCATTAACATTAATTCCACCTAAAGATACTTGGACGAATTCTTGGACTGTTCAGACAGGCCTACAAGCAGCCAAAGTAGATGGTCAAGGTTACGGCTTTTATCTCGCCAAAAATTATGATGATCTACTGGATCATCCAATTGCGATGGGAGAGTTTCAAATTGCCCATTGGAAATCGAATGGTGTATCACACAGCATGGCGATTCAGGGCTGCATTCATGAAATTGATCTAGAGCGTTTAGCAGCCGACCTTCAGGCTATCTGCACCTGTACCATTAATCCCTTTGAACCTAAGACAAAGAAGGCGCCTTTCCAGAATTATTTATTTTTGGTCAATGCGGTTCTTTCTGGGTATGGTGGACTTGAGCATCGCAATAGCACTGCATTACTATGCCGTCGCGATCAGATTCCTCAAGCCAACACCCATTTAGATGAGGCGTCCTATCGTGAGTTTTTAGGTCTTTGTAGTCATGAGTATTTTCATGTCTGGCTAGTTAAACGGATTCAACCCAAAATATTTCAACCTTATCAACTCGATCGCAGAAACCATACTCGCTTACTGTGGCTATTTGAAGGCTTTACGAGTTACTACGATGATCTGCAATTATTCCGTAGCAAACGCATCGATCTCAAAGCCTATCTCAAGCTGGTTGCGAACAATTGGAATGGCATTTTACGCGGGCCAGGAAGACTCAAGCAAAGCTTGGCAGATAGCTCTTTTGACGCCTGGACAAAGTACTACCAAGCCGATGAGAACACTCCGAATGCGGTAGTGAGTTATTACGGCAAGGGGGCATTGCTTGCCTTAGGTTTAGATCTCAAGATTCGCGGCTTCAGTGGTAACCGTCAATCCCTAGATGATTTGATGCGCCTCATTTGGCAAACGCATGGTGTCACGCTCGATGGCATTGCTGAGGACGGCTTGGATGATTTGATACTCGCACTTCTGGGCGCAGGATTTAACAAAACTTGGAATGAGTTTAAGTTTCGCTATATTTTTGGCGTTGAAGATATTCCAATCCAGAAGTGGCTTGATCCAAAAACAATTTCTGTGAAGCAGAAAGTCCATTCCAAACTAGAACAAATCAAATTGCAATTAGGACTACGCCATACTGAGGCAAATGGATGGCTAAAAGTAACGCATGTCCTTGATGGTGGAGCTGCGCAATTAGCAGGCCTGGCGACTGGAGATTTGATCGCTAGTATTAATGGTGAACGGATTATTGCCGCTCGTTGGGAAAAGGTTCTTTCCAGCTTGATCTTGGGACAAGTCATCCAGATTTGCTTTTACCGAGATGATCTAGAACATGAATGCATGACTGTTCTTGAGGATGATCAAATTCCAACTCAGTACACACTCACTCCAGCTGAGTAATGCATTCGCTTTCCGCTGACGATATTCCCGAGGACTGGCATGCTCTGCTAGGTGATTACTTTGAATCTGACGAATGGCAAACGCTGCAGACTAATCTCAGGGCTGAGTTGAATAATAATGCTGAGGACATTCGTCCAGAGCCTCAGAATTTCTTTAAAGCACTCGCCCTAACTCCGCCTATCAAGGTCAAAGTCGTCATCTTGGGCCAGGATCCCTATCACTTCCCGGGGCTTGCTCAAGGCCTGGCCTTTTCTATCCCGAGTAATATTCCTACCAATTCCCGACAATTTCCTAGCTCTTTACGCAATATCAGTAAAGCGCTAACTTTGGAGGGTTTTGGGACTCTGCCTAGCGGCGATCTTCATGCCTGGGCTGAGCAAGGCGTGCTGTTGCTCAATACTGCACTCAGCGTCAATCTGGGTGAGGCTGGCAGCCACACAAACCTCGGCTGGAAATCCCTGATCGATAGGTTGATTAGCGCCTTAGCTCTCCAAAAGCCCCATTTAGTCTGGATGCTATGGGGTAGTCATGCCCAATCCAAGTTGCCCCTGATTGAGGCGGCTCCGAACCAATTGATTCTGCAATCCTCTCACCCCTCCGGGCTTGGGGTCTACAAAACAGATCGGCCCTTTCTGGAGCCGGGCGGAATGGCAAGTTGCGGGCATTTCACGAAGGCCAATGAATGGCTCATAAAGCAGGGTCTAGAACCAATTATTTGGGTAGGTAGAAATAATTTAATGGGCTTGGACTTATTTTCTACGGGGGATTAACCTTAAGTTTCATGCAACAAATAACTGAGTTAGTATGTTACATGTAACGTAAATAAAGAGCTTAGAAATGTCCTCAAATACCGCACTTCGAGTCCAAAAACATAGGCTTGCCTTAAGGGATGCTGGATTGTGACCTATTCAAATATGGGTTCCAAATACGCAAGCCCCAGGTTTTTTTGAAGAGTGCCGTCGCCAATCAGCATTAGTAGCCACATCCGATCGAGCAGACAAAGAATTGATGTCCTACCTTGATGACGCATTAGCTGACTTGGATGAAGCATGAAACGTGGCAATGTAGTAACGGTTGCCATGCAGGGCGACTTTGAAAAGCCGCGACCAGTCTTAATCCTTCAGTCAGACGTATTTAGTGACATTCATCCAACGCTAACCGTTGCCCTGATTTCGAGTGAAATTGTGCAAGCTCCAATATTCCGACTTGATATAGAGCCCAGCGAAACCAATGGACTATCTCGACCATCCCAAGTTCAAATCGATAAGATCATATCAATTCGAAGCGAAAAAATAGGATCTGTAATTGGTGAGCTCAATGACGCAATGATGGTGCGAGTTAACAGGGCATTGGCTCTTTGGTTAGGCTTGGCCTAAATAGCCTTTCTAGCAACTGCCGCGTAGAGGCAACCCACAAGACAAGAAGCCACTATGGCGCTCAGCCACTCAGCATCTTCCCCGACTGAAACAAACCTATAAATTGCCCTAAATAAGAGCTAGCTAGGGCAGATATGAAGCCTATCAAGGCGGCCATGAGGAATTTCTTGGCTTTAGGCTTAAATTTGCGTTGTCCTGGGTAAAAAACCAAGGCAAATACGCCAGTTAGACCACCGATCACCAGAAACGCTAAAAACCCCATTGCTACCCCCATTGTTGATGCCATCAAATCTATAATCACCATTATGAAGTTGTTGACACTCGGCATCAATCATCACACAGCGCCAGTCGCCATTCGGGAAAAGGTCGCCTTTGACCCTGAATTTCTTCAAGAAGCGTTGCACGATCTTCGCCAACATCTCGTTGGCGCGAATCAGGCCGGCCTTCCAGAAGCCACAATTTTGTCCACCTGCAATCGTACAGAAGTGTATTGCGCCGCTAACGATGCAGATGCAGCCAGTCTGTTGCATGAAGCTACTTTTGATTGGTTAACTAAGACTCAACAACTTGCTCCAAGCAGTTTGCAGCCACATATTTATTCACTTCCGCAATCGGATGCGGTACGTCACGCTTTTAGGGTGGCTTGCGGTTTAGATTCCATGGTGATTGGTGAAACCCAAATCTTGGGGCAGATGAAAGATGCTGTGCGCACTGCAAATGATGCAGGCGTCTTGGGCGCTTATCTCAACCAACTCTTTCAGAAAACTTTTGCCGTTGCAAAAGAAGTTCGTGGTTCAACAGAAATTGGTGCTCATTCAATTTCGATGGCAGCAGCCTCTGTTCGCTTAGCTGAACGTATTTTTGAAAGTATTGCCGATCAACGCGTTCTATTTATTGGCGCTGGCGACATGATTACTTTGTGTGCAACCCATTTCGTTGCACGCAAACCCAAAGCAGTCGCAATCGCCAATCGAACAATTGAACGTGGCCAAGAATTAGCAGACTCGATCTCCATTCAAGATGTTGAAGCGGAATCTTTCAAGCTTTCAGAGTTGCCCTCACGTTTGCATGAGTTCGACATCATCATTTCAAGCACAGCATCCTCACTCCCCATCATCGGCTTAGGAATGGTAGAAAGCGCCCTCAAGCACCGGCGCCATAAACCGATGGTGATGATTGACTTAGCGGTACCTCGTGATTTTGAGCCTGAGATTGCTCGTTTAAATGACATCTATCTTTATACGGTAGATGAGTTAGGCGTCATGATTCAAACGGGCGCCTCTTTGCGTCAAGCAGCTGTAAGTCAAGCTGAAGCCATTATTGAAGATCGCGTTGGTAACTTTATGCACTGGATGCAAGGTCGCAAGACTGTGCCCTTGATTCAGGATATTCAGCAACAAGGGGAACATCTCAGACAACTTGAACTCGATCGTGCCATGAAACGATTGATGCGTGGCGAAGATCCCCAAGAAGTTCTCAATGCGATGGCTCAGGGCTTGACGAATAAGTTCTTACATGGCTCATTGCATGCTTTACAACACTCCAATGGCGCTGAGCGTGACGCCCTGATTAAGTTGCTTCCTAAATTATTCGCATCGCACTCCAAGCCAGAAGACCATTAGATGAAGCCCAGCATGCGGGTTAAGCTAGACCACCTAGACACGCGCTTAGCCGAACTCAATTCCCTATTAACTACCGAAGAGTCCACGAAGGATATGGACAACTATCGCAAGCTCACGCGTGAGCATTCGGATATTGCGATGGTAGTGGAGCAATTCGGCCTATACAAACAAGCCGAGGCAGATGCTCAAGCCGCAGAAGAGATGCGCAAAGATCCTGAGATGAAAGACTTTGCTGATGAAGAACAAAAGCAAGCTCAAGCCACCATGCAAGAGCTTGAAAGCGTTCTACAAAAACTTTTGCTACCCAAAGATATTAACGATGAACGCAATGTCTTCCTAGAAATTCGTGCAGGCACTGGTGGTGATGAGAGCGCGCTATTTGCAGGCGATTTACTGCGCATGTATACGCGCTTTGCGGAACGCCAAGGCTGGAAAGTAGAAGTAGTAAATGCCGCTGAGTCTGATCTTGGTGGCTACAAAGAAGTTGTTCTACGCTTAGTGGGCCAATCGGTTTACTCTCGACTCAAGTTTGAGTCCGGCGGTCATCGCGTGCAACGCGTACCTCAAACGGAAACTCAGGGCCGTATCCATACTTCGGCCTGTACGGTAGCAGTTATGCCGGAGGCGGATGAACTAGAAGCACTGAAAATTAATCCCGCCGAACTGCGTATTGATACTTTTAGAGCTTCAGGTGCTGGCGGTCAGCATATTAATAAAACAGATTCTGCGGTACGTATTACGTATTTACCGACTGGGACCGTAGTGGAGTGCCAAGATGATCGCAGTCAGCACCGTAACCGCGAGCAAGCTATGAAAGTACTGGTAGCTCGCATCATGGATGCACGAGAACGTGAGAAGCATCAGCTCGAAGCACAGACCAGGAAATCTTTAATTGGTTCCGGTGATCGTAGCGACCGCATTCGCACTTACAGCTTTCCGCAGGGTCGCATTACCGATCATCGCATTAACCTCACGCTGTACAAAATCGATGCCATGATGGATGGTGATTTAAATGATCTCTGCAACGCCCTGGCATCCGAACATCAAGCTGAACTCCTTGCGGCACTTGGCGATAATTAAGCTCAGCCCAGAATGAGTGTCGGCCAGTCTTTACGTGAATTAATTCACAACTGTGCGCTGCCAGCTAATGAAGCACGCATATTGCTAGCCCATCTACTAGAGAAACACCACCAACTCCCACGCTCTGCCCTTCTATCGCGCGACGATATGACGCTGAACGAAGCGGCGCTTGAAGAATGGAGCAGCCTAGTTTCCAGAAGAGTAAGCGGTGAACCGATCGCCTATATCTTGGGCAAGAAGGGCTTTCACAATATTGAGCTGCAGGTATGGCCTGGAGTACTGATCCCGCGCCCCGAAACTGAGCTCTTAGTTGACATTGCTCTTGCTGAAATCGCCAAACTCAATAACCCTGTAACAGCATTAGATCTAGGTACGGGCTCTGGCGCTATCGCACTCGCGATTGCAAGCGCAACTCCATTGGTCTCAGTAATTGCAACAGACCAATCAGGAGGGGCATTAGCAATTGCAATACAAAATGCCAAATCATTAAATCTGACAGATCAAGTCCAGTTTTCACAAGGCAGCTGGTATGAGGCTGTAGCTCCAAAAATCCAGTTTGATGTGATTGTGAGTAATCCACCTTATATTGCAGACCAAGACCTCCATCTCACCCAGGGAGACCTGCGGTTTGAGCCCATCGCAGCATTAACGGATAAAGCCAGTGGACTGACCTGTCTTGAGGAGATTATTTCTGGGGCAGATAAATACCTGAAGCCAGGAGGCCTAATCGCCGTTGAACATGGGTTTAATCAGTCTAAAGCCGTGATACATCTGATGAAAATTTCAGGTTTAGCAGATGTTCAGGTTCACCTCGATTTGGCAGGTCACCACCGGGCGGCCTCCGGGCGCAAAAAGCTTTAAAACCGAGATGGAGGAATTAACCCTTTTCTTCAGATAGTCTTAAAATTACCCTTACTGTTAGTTACAAATCAAGATCACCTTACAGTGTCAATTTAGGAAAAAATTATGGATACCCAAGCAAGAATTCAAGAAATCGTTTCTAGTCACCCAGTGGTGTTGTTTATGAAGGGTAATGCTCACTTTCCTCAGTGCGGCTTTTCCGGAAATGCGATCAATATCTTGAAATCATGCGGCGTAGAAAAACTGCACACCGTGAACGTATTGGAAGATGCAGAAATTCGTCAGGGCATTAAAGAATTTGCTAACTGGCCAACAATTCCTCAGCTTTATATCAATGGTGAATTCATTGGCGGCTCAGACATCATGACTGAAATGTTTCAGAGCGGTGAATTACAAGCCTTAGTAAAAGCTTAATCACTTTTCCAGTAAAACAACGCGCGATCATCAGTGACTTTTGATTTAAGCTCTCTTCTTCTATTTGGTCTGCCATTTGGTTTGTGTGCAGGCCTTTTAGGCTATGTGCTTAATTTACGCTCTGCACTTGCCCGTGTTGAACAACAGGCTCAGGCCGAAGCCTCTCTGGTTGTTAGCCTAAGGTCAGAGCGTGACCAAGCCCTGCAAAATGCTATTCGATTTGAGGCGGCCCTTGATTCTGAGCGCAAGCAAGGTCTTGGGAGAATTGAGTCTCTCAATGAAGCGAAAGAAGTCCTCACCAGTCAGTTCAAGAATTTAGCAAACGAGATTCTGGAAGATAAATCTAAACGTTTTGCTGAACAGAACGTTGCCAACTTAGATGCATTACTCAAACCATTACAGGTCAAGTTATCTGAGTTTAAAGAGCAAGTTAATACCTCTTACGGCAACGAAGCGCGCGAACGCTTTGCACTCAAGAGCGAGATCGAACGTCTTGCTAATCTCAATCTGCGTATGTCCGATGAAACTCGCTCACTAACCCAGGCCCTAAAGGGTGATTCTAAAGTGCAGGGTAACTGGGGTGAGTTGGTTCTGGAATCGATTCTCGAATCTTCAGGTCTGCGCAAGGGCGAAGAGTACCTGGTACAAGATAGCCACACCCAGACCGATGGCTCACGCTTACAACCAGACGTGGTCGTTAAGTTACCAGAAGGCAGAAGTTTAGTTGTAGATAGCAAAGTCTCGATCACTGCTTACTCACGCCACGCCGAGGCCGCAGATCCAGCTATTGCCGAGCAAGAGTTGGCGGCACATATTCAATCTTTACGTCAGCATATCCAAGGACTCTCTGGAAAGAACTATAGCTCTCTATACGGCATTGGCTCGGTAGACTTTGTATTGATGTTTGTACCCATTGAGCCTGCTTTCTTATTAGCACTCAAGACCGCACCAAACCTCTATCAAGAGGCCTTAGCAAAGAATATTGTGCTGGTATGTCCCAGCACCTTGATGGCAACTTTGAGAACTATTGCCCATCTGTGGCGCCAAGACCATCAAAACCGCAATGCTCTCGAAATCGCAAAACAATGCGGCACCCTCTACGATAAGTTTGTTGGCTTTGTAGATGATCTTGAAAAGTTAGGTCAACGCTTAGATCAAGCCCAAACCAGTTATCACGATGCTTTCAATAAACTCAAGACTGGTAAAGGTAATCTGATTCGTAGCGCTGAGAAGGTGCGTGAGCTCGGCGTTAAACCGAGCAAAAATTTATCTGCGCCCCTAATTGAATCGTCTACAGATCCAGAATAAAAATTGACTGCTACCAGCGCATCGGCAATCAAGGCTTCATCGCATTCGTACAGAAAAGTGGCCATTGCAGCCTGCTTTGGAACTTTTCTCGAGTGGTATGACTTCCTGACATTTGCCACTCTGGCGGTAGTTTTTGACCTCCTCTTCTTTCCATCGAGTGACCCTAGCACCGGCCTCTTGACCAGCCTGGCAACCTTTGGTGTTGGCATGGTGGTCAGGCCTATTGGAGCGGCTATTTTCGGTGGCATCGGCGACCGTATTGGCCGCCGCCCCGTCTTCATGATCACTATTACCCTCATGGGTATCGCAACGGTCTGCGTTGGTTTTTTGCCGACCTATGCACAAGTTGGAATTTGGGCGCCCATCCTATTGGTTAGTTTGAGACTATTGCAGGGCCTATCGGCGGGTGGTGAGATCGGTGGAAGCGCTGTGTACCTCACTGAGCATGCAGGCAACTCCAATCGTGGCTTTAAGACCAGCTTCCTGCAGTTAATGGGACCGATAGGAATTTTAGTTTCAACTCTGCAAATTACCATCCTGCAATACTGGCTAACAACGGCAGAATTTCTAACATGGGGTTGGCGAGTGCCATTTTGGGTTTCGCTCATTTTGCTACTGGTCGCATTTAAAGCAAGAATGGCCATAGAGGAAACGCCGATCTATTTACAACTGAGCAAGGCAGAAACTCAATCCAAGAGTCCGTTACGAGATAACTTCAAAGATCCAGAAACCCGCAACCGCATGTTTCTGCTGTTCTTTTGCATCTCTGCTGGCGGTGCAGTGTTATTTTTCTGTGTTCAGGTCTACACCTCAATTTTTCTAAAGACTTCGGTCAAATTACCATCGCAGCTTGTAGACCAATTGAGTATTTACGCTACGATTGCATTGCTCCCGTTCACTATCTTTGCCGGATGGCTCTCAGATAAGATTGATAGAAAGCCCGTGGTCGTCAGTGGGCTGATTCTAGGTGCCGCATTCATATTGCCGGCATTCCATCTTCTCCAAAAAATTGGGCAAGAGCACATTCTTGGTGGCAATCAAACCATCTATATTGCGGCTATCTTGATAGGTTTGTCAGCAATCTTGGCGCTCGTAGTTGGCCCACAGACCGCATTACTCGCAGAACTCTTCCCAGCTAAAACCAGAAATAGCGCAGCCACACTTCCGCACAATCTTGCAGCAGGATGGATTGGAGGACTACTACCCCTCGTTGTGACACTGCTAAATCAGAGGTGGGCAAGTGATTTTGCGGGGCTTTGGTATCCGACGATATTTTTGGGTACCGCCGCACTTGTTGCCCTGATTTTTCTGCCAGAAACCAAGGCAGTAAATCTTACAAATTAGTTTTATAAAGCCTGAACCTTCTCAGAAATTGTATTCTGAACGGCCGACTTAAATTGTGTCCACCAATTAATGCAACTTAGCTGAAGATCCAATATCTCACTTGGATTAGTAAGGGCCTTAGCCTTCATTTTTTCTAGAAATTGGGGTAACTCCGCCCATGAGGCCAGAATAGGAAACGGGACTGGACCAATCGCCGCTAAGGCATCCTTCGACAAAAGAAATTCATGGGATAGTGAAATAGGGATGCAACCTAACTCCAGTGCATCATATAAGCGAATAGTTTCTGGATTATTTCCTGATGGACATGGCGCAAAAAGACTATCTTCCATGATCGCAGAATACAAACCTACGTTATAACCACCAGCAAATCCATTGGATGGCATAAGATATAAATTCTCTCCACAATCAGCAGCCTGACCAGCAAAGCTTGCACGCTCATTGTTAAATGAGGCGGCATTATCAATCCACCCCAAGAATGCAGCCACAAACTGACGCTGCAAAGATGGCTTAAGCGTACCTCTTACTCTTGGCCCCACTCCAGTTTTAAATCCGTTTGGCGCCCATACGATTTTTCCTTCGAAACCCGCTTGATTAATGATGCTTGGAAAATAGTAGTTTCGGACCACTAAATCACATTCAGCATATGACGAAATATCTTTATCCAAGCTTTCACCGCCCATATGATACAAAACCACTTTATTTCCAAAAGATTTAATGTGGCGAATGAGATCGACGTTTACCTGGTTTAACTCTAGATACACGACCGTAAAGCAGTTAAGTTGGCTTGGGTTAACCCCAAAACTATATGGCGCACCGGCAAATAAATTATTCTGAATAAACCATGTCTCTAAAGCACCATTTAATGAATCGGGTGAGCTAATGATTTATAAATTTTTCATAAGGCAGAATTAGCCCTGGCGATATTGAATGATGGAGTCTTTATTTGAATAATAGGTATTAAGCTCATCAAAAAAAGTGGTGGGTCATCATAATCATGCCAAACTTTAATGGGGCCGAAAAAGCTTCGGTGCCACATGGGTTTAAAGTTCCAATTTAATGGCAATACAAATGGATTAAAACCAGTGCGCTCTATTGCCAATGCAAACGAACCTTGATCATTTGCAGGCATTGTATAAACGCCCTGATCATTGACTCCCAAAATTGAAGAGTCAACAGTTCCAGCTAAATCCTTCCGGCTATCAAAAACTGATTTAGCCTTTTTAGTAAAAAATATAACGCCGGTGTTGTACTCAAGCTCATCACCGGTGAATATTTTTTGATAACGCTTACCCCATGGCGCTTCACAAATAGCTATTGCCATTCCAAAAGTCTTGGCCTTCTCAAACCCAAAATCGAGGTTTCCCATGACAACGGTATCTAAATCTAAAAACAGGGTTTCATCAAACGGGGAGAAATCCAGCATTGTCGCTTTTTGATTCAAGTTTTTTGAATCACCGTCTGACGCCTCCACTTTAATGATTTCGT
Organism: Polynucleobacter necessarius; assembly: GCA_900095165.1. Classification (GTDB taxonomy): domain Bacteria; phylum Pseudomonadota; class Gammaproteobacteria; order Burkholderiales; family Burkholderiaceae; genus Polynucleobacter; species Polynucleobacter necessarius_J. The sequence goes on along the minus strand of LT606947.1, from coordinate 1,672,438 downwards.
GAGGTAGTTCGGGATGAAATTTTTTAACTGAGGTTTTAAGCCGTTCGATAGGCAACTTAGACTCATCACACCAGTATATAGATATGATTCCTCTAGACATTTTTTTACTCGGGAATATGAACGGTGATGAAGAGATGGTGCCCCTTGTCCGGCTCGAACAGACCACCTACTGATTACAAATCAGTTGCTCTACCAGATGAGCTAAAGGGGCACAGAATATATTGTAAACCATTCAAACCTTGGGTGCAATTTTCCTAATTCCAGTATAAATGCCCAAGTCAGACGCTATAACAGTTGAGGCTCTACCAAGTCAACCCTGCATATCTTTTACCAAATCAATAGGTGGCAAAAAGTCTCCCTCCATGCAGATAAAAGTGAGATCAAACCGCTTGAATGATACTAAGCTCTGTCAAATACGCATCAACTGAACACGCTGATCACCTAAATTCAATAATTAGTTAATTTTTTTGCTAGTTGCAATAAGATTTTTTCTTGAGCGTATCGTTTTCCATCAAATATATTGTCGTAGTCCTCTCCAGTACCCCCGATATACCCCTAATAATTGGAATAGTTGGCAATAAAAAATTCTCAATACCAGCAGCAATAATTGCATTTCTGTATGCATGCTCTAAATAGTAGTTTTTTAGATCATTTACTGACAAATAAGCGTCCGCAAGATTCTCGATAAAAAAGCCCTTATCAACAACAAAAAATCTTGCGTCAATCATTTCTAAAGAAATGCTCTTAAGGAAAGGTAAATACTTAATTTCAGCTCGGCAAATAAATTTTTCATTCCAATGGGAGAGGCACAAATGAAAATTCTCAACATATAGCCTTGCGGTGCACTTCGCAAAAAAATTTGCTTGTTGCAAAAAAACTGATTTTTTGAGGGCGTACTTAATAATCTCACCCTCTCCATAACCCTTACCCAGCTGCCGCACTAACTCCCTACTGTTTTTAAAGATAATGCACTCGATATTGGCATCAGGCAAATACCCCTCTAAATCATTCGAAAAATCATATCCTGAACCATCACACAAAACAATTTTTAAGTCAGGGTGACTTTGAGTCCACATCAAGAGACTCTTAATCGTCATTTCTTTTCGCAGCCCAAAATCAGAGAGACTTAAAAATGGTACTCCTAGTTCTGGAGCCACACACGATGTTGCTAAAATCGGGGGGTTAGTCTTCATAACGCTCCCTAAAAAGTTCAGCGCCACAACCACCACATATATGAGTCATGAAGTGGGTGTACTTTTCAAAGGTATTGTTGATAAACCCAAACCTTGGCTTATTGACAATAACCATTTCTAGACTTGGGAACTGTCTTACTGAACCACAATAATCACAACTCAGACTATCTATTGACTGGTTGTGCTGATCGCAGTACTCCTGTCGATTGGGCCTACATGAAGCCAATTTATCCAGCGCTTCTCTTTTTTTTCATGCACTTTAAGCTCTAAATAATTTTTTAAGGGCAGCGCAGCTAAAAGAAAAATGGCGCAGAAAGTGATAATTACAGTTAGCTCCATAAAACTCCGTTATGACCGCATTAAGCGGCCTGATTTGTTTGATCAACCAGATCCCTGAGAGTGCCGGAATTTATAAACTCACTGTACCGCTCGAACAGGATGTTATGATTTCTTTTCAAATGGGCGGGGCGACGATTTACTCCAACATTGCCACTCAAACGCATCCCCCCCCTGTACCAATATCGCGCGCAATCGGTGCTCCGGCTACATAACCAACCCTATAGCCTTTTTTCCATATCTCAAGGCAATAATTAACATCATCATGGTAAGGCTCAAACTCATGATCAAAAGCTGTTAATTCATTAAATTCTCTAATTTTAATTAGATGTGGCGCTCGATTCACCGTTTGGCAATACTGAAATGCTCCGTTTTTAGCTGGTCCTTGAATAATTTAACCAAACCAACTACTGGAAAGTCCAACAAGATCATCGCGCATTTCAAACGTATCCGTCTCAAATGTTTCATTCGCAGACCTAATCTGCAAATAATTAATTGCGCCATTAAATCCGAGCACCACAAGTTTTGGGTTCTGCCCCATCATGTCAAGCCGATAGTCAAGCCAGCTAAAATCTAAGAGGTAAAGATCATCGTCCTGCATTAAAAGGGCAAATTCACAATTCTTAGCGGCCTCCGATGTCATTGCAAATCGATAATTTCTAATCTCATGCACATCATTAACAGCAATGACTGCATGACTTTTTCCCTTGAGAATTGATGCAGCCTTTACAAGGGTATTGTCTATACAGCCATCAGCAAAAAGAATAATGTTTTTGAAGCCTTTTTTAATAAATGGGTTTAAAACTAATCTAATGAGATGGGATTTGTTGAAGGTCTGGAATACGCATAGGAGATTCGGATACGCTTCAAACGTTCTTAAAGGCACCCGTCTTTGCTTTAAGATTTCCCACTTCTTCTTTGAAATGTCAGAAGCTATTTCGTGAATTCGCCGTAAAGAGAATTTCATGAATAAGCCTACTTAACAATCGTCAAGAAAGGTCTAGTGACTTTTGACTTTTCAGGCCCCTCGGAACTGACTTCCTTAGGCGCATTGGCCCGAGCGGCATCAAAAGGAAAAGACATTCCCTGTCCGTTTTCTCGAGCATATACAGCCAAGACATGGGTAACGGGAACCATGATTTTTCTAGGAATTCCACCAAACCTAGCCTGAAAGCTAATCCAATCATTGTCCAAATTTAATTGGTGGCATGCCTCAAGCGACAAATTCAGAACGATCTCATCATTCTTCACAAACTCCAAAGGAACATCAACGCTGGAGCCTACAAATACCGCTATAAAGGGCGTAAAACCAAAATCCGTGCACCACTGATGTAGGGCACGGATTAGGTAGGGTTTGTTGCTTGGAACGTCAGACATGCTGATTTAGCCGCCTGAATAATGAGCCGCTTAGCGGCGCATTACCTTTTCTGAAGGTGTTAAAGCTTCAATGTAAGCGGGTCTGCTGAAAATACGCTCAGCGTACTTCAAAAGAGCAGCTGCATTGCGAGAAAGGTCGATGCCGTAATGCTCCAAACGCCACAATAAAGGAGCGATAGCTACATCAAGCATAGAAAATTCTTCGCCCAACATGTACTTGTTCTTCACAAAAATAGGTGCAAGCTGAGTCAAGCGATCACGAATAGCTAAACGCGCTTTTTCATGAACCTTCTCGGTAGCCTTACCTTTTTCGTTCTCTAAAGCAGCTACGTGAACAAATAATTCTTTTTCAAAATTGAAAAGAAAGAGGCGTGCGCGTGCGCGAGCAACAGGATCAGGCGGCATCAATTGTGGATGAGGAAAACGCTCATCAATATATTCATTGATGATGTTTGACTCATACAAAATCAAGTCGCGCTCAACCAAGATTGGAACTTGACCATAAGGATTCATAACCGAGATGTCTTCAGGCTTGTTAAACAAGTCCACATCACGGATTTCAAAGTCCATGCCTTTTTCGAAAAGCACCAAACGGCAGCGTTGCGAGAATGGGCAGTTTGTGCCCGAATACAACACCATCATAAATTTATTTCCTTAAATATCTACTTCAATACAACAAAACGCACAACTAGCTGCGGCTTTAAATCCCTAACTTCTTTGGCTTAGTGAATATCTTTCCAGTAAACCTTATTCAAGCGCCATGCCAGCAATGTAAAGATTGCCAAGAAGATCAACACCACTACGCCGAGACGTTTGCGCTCGAGTTGAACTGGCTCAGCCATCCATGACATGAAGGCAACTAAATCAGCAATGTTGTCGTCATACTCTTGCGGCTTCATAGTGCCTGGAGTCAACTGCTCAAAGCCTACAAATACTTTTTCTGTGCGACTTTCGTCATGCGGATCTTTGTGCTCTTCGAACTTAGCAGCACGCTCGCCCTGTAGTTGCCAAAGAACGTGCGGCATACCTACGCTTGGATATACCAAGTTATTCCAACCAGTTTGAGTGGTGTCATCTTTGTAGAAAGTGCGGAAGTAGGTATACAGCCAATCCGTACCACGCACACGCGCCTCAACAGATAGATCAGGAGGATTTTTACCAAAGAAGGCTTTGCCTTCTTTTGAGGTCATAGAGATAGTCATGAGATCGTCGACTTTAGCGTCGTTCAAAATCAAGTTATCTTTGATCTGCTGATCAGTCAAACCAATATCGCGCAAGCGGTTGTAACGCATGCTTGACGCTGCGTGACAGTTCAAGCAATAGTTAACAAATAACTTAGCGCCGTTTTGCAAGGAAGCATTGTTGCTAACACGATTAGGCGCCTTGTCCAATGGGAAACCACCTTCATTGGCATTAGCGCTAATGCCAAAGCCTAGGGCAGCAACCAGAACAGTTGCTTGCCAGACGCCCATCAAAGCTTGCAGAATTCGTTTCATACTAGTTCCTAATTTCTCGGGTGTCTGAATTAATGAGACTTAAAAGTAACGCGTGTCGGAACTGGCTTGAATGTACCAAGCTTGCTCCAGAAAGGCATTGCCAAGAAGAAGCCCAGATAATAAATAGTGCAAATCTGAGAAATCTTTTCAAATACTGGTGATGGTGGCTCAATACCCAAGTAACCCAAGACCACAAAGCTCACCACGAACACACCATAAATATATTTATGGAACTGTGGGCGATAGCGAATAGATTTCACTGGTGAATGATCCAACCAAGGCAAGAAGAACATGATGACAACTGAGCCACCCATGATCACGACACCCCAGAACTTAGCATCAAATGCATAAAAACCAGCAGCCAAGACAAGTGCAATTGCTGCACATGCGCCCTTAACTTTTACATCCTTAGATTTGATGGCAAACATTCCCAAAATCACTGCCAAGAAAATCCAGAGCGGCAATAAAAAGTTGGTAGTTGTTGCACGCAACATTGAATAGAACGGCGTGAAGTACCAAACTGGTGCAATGTGAGGAGGCGTTTGCAGTGGATTCGCTGGGACAAAGTTGTTTGCCTCAAGGAAGCAACCACTCATCTCCGGAGCAAAGAACACGACGCAAGCAAATACCATCAAGAACACGCCGAGTCCAAATACATCATGAACGGTGTAGTAAGGATGGAATGGAATGCCGTCAACTGGATGACCTTGAGCATCCAAGTTTTCTTTGATTTCAACGCCATCAGGATTATTTGAGCCAACTTCATGCAAAGCGATGATGTGGGCGGCAACCAAGCCAATTAACACCAATGGAATGGCAATCACGTGGAATGCGAAGAAACGGTTTAAGGTTGCATCACCAACCACATAGTCACCGCGCAACCATAAAGAAAGGTCCGGCCCAATGAACGGGATTGCAGAGAACAAGTTCACAATAACCTGAGCGCCCCAATAGGACATCTGCCCCCAAGGAAGCAAGTAGCCAAAGAAGGCCTCGCTCATTAGGCACAGGAAGATTGCGCAACCGAAAACCCAAATCAGTTCACGTGGCTTGCGATAAGAACCGTAGATCAAACCACGGAACATATGCAAATAAACCACTACGAAGAACATAGAGGCACCAGTTGAATGCAGATAACGAATCAACCAACCCCATGGCACTTCGCGCATGATGTACTCAACTGACTCAAAAGCCTTAGCTGCATCAGGCTTGTAGTTCATTACCAAAAAAATACCGGTGATGATCTGCAATGCCAGCACAACGATAGCTAAAGAGCCAAAGAAATACCAAAAATTAAGGTTTTTAGGTGCGTAATACTCGGTTAAGTGGGCCTTAATCGAGGATGTGAGCGGAAAACGGGAGTCAACCCAAGCTAGCACCTTCTGAGCTACAGGAGCGTTTGCCGGGACTTCTTTTTCGTGAAATGCCATTTATCTCTCCTTAGGCCTTCTTATCTTCGCCAACCAGAATTTTGGTATCGCTCAAATACATATGTGACGGCACTTCCATATTGTCTGGGGCTGGTTTGTTCTTAAATACACGGCCTGCCATATCAAATGTAGAGCCATGGCATGGGCAAAGGAAGCCGCCTGGCCAAGTATTTGGCAAGGAAGGCTGTGGGCCCGATTCAAACTTCGCCGTTGGAGAGCAGCCTAAATGCGTGCAGATACCGACTACAACAAGGTATTCAGGCTTAATTGAACGCCACTGGTTCTGCGCATAAGGAGGGGTAAATTGGGCTGGATCCCTTAAAGAATCAGGATCTGCGAGCTCAGAGTCAATTTTTGAGAGCTCGACAACTTGCTCAGGGGTACGACGAACCACCCAAACTGGCTTACCGCGCCACTCCACCATGCGCATCTCATCTGGCTGCATGCCAGCAATATCGATCTCAACAGCAGCTCCAGCGGCCTTAGCGCGCTCCGAAGGCTGAAAACTATCAACAAAAGGGTAAAGGGCTGCAGCTGCACCAACACCGCCAACCGCCGAAGTGGCGATTAACCAATTACGACGATCCTTATCCATGCAGGGCTTGTCACTCATTTACAAAATTCCTCAGAAGAGCATTTATGGGTGGAAATTGCTTAAAGTTAAGATTTTAAAGTAAAAAGTTGGGTATGCAAGAAAGTTCTAGAGTTAATCTCTATCTAAATTAAAAAGGGGGTATTTATGGCTGTTTTAAAGGAATTTCGGGACTTCGCCGTTAGGGGTAATGTCATTGATTTAGCGGTTGGCGTAATCATTGGCGACGTCTTCGGGAAGATTGTCGACTCCCTAGTGAATGACATTGTGATGCCCGTGATTTCAACCCTCTTAGGCGGTCATATTGACTTCACTAACCTCTTTTTAGTCTTAGGGAAAATCCCAGAGGGAGTGCCACGCATTTTCGACGCCCTTAAAAAGGCTGGAATACCCATTTTTGCCTATGGCAACTTCATCACCATCTCAATCAACTTCATTTTGCTGGCTTTTGTAATCTTCCAGATGGTCAAGGTTGTTAATAAGGTGCGCACTGCGGATATGCCACCATCCCCACCAACGCCAGAAGACATTGTGCTTTTGAGAGAAATTAGAGATGGCTTAAAGAAATAATCTATGAAATCAGGACTGAATCACCACCTCCGACATATTTAAGCCATCAGTTGCAATAACACATTGGACTACCCCCCAAACACACCTATTCTTAATGGGCATTAAATTAATCCACCACTAAATATATAAATGATCAGGGGCCAATCCTGACCTATGACGATCTATCATTCTTCTATAGGCCTTCTCAATATTTCTTGTAAATAATTGCGTATCGAATAAGGGCGTAGTCAATCTATTTTGATTTAGTTTAGCTTTTATTAATCCTAGTTTCTCAGAATTCATCGCTAACTCTACAGCCATACTCTCGAACTCTTGAGCATTCTCTGCAATAAGCTCTGGCATTTTGATGGCATGTAAAAGTGAAGCGGCAACCCTACCTGCAAATGCATTACCCATACAAGTCAATACCGGCAGTCCGGCCCAAAGGGCATCACTCGCTGTCGTGTGCGCACAGTAAGGCAAAGAGTCAACAAACAAATCCGCCAGACGCTGTCGAGCCAGATGTGAAGCTAAATCAGTTCTTGACGCAAAAACTAAACGAGAGGGATCAACCCCTCTTTTCTTTGCCTCATTCTTCAGATTCATTACTGCAGCGGAATTGCCATCTAAGAGCCAGAGAACGGACCCCTCTACCCGTAGCAATATATTCATCCAAACATCAAATATTTTCGGTGAAATTTTGTATAGATTATTAAAACAACAATACACAAAACCATTTTTCGGCAATCCAAAATCTTTGCGATCTAAAACAATATTGGCAATTTCTCTCTTGGAATCATTTACCTGGTACGTATCAGGCATGAAGACTATCTTCTCCATATAGCTCGAACTTCGCTCTAGTGGCAACACTACTTGATCCGCTATTAAGTAATCCACCCCCTCGTAACCTGCGGTTCCCGGGTAGCCCAAATAATTGACCTGTATGGGTGCAGCCCTATGCATAAAAATCTCGGGTCGGTTATGTTGTGTCAGCCCCGTTAGATCAACCGCGATATCAATTCCCAAATCTCTTGCTAAGGATGCTGCGTCCGAATCACTTAAGCCACGTATATCAACAAAGTGATCTAGTGCTAGAGCGATCCTTGAACTCATTTCATCTTGGGCCGCAGGTCCAAAAATAAAGCCGTAAGTTTCGAACCGCTCCTTATCATGACTCTCAAATAAACCTGCAATTAAATGTGCAACGGCATGCAAACGAAAATCTGCAGAAAAGTAGCCGATTCGAATTTTCTTATCATAACTTTGAATAGCAAATTGATGTGCCTCTGGTTTAATGGAGTGCCTTGCCATCATCCATGTCTGCGTAGCCTTCATCACTATTTCCTCATTATCACTAATCGATAAAAGGAAAAATGGCTGTATCGCTTTTGCTCTCTTACAGATTAATTGCTCCAAACGATTTCGGTCGACTTCAAAATCCCTCCAATCACAAATACAGTGCTTTAAGTAATAGTAGGATCCCAGCGCAAATGGATAACTTGGATCAAGCGCTAGAACTTTTTCATAGGCTTGGAGTGCATCGTTTAGATTTCCGCGATCCTGGAGTGCAACTCCTAAGTTATTCCACGCATCCTCAAATCCAGGCTCTTTAAGCAAAACACTGCGATAGTCTTCAATAGCTTCGTCTAAATTACCAAGGGAATAATAACTATCACCCCTACTCTTCAGAATTCTCCAGAACTCCGGTTTGATTTGTAATGCTCTTGTAAAGGAATTTACTGCACCCTGAAAATTGCCAACTTGATCTAATAGTAATCCCTGCTCCCCCCACGCCTGGGAATCTTGAGGATCAATTTGTAAACAGCGCCTATAGGAAGTCATGGCTTCCTCCAGTCGGCAGAGACCCTTCTCTGCGGTCGCCCTGTTAAACCAAGCTTGTGCGATTGACTCTTTCAATGCAATCGCTTTCATTGCGCATTCAAGGGCATCCTGATACCTGCCTAACTGTACAAGCACTCCACTCAGATTAACCAAACTCTCAAGGTCATCTGAAACCAGATTCAGAACTTTTCTATAGGAGATAAGAGCCTCATCAAGACGTCCCGCTATTGATAAGATCAAACCATAGTTGTAGTGGATTTCTGGATTTAAATCATTTAGAGCAATTGCCTTTTCTAAATACCCAGTTGATAAATTAAATTCACCAATACGGGCATATAACATACCCAACTTGTAATAAGGCTCAAATGCTTTTTTATTGAAGTTAATTGCTTGCTCAAGTAATGGAATAGCCCCCGCGAAATCACCCGCCCTAGCTTTTGCACTTGCTTGATCAAAAATTAATTTCACTCTATAACGGTGCCGGTAAATATGCCAAAAAAACCCACTGTGTTTCCACAGTGGGTTAGATACTACTTTGCACAACTTAATAATTATCAACTAGCCTAAGCTAGCATTCAATTAGAAAGTGTGGCGAACACCCATTGCATACTGGCTTGCTTTAGCACCACCACCAGCATCAACTTGAACTGAAGCAGCAATGCCAGATGCGCTTGAAGTCAAAGTTTGACCATAGATAGCATACAAGTTTGTACGCTTGCTCAACCAGTAGTTTGAACCTAACTGCCAAGCATTAAAGTTTACAGTTGGTGTGGAGGCACCGAATGCATCATAGCGACCGTTACCAACTGAAGCCCAACCTTCAACTGTTGGAGTGATAAAACTACGAACACCGATCTGCTGAGCAATACGGCTGGCAAAGTTATTTGAATTCAAGCCGGAAGTTACTTTGCGATTGATGTAGTTAGCGTACGCCTTTACGATACCGAAATCATAAGTTGTACCCGCATACCACTGACGATCTGTTGTATTTGGCAAAGAAGCTTCTGACCAAGTTGTACCAGGGCTACCTACTGAAGCAACTGTTGGGGTCAATGTTGCAGCGTTGTTATTTTCCAATTTAAATGATTGGTAAGCAACGGTTGCAAACAACTTATTCCATGTGTAATTAGCGCCTAAGCCATAACCGGTGAAATTAGTGTTACCACCGTTAGTAGCATAAGTTGTGCCATTATCACGTTGCGTTTGATCAACGCCATTTTGTGTGTACTGAGCATTGAATTTGAAGCCAGCAAATGAATTGCTCTGCGCTGTCAATGTGTTAGTTGTAGAAATGGTGTATGCAAAGGAAGCTGAGGTCTGACCACCAGCTGTACCAGTTTGTGGGCGAACTACGTTACCTACTACGTTGTTGTTTGCACCTGGGTCAGTTGCTCCGAAAGCAATGTGAATTGGCGTGTACTGTGTACCGATAGCAGCTTGGCCGAGACCTTTTTTAACTACACCAACAAAGGATTGGCGATTATTCATTAAAGACATTGTTGTGCCTGTGTTGTTCAGACCTGTTTCAATTGTGAAAACAGCTGACAAACCGCCACCGAGGTCTTCTTGACCCTTAAAGCCCAGACGGCTTGACTGTTCATAGCTGTCACCAAACTTAGTAGTAGTTGCCTTGTTAACACTACCAGATGCTGTTGTTGGTGTAGATGTAGATAAACCCGAGAAACCAGCATCCAAAATACCGTATACGGTTACTGATGACTGAGCTTGAGCTGCTGACGCAAATGCGCCGATTGCTGCAACTGCTAATAGCGATTTTTTCATTCTTTAAATCTCCATAAATTGAAAGTAATGCCCGAATAAAACTGGGACCTACGAATTTTGCTTGTTTTGCACTGCTAGACTTGGGGTAAGGGCATTTAGGAGTTCTTTTTGCTTGTCAAAAGGCATTTTTTTGGCTTTCTTTGTTGTATGCTGGCAACAAGAGCTTTGATTTCTGTCTTTTTGGGTCTCTGAATACTTAAATTGTCATATGGCAAGTCGTGAATTCTTAAAAATCCTCCAATCTGCCCGACTGGGTGATGTATCCGCACAACAAAATTTGGCATCCGCATATTTGACAAGGGCCTTTAAAACCCCTATTCAGCCTGCTAATGCCTTGATTTGGTTGGAAAAATCCTATTTTTCCATTCAGAATCAATGGCTTAAAGATTCAAGTTCAAGCAACACTGAAATTCACGCTTTAAACGAGGCCTCACCCCTCATCCTCGGAGTGCTTGAGCAGATTGCAGCAGTTCCTCTAGGGGCAACCTTTAAATCACCTGCGTTTGCGTTTGGCTGGAAATTGTTTTGGGAGATGGCACAGGCAAACATCTCCGCAAGCCCTGCAGCGCAATGGCAACTCGCAGGGTTGTTACTAGACCCTAGCAAAAAAGATCTTCAGCTTGAACTTGCCGCCTGGATTTCCAAACAAAGTGGTGAAGGCAATATTTCGGCACTCCAAAAAATTGCTAAGGAGTTTCTATTCAACCTAGCCGAGACAGAAACATCATTTACTAATTCCGCGAAAGAGTTACTGATTAAGCTTCAGCCTAAAGATGAAGCACTCTCCTCGCTTTGGAATACTTGGCTTGCTGAAGAGAATGAGGGAGCGCTTTTGCAAGCGGCTGAACTCGGCCTTACAGCTGCGAAATTAACTCTTGGCTTAAAGTTAGCACGGTTTGGCGAGAAACCAAATTCAGATGAAGGCGGAAAATCCAACGCCTCCCTCAAGAAAGCGGCTTACTGGTTAGAGCTAGCAGCCAAAGATGGTGATCGCGATGCTTGGTTTGCACTTGGTGAGATTTACCGTCGCCCACAATTTTCTGGATACCACGCTAGCGAGAGTGATCGCTGTTTTGATCGCGCTGCAGAGCTAGGTCATGCTCAAGCACAGTTTCGGAAAGGCGCCAATTTGTGGCGCAAGCGCGAAAAGATTGAAGAAAAGGTTCGAGGGCTTCAGGCCTCCTATTGGATTTGGCAGGCACACCAACAAGGAGTGCCTGAGGCAAAAGAGTTGCTTGGAAAAATTTTAGATAATGTGTCTAGCCCAAAGAACAATGATTGGTTTGTATTGGCGACTTATGCTGAAAACGCCTTAAACCATCACGCTGAACATAAGTTAGATGAAGAGTGGGTGTTGCTTTGTCACCGACTCATCATCGCCAATCAATTTAATTTGAGTAAAGCTGAGTTATTGCTTTGCGAGGTAGGGCAACTACAACATGAACACTGCATTGTTGTCGATATTCGACACAAGTTACCAAAGATACTGCCTAGATTGATTCAAATTGATACCATTCAGCAGCGTCGTTCTTTACTTGCAGCAGGGAAAGTGTTCGCAAGTAGCGAATCAGACTTAGAGGGCAATTTAAGACAAAGACGCTATCGATTTGATCGGGTCACAGAGTGGCTCACCACTACCTTCTCAGTAGATCAAGAAGTGAGTTGAGAATCTGAACCTGACTTAGTGTCAGTGTCAGCATCTTCCTCTGATGGCTTTGGAACATAGAAACGCGCTATCAACAATCCCAACTCATAGAGCAAGCTCATTGGCACGGCTAACAACAATTGTGAGAGCACATCTGGTGGGGTCACAATCGCTGAAATTACAAAAGCACCAACGATCACGTAAGGGCGAATTTCTCTCAACTTAGTTAGAGGAACCATGCCCATTCTCACTAGTACCACCACCACTACCGGCACCTCAAAAGTGATGCCAAAGGCCAAGAATGTAGTCATTGCAAAGCTGAGGTAGTTATCAATGTCTGTCGACATCTCCGCACCTAGTGGGGCGTTATAGCTAGTCATGAACTGGAACACGGCTGGGAAAACCAAGAAGTATGCAAAAGCCATTCCGAAAATAAACAGGCTATAGCTACTCACCACCAAAGGAACAATCAACTTACGCTCATGCTGATAAAGGCCTGGAGCAATAAATGCCCATAACTGATACATCACTACTGGCAAAGCAATTAAGAATGCCACCAACATAGTCACCTTCATCGGCACAAAGAATGAGCCCGTCACATCAGTAACAATCATCTTGCCGTCAGCGGGCAATGCCTGAAGTAATGGCCGCGCAAACAAATGAAAAATATCTGATGCCCAGTAGACAAGGCATACGAACACCACAATGATTGCTAAGGCTGATTTAATGATGCGATCACGCAACTCAAATAAATGAGACAGGAAAGATTCTTGCAGGCCTGAATCTTCAGTTGAATTATTTTGAGTCATTGTTAAAGGTTTTTACTTTTTTTTGGCTTATTTGCCAGCAGCATGATGAAAGCGCTTCATACGAGCAGCGCCAGACTGAACTCTTGTGCGCATACCGGTAGAGCGCTTGAACCAAACAGGTCTGGCTGCACGCCTCACACCCCAACTCTTACGACCTTGGCGTATTGATTTTTGTAGCACCTCTTTTTCATCAAGAGGGGCTCTCGTGAAATTATTTTCAAAGATATCCGCCTGATCACTGAGATTTGTGCCGGCCTCCTGGACAGTGGACTGAATTGAGCTCCCGACATCTTTAAAAGCGGAGACGCTTTCTTCACGGAGTTTTTTAAACTCCTCAACATCCATCTGCCGACTAACTTCAGATTTGACCTCTGCCATGTAGCGTTGGGCACGTCCAAACAAGTTACCCGCCATGCGGGCAATCTTTGGAAGACGTTCGGGACCAACTACCACCAATGCAACTACTGCAATAAGTGCAAGCTTTGAGACTCCGAGATCAATCATTGCAGCTGCGCATTATTTCTATCAACGATTATTTATTGATGTCTTTTTCCTGAACATCCACAGTTTTCTCTGTTGATGCAGCAGCACTTTGAATTTGTTCTTTAGCTTTGTCTTGCGACTCTTCAACTCCCTCAGGCGTCTTCATGCCATCCTTGAAGCCTTTAACAGCACCCCCTAAGTCAGAGCCGATATTTCGCAATTTTTTGGTACCAAATACCAACATCACAATTACCAAAACAATCAACCAATGCCAAATGCTAAATGAACCCATTTTTAATCTCCTCGGACTATTTTTTCCAGAGGCGCGGACCGCCCATCACATGCAAGTGCAAGTGATAAACCTCTTGCCCACCATCTGCACCATTGTTCACAACCAATCTAAAGCCACCATCTTTTCCAGGACGGCAACCCTGCTCCTTAGCGAGACGTGGCGCTAATTCCATCATTCTACCTAGCAATGGAGCATCCACCACTTCCGCAGACTCCAACATAGGAATGTGTTTTTTAGGGATCATCAAAAAATGAATGGGGGCAACTGGGTTGATATCCTTAAAAGCGTATATCTCATCATCCTCGTATACCTTTTGGGACGGGATATCACCTTTAGAAATCTTGCAAAACAAGCAATTCGGATCGTGGCTCACGCTTTCGCCTCTAGTTTTGATGAATTATTGGGTTTTTCTGAATTTACTCTTTGCTAGCAGCTTTTCTGGCCGCCTTCTCTTCGATGCCTGAGGTGCCTAAACGACGATTAAGCTCACCCACAACATCCTCTGGACGCAAGTCAAACTGTGACAAGGCAATCAGACAATGAAACCAAATGTCGGCCATCTCCTCCACTAAGAGCTTTTGCTGCTCAGGGGCTAGATTGGCGTTACGCGCATCCTTTGCCGCCATCACCGCCTCAGTGGCTTCTTCGCCAATTTTCTTGAGGATGCCATCATCGCCCTTAGAGAAAAGCAAAGCGGTATAAGAGGTCTTGGGATCCGCTTGACCAGCCTTAAATGCATCGCGTTGTTGATCCACCACATCGGCTAGATGAGCCAAGGCGAAGTCTAAATTAGAAGGGTTTTGTGCTGAACTAGTCATAAAGCGATTTTATGTCTTTTATTGCCAAAAAGACTAAGAGGTCTCTATTTGTGACCTTGGGACTCATCTACCCAAGCGGATTTACTAGAATCCCATCGCAAAAAGAAACAGCTGTGCTCGCCAGCATGACAAGCAATGCCGTCTTTTTGCTCAACCATGAGCAAAATCGTGTCGCCATCACAGTCAAGACGAATTTCTTTTACTTTTTGAATGTGACCCGACTCTTCACCCTTGTGCCAGAGTTTCTGTCTAGAGCGAGTCCAGTACACAGCCTCACCCAAGCGCAAAGTAGCCAATAGAGCATCGCGATTCATCCAGGCCATCATCAAGATATCTTTACTGCCAACTTCCTGAGCGATTACTGGAATTAGACCTTGCTCATTCCAAGTAACGGCATCCAGCCATACTCCGGCCTTTAAAGACTCTATTGGAGTGAAAGAATTTTTCATGGTCATCTTTGTCTGGTTTTCTCAGTTGATCTGTCCGCACATTAAATGCGGACAGGAATTCCTTGGCTTGCCATGTATTCTTTTGCCTGGCCAACAGTGTATTCACCATAATGAAAAATACTGGCCGCAAGAACTGCGTCAGCATGGCCCTTGGTAATGCCATCTACCAAGTGCTGCAAATTGCCAACGCCACCTGAAGCAATCACTGGAACGCTCACTGCATCGCTCACTGCTGCCGTTAACTCGAGATCAAAACCATCTTTACTGCCGTCACGGTTCATACTCGTGAGAAGAATTTCTCCAGCGCCACGTTTAGCGACTTCAGAAGCCCATGCCACCACATCCATGCCGGTAGCAGCTCTCCCACCATGCGTAAAGACTTCCCAATTACCCGCTTCAGTTTTTTTAGCATCAATGGCAACGACGATGCACTGCGAACCGTAATACGCCGCAGCATCAGAAACCAAATCTGGATTGGCTACAGCGGAGGAGTTCATGCTGACCTTATCCGCACCCGCATTTAATAAGCGGCGCACGTCTGCAACTGCACGGACACCACCACCAACAGTCAGAGGAATAAATACTTGGGATGCAACATCTTCGATGATGTGCAAAATCAGATCGCGCCCATCAGAGGTTGCCGTAATATCCAAGAAAGTAAGCTCATCAGCACCCTGAGTGTCATAGCGCTTTGCAATCTCAACAAGGTCCCCCGCATCACGCAGACCAACAAAGTTCACGCCCTTGACAACGCGCCCTGCCGTGACATCAAGGCAAGGAATAATTCTTTTAGTTAGCACTGATCAACAATCTAGATAATTTTCTTAGCGAACTTGAGAGTTAACTCATCAGCATATTTTTGCGCTGCAGTTAAATCTAAATCGCCAGCATAAATTGAGCGCCCAGCAATGACACCCATAACGCCTTCAACTTCAGCCTCACATAAGGCTTCAATATCTTGATTGTTAGATAAGCCACCACTGGCAATTATCGGAATCCGAATAGTTTGCGCTAATTTAATCGTGGCATCCATATTAATACCCTTCATCATGCCATCACGACCAATGTCTGTATAAATGATTGCTTCAACACCGTAATCTTCAAACTTCTTTGCAAGATCAATGACTTCATGCCACGTAATCTTGCTCCAACCATCTGTTGCCACCTTGCCATCACGTGCATCTAAGCCCACCATGATGTGGCCAGGAAAAGCGGTGCAAGCGTCTTGCACAAATTCAGGGCTCTTGACAGCGGCAGTACCAATAATCACCGTACTAATGCCGTCATCCAACAAACGTTCAATCATTTCGAGATCGCGGATGCCGCCACCCAATTGAACTGGAATCTCATCGCCCACTGCTTTCAAAATAGATTTGATTGCGGATTCATTCTTCAGCTTGCCAGCAAACGCGCCATTCAAATCGACTAGATGCAGACGGCGCGCGCCCTTGTTAATCCAATGCGCAGCCATTGCCCCTGGATCTTCAGAAAAAACAGTGGCTTTATCCATGTCACCTTGTTCGAGTCGAACACAGTGACCATCTTTTAAGTCAATTGCGGGAATGAGCAGCATAGCGGGAGGTTAGAAAAGTATTAAGGTTGCCAAGAAACAAAATTTTTGTAGAGCTTTAATCCGTATTCTGCACTTTTTTCTGGATGAAATTGTGTTGCGAAAATATTATCCCTTGCAACCGCAGAAGTAAACCAGTCGCCATATTCAGTTGAGCCCGCAATATCTTCCTTGCGCTGTGGCACCACATAGTAGCTATGTACAAAATAAAAACTGGTCAAATCTGGAATGCCATTCCATAGCGGGTGCTGAAGATCCTGCCGCACTTGGTTCCAACCCATATGCGGTACTTTGTAGGCAGAACCATCTGGCTGCAATTTGCCAGCCAATTCAAAACGCCGTACTTCACCAGGAATTAATCCCAAACAAGGCGTCCAAGCGTTGTGGGAATTGGCTCGCACTTCAGCACTTTGATCGAAGAGCATCTGTTCACCAACGCAAACACCTAAGAGCGGTTTGTTTTTGGCTGCATCTAGCAGCGCCTCCAATAAACCAGACTCTTCGAGATGCTTCATGCAATCGGGCATCGCACCCTGACCTGGAAGCACTACGCGCTCTGCAGAGATGATTTGTTCAAAGGTATGCGCAATCACTACATTGGCATCTGGCGCCACATGATGAAAGGCTTGATATACGGAACGCAGATTACCCATTCCATAATCAACGATCGTAATAGTTTGCGCCAATGGTTAGCCTATGTTCTGTAATTTGTTGACAGTCTTCCACTCAACACTAGAAATTTTCTAGATTAGAGGCTGCCCTTAGTAGAAGGAACAACACCGGAAGCGCGTGGATCGAGCTCCAGAGCCATGCGTAATGCACGGCCAAAGGCTTTGAACACAGTTTCAATCTGGTGATGAGCGTTAATGCCACGTAAGTTATCAATGTGCAAAGTTACTCCGGCGTGGTTTACAAAACCACGGAAGAATTCGATGCTCAGATCCACATCAAAGTCACCCACGCGTGCGCGGGTAAACGGAACGCTGAACTCAAAGCCTGGGCGACCAGAAAAGTCGATAACGACACGAGAAAGGGTTTCATCCAAAGGAACATAAGAATGGCCATAGCGAGTGATGCCCGCTTTATCGCCAACCGCCTCTGCAAATGCTTGACCCAATGTGATGCCTACATCCTCAACGGTATGGTGGTCATCAATATGGGTATCGCCTTTAGCAACCACTTTAAGGTCGATCATGCCATGACGGGCAATTTGATCCAACATATGGTCTAGAAAAGGTACGCCTGAGGCTAGCTCAGCTTTACCCGTGCCATCTAAATTGATAGCAATTTGAATTTTGGTTTCCGAAGTGTTTCGAGTAACGTCGGCTTGCCGCATGCTTCAGTGCGCCGCGAGGCGAAGTGTTGATTGAAGTCTCATAATATCACTCCTAATACAGATATAAATGCCGATTTTGCTTGCTAGCGTTTATTCACTTTTGCTGATTTTTGACTAGAGTCCCTCATGAGCCACTTTTGGAGCCCCGTTGTTCAGACCCTCACCCCTTACGTTCCCGGGGAGCAACCGCAGATGGAGCGGCTGGTAAAGCTCAATACCAATGAGAGCCCTTATGGCCCTTCCCCTAAGGCCCTAGCCGCCATAAATCAACAAAATACGGATGATTTAAGACTCTATCCAGACCCTGAAGGGGCGGCACTTAAAAAAGCTATTGCCAATTTACACGGTCTAGACCCAAAACAGGTGTTTTTAGGAAATGGATCTGATGAGGTCCTAGCCCACGTATTTTTAGGTCTGCTCAAACAAGCTAAACCAGTCCAGTTTCCGGATATCACTTATAGCTTCTACCCGGTCTATTGCAAGTTATTCGGCATTAACTATGAAACAGTGCCCTTGGACTCTCATTTTGAGATCCAAACCGAGAACCTCAAAACTGATAATGGCGGAATTATTTTCCCCAATCCCAATGCGCCAACTGGCCGAGCCATCCCCAGATCCAATATAGTTGTCCTTCTGCGCAGAAATACAGATTCAGTCGTGGTGATCGATGAGGCCTATGTGGATTACGGAACCGAGTCTTGCATTCCACTGCTACGCGGAAGTGCGTGCCCAGAAAACCTCTTAGTCGTTCATACCCTATCCAAGTCACGCGCCCTAGCAGGATTGCGCGTTGGATTTGCGGTTGGCCACCCAGATTTGATCGAAGGCCTTGAGCGCATTAAGAATAGCTTTAACTCTTATCCACTGGGTCGCTTGGCTCAAGCAGGGGCAATTGCCGCAATACAGGATCAAGCCTATTTGGAATCTACAAGTAAAAAAATGATTCAAACTCGCGAACGCTTAGTTTCTGAATTGGCCTCACTGGGCTTTGATACGCTGCCATCAACAGCCAACTTTATTTTTACCCGCCACCCAAAACATGCAGGCGTAAAGCTATATCAAGCCTTACGTGATCGCGGAATTATCGTGCGTCATTTTAAGTCGCCACGTATTGAAGAATTCTTGCGCATCACCATCGGTACTGATGATCAGACAAATGAGTTGATTGCTGCCTTAAAAGAAATTCTAATTACCAACTAAAGAATACTGGTTATAAGGATCGCTCATCCCGTGAGGCAGTATAGGCGACCTCCACCACTCGAACCATTGATGGATGCAATACACCTAATTTAGGTATTTGTCCGTTTGGGGCTGAGGGGGCACTGAAAACCACTCCGTTGAAAACGGTAAGTTAATAAGCTGCCTTAAGTTAAATTTAGTATCGAAACTTAAGTTAGCAGCTTCATATGCTGCTGGGTTTATTTGACGGTAAATGGCAAATTCACCTCTATGTAAGGCCCTAGTTTTTTGACTAGTTCCATAGACTGCTTGCACCTCAAATTGAGGCATCTCATCATCGAAAACACTTAAGATCAATGCTGGTCGTGGCTTAGGATGAGGGTTTATTTGGTCGGGAAAATGACACCCCACGACATTGCCCGCCGTGGGTTCTGGCCACCAACGCACCATCAAGCAGCCTTATCAAGGAACAAGCTTGATCGCACAGACTTTTGCTTATCTGAAACTGAGGCAATTTTTTTGATTTGACGAATCTGGGTGGCATTCAATGGGCCATCATCTGGCTCATATTGCGGAAGAATCCTTACTGCTAACTCATGTAAAGCAATGTGTAAAGCCTGTGTCTCATCGACACCCAACTTCTCGTCGAGCAATTTGGCAGTATTTCTAGTTACCCCCGTAGGGCTATCAAAATTACGATAGCGAAATGGGATTTGCATGGATAAGGCTTTTGAAGGCATCAACATCTCCTCTTTTTAGATATCTTAAAGATATCACATTTCCAGGGGCCAAGCAACCCAAAATTGAATGGGCTTTGGAGGGATGGGGAAATTATTTATTTAAGCGCATCTCGGCAGCACGGGCATGGGCTGTTAAGCCCTCACCGTGAGCGAGCGTACTAGCAACAGCACCCAAGGTTTGGGCACCAGCTTCACTCACTTCAATCATGCTTGAGCGCTTGATAAAGTCATATACACCCAAAGGTGAAGAGAAGCGCGCAGTGCGTGCTGTCGGTAAAACATGATTCGGGCCTGCACAATAATCGCCTAAAGATTCGCTGGTGTAGTTACCCATAAAGATAACGCCAGCATGGCGAATCAATTCAGCCCACTTGCGCGGCTCGGCAGCACAAATCTCTAAATGCTCGGCAGCGATGGCATTAGCAATCTCGCAAGCCTCCACCATATCCTTCACCTGAATTAATAAAGCGCGATTAGTAAGCGAGATTTCAATGACTTGCCTTCTAAGCATCTCAGGCAACAGCTTGTTGATACTCGCTTGCACTTGCTCAATGAATTCCTCATCTGGGCAAAGCAAAATAGATTGTGTCAACTCATCGTGCTCAGCTTGAGAAAACAAATCCATTGCAATCCAATCAGGATTACTAGAACCGTCACAGAGAACTAAAATTTCTGAAGGGCCAGCGATCATGTCGACGCCAACAGTACCGAAGACTCTGCGCTTAGCAGCTGCTACATAGGCATTTCCAGGGCCAACGATCTTATCCACCGGTTGAATAGTTTGAGTGCCGTAGGCCAATGCGCCTACAGCTTGCGCACCACCGATCGTAAAGACACAATCAACACCCGATAAGTAAGCGGCGGCTAAGACCAAAGGGTTACGAGCGCCATCAGGGGTTGGCACCACCATGATAATTTCTTTCACACCAGCAACCTTGGCGGGAATGGCATTCATCAGCACGGAAGATGGATAAGCTGCCTTACCGCCGGGAACATAAATACCCACGCGGTCTAAAGCTGTGACTTTTTGACCTAAGCATGTGCCATCAGCCTCTTCATATTCCCAAGAGTGACAACCCGCTTTGATCTTTTGCTTCTCGTGATACGCGCGCACTCTTTGCGCGGCAATATCCAAAGCATTTTTTTGTTCGACTGATAAGCCTTCGTAAGCTTTTTTTAATTCTTCCTGAGAAACCTCTAGCTCAGTGACACCAGCAACATTTAAACGATCAAATTGCTTTGTGAAATCTAGTACTGCAGCATCGCCATGCGCTTTTACTTGCGCCAAAATTTTGACTACTGCGACATCAATCGCTTCATCATCCGCCATTGGCAAAGAAAGACTGGAGAACAGAGTTTCTTTAAACCCTGCATCTTTGCTATTAAGGCGTTTGACTTTGACTTCTGCTGACATGTGCATTTTCTTTACTTCAACAATTCAAAGAATGGCTGGAGCTGTGCGCGCTTACGTTTATATGAAGCTTGATTAACGACTAAGCGCGCACTGATATCGGCGATGGGTTCAACTTCAACTAAACCATTAGCACGCAAGGTATTACCTGTAGAAACTAAGTCTACAATCGCATCCGCCAAGCCAACTAATGGAGCCAACTCCATCGAGCCATACAAATGAATCGTATCGATATGCACACCTTTATTGGCAAAGTGTTCGCGTGCGCAATTGACATACTTGGTTGCGACTTTTAAACGAGAGCCCTGCTTTACAGCGGCAGCATAATCAAAACCTTCTTTGACAGCTACTGACATACGGCATTTAGCAATATTTAAATCAAATGGAACATATAGGCCATCGGTATCGCTCTCCATCAAAACATCCAGGCCGGCAACTCCAAAATCGGCACCACCAAATTGGACATAAGTAGGCACATCCGATGCGCGCACAATGATCAGGCGCACATCAGGATTAGAGGTCTCAATAATCAGTTTGCGTGACTTTTCTGGATCCTCAAGCGGACGAATACCGATCTTAGATAAGATCTCAGCGGTTTCTTCGAAGATGCGCCCCTTCGAGAGGGCTAAAGTTAACTTCATGGACTAATTATCCATCAGGCTTACTTGATTCGCTGAATGTTGGCGCCTAAGAGGGTCAACTTTTGCTCCATGCGGTCATATCCACGATCTAAGTGATAAATCCGATCTACCTGAGTTTCACCCTGGGCAGCCAAACCAGCAATTACCAAACTGGCAGAAGCGCGCAAATCAGTTGCCATCACGACAGCCCCCGAGAGCTTTTCCACACCCTGCGCGATTGCTGTATTACCTTCAATTGCGATATCAGCCCCAAGACGATTCATCTCCTGAACGTGCATAAAGCGGTTTTCAAAGATCGTTTCAGTAATCGTGGCATTTCCTTGGGCAATCGCATTGACTGCCATGAGCTGGGCCTGCATGTCCGTCGGGAAGGCCGGATATTCAGAAGTCCGGAAGCTAACAGCCTTGGGACTGCCCTTCATGGAAGCTTTAATCCAATCAGGGCCCACTTCCATTTCTAAGCCAGCTTCTTTGAGTTTGACGATCACCGCATCCAAGGTATCTGGGCGACAGTGCTTGACCAGCACCTCACCACCAGCAGCAGCAACTGCGCACAAGAATGTGCCCGCCTCAATACGGTCGGCAATGACGGCATGTTCTGCACTGTGGAGCTTTTCAACTCCTTCAATAACCAAGCGATCAGAACCGATGCCCGTAATCTTGGCACCCATTTTGACGAGCAACTCAGCCAAGTCCCCAACTTCAGGCTCGCGCGCGGCATTCTCCAAAATGGT
Organism: Polynucleobacter necessarius; assembly: GCA_900095165.1. Lineage (GTDB taxonomy): Bacteria > Pseudomonadota > Gammaproteobacteria > Burkholderiales > Burkholderiaceae > Polynucleobacter > Polynucleobacter necessarius_J. The sequence goes on along the minus strand of LT606947.1, from coordinate 1,649,734 downwards.
TGTACCTGACGCCAAAGTAGCGGCCATCAATAAATTCTCTGTACCGGTTACGGTGATCATATCGGTCAAGATGGAAGCACCTTGCAAGCGACCAGTAGCAGATTTGGTTTCTGCCTGAATGTAGCCACTCTTAATTTTGATCGTTGCACCCATGGCCTTCAGACCCTTGATGTGCTGATCCACTGGACGTGCGCCAATGGCACAACCGCCTGGCAGAGAAACCTTAGCGCTATGCATTCTGGCAAGCAATGGACCTAAAACCAAAATAGAGGCGCGCATGGTTTTCACCATCTCGTACGTTGCCTCAGAACTCTTAATATTAGCCGCATTGAGCACCACGCGATTGCGATCATTCGTATCTGGAAATGTAACGGTCACGCCAATTTCCTGCAAGAGCTTGAGCATAGTGCGCACATCTTGCAAGTCAGGAACATTGCGCAAAGTAATTGGTTGATCTGTTAGTAAGCATGCGCACAAAATTGGTAACGCAGCATTCTTGGCGCCAGCAATCGCTACTTCGCCCTTAAGCGGAGTGCCGCCAACCATTCGTAATTTATCCATGAATCTATTCCAGTAAAAAGCTAATGCCGTATTTATGTTGAAGTGTTTTGAGAAAATTCTTCGGGAGTAAACGCTTTAATTGATAAAGCATGAACTTCAGCTTTCATGCGGTCTCCCATTGCGCCATATACCAACTGATGACGCTGAATCAAACGCTTGCCTGCAAAATCCGGGCTCACAATCGTCGCAAAGAAGTGCTGTCCATCGCCCTCAACTTTCACATGAGTACATGCAAGGCCTTGCTGAATATAGCCTTCAATTTGTTCTGGGGTTGGCAACACCACAATCTCCTGATTTCTAATTTCTTAACGATTCTCTAATACGAATTTTGAGGCAAGTTCAATAACATTTAGTTCCTGAGCTTGTAGCCTTTCTGCAGTAAACGCAAAGCGATAGCAGAGACCACAACAAAGAAACAAGCCACAATTGTCAAACTATCCCAAGGGGAAATATCAGACACTCCAAAGAAGCCATAACGGAAGCCATCAATCATGTAGAAGAATGGATTGAAGTGCGATACCACCTGCCATGCTGCAGGCAAGGAATGAATGGAATAAAACACACCCGACAACATCGTCGCCGGCATGATGATGAAATTCTGGAAGGCTGCTAATTGATCGTATTTATCAGCCCAGATGCCCGCAATTAAACCCATACCCCCCAAAATTGCAGCGCCCAACAGAGCGAATGCCATGATCCATATAGGGTATTCAAAAGATGGCATGGCGAACCATGCAGTAATCAGCAATACGCCAGAGCCTACAACAATTCCACGAAATACTGCGGCTAAGACATATGCAGCATAAAACTCTAGGTGACTAAAGGGAGCCAGCAGAACAAAAACAAGATTACCAGTCACCTTCGACTGAATGAGTGATGAAGAAGTATTTGCAAAAGCATTCTGCAACACACTCATCATGACCAAACCAGGAATTAAGAAGGCCGTGTAATTGAGGCGACCATAAAATTCTTTGCCCTCAAGCACGTGACCAAATATCATTAAATACAAAACGGCTGTGAGCACTGGTGCCGCAACCGTCTGAAAAGCTACTTTATAAAATCGCTTAATTTCTTTGCGCAATAGAGTTGGAAAACCACTGCCATAAGAGATTGTCGGTTTATTCCAAATCGATTTCATCGGGCGCCCCCCGACATGATGTTGACAAAAACATCTTCGAGGTCTGTTTTACCCTCACCATCTTTTTTCACTGAGCCGTATTGGCTCAATAAGTTGGCGGTTGTATCCAAAGCAACAATCTTTCCTTGCTTGAGCATGGCGATACGCTGACACAGCGCCTCAGCCTCTTCAAGGTAATGGGTTGTTAAGACAATAGTGTGTCCATCTTGATTTAGGCGGCTGATAAATTGCCACAAGGATTGGCGCAACTCCACATCAACACCAGCTGTAGGCTCATCCAAAATAATCACTGGCGGTCTATGAACTAATGCCTGAGCCACCAATACCCGTCGTTTCATGCCGCCAGATAAAGAGCGCATATTGCTGTCAGCTTTATTGGTGAGATCCAAGTTGACCATGATCTCATCGATCCACGCATCGTTATGACGAATGCCAAAATAACCCGACTGAAATTGAAGTGTCTCTCTTACGGTAAAGAATGGATCAAATACCAATTCCTGCGGAACCACTCCCAGCATTCGGCGAGCCTCGCGAAACTGACTTTGCACATCAGCACCCATGATTGCAGCGTGACCATCATCTGCTGCGGCCAATCCAGCCAGAATAGAAATCAGCGTTGTTTTGCCCGCACCATTGAGGCCTAGCAGGCCAAAAAACTCGCCTCGCTCAATTGATAAAGAGACATCATCTAGCGCTTTTAAGGCGCCATAATTTTTTGATATGTTTTTAATCAATATTGCGGCGTGCATGCTATGCCAAACCTAGCAGCTCGGCAACGCCATATACGCCAGCCAACACAATTAATTTTTCAGGTGCATTTTGCACAGAAATATGCTGACCATCAGCTTGTAATTTTTTCTGCCATGCCAATAAAACAGTTAACACCGCGGAATCAAAGTCTTTGAGATTGCAACAGTCAACTGTTCTTAGTGCGGCTAAATTCAGTAAGCTATCTTTTTCTAACTGCAACACATTATCTTGTGTCACTAAAGCAGGCAATAAAAATGGCATTTGCTATTTATCTTTACTAAATCTGTGCGGTCTTTGGTTTGTCGGCTTCACAGCAGCAAGCTGTTTGTTACGATCTTGCAAGAACTTGACCAGACCCTCAACACCATTCTGGCTAATTTGGTTGGCGAACTGATTGCGATAGGCCTCGACCAACCAAACGCCCATGATATTCATGTCATAGACTTTCCAGCCGTTAGCGGTTTTTTCCAGATGGTAGTCCAGTGGCACAGGATCGCCACGACCAATCACCACCGTCTTTACAACTACTTCTTTATCATCTGGGGCTGCGCGCAAAGGCTTGAATTGAATGGTTTGATCGCGCAACTGGCTCAAAGCACCTGAGTAAGTGCGAATGAGTAAATTCTTGAACTCGCTAACTAATTGAGCTTGCTGCTCTGGAGTGGTTTTTTTCCAATTGGGCCCCATCGCCATTTCAGTGGTGCGGCGCATATCGGTATAGGGAACAATTTTCTTTTCCACTAAATCCACGATGCGTGGAATATTCCCTTTTTGAATTTCCGGATCGGACTTCACGGAAGCCATCACATCAGAAACTACAGTCTTAATCAGGCCATCCGGCGTAGACTGATCAACCGCTTGAGCAAAAACACCGCCCGCAAAAAAAAACAAGCTCGATAGCAAAGCTGCGCAGTATTTTTGAATGTTTTTGTGGCTTTTCATGTGTCCTCGATTAATGCTGGTCATTGTGGCTCATTTTAGCCCTTAAAGGAAATTAACCTAGGCTTGATCGCCTCTTTATTCGTAGGGGTTTTCGTAAACTGGCATGAGAGGCTCTTTATCGTCGCGCCCTTCATTAATCTGATATTCACGTCGCTGAATGTAGGCATCTCGCATAAAACTGTATTTATCGATTGCAGCACCATCCAATAGGTCACCTGCTTCGTAATACGTATTACGGGCATTCACCACGCGCAAGCCAGTAATACTGTTACGGAGAGCAACGTCTGGGAGAAGTCTAAATAAGTAATCAGACTCCAAATCAACCACCATACCAAACGCATCTCGCACACTGTTTGGCCCAAAGAATGGCAAAACGACATAAGGTCCAGAAGGGATGCCCCAGACACCAAAGGTTTGACCCCAATCTTCCCTATGCTTTGGAAGTCCGCCGGGCGTAGCCATATCAATCAGACCACCTAAGCCAAAGGTAGTGTTGACCACAACACGCATCAAATCATTAAAGGCGTAATCTGGCTTATTTTGCAACAAGTTCTGTAGGGCAGTGTAGATGTCACTATAGTTGCTAAAGAAGTTATAAATACCGTCACGCACAAACTCTGGCAAGACAAAGCGGTAGCCAGCGACTACTGGCTTAAGCAAATAGGCATCTAAGCCTTCATTGAATTCAAAAACAGATCGGTTGAACGGCTCCCAAGGGTCATGCGGGGAAGGCTCTACGCCAGCAGGAATAGATGCACAACCCACCATGCCAGCCAGCAAGCCAAGCAGCAAAAGACGTTTGAGCTTGACAAGCCACTGCATTACTTTTCAGCGCCCTTATCTTTACCGCTATCGGCAGCCTTGTTATATAAGAACTGGCTAATCAGATTTTCAAGAACCACTGCGGACTGCGTCTGAGTGATCTTATCCCCAGCAAGCAACATGTCATCAGAGCCGCCAGCCTCAAGCCCAATATATTGCTCACCCAACAAACCTGAAGTCAAAATCTTTGCAGAAGAATCTTTAGGGAACTTATAGGTATCTTCGATCGTCATGGTGACGGTAGCCTGATAAGTCTTGTCATCAAAAGAGATATTGGCAATACGGCCAACAACAACGCCAGCACTTTTCACTGGTGCACGTGACTTGAGTCCGCCGATATTGTCAAAACGCGCCGAAATTTTGTAAGTGGGTGCAAAGGAAACGGCATTCATATTGCCGACCTTCAATGCGAGAAACAAAGCAGCCAGTAAGCCAATAGCTACAAAGATCCCAACCCAAACATCAATTGCACTTTTTCTCATAAGAGTCCCAGTTTATTCTTTCTAATTCGAGAACATCATCGCGGCAAGCAAGAAGTCCAGCGCTAAAACCGATAAGGAGGAGATCACCACCGTCCTGGTGGTTGCTTGCGATACGCCCTCAGGTGTAGGCTTTGCCTCATAGCCTTGATACAGCGCTATAAATGTCACCGCCACACCAAACACCAGACTTTTAATCAGGCCATTACCAATATCGTAGAAGAGATCTACCCCACCCTGCATCTGCGACCAAAAAGCCCCTGAATCGACCCCAATTAAGGGAACCCCAACAAAGTAGCCGCCCATCACACCAACAGCCGTAAAGATCGCTGCCAAAATCGGCATCGCAATAATGCCGACCCATAAGCGCGGCGCAATCACGCGACTCAATGGATCTACCGCCATCATCTCCATGGCGCTGAGCTGCTCACCGGCTTTCATCAAGCCGATCTCTGCAGTAAGGGATGTGCCAGCACGACCAGCAAATAGAAGGGCAGTAATTACTGGGCCCAATTCACGCGTGAGCGATAGCGCAACCAATAAACCTAGAGCCTGCTCAGAGCCATAACGATTGAGAGTGTAGTAACCCTGCAAGCCCAAAACAAATCCAACAAATAAACCAGATACCGCAATGATCACGAATGAGTGATTACCGACAAACAGAATCTGATCAGAAACTAAGCGCGGTCTTTTTAATAAAAACCCTGAACGCCAAATCACTGCAGCGAACATGCGCGCAGCTAGACCAAGACTGGTTAAGTTGCGACGAATAAAAAAACCGAGGTCGCCAAAAAGATCTAAGGCTTTATTCAGGACACTCATTTCAAGCTCACCCCAAAATCTTCTGCAAGGCTTTGTCCTGGATAATGAAACGGCATAGGACCATCCGGAGAAGCATCCAGAAATTGGCGAACGAAAGGATCGCTCGATCGACTCAACTCTTCTGGCGTACCTTCAGCACCAATGCGACCATTAGCAATGAAATAAACGTAATCGGCAATTTCAAATGTTTCTTCAACATCATGTGTAACTAATAAACTGGTTGCGCCTAGAGCTTGATTCAAATTCCGAATCAAGCGTGCAGTAATACCCAGTGAAATCGGATCCAAGCCAGCGAAGGGCTCGTCGTACATGATCAAAGGAGGATCAAGTGCGATCGCTCTTGCTAAGGCAACACGACGTGCCATACCTCCAGAAATTTGCGCTGGCATCAAATCACGTGCGCCACGCAAGCCAACTGCATTAAGCTTCATCAGCACCAAAGAGTGCAATAGCTCTTCACTTAAATCAGTATGCTCGCGCAAAGGAAAAGCCACGTTTTCAAAAACACTCAGGTCGGTAAAGAGTGCGCCAAACTGAAACAGCATTCCCATGCGACGTCGTGCGGCCATTAATTCAGTGCCGTTCATTTTGCCAATGTCATGGTCCTCGAATAAAACTTGGCCAGACTGTGCGGCGAACTGGCCACCAATGAGTCTCAGAAGAGTTGTTTTTCCACAACCAGAGCCGCCCATCACTGCAACGACTTGGCCGCGACGGAACTCCATATTGAGTCCCGATAAAATTTGCCGCTCACCAGGGGCGTAGGAAAAGTTGACGTCCTTGATTTGAACCACAACTTCGCCATGGCCACCGCTAGAGGTTTTTTGCTTCACTTCCACCGAGTTGGAGTGGCTACTGTTCATATCCTCAATATTATCGCGGTAGAGCAGAAGACCCCATTAAATACTCGTCTACTGCTTGGGCTGCTTGACGACCTTCACGAATCGCCCAAACCACCAAAGATTGTCCACGACGCATATCGCCAGCAGCAAACACCTTTGGAACATTGGTTTGATATGCATTTTGGCCGTCAACTGTGGCTTTTGCATTGCCGCGAGCGTCTTTTTCAACTCCAAAGGCATTGAGAACCTGAGCTGCAGGTGACACAAAGCCCATAGCCAAAAACACTAAATCTGCTTTGATCTCAAATTCAGAATTTGGCATTTCTGACATCTTGCCGTCCTTCCACTCTAAGCGCACGCAAATTAACTTCTCCAGTTTGCCGTCTTTACCTTCAAAACGCTTTGTAGCAACAGACCAATCCCGCTCACAACCTTCTTCATGCGAAGAAGATGTACGCAACTTGGTTGGCCAGTAAGGCCATACCAAAGGCTTGTTTTCAGTTTCTGGTGGCTGCGGCAATAATTCAAATTGAGTAATCTTGGCAGCGCCATGACGATTGGATGTTCCAACGCAATCAGATCCAGTATCACCACCACCAATTACTACTACATGCTTACCAGCTGCAGAAATTTCATTTTTGAAATCGCCTGCGTTTTCCTTGTTTTGTGGAATCAAGAATTCCAAAGCGTAATGAACGCCCTTCAACTCACGGCCAGGAACTGGCAAGTCGCGTGGCTGCTCAGATCCACCGCTAATAACAACCGCGTCAAAGTCTTTCATCAACTGATCAGGGGAAACTGTTTTCGTTGAGTAATTTTTTACTTCAGCGCCAATCGCTTCTTTACCAACAAATACGCCAGTCTCAAACTTCACACCTTCAGCCTGCATCTGCTCGACACGACGATCGATCAACCACTTTTCCATTTTGAAATCAGGAATGCCGTAGCGTAACAATCCGCCAACACGATCATTCTTTTCAAATACGGTCACGTCGTGACCAACGTGCGCCAACTGCTGTGCGGTCGCCATACCAGCAGGGCCACCGCCAACAATAGCTACTTTCTTACCAGTCTTGGTTTTGGATGGTTGCGGCTTAACCCAGCCATTTTCCCAACCCTTATCAATAATGGCGTGCTCGATTGACTTAATGCCAACCGCATCACTATTAATTCCTAAGGTGCATGCAGCTTCGCAAGGTGCTGGGCAGATACGGCCAGTGAATTCAGGGAAGTTATTAGTTGATTGCAAAACATCTAATGCATTCTTCCAATCACTATGGAATACCAGATCATTGAAGTCAGGGATGATGTTATTAACAGGGCAACCGTTATTGCAAAACGGAATGCCACAATCCATGCAGCGTGCGCCCTGTACTTTGGCCTCATCATCCGTTAATGCCGCAACGAACTCTTTGTAGTGATGGAGGCGTTTAACGGGAGCTTCGTAGGTTTCATCTACGCGCTCAAACTCCATAAATCCAGTGACCTTACCCATATCGAATCCTTAGTATCTTTTCTTAATGTCTATATTGATTAAGCTGCAACAGTTTTGTTTTGCGCTTTTTCCCACAACTCACCTAGAGCACGTTTGTACTCAGTAGGCAGCACTTTCACAAAACGACCGCGGGCATTGTCCCAATCAGCCAAGAGCGCTTTAGCGCGCTCAGAGCCAGTGTGACGGAAATGACGCTCGATCAAGCCATTCAGAATTTGCTCATCGGTCATACGCTCGCCACCATCCTTCACGTCAATAGGGGCATGCCACTGTGACTGAGGCATCTTGGCAATCTGTTCAGCGGAAGGCAAGACTTTTTCCAAAGTCGCCATGCTGGTATTGCAACGTTTCTCAAAGAGGCCATCTTCGTCATAAACATAAGCAATACCACCGCTCATACCTGCCGCAAAGTTACGGCCAGTTGCGCCCAATACCACTACAGTGCCGCCTGTCATGTATTCGCAACCATGATCGCCGGTGCCTTCAACTACAGTTGTTGCACCAGAGTTACGCACTGCAAAGCGCTCGCCAGCCACACCATTGAAGAATGCTTCGCCGCCGATTGCGCCGTAGAGAACAGTGTTGCCAACAATAATGTTCTTTGCTGTATCGCCACGGAATTCATGTGGCGCCCGCACAATGACACGACCACCAGACAAACCTTTACCAACGTAGTCATTACCGTCACCAACCAAGTCCAAGGTAATGCCGCGCGCCAAGAAGGCGGCGAAACTTTGACCAGCAGCGCCATTCAATTGAATGTGGATGGTGTCATCAGGCAAACCAGCATGGCCATAACATTGAGCAATTTCTCCGGAGAGCATTGCGCCAACAGTACGGTTCACGTTCTTCACTGGAACAATGAAAGAGGCTTTCTCGCCACGTTGTAGTGCAGGCTCACTCTTCTCGATAAGAACATTATCTAAAGCGCTGTCTAAACCATGGTCTTGGGTCAAGACTTGATAACGAGGAGCATCTTTGGCAACGGCTGGCTCAGCAAAAATCTTGCTGAAATCCAAGCCATGCACTTTCCAGTTCTCAATACCTTTACGGGTATCTAAGAAGTCGACGCGACCGATCAAATCATCAAACTTACGAATGCCGAGTTGAGCCATGATCTCGCGAACTTCTTCCGCAATAAAGAAAAAGAAGTTCACAACGTGCTCTGGCTTTCCAGAGAACTTTTTACGCAATTCAGGATTTTGTGTAGCAACACCAACTGGGCAGGTATTCAAATGACACTTACGCATCATGATGCAACCTTCAACAACCAATGGTGCTGTTGCGAAACCAAACTCATCTGCGCCTAACAATGCACCAATCACAACGTCACGACCAGTTTTCATTTGACCGTCGGCTTGCACGCGAATACGACTACGCAAACCATTGAGCACCAATGTTTGTTGAGTTTCAGCTAAGCCCAATTCCCATGGGGAACCAGCATGTTTAATAGAGGAGAGTGGCGATGCACCTGTGCCACCGTCATGTCCAGCGATCACGACGTGATCCGCTTTCGCTTTGGCAACACCGGCAGCAATCGTACCAACACCCACCTCAGAAACCAATTTCACAGATACATCAGCAGCTGGGTTCACATTCTTCAGATCGTGAATCAACTGGGCAATATCTTCAATAGAATAAATATCGTGGTGTGGAGGAGGAGAAATCAAACCAACGCCTGGCACGGAGAAACGGAGCTTACCGATGTAATCGGAAACTTTGCCACCCGGCAATTGACCGCCTTCCCCAGGCTTAGCACCTTGAGCCATCTTGATCTGAATCTGATCAGCAGAGCGTAAGTATTCAGTAGTCACGCCAAAACGACCTGAAGCAACCTGTTTAATTCTGGAGCGCAATGAATCGCCATCAAGCAAAGGAATATTTGCTTCAACAACATCATCACCCAAAATGCTGGCAAGGGATTCGCCCTTCTTAATAGGAATGCCCTTGAGTTCATTCACATAACGATTTGGATCTTCACCACCTTCACCAGTATTGGATTTACCGCCAATACGATTCATAGCAATTGCCAAAGTAGCATGCGCTTCAGTAGAAATCGAACCCAAAGACATCGCGCCCGTAGCAAAACGTTTAACAATTTCTTTTGCTGACTCGACTTCATCCAATGGAATTGCTTTAGCTGGATCAATCTTGAATTCAAACAAGCCGCGCAATGTCATCTGACGCTTAGTTTGGTCATTGATGATGTTGGCGTACTCTTTGTAGGTTTGATAACCCTTCTCGATACCAATACGAGTGGAGTGCTGTAGCTTCGCAATCGTATCTGGAGTCCACATGTGATTCTCACCACGAATACGGAAAGCATACCCACCACCCGCTTCGAGCATATTGGTCAGTACTGGATCATTACCAAATGCAGACTGATGCATACGCAATGCCTCTTCAGCCACTTCAAATACACCGATACCGCCTACATTCGATGGTGTACCTTTAAAGTATTGATCAATGACGTCTTTATTTAAACCAATCGCTTCAAAAATCTGTGAGCCGGTGTAAGACATGTAAGTAGAGATACCCATTTTGGACATCACTTTTTGCAAGCCCTTGCCAACCGCTTTCACAAAATTCTTCACAGCTTTTTCAGCTGACAAATCACCAGACAAACCTTTAGCCATTTCCGCTAAAGTTTCCATTGCTAAGTACGGGTGAACTGCTTCGGCGCCATAACCAGCCAAGAGTGCAAAGTGATGTGTCTCACGCGCACTACCAGTTTCAACAACGAGACCAACACTAGTACGCAAACCTTTTTCCACCAAGTGCTGATGGATAGCTGAAGTTGCCAGTAATGCAGGAATAGCGACATGCTGTTCATCAACCTGGCGATCACTCACGATCAAGATGTTGTAACCAGAACGCACTGCATCTGCTGCTTCGGCACACAAAGATGCTAAGCGCGCTTCGATACCGGCTTTGCCCCAAGATGCTGAGTAGCAAATATCTAGCTCATATGAGCGGAACTTACCGTTTGTGTAATGACCGATGTGACGAATTTTAGTCATATCGTCAAAATCTAAAATCGGCTGACTTACTTCCAAGCGCATTGGTGGGTTGATATTGTTGGTGTCCAACAAATTCGGCTTAGGTCCAATGAAAGACACTAAAGACATCGCCATGTTTTCGCGGATGGAATCAATCGGAGGATTGGTTACCTGTGCAAATAATTGCTTGAAGTAGTTGTAGAGTGACTTGTCCTTATTAGAGAGTACCGCTAATGGGCTATCGTTACCCATCGATCCAATGGCCTCTTCGCCATTCATGGCCATTGGCGCCATGAGGTACTTGATATCTTCTTGGGTATAGCCAAAAGCTTGCTGACGATCCAATAATTTTGCCGCTGGACGAATAGTGGTTTTTTCATCGACCAAGTCATCTTTGCTTGCATCGACTTCATCTAGCTTCACGCGCACTGCATCGATCCAACTCTTATAAGGCTTCGCTTTGGAGACGGCATCTTTTAATTCAACGTCATCAATAATGCGACCTTGCTCCATATCAATCATGAACATCTTGCCTGGTTGCAAGCGCCATTTTTGAACAATCTTGCTCTCTGGAATCGGCAATACGCCAGCTTCAGAGCCCATGATGACTAAGTCATCATCAGTAACGTAGTAGCGCGCTGGACGCAAACCATTACGGTCAAGGGTGGCGCCAATTTGGCGGCCATCTGTAAATGCCATAGCAGCTGGGCCATCCCATGGCTCCATCATAGCTGCATGGTATTCGTAGAATGCGCGGCGGTTTTCATCCATTAATGCATGCTGTTCCCACGCTTCTGGAATCATCATCATCATGGCTTGTGCCAATGGATAGCCTGACATTACCAACAACTCTAAGCAGTTATCAAAACAAGCTGTGTCAGATTGGCCCGGATAAATCAGTGGCCATAATTTTTTAAGATCATCACCCAACACTGGAGAGCTAATAGCACCTTCGCGCGCATTCACCCAGTTGACGTTACCTTTAACCGTATTAATCTCACCATTGTGTGCAATCATGCGGTATGGGTGAGCCAATTCCCATGCTGGGAATGTATTTGTTGAGAAGCGTTGATGCACTAATGCCAATGCAGATACAGTGCGTGGATCTTGCAAATCTTTATAGTACGCACCTACTTGGTTAACCAACAGCAAGCCCTTATAAACAATGGTGCGAGCAGACATCGATGCAACGAAATATTCTTTGCCATGCTTTAAATGTAAGTCTTGAATTGCATGACTTGCGGTTTTACGAATCACATATAACTTGCGCTCAAGGGCATCGGTTGTCATGATGTCGCGGCCACGTCCAATAAAAATTTGACGGATAAATGGCTCTGTCATTTGTACGGTTGGAGACATTGGCAACTTCACATCAATGGGTACATCTCTCCAACCCAAAACAGCTTGGCCTTCCAAGCGAACTGTGCGCTCCAACTCCTGTTCACAAGCCAAACGGGACGCATGCTCCTTAGGCAAGAAAATCATGCCAACGCCATACTCACCGAACGGTGGCAATTCAATGCCTTGCTTAGCCATCTCTTGGCGATACAAGGTGTCAGGAACCTGAATCAAAATTCCTGCGCCATCACCCATTAGAGGGTCGGCACCAACTGCGCCACGGTGGTCTAAGTTCTCAAGAATTTTCAATCCTTGAGCAACAATCTCATGTGACTTCTTGCCCTTGATGTGGGCAACGAATCCAACGCCGCAAGCATCATGCTCATTTTGTGGATCGTAGAGACCGTGTGCGATTGGACGATGATCTGTATTCATTTGTGTAGTCATAGTATTTCTGTGTGCCCTTGGGGCCTGATTACTTTTGGAGGATCAAATATAGGTGAATACCCATGTTGATGCAATAGAAATAAAATGAGTCTGTCCCATTTAAATTAGGTCAGGACTAAAATGAATTACTATTAAGGGGACAGAGTCGTTACTTTATGGCAAAACAACAAATTGCCCAACACCAAGAATATTATCTAAGTAGTTGAATTAATTGATATTATTTTCTTTTGGCGGCCACGATATCGAATTAAAGTCTGATCGGGGTTATCTTTAAATACCTTTTTAGCGTAAATATCATTTACCCAAGGCTTCGATCTCACCAACGCCTCAGTAATTTGGCGATCCTCCCAGTGAGGCGAGCCCTCCTTCACAAAGGTCGCCCAAGTCATTTGTCTCTCAAAAGGGGTATTACTCAATTTCCAAAAGTGCTGGTGATCGACCAGCCAAGGCTCTGCATTTCCTCCGATATGGGACGCAAAACTGGTCCAAGTGGAATCTTGAGGACTAGATTCAAACCCAGCCCTCACGGGATTGAGCTCAATATAGCGCTGGCACCGCAAAAAATAATTGGGGTCTATCAGTGAAGAGCGATAGCGCCCTTCCAAAATAGTTCCCGAACGGTGGTGCTGTTGATTGAAATATTGGGCATAACGCCTGCCTAGAGATTGCATCGTTTTTACAAGCGAGTCTGCATTTTGGGGGGTTATCAGTAGATGAACATGATTTGGCATTAAGGCGTATGCGTGTACCGCACTGCCAAATTGCTTTGCTGCCTCTCGCAGCCAATCTAAATAGATGCGACGATCCGCATCATTAAAAAAAGTATTTCCCGATTATTGCCACGAACCATGACATGCATCGCTTGGCCGGGAATAAATGGTGCGCGCTTGCCTTGCCATTGTTAAAACGAACTACGGTAGTTCGCGCACTCCACCGTTATTAGAAAACTCTGGGATGAACCAATCACCATCAACTTGAGTCACACCTGCTGGCACTTCACGACCTTGTTGCGACTCATCTTTCAGCGCGGTACTCATATATGAAATCCACATTGGCAAAGCAAGGCCACCGCCAGTCTCACGGTCACCTAAACTTGCCGGCTTATCAAATCCAATCCAGGCGATAGCTACCACCTTTGGGTTGTATCCCGCAAACCAAGCATCATGAGAATCATTGGTTGTACCTGTTTTACCCGCAATATCACTGCGACCTAATTTGGCTCTTGCACTACCAGCAGCTCCAGTTTTAGTAACCTCTTGCAACATACTATCCATTACAAAAGCAGTTCTTGCATCCAACACGCGAGTCGCATCTTCTCGAGCATGAGTAGACTTAGCTTCAAATAAAACCGTTCCTTTCGAATCCGTCATCTTATTAATTAGGAATGGATCTACGCGGTAGCCACCGTTAGCAAAAACGCTGTAAGCAGATGCCATTTGCAATGGCGTTACAGAGCCCGCACCCAAAGCCATAGTTAAGTAAGGTGGATGCTTCTCCTTCTCAAAACCAAAACGCTGAATATATTCTTGTGCGTAGGATGGGCCGATAGCGCGAATGAGTCGCACAGATACCAAGTTCTTCGATTTAGCTAAAGCAGTACGCAAGCGCATCATGCCTTCATATTTGCCATCGTAATTCTTTGGCTCCCAAGCTTGGCTACCAGTTTCCATGCTCCCAATAGACAGTGGTGCATCGTTCACCATCGTGCTTGGAGAAAAACCTTTTTCAATTCCAGCAGCATAAATAAATGGCTTAAATGAAGATCCTGGTTGGCGCTGAGCCTGAGTAACGTGATTAAATTGATTGCGACGGAAATCAAAACCGCCTACCAAGGAAAGTATCGCGCCCGTCTCGGCATTCATAGAGACAAAGGCTGCTTCAACTTGCGGCAATTGCGCCAACTTCCAAACGCCACCATCCGAAAGTAGTCTAATAATGGCGCCAGGCCGTAAGCGTTTTTTAGGTTGAGTGCTATCCGTTAAAGAGGCGGCAGCAAGCTTCATGCCCTCGCCTTTGAGTGTGATCGTATCCCCAGTCGAAATCATCACTTGCATTTCTTTTGGCTTGACATCGAGTACAACACCAGACTGCAAATCATCTAGTTGTAGGTAAGCCAATAAAGCTTCATCAATCGCACGCTGACGTTTCACCGTCTCTTCAGGCAACTCAATAAATCCTTCTGGCCCACGATAAGCGTGACGCAAGTCATATTCAAAGATACCGCGACGCACTGCCTTATATGCTGCATCTTGATCTGCCTTCAAGATCGTGGTGTAGACATCAATGCCCTGGGAATAAATTGCTTCGCCGTATTGCGTAAATAGTAATTGACGCACCATCTCCGACGCAAAATCGGCACGGGTGCTAAATTCATTTCCAAGGCCGCGAATGTGCAATTCTTCCGCCATGGCGATTTGATACTGCTCTGGCGTGATGTACGACAAATCGCGCATCCGCTGCAAAATATATTCCTGGCGAATCTTGGCACGACGGAAGTTGCTTACCGGGTTATATGCAGATGGCGCTTTTGGTAAACCCGCCAACATCGCTGCCTCCGCAATCGTGATGTCCTTTAATTCCTTACCGAAATAGATTTGAGCCGCACTTGAAAACCCATAGGCTCTTTGCCCCAAAAAGATCTGATTCATATAAATCTCAAGGATCTTGTCTTTACTTAATTGGGACTCAATTTCCCAAGACAGGAGAACCTCGTAAATCTTGCGGCTAAAGGTCTTCTCATTACTCAGGAAAAAGTTTCGAGCCACCTGCATCGTGATGGTTGACGCGCCCTGAGAAAGGTTGCCACGTAAATTGGTGAGTGCCGCCCTAAGAATCCCCACGTAGTCCACCCCACTATGGGAGTAAAAGCGATCATCCTCAATAGCCAAAACTGCATTACGCATACTCATGGGAATTTCGCTCAAAGCAATCACCTTGCGGCGCTCCTCCCCAAACTCACCGATCAAGACCTTATCGGCTGTATAGATGCGTAATGGTGTTTTGGGGTTGTAGTCAACCAAGGCCGAGATCTTCGGCAAATTTGGCTTTGCTATTAAGAAGGCATATCCCAGTAACAATGTAATTACCACCGCAAAGACCATACTGATAATCAGTAGCGCCTTAATCAAGGGGTTGCTTCCTGATTTTCTGGATGAGAAATGCTTCCCTCTTGGCTGATCAGGAGGTCTTTCAGGCTGTCGGTTAAACCGCCGATTTAAGGGCGACTTGTCTTTTGGGGGTAGAGCCATAGATTCAAATTATAGGGTGCTTATGCATTTTTCCCGAAAGCTCCAAAACCCTTGTTTCAAAGATTTCGTGTTGGATTTTCTGACGCTCAATTCTGCTTTCCCTGATGGTTTTTACTATCCCCCGGGGGAACAATATGGCATGCCTTCACGCCACATTTCCCCCCAGTCTTTTGATGACATTTTGAGTGAGCTGGAGGATGACCCCGCCATTCCAGACCCCCACGGAATTCGAAAATCACCCTCTCCTCCCAGAGAGGATTTCACCCCCAAAACAAAGGCTCCAAAGCCCTCTTTTCTGGTCAACTCATTTGAGTTAAATAAGCTTAATTTCAGCCCGACTTGGATCCTTTGCGCCCTCTTATTAATCTGCAGTATCGGCTTCTTTTTTTATTTTGACCTCAATAAATCTGGTGCCGAAGGGGAAATAAATGGCCTAAAGAATCAGCTGTTGGCCCTCAAGGGAGACTTGGATTTATCTCAAATCGAATGGGAATCTGAGAGGGGCGATCTATATTAAGCAATAGATGAAATAGAAGTGAGTATTCACTCAATAAAGATAAAACCGCCAATACAGGCATCTCAAAACAAGCCGGCAGCCATCTCGCACGAGGCTGATCTACGTTGCTGGAGATATTTGGGTATCACCCGCATGGGGGCAACTGAGCAAGCTTTTTTCCATACCGGCAAGTCCACCAAGGTAGTAGTCAAACAAGATCTGGCATTAGGCGAGTGGCGCCTGACCCAAGCTGAAAAAGAGCTGGCTATCTTGAGTCACCCCAAAGGCAAGTCCATCACTTTTAAGTCAACCCAATCAGAGTAACTTTATTGAAGATCTTACAAAAACCCCGTGTTGCTCTGCTCGCCTTAGTAGTGGTTTTTTTGATCAGCCCAGCTTTAGGAAACTCCCCCGAAGGAAGTTCTTTGGCCGCCCTCAAAAATAGTCGCATTAGCCTGCAATTTAGCCAAATTGAAATGACCGAACTTTTGCAGGTTTTAGCAAAAATGGGGAATACCAACTTCCTCCTCAATAAATTCATTCAGGGCAAGATCTCGGTCGACCTTAAAGACACCCCTTGGCAAACTGCCCTCCACTCCATTCTTGCTAGCCTGGGTCTACGACTTGTCCGGAATGGGGATATTTACTGGATTGATCCTCATGCAGAAATTCAAAACTTCCAAAAGTTTCGACGAGAGGACGCCGCCCTACCCTTTGGGGGCGATCATATTAATAGCCCTCGCCAGATCCTGATTGAAGCTCGTATCGTCGAGACCGATCAGCGCTTTGCCCGTGAGCTAGGCGTCAAGTTGAGATATCAAGCCAATAACATCAGTAATTACCCAGACCAAAATGCCAGCGCCAATCTCGATCTCGCAGGAACTGGCTTGACTGGCTTTAACCCAGCCACCTTGGCTGCAACCCTGGTTTCCAAGAATGCAGCCAGACTATTGCAAATAGAACTTTCAGCCCTCGAATCTGATGGCCAAGACAAGATTCTCTCCAATCCCCGAATCATGACTGGCGATCAAGTTAAAGCCACAATTGAACAGGGAACTGAGCTACCGTATCAAGTGAGCTCTCAAAGCGGGAGCAAATTACAGTTCCGCAAAGCCAATTTACGCCTAGAGGTCTTACCCAAGATTCATCCTGACGGGAAGGTCTCGATGTTGGTAGGGATTAATAAAGACACCATTGGCATGAAAACCGAGCAGGGCTATACCATTGACACCAAAAACCTCAGCTCCGAAGTAACTGTTGAAAATGGGGGTACAGCCATTATTGGGGGAATTTTTCAAACCACCGAACGCAATGATGAAATCAAGGTTCCGCTTCTCGGCGATATTACCTTGATTGGGCATTTATTTCGCCACAAATCCAAATTGGCGGATAAAACCGAACTATTAGTCTTCTTAACCCCCATCGTGCTGGACAAACACTAATAAAATCAGAGGGTGAACTCTTCATCCAACAATATCTTTCTGATCGGCCTTATGGGCGCTGGGAAGTCGACCGTCGGTAAATTGCTAGCCAAGAAATTGGGTCGTCGATTTTTGGATGCTGACCATGTGATTGAAGATCGTTGCGGAGTCAAGATTCCTGTCATCTTTGAAATGGAAGGTGAGGATGGATTTCGCAAACGCGAGGCTCAAGCCATTAAAGATATTACAGCTGAACATGATGTCATCTTGGCAACCGGTGGTGGCGCCGTACTCCTGCCTGAGAATCGTCAATTCCTTAGTGAAAGAGGAACGGTAATTTATCTCCATGCCAATCCGATGAAGCTATGGCATCGGACTAAAGGTGGCGAAGGAAGGCCGCTACTTAAAAATGGTGCTGCAAAAAAGATTTTAGAAAACCTATATGCCATTCGTGATCCACTGTATCGCGAAATCGCCGACTATGTAATTGAAACTGGAAAGCCCAGCGTCAATCAACCAGTCAACACTCTCATCATGCAACTCGAACTCTCCGCATAAATTTATCCATGAAAACATTAGAAGTTGATCTAGGCAATCGTAGCTACCCCATTCATATCGGTACGGATTTAATAGATCGGCCAGAATTATTCAACGCTTGCGAAAAAGCAACATCGATTTATATCGTTACCAATACAACTGTTGCCCCTTTATATGCAGAGTGCCTTACCAAGACTTTAGAGAAGCTCGGCAAGTCCGTCAGAACGATTGTCTTGCCTGATGGAGAGTCTTATAAGAACTGGAAAAATCTTCAATTAATTTTTGATGACCTCCTTAAGTTTGGCGCTGATCGTCAAACTATGTTGGTGGCATTGGGTGGTGGCGTGATTGGCGATATGACTGGCTTTGCTGCTGCCAGCTTTATGCGCGGCATCCGCTTCATTCAAGTGCCAACAACCTTGCTGGCTCAGGTGGACTCTTCTGTTGGCGGCAAGACAGGCATTAACCACCCGCTCGGAAAAAATATGATTGGGGCCTTTCATCAGCCAGCAGCAGTGATTGCCGACCTCAATACCTTGAAGACGTTGCCTGCCCGCGAACTCTCTGCAGGCTTAGCTGAAGTGGTTAAGCATGGTGCAATTGTAGACGCTGAATTTTTGAGTTGGATAGAAGAAAATGCAAAAGCATTACTGGCGTACGATACCGCAGCAATGGCGCATGCGGTATTACGCTCTTGCGAAATTAAATCAGCCGTTGTTTCAGCGGATGAGAGGGAAGGTGGCATTCGTGCCACCCTCAATTTCGGACATACCTTTGGTCATGCGATCGAAGCCGGTATGGGCTATGGCGAATGGCTGCATGGTGAAGCTGTTGGCTGCGGCATGGTTATGGGTGCAGACCTCTCACGACGTCTGAACTTCATCACCCAGGATGAAGTCAATCGCTTAACTCAAATTATTCAATCTATGAATCTGCCGATTGCACCTCCGAAGTTTGGTGCACAGCGTTATATGGAATTAATGCAAGTAGACAAAAAAACTGAGAGCGGTCAGATTCGTTACGTCGTTTTAGAAAAGATTGGTAAAGCCCAAATTAAGAGCGTTCCCGATTCTCAGGTCATCGAGACCCTAAACGCAACTGGGGCAGTTTAATTCGCCGGGATACTGATGTTTAATTCTGAAGCAGGCCAATTGTGATTGCCTGTCCAGCTTGAGCGCTAGCAAACTCTGATAAGTCACTCAATAGTTCGCGCCCAGTTTTAGTATCTAGCCACAGTGGGGATGCCACAGTACCAGCCCAGCGATAGTGATAACCACCAGACTTAGCTGCTACCCAGATTTCATCTAATGGTGGTTGTGTATTGACCACAATCACGCTGCGATCTCTAAATCGAATATTGATCACATTTCCGCCCTGGCGCTCTACATCCAAATCTAAATCTAGCGCATCATCTGCGGCTTCTAGGGCCACTTCAATCGACTGCAATAAGTTGCTGCCCAGCTGATGGAATTGCTTATCGTCAATGGTTTCCACGGTTAAATTGTCTGGCTTCATATTGGAGTCCTGCATGCTATATTCAATCATTCGTTTTAGAGACATTCATGATAGCGATTCTTAAAAGAACTCTTGGCATTAGCCTCCTAATATCCCTTGTTGGATGTGGGGTAAGAGGGCCCTTATATTTGCCAAATGTGCCACCAGCGCCTAGCCCTCCCTCTGAGCCAGAACCCAAAGGCAAGCTCTATCCACCCCAAAGCCCTGCTGCAACCAACCCATCATCGGCCAAGCAATGACAAGTAAAGCAATTCCACTCCCTGACCTAGCTGGATTTACAGAACGCAATGGCAAATGGTATGCAGAAGAAATTCCTTTGTCAGATTTGGCAAAAGAGTTTGGCACGCCTTTGTATGTCTATAGCAAAAAAGCTTTAACCGAGGCATATCAAGCCTATGACAAAGCTTGTCTAGATTCCTCTGGTAAGCGACGAGCTCGTGTCCACTACGCGATGAAAGCGAATAGTAACTTAGCGGTGATTGATTGCTTTAAAAAATTAGGCTCCGGCTTTGACTTAGTCAGCGGTGGTGAGTTAGCTCGTGCACTGGCAGTTGACGCATATCCAAAGAGTTTGGTATTTGCAGGTGTTGGTAAATCCGCCATTGAAATTGCCCAAGCATTGCAGGCAGGTGTTAAATGCATCAATGTGGAATCGATTGCCGAACTACATCAAATTAACCGCGTTGCTGCAAAACTCAATTGCCGCGCCCCAATTTCTTTGCGCGTGAATCCCGATGTGGACGCACAAACACATCTCTATATATCTACTGGATTAAAAGGAAATAAATTTGGCATTGCTTATCACGAGGTTCTAAAAACGTATCGTGAAGCTGCCCTACTTTCACAAATTGATGTGGTTGGTATTGATTGCCATATTGGCTCACAAATCACCACCACTGCACCCTACCTTGATGCGCTTGATAAAGTACTTGAGTTAGTTGCTCAATTGAAAAAAAAAGGTATTGAGATTCATCATCTCGATTTAGGCGGTGGCCTTGGGATTTCTTATGGCGAGGATAATCCGCCTGACATTACTGAGTTCACCAACACCTTACTCAATCGAGTTGCTGAACGTGGCTTTGCGCATCTCGATGTAGTCTTAGAGCCCGGCAGATCCTTGGTAGGCAATGCTGGCGTGCTGCTGACTCAAGTGGAATATCTCAAGCCTGGCGCTGAGAAAAACTTTTGTATTGTGGATGCAGCAATGACAGAGTTAATGCGTCCAGCCCTTTACGAGGCTTATCACGGCATTGTTCCAGTCCAAACTAAACAAGTTACAAGCTCTACTTATGACATCGTTGGGCCCGTGTGTGAATCTGGTGACTGGCTCGGAAGAGACCGCAAGCTTGCAGTTGAAGAAGGTGATCTGCTAGCTATTCTGTCTGCTGGTGCTTATGGTTTTGTAATGGCATCTAATTACAACACTAGACCAAAACCTGCTGAGATTATGGTTGACGGTAAGAATGCCTATGTTATTCGTGCCCGTGAAAATGTTGCCGATCTCTTTGCTAGTGAAACTATCCTTCCAAACTAAATTTAGTAAACAATGTGTTTGGCCTGGTAAATTTTCAGGCAATAAAAAACCCCGCTACTTCAGCGGGGTTTTTGTTTTGTACTGAACGTGGCTATTAATGCAAGCCCGCCATGTAATCAGCAACAGCTTTCATTTCTTGATCAGAAAGCTTAGTTGCGATCGTTGTCATCTGACTGCTATTTTTACGAGTACCTTCGCGGAAAGCGAGTAACTGAGCAGCGTTGTACTCAGCCCACTGTCCACCCACACGTGGGTACTGCGAAGGAATGCCAGCACCAGTTGGACTATGACATGCTGCACATGCTGGAACGCCTTTAGCAGCGATACCGCCACGGTAAATGCTTTGACCTAATTCAATGGTGTCTTTGTTTTGAGCAACACCCTGTGACACTGGCTGTCTAGCCAAATAAGCAGAAATATTATTCATATCTTGCTCAGTTAAGGTGGCGGCCATTCCCATCATGACTGGATTAGCACGAGTGCCGTCTTTGAAGTTCTTTAACTGCTTGGCTGTATATGCTGCATGCTGAGCAGACAACTTAGGCCAAGTAGCAGTCGCGCTTTGACCCTTAGGGCCATGGCAAGTCAAGCAGGCAGTAACGCCACGGCTAGCATCGCCGTTAGAGTAAAGCGCTTCACTAACGGCAGGATCGACCTTAGGCTTGCCTGGAACAACTGGCTTAGCAGCAGTTTCCGCCATCGGGGCAGCAGCAGGCGCAGGATCTGCAGCACTAACCAGGCCGGAGAAGCTGGTCATTGCCAGCAATAAGCCAGCGGCTAGGCTAGCGCTTACGCTAGTTAATTTGGAGATTTGAGAGGTTTGACGCATTATGTTTACCTTGGCAAAAATTCCTAAAAGTGTTTGGGCTCTACTTTTACAACCTTTTACCCAACACCATGAGATATTTCATGATTTTGCGTGATTTTACAATAGCTTCTGGACATGTCTAAACTCTTTCAAGCCCGATTTGCGACCACAGTCAATGATACCCATTGCCTGCCTGCCACTCCACTCCGGGAGGTGGCCTTTGCTGGGCGTTCAAATGCGGGCAAATCTAGCGCAATTAACGTGCTTTGCAACCAAAAACGCCTCGCTTTTGCCAGTAAAACACCAGGACGTACCCAGCACATTAACTATTTTGGCCTTTTTGCAAAAGATGATCTTTTAGCCTATTTAGTGGATTTACCGGGATATGGCTATGCAGCAGTCAATCATGAGACCAAATACCACTGGAATGCCCTTCTAAGCGATTACCTGCAGGAGAGAGAGCAACTGGTAGGCATGGTCCTCATTGTGGACTCCAGGCGAGGCATTACCGAGCTGGACGAGCAAATGATCCAATGGTTTGTGCCAACTGGTAAACCTATTCATGTTTTGCTTAGCAAGTGCGACAAGCTCAACAAAAGTGAATGCAAACATGTGCTTGAGGCTGTGCGCAAACAGTTACAGCAATATGATCTAGCGCTGCCCGATGGCAATGGTGAATCCAAACAACTTACGGCACAATTATTTTCAAGCACTAAACGGATAGGTCTTGAAGAGGCCGACAATATTGTTATTAAATGGTTATTTGAAGCAGAGACTCAAGAAGATGAAATCACAAGCTAACTCTTTGTTGAACTTTCCGGCACATCGCCCTCGCCGCATGCGACGTGATGATTGGTCACGCCGCCTCATACAAGAGACCAGCGTATCTGCCAATGACTTGATCTACCCAGTGTTCTTGCTTGAAGGCCAAGGTAAATCGGAGGCCGTTGCTTCAATGCCTGGCGTGAATCGTGTTTCATTGGATTTACTTTTTAGCATTGCCGAAGAATGTGTTGCTTTAAGTATTCCTGTAATGGCACTCTTCCCGGTGATTGATGCATCTCTGAAAACACCGGATGGTAAAGAAGCTTTTAATCCGAATGGATTAATTCCAACTGCAGTAGGTGAGCTCAAGAAACGCTTTCCCAATTTGGGCATCATGACGGATGTCGCACTTGATCCCTACACAGGTCATGGTCAAGATGGCGTCCTAGATGAGCAAGGTCGAATTCTGAATGATGAAACCACAGCAATCTTGGTGCAACAAGCCGTTGCTCAAGCGCAAGCTGGTGTTGATATCGTTGCACCATCAGACATGATGGATGGTCGCATCGGAAAAATTCGTGAAGCGCTAGAGAAAAATAAGCTTATTCATACTCGCATCATGGCTTACTCAGCCAAGTATGCCTCTGCTTTTTATGGTCCATTTCGCGATGCAGTAGGTTCGGCAAAAAATTTAGGTAAAGCCGATAAGAAAACCTACCAAATGGATTGCGCCAATACTGATGAGGCTTTGCGGGAGGTTGCTCTCGATATCAGTGAAGGTGCTGATATGGTGATGGTCAAACCTGGAATGCCTTACCTAGATATCGTACGCAGAGTCTGCGACGAATTTAACTACCCGACCTATGCCTATCAAGTGAGCGGTGAGTACGCCATGCTCAAAGCCGCTGCACAGAATGGTTGGCTTGATCACGACTCTGTGATGATGGAATCTTTGCTTGCATTTAAACGTGCCGGCGCAGATGGCATCTTGACTTACTTCGCGCTCGAGGCTGCACGCTTTATCAAAACAAGCAAATAAATTGATGATCAAGACTGAATAATTAAAAACTTATTCAGTCTCAAATTAATTTAATTTGCCAGTGCTTTTTTCAAGCGCTCGACAAAACGCTGTGGCGGCATGTAGCCAATTACACGCTGATCTTTTAATTCCCCTGAATTGAGATCAAAGATCAAAATTCCTGGTGGGCCAAATAATCCAAAGCGCTTCAATAAAGCCTGATTCTCAGGGCTATTCTTTGTAACGTCGGCTTGCAGTAAAACAAATTTCTGCAGCTCTTGATTCACTTCAGGATTTGCGAAAGCATTAACTTCCATCTCTTTACAAGAAATACACCAGTCTGCATAAAAATCTAAGAGCACTAATTTCTTTTGCTCTTTTGCTTTGGCCAAAAATTGCTCTAACTGCGCGTTAGATTCAATCACAGCAAAATTAACGCCTCCTATTCGATGCTGGCGCTGACCATTAGAGATCACCTTGCTACCAACTTCGCCACCACTTTGTAATAAGGGTGAAGCAATCCAAGCTGCAGTTGCTACCAATAAAACACCCAATGTTCTTTGCAACCAAACCATCCAAATGCCAGCTGATGGAATGAGGATGCGCGCTTCAATAGCAATAAAGAGGAGTGGCAAGCCCATACCCAAAGCCATTACAAAGAGGAGGCCTGCCCCCAAGCTCATTGAGCCCGTTTGGGCAATGAAAGCGAGTACTCCAGCTAAAGGGGCAGTAATACAAGGGCTAGCAACTAATGTAGAAATTCCGCCCAGAGCAAAGGCGCCCGCAAAACTGCCGCCCTTGTGGCGCCCTGCTAATTGATCTATCTTTTGCTGCCAAGATTGGGGCATTCTGAGCTCATATAGGCCAAATAAGCTGCCTGATAAGGCTAGTAGCAATAATGCAAACCAAACCAGCGCTACAGGGCTCTGTAGAGCTCTTTGGACGCTTCCACCTAAGGCAGCCATCAAAACTCCAGCCAAAGCATAAACACAGGCCATACCAAGCACATATGCCACCGCCAATAAGCTTGCACGGCCCTTATTGATGGACCGCTTACCCTGCGTTCCAAACACAACACTAGACATAATGGGCAGCATCGGTAAAACACAGGGAGTGAACGCCAGCGCTAGCCCCAGCACAAGAAAGGCCAGAAAAAGATATCCAGTTGGTGTGCTTTCTAAGAATCGACTTATGGCATTAACATCATCACGCTCACGCCATACATCTATTAAGATCAATTCTTTTTTTGGAGTCAAACTTACGGTAACCCCATCCAGCATTTCCGGAATGGCTCCAGCTTTTACACCAGGGCCTGCAAGTAAAAATTTTAGGGTCATGGGTGGATAACAAATTCCCGCTTCAGCACAGCCTTGTAATTCCAGCTCCAGGTAAAACGGCTTTCCCGCTTCCGCTTTTTTATCTAGAGTAATAAGAAATACTTGCTTGTAAATCTGCATTTTCTTTTGAAAAGTTTCATCGTACTTTTCAACCCCAGCAGGGAGTGATGCCTTTACAAGCCCTAATTTACTGGGCTCTGAGCCCATCTTGAAATGCAGGGATTCTTGATAGATGTAATAACCCTTAGCCGGAAAAATCTCTAACTCGATGTCATTCGTATTCACTACCCATGTTGCTTCAGCCTGAAATGCTTTCTCAGGAGAAAGAAAAACTGGGGCCGCAAGAGCATTGCCAACAAGGATAAAGAGTGCAACTACCGCCGGGATGAATTTATTAATCAATCTCATGGGACTCACTTTACTTCGGCCTGAACCCACTTGCCATACAGCGCTTCATATTTTTTAGGAGCATAGGCAATCACCTCTGGCAACTCATAAGGGTGATGACTTGTGATGAAATTAGAAATATCTACCCATTTATCTGCAACTGTCTTTGCTGACAATTGAACTTCATTTGCATCGCAAATTTTGCCTTCCCATCGATAAATGGATTGCACACCATCCCGAATTTGTACGCAGGCAGCCAGACGACTTTCAATTAATTGATGCGCCATTTTCTTTGCATCTACAAGTGATGAAAAGCTGGTGACGACGATTAGGAGCTCGGCAGATTTTTCTAGGGTCATGGTGTATTTATAACCGTGTAAATGAAAAAAGCCAGACCGCAGCCTGGCTTTTAATCTTGCTAAAGGACTTAAGCCTCTTCAGCTACTGCTGTTTCTTCAACTTCTGAGCGATCAACTAACTCAACCAAAGCCATAGGTGCATTGTCACCATGACGGAAGCCAAACTTCAAAATCCGAAGGTAGCCACCTAGACGAGTTGCGTAACGTGGGCCGAGCTCTGTAAAGAGTTTGGTCACGATATCGCGATCACGTGTGCGATTGAATGCTAAGCGACGGTTTGCTAAGTTATCTTTTTTACCCAAGGTAATCAAAGGCTCAACAACCATGCGCAATTCTTTTGCTTTTGGCAAAGTGGTTTTAATCACTTCGTGCTCCAAAAGTGAATTGGACATATTGCGCAGCATCGCCAAGCGATGTGATGATGTTCTGTTTAGTTTGCGTAAGCCGTTTCCGTGACGCATGATGCTTCCTTTCTAATTATTTCTCGAGGTTAGCTGAAGGCCAGCTTTCGAGTTTCATGCCAAGACTTAAGCCACGAGCCGCCAATACATCTTTGATTTCATTCAAAGACTTACGACCTAAATTAGGCGTCTTCAACAATTCATTCTCTGTACGTTGAATCAAGTCACCGATGTAGTAAATGTTCTCAGCTTTCAAGCAGTTTGCAGAGCGGACTGTGAGTTCGAGATCATCAACCGGACGCATCAACATTGGATCAACCATTGAAGAGCGGCTTGGTGCTAGATCACCAGAAACTTCGCTGCTTTCAAGGGCTGCGAATACAACTAACTGATCAACCAAAATGGTAGCGGCTTGACGAATCGTCTCTTCAGGAGATAACACACCGTTTGTTTCGATTGTCATTACGAGACGATCGAGGTCGGTACGTTGCTCAACACGAGCAGACTCAACAGCATAGCTAACACGGCTTATCGGGCTAAATGAGGCATCCAATACGATGCGACCAATAATCTTGGTAGCTTCGTCATGGTATTGACGCATATTGCCTGGCACATAGCCACGGCCTTTTTCAACCTTGATCTGCATATCCAACTTGCCATCAGCTGACAAGTGAGCAATAACGTGATCAGGGTTAATGATTTCTACATCATGTGGCAAATCGATATCTTTTGCGGTAACAACGCCTGGACCTTCTTTGCGCAAATTGATAGTAACTTCGTCACGTGACTGCAACTTAAATACGATACCTTTGAGGTTCAACAAAAGATTAACTACGTCCTCTTGAACTCCATCTAATGTGGAGTATTCATGAACAACACCTGCAATTGCTACTTCAGTTGGCGCATAACCAACCATCGAGGACAACAAAACGCGACGTAATGCATTGCCGAGTGTGTGGCCATAGCCACGCTCGAACGGCTCCATAACAACCTTAGCTTGGTTGGTGGTAAGCGCTTCAACAGAAATAATTTTTGGCTTGAGCAAATTTGTTTGCATATTTTTTCCTTGAGGGTGCTAATTAGCGTGAATACAATTCGACGATCAAACTTTCATTAATTTCGCCGCTAATGTCTTCACGGTCAGGCACTTGCTTAAATGTTCCCTCGAGCTTGGCTGCGTCAACTGAAACCCAAGTAACAGCTGCCATTTGTCCAACCAAATTGAGTGATTCTGTAATACGCGCTTGCTTCTTCGCCTTTTCGCGAATCGCCACTACATCACCAGGCTTAAGCTGGATTGATGGAATGTTTACTGGACTACCATTGAGCAAAATTGCGCAATGAGAAACCAATTGACGCGCTTCAGCACGAGTAGAACCAAAGCCCATGCGATACACCACGTTGTCTAAACGTGACTCAAGCAACTGGAGCAATGTTTCACCAGTGTTGCCCTTACGACGCTCAGCTTCTGCGAAGTAACGACGGAATTGACGCTCTAATACGCCATAGATACACTTAACCTTTTGCTTTTCACGCAATTGATT
Source organism: Polynucleobacter necessarius (assembly GCA_900095165.1). GTDB lineage: Bacteria > Pseudomonadota > Gammaproteobacteria > Burkholderiales > Burkholderiaceae > Polynucleobacter > Polynucleobacter necessarius_J. The sequence continues at coordinate 1,621,729 of LT606947.1, read as the reverse complement.
ACCGTAATCAGATGTTCTTGAGCCAGATGTACGACCATGTTGACCAGGCTTAGCATCTAACTTGCACTTGTCTGACAGGGCACGACGTGCGCTCTTTAAAAATAAGTCGGTACCTTCCCGACGCGCTAATTTGGCCTTAGGCCCTAAGTAACGTGCCACGATGCTTTCCTTTCTTTGCCGCAGCCTTACGACCGGCGGTGAGTTCGCCTTTTAAATCAGGCGAACAGTGGGCTTTAATAAAAAAACTACTAAAACTGTTGTACTGCCAACTTCCAAGCTTAGATACGACGATGCTTAGGAGGACGACAACCGTTATGTGGAAGTGGAGTTACGTCTTGAATCTCAGTAATCTTGATACCCAATGAGTTCAATGCACGAACTGCTGATTCACGACCTGGGCCTGGGCCTTTGATCTGAACTTCCAAATTCTTGATACCGCATTCAATGGCTGTTTTACCAGCAACTTCAGCAGCTACCTGAGCAGCAAAAGGTGTTGATTTACGTGAACCCTTGAAACCCTGGCCACCAGATGTTGCCCATGAAAGCGCATTACCTTGGCGATCAGTGATCGTAATAATGGTGTTATTAAAAGAAGCGTGAACGTGTGCAATACCGTCAGCAACGTTCTTTTTAACCTTCTTACGTGCGCGCTGTGAAGCTGCAGAAGCGGATTGTTGTTTTGCCATGTCAATAAACTTTCTTGATTATTTCTTAAGTTGCACACCAGACTTACGTGGGCCCTTGCGGGTACGCGCATTAGTCTTAGTACGTTGACCACGTACAGGCAAGCCCTTACGATGACGAACGCCACGATAGCAGCCTAAGTCCATCAAACGCTTGATGCTCATCGTTACTTCACGACGAAGATCACCCTCAGTGATGAACTTACCTACTTCATCACGCAACTTTTCCAAGTCACCGTCAGTAAGATCTTTAACTTTTTTGTCGATAGCAACACCTGTGGTTTCACAAATTTTGCGAGCACGTGTTGTGCCAATGCCAAAAATTGCTGTTAAACCGATAACAGTATGTTGATGATTTGGGATATTTACCCCAGCGATACGTGCCATGAGATTTCCTCTTAATTAACCAGATCAGCCTTGACGCTGCTTATGACGTGCGTCTGAAGAACAGATCACACGCACAACGCGTTTGCGCTTAATGATCTTGCAATTTCTGCAAATACACTTAACGGATGCCAAAACTTTCATAACTCACCTCTAAAAAATATGTGCTACTTAATCCTTACTTCGCTCGGAAAATAATTCTGGCGCGCGTCAGGTCGTAAGGAGTCATCTCCACCGTCACCTTATCTCCTGGAAGAATGCGGATGTAATGCATCCTCATCTTTCCAGAAATGTGCCCTAGAACCACATGTCCGTTCTCTAGCTTCACGCGAAACATTGCGTTCGGCAAATTCTCAATAATTTCTCCCGCCATCTGAATTACATCGTCTTTAGACATTCGGTTAAGCGCTCATCTTAAAGTTAGCTTTTTTCATCAAAGAACCATATTGTTGTTGCATTACGAATGACTGAACTTGAGTCATGAAATCCATTGCAACAACGACAATAATCAACAATGAAGTACCGCCAAAATAGAATGGCACGTTGTACTTCAAAACTAAGAATTCTGGCAACAAGCAAACCAAAACCATATAAATTGCACCAGCCAATGTCAAACGAACCAAGATCTTGTCGATATAACGACCAGTCTGATCGCCAGGACGGATACCTGGAACAAAGGCGCCGCTTTTCTTCAAGTTATCTGCAGTCTCACGGCTGTTGAAAACCAAAGCTGTGTAGAAGAAGCAGAAGAAAATAATGGCAGCTGCATACAAAATTGTGTAGACAGGCTGACCTGGAGCCAATGTTGCTGCCAAGTCTTTAATAATTCTGCTGAACATATTGCCTGGCTCGCCTGATGTAAACCAGCCAGCAATCGTTGCAGGGAACAAAATAATAGATGAAGCAAAAATTGGAGGGATAACACCAGCCATGTTCAACTTCAATGGGAAGTATGAAGACTGGCCGCCATATACCTTATTACCAACTTGACGCTTAGCGTAGTTCACCAAAATACGGCGCTGACCACGCTCTACGAATACAACAAAATAAGTCACTGCAATACAAATCACTGCGATAAGTAATGCGGATAGAATATTCATGGAGCCGGTACGAACTAATTCAAGCAAGCTGCCGATTGCAGTTGGCAAGCCAGAAACAATTCCGCCGAAAATAATAATAGAGATACCGTTGCCAAGACCGCGCTCAGTAATCTGCTCGCCCAGCCACATCAGGAACATCGTGCCAGTAACTAAAGTAACTACTGTGTTGAGTTTAAACATCAAACCAGGATTAATAACCAAACCTGGTTGAGCCTGCAGCGCTACTGAGATGCCCAATGCCTGGAATGTTGCCAAGAACACAGTGCCATAACGGGTGTACTGAGTAATCTTGCGCTGTCCTAATTGGCCTTCTTTTTTCAAAGACTCCAGAGAAGGAACAACAATCGTCATTAACTGCATGATGATCGACGCAGAGATGTACGGCATGATTCCTAAAGCAAAAACTGTAAAGCGTGATAAAGCACCACCTGAGAATAGATTAAACATTCCCAAGATGCCATCTTTTTGACCTGAGAACAATTGAGCCAATTGGTCAGGGTCAATACCTGGAACAGGAATATGTGCACCTAAGCGAAACACGAGCAATGCCAAAACCAGGAATACCAAGCGTTGACGTAACTCGCCAAACTTGTTTCCTGATTGAGCAGTATTTGCTGCGTTGGTAGGTGCTAGTGCCATCGTTTACTAATGCTAATTAAACCAAGTCAACCAATTTGCCGCCAGCTGCTTCGATAGCTGCTTTTGCACCTGCAGTTGCTGTAATACCTTTTAGGGTTACAGCAATTGACAGTTCACCAGTCTTAATTACTTTAACTGCGTTGATTTGCTCACCAGCAAAACCGTGAGCCCTCAAAACCAACAAGTCTACTTCTGGCAAGTTGATTTTTGCTAAATCATTCAAAGCGATTTGACCAACGTGACGACGTGTCAAAGACACGAAACCGCGTTTTGGCAAACGACGGTACATAGGCATCTGACCGCCCTCGAATCCAACCTTGTGGAATCCGCCGGAACGTGACTTTTGACCTTTGTGACCGCGGCCTGCAGTTTTACCAAGACCCGAACCGATGCCGCGACCTACGCGACGACGATTTTTCTTGGATCCCTCTGCGGGTTTGAGTGTATTGAGTTGCATATTCTTCGCCTATTTACTTGCTAGTTATTAGCCAATGACTTTAACTAGATAAGAAACTTTATTAATCATTCCGAGAACAGCTGGAGTGTCTTCCAATTCTGAAACAGAATTGATACGTCCGAGGCCTAAACCACGAACAGTTGCACGGTGGCTTTCGCGTGTGCCGATCAAGCTGCGTACTAATTGCAGTTTGATTTTGGAGTTAGATGTTGTCATTTATAGATTCCTAATCTTTTGGTCTTAGCCGAGAATCTCTTCAACTGACTTACCGCGCTTAGCAGCAATTTCAGAAGGAGTGCTCATCTTGCTCAAGCCATCAATCGTTGCACGAACCATGTTGTAAGGGTTTGTTGAGCCAAGTGACTTAGCAACAACGTTAGTTACACCCATTACATCGAAAATTGCGCGCATTGGGCCACCAGCGATAACGCCAGTACCGTCTTTAGCTGGAGAAATCATCACGCGTGACGCGCCATGCTTACCAATCACAGTGTGTTGCAAAGTACCTTTACGTAAGGAAACTTTGATCATCTTGCGACGTGCTTCATCCATTGCTTTTTGAACAGCAACTGGAACTTCTTTTGATTTGCCTTTACCCATGCCGATACGACCATCGCCATCGCCAACTACAGTGAGTGCAGCGAACCCGAGAATACGACCACCCTTAACCACTTTAGTTACACGATTAACAGCAATCATCTTCTCGCGAAGACCGTCATCACGTTCTTCGTTTTGCATCTTGTTTTGCATTTTTGCCATGTTTTTTCCTAAACCCTATTAGAACTTCAGGCCGGCTTCACGCGCAGCTTCAGCTAAGGCCTTAATACGGCCGTGGTAACGATGACCGGAACGATCAAAAGCAACATCAACAACACCTGCTTTCACAGCACGCTCAGCAACTAATTTGCCGATTTGTTTAGCCGCATCAGCGTTGCCGCCGTTTTTGATCGCTTGGCGCAAATCTTTTTCCATTGTTGAAGCAGCTGCCACAACCATGGTTCCACATGGGCTGTATACCTGTGCAGAAATATGTGAGTTGCTACGGATAACTGTTAAGCGATTTGCCAATGCTTCGGCAATGCGAATACGAGTCTGCCTAGCGCGTCTTTGTCTGGATTCGTCTTTATTCATTTTTTAATCTCGCTTACTTCTTCTTAGTTTCTTTCAGGTGTACAACCTCATCCACGTAGCGAACGCCCTTGCCTTTGTATGGCTCTGGTGAACGGTATGCGCGAACTTCAGCGGCAACCTGGCCAATTTGCTGCTTGTTGGAACCTTTAATAATGATTTCAGTTTGAGTTGGGGTCTCAGCTTTTACACCCTTTGGCAGGTTGTAAATAATGTCGTGTGAGAAACCTAACTGCAGCTTCAATGTTTCGCCTTGAGCAGCAGCACGGTAACCAACGCCCACCAAGCTGAGCTTGCGCTCAAAGCCAGTAGTTACGCCAACAACCATGTTGTTTACTAAAGCACGAGCTGTACCGGACTGTGCACCAGCTTCTGGTGTGTCGTTATTTAAAACAACTGTCAATACGCCATCTTCTTGTTTCAAACCAACAGAAGGATGCAAGTTATGTGTCAAAGCTCCCAATGGGCCTTTTACAGTAATGTTTACACCGTTGATGCTGATTTCGGCGCCCTTAGGGACTGGAATAGGTGATTTACCAACGCGGGACATATTTCTCTCCTTACGCGACGTAGCAAATAATTTCGCCACCAACGCCGTTTGCACGAGCTTTGCGGCCTGTCATTACGCCTTGTGGGGTTGAAATAATTGCAATGCCCAAGCCATTCATCACTTCAGGAATGTCGTGGCGACCTTTATAGATACGTAGGCTTGGTGTAGAAACACGGTCAATACGCTCAATAACAGGGCGGCCTGCATAGTATTTGAGTTCAATGTGTAGCACTGGCTTAGCTGCTTCACCTTTGATTTCAAAACTATCGATATAGCCTTCATCCTGCAAGACTTTTGCAATAGCTACTTTAACTTTTGACGACGGCATCAAGACTACGGGTTTCTGCACTGCTTGCGCATTGCGGATCCTTGTCAACATGTCGGCGATTGGATCGCTGATACTCATGAGTTCTCCTAATTCTTTCGCCGCTTACCAGCTGGCCTTGGTTAAACCGGGGATTTCGCCACGGAAGGCGATTTCACGAATCTTGCTACGCGCTAAACCAAACTTGCTGAATACACCGCGTGGACGACCGGTTAATGAACAACGATTTCTTTGACGAATCGGGCTTGCGTTACGTGGAAGTGCCTGTAGCTTCAAGCGAGCTTCATAGCGCTCTTCATCGCTGCGTGATTGATCAGCAATGATTGCCTTGAGTTCAGCACGCTTTACAGCGTACTTCTCTACAGTTTTAGCGCGCTTATTCTCGCGCTCAATTAGGGATAGTTTTGCCACGTTAGCCTCTTAATTGCGGAATGGGAATTTGAACGCTGCTAACAAAGCTTTTGCTTCTTCGTCAGTCTTAGCGGTCGTTGTAATACTGATATTGAGACCACGGAGGGCATCAATTTTGTCGTATTCGATTTCAGGGAAAATGATTTGCTCTTTAACGCCGATGTTGTAGTTACCACGGCCATCAAATGCCTTACCGGAAATTCCGCGGAAGTCACGTACGCGTGGCAAAGCAACAGTCACGAAACGATCTAAAAATTCGTACATGCGTGCACCACGCAATGTCACCATGGCACCAATTGAATAACCTTGACGAATTTTGAAACCAGCAATCGCTTTTTTCGCTTTTGTTACAACTGGCTTTTGACCTGCTACTTTAGTCAAATCACCAACTGCATTTTCGATAATTTTCTTGTCATTCACTGCATCACCCAAGCCCATGTTCAGGGTTATCTTAGTGATACGTGGAACTTCCATTACTGACTTGTAACCAAACTTGGCGATCAAATCAGCAACAACTTTAGCTTGATAGTGTTCTTGAAAACGTGTGCTCATAATTTCTCCGTGCCCCTTATGCGCTTAAAGTTGCGCCAGTGGTTTTGAGGAAACGTTGCTTTTTACCGTCCACGAGTTTGATACCAACACGTGATGGTTTGCCGTTACCGTCAACCACAGCCACATTAGAAATGTGAACAGGCATCGTCTTGTCAATCATTCCGCCAGTGATACCGGCTGCTGGATTTGGCTTAACGCTCTTTTTGTAAATATTTACGCCTTCGATTACTAATTTGTTCTCGAGAACGGCCGTAACTGTTCCTTGCTTGCCTTTATCGCGGCCAGTCAACAGAACTACTGAATCACCTTTACGAATCTTTTTCATATCAGCCTCTTAAATAACTTCGGGGGCGAGAGAAACGATCTTCATGAACTTCTCAGTACGCAATTCGCGCGTAACTGGTCCAAAGATACGTGTGCCGATTGGCTCTAACTTAGCGTTGAGCAATACCGCAGCGTTTCCATCGAATTTAATCAATGAGCCGTCTGGACGGCGTACACCCTTAGCAGCTCTCACTACTACGGCGTTATAAATATCACCTTTTTTTACACGGCCACGTGGAGCAGCGGACTTTACAGTCACTTTGATGACATCACCGATACTGGCGTAACGACGCTTAGAGCCGCCCAATACCTTGATGCACAAAACTTCACTGGCGCCTGTGTTATCGGCGACCTGCAATCTACTTTCGGTCTGAATCATTTTCTAATCCCCAACTTGTTAGCCAAAGGCAAACAGTCTTGGTTCCGTTTAGGGCTTTAACGAAAGTTAAAACCCGGAATTAATGAAAAAACACTGCTTCCATATATAAAACTATGGAAGTCTTCTATTCTACTACGAAAAACAAGGATTTTGGCAAACTATTTTGCCGAAATCCCTAATATTTCTTTAAATACCTTTTGATTCCTGAACTAAACGGGTCACAACCCAAGATTTAGTACGTGAAATTGGCTTAGATTCAGCAATTTCAACGGTATCACCCATCTTGTATTGACCAGCTTCGTCATGAGCATGGTATTTTTTGGACTGTCCAACATATTTGCCATAAAGCGCATGTTTTACTTGGCGCTCAACTAGCACAGTCACAGTTTTTTGCATTTTGTCGCTAACGACACGACCCACCAGGGTGCGGCGCAAGGGTTTAGATAATTCTGTCATATCCCTTTTTCCTTATTTCTGTGCAGTTTTTTGAGCAATAAAAGTCTTTACGCGAGCAATTTCACGCTTAGTTTTACCCAATTGGCTGGTATTTGTGAGTTGCTGAGTACCCTTTTGCATACGGAGTTTGAAGCTAGTCTTCAAAAGCTCTGTTAATTCTGCGTTCAAGGCAACCAGATCTTTGGATGCTAATTCTGTCTTTTTCATAATCTCTATCCCGATCAACCTAAGTGGCGAATCACGAAAGTGGTTTGCAATGGCAATTTAGCAGCAGCAAGCTTGAAAGCTTCGCGCGCCAAACCTTCATCCACACCATCCATCTCGTACAAAATCTTGCCTGGTTGAATTTCTGCTACGTAGTACTCTGGGTTACCTTTACCGTTACCCATACGTACTTCAGCTGGCTTTTGTGAAATTGGCTTGTCTGAGAAAATACGGATCCAGATACGACCACCACGCTTAATGTGACGAGTCATTGCGCGACGTGCAGATTCAATCTGACGTGCAGTCAAACGACCACGGCCAATAGCTTTCAATCCAAAGTCACCAAAGGCTACTGAACTACCGCGTGTTGCCACGCCAGTGTTACGTCCCTTTTGTTCCTTGCGATACTTACGACGCTTTGGTTGTAGCATGCTTACTCTCCTGACTTCTGCGCTTCAGCACTTGGGGCTTCAGCGACTTTCGGTGCACGCTTTACTACTGGCTTAGCAGCAACTAAAGGCTTGCTGTCAGCTGCTGGTTTGCGTGCGGTTGTTTTTGCTGGTGCGCGACGTGGCTTTTTCTCTTCAGCCGCTGGCTCCGCTGTTACTGCTACAGCATCAGCACTGCGACCTAATGTATCGCCTTTGTATACCCAAACTTTTACACCGATGATGCCGTAAGTTGTTTCCGCTTCTGAAGTTGCGTAATCAATATCAGCCTTCAATGTATGAAGTGGAACACGACCTTCACGGTACCATTCGCGACGTGCAATTTCAGCACCATTCAAACGACCAGAAGACATGATCTTGATTCCTTGCGCACCAAGGCGCATTGCATTTTGCATTGCACGCTTCATTGCACGACGGAACATGATGCGCTTCTCTAACTGTTGAGTAATAGAGTCAGCGATCAATTGAGCATCAACTTCAGGCTTACGAATTTCTTCGATGTTCACATGAACTGGAACGCCCATACGCTTCTGGAGTTCACGACGGAGAACTTCAATATCTTCACCTTTTTTACCGATCACAACACCTGGGCGTGAGCTGTAAATAGTGATACGCGCGTTCTTTGCAGGACGCTCGATAATAACTTTACTTACTGATGCATTCTTTAACTTCTTCTTGAGATAGATGCGGACATTTACGTCCTCTTTAAGCATCTTCGCAAAATCAGTATTGTTTGCATACCACTTTGATGTCCAGTTCTTCGTTATCGAGAGTCGGAATCCGGTTGGGTTTATTTTTTGTCCCATATCTTCCCTTAGTTACTCAAGGTCACGGTGATGTGACATGTTTGTTTTTCGATTTGATTACCGCGACCCTTAGCGCGTGCTGTGAAGCGCTTCAAGGAAGCACCCTTATCAACAATAATTGTTGATACCTTGAGCTCATCAATATCAGCACCCTTATTGTGTTCAGCGTTGGCCATTGCGGACTCAACAACTTTTTTCACAATGAAAGCAGCTTTCTTGGGGCTGAAATTCAAAATGTTCATAGCGCGAGCAATTGGCAAACCACGGATTTGATCAGCGACCAAACGTGTCTTTTGCGCAGAAATGCGGGCGCCCTTGTGAATAGCTTTAACTTCCATCATCATCCCCTTACTTCTTCGTTACTTTCTTGTCAGCAGCGTGACCTTTAAAAGTACGAGTCAAGGCAAATTCGCCTAACTTATGACCCACCATGTTTTCTGATACATATACCGGAACGTGTTGACGACCGTTATGTACAGCAATCGTCAGACCAATGAAGCCTGGAAGGATTGTTGAACGGCGTGACCAAGTTTTGATCGGCTTTTTGTCTTTGTTGGCTTGTGCAACTTCAACTTTTTTTACTAAGCTGGCGTCGCAAAATGGGCCTTTTTTAGCTGAACGTGTCATATCTATTTATCCTTATCGCTTAACGCTTTTGACGACGTTGAACGATCATCGAAGTTGTACGCTTATTGCGACGTGTACGATAACCTTTGGTTGGTGTGCCCCATGGGGAGACAGGTACTCGGCCTTCGCCAGTTCTACCTTCACCACCACCGTGTGGGTGATCTACTGGGTTCATTGCCACACCGCGAACGGTTGGGCGAATACCACGCCAGCGATTTGCACCAGCTTTACCGATAACGCGCAAGCTATGCTCTTCATTACCAACTTCACCAATAGTGGCACGGCAATCGATCAAAATACGACGTACTTCACCGGAGCGCAAGCGCACCTGAGCGTATACGCCTTCACGAGCCAATAACACTGCCGAACCACCAGCAGAACGTGCGATTTGAGCGCCTTTTCCTGGCAACATTTCTACGCAGTGAATCGTGCTACCAACTGGAATATTACGAATTGGCAAGTTGTTACCGGACTTGATTGGGGCTTCAGAGCCACTCATCAATGCCTGACCAACAGTCATGCCTTTTGCAGCAAGAATATAGCGACGCTCACCATCAGCAAACACGATCAACGCAATATTTGCACTGCGGTTTGGATCGTATTCCAAGCGTTCAACTTTTGCTGGAATGCCATCTTTGTCATTGCGTTTGAAATCAACAACACGATAGTGATGCTTATGACCACCACCTTTATGACGGGTAGTGATGTGACCATTATTGTTACGACCTGCTTTTTGGAACTGTGGCTCTACCAACGCTGCAAAAGGTTTACCTTTATGCAGGTCAGGATTTACCACCTTGACCATTGAGCGACGACCTGGTGAGGTCGGTTTTGTCTTCATCAAAGGCATGATTAATTCGCCTCCGCTTCAAAGTTAATTTCTTGACCTGGCTTCAAGCTAACGTAGGCCTTCTTAGTGTGGTCACGACGACCTTCAAAACGGCCATAGCGCTTTGGCTTACCTTTTTGATTCACGATTTGAACAGAGTCAACTTGCACTTTGAAGAGCAATTCAACCGCTTGTTTCACATCGCTCTTATTCGCGTCGCGTGTAACTTGGAATACCACTTGTTCGTTTTTCTCTGCAACCATAGTGGCTTTTTCAGAGATCACCGGTCCAAGCAGAACCTTCATCAAGCTGTGATCGTTTTTACGGACTTGGCTCATTTCAGCAACTCCTCAATTTTTGCGATCGCTGCTTTGCTTACCAATACTTTTTTGTATTGAACTAAAGCTAATGGATCGGCGTGCTGTGGCTCACATACAGCAACCTTATGCAAGTTGCGTGACGCCAAGTACAAATTCTCGCTAACCTGATCAACGATGATCAAGACTGAATCCAATCCCATTGCTTTAACTTTATCAGCTAAAACTTTGGTCTTTGGAGCATCAAGATTAAATTGGTCAACAACATTCAAGCGACCTTCGCGTGCTAACTGAGACAAAATCGATCTCATGCCGGCGCGGTACATTTTCTTGTTTACTTTTTGGCTGAAATTTTCTTCAGGTGAATTCGGGAATATACGACCACCTCCACGCCACAGCGGGGAAGAGTTCATACCAGCACGTGCACGACCGGTACCTTTTTGACGCCAAGGTTTTTTGGTTGTGTGCTTAACTTGCTCACGGTCTTTTTGTGCACGGTTACCGCTACGTGCATTTGCTTGGTAGGCCACAACAACTTGGTGTACCAATGCTTCGTTATATTCGCGCTCGAATACTTCTGGTGAGGCTTGAACGCCTGCGCCCAAAGTTCCGTTGTCTTGGAGAAGCTTAAGTTCCATATTCGCTCTCCTTATTTCTTCTTCAACGGTGTCTTCACCGCTGGAGTAACAATAACTTTACCGCCTGGGGCACCTGGAATAGCGCCTTTAACCATGATGAGATTGCGTTCTGCATCAATGCGTGCGATGACTAAATTTTGTACAGTGCGTGTTTCGTCACCAAGGTGACCTGTCATGCGCTTACCTGGGAAAACACGACCTGGATCTTGCGCCATACCGATAGAACCCGGTACGTTATGTGAACGTGAGTTACCGTGTGACGCACGACCTGAAGCAAAGTGATGGCGCTTGATGGTACCGGCATAGCCTTTACCAATCGTTACACCTTGTACGTCCACTTTTTGGCCAGCAGCAAATGCAGTGTCAGCAGGAATTACTTGTCCTGGTGTCATTTCTGCGATTTTTGCTGCATCTAGATGAAATTCGTTGAGACCGTTGCCAGCCATCACGCCTGCTTTAGCGAAGTGACCAGCCATTGCTTTGGTAACGCGAGTAGCTCTACGTGTGCCATGTGCCAACTGGATAGCATCATAGCCATCAGTTGCCTGAGTCTTGATTTGAGCGATTCTGTTGTCGCTCACGTCAATTACGGTGACAGGAATAGCTTCTCCTTCGTCCGTAAATAGACGGGTCATGCCGATCTTGCGACCGATTAAGCCTAAGTTCATATTCATGCTCCACGCCGACTTCGATTGGTCGGCAAAATTAATTTAAGTGATTTACAAGTAAAAGTACTTCTAAATCAATAACTTACAACGTTTTTAATGCTGATAAAACCTTAAGATCCGCCCAAATAATTGAGCGAAGCTTTAGATTCTATCCCGAAAGGCCAGTCTTGGCAAGCGCTAATACTGGAAATACTAAATTACCGCAACTTAATTTCGACGTCCACACCTGCTGGGAGGTCTAATTTCATCAAGGCATCAACCGTTTTCTCTGTAGGATCAACGATATCCATCAAACGCAGATGGGTACGAATCTCTAGCTGGTCACATGAAGTCTTGTTTACGTGTGGTGAACGCAAAATGTCAAAACGCTCAATACGTGTTGGCAAAGGTACTGGACCCTTCACAACTGCACCAGTGCGCTTAGCTGTATCAACGATTTCAGCTGCAGACTGGTCGATCAAGCGGTAATCAAATGCTTTAAGACGAATACGAATTTTTTGGTTTTGCATATTAATTCCAAAGAGCGTTGTGGTGCTGCCACGTTATATTTCTAAAGAGCTCGATGACATCAGCAGCACTGATGTCACCGGTTAGCAAACCGCTAAATATTTTTACTAATTAATACTTACTGCTATTAAGCCAAAATCTTTGCAACCACGCCGGCGCCAACAGTACGGCCACCTTCACGGATCGCAAAACGTAAACCTTCTTCCATCGCGATAGGAACGATGAGTTTTACGGTAATAGTTACGTTATCACCAGGCATTACCATTTCTTTGTCTTTTGGCAACTCGATTGAACCAGTTACGTCCGTAGTGCGGAAGTAGAACTGTGGACGATAGTTGTTAAAGAATGGAGTATGACGTCCACCTTCATCTTTACCCAAGATGTAAACCTCGGCTGTAAAGTGAGTATGTGGGGTGATTGAACCTGGCTTAGCCAATACTTGGCCGCGCTCAACTTCTTCACGTTTTGTACCGCGTAACAAGATACCAACGTTATCGCCTGCTTGACCTTGGTCGAGCAATTTGCGGAACATTTCAACACCAGTACAAGTTGTCTTGAGTGTTGGCTTGATACCGATAATTTCAACCTCTTCACCAACCTTAACGATACCGCGCTCGATACGACCTGTAACAACAGTACCGCGACCGGAGATAGAGAACACGTCCTCTACTGGCATCAAGAACGCACCGTCAACAGCACGCTCTGGGGTTGGGATGTATGAGTCCAATGCTTCAGCCAACTTCATGATGGCTTCTTTACCTAATGGACCTTCGTCGCCTTCAAGAGCCAACTTAGCAGAACCTTGAATGATTGGTGTGTCATCGCCTGGGAAGTCGTACTTCGATAGAAGCTCACGAACTTCCATTTCTACGAGCTCTAACAACTCAGCGTCATCAACCATATCGCACTTGTTAAAAAATACGATGATGTATGGAACACCAACTTGGCGTGCCAAGAGGATGTGCTCACGAGTTTGTGGCATTGGGCCRTCAGCTGCAGAGCAAACCAAAATAGCGCCGTCCATCTGAGCAGCACCAGTAATCATGTTCTTAACGTAGTCAGCATGTCCTGGGCAATCAACGTGAGCGTAGTGACGATTTGCTGTCTCATACTCAACGTGTGCTGTATTAATAGTAATACCGCGTGCTTTTTCTTCTGGAGCAACATCGATCTGATCGTATGCTTTTGCTTCGCCACCGAATGCTTTTGAAAGCACAGTTGCAATAGCTGCTGTCAATGTGGTTTTACCATGGTCAACGTGACCGATTGTGCCAACGTTTACGTGCGGTTTTGTCCGCTCAAACTTTTCTTTTGCCATTTTTTTGTCTGCCTTCTTAGCTAGTCAATATTCAAAATAATGTGGATAAATTACTTCGCTTTAGCAGCCATAACTGCTTCAGCAACGTTCTTGGGTGCTTCGGAATAATGCTTAAATTCCATGGCGTAGGTAGCGCGACCTTGGGTCAACGAGCGCAAGCCAGTTGAGTAACCAAACATCTCTGCCAATGGCACTTCAGCGCGAACGATCTTGCCGCCCCCTGGAATGTCATCCATACCTTGCAAAATACCGCGACGTGATGAGAGGTCACCCATTACGTTACCCATGAAATCTTCTGGTGTTTCAACTTCAACAGCCATCATTGGTTCTAGCAACACTGGTGCTGCTTTGCGCATACCATCTTTGAATGCCATCGAGCCCGCCATCTTAAATGCGTTTTCGTTGGAGTCAACATCATGGTATGAACCGAAGAACAATGTTGTCTTGATATCTACAACTGGATAGCCAGCCAAAATACCAGAGTTCAATGTTTCGATAATTCCTTTTTCTACCGCAGGGATGTATTCACGCGGAACAACACCGCCCTTAATAGCGTCAACGAATTCAAAACCCTTGCCCGGGGCTTGTGGCTCTAACTTCAATACCACGTGACCGTATTGACCACGACCACCAGACTGCTTAACGAATTTACCTTCGATCTCTTCGCAAACCTTGCGAATTGTTTCGCGATAGGCAACCTGTGGCTTACCAACAGTTGCTTCAACACCGAATTCACGCTTCATACGGTCAACCAAAATTTCCAAGTGGAGCTCGCCCATACCGGAAATAATTGTTTGGCCAGATTCTTCGTCTGTCTTCACGCGGAAAGAAGGATCTTCCTGTACCAAGCGATTCAAAGCAAGGCCCATTTTTTCTTGGTCTGCTTTTGTCTTTGGCTCAACTGCTTGAGAGATCACTGGCTCTGGGAATACCATGCGCTCCAAAATAACGATGCTATCTGGATCACACAATGTTTCGCCTGTCGTTGCGTCTTTCAGACCAACTGCAGCTGCGATATCGCCAGCGAATACTTCTTTGATTTCTTCACGTTCGTTTGCATGCATTTGCAACAAACGACCAACACGCTCTTTCTTACCCTTGATTGGGTTGTAGATTGTGTCGCCAGACTTCATTACGCCTGAGTAAACGCGAAAGAAGATGAGCTGGCCAACAAATGGGTCAGTCATGATTTTAAATGCCAATGCTGAAAACTTTGCGTTGTCAGAAGCCTCACGTGTTGTTGGTGTGCCATCTTCCAATTCACATGGAACTGGTGGAACATCTAATGGTGAAGGCAACAACTCAACAACTGCATCCAACATCGCCTGAACGCCTTTGTTTTTGAAAGCTGTTCCGCACAACATTGGAACGATTTCATTGGCGATAGTACGTTGACGCAATGCTGCTTTAATTTCTTCCTCAGTCAAGCCTTCGCCGCCGAGATACTTTTCCATCAATTCTTCTGAACTCTCTGCAGCAGTTTCGAGCATTTTCTCGCGCCACCCTTCAGCAGAAGCCTGCAATTCAGCAGGGATATCTTCGTATGTAAATTTAGTGCCTTGTGAAGCCTCATCCCAATAAATAGCTTTCATCTTCACCAAATCCACAACGCCTTTGAAGTTTTCTTCTGCGCCGATTGGAATTTGAATCAAGATAGGATTTGCTTTGAGACGCATCTTCATTTGGTCATAGACCTTGAAGAAGTTCGCACCAGTACGGTCCATCTTGTTTACGAATGCTAAACGTGGCACTTGGTACTTGTTTGCTTGACGCCAAACAGTTTCAGATTGTGGCTGCACACCACCTACCGCGCAGTAAACCATGCAAGCACCATCCAAAACGCGCATTGAACGCTCAACCTCAATAGTGAAGTCTACGTGTCCCGGGGTATCAATAATGTTGATGCGGTGCTCTGGGAAATTACCAGTCATGCCTTTCCAGAACGTTGTAGTAGCAGCAGAAGTAATCGTGATACCACGCTCTTGCTCTTGTTCCATCCAGTCCATGGTTGCAGCGCCATCATGCACTTCACCAATTTTGTGATTAACACCGGTGTAGAACAAAACGCGTTCTGTTGTTGTTGTCTTACCTGCGTCAATGTGCGCAGAAATACCGATATTGCGGTATTTGTCGATAGGGGTTTTACGTGCCACTGTTGGTACCTTTTCTTTGCTGTGCGATTAAAAGCGGAAATGTGAGAAAGCTTTGTTAGCTTCTGCCATACGGTGAACTTCTTCACGCTTCTTCATTGCTCCGCCGCGACCTTCTGCAGCTTCTAATAATTCATTGGCCAAACGTTGAGCCATGGATTTTTCACCGCGCTTTTTAGCGGCTTCGCGCACCCAGCGCATTGCCAAAGCAGAACGGCGTGATGGGCGAACTTCAACAGGAACCTGGTAGTTAGCGCCACCAACACGACGACTTTTCACCTCAACCATTGGCTTAACATTGCCCATAGCTGTTGAGAAAACTTCGAGTGGTTCTTTGTTTGCTTTTTTCTCGATGTGATCAAAGGCGCCGTAAACGATACGCTCTGCAACCGATTTCTTGCCGTCCAACATAAGGACGTTCATGAATTTTGCTACTTCTACATTGCCGAATTTTGGATCAGGCAGGATTTCCCGTTTGGGAACTTCACGACGACGTGGCATAACTACTCCTTCAGTTCAGTTAGGGGTGGCCCACATGGATCACCCGCTCCGGCCGTCCTACTATCTAGCAACCGAAATAAATCAATCTCTAGACGGAACGGCCACTTACTTGTCTTTAAAGTCTGACAAACGAAGACTTACTGCAAATACTTTAAGTGCTATTAAGCAGCTTTCTTAGCGCGCTTAGCACCGTACTTGGAACGTGACTGCTTACGGTCTTTAACACCCTGCAAGTCAAGTGAGCCACGAACGATGTGGTAACGAACGCCTGGCAAATCCTTTACACGACCACCACGGATCAACACTACTGAGTGTTCCTGGAGGTTATGGCCTTCACCACCAATGTATGAAATGACTTCAAAACCATTGGTTAAGCGAACTTTAGCTACTTTACGTAGCGCAGAGTTAGGCTTCTTAGGAGCGGTTGTGTACACACGTGTACATACACCACGGCGCTGCGGGCTGTTTTGCAGCGCAGGGCTCTTGCTTTTAACGGTCAGCCGAGTTCTTGGCTTACGTAATAATTGATTAATTGTTGGCATAAAATAGCTCGGTTAGTACTTCTTTGTTGCTTTCTTCAAGAAAATCAATGACTTAGAGAAATTCTAGGTCAAAACGACCCTCTTCTGAATCAGTAGAACTCAGCATTCTAGCCTGGCCAATCCTTTCCGTCAACCTTGAGGAAAAAACTGGCCATTTCTGGTCAGGAATACCAAATTAGTTTGGATCACCCTCCCCAGCAGGAGCAATCACTTCAGCCTCTATTTCTACGGGCATATCAGCCATTGCCTCCTCTTCGGCGGCAATCATTTGAGCGCGATCACGCTCGAATTGCTCTTTGACCTTGCGTGCACGGCGGTAAGATAGGCCGGTACCAGCAGGGATCAAGCGACCAATAATGACGTTTTCCTTGAGGCCACGGAGTGTATCGGTCTTGCCCATAATTGCGGCTTCGGTCAATACACGGGTGGTTTCTTGGAAAGAAGCCGCTGAAATGAAGCTGTCGGTCGACAAGGATGCCTTAGTAATACCTAGCAACACGTTATCGAACTGAGCTGGATGCTTACCTTGGGCGATCACTGCATCGTTGGCGTCATACAACTTAGAACGCTCAACTTGCTCACCAGTGATGAATGATGTGTCACCTGGATCAGTTACCTGAACGCGACGCAACATCTGACGCACGATAACTTCAATGTGCTTGTCATTGATCTTCACACCCTGGAGACGGTAAACGTCTTGAACTTCGTCAACGATGTAGATTGCCAACTCTTCGATACCTTTGAGAGTCAAGATGTCATGTGGATCAGCCGGGCCTTCAACAATCATCTCGCCCTTGTTCACAACTTGGCCGTCATGAACGAGAACTTGCTTCTCTTTAGGAATCAAGAATTCATTGGCTTCACCATCCATATCGGTAATAACCAAACGTTGTTTACCTTTGGTTTCTTTACCGAAGGAAACTGTTCCAGTAACTTTCGCCAATACAGCTGCATCTTTTGGTGAGCGCGCTTCGAACAATTCTGCAACGCGTGGCAAACCACCTGTAATATCGCGAGTCTTCTGTGATTCGATTGGAATGCGCGCCAATACTTCACCAACTTCGACCTTCTGACCGTCTTTAACGGTAATCAAAGCGCCCACTTGAAGGCCAATGTTTACTGGGTGATCGGTACCGGCAATCATGACGTCATTACCCTTGTCATCAATCAAGTTGATCACTGGGCGAACGCCTTTGCTTGCTGCAGAACGACGCTTACCGTCAACAACCACCAAAGTGGAGAGGCCAGTAACTTCGTCAACCTGCTTCGCAACGGTTACGCCTTCTTCAACGTTATCGAAGCGAGCGATACCAGCATACTCAGAAATAATCGGACGTGTTAATGGATCCCAGGTTGCCAAGCTTGCGCCAGCCTTAACAGCAGCATCTTCTTTCAACAAGAGAGTTGCACCGTAAGGGACTTTATGACGCTCGCGCTCACGACCATTCTCATCAACGATCAAGGCTTCGCCAGAACGTGAAATTACAATCTGCTCACCCTTCGCGTTCTTCACAACACGCATCGTGCCGGAGAACTTCAATGCACCATTCGATTTAGCTTCAATATTGCTTGCAACTAAAGCGCGTGACGCTGCACCACCGATGTGGAAGGTACGCATGGTCAACTGTGTGCCTGGCTCACCGATCGACTGAGCAGCGATAACGCCAACTGCCTCACCAACGCTTACCAAACCACCGCGACCTAGATCACGTCCGTAGCACTTAGCGCACAAGCCAAAGCGAGTTAAGCAAGACAATACTGTGCGAACTTTAACTTCGTCGATACCCAATGCCACGATTTGATCTACTTGATCTTCATCAAGCAATGTGTCGTTAGGAGCGATGACTTCTTGTGTATCAGGGTGAACGATGTCACCGATACATACACGACCCAAAATACGATCACGCAATGCTTCGATAATTTCGCCGCCTTCAACAAGCGCCTTCATCGTTACGCCAGAAGTTGCGCCGCAATCTTCTTTAATAACCACGAGATCTTGAGTTACGTCACATAAACGACGTGTCAAGTAACCAGAGTTCGCTGTCTTCAACGCTATATCAGCTAGACCTTTACGAGCACCGTGGGTTGAGATGAAGTACTGCAACACGTTCAAACCTTCACGGAAGTTCGCAGTAATTGGGGTTTCAATGATGGAGCCATCAGGCTTAGCCATCAAACCACGCATACCAGCCAACTGACGAATCTGCGCTGCAGATCCACGTGCACCAGAATCCGCCATCATGTAGATAGAGTTAAAGGATTCTTGACAAACAGCCTTACCGTTACGGTCGAGTACGTCAACGTGTGACAACTCGTCCATCATTGCCTTACCAACTTGGTCGCCCGCTGCACCCCAAATATCAACCACGTTGTTATAACGCTCTTGATTGGTTACAAGACCTGACATGAACTGCTTGTCGTACTCTTTAACCTTGGAAGAAGCCTCGGTGATGATGCGCTCTTTAGATGTTGGGATCAACATATCGTCGATCGCAACAGAGATACCAGCATTGGTAGCCAAGCGGAAACCAGACTGCAAGAGACGGTCAGCAAAAATCACTGTGTCACGCAAACCGCACTTGCGGAATGATGTGTTGATCAAGCGTGAGATTTCTTTTTTCTTCAAAGGCTTGTTGATTTCCTCGAAAGACATGCCTTTAGGCAAAATCTCAGACAAGATTGCACGGCCAACTGATGTTTGATAGATCTTGGTCTTCTCAGCAAAACGCGCATCACCTTCTGCCTTCTTGTCCACGATCTCATACTCAGTAATGCGCACAGCAACACGAGAAGCCAATTCAACTTGGCCTGCTTCGTATGCGCGCACTACTTCAGTAATGTTGGCAAAAACCATGCCTGCGCCTTTACCGTTGATCTTGTCACGTGTAGCGTAATACAGGCCCAACACCACGTCCTGCGAAGGAACGATAGATGGCTCGCCGTTAGCTGGGAACAATACGTTGTTCGAAGCCAACATCAATGTGCGTGCTTCCATTTGCGCTTCGAGCGACAAAGGAACGTGAACCGCCATTTGGTCACCGTCAAAGTCCGCATTAAAGGCCGCGCAGACTAATGGGTGCAATTGGATTGCTTTACCTTCAATCAGCATTGGCTCGAAAGCCTGAATGCCGAGACGGTGCAATGTAGGAGCACGGTTCAACATGATTGGATGTTCACGAATCACTTCTTCGAGAATATCCCAAACGATTGGAGTCTGGCTTTCAACTTCTTTCTTCGCAGCCTTAATGGTGGTTGCAATTCCCAAAGTCTCAAGCTTGTTGAAAATAAATGGCTTGAACAATTCCAAAGCCATCAATTTTGGTAAGCCGCACTGATGCAATTTCAATGTAGGGCCAACCACGATGACTGAACGACCAGAGTAGTCAACGCGTTTACCCAACAAGTTTTGACGGAAACGACCGCTCTTACCTTTAATCATCTCAGCTAAAGACTTAAGAGGACGCTTATTAGCGCCAGTCATAGCCTTACCGCGACGACCGTTATCGAGCAATGAGTCAACCGCCTCTTGCAACATACGTTTTTCGTTACGAACGATGATCTCTGGTGCGCGCAACTCTAACAAACGTTTTAAACGGTTGTTACGGTTGATCACACGACGATAGAGGTCGTTCAAATCGGAGGTGGCAAAGCGACCGCCATCCAACGGCACCAATGGGCGCAATTCAGGTGGCAATACTGGCAATACTTCCATGATCATCCAGTCAGGCTTAATACCTGATGTCTGGAACGCCTCAAGCACTTTTAAGCGCTTAGCGTATTTCTTGATCTTGGCATCGCTACCAGTGGCTTTTAAGTCGGCACGAATGGTCTCAACTTCACGATCAATATCAATCGAACGCAAGAGATCACGAATACCTTCAGCGCCCATGATGGCAGTGAACGCACCGTCACCATACTCTTCAGTCTTGGCAATGTACTCGTCCTCAGACATGATCTGACCGCGCTTCATTGCGCCTTCAGGAGTCATGCCAGGATCAACAACTACATATGCTTCAAAGTAGAGAACGCGCTCGATATCACGTAATGTCATATCGAGAACCATGCCCAAACGGGATGGTAATGATTTCAAGAACCAGATATGCGCTACAGGGGCTGCCAACTCAATGTGGCCCATGCGCTCACGACGTACCTTAGCAAGCGTAACTTCAACGCCACACTTCTCACAGACAACGCCACGGAACTTTAAACGCTTGTACTTACCGCATAAGCACTCGTAGTCTTTAGTTGGTCCAAAAATCTTGGCGCAGAACAAACCATCACGCTCGGGCTTAAAAGTCCGGTAGTTGATGGTTTCTGGTTTGCGCACTTCACCAAAAGACCATGAGCGAATTTTCTCGGGGGATGCAAGACCAATCTTGATGACATCAAACCGCTCATCACCCTGCGTTTGCTTAAATAAATCGAGCAATGCTTTCATATCAGTTGCGCTCCATGTCAATGTCAATACCCAACGAGCGGATTTCTTTTACCAGCACGTTGAAGGATTCGGGCATGCCAGCATCAATTGTGTGCTCGCCCTTGACGATGTTTTCGTAAACCTTGGTACGGCCTGCGACGTCATCGGACTTCACTGTTAGCATTTCCTGCAAGACATATGAAGCACCGTATGCTTCGAGGGCCCAAACTTCCATCTCACCAAAGCGCTGACCACCAAACTGAGCTTTACCGCCCAGTGGCTGTTGCGTTACTAACGAGTAAGGTCCGGTTGAACGTGCGTGCATCTTGTCATCGACCAAGTGGTGGAGTTTCAAGACGTGCATTACGCCAACAGTTACAGGACGCTCAAACTGATCGCCAGTACGGCCGTCGCACAAAATCATTTGCTGACGTGAAGACGTCATCTTCAAAGAAGTAGCCACTTCTTCTGGATAGGCCAGCTCGAGCATGCGTCCGATTTCAGCTTCAGTTGCACCGTCAAACACTGGAGTAGCAAATGGCAAGCCTTGGCGTAAATTCTCAGCCAAAACTGTGATCTGCTCATCAGTGAAGTTATCGATATCTTCGATACGACCGGTTTCGTTGTAAAGCTGCTTCATGAACTTACGGAGTTCAGCCTGTTTAGCTTGCTGACGAACCATCTCATCAATGCGCTTACCAATACCTTGAGCCGCCCAACCTAAGTGGGTTTCCAGGATCTGACCTACGTTCATACGGGAAGGAACACCCAATGGGTTCAAGACGATGTCAACAGGGCGTCCGTCAGCCATAAATGGCATGTCTTCTGCTGGGGCGATTTTAGAAACCACGCCTTTGTTACCGTGACGACCAGCCATCTTGTCACCAGGCTGTAAGCGACGCTTCACCGCCAAGTACACCTTAACCATCTTCGTTACGCCAGGCTGCAAATTATCGCCCTGAGTAAGCTTGGTGCGCTTCTCTTCAAACGCCTCATCAAACTGCTTACGCTTCGCTTCGATAGAAGATTTGATTGCTTCAACTTGTGAGGCAACTTCATCATCTGCTGGACGAACATCAAACCAATGGTATTTATCTAAACTGGCAAGGTATTCCTTGTCGATCTTAGCGCCTTTAGCCAACTTCTGTGGACCGCCATTGGCAACTTTGTCAATCAACAGCTTTTCTAAACGCATGAAGGCATCGCCCTCAACAATACGCAACTGGTCGTTTAAGTCTAAACGATAGCGCTGTAATTTTTCTTGAATGATTGGCTGTGCACGTGCATCGCGCTCAATACCTTCACGGGTGAAGACTTGAACATCAATAACAGTACCGATCATTCCAGATGGAACGCGCAAAGACGTATCTTTAACGTCAGATGCTTTTTCACCAAAGATCGCGCGCAGTAACTTCTCTTCTGGCGTGAGAGTAGTCTCGCCCTTCGGAGTAACTTTACCAACCAATACGTCACCAGCTTCAACTTCAGCACCGATGTACACAATACCGCTCTCATCCAAACGGGAGAGTTGTGACTCAGCCAAGTTGGAGATATCGCGTGTAATTTCTTCTGAACCAAGTTTGGTATCACGAGCAACGACCGACAACTCTTCAATATGAATAGAGGTGTAACGGTCGTCAGCAACAACTTTCTCAGAGATCAAGATTGAATCTTCGAAGTTGTAGCCGTTCCATGGCATAAATGCCACAGTCATGTTTTGACCCAAAGCCAATTCACCCAAATCGGTAGATGCGCCGTCAGCAACTACGTCGCCACGGGCTACACGATCACCAGCCTGAACGATTGGACGTTGGTTGATGTTGGTGTTTTGGTTTGAACGGGTGTACTTGATGAGGTTATAAATATCCACACCAACTTCACCAGTCGCTGTCTCGTCATCGTTTACACGAATAACTACACGGTTTGCGTCAACATAGTTAACGATACCGCCACGAGAAGCCAAAATAACTGTGCCTGAGTCAACCGCAACAATGCGCTCTAAACCGGTACCAACCAATGGCTTATCTGGACGCAAGCAAGGAACCGCTTGACGTTGCATATTCGCACCCATCAATGCACGGTTCGCATCATCATGCTCCAAAAATGGAACCAATGAAGCGGCAGCTGAAACGATCTGGCTCGGAGCAACGTCGATGAAATCGATGCGCTCTGGGCTAACCATCATGGTCTCACCAGCTTGACGCGCTGAAACCAATTCATCGGCCAACTTACCACTCTTATCGATCGTTGCGTTTGCCTGAGCAATAACGTATTTCGATTCTTCAATCGCAGACAGGTAAACAACTTCGTCGCTTACTTTGCTATTGGAAACTTTACGGTATGGAGTCTCTAAGAAACCATGCTCATTCAAACGCGCAAACAACGCGAGCGAGTTGATCAGACCAATGTTTGGTCCTTCTGGAGTTTCAATTGGGCAAACACGTCCGTAGTGGGTTGGATGTACGTCACGCACTTCAAATCCTGCGCGCTCACGTGTCAAACCACCAGGTCCCAATGCGGAAATACGACGCTTATGCGTGATCTCTGACAATGGGTTTGTTTGGTCCATAAACTGGGACAACTGTGAAGAACCAAAGAACTCACGAATTGCCGAAGAGATTGGCTTGCTGTTAATCAAATCATGCGACATGAGGTTTTCTGTTTCAGCCTGCCCCAGACGTTCTTTAACCGCACGCTCAACACGTGACAAACCTGCACGGAATTGATTCTCAGCTAACTCACCTACGCAACGTACGCGACGATTGCCTAAGTGATCGATGTCATCGACTTCGCCTTTGCCGTTACGCAAGTCAACCAAAGACTTGATGGTGTCGAGGATATCTTCATCCGACAAAACCATTTTGCCTTCCATCTCCGAACGACCGAGACGGCTGTTAACTTTCATACGACCAACGCGTGATAAATCGTAGCTATCTTCGTTGTAGAACAAGCGTTGGAACAAAGCTTCAACAGCATCTTCTGTTGGAGGCTCACCAGGACGCATCATGCGATAAATGGCAATACGAGCAGCCATTTGATCGGCAGTTTCATCAGTACGTAATGTCTGTGAAATGTACGCGCCAGAATCCAAATCATTGGTGTAGATGGTTTCCAATTGCTTGATGCGTGCATCGCGCAATGTAGCCAACAACTCTTCAGTGATTTCATCATTAGCGTAAGCCAAGATTTCACCAGAGTCAGGATCAATGATGTTGCGTGCAACTACACGGCCAACTAAGTAGTCATCTGGAACAACGATATTTTTTGTCTTAGCAGCTTCGAGTTCACGAATATGTTTTGCGTTGATACGCTTGTCTTTTTGAATGACAACAACGCCATTCTTATCAAGCACATCAAAGCTAGCCAACTGACCACGCAAACGCTCTGGAACAAATTCCATGGACGCGCCATTTGCGCTCAATGAGAAATGATCAAAGTTAAAGAAGTTTGCCAGAATCTGTTCGTTGTTTAAACCAATTGCTTTAAGCAAAATGGTAACAGGCATCTTACGACGACGGTCAACACGGAAATACAGAATATCTTTTGGATCAAACTCGAAATCGAGCCATGAACCACGGTAAGGAATGATGCGTGCTGAGAACAGCAACTTACCTGAGCTATGTGTCTTGCCCTTATCGTGCTCAAAGAACACGCCTGGGGAACGGTGCAGCTGAGAAACGATAACGCGCTCAGTACCGTTGATCACAAAAGAGCCGTTATCAGTCATGAGTGGAATTTCACCCATGTAGACTTCGCTCTCTTTTACCTCTTTAACCTTAGTAGGCGCTTCGCGATCATAAATAATCAAGCGAACTTTTGCACGTAAGACTGAGTGGTATGTGTAACCACGTTGTTGACATTCTTTAACGTCAAACGGTGGCTGTGACAGCTGGTAAGACACATATTCCATACGTGCGTAGCCATTGTTGGACACAATTGGGAATGCTGATGTAAAAGCAGCTTGAAGCCCCTCTGTAAGACGAGACATTGCTGGCTTTTCAGCCTGTAAAAATTTAGCGTAGGATTCCAGCTGCGTTGCGATCAGGTACGGAACCTGATGATTATTTACTCGCTTAGCAAAGCTTTTACGGACTCGCTTGCGTTCGGTGAAGCTGTAGTTCATTTCATCTCCGAATTCAGCGACTGTACAAAGATTTGGCGATTGGCCACTACCAATCACTGGCGGACAACACTAAATCGAAAGATCTAGTGTCCGACCAAACTTGCATTCTGCAGTCGTATCAGAAGGCAAGCCCGATTTCAATCAGAAATGAAATCGGGTTTGACCGCTAATAGTCAAACCCAACGTAGCTAACGCCTCTTTTTGAGAAGCGCTAGCAAAGTTTGTATTACTTGAGTTCTGCTTTAGCGCCAGCCTCTTCAAGCTTCTTCTTAGCTTCTTCAGCTGTTTTCTTATCAACAGCTTCTTTGATTGGCTTTGGAGCACCGTCAACTAAGTCTTTAGCTTCTTTCAAGCCAAGGCCAGTGATTTCGCGAACAGCCTTAATTACTGAAACTTTGTTTGCACCAGCTTCGAGCAAATTAACAGTGAATTCTGTTTGCTCTTCAGCAGCGGCACCACCAGCTGCGCCAGCAGGACCAGCAACAGCCATCGCTGCAGCTGAAACGCCAAACTTCTCTTCGAACGCCTTAACCAAGTCGTTCAAATCCATTACGGACATGCTACCTACTGCATCAATGATTTCTTCTTTGGTAATCGCCATTTTTAGCTCCTAATACTTAATAGTTAATCTGCGCTTATTCAGCGGCAGGGGTTTGCGGTGTTTCTGTTCCAGCCTCTGGGGCTGCGGCTGCAGGCTCAGCAGCTGCTTCTGGAGCGGCGGCTTCAGCAACTACTTCTGCTGGTGCTGCTGCTTCAACTACAGGCGCTGCAACTGGAGCGGGTGCTCCGGCTGATTTTTGCGCTGCTACTGCGCCCAATACGCGAGCCATCGCAGATACTGGCGCCAACATCACACCTAACAACTGAGATAACAACTCGTCGCGGTTTGGAATTGTTGCAAGAGCTTTAACGCCCGCAACATCTAACAACTTGCCGTTATATAAGCCAGCAGTAATGACTAGCTTGTCTTGAGTCTTAGCAAAGTTCTGCAATACTTTTGCCGAAGCAATCGGATCAGCAGAAATGCCGTAGATCAAGGGGCCAACCATCGAATCAGCAAGAGGCTCAAACCGTGTGCCTTGTGCAGCACGGCGTGCCAATGTGCTCTTCAAAACGCGAAGATATACACCTTGGTCACGTGCGCTAGCACGTAGCTTTGTCAACTGCTCTACCGGAATACCACGGTATTCAGCGAGCACGACTGTTTGAGCTCCAGCCAATTGAGCTCCGACATCAGCAACAATCGCTTTTTTGTCTTGTACATTCAAAGGCACGGTTTAACTCCTAAAAAACCAACTGTTTCCAGTTGGGGTTACACACCAGCGTCTGATCATTTGTCATAAGGAAATCTTGTGAAATCTTTTCAGGGTCGCCATCTGCGCTGGCTATTACTTTCGTAACGATTAAGAATTGGTTCTGAGTAAGCAAATAATTCACCAACGGTCTTTGATGTTCGACTCTCACTCAATGAGCAGGAGTCGACCCAAAGTTCTTTTTGCTACAGGCTAATTACTGAGCGGCCTGTATCGATGCTTGGTCTACACGTACGCCTGCACCCATGGTGCTGCTTACGGCAACCTTCTTTAAATAAACGCCCTTAGATGCAGGTGGCTTAGATTTGTTCAAAGCCTCAAGCAATGCGAGCAAGTTGGATTTCAATGCAGCCGGCTCGAATGAACGACGGCCAATGCCTGCGTGCACGATACCGGCTTTGTCCACACGGAATTGCACTTGACCTGCTTTTGCATTCTTAACTGCAGTAGCAACGTCAGGAGTAACAGTTCCAACTTTTGGATTCGGCATCAAACCACGCGGGCCCAATACTTGACCCAAGGCACCAACAATCTTCATTGTGTCTGGGGATGCGATCAAAATATCGAAATCGATTTTGCCGCCTTTGATTTGGTCAGCAAGGTCTTCCATGGCAACGATCTCAGCACCAGCAGCTTTAGCTTGTTCAGCTTTTTCGCCTTGTGCAAACACCGCTACACGAACATGCTTACCTGTACCAGCCGGGAGCACAATTGCGCCACGCACAACTTGGTCAGATTTCTTGGCATCAATACCCAACTGAACTGCGACGTCGATAGACTCATCGAACTTAGCAGTTGCACACTCTTTAACGAGGTTTAACGCATCTTCCAATGCATAAAACTTGTTGCGATCTACTTTAGATTCGATTGCTTTTAAACGCTTAGATAACTTAGTCATGATTAGAGACCTTCCACTGTGATGCCCATTGAACGGGCGCTACCAGCGATTGTTCTTACAGCAGCATCCATATCAGCAGCTGTCAAATCTGGCATTTTTGCTTTGGCAATTTCTTCTGCTTGAGCACGTGTAATTTTTCCTACCTTATCGGTATGAGGACGTGGTGATCCTTTGTCGATCTTTGCAGCCCTCTTAATCATGATGGTTGCTGATGGAGTCTTCATGATGAAAGTGAAGCTCTTATCAGCAAACGCTGTAATCACAACTGGAATTGGAAGGCCAGGTTCCATGCTCTGAGTTTGAGCATTAAACGCCTTACAGAATTCCATAATATTGAGACCGCGTTGACCCAATGCTGGACCTACGGGAGGCGATGGATTTGCCTTACCTGCAGGGATCTGCAGCTTGATAAAGCCAATGATCTTCTTTGCCATTGATTGCTCCTAAAAGCGCGCCTGACCTCATTAGGAAAGACCGCTGTTGAGTAAACGCTTCACTAATTTTTGGCTTTCTAGATCCGCTCCTCGGTTATTGCTAACCACTTAAAACCACTACTTTTTGCTACAAAACCCCCTTAAATTTGGTGTTTTTACATCTTTTCTACCTGGCCGAACTCCAACTCAACTGGAGTACCGCGGCCAAAAATTGTAACAGAAACGCGCAATCTTGACTTCTCATAATTGACTTCTTCAATATTACCGTTGAAATCAACAAATGGGCCTTCTTTAACGCGCACAATCTCACCAACCTCAAATAAGGTCTTAGGCTTAGGCTTATCAACCCCAGCCTGCATTTGATCCATGATTTTGGATACTTCTGCTGTTGAAATTGGGCTAGGGCGGTTTCTTACACCACCCACGAATCCAGTCACTTTTGGCGTGTTTTTCACCAAATGCCAGCTTTCATCTGTCATCTCCATCTCAATCAGGACATATCCCGGGAAGAAACGACGCTCAGATACAGATTTAGTGCCAGACTTGATTTCTACAACCTCTTCGGAGGGAACCAAGATGCGGCCAAATTTTTCCGCCATTCCAGAGCGTGCAATACGTTCTTCTAAGCCTCTTTTAACGCTTTTTTCCATGTCTGAATATGCATGAATAACGTACCAGCGCATATTGCCAGTAGCTTGTGGGTTTGAGGCCAATTCAGATTCAATCATTTTTTACTCACTTCCAGCCTAGGAAGACTGAAAAAACTAGCCATTCAATTAATTTGTCTGCAATCCACAAAAATAAGGACATGATCAGAACAAAGCCAAATACGACTAGAGTCATTTGGGTCGTCTTTTTGCGAGTCGGCCAAACAACCTTTTTTACTTCATACCAAGAATCTTTTGCATAGGCGATAAAACGACGCCCATCGGGGGAAAACGCCACAATCAAAACTGCAGCAGCAATGCCGCCAAACAAAACAGCTAAACGAATCAATAAAGATTGATCCGCCAACGTGTAGTAAAGAACTAACGCTGCAACGACGATTAAAGCAGCGAGTCCGGAGACCCAGCTGCTCTTTTCTTCAGAGTGACCTGCTGTATGTTGAGACATATTACTTTCAGTTCAAATCGTGGCAGGGGCGGAGGGCATCGAACCCCCAACCTTTGGTTTTGGAGACCAACGCTCTGCCAATTGAGCTACACCCCTTTATTAAAACTATTAAGCCAAAATCTTTGCAACCACGCCGGCGCCAACAGTACGGCCACCTTCACGGATCGCAAAACGTAAACCTTCTTCCATCGCGATAGGAGCGATGAGTTTTACGGTAATAGTTACGTTATCACCAGGCATTACCATTTCTTTGTCTTTTGGCAACTCGATTGAACCAGTTACGTCCGTAGTGCGGAAGTAGAACTGTGGACGATAGTTGTTAAAGAATGGAGTATGACGTCCACCTTCATCTTTACCCAAGATGTAAACCTCAGCTGTAAAGTGAGTATGTGGGGTGATTGAACCTGGCTTAGCCAATACTTGGCCGCGCTCAACTTCTTCACGTTTTGTACCGCGTAACAAGATACCAACGTTATCGCCTGCTTGACCTTGGTCGAGCAATTTGCGGAACATTTCAACACCAGTACAAGTTGTCTTGAGTGTTGGCTTGATACCGATAATTTCAACCTCTTCACCAACCTTAACGATACCGCGCTCGATACGACCTGTAACAACAGTACCGCGACCGGAGATAGAGAACACGTCCTCTACTGGCATCAAGAACGCACCGTCAACAGCACGCTCTGGGGTTGGGATGTATGAGTCCAATGCTTCAGCCAACTTCATGATGGCTTCTTTACCTAATGGACCTTCGTCGCCTTCAAGAGCCAACTTAGCAGAACCTTGAATGATTGGTGTGTCATCGCCTGGGAAGTCGTACTTCGATAGAAGCTCACGAACTTCCATTTCTACGAGCTCTAACAACTCAGCGTCATCAACCATATCGCACTTGTTAAAAAATACGATGATGTATGGAACACCAACTTGGCGTGCCAAGAGGATGTGCTCACGAGTTTGTGGCATTGGGCCRTCAGCTGCAGAGCAAACCAAAATAGCGCCGTCCATCTGAGCAGCACCAGTAATCATGTTCTTAACGTAGTCAGCATGTCCTGGGCAATCAACGTGAGCGTAGTGACGATTTGCTGTCTCATACTCAACGTGTGCTGTATTAATAGTAATACCGCGTGCTTTTTCTTCTGGAGCAACATCGATCTGATCGTATGCTTTTGCTTCGCCACCGAATGCTTTTGAAAGCACAGTTGCAATAGCTGCTGTCAATGTGGTTTTACCATGGTCAACGTGACCGATTGTGCCAACGTTTACGTGCGGTTTTGTCCGCTCAAACTTTTCTTTTGCCATTTTTTTGTCTGCCTTTAGTTAACTCTCAAACCAACACACGAAATTAAAAATTTTTACTACTAAGCCATGGTGCCCATGGGCAGGATCGAACTGCCGACCTCTCCCTTACCAAGGGAGTGCTCTACCACTGAGCCACATGGGCAAATACAAATGCTGTTAATACTGGAGCGGGATAAGAGAATCGAACTCTTGACCGAAGATTGGAAATCTGCTGTTTTACCATTAAACTAATCCCGCACATCTGGTGGAGGGGGTAGGATTCGAACCTACGTAGGCATAGCCAACAGATTTACAGTCTGCCTCCTTTAGCCGCTCGGACACCCCTCCGCGAACCCAATATTCTGGCTCCAAATGGAGTTAATGTCAATCTCTTAAAACCTCAAAACGCTTTGCACAAGTAAAAACGCCCAGACCTAAAAGGGTCTGGGCGTCGCATTGGTGCCCGGCAGTTACCTACTTTCACACGGGTAATCCGCACTATCATCGGTGTAAAGTCGTTTCACTGTTCTGTTCGGGATGGAAAGGAGTGGTTCCAACTTGCTATGGTCACCGGGCGTAGAGGGTCGAGTTGCTGATAAATCATCAACAACTCTATTTGAGTAAGCATGTAATTAAGGATGCAGATTAAATCTGGCAAACATCCAACACAATAGTGCTGGTTATAGGATCAAGTCTAACGGGCAATTAGTATCAGTTAGCTTAATGCATTACTGCGCTTCCACACCTGACCTATCAACGTTGTGGTCTTCAACGACCCTTTATGTAGGTAAACCTACGGGAGATCTCATCTTCAGGCAAGTTTTCCGCTTAGATGCTTTCAGCGGTTATCTCTTCCGTACATAGCTACCCTGCGATGCTTCTGGCGAAACAACAGGTACACCAGCGGTACGTCCACTCCGGTCCTCTCGTACTAGGAGCAGCCCCCGTCAAATCTCCAGCGCCCATGGCAGATAGGGACCAAACTGTCTCACGACGTTTTAAACCCAGCTCACGTACCTCTTTAAATGGCGAACAGCCATACCCTTGGGACCGGCTACAGCCCCAGGATGAGATGAGCCGACATCGAGGTGCCAAACACCGCCGTCGATATGAACTCTTGGGCGGTATCAGCCTGTTATCCCCAGAGTACCTTTTATCCGTTGAGCGATGGCCCTTCCATACAGAACCACCGGATCACTATGACCTGCTTTCGCACCTGCTCGACTTGTCGGTCTCGCAGTTAAGCACGCTTTTGCCATTGCACTTTAGGTACGATGTCCGACCGTACCAAGCGTACCTTCGTACTCCTCCGTTACACTTTGGGAGGAGACCGCCCCAGTCAAACCGCCTACCATGCACTGTTCCCGACCCAGATAATGGGCCAAGGTTAGAACCTCAAACAAACCAGGGTGGTATTTCAAGGTTGGCTCCAGCGGAACTAGCATCCCGCTTTCAACGCCTCCCACCTATCCTACACAGACCGGTTCAAAGTCCAATGCAAAGCTACAGTAAAGGTTCATGGGGTCTTTCCGTCTAGCCACGGGTAGATTGCATCATCACAAACATTTCAACTTCGCTGAGTCTCAGGAGGAGACAGTGTGGCCATCGTTACGCCATTCGTGCAGGTCGGAACTTACCCGACAAGGAATTTCGCTACCTTAGGACCGTTATAGTTACGGCCGCCGTTTACTGGGACTTCAATCAAGAGCTTGCACCCCATCATTTAATCTTCCAGCACCGGGCAGGCGTCACACCCTATACGTCCACTTTCGTGTTTGCAGAGTGCTGTGTTTTTATTAAACAGTCGCAGCCACCTTTTTATTGCAACCCTTTCGTCCTCCCGTTGTTCACGGTCAAACTACCAGGGCGCACCTTATCCCGAAGTTACGGTGCAAATTTGCCGAGTTCCTTCTCCTGAGTTCTCTCAAGCGCCTTAGAATACTCATCTCGCCCACCTGTGTCGGTTTGCGGTACGGTCTTGTTAGACTGAAGCTTAGAGGCTTTTCTTGGAACCACTTCCAATTGCTTCGCGAATAAATTCGCTCGTCTCACGCCCTTGAATTACGCTACCGAATTTACCTAATAGCCATCTCCAACGCAAGAACCGGGACATCCAACACCCGGACAACTTTCCGCGATTCGTCCCCCCCATCGCATCTAACAATGGTCAAGGAATATTAACCTTGTTCCCATCAGCTACACATCTCTGCCTCGCCTTAGGGGCCGACTCACCCTGTTCCGATGAACGTTGAACAGGAAACCTTGGGCTTACGGCGAGGGGGCTTTTCACCCCCTTTATCGCTACTCATGTCAGCATTCGCACTTCTGATACCTCCAGCATCCTTTACAAGACACCTTCACAGGCTTACAGAACGCTCTCCTACCATCACATTACTGTGATCCGCAGCTTCGGTTATATGCTTAGCCCCGTTACATCTTCCGCGCAGGACGACTCGATCAGTGAGCTATTACGCTTTCTTTAAAGGATGGCTGCTTCTAAGCCAACCTCCTGACTGTTTTAGCCTTCTCACTTCGTTTCCCACTTAGCATATATTAGGGACCTTAGCTGGCGGTCTGGGTTGTTTCCCTCTTGACACCGGACGTTAGCACCCGATGTCTGTCTCCCGTGCTTGCACTTGTAGGTATTCGGAGTTTGCTATGGCGCAGTAATCCGCAATGGACCCCACTACCATGACAGTGCTCTACCCCCTACAGTGATACACGAGGCACTACCTAAATAGTTTTCGGAGAGAACCAGCTATTTCCAGTTTTGTTTAGCCTTTCACCCCCATCCACAGCTCATCCCCTAACTTTTCAACGTTAGTGGGTTCGGTCCTCCAGTACGTGTTACCGCACCTTCAACCTGGCCATGGATAGATCAACTGGTTTCGGGTCTACACCCAGCAACTAGCGCCCTATTCGGACTCGCTTTCGCTACGCCTTCCCTATTCGGTTAAGCTTGCTACTGAATGTAAGTCGCTGACCCATTATACAAAAGGTACGCAGTCACCCCTTACGAGGCTCCTACTGTTTGTATGCACACAATTTCAGGATCTATTTCACTCCCCTCCCGGGGTTCTTTTCGCCTTTCCCTCACGGTACTTGTTCACTATCGGTCGATTACGAGTATTTAGCCTTGGAGGATGGTCCCCCCATATTCAGACAGGATTTCACGTGTCCCGCCCTACTTGTCTCTAGCCTAGTACCACCCAATAATTTTCACATACGGGACTATCACCCTTTATTGTCGGACTTTCCATTCCGTTCTGTTAATTACTGAGCTATCACTAGAAGGCTGTTCCCATTTCGCTCGCCACTACTCTGGGAATCTCGGTTGATGTCTTTTCCTCTTGCTACTTAGATGTTTCAGTTCACAAGGTTCACTTCTCATGCCCTATGTATTCAGGTATGGATACCACAAAAGTGGTGGGTTTCCCCATTCAGAAATCCCCGGATCAAAGCTTATTTACCAGCTCCCCGGGGCTTATCGCAGGTTATAACGTCTTTCGTCGTCTGTAATCGCCAAGGCATCCATCATGTGCACTTATTCACTTGATCCTATAACGAGCACCATTGCTAGCACCTGTTACAGGTTTACTTCTACTTCTGACATGTTTGCCGTAATCCAAACTGTAAGTACTTTGTTAAGAACTTGGTAAAACTCGTTTGTATTACTGATTGATGATTCAATCTTTACCCTTATTACATTGTCAAATGTCCTCTCAAAGAAACATTTGACACTTTGCTTACTCAAATTTTTAAAGAACAGCCATAAATGGCAAAACTAAACGATTAAATGTTCGCTTAATTTTGACATTTAGATGATGGTGGAGGATGACGGGATCGAACCGACGACCCCCTGCTTGCAAAGCAGGTGCTCTCCCAGCTGAGCTAATCCCCCAACGTCCCATTAAGTCTTGTTTCTGGCTGGTGGTGGGTCTGGTAGGACTTGAACCTACGACCCCTGCGTTATCAACACAGCGCTCTAACCAGCTGAGCTACAGACCCGTGGCTTTTATTGTCAACCGATAAGTGTGGGCACTAGGATTCAGCATCTTTCTCTAGAAAGGAGGTGATCCAGCCGCACCTTCCGATACGGCTACCTTGTTACGACTTTACCCCAGTCATGAACCCTGCCGTGGCAGTCGCCCTCCTTGCGGTTAGGCTAACGGCTTCTGGCAAAACCCACTTCCATGGTATGACGGGCGGTGTGTACAAGACCCGGGAACGTATTCACCGCGACATTCTGATCCGCGATTACTAGCGATTCCAGCTTCACGTAGTCGAGTTGCAGACTACGATCCGGACTACGATGCATTTTCTGAGATTAGCTCCCCCTCGCGGGTTGGCAACCCTCTGTATGCACCATTGTATGACGTGTGAAGCCCTACCCATAAGGGCCATGAGGACTTGACGTCATCCCCACCTTCCTCCGGTTTGTCACCGGCAGTCTCTTTAGAGTGCTCTTGCGTAGCAACTAAAGACAAGGGTTGCGCTCGTTGCGGGACTTAACCCAACATCTCACGACACGAGCTGACGACAGCCATGCAGCACCTGTGTTCACTTTCCCTTACGGGCACCTAATGTATCTCTACTTCGTTAGTGACATGTCAAGGGTAGGTAAGGTTTTTCGCGTTGCATCGAATTAATCCACATCATCCACCGCTTGTGCGGGTCCCCGTCAATTCCTTTGAGTTTTAATCTTGCGACCGTACTCCCCAGGCGGCTGACTTCACGCGTTAGCTACGTTACTCAGGATGTAAATCCCGAACAACTAGTCAGCATCGTTTAGGGCGTGGACTACCAGGGTATCTAATCCTGTTTGCTCCCCACGCTTTCGTACATGAGCGTCAGTGTTATCCCAGGGGGCTGCCTTCGCCATTGGTATTCCTCCACATATCTACGCATTTCACTGCTACACGTGGAATTCTACCCCCCTCTGACACACTCTAGCTATACAGTCACAGGCGCCATTCCCAGGTTAAGCCCGGGGATTTCACGCCTGTCTTGTATAACCGCCTGCGCACGCTTTACGCCCAGTAATTCCGATTAACGCTCGCACCCTACGTATTACCGCGGCTGCTGGCACGTAGTTAGCCGGTGCTTATTCTTCAGGTACCGTCATTCCCGGACTGTGTTAGAGCCGGTGTTTCTTCCCTGACAAAAGAGCTTTACAACCCGAAGGCCTTCTTCACTCACGCGGCATTGCTGGATCAAGGTTTCCCCCATTGTCCAAAATTCCCCACTGCTGCCTCCCGTAGGAGTCTGGGCCGTGTCTCAGTCCCAGTGTGGCTGATCGTCCTCTCAGACCAGCTACTGATCGTCACCTTGGTGGGCTTTTACCCCACCAACAAGCTAATCAGGCATCGGCCGCTCTAATCGCGCGAGGTCTTTCGATCCCCCGCTTTCCCCCTCAGGGCGTATGCGGTATTAGCACAGCTTTCGCTGCGTTATCCCCCACGATAAGGTGCGTTCCGATGTATTACTCACCCGTTCGCCACTCGCCACCAGGTGCAAGCACCCGTGTTGCCGTTCGACTTGCATGTGTAAGGCATGCCGCCAGCGTTCAATCTGAGCCAGGATCAAACTCTTCAGTTCAATTCCTGTGATCCTTGCGGATCGTCGCACTCATTCAAGAAATTGACTTGGTAATAAAACCAAATCTTTTTACTGTCTATGAGTACTATTTATTTACATCTGTCCCGAAGGACTTGATGCTTTCACTTAATACCCACCTTAGTACCCACAATTATCGGTTGACTAATTTTTAAAGAGGGCTGACTTGTTTCGTATTTCTTAAAAACATTCAGCAGAGAGATGAGACTTTATTCTACTCATTTTGGTCTGTCAACACCTTTCGTAGTCTTTTTCTTTAAAAAGGCGAAATTTTTTCTTACTTTTAAAAAATATCATTTAAAACAATGGTTTAAGAATTAAAAATATTTTTAACTTTTTTTCAAATTCTAGGGGGATTTGTGGATACGTCAGAGATTTGGCCGAAATATTCGCCTTTTTTACTCTCTAGGTGTTGTTTTTCTTATACCCTAGTTATTAACCTAGGGGAAAACCCTGTAATTTATTATAATTTCTGCTAATATATTGCTATGCACAATAAATTAGCGAACAGTCACTTACCTAGCAAGCCATATATGGTCAGCTTGGCCGTGCCTGTGCGCGAGTTACATGCCAGTCATCGGGATGAAATCCTGAGCCACCTTTTACTCTTAAATGAAGAGGATCGTCGTCTACGTTTTGGCACACAAACACCGGATGAAGTCATTCATCACTATGTAGAAGGCCTAGATTTCAATAGAGATAAGGTTTTTGGCAGCTTTGACTCCCAACTAAGACTTATTGGCATGGCGCATTTGGCCTATTTACCAAAAACCAAAGGCCAGCCACAGGCCGCTGAGTTTGGGGCGTCAGTACTCCCCAGTGGTCGCGGACAAGGCATTGGCACGCGCCTCCATGCACTCGCGCAATACGCGCATTGAAACCCTATTTGTTCATTGCTTGGCAAACAATAGAGCCATGATGCGTCTAACCCAAAAGGCTGGTATGCGTGTTGAATACGCTTATGGGGATGCAGATGCCTACTTAAAGTTGCCACCTGCAAATTCTGCCACGATTGTGGAGGAGACGGCCAACGAACAGTGGGCTGACTTTGACTATGCGCTTAAAGAGAACTTTAAGCGCTCAAACGATACGTGGTCCTGGTTGCTCGGTAAACCAGTCGTTCGCCCAACTTAGTTTGTACTAGGCGCTCCGCGCAAAATCCAACTTGTTAGCAACGACAGGTCAGCGTCGCTTAACTTCGTATTTGCTGGCATTGGCACAAGACCCCAAGACCCCGAACCACCTTTCAGAATTTTGTTTTTTAAAAATACTTGTGCACTGGGATCGTTTGTATATTTTTTTGCAATCGCTTGAAAACCAGGGCCAACAATTTTTTTATCCACTGCGTGACATCCTAGGCAAGCACTTTGTTTTGCAAGTGCTACGGCTTTTGCATCATCGTTAGATGCTCGTGCGCTAAATGAGGCTAGCACGAGGAGGAGGGTGAGCAAAAGGAATTTCATGCGATGCATAAATAAATTCATTGCTCACCTCCCAAGGAATATTTACTGCTTAGGCATTGTGTTTGGCTGCGACTCATCTGCCTTGCCTTGTTTTTCTAGGCGCGCTTTTTCTGCCTCAGAAATAATATCGAAGTAGGCATAAACATCTTTTACACCATCAGTATTGCTAGCAACCTTCTTAGCAATCGCTACTTCATTCTGAGTCAAAATTCCCATCAAATAAACACTGCTACCTTCAGCAACAATCGCCATCGAATTCGATGGCAACTTGTCCGTGAAAATCATTTGGGTTTTTATTTTGGACTCAAGATAAGAATCGTTGGCGCGAGCAGTGTAGGTGCTATTTGGCCTAACAACTAATTCATTAAATACAGAGCGAACATTCTTGTTTGCTTTTGCATAGGCGCCAGCCTGGTCTTTAATGTCGGCGTCCTTCACTTCACCAGTTAACAATACTTTTTGGTTAAATGATGCCATGTTAATGTGTGCATCATCGCCATAGCGCTTAGCGAGAGCATTTCCTGCTTCGAGCTCAACACCCTTGTCGATAGCCTGTACGGCTGGCGTGCGACGATCGGCCATTACGCTTGCGCCCGCCACAACACCGCCAACAGCCAGCACTCCACAGCCCGTTAAGGATGATGAAATCAAAATCGCAGCAAATAGTTTGGTGGTGAGTGCATTTTGCATGTACAGACTTTCTAATTAGTGAGACTATTAATCGAGCAAGAGATGATCCACGCCATCACATAGCGCATGGAGCAAAACTAAATGCGCTTCTTGAATGCGGGCAGTGCGAGTGGAGGATGCACATAGATGAATGTCATCTGCATCTAGAAGGCTTGCAATCTTACCGCCGCCATTACCAGTCAGAGCAATAATTTTTATCCCCATTTTTTTTGCAGCTTCAATCGCCTTCACCACATTTTTTGAATTTCCTGAAGTGGAGATGCTAATCAAGATGTCACCTTTTTTTCCAAGGCCACGTACCTGTTTGCTAAAGATATCGTCATAGCTGTAGTCATTTCCTACAGCAGTCAGGATTGAGGTATCCGTTGTTAATGCAATTGCAGCTAACTCTTGGCGCTCTCTTTCAAAGCGGCCAATGAGTTCGGCAGCAAAATGTTGTGCATCAGCAGCAGACCCGCCATTGCCGCAGGCCATGACTTTTCCGCCAGCACGCAAACAATCCGTCATGGCAACGATGCCGCGCGCCACTTGCTCAGGAAGTATTTTTTCAGCCTCCTGCTTTACTGCAATGCTGTCTAAGAAATGTTGAGATGCGCGAGCGCGCAAACGTTCGAGGGTATCTTTATCCATCGCATTATTATGCGCCAAACTCCAGGCAGCATGTCTATGCTGCCCATGAATTCAAAAGAGACGTATGCTTTTACTTATTAACATCTCTTCCGCAAAAGATTGCCCCGATGGAATTAAGCTCCTTTGACTTTTTGAAACAGCAGGATCTACCTACTGGGGCCCTATATATGGTTGCCACCCCGATTGGTAATATGGGAGATATCACCTTGCGCGCACTGCATGTCCTCAACAGCGTAGATGGGATTGCCTGTGAAGACACTAGACATAGCGCGCCCCTGCTCCAACACTTTGGCATTCATAAGAAATGTGTCGCCCTGCATGAGCACAATGAAATAGCGGGCGCTCAAAACATCACTCAACATCTCTCCCAAAATAAACGTTGGGCCTATATCTCCGATGCGGACACACCAGGCGTTTCTGATCCGGACGCGCGCCTAGTGAATGCCGTTCAAAAAGCAGGCTTTCGCATTATTCCCATTCCTGGTGCTAGCGCAGTGTCATCCGCCATTTCTGCTAGTGGTTCAGTC
The DNA here is from genome assembly GCA_900095165.1 of Polynucleobacter necessarius. GTDB lineage: Bacteria > Pseudomonadota > Gammaproteobacteria > Burkholderiales > Burkholderiaceae > Polynucleobacter > Polynucleobacter necessarius_J. The sequence goes on along the minus strand of LT606947.1, from coordinate 1,582,283 downwards.
ATGCTGCCATCAGAAGGGCGCTTTCAGTTTCTTGGCTTTTGGCCAAATAATGCTAAAGAACGTCACACGCTGATTCAAGATATTCGCAGTAATTCAAAAACGAGCATTTTTTTGAATCCCCCCATCAGATACGTGATACGCTCGCAACACTTAACAAGGAGCTAGAACCCGAGCGACAAGTTCTGGTTGGTAGAGAGCTCACTAAAAAATTTGAGTAGCTGGTAACACTGACAGCTGCCGATATTCCAGAGTGGCTTGAGAAAGCAGAGAGCCTCAAAGGTGAATTTATTATTTTGGTAGCTGGTCGCCAATCTAATGCAAACGAGGCTCCAGAGCATGCAACATTATTGCTGTGGGCTAATGCATTGAACCCTTATTTAGGCAGCAAAGAAATTGTCGCTGTGCTTGCTCAAGCACTTGGCCTCAGCAAAAAAGAGGCTTATCAAATAGCGCTGGATGCAAAAGGTCAAAACGAAGGTTAATAAAAAAGCTGGCATTAGCCAGCTTTTTTATTAACAGAGCAAAAAAATTATTTAGCCGCAGGAGCCTCTGGAGCTTTAGGTTCTGACAATTTACCGCCAGCAGAGTTTGCCAAGTAGACAACCGCACGTCCCAACTCATAGTCGCTAACATCAGCCGGGCTTGCACCGCCACGCGCAGGCATCGCGCCCTTACCTTTAAGAACTGAAGTCAATAAACCGTCATAACCTTTGCCAAGACGGGCAGACCATGCACCAGCATCACCAAACTTCGGCGCACCTGCTGCACCTGAAGCGTGGCATGAAGAACAAACCGCCTTATATGCCTGCTCACCAGTTTGTAATTCGCGTGGCTTGCTTGCATCTTTGAAATTTAACTGTGCCACAGGCCTAATCAATTGCTCGGCAGAAGCTGCAGCATCTGTACGCTTGCCATTATTTACAAACACCATTAACAACAAAATAATAATCAAGGGTACAAAAAAGCTGAGGAACACCATGATGATGAGTTGTTTGGGGGACTTAATTAGGCTGCCGTGCGCTTCGCTCATAGGACTTTTATCGTTTGACGGGTTTAGGGGTTGCTTTGCCGTGATTATAACGAGACTGCGGGGATATAGGCACTTACAATAGTGAAGTTAGCGAATTCCCTACTGGCGCCCGTAGCTCAGTGGATAGAGTATTGGCCTCCGAAGCCAAGGGTCGCAGGTTCGATTCCTGCCGAGCGCACCAAAATAAGGGGGTTTTTGACCTACATCATGCGTAAATTCGTGAAAAATGCTATCATTTGTACCTAACTTATTGATTCTTATCATGTCAAATCATCTAAATTCTGCACTCTCTGAGCCATCTATTGCCAATCCTTTGGCCCCTGATCTTCCATTGCCACATCGAAAGGTTATTCGCAGCTGGCTGATCCCAATGGCTCAAGGGGAAACAGCGAAGGCAATCGCGCTTCTAGTGCTAGATGCCGTTCTGTGGCCCTCCTGTATTGCTGGGACTATTTTTGTTGAAAGCATCCTGATCAAAATCATCTTGGGCTTGGTTGCTGGTTTTGTTACTGGTCGCATTTTCATCTTGGGACATGATGCTTGCCACCAAAGCTACACGCCACACCGCGAATTGAATAAAGTATTGGGTCGCATCGCATTCTTGCCATCCTTAACCCCATATAGCTTATGGGATGTAGGTCATAACGTAGTGCACCATGGTCAAACTAACCTCAAGGGCTTTGACTTTGTCTGGGCCCCCCTGTCCAAGGCTGAGTTTGATGCTTTACCGGCCTGGCGCAAAGCTTTAGAGCGCCTCTACCGTAGCGGCTGGGGTCCGGTTTTCTACTATCTCATTGAAATCTGGTGGAGACGCGAGTACTTCCCTAACGCAAAAAACAAGCCGGGCGATCGTCCAATCTTTCTAAAAGACAATTTATTGGTGACTGGCTTCGCCATCATCTGGATTAGCTGCCTTATTGCTGGCGCCCTTGCTACAGGTCAATCAGTTTGGCTGGGCTTGATTACTGGCTTCGCCGTCCCATTCCTGTTCTGGAACAACATGATTGGCTTTGTAGTCTATGTGCATCATACCCATCCAAAAGTTTCCTGGTACGACAAGAAGTCTGAATGGTTACGTGCCCAGCCTTTTGTTTCAACCACGGTTCATTTGACCTTTAACTGGATTTGGGGCTCTTTAATGCACCACATCATGGAGCACACAGCCCATCACGTGGATATGAGCGTACCCCTATATCGCCTGCAAGAAGCTCAAAACACTCTCGAAACCATCCTCCCAGAGCGTATTTTTGTGCAAAAGTTCTCCTGGGCATGGTATTTCGATACAGCGCGCAAATGTAAGCTCTATGACTTTGAAAACAAGGCCTGGCTAGATTTTGATGGCAATAAAACGGCCGATTCCGTCAGAGTCGTCCTAAGCCCAGCCCCAGCGGGACAAAACGGGTAAAATAGACCTTCTGTACAAGATTTGGCTTAACCCGGATTGCCCATGACTACCTCGACTCCAGCTGCTACCCAAGAAACCTCACAGAGCCTTAAGTTTTGCTCTTCATGCAGTCGCGAAAAGCGCCTGGAAGGTGGCACATGGATTCCGACAAGCAATCGTAAACAACGCTGGATTTGCGCTAGCTGTTTGTATAACCGCACACACCGCACTGGCTCAGCAAAAGCCTAATTCTTAATTAGGGCTACCCATTTCAAGTTTGATTAATCCCCTACGTAGGGATTTGTTTGGCGCTCTTTACCAAATGTTGACATAGGCCCATGTCCCGGAACAAATTGCACGTCATCACCTAACGGCCACAATTTTGTCTTAATGGCATTAATTAAATCGGCATGATTGCCGCGCGGAAAATCCGTTCTTCCTATTGAGCCAGCAAAAAGCACATCGCCCACTAAAGCCAAACGATCTTCTTTATCAAAGAAGACAACATGTCCTGGTGTGTGGCCAGGACAATGCAAAACCTCTAAATCAACATTACCAACTTGTACGTGATCGCCATCCTCTAACCAGCGAGTAGGCACAAATGCTTTTGCATGACCAAATCCAAAGCGTACAGTTTGCTCTGGCAATTGATCCAACCAAAACTGTTCATCAATTTGCGGGCCCTCGATAGGCACGCCCATTTGATCCGATAAGTCCTTAGCTGCAGCACAATGATCAAGGTGTCCGTGAGTTAATAAAATCTTTTTAACGGTGCCACTCATTTGTGCAACGCCATCCAAAATTTTGTCGATATCTCCACCTGGATCAACCACAGTCGCATCACCAGTTTCTTGGCAAACCAAGATGGAGCAATTTTGCTCAAATGGCGTAACGGGAACAATTCCTAATTTGATCGGCATAAATTAAAACGCTTAAATTGATTAGCCACTGGTTTATGGCAAAGACGCTAGAATATATCTCACAGGATACACAATGAAAACTCAAGACACATTTAAATTCGCAGAATCACATGAGTGGGCCAGCATCGAAGATGATGGACTAGTGTGGGTCGGCATTAGCAATCATGCACAAGAAGCTTTGGGTGATGTAATGTTTTTTCAAACGCCGAAACTTGGGCAACAAGTAAAGCAGGGTGAGGCCATTGCTGTAATCGAGTCAGTTAAGGCCACAAGCGATATTCATGCGCCTATTAGCGGTGAGATAGTAGCCCTCAATGAAGAGATGGGCACCAGCCCAGAGATGATCAATGAAAAGCCCTATGCAGTTTGGCTATTCAAAATTAAACCAATATCAGCAGAATCTCTAGTTGCTGATATAAATGTCTTGATGCCACTAGGACAATATGAATCTGGTCCCGGCGCTTAAATCGCAATTGGATCGCGCTCTACTAGCCAACGAATGCGCGATGTTTTACTGATTCTTCCTGTGGAATCTTGACGCAATTCTTGATCAATAAGCTCAAGCGCTTCTTGTAAGGCTTTGCGATTGCCCGACTCAATCAATAATTGGGCGCGCTCTGAGCCCGCCACCCTCATGACCGGCTTGGGCACAGGGTCATAGACCTTTAACTCTTTAGTAATCATGCCTCTACTTTTGATGCGCGCTTTTAGTTCATGCAAAAACTGAATGGCTTTATCAAGGTTTTTTCCTTCTGCATGAATAAGGGCTTGATAAGAGTAGGGCGGTAATTTTGCCTCTTCACGCTCACCTGCAGTGAATGCTAAAAAACCATCTACATTATGTCTGAGCAAATACTGAAATACCGGCGACTCTGTGTATTGAGTCTCGATATAAATATCACCACCAGCTTGACCACTAGCGCCAGACCTTCCTGCGCGTCCAGCCACCTGCACCAACTGTGCAAATAACCTTTCAGCAGCCCTGAAGTCGGCCGAATATAATCGACTATCTGCATCCAAGACTGCAACTAAACCTATGTTCTGATAATCATGCCCCTTAGCAATCATTTGTGTTCCAACAACAATATCTACATTGCCATCATGTATTTCCTGAAAGAGTGCTTCTGCCCCTTTACTCTTTCTGCTTGAGTCTGTATCGACCCGCAGCACCCTTGCTTGTGGCCACATTTCTTCAATAGCGTCTTCTAGCTTTTGTGTGCCATGGCCTAAAGTTTTTAAGTCAGCATTGCCACAGTCTGGGCAAAACTGTGGAATTGGCTTTACTAAGCCACAGTGGTGACAACTCAACACTGATCGCTTCCCTAATGCGCCAGCCTTATGCATTACGGTGTAGGTGGAGCACTGGGTGCATTTTGATAACCAATTACATACTGAACAACTGAGCACAGAGGCATATCCACGTCGATTAATTAAAATCAGGCATTGCTTTTTTTCTGCCAGTGATTTGCTAATGGCATTTGCAAGTGTTTTGGTGATGAGGCTTTTTTCTTTTGGCACTCCTTTATCACCCGGGCTAAATTGATTTTGTGGATCTCGCGAATTAATGAGATGCACACGTGGCAAGCTAGCGCCCTGTGCCCGCTGATCAAGGCGTATATATTCGTACCGGCTTGACTGAGCAGCGATCCAAGTTTCTAGCGATGGCGTAGCCGAAGATAAGAGGATAGGAATTTTTTGGTCATGTGCACGCCAGATTGCCAAATCCCTTGCGGAGTAACGAGTCCCATCTTGTTGTTTATACGAAGGGTCATGTTCCTCATCTACCACGATGGCGCGTAAGTTTGGCATTGGCGTTAAAGCCGCTAATCTCGTTCCCAAAATAATTTGCGCTTTGCCTGTCATTGCCTCATACCAAGCTACGCCTCTTTTCTTCTCACTCACCCCACTATGCAATACAGCCATTTTTTTATCCGGGAAGTAGGCCTTCACACGTCTCTCCAATTGCGGCGTTAAGTTTATTTCTGGCACAAGCAAAAGCACTTGGACAGTCTCATCCCGAAGAATGCTTGCCAGCCAATTCAAAAAGACTGCGGTCTTGCCACTGCCTGTTTGACCCTGCAATAGGATTGCCCTAAATTGGTTTTCTTTTACACCGCCAGCCAATAATTCTTGTAGTGCATTTTTTTGCTCGTCGTTCAATTGATTGGGCGTGATCAGCCCTTCTGGTATTGTCTCTATATTTTTTTTGCCCTTCTTTTCAGCCAATTCCAATTTATCTGGAATCTTTTCCCAATCATCGGCCTTTTTCCACATCTGTGGAATAACCGGCAATATGGTCTCTCCCAAAGCATGGATGTAATACTGGCTTGCAAAATTCATCAAACGCAATAAGGCTTGGTCGAGCACAGGTAGTGGTGCAAGGCGGTCTACAGACTTGAGTTTTGCTAAATTAAATTCGGAGTGATCGCTCACTTTTATAATAAGCCCAACCGCCTTTGATTTGGCAAAAGACACCTCAACTACATTGCCAATCTCTGGTAATTTGCCTAATTTTTCAGCGTCCCACAAATAGTCAAAGCCCTGAGCCAATGGCTTATCTATTACTACCTGAACAACGATGGGCTTGGGCATCATTTACTTAATTTTTCCGCCTTATCCTGTGGATAAGTCTGTGAATATCATTCGCTGTTTTAGATTTATAGGGTTATTTTATAGGAATGCTATTTTGCATAGAAAATCAGCAATTAGTTTATTTTCTATGCAAATCAATAATTTACATAGATTACTAAAGGTGAAAGTTCATAATTATCACGAATCTCACTGTATTTATATTTCTGCACATTTCTGTGCATAACTTTTGCCTAAATATCGGCGAAAGTTAGTAATTACTTGTGCTTATTTTGCTGACCGCAGGACTTTTGACCTAGAGATGACGGTTTCAGAGAGGGCGCTTACGCTTTCGGGTGGGGTAAATTGGTTAATGCCATGACCAAGATTAAAGATATGACCATCTAGCGAATGTAAGCCCGGCTTTAAGGCTGGGGCGCCAGCCAAATCATCCAAGAGGCCAGATGCGGCAAATGCGATCTGCTTTGGCTCTGAGAATAAGATGAGTGGGTCTAAGTTACCCTGTAAGGATAGTGGCTTGTTAATGTCTAAAAGCTGCTTACGAGCACGGCTTAAGCGCATGGTCCAGTCAATCGCAATGACATCTGCCCCAACTTGTGCCATATCTTTCAACCAAATTCCGCCGCCTTTAGTAAACATGATGACTGGGATCTTGCGTCCCTCATGTTCGCGCGGTAATAATGCGATCATCTTTTGCATCGCCGCCAAAGACATGCGCTGATACCAACCGTCAGGAAGCAAACCTCCCCAAGTATCAAAAATCATTAGCGCTTGTGCGCCAGCCTTTACCTGCTCAATTAAGTACGCAGCAACCGATTGCACATTAATCTCAAGAATATGCTCGAGTAAATCAGGCCGACTGAACATCATGGTCTTGGCATGACGGAAATCATCAGAGCCAGAGCCATCAATCATGTAGCAAGCCAATGTCCATGGGCTTCCTGAGAAACCAATTAGTGGCACACGCTGCTTTCCATCCTGAATCAACGCTTTACGAATTTCAGATACGGCATCAAAAACATATTTGAGCTGATCCATATCTGCAACACGTAATTTCTTAACGGCCTCTTCTGTGCGAAGGGGGTGATCGAAACTAGGTCCTTCACCGACAGTAAAATTCAAGCCCAAACCCATAGCATCAGGTGTGGTCAAAATGTCAGAGAATAAAATTGCTGCATCCAATGGATAGCGATCCAAGGGCTGGAGCGTTACTTCTGTTGCGTATGCAGGATTTTTAGCAAGGCCGAGAAAGCTTCCAGCTCTTGCACGAGTTGCGTTGTACTCAGGTAGATATCGGCCGGCTTGGCGCATGAGCCAAAGCGGTGTTTGATCAACCGCTTCGCCCAAGCAGGCTTTTAAAAACCGGTCATTTAACAACAAGGGGATGGCCGGCTCTTACTTTTTACGACGGAAACGAGCAATTGCTGCAAGCTGTGCTGCCGCCATTGCAAACTCTGATTGCGCTAGCGCTAAATCAAAGTCAGTGCCACGATTTTGCATTGCTTCTTCTGCACGCTTCTTGGCTTCATTAGCTTTTGCTTCATCAAGGTCATGGTCACGAATAGCAGTATCTGCCAATACAGTGACATGATCTGGCTGAACTTCTAAATAGCCACCCGCAACGAATACAAACTCTTCATCACCATCAGCTTTTTCAATGCGAACTGAGCCTGGACGAATGCGTGTAATCAAAGGAGTGTGGCCGCGCAAAATACCGAGCTCACCATTCTCACCAGGAAGCGCAACAAACTTGGCTTCACCGCTGAAAATAGATTGCTCAGCACTTACTACATCGACGCGTATGGTTGACATAATTTCCCTAGATGAGTTCGATTAAAGCTTCTTAGCTTTCTCGATGGCTTCATCAATTGAACCCACCATGTAGAACGCTTGCTCAGGCAAGTGATCCAATTCGCCGCTGCAGATCATTTTGAAACCACGGATAGTTTCTTTCAATGGAACGTATTTGCCCGGTGAACCAGTAAACACTTCGGCAACGTGGAAAGGCTGGGACAAGAAACGTTGAATCTTACGAGCACGTGATACAGCCAATTTGTCTTCTGGAGACAATTCGTCCATACCCAAAATAGCAATAATGTCGCGCAACTCTTTGTAACGCTGCAATGTCATCTGCACTTCACGAGCAACTTCATAGTGCTCTTGACCAACTACTTGTTGGTCAAGCTGACGGCTGGTTGAGTCCAATGGATCAACAGCTGGGTAAATACCCAATGCAGCAATGTCACGCGACAACACAACCGTAGAGTCTAAGTGCAAGAAGGTTGTCGCTGGTGACGGATCAGTCAAGTCATCCGCAGGAACGTAAACGGCCTGAATAGAAGTAACAGAACCAATCTTAGTTGAAGTAATACGCTCTTGCAACTTACCCATTTCTTCAGCCAAAGTAGGCTGATAACCCACAGCTGAAGGCATACGACCTAACAACGCTGATACCTCAGTACCTGCGAGTGTGTAGCGATAAATATTGTCAACGAAGAACAAGATATCACGGCCTTCATCACGGAAAGCTTCAGCCATTGTCAAACCAGTCAACGCAACACGCAAACGGTTGCCTGGAGGTTCGTTCATTTGACCAAACACCATCGCCACTTTGTCGATAACGTTAGATTCTTTCATCTCGTGGTAAAAGTCATTACCTTCACGAGTACGCTCACCAACACCGGCAAACACAGATAAGCCTGAGTGTTGCTTAGCAATGTTGTTAATCAATTCCATCATGTTCACGGTCTTACCAACACCCGCACCGCCGAACAAGCCAACCTTACCGCCCTTGGCAAACGGGCAAACCAAGTCAATAACCTTAATACCGGTTTCTAACAAGTCAACAGAAGGTGAAAGCTCATCAAACTTTGGTGCTGGCTGGTGAATAGCGCGACGCTCTTCAGTAGCAATCGGACCCGCGTCATCGATTGGGCGACCCAAAACATCCATGATGCGCCCTAATGTCGCTGGACCAACAGGAACTGAAATTGGCTTACCACTCGAAGCAACTTCCATGCCGCGACGCAAACCATCGCTTGCACCCATAGCAATCGCACGAACCACGCCGTCACCGATCTGTTGTTGCACTTCAAAGGTCAAACCTTTTTCAGCAAATGATTTTTCGCCGCCATCAACTAATGTCAACGCATCATAAATGTTTGGCATTTTGTCGCGTGGGAACCGAATGTCCACCACTGGACCAATACACTGCACGATATTTCCGTTACTCATCGCATTTCTCCGCTTTTAATTCCTGAATTCTTTCGTATTCCTAAACGCTGACCGCTTAAACCGCAGCCGCTCCGCCAACAATCTCTGACAACTCTTTAGTAATAGCAGCCTGTCGTGTTTTGTTGTATTCCAATTGCAATTCGCCAATAACATTCTTCGCATTATCTGAAGCGGCCTTCATTGAGACCATACGCGCAGATTGCTCTGAAGCCATATTCTCAGCAACAGCCTGATAAATCATTGCTTCTACGTAACGCTTGAGTAGGCCATTCAAAATCGACTCTGCATCTGGTTCGTAGATGTAATCCCAAGAATTTCCCACCTTCTCTTCTGGAGTTAATTCTGCTGGCTCCAGTGGCAAAAGTTTTTCTAAAACAGGCTCTTGTTTCATTGCGTTAACAAAGCGGGTATATGCCAAATAAACAGCATCAATTTCGCCGCGCTCAAACGCTTCCAATTGAGCAGTAATTACCCCAATCAAAACATCCATATGTGGCGTGTCGCCAATCTGAATTGTTTGAGATATCAGTTTTGCTTTAGAGCGATTTAAAAACTGGAGACCTTTTGAACCGATGGCAGTGTATTCAATGCCAATGTTGCTACCTTCCGTATCGCGCACTTGATTAGCAATCAGACGCAATACGTTGGTATTTAAACCACCGCACAAGCCTTTGTCTGTTGTAAACAAAATCGTACCAATTTTCTTCGGTTCACGAGTTGCCATGTAAGCAGGGCGGAACTCAGGATTTGCTTTAGAAAGATTGGCAACAATCTCACGAATTTTTTCAGCATAAGGGCGCGCATTACGCATGCGCTCTTGGGCGCGCCGCATCTTGGATGCGGCGACCATTTCCATTGCCTTCGTGATCTTGCGCGTGTTTTGCACGCTCTTGATCTTAGATCGTATCTCTTTTGTGCTTGCCATGATTTATGCGAACCCTCTTAGAAAGAGGCTGAGCGCTTGTAATCCTCAATGGCAGCACGCAAAGCAACTTCGTCATCTTTGCTTAAATCTTTAGTCTCCTCAATACGACCAACTAAGTCAGCGTATTTAGATTTCAAATGATCTTGCAAACCCTTTTCGAATGGCAATACGTTCTTCACTTCGAGGTCATCAAAGTAGCCGTTATTCGCAGCGTAGAGTGAAGCAGCCATTTCCCAAACCTGCAAAGGCTTGTACTGAGCTTGCTTACACAATTCTGTAACACGACGACCGCGCTCTAACTGCTTACGAGTGGCTTCGTCAAGGTCAGAAGCAAACTGAGCAAACGCTGCCAATTCACGATACTGCGCCAAGTCGGTACGAATACCGCCAGACAATTTCTTAATAACTTTAGTTTGTGCCGCACCACCAACACGTGAAACAGAAATACCGGCGTTAATCGCAGGACGTACACCAGCGTTAAACAAGTCAGTTTCTAAGAAGATCTGACCGTCAGTAATGGAAATTACGTTGGTTGGAACGAATGCAGAAACGTCACCAGCTTGAGTTTCAATAATTGGCAATGCGGTCAAAGAACCTGTCTTACCTTTTACCGAGCCATTTGTAAATTTCTCTACGTATTCAGCGTTTACACGAGCAGCGCGCTCTAACAAACGTGAGTGGGAGTAAAACACGTCGCCAGGGTAAGCTTCGCGGCCTGGTGGGCGACGCAAGAGCAAAGAAATCTGACGGTATGCAACAGCTTGTTTTGTTAAATCGTCATAAACGATCAAAGCGTCTTCGCCGCGATCGCGGAAGTATTCGCCCATTGTGCAACCTGCGTATGCTGAGAGGTATTGCATCGCCGCAGACTCAGAAGCGCTTGCTGCAACAACTACGGTGTACTCCATCGCTCCTGGCTCTGTGAGCTTACGAACAACGTTAGCAATAGTAGAAGCTTTTTGACCAATCGCAACGTAAACGCAATAAACGCCTTTACCTTTTTGGTTGATGATCGCATCAACTGCAACTGCTGTCTTACCTGTTTGACGGTCGCCAATGATCAACTCGCGCTGACCGCGGCCGATTGGAACCATCGCATCAATCGCCTTCAAACCAGTTTGAACTGGCTGGCTAACAGATTGACGGGCGATTACGTCTGGAGCAACTTTTTCGATAAAGTCAGTCAACTTGGTATTGATTGGGCCTTTGCCATCAATCGGCTGACCGAGTGCGTTTACAACGCGACCGAGCAACTCTGGACCAACTGGAACTTCCAAAATGCGGCCAGTACATTTAACTGGGTCGCCTTCTTTAATGTGGGTGTACTCACCCAACACCACGGCACCAACTGAATCACGCTCAAGGTTCAACGCGAGACCGATTGTGTTGTTATGGAATTCCAACATTTCGCCCTGCATAACGCCAGACAAGCCATGTACGCGGCAAATACCGTCGGTCACTGAAATTACAGTGCCTTCGTTGCGAAGTTGGGAATCAATACCCATTTCGCTAATTCGGCTTTTGATCAGTTCACTGATCTCGGAAGGGTTGAGTTGCATTATTTACTCCTGGGTCTTATTTCGTATGCTCTTAATAGGGATAACTTATGCGCCAAGACTTGCTTGCATTTGAGCTAACTGTGCTTTAACTGAACTATTCAACACTTCATCTCCAACTTGAATGCGAACTCCGCCAATCAACGCAGGATCTACTTGAATAGTTGGGCGCAATTCTTTACCCCCAAAGCGCTTCTTCAAACTTGACAACAAATCATTCAACGCAGAACCCTCTAATGGGAATGCGCTAGTAATCATTACTTCTGCTGCACCTTCGCTCTGATTCTTCATTGCCTCAAATTGACGTGCAATTTCAGGAATGGCAGATAAGCGATGGTTTTGATTTACAAGACTTAAAAAGCTTGCGATTTTGCCATCCAGCTTTGTCTTCACCATGCCGGAGAGCAATTTGCTTAAATCATCTGCAGATACTTTTGGATTGTTTGATAAAGCAGCAACTTCTGGCAATGCAGCTAGCTGCGCCAATTCATTTAACCGCTCTAAACAAGTAGCAAGCTCGGCGGGCTTAGCGCTTTGAAAAAGTGCTTCAGCGTAAGGGCGTGCAATCGTGGCTAATTCAGCCATATCAAAGTTCTGCCTTTAGTTGATCAAGCAATGCACCATGAGCTTTTGCATCAACTTCACGACGCAAAATTTGCTCCGCACCTTTAACAGCCAACACAGCCACTTCCGCGCGCAACACTTCGCGAGCACGAGTTACTTGTTGATCTGCATCTTGCTTAGCTTGAGAAATAATACGAGCTGCTTCAGCTTGTGCATTGACGCGAATTTCTTCAGCGGACGTTTGCGCACGTTTTTCTGCTTCTGCAACACGCTGCACACCCTCTTGGCGTGCTTTAGTTAATTCTTGCTCTGCTTCATTGCTTGCTAATGCGAGTGCTTCTTTACCACGCTCGGCAGCAGCTAAACCATCAGCAATTTTGCTTGAACGCTCATCTAACGCCTTAACTAGCGGTGGCCACACAAAGCATGCAACAACCCACCATAAGATGAAGAAAACGATCATTTGCGCGAATAGGGTCGCGTTCAGATTCACGATATTCCTTTCAGTATTGTTGAGAACGGTTGGATGACCCGGTGGTCATTCACGCCAAAACAATTACTTAATAACTGCGAGCAGTGGGTTTGCGAAAGCAAACAACATTGCAACACCAACGCCGATCAAGAACGCAGCGTCGATCAAACCAGCCAAAAGGAACATCTTAGTTTGGAGCGGCTCCATCAATTCTGGTTGACGTGCACAAGCTTCGATGTACTTACCACCCATCAATGCAATACCTAAACAAGCACCGATCGCGCCGAGGCCGATGATGATGCCGATAGCGATTGCTGTGAAACCTTGAATGTTTGCGAGAAATTGTTGCATGTTGCTGACTCCTGAAGTTAAAGAGATAAGTTAAAAATAAAAATCTTAGTGATGGCTATGCGCTTGCCCGATGTAAACCAAAGTCAACATCATGAAAATAAAGGCTTGCAACAAAATAACCAAAATGTGGAAGATGGCCCAAGCTGATCCAGCAATAACATGGCCCACCAATCCGAACAGGGATAAATCTAAGTTAAATGTCCACACACTACCTAGCAATGCGATCAACAAGAAGACCAACTCACCGGCATACATATTGCCGAACAGTCGCATTCCCAATGAAACAACTTTAGCGAGATACTCGATGATGTTCAAAGCAAGGTTGAATGGGGCCAAATACCATTTAGCGCCAAACGGGGCGGAAATGAGCTCGTGCAAGAAGCCGCCAAAACCTTTTACCTTGAAGCTATAAAAGAAAACCAAGAGCAAGACAGACATCGACATGCCCATCGTTGCATTAAGGTCTGTTGTTGGAACAATTTTATGGTGCGGTACATGCACGCCAAAGCTTTCAATGAAATGATTTACACCCAAAACCCAATCCACAAGAACTAAGTCCAAGGTATTGAGGAAGATGATCCAAAAGAATACAAACAATGCAAGCGGGGCGATGTAAGAACGGTCACCATGAACAATGCTCTTAGATTGTGTTTCTGCCATTTCAACAATCATTTCAACGAAACATTGGAAGCGGCCTGGAACACCTGGAGTTGCGCGACGCGCTGCAATCAACAAAATAAATACAGTGAGCAAGCCCATCAGGGATGCCCAGAAAATAGTATCTAAATTGATGATACCGAAATCAATAATGGACGACTGTGGTCCACCTGTGTTGTTGAGGTTTTGTAAGTGCTCCGAAATGTACGCTGTTGGCGTCATTTGCTCGGCTGCCGCGTGGGCTTGGTTTACTTCGCTAGACATCTCTTAACTAGTCCTTTGGTTCAATCTCATTTATTACTCTTAGCGCCACAACCACGCTAGCCACACACACTTAAGGGCAAACACATAAGTCACCAACAATGGGATCCAAAGCACCCCCGGAATCCAATATGCAATTCCTATAAACAACATCAAAGTGACGACGATTTTGATAAATTCGCCAGAAACTAATGCTGCTAAATAATTCCCTGGGTTCAATATCTGCGCACTTTTAGCCAACTCCAGCCTGATCAAAAACAAGGCTGATGGCAAGACGCTAATTAAACCACCTAAAAAGGCCGACTGAGTATAAAGGCTTACCCCTACCGGCTCCCCAAAAATTGACCAAATCACCATGCTGAGCACAGTAACGACTGCTTGCGCGGCCAAAATCTTCCATGGCAACAGTGGGGGGTGTTTAACAGCATTGCTAGCCTGCAACGCGGTCATTTCCTCTTTACTTAAAACCCGATAAACCTCTTCTTCTGGCTCATCCCAGTCATTTGTCTCGGAAAATCGATTTTTTTGAGGAATCAATTTAGCCCCGTGAGTTTAATGTGTGCACTGCAATAGGTCAAATGTTTTAAGGTCATTTTTGATGACTTTAGGCCTCGACACCCAGCTTTTTTAACAAGGAATCCAGCTCGTCAAATTGGCTAAAGCGAATTCTGAGTTCGCCGCCTTTGCCTTTGAACTTAAATTCTGCAGTTAAACCTATCAAATCAGCGATTTCTTGGGTTAAACGGCGCATATTCGGGTCTCGGCTTGGTGCGCCGCCCTCCGCCTGAGTTTTGGCTTTTTTATCGCCAATCTGTCCGCCGGCAAGCGCTAGGGCAGTAGCCATTTTTTCAGCCTCCCGAACGGAAAGGCCTTGAGCTGCAATTCTTTGCGCCAATGCGACTTGACTTGCTCCTGGCAAAGACAATAAAGCGCGGGCGTGACCCATATCAATATCGCCCGCCAAAAGCATGGCTTGCACTGGTTTTGCCAATTGATTTAAGCGCAATAAATTGCTTACAGCACTGCGAGACTTGCCCACCGCTTTTGCCGCTTGTTCATGCGTGAAACCAAACTCCTCAATTAACCTTGCGAGACCCTGAGATTCTTCCAGTGGATTCAAATCCTCGCGCTGCATATTCTCAACCAAAGCCATTGCTGCAGCAACCTGATCATTTGCACCAGAAACTAAAACGGGCACCTCTTTTAAGCTGGCCAATGTTGCTGCACGGAAACGACGTTCACCCGCAATAATTTCGTACTTACCAGGAGCGACCAAACGCACTAACAATGGTTGCATCACGCCTTGCTCGCGAATACTCTCAGCCAACTCTTGTAATGCGCTCACTTCCATTTTTTGACGCGGCTGATATTTACCACTCTGCAACGCAGTTAATGGCAATCGATTAATTTCAGCCGTGGTTTCTTTTTGCGCCTTATCGCCGAGCAATGCCTCTAAGCCACGACCTAAACCTTTTTTCTTAATAGCAACCATAATATTTTTTTGTTCCTAGGTTTTACATTTGCTTAATGCGCTCAATCATCTCAGCACCAAACTCTAAGTAAGCTTTAGCACCGCGTGATGACTTATCAAACGCAACCCCAGGAAGCCCGTAGGATGGGGCTTCGGCCAAGCGGACGTTGCGGGGAATAATGCTCTTAAATACTTTGTCGCCAAAGTGCTCAAGCAATTGATCGGACACTTGTTGCTGTAATGTCATACGCGCGTCAAACATTACGCGCAACAATCCAATAATCACCAAGTCGGGATTTAAATTTGCATGTACTTGTTTGATAGTGTTAACTAAATCCGACAATCCCTCTAATGCAAAATATTCACACTGCATTGGCACAATCACGCCATTCGCCGCGCATAATCCATTCAGCGTTAACAAAGATAGTGCAGGGGGACAATCAATCAAAATAAAATCGTAGTCATTTGCTACGAGCGCAAGCGCATCTTTCAATCGTTGTTCGCGAGAATCTAAATCTACTAACTCGATTTCTGCGCCAGCTAAATCACGATTTGCTGACAATACATCGTAGTCAGAACTCTCACAACGTACAGCGGATTCTTTCGCTGATGAGAGGCCAATTAAGACTTGATACACAGTGCTATTGAGATCCGCTTTTTCAATACCAGATCCCATCGTGGCATTGCCTTGTGGATCTAAATCTACTAACAAAACACGTTGCTGATGCCCGGCTAAACCTGCGGCCAAATTCACAGCAGTAGTGGTCTTACCAACCCCGCCCTTTTGATTTGCAATACAAAATATTTTGGCCATAATTTTTCTTAAAAATGTCGTGCTTTAGAGGGGTAATTTTCTCACGGGGGATAAAACTAAAAGTCTGCGCTCCACCGCCAAATTCGGGATCTGCAAGGGCTCATCGGCAACCAAGCGCCAGTCATCCATGCACACATCTTGCAGCTCTTCAGCTGCCCGCTTAGCTTTCATTGCGAACACCAGGCCATCAGACTTCAGAAGGGGGAGAGAAAGCTCTAGAAAGTGGGCAAGATTAGTAAATGCCCTGGAAATCACCGCATCAAACTGTCCAGGCTGTGATTTAGCCACTGCTTCAACGCGCTCACTCAGAACCTGAATATTCTTTAAACCCAACTTGCCGCGTACATGTTGCAAGAATGCCGTTTTTTTGCGGATAGCCTCAATCAAGGTCACATGCCACTCAGGCTGCAAGATGGCAATAGGGATTGCTGGCAAACCACCGCCCGAACCAATGTCTGCAATTTTAGGGTTTTTTAAATCCAAAAATTGACGCATCACAGGTAAAACTGTAATAGAATCAATGAGATGCAATCGGACTGAGTTCTTTTCACCCTCAATTGCGGTCAAGTTATGCACCTGATTCCAGCGACCCATTTCCTGCAAAAAGAGCTCTAAGCCTGCAATATTCTTAGGGCTGAGATTGAGGCCCAAGCCCTCAATTCCCAAAGAAACCAAATCATTACTCATGGGTTTCTTCTTGGGTACGGCCCAGGCCCTTTTTAAGGTGGACCAGAAGCAGTGAGAGGGCCGCAGGCGTGACACCGGAAATCCTGCCAGCCTGCCCCAGGGTGCCAGGTTTATGCAGATTCAGTTTTTGCTGCACCTCTTTCGATAAACCAAGAACCTGGGTGTAGTCCAAAGATTCTGGTAAAGGAAAGTTCTCGTTATGCTCCTGCCGAGCAATCTCAACCGCCTGCCTATCTATATAGCCTTGATATTTAATAGAAATTTCAACCTGGTCGCTAATTTGCTGCGCCAAACCCAGGTCATCATCTAGCGTTCCAGGCGACCAAAGACCTTCAGACAAACTAGTAACCACCTCATAAGTGATGCCTGGGCGCCGCAAAAGATCCGCCAAACTACACTCATGCGATAAGTCTTGGCCTAAAAACTCAGAAACAGCCTTTGCAGAGCCATGCTTTGGTCCAATCCAAATATCTTGCAAGCGGGATGTTTCACGTGAAACAGCTTCTTGTTTTCTACAAAATGTATTCCAACGGCAGTCATCCACCAAACCAAGTTCACGGCCAATGGTGGTTAGACGCAAATCCGCATTGTCTTCACGCAGGCTCAAGCGATACTCGGCACGACTAGTAAACATGCGGTAAGGTTCTTGAACACCCAAAGTAATCAGATCATCCACCAAAACACCAATATAAGACTCACTGCGCTTGGGCAACCAAGGCTCTTTGCCTCGTGCTGCTAAGCCAGCATTAATACCAGCAAGCATGCCCTGTGCTGCAGCCTCTTCATAACCGGTAGTGCCATTAATCTGGCCCGCAAAGTAAAGGCCGACAATCGCCTTGGTCTCTAAGCTATGCCGTAAATGGCGCGGATCAAAGAAGTCATACTCAATGGCGTAACCAGGCCGCACAATTACCGCCGACTCTAAGCCACGAATACTCCGCACCAGGCTCCACTGAACATCAAATGGCAGGCTTGTAGAAATTCCATTCGGGTAAAACTCGTTTGTTGTTAGGCCTTCAGGCTCTAAGAAAATCTGGTGGCTATTTCTGGAGGCAAAGCGATGGATCTTATCTTCGATGGAAGGACAGTAGCGTGGACCAACCCCCTCAATCACACCCGTATACATTGGGGAGCGATCTAAACCACCCCGAATAATGTCGTGTGTTTGCTCATTTGTATGGGAAATCCAGCAAGGCACTTGCTTTGGGTGTTGCTCCGGCCGACCCAAATAAGAGAAAACCGGCACCGGATCTAAGTCACCAGGCTGCTCCAACATCACTGAAAAATCAATAGTGCGGCCATCAATCCGGGGCGGGGTGCCCGTCTTTAGCCTGCCCTGGGAAAGCTTCAACTCTTTGAGCCTGGCAGACAAAGAAACGGCTGCTGGATCACCAGCCCGACCACCAGCGTAATTATTTAAGCCGACATGAATCTTTCCGTCCAAAAAGGTTCCGGCCGTTAGGACGACTTTCTTGGCCATAAACTTCAAACCCATTTGCGTAACCACGCCCTGGACCACATCACCATGAACCAATAAATCATCAACAGCAGCTTGAAAGAGGGTCAGATTTTCCTGATTCTCAAGGCGTCGGCGAATCGCCGCTTTATATAAAACTCGATCACCTTGTGCGCGGGTCGCGCGGACAGCGGGGCCTTTGCTTGAGTTCAATATTCGAAACTGAATGCCGGCTTCATCAGTAGCTGCTGCCATGGCGCCACCCATAGCATCGATTTCTTTAACTAAGTGGCCTTTGCCAATGCCACCAATTGAGGGATTACAGCTCATAGCACCTAAATTCTCAATGCTGTGAGTAATAAGAAGGGTATCGCATCCCATACGCGCGGCCACAAGGGCAGCCTCAGTCCCGGCGTGACCGCCGCCAACCACAATGACATCGAAGTTCTTTGAATAACGCATGATTTGCCTCAGATAGGGCGATGATCATAGCATTTTGTAAGTTTCACGTGAAACAAATACTCATCCAAACAACAACCTATTTGATATTTATTATATAACTCATTGATTTAATTGAGTTTTTATAAAAATAGTAATCTTTTTTGATGTTCAGTAGACCCCAAAGCCCACTGCCGAGAAGTAGCAGTACATCTCAAGTGAATGGCGGGAGATTTTAAGAAGGATCTTTATGTGAGTACGGCGCCGCAGCGCCGCACTAAAAAACCAAGAAAGAGAAAAACTAAATCAACTTTTCTTCTTAAAGAGATGGACAATTTCACCAACAACCCCGCGACGGAATGCCAAAACGCAGATTACAAAAATGAATCCCGTTGCAATCGTGCTCCAAGAACCAATGTTGGCCAGGTAGTTTTGCAAGCCAACCACAATGCCTGCGCCGACCACTGGACCAAGAATGGTTCCCATGCCACCAAGCAAAGTCATTAGAACAACTTCGCCAGACATGTGCCAATGAACATCCGTCAATGTTGCTAGCTGGAAGACGAGGGTTTTCAAAGAGCCAGCAAGGCCTGCAAGCGCAGCTGAAATTACAAAAGAGATCAGCTTGAAACGATCAACGTCATAACCCAAAGAAACTGCACGCGGCTCATTTTCACGAATGGCTTTTAAGACCTGGCCAAATGGGGAATGCACTGTGCGAACGATCAATGCAAATCCGAGCAAGAAAATGGCAAGCACAAAGTAATACATGCTGACATCATCTTTTAAATCAATTAAACCAAACAACATTCCGCGTGGCACACCCTGAATGCCGTTCTCACCACCAGTGAATGGGAGCTGCACCGCCAAAAAGTAAACCATCTGCGAAAGGGCTAATGTCACCATCGCAAAATAAATACCTTGCCTACGAATTGCTAAAGAACCAATCAGAAACCCTAAAACACCGGAACCTAAAACACCCAACACAATTCCAAACCCAGGTGATAGGCCAGCCTCTTTGCAGAGATAAGCGGTGATGTAAGCAGAAGTTCCAAAGAATGCTGCGTGTCCAAAAGAAAGAAGCCCTGTAAAGCCTAACAATAAATTAAAGGCGCAGGCGAAGAGCGCGCAGCACAACACCTTCATTGCAAAAACCAAGTAGATGAAGTCTTGAAATGGAAGTAAAAGGGCGATTAAAACCAGAATTCCGTAAAGTAATTTTGTTTTTGAGTTCACTTTATTTCTCCCGGCCGAAAAGTCCAGCAGGACGAATAAGTAACACGATTGCCATGATCACAAAAATAACTACGCCAGAGGCTTCTGGATAAAAAACTTTAGTTAAGCCTTCAATCAAACCCAAAGCAAGACCAGTCAAGATAGAGCCCATGATAGAGCCCATACCACCGATCACAACAACTGCGAAAACCACAATGATGAGATTCGAACCCATCAATGGGTTAACTTGAAAAATTGGTGCGGCTAGAACACCAGCAAAACCAGCAAGGCCCACGCCATAGGCATAAGCCAAAGAAATCATTAAAGGTACATTGATGCCAAATGCTTGGAGTAGTTTTGGATTTTCAGTGCCAGCGCGAAGATAGGCGCCCAACTTCGTTCTCTCAATGACATACCAAGTAGAAAAACAAACCGTTAGCGAAACCACTACAACCCACAAGCGGTACTTAGGCAAAATAATGCCAATTGACTCAAGTGGAATGGCGCCCTGCAGTATCTCCGGAGCAGGATAGCTTTCGCCAGAAATGCCATACCAGTGACGGAACATTCCCTCGATGATGAGCGCCAAACCAAAAGTTAATAACAAACCATAAAGGTGATCAAGATGGTAGAGGCGCCTAAGCATAGTGCGCTCAAGAATCAAACCAAAGCCTGCCATAACCAAAGGCACCAAAATTAATGCAAACCAATAATTTATTGAGAGCTCAGGAAAGCCAAACCACTGGCCAACCTGGGTTAAACCAATCCACGCAACAAACGCACCCATTGTGTACTGTGCGCCATGCGAAAAATTGATGGTATTGAGTAGGCCAAAAATGATGGCCAGACCCAAACTCAAAATGGCATAGAAGGAGCCATTGATAAGACCCACCAAGAGCTGAGCAACCAGCCCTTGTGGGGTAATTTCAAGAAGTTCAAACATGCTTATTAAAAATTCAATTACTTATTAGTAACCAACTTGCATCGCGATAATGAAAGTGGTTGTGTTGCCTCAGCAGCAGGAATCACCGCCTTGACGTTGTAATAATCCCATGGGCTCTTAGAGTCAGATGGCTTCTTCACTTCGAGTAAATACATGTCGTGCTCAAACTTACCATCAGCGCGGATTTTTCCTTTAAACAAGCCATCATCAATGTTGGTGGATTTCAAAGCCTTCATTACCGCTTGAGTATCGTCAGTGCCCGCTTTTTGAACCGCAGTTAGGTAAGCAAGAACAGAGGAATAAACACCAGCTTGAACGCTGGTTGGCATACGCTTATGTTGCAAGATAAAGCGCTTAGAGAATGCGCGTGTCTTGTCGTCCTTGTCCCAGTAGAAGCCCTCTGTCAAGTACATACCTTGAGCGGCATTCAAACCTAAAGAGTGAACGTCTGAAATAAACATCAGTAACGGAACAACTGTTTGTTTTTTATTGATACCAAACTCTGAAGCTTGTTTCACAGAGTTAATAGTGTCTTGACCTGCATTCGCCAATGCCACAACATCAGCGCCACTAGCTTGGGCCTTCAAAAGATATGAGGAGAAGTCGCTGTTAGGGAACGGGTGCTTACTGGTACCCAACACCTTGCCGCCATTAGCATTAACAACGTTAGTTGAATCTTTCTCTAAAGCCGCGCCGAAAGCATAGTCAGCAGTCAGGAAGTACCAATTCTTCTTGCCCTGCTTTACAACGGCCTTGGCTGTGCCGTTTGAAAGTGCATAGGTATCGTAAGTCCAGTGCACGTTATTGGCGGTACATTTTTCATTAGTAATTGGCAAAGAGGCCGCACCAGACACCAATGTAATCTTGTTCTTTTGTTCTGCCACTTCCATTACAGCAAGGACAACGTTGGTTGAAACCAACTCAACAATCACATCAACACCATCTTTGTCGTACCACTCACGCGCTTTATTGGCAGCGATATCGGCCTTGTTTTGATGGTCAGCGCTAACAAGTTCAATCTTCTTACCAATAACAGTACCGTCTTTTGAAAAGTCGGCAATTGCCATTTTTGCGGCAATCACTGCACCAGGGCCAGCCAAGTCAGAGTAAGTTGACGATAGATCTGTCAACACACCAATCTTGATTACATCACCACTAACTTTGGATGTTTGCGCAAACGCTGGGTTTAAACCAAAAAAGGTTGTCGCCACCAGACACACAGTAATTTGCTTTAACTTCATTTTTATCTCCTATAAATAACCACTAAACCCCAAGATACTCATTTAACAAACTCGCCTTCTCAGTAAGCTCATTTTGATTAACAACCTCAACCACGTTGCCGTGCTCAACCACATAATGACGATCGGCCAAGGGCGCAGCAAAGCGGAAGTTTTGCTCCACCAACACAATCGTGAAACCTTTATTGCGCAAGCTTGTAACTACCTCACCCAGCTTTTGAACAATCACTGGCGCCAAGCCCTCAGCAATCTCATCCAACAACAATAGCTTTGCGCCAGTTCTCAGAATGCGTGCCATTGCGAGCATTTGTTGTTCACCGCCCGACAGCCTTGTGCCGGGACTATTGCGTCGCTCATAAAGATTGGAGAACATTTCATATATCTCGTCCAAATCCATGCCGCCAGCAGCAATCTCTGGTAATAACATCAAATTCTCTTCAGTGCTCAGGCTGGCAAAGATGCCGCGCTCTTCTGGACAGAAAGCAACCCCCAGGCGAGCAATTCTGTAGGTTGGCATTGCAATAGTTTGGGCACCATAAACCTCTACTGAACCGGTTCTCTTGCTGGTTAAACCCAAAATGGTTTTTAGAATAGTGCTGCGACCAGCGCCATTGCGACCCAAAAGCGTAACCACCTCACCATCACGCACAGCAAAGTTCACGCCATGAAGGATATGGGACTCTCCATACCAAGATTCAAGGTTTTTAACCTCCAAAGCCATATTACTCATATGCCGTCACCCCCGTGACTACCCATATAAGCCTCGACCACAAGCGGGTTGTTTGAAACCTCCCGATAGGAGCCCTCAGCCAAAACCGAACCGCGCTGTAATACAGTAATGCGGTCAGCAATAGATGAAACCACCTTCATATTGTGCTCGACCATCAAAATAGTGCGGCCCTTTGCTACCCGATCAATTAACTCGGTAACGCGCTCAACATCTTCATGCCCCATACCTTGCGTTGGCTCGTCCAACAGCATTAACTCAGACTCCATAGCCATGGTAGCAGCAATCTCTAAAGCTCTTTTGCGCCCATAGGCCAGGTTTAAAGTCTCTTCGTGGGCAAAATCAGCTAAACCAACCTCACATAAGAGCGCCTCAGCACGCTCATTAAGCGCGTTGAGTGAATCCCCCGACTTCCAGAAATAAAATTCGGTATCCAAACATCGCTGCAGTGCAACACGAACGTTTTCCAAAACAGTTAGATGTGGAAATACAGCGGAAATTTGAAAAGATCGGACAACACCTCGCCGCGCAATTTGCGCTGACTTTTCTTTGGTGATATCAAAACCATTGAATAGAATTTGGCCGCTACTGGGCTCTAAAAATTTTGTAAGGAGATTAAAGCAAGTAGTCTTGCCGGCCCCGTTGGGCCCAATCAAGGCATGGATGCTTCCCCGGGTGACATCCAAATTGACATCACTCACTGCAGAAAAGCCTTTAAAAGTTTTTCCAAGGCCAATTGTTTTTAGTATTGTTTCTTGCAAACTTAAATCCCCACACCCTTCACTAGGCAAGTATTTGAGAATACTCTAAGAGAGCGCTTACTAATATAGCGATAACCCTAAACACACAAAGGATGTGTTGCTTAACCAGCCTGGGTATTTTTAAAAAATTTCTGGATTGCTAATCTTGCCGTTTCATCCAAAACATCAAGCGGAACTCTTTGCGCGCCCTGAACAATCATGATGGCATACGGTTTAGCAAGCGCCGCAGCCTCTGTGCACAGGTGCAACTCCTCACCAAGGGCAGGCGATTGGCTACGCCAATAATTAATAGCGGCCTCTAAGTCCTGAATATTCACAAACAACATTATTAATGTTACTTATTATCGAGGGACAACATGGTGCCACGACATTTTTTTGCGCCGCAACGGCATTCATAATCTTTTTTCATTTGCTTGGTGATGCGACCCTCAACACCAAGTGAGTAATCATAAAAAAGCTCCTCACCCAACTTGAGATCTCGTTTGGCATAAATAAAAACGCGCGACTCACCATTAAAGCTATCTTCGCGGGTTTCGCAGCTAGGTTTGCAAGAGTGGTTAATCCAGCGAGCAGCATTACCGCCATACTTGGCATCAATACAGCGCCCATCCTCTAATGAAAAATAGAAAGTGTGGTTTGGGTTTTTGGGGTCATGGGGGTGGCGCTTCTCCGCCAACTTCCAACTAATACGCTCGCCTTTGTACTCAATGATGGCATCACCCTTTTTAATTGGCTTTGCAACAAAAACACCTTTTCCATGAATCGGTGAAGACTGAACAATAATGCGTGAACGATCAATTTTTGGAGCAACTAGTTTCTTTTTAACCATTTAAATTAAACATCCAAGTTACGAGCAATTAATGCATTCTTCTCTATAAATGCACGGCGCGGTTCAACCTCATCACCCATTAAGGTAGTAAAGACTTGGTCGGCAGCAATAGCATCTTCAATTTTGACCTGGAGCAAAGTACGTGAGCCAGCATCCATTGTGGTTTCCCACAACTGTGATGGGTTCATCTCACCGAGACCCTTGTAGCGTTGACGACTGAGCACTCGCTCCGCCTCGGAAAGCAACCAAGCAAAGGCTGCTCGGAAATCTTGAATAGCCTGTTCCTTTTGATTTTTATCTGGATCGCCGCGACGCACTTTTGAGCCAGGCAAAACTTTTCCAGATAAAACGGTAGCAGCATTTGACAGACTTTGATAGTCATCACCATGAACAAAGTCAGAGTTAATTACGGATAACTTCAAGTTGCCATGTATGCGACGAGACAGTAATAACTTAAATCGATCCGTGCGCTCTTCCTTCTGCACAATAATTTCTGGTGGTAGGGCCAAAGGGTTTAAAGAATCGGCAAGCGCAATGCGCAGACGCTCAGCAGACTCTTGAGCAGACTGTTCAGTATCTAAATTTAACTGGGTGCCAGAAGCAATAGCACGCAAAGCATTTTCATCAATTGTCCGTGACAAGCGATCAACGATGGATTGAATTACTTTGTAGTGCTTTGCCAGCTCATTAAGGGCGGCGCCCTCAATAATTTCACCGGCAGTAGTTTGAAGCGATGCTGACTCTAGAGCAATCCTTAACAACAACTGGTTCAACTCAACATCATCTTTAATATATTGCTCGTTCTTACCAAACTTCACCTTATACAAGGGTGGTTGCGCAATATAAATATGGCCGCGCTCAATTAGCTCAGGCATCTGTTTATAGAAGAAGGTAAGTAGCAGCGTGCGGATATGACTTCCATCAACGTCCGCATCGGTCATGATGATGATGCGGTGATAACGCAGCTTATCAGCTTTATATTCTTCAGCGCCAATGCCGGTACCAAGCACAGTGATTAAAGTAACCACCTCTTGGCTTGCCAACATCTTGTCAAAGCGCGCCTTCTCCACATTCAAGATTTTTCCCTTGAGTGGAAGAATTGCTTGGAAACGTCGATCACGCCCCTGCTTTGCAGAGCCTCCCGCAGAGTCTCCCTCCACAATAAATAATTCAGATTTGGTTGGATCTTTTTCTTGGCAATCTGCCAACTTTCCAGGAAGGCCTAAACCATCTAAAACCCCTTTACGACGAGTCATATCTCGCGCTTTGCGTGCAGCCTCACGAGCACGAGCAGCATCTACAATTTTCCCGCAAAGGATTTTTGCGTCGGCAGGACACTCTTGAAGATAGGCACTCAAGGCCTCCGCAACAATTTCTTCTACTGGGCCACGAACTTCACTAGAAACTAATTTATCTTTTGTTTGACTTGAAAATTTGGGTTCGGGCACCTTAACAGATAGCACACACGCAAGGCCTTCGCGCATGTCGTCACCAGAGATTTCTACTTTTGCCTTCTTAGCGACTTCATGTTCATCAATATATTTATTAATGACGCGTGTCATAGCGGCACGCAAACCTGTTAGGTGAGTACCACCATCACGCTGAGGAATGTTATTGGTAAAACAAAGCACTTGCTCACTAAAGCTATCATTCCACTGCATTGATACTTCAGCCGTGATGTTGCCACCTAAGTCTGATGGGCGAATACCCTCCGCGTAAAAAATATTTGGATGTAAAACATTTTTGGTTTGGTTAATGTATTCAACGAAACCCTTTACACCGCCAGAGAATGCAAAATCTTCTTCTTGACCAGAGCGCTGATCAATTAACTTGATATGAACGCCATTATTTAAAAAAGAGAGTTCGCGGATACGCTTAACAAGAATCTCATAATGAAACTCAACATTTCCAAAAATATCCTCGTCAGCTAAAAAGTGGACTTCTGTACCAGATAATGTGGTGTCCCCAGTGATAGTGATTGGAGAAACAGCAACACCATTTTCCTCTTGAGTGTTGCGGTTCTGAATAACGCCACGCGCAAACTCCATGTAATGCGCTTTGCCGTCTCGACGAATAGTGAGTTTTAACCACTTAGATAGCGCGTTAACGCAACTAACGCCAACACCATGTAAACCACCAGACACTTTATAACTGTTTTGATCGAACTTACCACCAGCATGAAGCTCCGTCATGACAATTTCAGCCGCACTTCTTTTTGGCTCGTGTTTGTCGTCGTACTTAATGCCTGTTGGAACGCCACGACCGTTGTCAACAATTGAAATAGAGTTATCGGTTTGGATGACTACAGTAATCTCAGAGCAATAACCCGCCAATGCCTCATCAATAGAGTTATCTAAAACCTCGAAAACCAAGTGGTGCAGACCTGTGCCATCAGAGGTGTCTCCGATGTACATGCCTGGACGCTTACGAACTGCCTCAAGACCTTCTAAGATTTGGATCGATAATGCACCATACTGCTCTACTACTTTTTTTTCTTCAGTCATTTTTTTCTAAATTAAATACGCATTGGCATCACAACATACTTGAAGTCTTCAGAACCAGGCAAGGTAATTACCGCGCTACTATTGGCATCACCCAAGCTAATTTGAATTTTTTCATTCTTCAAGTTTGATAAAACATCTAACAAATAACTTACATTGAAACCAATTTCAACTGAATCCCCACCGTATTCAGTTTCAATCTCTTCTTGAGTTTCCTCTTGTTCAGCATTGGTTGATTGAACAGTAATTCGATTGGGTGACAAAGAAAATCGTACACCATTGAATTTATCTGTTGTCAAAATTGCAGCGCGCTGTAACGCTGATTGCAAAACATCACGCCCAACTACTAGTGAATTTTTATAGCCTTTGGGAATCACTCGCTGAAAATCAGGAAACTTACCTTCAACCAATTTTGAGATTAATTCAATATCACCAAAAGCAAACTTCACCTGGTTAGACGTAAGACTCATCTCCAACATCTCATCCGAGTCCTCGAGAAGGTGTTGACACTCTAAAATGGTTTTACGAGGAATGATAATTTCCCGTCTTTGCCAAGATCCCGACGGAGCCTCGGCCAACTCAACCTGTGAGTAGGCTAAACGATGGCCATCTGTTGCGACCGCGATTACCTGTTTACCTTCAACAACCAACAACATACCGTTAAGGTAGTAACGAATATCTTGTTGCGCCATTGCAAAATGAACCTGACCAACTAGTTGACGGAAGCTTTTTTGACTCATCTTCCAACTTGCAGTTACCTCGCCAACGCTTTGCATTACTGGAAACTCGGTTGAGGACAGTGTTTGTAAAGAGAATCGGCTTTTGCCACTCTGAACAACCATTTTATTGTCTTTAAGGTTTAATGCCACCAGTCCCTCAGGTAGTGCGCGCAAGATACCAAGTAATTTTCTTGCAGCTACCGTAGTTGTTACATCTTCCGCACCAACACCAAAACTAGCGTTAGTTGTAATTTGAATCTCTATATCGGTTGATATAAATGAAATCTTATCGCCTTGCTTTTTAAATAATAGGTTTGCCAAGATAGGTAAGGTGTGGCGACGTTCAACAATGCCACTTACAACCTGGAGTGGTTTTAACAAACTGTCACGTGAAGTGTTTACGAGTTGCATTGCTTTTAAATTCTTGTATATATCTTATTAGTAGTAATAGTAAGGTTCGTCATTTCGGTGGATAAGTCAAAAACCGTATATAAAACAACCCATTAAAACCAAAAAAACCTGTGGAAAACTTTTGTATAGGCACTGCATAAATAGTGGATAACTTTTTATCAGCACCCTATTTTTGCATGAAGCGTCCGCTTTCCACAATTTATCCACACACTATCCCCAAAGTTATCCATTAAGCTATCCACAACCTTATCCACAGGCCAAAAACTTATGACTTTAAGGTTTGCTCGATAACGTGGATTTCGTGGTTAAGTTGCCCATCATGAGCGCGCTCTTCCCCAATCTTCCGAACAGCATGCAAAACGGTGGTGTGGTCGCGACCACCAAATAACTCCCCAATCTCCGGGAGGCTTTTTTGGGTTAACTCCTTAGCCATAAACATTGCAATTTGTCGTGGCCGGGCAATATTCGCCGGCCGTTTCTTGGAGTACATATCCGCAACTTTGATGTTGTAAAAATCTGCCACAGCCTTTTGGATGTTCTCAACCAAAATTTGGCGATTTTGTATTGAAAGCAGGTCTTTTAAAGCCACGCGAGCTACATCAATCGTGACCTCTTTGCCGTGGAAGCGAACAAATGCCAAAATCTTTCTTAATGCACCCTCTAGCTCCCGTACGTTTGACCTGAGGTGTTTTGCTACAAAAAAAGCCACATCCTCACTCATGGGGATGCCCTCACTCAAGGCTTTCTTCATCAAAATAGCCACCCTCATTTCAAGCTCAGGGGGTTCAATGGCAACCGTTAAGCCTGAGTCAAAACGAGAGATGAGGCGATCATCTATACCGGCCATTTCTTTTGGGTAGGTATCACTAGTGATGATGACTTGAGCTTTGTTGCTCAGTAGCGCCTCAAATGCGTAGAAGAACTCCTCTTGAGTCCTTGATTTCCCGCTAAAAAACTGAATATCATCAATTAACAATAGGTCTAAAGAATGGTAATAGCGCTTAAAGCGGTCAAAAGCCTTTTGTTGATAAGCCCTAACTACGTCTGAGACATACTGCTCGGCATGGATGTATCGAATTCGGGCGTTGGGCTTTTCTTTTAAAAGATGATTCCCAATGGCGTGGATTAAATGGGTTTTACCCAACCCAACCCCACCGTATAAAAACATGGGGTTATAGGATGTGCCTGGGTTATGGGCAACCTGAATTGAGGCTGCTCTAGCCAATTGGTTAGCCTTACCGGTTACAAAGGTTTCAAAAGTAAGGTTGGGGTTCAGTTTGGAGTGATCTTCAATTTCAAAGGCCTGCTCCTCTGTGGAGGTGTTATCGGGCTTGGATGCCGTCTCTTGTGCCTCAAGCTTTTCCTGGGGCACACTTTCCCCAATTGCTTGTGGCGCTGACCCTTCAATATTAAGGACAAAACTTAAGGCGATTGGAGCGCCAAAATATTCGTCAGCCATCTCTTGAAAGCGGTCAGAAAAGGTCTTTTTTATCCAGTCAAGCTTAAATCTATTTGGGGCCCCCAATATGAGTGATTGCTCACTTTCATCATAGGAAACCAAGCTCAATGGAGCTATCCAAGTTTTAAATTGTTGGGGGGAGAGCTCGCGAGCTAGTGCACCTAAGGCGCCATCCCAAAACCCCAGTGGGCTTAGTGAATTCAATGTGGGGGAATTCTGTAAGTTACTCATATTTTTGGAGGATCCATTGTAGCGATCCCCTAAAGTTATCCACAAGCCAGAAAAACGTGGAAAACCTGTGGATAACTTGTGTATAAGCCAAAAAAAACTATAAAAAACAATGATTTAATAAAATCAATGAAGTGAAATAGAGAAAAATACCTATATATTCTTCTGTAGCGGTTGACCTTTTGTCGCGCAACAAGGAAAATACGGGGTTTTGCAGGATGAATCATGAAAAGAACATACCAACCCTCAGTAACACGTCGCAAACGCACTCACGGATTTCGTATTCGCATGAAAACCAAGAGTGGGCGCGCAGTATTAAACGCACGTCGCGCTAAAGGCCGCAAACGTCTAGCTGTTTAATTTAGCAGTTGAATAGCGCAAGGATTTCTGAATTACTAAATACAAACCCCAAGACAAGCTTGTCTTGGGGTTTGTATTTGGCGTCTTCAGAGCTGGGTGCGAAACCGGATTTGGGTATTGCGGTAGCTAAAAAACTAGCTAAGCGTGCTGTAGATCGCAACCAATTAAAGCGCATGATTCGCGAGTTGGTTAGGGGCGCTCAGGCAACGAGCCTCAACAGCGATGTTGTGGTGAAGCTCAAAAAACCAATTGGTCGCGAAACCAGCGGCAGGCTCAGAAATAAAGAAAAAGAAATTCTGCGAACACAAATTGCGGGACTAATTTAACGTGAGCCTATTAAGTGCTATGGCCATTAAAGTAGTACGGCTGTATCAAATAGTGCTTAGCCCCTTTGTGGGAATGCATTGTAAATTTGTGCCCACTTGCTCCCAATACGCTTGCGACTGTTTTGCGAACTATGGATTTCTGAAAAGTTTTAGGCTAACGGTGTGGCGTATTTTGCGTTGCAACCCATGGTCACAAGGCGGACATGATCCCGCAGTAAAACCAACACCTCATCATCATTAAGTGAATGCAAATGGACTTTAAAAAAACAATTCTTTGGGCAGTGTTCTCAATGTCAGGCCTGATGTTGTACAACAACTGGCAGGTGCATGAAGGAAAGCCATCGATGTTTGGTGGAAATCCTGTAAATACTGCGGTTGTGGCTGACAAAGCACAAGCAAGCAAAGTAGACATTCCGTCGCCCGTACAAAACCCCAGCAGGCCAGCGCCAAACCAAGCGCCCATCATTGTTGCTAGTGCAATTGAAACATCAGAAAAGTTTGTATTGCAAAACGATGTATTGGTTTTAGAAATTAGTGCGAATGGCGCCAATATTATTGATGCGAAGCTACCTAAGCAGCTGACGGCAGAAAAGAAGTCGGTTGAATTATTTCAATACGCGCCAAACCATAAATATTTTGCACGCTCTGGCTTGATTGCTTTGGGCAACAATGACCTACCCAACCACACCAGCGCATTTAAATTGGTGCAATCTGGTAAAGATGCATCTGGAAAGCCATTTATTGTTCTGGCTAGTGAGCGTAACGGCGTAAAACTAGAGAAGACATTTATCTTAAGTCCTGGTAGCTATGTTGTTGATGTTGGACATCGC
The DNA here is from genome assembly GCA_900095165.1 of Polynucleobacter necessarius. GTDB lineage: Bacteria > Pseudomonadota > Gammaproteobacteria > Burkholderiales > Burkholderiaceae > Polynucleobacter > Polynucleobacter necessarius_J. Next base: position 1,550,927 of record LT606947.1, on the reverse strand, counting down.
GTTACACAAGGCAATCCAAACGCAGCGCCACTAATTCTCTACACAGAGATCGTGCGCGACGCCTCACAAGAGCAAAAAATTGGACCATTTGATGGCGCGTTCTCAGCAAGTACTTTTACCGGTCCCGCTGCTTACACCGAAAAAGAAAAATTCAATAAGCTTGAATTCACGGCAATTGATAAAAACAAAATCACCATTCCTACGCAAGTCCCGGCTGGAGACCCAGCTTGGATTGCTATGGTTCAACACTACTTTGCGAGTGCTTGGATCCCTGGTGACAAGACGGCGCGAGATATCTATGCGGGCAGAATTGACAACAACCTTTATCGCATTGGCATGCAAACCCCATTGGGCGTAGTTGTGCCTGGAACCACGGTTGTTGAAAAAGCAAAATTGTTTGTTGGTCCGCAAGAGGAAAGCGTTTTAGAAACAATTGCCCCAGGGTTTGCTTTGTTGAAAGACTACGGTTACCTTACCATTCTTGCTAAACCTATTTTCTGGTTGCTGGAAAATATTCACGCCTATGTTGGTAACTGGGGTTGGTCAATCATCTTGCTGACCATCTTAATTAAGCTGGTGTTCTTCCCGCTGTCTGCTGCTAGCTATAAGTCAATGGCGCGCATGAAAAAAGTTCAGCCGTGCCTGATTGCTATGAAAGAGCGATACAAAGGTGAGCCACAAAAATTAAATCAAGCGATGATGGAGATGTATCGCAAGGAAAAAATTAATCCTTTGGGCGGCTGCTTACCAGTGGTCATTCAGATCCCAGTATTTATTTCTTTGTACTGGGTTCTATTGTCTTCAGTAGAAATGCGCAATGCACCATGGATTGGTTGGATTCATGACCTATCAGTTCCGGACCCATATTACATTTTGCCAATCATCATGGCAGCTTCTATGTTTGTACAAACCAAACTAAACCCAACGCCACCAGATCCAATTCAGGCAAAGGTGATGATGTATATGCCGTTAGTGTTCTCAGTAATGTTCTTCTTCTTCCCTGCTGGCTTGGTTTTGTACTGGGTAGTAAACAACTTGTTGTCGATCGCTCAACAATGGCAGATCAATCAAATGTTTGGAAAGAAGCCGGCTAAATAAATTTTTTAGCTGCTCAAAGATGAATACGGAGTGCCCGCAATGATGGCTAGAAAGTTACCCATCATTGCGGTTGCCACCGCAGCAGGCAAGGCCGGTGTTGGCGTCATTCGCATAAGTGGGCCTCGGCTTTTGCCGTTATCAGAGGCTTTATTTCAGAGACCGCTCCCACCCCGTCAGGCCAACTTGCTGACACTGCGTGATGCGCAAGGCGAGTCGATAGACCAGCTCATTGCCATTTACTTTGCCGCCCCAGCGTCTTTTACTGGCGAAGATGTACTAGAGCTGCAATGTCATGGTGGGCCACAGCTTTTAGAGTTGGTTATGAAGCGCTGCCTTGAGCTTGGAAAAGATCGGGGTCTAGTCATTGCTGAGCCGGGCGAATTTTCTTTGCGCGCGTATCTCAACAACAAAATCGACTTAGCCCAAGCAGAAGCTATTGCAGATTTGATTGATGCTCAAAGTGAAGCGGCGGTTCGCGGAGCGGCACGCTCATTGCAGGGGGCCTTCTCAAATGATATTAATGGTTTGATCGAAGAAATTACCCAATTGCGCATTCTGGTTGAATCCACTCTAGACTTTCCTGAAGAAGAGATTGAGTTTTTGGAAAATGCCCAGGCTCGCGAGCGCCTCGGTGCGGTGATGAAAAGCTTGCACGCACTTCGTGAAGGTGCAAAACAAGGAAAAATTTTGCGTGACGGCATCCAGCTGGTTTTGGCTGGTGCCCCCAATGTTGGAAAGAGTTCTCTGCTTAATCGCCTTGCCGGTGAAGAGGTGGCCATTGTTACGCCTATCGCCGGAACTACAAGGGATCGGATTAAGGAGAGCATCACCATTAATGGGGTGCCTATGCACATCATTGATACCGCTGGCTTGCGCGAGACCGGCGATCTGGTTGAGGCAAAAGGTATTGAAAGATCTTGGGAGGCTGTTCGGGTTGCCGACCTGGTTATATTTCTTCAAGACCCAAGTTCTACTGATACAAGTAATAGCGCTGAAGCCTCAGCGCTGAAGGCTCAAATTTTGCAGGCAATCCCACCTAAGTGCCCCGTTTTAGAGGTCCACAATAAATCAGATTTATTGGGTGAATCAACGTTAAACCAAGGCGGAAATCCCCGCCTGCTGATTTCAGCGAAGACGGGTGCCGGTATCGAGGCCTTAAAACAGAAAATTTTAGAGTCCGTGGGTTGGGGCGGCACTCAAGAGGGCGCAATCTTAGCGCGTAGACGACATTTGGATTGTCTAGACAGGGCTGCAACCCATTTAGAGAAATCTCAACAATTCGCAGCAGATGGAAACATATCACTTGAGTTATTTGCTGAAGAGCTACGTTTGGCACAAGATCAGCTCGGGCGCATTACTGGAAAGCTACTCCCCGACGACCTTTTGGGCAAGATATTTAGCCAATTTTGTATTGGCAAGTAAAGAGTTTGCTCTTGGTGGGGCAGGCCTTATAAATATGTCCAAAATGTTAGAATAATGTGATCAAAAATATTACATTTCATAGGACTCTCATGACTATCAATACCAATGCACCTGAGTACGTAAAAAATCAAAAATTGATTCAATGGGTTGCAGATGTGGCCGCTTTAACTAAACCAGACAATATTCGCTGGTGCGATGGTTCCCAATCCGAATACGATGAATTTTGTGAGCTGCTGGTAAATGCAGGTGTATTCAAGCGCCTCAACCCGGCTAAGCGCAAAAACGCCTTTTTGGCATTGTCAGATCCCAATGACGTAGCACGTGTTGAGGACCGTACTTTTATTTGTTCCGCAAAAAAGGAAGATGCTGGCCCAACCAATAACTGGGTAGAACCAAGCGAAATGCGCGCCACTCTCCAGTCATTGTTCGATGGTTGTATGCGCGGCAGAACAATGTACGTGGTGCCATTCTCAATGGGCCCAATTGGCTCCCCAATCGCGCACATTGGTGTTGAGCTTTCTGATAGCCCATATGTTGCAATCAATATGCGCCTGATGACTCGTATGGGCAAAGCGGTGATTGATCAGCTTGGCACTAATGGTGAATTCGTTCCTTGTATACATACAGTTGGCAAGCCTTTGGCTGCTGGTGAAAAAGACGTTGCTTGGCCTAACAATAAAAACAAGTACATCGTGCACTACCCAGAAACTCGTGAGATTTGGTCTTTCGGATCTGGTTACGGCGGCAATGCATTGCTAGGTAAAAAATGTTTTGCTTTGCGTATTGCATCCAATATGGGGCGCGATCAAGGTTGGTTAGCTGAGCACATGTTGATCTTGGGCGTGACTTCACCAGAGGGCAAGAAATACCATATCGCCGCTGCGTTCCCATCTGCTTGCGGAAAAACCAACTTCTCTATGATGATTCCTCCTAAGGGTTTCGAAGGCTGGAAGGTCACTACAGTTGGTGATGACATTGCATGGATTAAGCCACGCAAAGACCCCGTTACGGGTAAGACACGTTTGTTTGCGATTAATCCAGAATCTGGTTACTTTGGTGTTGCTCCAGGAACAAACCGACAAACCAATCCAAACTGTCTAGATTCATTAAACCAAGATGTGATCTTTACTAACGTTGGTTTAACTGACGATGGTGATGTTTGGTGGGAAGGCTTAACTGATACACCCCCAGCACATTTAATTGATTGGCAGGGCAAGGACTGGACTCCTGCTGATGGCGCCGCTGGTCGCAAAGCTGCACACCCAAATTCACGTTTCACTGTAGCCGCTACTAACAACCCTGCAGTGGATCCTAATTGGGATAACCCTGAGGGTGTAGCGATTGATGCATTCTTATTTGGTGGTCGTCGCTCAAACACAGTTCCATTGGTAAGCGAAGCGCGTGACTGGGTAGAAGGTGTTTACATGGCTGCAACAATGGGCTCTGAAACCACTGCCGCCATTACTGGTCAAGTTGGCGTTGTTCGTCGCGATCCTTTTGCAATGATTGCATTTGCGGGATACAACATGAGCGATTACTTCCAGCACTGGTTAAACATTGGCAGCAAGCTTGCCACTGAAGACGCCGTACTGCCAAAGATCTATTGTGTGAACTGGTTCCGCAAAGATGAAAACGGCAAGTTTATATGGCCTGGTTTTGGTGAAAACATGCGTGTGCTTTCTTGGATCTTGGGCCGTGCCGAAGGTACAGCTAAAGGCAAAGAAACTGTATTTGGTATTTGCCCAGAGCATGCTGATATGCATTGGAATGGCCTTGATTACTCGGTAGACAAGTTTGAAAAAGCCATTACTGTTGCTGTTGATGACTGGAAGAGCGAACTCAAGCTCCATTCAGAATTGTTTGAGCATTTAGGTGAGCGTTTGCCTAAAGAGTTAATCGAAGTTCGTAGCAAAATTGAGAAGCGCTTGAACGCCTAGGCATTCCCTAGAAATTTAAGAAGCCTTTTCAAGAACATTTTTATAAAATGACCTTACCCCAGCACCATGAAATCGTGGTGATTGGGGCAGGCATTGCAGGCTCCAGCATTGCCAGTGAGCTGCTCGAGTGCGGACAAACAGTTTGCGTTATTGACTCAGCACTACACCCTGCATCAGCATGCTCTAGTCACGCTTACGCCATTGCTCATCCACATGTTGGTCGCGGCGCTCTCCGTTTATTGCGCCTAACCCGCATTGCCTTTCTGTTAGCTGAAGCTCGCTGGGGCAAGACCTGGAATCGGCACGGCATCTTTCAGCTAAATAAAAAAGACAAAGTTTTTAATCGCGATGATGTTGCGAACTACCTGCAGTCACTCGATCTCAATCAAGGTATGGCACAAGTACTTGATGCAGATGAGGCAATCCAGGCTTGCGGAGTTTCTCAAGATGGTATTTGGCTTTCGCGGGGCGCATCATTAAATTTGTTTGAGGCAGCGAATGATGCATTGGCGCCCCATCCAAAACTGACTTGCTGCTGGAATACTTCCGTAGCTCGACTGGAGAAAGTAAATACCGGTTGGCAATTAATCGATCCTCAAGATAAGCCCATCATGACTGCCGGCAAAGTCATTATTGCGGCAGCCCTCGAAACGAAAAAGTTAGCCGCAAGTATTGATGTGCGACTTCCCTTGAGGCCGGTACGCGGACAGCTGAGCATTTTTTCTATTGATGAACATAGTTCGTGGGTACCAAAGCTACCTCGCACAGCCATATCGGGCGATGGCTATTGTTTGCCGGCCAACAAATTACCTGATGGAAGTTATCAATGGATAGTTGGCTCTAGTTTTGATGAGGGGGAGTCTGATCTTGAGGACTGGAATGCAAGCGATGACTTTAATCGCGAACAGGCAAGAGGCTTGCTGAATTACGAACATGGTGAGCTTAGTCAGCTTCAAAAGTTGGGAAGCTTTGTAGGTGTTCGTTGCGTTGCTGGCGATCGTTTGCCGATTATTGGCGCGCTGACTCAACGTCCAGGGATATTTTTGGCAACAGCCCTGGGTTCAAGAGGCGCACTATGGTCGGCTTTAGCGGCCAAACTCATTACTGCTCAAGTGCTTGAGGACGACTTTTCTTTGCTGGCGCGCTTAGGTTTTGCTGCAGACTTAGTGGCCGCACTGGCGCCCGCCCGCTTTTTCGCTGGCGCTTTAGCAGCAGCACCAGCTTTGGGTGCTTTTGCCTCAAACTCAAAACCAATTTTGCCATCTGCACCTAAAGCAAGATAGGCTTTAAAGCCACGACCAGTACGGTTTGATTTGAAATTGGTCAGCAAATCGGTTTTGTCTTCAGTGAGCAATTTTTGAACTTGCTCAGCAGAAATCTCTTGTTGCAAAACAACCTTACCTGTTTTGAAATCACATGATTTATCTGGCCCAGTATTTCTTTCGCACAAATAGCGCATGCCATCTTCATATACCGCGCCAGAACATTTTGGACAAACGCCTAAAGACTGGCGGCCAGTGAAGTCGATTGCCTCGGATTCATCTTCTTGAGTGTTGCCAAAATCAAATTCAAGCTTGAAGCCTGCATTTGGATAATCCTTATCATCTTCAGGAATTTCGTTTAACTTGATAATTGCCGCAAATGGCCTGCCCATTTTGCTGCGGAATCCCTGTAGCGGTCCAATCGTTTTCTCACGAAGCAATTCTTCCGCTTCAGGATATTCAAATGCACGCCCACCTGGAGTTTTGCTAATCGTAAAGCCGCACTTCTCGCACGCAAAGCGGCGATAGTTTTCTTTAACTGCGCCCTTACAGTGCGGGCACGGTGTAGTCATAGTGGCATAGTCACCAGGAATCGTATCGCTGTCATATTCTTTTGCACGCTTGACGATGCGTTGCGTCATCTGGGCAATTTCTTGCATGAAGGTGTCGCGATTCATTTCGCCGCGCTCAATCAGGGAGAGCTTATTTTCCCAGTTACCGGTGAGATCGGGCCGTGTTAATTCTTCCACATCCAAGCCGCGTAACAGCGTCATTAATTGGAATGCTTTGGCTGTGGGAATGAGTTCACGTGCTTCACGGACTATATACTTTTCTGCTAGCAGGCCTTCAATAATGGCTGCACGTGTTGCCGGCGTACCCAGACCTTTTTCAGCCATGGCTTCACGCATCTCATCATCATCCACACACTTGCCTGCGCTTTCCATCGCCGATAATAAAGTTGCCTCGGTGTAGTGAGCTGGCGGTTTAGTTTTTAATGGAATTGCTGAGATAGATTCGGTTTGAACGGTTTCGCCCTCTTGTACCGCCACCAACTCGTCATCTGCCTGATTCGATCGGCCATACACGGTTAGCCAACCTGGCGTGACCAGTACGCGACCTTCGGTTTTGAAGTGGTGTCCCGATGCTTCTGTGATGCGGGTAGTAACGCAAAATTCTGCTGCGGGATAAAACACCGCCAAGAAGCGACGCACAACTAAGTCATACAGCTTTTGCTCCGGCTCACTGAGGCTCTTTGGCGACTCTAAGGTGGGGATGATTGCAAAGTGATCAGATATTTTTGAGTTATCAAAAATACGTTTGTTTGGTTTGATCCAGCCATACCCTGCTTTAGTCTTGGGGTCTTTAGGATCGCCTTGCAAAATTTGCTTGGCGAAGGATCGATATTCTTGTGAGTGCTCAGCCAAGTTTTCCATGGTCTGCTTCACAGTATCCAGATAATCTTCAGGCAACGCTTTCGCATCAGTACGTGGATAAGTAAGCACCTTGTGACGCTCGTAAAGCGCCTGAGTTAAACCCAAAGTATTTTTGGCGGAGAAGCCAAAGCGTGCATTGGCTTCGCGTTGCAAGCTAGTTAGGTCAAATAGTTGCGGCGCTAGTTGAGTGGCTGGTTTTGCCTCTTCTGTAACGCTCGCCTTTTTGTCACGACAGGCTGCAACAATGCTTTGTGCTGCCGCTTCGCTCCAGAGGCGATTCTCGCGCGCATCAGGTGCAGCTACATCTTTTTTAAACTTCGGATCAAACCAGCGGCCTTCATACACGCCAGCTGCCGCAATAAACTCCGCTTTCACTTCCCAATAATCTTTCGAAATAAATTTGCGAATGAGTTCTTCACGTTCAACGACGATAGATAGTGTTGGCGTCTGTACTCGACCAACGGTCGTTAAAAAGAATCCACCACTCTTACTGTTGAACGCAGTCATAGCGCGAGTGCCGTTGATGCCAACCAGCCAGTCCGCTTCAGAGCGGCAGCGCGCTGCATCTGCTAGCGGCTGCATGTCGCTATCGCTACGCAGAGAAGCAAAGCCATCACGAATAGCGGCAGGTGTCATCGATTGCAACCAAAGTCGCTTGATCGCTTGGGGTGCTTTTGCGTGCTGTGCAATCAAACGGAAAATCAGCTCGCCTTCGCGACCCGCGTCACATGCATTAATGAGTTCGTTAATGTCTTTGCGTTTAATGAGCTTTTGCAAGACCTTAAGTCGTGATTCGGTTTTAGTGATCGGACGCAAATCAAAATAGGGTGGCACAACCGGAAGATTCGCAAATGACCACTTGCCACGCTTGACATCAAATTCTTCGGGAGCGGCGATTTCTAATAGATGGCCAACAGCAGAAGAGATAACAAAGTCATCGCTCTCAAAATAGTCCTCATATTTAGTGAAGCCGCCAAGGGCTTTGGCAATGTCATTTGCAACGGAAGGTTTCTCCGCAATGATCAGCGCTTTAGGGTGATCCACGGTTGAAGTCTTTGAGCTGCTTTTTTTGGTAGTTGCTTTAGTTGCCACGCGTTTTGCCTAAATTTGAGCTTGAAATGATGTTTTTAATGGGTGAAAACGGGCGACCAATTTAAACCAGATCCTGGGTAAACCTGCTACACCCCTCTTTTTTATTATTAACCGGTAAATTACTAAAAGTCTAAAACCTGCATTTTTTTGGCCAAACTGGGGGTCTTATGAAAAGTTAATTTAGTCAAAATAGGCTTTTAAAGCACTTAAAATGAAGTTTTTTGGTATTTTGGTAATTCCTCAAGAATATCTTTTGGGGATTGGACTAGTTTGGCACCATGCTGCAGAAGTTGGTGGCATCCCCTAGAAAGAAGGTGGTGTATCGATCCGGGAATCGCAAAAATCTCCCGGCTAAGCTCGCATCCCAGCCTAGCGGTAATCAGCGAGCTAGAGCGCTCAGCAGCCTCAATTACCAGGATTCCTAGGGCCAGGGCTGCAATGATGCGGTTCCTGCGTGGGAAGTGCCAGGGTTTTGGGCCTAAGTCTGGTGCCAGTTCAGATACCAGGAGCCCGACACCGGCAATGGCTTTAGCCAACTGGAAATGTTCTCTTGGGTAAACGATATCAAGCCCCGTGCCACAGACCGCCAGGGTTGGATGGTCCTGATTGGCCCCAAGGTGGGCTGCGCCATCAATCCCTTTGGCGAGGTCAGAAATAATGAGATAGCCCTCCTCAGATAGGGCCTGCGCAAAATAGTGGGCGTTTCTGATTCCTTCTGGGCTAGCAGCGCGCGACCAAACGATGGCAATCATGGGCACATTTAGTAGACCAATATCCCCATATATATAGAGTGAATGAGGCGGGTCGCATAAATCCAACAAGCGAGATGGGTAGCCAGGGGAATTCCGGCGTATTTGAATATTGTGAGGACTTTTTGGAATGTGCATAAAGCAATTTTCAGCATGCGGCGAGAGAGAACTATCAGGACAGTCTGATTACTCTGTTGGATAATTCCCATATGGCTTTATTAACCGTCCTTTGCTATCCAGATTCTCGCTTACACAAGGTTGCAAAACCCGTGGCGCAGGTAGACGCACGCATCAAAAAAATTGTGGCTGATATGGCCGAGACAATGTACGAAGCCCCTGGTGTTGGTTTGGCTGCAACGCAGGTGAATATTCATGAGCGAATTGTGGTGATTGATGTTTCAGACAATCAAGATGAATTAATGGTATTCATCAACCCAAAATTGGTTTGGGCGAGCCCAGAAAAAAAATCGTGGCGTGAAGGCTGTCTCTCTGTGCCAGAGTATTACGATGAAGTAGATCGTCCTGCAGTTGTGCGAGTGAAGGCGCTTGATATCAACGGCAAAGAATTTGAAGTAAAGGCGGATGGTTTGCTATCAGTTTGCTTGCAACATGAGATGGACCACTTGCAAGGTAAAGTATTTGTTGAGTATCTCTCGATGTTGAAGCGCAACCGCATTTCTCTCAAAATGAAAAAGCGCGCAAAAGAATTAGTAGGCGAGCGCTAAGCGCCCAATGAAAATTGTTTTTGCTGGCACCCCGGAGTTTGCTGCACAGGCAATGCGTGCAATAGATGGTGCTGGCCATCAAATTGTTTTAGCGCTTACTCAGCCAGATCGTCGTGCGGGTCGCGGCATGCATCTTCAAGCTAGCCCCGTAAAAATATTTGCACAAAAAAAAAATATTCCTGTATTGCAACCAGAAACGCTGAAGCGGGAGCATACAGATCCACAAAAGAAGATTGCCGCTCAACAGGCTTACCAATATTTATCTGATATTGATTTTGATGCGATGGTGGTTGTTGCTTACGGATTAATTCTTCCTCAAGATATTCTTGATATTGCCTCACGCAATAGTAGATATGGCTGCTTTAATATTCACGCCTCCTTGCTGCCAAGATGGCGTGGTGCGGCGCCGATACAGCGCGCCATCGAGAGTGGCGATGCCACCACAAGTGTGAGCATCATGCAGATGGATGCAGGCTTAGACACCGGGGATACCGTTTTGGTGGGTGATTTAGAAATTACGTCCCACGAAACCAGTGCATCACTCCATGATCGATTAGCAGTTTTGGGTGCCAAGCTCATGGTCAAGACGCTTGATGACCTGGACAAAGGTCTTGGCATCGCAAGAACTCCGCAGCCTAGTAAGGGCATCACCTATGCGGAGAAGATATTAAAAAACGAAGCAGAGATTGACTGGCATTTAAGTGCCACTGAAATTGATCAACGTATTCGAGCTTTTAATCCATTCCCCGGATCCACTAGCAACCTTCATGGTGAGCAATTCAAGTTTTGGAATTCTTGCTTGCTCAATAAAACACAAACACTTCAAAACGCCGCTCCAGGACAAGTTTTGGGCTTTGATGGAGGCGCAGTGTATGTTCAGTGCGGGGAGGGCGTGATTGAAATATTAGAAATGCAAAAGCCCGGTGGAAAAAAAACGAGCGCCAGCGCTTGTCTTCAAAGCTATCGCATACAAGAAAAAATATTGCAGTTCAAGAAAGATTAATTTGACCGATCAAAAAACACCACACAGTCTTCCGCTATCAAAGGCAATTACTATTTCTGCGCAAACAATTGGCGAAGTGATGGCCGGTCGATCGCTCACAGAGGTGTTAGATCAGTTAGATGCATATGAGCGGCCCATTGTTCAAAGCCTCACGTTTGATGCTTTGCGTAAGTGGGTGAGGTCACATGAGTTCATTAAGCAATTTATTCCAAAAGCGCCACCACCAGAAGTTGAGTATTTACTAAGCGTGGCAATCGCTTTGTTTTTACAGGGCATGACGGAAGGTAAGGGCTATGCGGCACACACTATCGTCGATCAAGCAGTAAAATCCTGCAGTGAATATGAGCCGACTATGTATGCTAAGGGCTTGGTAAATGCTGTGCTGCGTAAAGTGAGTCTCGCCGTTCAGGCTGAGAATGAAAGGCCTTATCCACCAGACCCTATTCCAATGTTCTTTCCGCCTTGGTGGCGGGCTAGTCTGAAGCGAAATTATTCCAAGGCTTGGCAGGCCATGTTAATTCAGCAGGCCCAGCGAGCACCTTTGATTTTGCGGGTGAATACTAAACAACATGCACGCAAGGAATACCAAGAGTTGTTGTATCAAACCGGCATAGTTGCTGAGCCTGTTGAGGGTATTGCCGGGATCACACTAGATTCCGCTTTGCTCTTGCGCGAGCCGATGCCGGTTTCAGATTTGCCAGGCTTTTATAGTGGCGCAGTTTCTGTTCAAGATGCGGGCGCACAAATTGCAGCATTATTGCTTAATCCAAAACCAGGCGAGCGCATATTGGATGCTTGTGCAGCGCCCGGAGGCAAAACCGCCCATTTACTTGAGTTAGCGCAGTGCGAGATGACCGCGCTGGAGCTAGATGGCGAGCGCCTTGGAAAAATTGGCGGCAATTTAGATCGTTTGCGCCTTCAGTCTGATGTCGTTAAAGTGGTGCGCGGTGATGCCTCAAAGGCGGCCTGGTGGGATGGCAAGCCATTCGATAAAATCTTATTGGATGCCCCCTGCTCAGCATCCGGCATTGTTGCTAGACATCCAGACATTCCTTTCTTGCGTCGTGAGGCAGACATTAAGGCTCTGCAGCTCAGGCAGCGCGCCATATTGGAGCAGACCTGGAAGATGCTCAAGATTGGCGGCACGCTTTTGTATGTGACTTGCTCCGTGTTTCCGGAGGAGGGTGAAGAGCAGGCGATATGGTTTGCGGCAGAGCATACTGATGCGTTACGATTAAGCGCCCCTGGACAAATTTTGCCCGCGGAGCTAAATGACGGTTTTTATTACGCTTTGTTTAAGAAAAATGGTGCATGAGCCAAAGCATTAAACAATTCATTCTTTGTGTTTTGATGGTGCTGAGTTTATTTTCAGCCTCAGCAAACGCAGAGGGAATCAAGCTTAAATCTGCTGATCTTGAGCGGGTGGATGGCGATTGGCTATTAAATGCCACATTCCAGATCGAACTAACCCCAGGCCTTGAAGATGCAGTTCAAAAAGGCATCGTCTTATATTTTCAGACTGAGTTTGATGTAACCCGCTCACGTTGGTATTGGTTTGATGAAAAATCTGCCCTTGCGCAACGATTAACGCGCTTGTCTTATCAGCCGATGACACAGCAATATCGTATCGCCTCCGAAGGCTTTACCTTTTCTGCTAAGACAATGTTTGAGGCTTTGCAGGCGGTGGGCAGTATTGGGGGTTGGCGAGTAATTGATGGCAACCAAATTGATCCAAGCAAGTCTTACACTGCGGCATTAAGAATGACATTGGATTTAAGTAAGTTACCAAAGCCGTTTCAAGTGAATGCATTAAATAATCGCGACTGGAATGTCACCAGCGATTGGCTGCGCTTCCCATTCCTACCAACTGGCTCTAACGTCATTAAGCGATGAAGATATCTTTAGACTTCATTGGATCGAATGCATTTGAGAAGGATGTCTGGAAAGGACGCGCTCTACCGATAGCGATGGCGGTGATTGGTAGCTTTGCACTCTTGCTTTTAGTGTTGTTGTCAGTTGCAACATCAAACACCGAGTTTTTTGATAACTATTTTATTTGGCTCTATGCGGCCAATGTAATTGTTGGCATTTGCTTAACCTTAGTCATTCTGACTTTGGTGATTGTGATTGCTGTTCGTTGGCGTAAGGGTCGATTTGGTACGCGCTTAGTGGCCAAGCTGGCCATGATCTTTGCCTTAGTGGGTGTTGTCCCGGGATTAATTTTGTACGGCGTATCTCTGCAGTTCGTATCTCGAAGTATTGAAACCTGGTTTGATGTCCAAGTAGAGTCGGCATTGGATGCGGGGCTTGAGTTGGGGCGCGTTACCTTGCGCGTTGCGCAAGAAGAGATTTTGGCTGAGGGCAATTACATCGCCGAGCAAATTGTGCAGGTCCCATCTGGGGCAACCTCCGATCAAGTTGGCGCCATGGTGATGAAGGCTCGCAATCAATTTGGCATTCAAGAGGTTAGCCTATTTAATATTCAACGCAATTTGATTCTAAGTAGCGAGTCACGGCCAAAAAAATATTTTCCTGCGCCAAGCTCTGATGTCATTGCAGATGCATTTAAAAAGAAGGACATTACCTTTATAGATCAAATTGAAGTAGATGGGGGACAACGTGGCTATCGAGTGCGAGCTATTGTGCCGATCGTCCGAAAAAAACACATTGCCAGCAAAGCAGATTCCGGCAAAGATATAGACGATAAATATTTTCTGCAGTTAGTGCGCTTTATCCCTGGCCCTTTGGCTAAAAATATCGTTGCAGTTGAATCTGCATATAGCGACTACCAAGAGAAATCATTAGGCAGGACTGGTTTACGAAAAATGTTTGTGGGTACGCTCACATTAACGCTATTTTTTGCGCTATTTGTGGCGGTTACCTTGGCCTTGGTTCTGGGACGTCAGCTAGCCAGACCTTTGCTAATGTTATTAAAGGGCACGCAGGCCGTTGCTCAGGGAGACCTGTCTCCTAAGCCAGAGCTCGATACCGGCGATGAGTTGGGTATGCTTACGCGCCAATTTAATGTGATGACTCGTCAGCTCGCCGATACCAGAACATCTCTACAAGAGTCCAAATCATTTTTAGAGACGGTATTGGGTAATTTAACTGCCGGCGTTTGCATTTTTGATAAAAACTTCAATGTGGTTTCTAGTAATGCAGGTGCTGACCGCATCTTTGGGCAAGACTTAACGCAAATGGATGGGCATCCCTTAAGTGATAGCTCAAGCCTTGTTGAGTTTGATCAAGCTATTAAAGATGGCTTTGCTACGATGAAGCTAGCAGTTGCCGCGGAGAGCGGTCAGCCAGAAATAGAGGTCAATAAAGCGGCGCTGGTATGGCAAAAACAAATTCAGCTCCACAGCGCAAATGAGTTTGAGAATGAACCTGGCGTCACTTTATTTATTCGCGGAACCGAACTGACTGCAGATTTACGCATGGTCGTCTTTGATGACATTACCGATGTGGTGAGCGCCCAGCGCTCGATTGCTTGGAGCGAAGTAGCGCGGCGCCTTGCGCACGAGATCAAGAACCCGCTAACCCCTATACAACTCTCGGCAGAGAGATTGCAGCATAAGTTGGCTGGTAAATTGAGTTCTGAGCAGGAAGAGATGATGAATCGCAGTACCGAAACCATCATTGGACAAGTTCAAGCCATGAAAGAAATGGTGAATGATTTTAGAGATTTTGCGAAAACGCCAAGCCCACAACTGAAGTCCGTCTCTATTAACACCTTGACCCAAGAGATTTTGGGTCTGTATGAAGGAAGCCCGCTAAAAACCCAACTTGATTCGCATTGCCCAAATATTATGGGCGACCCCACTCAACTCAGACAGATTATTCATAATCTTTTACAGAACGCGCAAGATGCTACTCTTGAGGGCAAGCATCAGGATCAGCCGGTGGAAGTAAAAACAGAATTAGTGTCTTACGGCGAGGTGAATGGTGTGCCACAAAATGCGGTGCGCTTAACAATAAGTGATAGCGGTTCAGGATTTCCAGCTAAGATATTGGCAAGAGCGTTCGAGCCGTATGTAACAACAAAGAGTAAGGGCACCGGATTGGGTCTGGCGGTAGTGAAGAAAATCGTTGATGATCACGGTGCCAAGATCGAAGTTCGGAATCGTATGCAGGGAGATGAAGTGATCGGCGCACAAGTATCAATTTTGTTTATGAATCTGGCAAAAGAGGCATTATAAGAATGGCAAGTATTTTGGTGGTCGATGATGAGATGGGAATCCGAGAGCTTCTCAATGAGATTCTGACGGATGAAGGCCACACCGTTTATGCGGTAGAGAGCGCCATGCAGGCTCGCACAATCCGCGAGCAAATGCGCCCAGACCTTGTTTTGCTTGATATCTGGATGCCAGATGTTGATGGCATTAGCCTCTTAAAAGAGTGGTCCAAGACCGGGCAGCTCACAATGCCGGTAGTCATGATGTCTGGACATGCCACGATTGACACGGCGGTTGAAGCTACGCGTATTGGCGCTCTCAACTTTTTAGAAAAGCCGATCGCACTTCAAAAGTTACTGAAGACGGTCCGCAAAGCTTTGGAGAGTTCCCCAAAACACGTTGAGCCTGTGGAGGATAGGGTGGCGACAGCGTCCCCACCAAATCCAAGTCCGAAGATCACGATCAATGAACAAGCCCCGCAAACGCAGGATGGTGAATATATTAGCGGGATTGCAAAAACCTATTTTGATCTGCCGCTGCGCGAGGCCAGGGACTTATTTGAAAAAGCTTACTTTGAGCATCAAATGATCATTATGGGCGGCAGCATGACCAAGATTTCTGAATACACCGGTCTTGAACGAACCCACCTTTATCGCAAGCTAAAAATTTTGGGGATCGACACCTCCCGCAATAAGGCTGAGCAGTAAAGCACCAGCTATTACTCATTGGCAATAATTTTTCGTGCCAATGAGTGACACACTACATCACCGATGCGACGGATAATGGTGCCCATATCAATTCGGAATTACTCCCATGGAAATAAAGGTTAACTTTCTCGATAGGTTGCGTCTTGAAGCCAAGTTCGACGACTTCACGGTGATTGTTGATCAGCCCATGCGGTACAAGGGTGATGGTTCAGCCCCTGGGCCTTTTGACTACTTTCTGGCTTCATCAGCCTTATGCGCAGCATATTTTGTGAAACTCTATTGCGATACGCGCAATATTTCAATTGAGAATATTCGTCTCTCACAAAATAATATTGTTGACCCAGAAAATCGCTATCAACAGATTTTCAAAATTCAGGTTGAATTGCCGGAGGATATTTCTGCGAATGATCGTCATGGCATATTGCGCTCTATTGAGCGCTGCACGGTAAAGAAGGTTGTTCAGGCTGGCCCCGAGTTTGTTGTTGAAGAAGTCAAAAACTTAGATGCTGATGCGCAGACCTTGTTGACGCTGAAACCAGCCTCCGATGCCAGCACCTATATCGTAGGGAAAGATTTGCCGCTAGAGCAAACCATTACCAATATGTCTGGCTTGCTAGCCAATCTAGGAATTAAGATTGAAATTGCTTCATAGCGCAACTTGATTCCTAATGTGTGGTCTTTGCATATTCGCGATGCCCACTCGCCGATGTGTTTTACAAATGGCAAAGGCTCTACGAAAGAAAGTGCACTGGCTTCAGCTTTGGGTGAGTACATCGAGCGACTCAGCAACAATCATTTTTATGCCGGGGTATTCTGGGGCGACGATATTGCTAATGCACCTTTTGTCCACTATCCCAATGAGCGCTGGTTTAAGTCTGGACCAAAAGATTCGTTCTCTGCAGAAATTCTGGATGAGTATTGCCTAAAGATTTTTAATTCTGATGGTGAACTGCGTAGCTCACATTTAATCGATACTAATTCTGGTAATGTTGAGTGCGGAATTTGTTCGTTGCCCTATGTTCGTCGGTCTGATGGTGAGACGGTGTATTTTCCTTCGAACCTCATTGAAAATCTTTATGTCAGCAATGGCATGAGTGCTGGTAACACCTTGGCCGAGGCTCAAGTGCAGTGCCTGTCAGAAATTTTCGAGCGAGCAGTAAAGCGTGAAATTATTGAAGGTGAAATTACTTTGCCAGATGTGCCGCAAGAAGTTCTTGCTAAATATCCCAGCATTCTGGAGGGCATTCAGAGTCTTGAGGATCAGGGCTTTCCAGTGCTAGTCAAAGATGCATCATTAGGTGGTGTTTACCCAGTCATGTGCGTTACTCTGATGAACCCTCGAACAGGCGGAGTATTTGCATTCTTTGGAGCCCATCCAAGCTTGGAGGTCGCTCTAGAGTGGAGTCTTACGGAATTACTGCAAGGTCGCAGCTTGGAGGGTTTGAATGATTTGCCGCCACCCACTTTCGCAAGCGAGGCAGTGACTGAGCCAAATAATTTTGTTGAGCACTTTATTGATTCAAGTGGCATTGTGTCGTGGCGATTCTTCAGTGCAAAATCAGATTACGATTTTGTTGAGTGGGATTTTTCTGACAAAGGCAAAAACTCAAATGCTCAAGAAGCTGCCGCCCTATTTGGCATTCTTGATTCTTTTGGCAAGGAGTCATATCTTGCGGTGCATGACCAGTTAGGTGCGATCGCATGTCGAATCTTGGTGCCAGGCTATTCTGAGGTTTATTCAATTGAGGATTTGATTTGGGATAACACCAACAAAGCACTGTTATTCCGTGCTGACATTTTGAATCTGCACCAACTAAATGATGCCAAGCTAAGTCAGTTACTAGAAAATCTAGAGAATAATGAACTAGATGAATACGGCGATATTGTGACATTGATTGGTATTGAATTCGATGAGAATACGCCTTGGGGTCAGCTAACAGTCCTCGAACTCAAGCTATTGATCCATCTTGCCTTAAAGCAATTTGAAGAGGCGCACGAGTTTGTCAGTGCCTTTCTTCAATACAACGACAACACAGTAGAGCGCAAATTGTTTTATCAGGCCCTAAACGCAGTGCTAGAGGTTTTGTTGGATGACGGCTTGGAGCTAGACGACTATCTAGCCAGCTTCCGTCGAATGTTTGGCATTGAGAGAATGGAGGCCGTCATAGGCTCGGTCGAGGGAGGTGTCCGCTTCTATGGATTGACTCCAACTAGCATGAAGCTAGGGGGCTTCGATAGGCATCAACGTCTGATTGATAGCTATAAGAAACTTCATGCTGTGAGGACAAAGGCTGTAGCCAACAGTAATTAGGGCCAAGGTAAGAGGATTTTGCGGTAGATTTTCAGTGTATATCCAAGACTTATCAGTGATTGACCCGTTTTTCGGCCTGGCCTGGTAGCTCAGTCGGTAGAGCAGAGGATTGAAAAGCTAGGATAGAGGACTAAAACAGTTCTGCACATTGGGTCTAAGCTGGTTGTGACCTACCGCCATACAAGCACCGAATCTATTGGCTCCTAGCGGTTTCAAATATTTCAAAAATGGCATCGACAGCACTCAGTTGGCAAGATATTTTGTGATGCACTTATTTCAATACACCGCATCGTGATCACCAACATTGATCAAAACAATTTCAGTTTCTGTAATGATCATTTCAATGACGATGCGATATTTCAAGTTGATAGAAATGCTTTGCAATCCATTTAGCTTTCCCGTTAAACCATGAAGACGAAGTGATGGATGATGGGGGTTGAGCTCTAACAACTCTAAAGTTTTTTCATACTGCTTTTCCGCATCAGGGTGACGCTTCAAGAGCTTAGCGGCACGCCTGTTATATTGCTCGGTAAAAATTAACTGCCAAGTCATTGCGCGGCTTTATTGATTTGCTTTAAACGCTTGATGTGTTGCGACACAGTTTCTTTAACAAACTTCCCATTTGCTAAATCCGCTTTGGATTCGGCAAGCGCAGCCTCTAGTTCGCATTCGCGTAGATATTGATATTGTTGCTGGCTCATGACCACATATTTAACTTGGCCGCGCACAGATACAGGCGCCTCAAGTTGACCTAGCAAGGCATCTTCAATGGCTTTAATACCTTTTGTCTTCAAATCATTGGCTGCAACGACACCCATAATCACTCCTTAATTAACATGATTAATAGTATTGTAAAGAGGTTTGTGGCGTTTTGCAAGCTGTATACTGGGGCTGGCTTAAGCGTCCAATCTTTAGACGCTTAACTTCTTCAGGCATTCCCTACACAAGCATTGATCTTTCGAATCTTCTTTAATTGCTTGTTCCAGTTTTGATTTGTCCACGAGCACATCAAAACACCAGCATTTCTTGTCGCTAGCTATTTGGCAGTCGTTGGTTCTCCCGCAAACTGGGCAAACAGTTCCAATATCTTCCGTTATCATGCCTTGATTCTACGGGGTTGGATAGATAGAGGATGGTTAATTGTCTGCTCTAAATGAAACGAATTTATTCAGCGTCTAGTTATGAGACGCTTGAAGGCGGCTATTTAGACTCTCTTCTCAATCTTGTTGAGGCACTATATCTATTTGCAGGATATGTGGTGACTGTTATTTGAAAGGCTTCATTGGCGACATCTATGTAGCTACGCACAATCTTAAGCGCTGGCGACTTAGCCTTTGCCTGTAGGGGCTTCGCGAATTCTTCATTGAGCAGAACGGCAAATACATCCTGTTTAATTTCCGCAATCCTTCTTCCATATTCAGATTCAATCAGATGACTTATCAGAATGCTTGGATTGTCTTTTGCGAGCTTAGGAATTTTTTTATAGCTTGCGTCAATATAGATTTCTGTGAAGCCCATGGGCTCGTCTGGATTTTTGTCGCTGTATCTAAGGCTACAAAGTTTTAGCCATTCTTTGCCGACACTACATCCAAGTTCCCCAGCTAATTTTTTGTTAGCTACGATTTTTTCATTTGAGTAAATAACGCGAGCATGTTTTTCGCCAAACGCCGTTAAGTCCTCAACAGAGCTAACGGTTTGCTTATATCTCGCATTGGGAGTCGCTGACTCAACCTTTGTGCCAGCTTTTTTGCGTCTAGAAACCATTCCAACAGCCTCTAATTTAGCTATTGCCGCTCTTACGGTGTAGCGGCTGGCGGAATATTGCTCGGCTAACTCTAGTTCCGTTGGAAAAACGCTACCAACAGGAAATTGCCCTTTTTTGATAGCGTTTTGAAGGTTTTGGGCTAGTTGGAGGTACAGCGGCTGGCTCATAAGTGAATTCTACTTGACATTATGTCCATACGTATAGAGAATTATTATGTACGGACATAATAAAGCCTGGAGAGATATGAAAAGTAGTTTTTCGGCGAGCACAATAATTGATTCCATCTTGTTTAGAGATGCGTTTGGTACTGCGGCAATGCGTGAGATTTTTTCAGATAAGGCATTAATCCAGCGTTATATCGATGTAGAGATAGCGTTGGCAGTGGCAGAGGCAAAGTGTGGAGTCATACCAAAAGAAGCGGCAGATGAGATCGCTAAAAAATCCACTATCAATTTAATTGACTTTGATTTGTTAAAGAATGAAACGGATATCGTTGGATATCCTATTCTTCCGTTGGTTCATCAACTAGTGAAGATGTGCGGTGAAGCGGGTAAGTTTGTTCATTGGGGTGCCACCACCCAAGACATCATGAATACCGCAGTTGTTCTACAGGTGCGCTCTGGCCTGGAAATTGTGAAAAACGACATTAACGAGCTACGCAAGATTCTGGCAGCCATGTCAGTAAATTATCGTAATACCGCGATGGCTGGCCGAACCCATTTACAGCAAGCCTTGCCAGTTACTTTCGGATACAAGTCAGCCATTTGGCTTGCCATGATGGATCGACATGCTGAGCGACTTGAGCAACTTGAGCCTCGTGTATTAGTGGGCGAGTTTGCTGGCACCGCAGGAACAATCGCGTCATTAGGTGATAAAGGTTTGGTGGTTCAAGAGGCTTTAATGAAAGAGCTCAACCTAGGTGTGTCTGTAACTACTTGGCATGTAGCTCGTGATGGGTTGGCTGAAGCAATCAATTTGCTTGCCTTAATTACTGGCTCTCTTGGCAAAATTGCGTACGACATCATGCTCATGGCTTCTACGGAATTTGCTGAAGTCTATGAACCATTTGTAAAAGGTCGTGGTGCTAGTAGCACGATGCCACAAAAGCGCAATCCCATTAGTAGTGAATTGATGTTGGCCGCATCAAAAGGCGTGCGTCAGCATTCTGGGTTAATGCTGGATGCCATGATTCAAGACTTTGAAAGAGCAACAGGCCCATGGCACGCAGAGTGGATGGCTATTCCAGAAAGTTTTGTATTAACTGCTGGCGCCCTACATCAAGCTAAGTTCATGCTCTCAGGACTCATTGTTGATGAGAAAAAGATGCTTGAGAATCTCAATCTCACCAAAGGGCTGATTGTTGCTGAAGCAGTAATGATGGGGATGGCGCCGTTCATTGGCCGTCAGCAAGCTCATGATGTCGTATATGACGCTTGCCGTGATGTAAATGAAAACGGCGAGACTTTATCCGAAGCCCTACAAAAGATTCCAGAAGTCACAAAGAACTTTACTAAAGAGAAGATTGAAGAATTAACCAATCCAATTAATTACTTGGGTATGGCTCCACAAATGGTGGATAAGGCTGTTGCCCATTCTCGTTCATTGAAGTTTTAACTCATCAAGAAATCAGGAGATAAGCATGTTTAAGAAATTATCAGCATTATTAGTTGCCCTGTTGTCGTCTGTAGCAGTTGCTCAGTCTGATTACCCAAATCGCCCTATTGCTTGGGTGGTGCCATTTGCCGCTGGCGGACCAACAGATGCGTTAGCTCGCAGCATTGCTGATGTGACAAGCAAGCAACTTGGACAATACATCATTGTTGAAAATACGCCAGGCGCTGGTGGAACCATTGAGGCTACTAAAGTAGCCAGAGCTACGCCAGATGGTTACACATTCTTGGTTGGTTATATGGGGTATATGGGCGCTGCTCCTGCCCTTTATAAAAAATTAGAATACAACCCCGTTACAGATTTCGAAGCTACGTTTCGTTTCCCAGATACACCGCTGGTGCTCATGGCAAGAAACGATCACCCAGCCAAGAATGTGAAAGAGCTGTATGACTATGCCAAAAAGAATCCAGATCAGGTTTTTATGGGCAATGCTGGTCTTGGATCAAGCTCTCACTTCATTGCCGCTTTAGTGGCCAATGCGGCAGGGGCAGATGTGAAACATGTTCCATATAAAGGAGCGGGCCTGGCGTTAATTGATGTTGTTGGCGGTCAAATTGATGGCATGTATGACCAGACCAATACAGCATTTCCACAAATTACAGAGAAACGAGTTCGCGCTTTGGCCGTTACCTCTAAAACTCGCTTGCCACAACTAAAAGACGTTCCAACGCTCAATGAAACTATTTTGTCTGGCTTTGAAGCAAGCACTTGGTATGGAATTTATGCCCCCAAGGGGGCGCCTAAAGTTGCGATAGAAAAAGTTCAAAACGCATTTCTGCAGGCAATGAAAGACAAAGCTTATGCCGATAAGCTTCAGTCACAAGCAATACAGTTATTGCCAGAACAGCAATATCTTGGCTCTTCATTGGCTAAGCACACCGAAGCAGAGGTAGTGCGCTGGAGAGCGGTGGCGGCCAAATCAAATTTGGCGATGGATTAGGCGGCCCCTTCCGTGACACAGGGTTTAAAATCCAAACTTTCTGCTCGCAAACAAAACTTTATAAAAGATCCTCATGCTTACAATTAAATTATCTAAACTAGCTCTCGCTGTAGTTGCGACAACATCCGTGATGTCTATTGCTAGTGCGGCCTACCCAGAGCGCTCGATTCGTTTGGTGGTGCCCTTTGCTACAGATGGAACTTCTGAGATTATTGCTAGATCTGTTGCTAATAGCCTTTCTACTAGCCTTGGTCAGTCCGTTTATGTTGATAACAAACCAGGTGGCGCTGGTAATATTGCTATGGAAGAGGTTAAGCGCGCCAAGCCAGATGGATACACCTTAATGCTGGGCCATGTAGGAACATTGGCGGTGAACCCCGCTTTATTTGGTAAAAAATTACCATATGATCCCAATGCTGATTTTGCCCCTGTAACTCTAGTGGCAAAAGTGCCCAATGTGATTGCTGTTAGTGAAAAAAGTCCCAACAAGACGCTTGCGGATTTGGTTGCTGACGCAAAAAAGAATCCAGGAAAAATTAATTACGGTTCAGCTGGTAATGGAAGCGTCGGACACTTGGCGATGGAGTATTTTTCTGCTGAAGCAGGCATTGATTTAGTTCATGTTCCTTATAAGGGATCTGGACCAATGTTGACTGATCTCATCGGCGGCCAGATTCAAGCGACCTTTAATGGCTTGTCTTCGCTGATAGGACAAATCAAGGGGGGCGCATTACGTCCGCTGGCGGTAGGCTCTCTTGAAAGATCAAAAACTTTGCCTAATGTTCCTACCATTTCGGAATCAGGTTACAAGGGCTTTGAAACATCACAGTGGTACGGAATTATTGTTCCGGCTGGAACGCCGCAGCCAATTATTGACAAGCTTCAGAAAGAGATTGCCAAAGGCTTGAAGTCAAAAGAAGACTCCAAGAGAATGCTAGAGGATGGAGCCGTTTTGGTTGGCGATACTCCCGCTCAATTTGGCGCCTTCATTAAATCTGAGCAAGCTCGCTGGGCTAAGGTTGTAGAGAAGGCCAAGATTACTATGGATTAATGGCTACAAATCGTTGTGCTACTAGGCCCGCCTTCGGGCGGTTTTTGTTGTCTTGAGTATGGGGTTTATTAAGACGCAGGGTTTTTCACCTATAAAAACCTGCCTTTACTTAAACCCATTCCGCTAAATATTCGTATGCTTATTAATGAAGTAGAAACCACCAAACCACTGACGCCACAGCAACAGCGCATCAACACGCTTAAGCAACAAGTAAAGCGTAGTCAAGAAGCTGTTAAAGCAGAACGATAGCACCAGCAAGTCGCTAAGGCTCAGCAACAGCTACAAAAGGTCAGTGCTGTAAAGCCGTAGAGTCAAAAAGTAATAATCCTCCGCCCTTCACCGTCCCGCAGGATGTCGCATCCCCACCCTCCAAGAGTTCAGCAAAATCAAGCAGAGTTAGCCACAGTAGGCACATTTACTAAGCCTATCCCCACTTCCGTTATAATTGAAAGTCTTGGCCTGGTAGCTCAGTCGGTAGAGCAGAGGATTGAAAATCCTTGTGTCGGTGGTTCGATTCCGCCCCGGGCCACCAAGAAATACCAAAACCACCTTCGGGTGGTTTTTTCATTTGTGGTTTATTGATGAGGCCCTGAAAGCGTAAAATTTACACTTAATGACACTTAAATTCATTTAGCGCATTACGAGCACAAGGCGTTCTCATAAAACCAATGTTCAATTGGGAGCTTATATGGCATTTGTCGCTGGAGCAGTTAATGCGGGTGGCTTTTTAGCTATCGCTCGCTATACCTCTCATATGAGCGGGATTATTTCGGCAATTGGGGATGACTTAGCTTTAAGTAATTTCATTTCAGTCTTAGGCGGCTTTTTTCTTTTGCTCTCATTTTTATTCGGAGCTGCTACCACTGCCATCATTGTTAATTGGGGTCATAGAAGGAAAATTCACAGCGAATTTGCTTTGCCTTTGTTTATTGAGGCAGTTCTATTGCTGATTTTTGGATTGGTTGGCGCCAATCTAAATCTTTATCTTTCCTTAACTGTTCCAGCAATTGCTTTGCTTTTATGTTTTGTAATGGGGCTACAAAATGCGATTGTTACAAAGGCATTAAAGGCGGAAATCAGAACCACTCATATGACGGGCGTTATTACAGATATGGGCGTTGAGTTGGGCAAGTTAATTTACTGGAATCGTTCTGCAGAAGCCAATCAAGTCGGTTATGTTCGTGCTAATCGAGAAAGATTAAAGACCCATTTCTTCATTTTTGGAATGTTCTTGCTCGGGGGCATTGTTGGGGCAGTGAGCTTTAAAAAGGTTGGCTATATCTCAGTAGTTCCGTTATCAATTTCTTTGGCATTAATTGCTAGCCTACAGATTTTCCGCGATATTAAGTCAATTATTAAAGATCGAGCATCTTAGGCTCTGGTCGATTTCGCCTCGGGCCACTAAGTAATACCAAAGCCACCTTCTGAGCTGACCCCCAAAAGTTGGACGCCTTGTCTAACCAAGGGGGTTTTTCATTCTTGGGGCGTAAAGTGTGGGGATATGAGGAGAGGTCTATGACAACAATTACGCCAACCAATCAAGAGCTACAAGTTTTAGAAGTGTTGCGAGCTCACAGAAGAAAACATCGCGCCGGACTTCCAATAAGAGCCTCCGCCCATATTGAGGAACCTATTCAAGCATTAACGGTTGGGCAAAAAATATCCGATGCAGTAGCAAGAACGGTAGGCCCCTGGAAGTTCATCATCATCCAAAGTATTTGTATATCGGCTTGAATTATTTATAACTCATTAAACGGCAGAAATAGTTGGGATCCATACCCATATATTTTATTAAATCTCATGTTGTCATTTCAGGCGGCTTATACAGCGCCGGCAATTATGATGAGTCAAAATAGACTTGCAGAAATTGATCGACATCAGGTAAACAATGACTTTGAGATCAACGTAAAAGCAGAATTAGAGATTGAATTACTTCGCCAAAAAATAGATACGATGAAAGAAAGGGAGTTATTTGCCCTAACTAAAGCAGTTGAGGCTTTAAGTCAAAAGTTGGATGGTTATCGAGGATAGAGGTTAGCATCCTCGACCCTAGTCGATTCCGCCATAGGCCGCCAAGAATCTGAAAAGCTCGCTCGTTGGGATATTTTTACTTTAATAAGAGGCTTGATTGCTATTTGTAATGTCGTTTAAAACGACTTATTAATTACATTTAGTGCATTTTTTCTTCTTGGCATCTTCCAAATGGCCATCAAAAACTAATAATGGATCAAATTGCTTTTCGCCTAGAATTGCGAACTTAAAGTTTTTTGGAGTGGGTTTATTGGATCCAAACCAAGAGTAAGCTGTCATATAGCGTGTAGTTTTTCCATTTACGGTTAAATCCACATCGGAGACTCTGCCATCCTTATCGGGGTTTATCAAGCCATACTCAACAATTGTATTGCCGTGGCAATAAACAACCCCTTCGGCTTTTTCTATAGCAAAAGTGTGTGTGGAAGACAGAAAAATCAATAACCCAAGGAATTTACGCATATAAAACCTTTAAAATCTTAATAATTAAATTTTTATTAGCTCCAGTATATGAAATTTCGGCAAGTTCTTTTTGGCGTATTTGTGCTTTTGGGTGTGACTGCCTGTACAACTTATCGTTATGAATATATTGCCCCTACCACTGAATCGGGTAGAACTTGCGCAACGCAGTGTATGACTACCAAGCAGGTTTGCTATAACGCAATGGGTCAGCAGGCGCAGAACAATGCGAACATTTGTCACCAGCAAAATAGTTGCAGCTATCAGGCTTGTGTAAACCGTGCGCAAAGTCACGATGACGTTAAGAAATGCAATCCCAATCCACAGTATTGTCCAACCAGCCCTAACTACTGGCAATGTGATGAATCCTATAGACGGTATTTTGCTGCTTGTGGCGGAACAGTAAACGTATATAAAAACGAGTAAGCAAAATGAAGATCAAAAATCAGTTAGCAGTTCTAGTTCAAGCTTCATTCATTCTTGGTGGAATTGGGTTTTCAAGCCTAAGTCACGCAACTGCCTGTGCTGTTAATGCGAGCCAAACTGCGGACTGTATTGATTTAACGGTAAATACCTCAACCTCACCAGTTACAAATAATTACTCCGTAACTTCAACTGGATCTGTTGGCTTCAGTGTGTCGGGGGTAGGCACTGTTTTGAGCGCATTCACCAATAATGGAACAATCAATCCCGGGAATACTGCTGGGGTTGGCATTCAATCAAATGCTACCGTAAAAAACTTTAATAACATTGGCACCACAATGGGGCACCTCACAATGCTTTCTATATAAGCAACACTGGAACAGTCACCCATATTAATAACAGCGGCACCATTCAAAGCGATAGTACAAATGCGCTTAGCAACCAAGGCACCATCGGCGCCATAATTAATTCAGGCTTAATTAGCACAGGATCAGGTCAATATGCCCTGATCAATAACGGCTCAATCGATGTCATCACTAACTATGCTTTGGACGCAGTACCGGCTTTAGTGGTGCTGGCTCAGGAATCGACAATAACGGCACCATCACCACCCTGAATTCCGCACAAAATAACTTGTTTTATCTTGCCAAACTCCCAGGTAATTACAACGTCATTATTTTTGGCGGTTCAGTCAATTATGGCCAAACTTACTTTGTATCACCCGTAAATGCCTCGTCTGGAGCGATGAACTTTGGCGTTTACTCAGGATCAGCAATTACTACAAATTCATATGCCAATGTTTTACAGAATTTACCCACGGCTAATATTGGAACGACTAGAACTGGAACTTATCAAGGTTTGGCTTGGGCGTTGGGAGCTGGTACGGGATCTAATAATTGGGACTTGACCTTTAGCGGCACCAATACTTCAGTAATGCCCGCTTTAAACCAAACAACTACTGCTCTACAAAATGCGTTTACACTTCAAAATTCTGTGCTCGTAAATGGCTTTACTTACGATTGCCCAGTGTTTGATAAAAATAATGTTTGCGTATCTGTTGGTGGTCGCTATGCAACTGTAAACACCAATTCAGTCAATAGCACCGGTGGCTTGTTAATTGGTACTTATCGCATTAATAATCAGATTCGTGCGGGTGCCTACATCGATCAGAACATCTCTACCAATTCGACCGGTATTGTGAAAGTTGCCAATGCGAGTCCGATGGTTGGTTTGTTTGGTATTTGGAGTGAGCGTCTAGATGGAGCTGGTACAGAAGTGAAGGTTTCTGCTGGCTACGGACAAAAAAATACAACAATGACACGCCCTATCGTTGATGGAACTGAAGCAGGTAGCGGCTCTTCTACATTAACATCGCAAGGCGCCCAAGCAATTGGAAGGTATGGATTTGCTGTTGCTGATAAAACGATTGTTTCCCCCTATGTCGGCTTGCGTTATACGCAAAACAATATGGGTGGCTATACAGAAAGTAGTTCATCTTCAGTAACTGCCCCGTTAACTTATAGCGCCGTCAATACCAATACGACAACCGTGGTCGCTGGCTTAGGGGCGAATTACAAAGTGATGCCAGATATCACTTTGTTGGCAAGTGCTGGCTTAGAAAATGACCTGAGCACAAGCAATGGCACTTACTCGGCAACTGGTTTATATGGTATCAATCCAATTGGCTTTAATTCCAATCCCGTAAAAACGCGAGCAACTGCTAGTGCTGGTGCGTATTACGACGTAGCCAATAATCAACGAGTTTCACTCAACTACATTTTTAGGCAAGAACAGTTTCAGGGCGTTAATTCCAATGCGGCATTTTTAACTTATGCCATTGGGTTGTAATGTCGTTTAAAACGACAATCTAGGGCTAGAGTCAGACATCCTAGTCTCTATTCGATTCCGCCGCTTGGTTGGGCATAACGCCTAACTTTTAGGGTCAGTTCATTCGAATGGCTTTTTCATTTGGCATCTGCTATAAATTAATGAGTCATTAATGGAGCCAATATGACCCAATCATCCCGCCGCAATTTTTTAAAGACCTCAGTAGCTACAGTTGCGACAGTTGCTGGAGCGCAGTCTTTTGCTCAAGAGGCAAGCCCATCTAAAAAGACAATCTCTGAAGTAGAAGCATTGGTTGCTAAGGGTGATATTGAATCTACTGCGAAGTGGAGTGATGACTTGGTTCATCCAGCCCCATTTAAAAACCCTTATGCCCAAGGTAAAGATCGTGGTTTGGTTTTGGGCGACGGTGGTACGTCATTAATTGCCTGGTATGTGGGATACGCTACTGCTCTTAAAAGGAATGGAGTGGATCTTAGCAAGGCAGAGGTTGTAGTGGGCACATCAGCTGGCTCAATATTTGGCTCGATGTTGACGGCCGGTCATTTATGGCGACTTGCCGATGAAATCGATTTGTTTGCGGATTTTCCAAAGTTGCTTGCTCAAATGATGCCCGCCGTGCAATTTAATCTCTCACAAATTAGGGCGCAACAGGCAGAAATTTCTGTGCGTGATGGTTCTTACGCATCCATTCAGAAAATTGGCAAAGCGGCGATGGCATCAAATAATCCTGATGGCACAGTAAAGCATTACAAAGTGATTGAAAAACTACTTACAAGCACTACATGGCCTGCTGATGGAATGTTTACTACAGCAGTTGATTGTTTTACAGGACAGCGTATTGTGGTTTCAAGAGCAAATGATGTACCCATTAATGTAGCTTGTGCTGCAAGCTCTTCTGCGCCCGGTCAAGTAGGGCCAACTTTTGTTAAAGACAGACTCTGCATGGATGGCGGAATGAGTCAAAGTAGTGCGCATAGCGATGTAGTTGCTGGTGTAAAAAGAGCAATCATCATTTCACTTGGCGACGAAACGGTCAATGAGCAAATGCAGGGCTTGCGCTTATCAACTCTGCCGAACACTATCAATCAAGAAGTCAGGAATTTAGAGGCTGGGGGTACCAAAACCAAGCACATGGTTGTTGGTTTACCGCCAGGACTGACAAAAGTAGAAAACCTACTAGACCCCAAGTGGATTGCGCCTTATTTGAAGTTTGGTAATGACAGGGGTATTGTTGATGCGGCAACGATGAAAGCGTTTTGGTCTTGATTGGATTAAATAAGACATCCAACACCATAGCCAATTTTGCTTGAGCATCCTTTTGAAGAAGTAGGCGAAAAGCCAAATTACGAAGGCAACTCTTAAGCAAGGGTTTGAAAGTTATTTAATCCACAGTCTTCGGCTTTTATTCGCGAGTAAATCAGCATTGATTTACGCAATTTCAGTGGCTAGTATTAACCATCTTTTGCCAGGTTTTATTCAGAGCAATTCACGTTTTAGTTCGAGACCAAAGATGAGCCGGCCCCCCTTGATTGCTATCAGCTACATCAGCAAGGCGACACAGGATATGGGCGTCCTAGCATTGATGCGCCTTACTGATTAAGCTTCGCAGCTCAATCAACAGTTCGATCTATCGGGCGTGCTTTTTTACGAAAATCAGCATTTTGGCCAAATATTAGAAGGCCCTCGCACCGAGGCCATGAAAATTTGGAAAAAAATTCAGCGAGATCCGCGCCATCAACAGGTGCGACTGCTAAAGATGGAAGAAATCAAAGAAAGAGGTTTTACTGCCTGGTCAATGCGATTCTTCTTGGCAAAGGAAATTGTTGCAAAGATGCCAAGCCTTACCAGTGTGTTGGACGGTTTGCCTGAGCACGATGTTGAACTCTTAAGGTTAATGCGTTCGGCGGCAAAATAATCATAAGGCGTCCCCACAAGGATCTCTAAACTTTTGAAATGAAGCGGCCCCTCTATTTTTTTCTGATTGCATGGCTTGGCGTTGTCTTTGCACAAGAGCTGCCCAATCCCTATGATTTAAAAGTTGCCGTCACTAGGGCGGGTGATCGCTTCCAGGTAAATGCAAGTTATGAGGTGCCGATTACTGTGTGTGACGCCTTTGCATTCATTACTGACTACGAAGGCGCTAAAAATTTGCCAGGAATAGTAGAGTCAAAAGTGCTTTCTAGATCTGGTAATAAAGTGAAAGTTGCTCGTTTGCTTGAGGAGAGAATTTTATTCATCCCATTTGAGATGTGCTCTGAGTTGGAATACACAGAGCTGCCTAACAGGGCATTACTCTTTGAGCAAGTCAGCGGCGAAACTAAGTATTACAAGGGAGGTTAGCGGCTCTTACCCGCAAAAGACTTCACAACATTTAAATACGATGCACAGGTTGAGCCAAATTCTCTTGTGCCATCAGCTGTCATCGAGTTTTTCATCAAAAATATCGTACGACGACAGTTTGAGTCAATGGCTGAGATGACGTCGCTTAAGAAGTTTTTGCCGGCAAAGGCTTGTAGGTAATGAATCTGTTCTTGGGCTAATATAAAACCCATGACCAATCTCAATCAACTACATACTGATCTACCGATTCCTCAGGATGATGGGGCTGCAATTCACTTAGTGGGTATGCATTTGCCTACTATCTCCTTGGGCTCAACTACTGCTGGCCAATTTAATCTTGGTGATAGCAAAGGCCGCTTAGTGATTTACTGTTACCCGATGACAGGCCGGCCCAATGTTCCGCTGCCAGAAGGTTGGGATCAAATACCCGGAGCAAGAGGATGCACGCCACAAAGTTGTTCCTATAGAGATCACTATCAAGAGCTGCGCGATTTAGGCGCAGATGTTGTTGGCCTGAGTGTGCAGTCTACCGAATACCAAAAAGAGATGGCGGATCGACTGCACTTACCATTTCCGGTATTAAGTGATGCAGGCTATCAACTTCAGCAAGCTTTGCGCTTGCCGACTTTTGCTGCTGCTGGAGCGGCTTTATTAAGGCGCATTACTTTGATTGTGAATAATGGTGTGATTGAGGCTGTGCACTATCCAATATTTCCGAGTGATAGCGATCCAGCCTGGGTGATGAATTATCTAAAAAATAACCCCGCCTAAGTTAAGGCAAGTTGTATTTGGCCCAGGTGAACAAGACATTTCCGACGTTTTGTCCGCCAGGCACATAGGCAGTCTGAATGCTGGGATCTTTATAGCTGATTGAGGCAATGGAGAGCACGCCCGGGAAGGGGGCATAGTTCATGATGTCTTGACGAGACATGATGAAGACGGTTGCTCCAACGCCATACTTCCAGTGGGGGCTAT
The DNA here is from genome assembly GCA_900095165.1 of Polynucleobacter necessarius. Lineage (GTDB taxonomy): Bacteria > Pseudomonadota > Gammaproteobacteria > Burkholderiales > Burkholderiaceae > Polynucleobacter > Polynucleobacter necessarius_J. Next base: position 1,519,510 of record LT606947.1, on the reverse strand, counting down.
TGCCGATGTTCCACATAGGTATCCATCCGTAGCCAACCATGTACTGATAAATTCCGTGCGAGTCTTTGAAGGTCATTCCATAAATGCCCTCCCAGTTGCCACCCTCATTCATTAATCCTCTGCCGAATCCAATGCCCATTGGGTACTCGGTGTACTCATTGATCTTGTCTTGAGAATACGCATAAGGCATGTGATAGGTGTAAAGGGGGGTGTAAGGCTCATTGCCGTCTTTATCCCAAACCGACTCGAGATGCGCGGTTGTAGATTGAAACCACTCGGATAGTGTTTCAGCACTAGGGGCTGCAAATGGCATGCAAAAAAGCAAAAAGACAAAGAATCTACTGCACATAACTAAGAATTTCTGAGTTGAGGGGCCATTTTAAGTGAAGTTTAATGCTGGATTTGTAATAAATCACCCGAATTGACAAGATTATATGTTGCTTTGCAGCAATATTTGCTTGCTAAGCCCAAAATAAGCTATTAACATGGTGCAGTGCAACAAAAATAACCTCTTAAAAAATATCATGTTCAAAAATCAATTTGCAGAAAATCAAGCCAAATTCGTAGAGGCCGCCCGTGCATTGGGTCAAACAGCCCTTGAGAATGCTCAAGAATTGGCAGAAATCAATTACCAGGCTGCTCAACAAGCCGTAGCAAATGCTCAAGCAAAGGCTGCTGAGCTGTTAAAGGACAAAGATGCCAAAGCAGCGCTAGACCTTCTGCAAAGCCCAGAAGTGCAAGCGGCTGTAGCTGAAGTTGCCGCATACCAGAAAAAGGTGGCTGCAGTCCTGCGTCGCGGTAACCAAGAATTAGTTGACGCTGTAGAGGCGGCTATTGACCAATCCCAGGATGACTTGAAGAGTTTCGTAGCTGCCGCGACTTCAAAAGCACCTGCCGGCTCAGAAGCATATGTAAGTACCTTTACATCTGCATTCAATACAGCAATGCAAAACTTTGACCAAGTACGTTCTACAACTCAAGACGCCTTTGCAAACTTTGAGAAAAGCGTTGAAACAGCCATGAAGAATGCTCAAGGTCAATTTGGACAGACTCCTAAGGCAGCAAAAAGCCGTACCAAGTAATTAGTAGATAATAGCCACACAGAAAGCCCCGTGTAAGCGGGGTTTTTTGATGGCGTGACTTCAAAAAAATTTGAGAAAATAGTCGGGTAGCTGTTAAAAATGCATAAAGAGGCACGCTTTAAATTCTTGAGGAAATCGTATGAATCGCATTATGTTGTTGGCAAAAATTCACAGGGCAACCGTTACAGAGGCGGATTTGCATTATGAAGGCTCTTGTGGAATCGATGAGGATTTGCTCGATGTTGCTGATATGCACGAGTTTGAAAAGATCGAACTCTACAACATTAACAATGGTGAACGTTTCTCAACCTACATCATTAAGGCAAAGCGTGGTTCCGGAATTATTTCCCTGAATGGCGCTGCTGCACGTAAAGCACACGTTGGCGACCATCTCATTATCTGTACCTATGGACAAGTCAGCAATGATGAAGTTGCAAAGCATATCCCGAAGATTGTTTTATTGGGTGAAGACAATGCCATTAAAGAAATCAAGAAGATCAATTAATTTCAAATTAGAGGTCGACTAGGAAGCGAGTCACGTGTCAAGCAAAAAGTAACTACAGAATAGGGTAGCAAGGAAATAAGGATGCAAAATTAAAAACCACCTGCAGGTGGTTTTTTGTATTAATCTTGATAAGATCGTCCACCCAATTGAATTCTGAATACACCATGAGACTAGCCCGCCTAATTTTTACATTGTTAGCAACTCTATTTGTTCTTTGGGCATACTCCAAAGAGGAGCGGTCTAATGTAATTAAAGTTGCCGTATCTCCAGCGATACCCCCCATGCTGTTTGAGCAAGATGGAAAATATACAGGCATAGATCTAGAGATATTTGAGGGCCACTGTAAGTCACGGGGCTGTACATTCAAAATGACTGCATATGATTGGCTCGGCATGTTGGGTGCGGTGACTAGTGGCCAAGCTGATGTTGCATTCTCTGGGATCCCTATAACAGATAAGCGTAAAGAGGTGATGGATTTTTCTAACCCTTACTTCGCTAGTACTTGGCAATTAATTGGCTTAAAAAATCGACATATCAAGATTACCGATTTGTCCCAATTAAAAAATACGCTATCGCATACCCAACCGGTAGCGTATTTGATGACTATGTAAAAACAGTATTGCAGCCAAAAGGTTATTACTCGGTAGACCAAGTAAAGTTATATCCATCGCCTGCAGAAGCGCTCATTGCGCTGCAAAACGGTAATGTGGATTTGGTATTCGTGGACAACGTCATGCTGGTTAATTGTCAAAGATCTTTAAACCTCCCAGTTAGCAGTAGCTACCAAGTGGTTGGGTTTGATAATCTGGGGTTTGCCTTCAAAAAAGGCTCAAAATTACGCGATGACTTTAATTTATACCTTTCTGAGCTGGGCCCGGAAAAGCTAAAGGCAATTATTAATCGCTGGGCACAATAATTTGAAGTGATTTCATATGTTGGGTTAAAGCGCACCTTAAGCCAATTATTTCAATAATTCATAAGGAAAAATATGTCCCACCATGACAAGTTAATTGCTGCATTTGAAACGTATCAATCAGAGAATGAAAAGTTTCATGGCAAAGGTATCAAAGCTTCTGCCGTAAGAGCCCGTAAAGCATTGCAAGAAATAGCTGGCTCTTGCAAAGAGCGTCGTAAAGAAATTGCTGCTGAAAAAGAGGTCCTTGAAGGCAGGCCAAAAGGTGAGGACATGTCACAAGATGCTGCTCGTCACGCACACATCAGAAAGTAAATCTCTTTCTGAAAGGTCAAAAGTCACCTGCGGGTGATTTTTTATTTATAGGCCAACGTTTTCTAAGGCTGGGCCCTCAAGATGTCTGGTGTCTGCCCATTGCCCCACCGTCCATCCACTGCCTTGGGTATGGGTAAGCCAGTTGAGCGATGCATTAGGTACTGAAGTCACTCTTTCGGCGCTGAGGGATTGCTTGCTAGCAATCCGATACATCATATCGAGCGTGCCGCCATGATTGACGATCAAAATAGTTTTGCCAGTATGACGTGCTTGAATTTTATCCATCGCATTTTGTACGCGCAATGCAAATTGCTGAATATTTTCGCCACCCTCAAGATCATGCTCTAAGTCACGAGCAATGTGGGCTTGCCAAATATCAGGACGCTTCAATGGCGCCTCGTTAATTGAAAGCCCTTGAAGTACACCAAAATGCCGTTCTCGTAGTTCGCTATCCGCTACGGCATCTACGCCAAATAATTCAATAACAGCATTCGCTGTATCAACCGCTCTCTTGAGATCGCTGGTGTACAGAACATCAAACGTGAGTTTGATGTCTTTAAGTGCTTGTGCCATTTGGCAAGCCTGCAACATGCCTGTGGCATTAAGCGGAATATCGGTATGCCCTTGCAAGCGCTTTTCGGCATTCCAGGAGGTTTCGCCATGGCGAATGAGGCAGAGTTTTGTTTTAGTCACGTTGCAATATTAAATTGAATTATTTTTTATCGTCCAAGCGCGAGGATTGTGCTCAAAACCAAGATGCTCGTAATAGGTGTTTGCTTTTGGGGCTGCAAGCAATACGATCATGCAACTGGCCCCTAGGCGTTTCTTGGTTTCTTCAATGAGCTGTTTTCCTATGCCTTGTCGCTGGTATTGTTCGTCCACAGCAAGGTCGGCCAAATAAGCTACATAAGCAAAGTCTGTCAGGCTTCGACTGATTCCAACCAGTTCTTCACCATCCCATGCAGAAATGGTGGGGTTAGCATGGGCAAGCATAGCCCCAAACGTTTCAACGTTACTAATCGGGCGGCGTTCCCCTAATGTGGGCCGGGTATAGAGGTCAATTGCCTGTTCTGGGCTAATGTTGGCGTGCTCGCTATAGGTAATCATTTTTCTGTGTTGATTGAGTATGTAAGTCGGTCTCCGTTGCTAAAGGTTCCAGACTCTAGCGCCTCTGCCCTGAGGCCACCCCTATCTTCAAAAGCACTCATAAAGTCTGGTCTTTTTAGTAAGTTGGCCGGTCGTTGGCATGGCGCACATAACTCGGTGCCTTTAAAAGCGATATTTTCCTAAATAAAAAATCTTGCCAACCAGATTATTGAGTTCATTCGCAGTAATGCCACTGATGATTACATTTCTTCGAGTCTCGCCTTCATCAAAGGGCATTTGCTGGTTCGCAATTAATTGGCGATTAGCATCCTCTATGCCTTCTAGGGTGATGAGAGAGATGTGGCGGATTTTGAGTTTGGTTTTGGAGAATGCGCCTATGCCTAGTGCGTAACGATCACCCGCAATTCCTGCGCCGGCAATAATGTCGGCTGTCGCCAGTGGCGTCATCGATTCGCCCGATTGCGAGGCAATGTAGATAGAGTGAATTTGAGGGGATGCTTTCATGATGAGAGCATATTACATAAAAAGCCCCGGTAATTTCGGGGCTCAGAATCTAGGCCGCTACAGGCTTGGCGATTGGCGTTGATGCTGGATGGTACGGAATAATGATCATAAATCTGAATAACAGTTAAAGGGGCCTAGGCACTATGATTGCAGCATGCTGAATGCCTCTATTTTCAATAGCCCTTATGGATTTGTTGGTCTATTGCCGCTACCCAATATTTTTATGACATTTGCTATTTTTTTATATGGATGAACCCTTTAAGCTGAATTACATGTTGGCTGGATTTTGTTTAATTGGCGCCCTTTACTTTTTGTTTAGATCATGATCAATATCCCTAATATTATTTTTGCCGCCATCATGGGTGGGCTTATGTCTTTGAGCATTACATTGGCCACGACTTTGATGCGAGTAGGCCTTGCTCCAGATTTCTTAAGGGTTTGGTTGGAGGTTTGGTCGGTTGCCTATCCCGTTGCGATAATTTATATTCTGATCTATCGCCCATTTGCTAGTAAGCTCACTGCAGGCTTAGTTAAGAAGCTTGAGCTATGAGCGGGTATATGTGTTTATTGAATAGGTGGCTTCAAATGACGTGTCGCAAATTGGTTTTGCTGTTAAGTGTGGGCTGCTTGATTGCCTGTGCGGCGGTTTATACCGACGCATCAGATGCGAATCACGTCACCTTTTTAAATAGTGATGGTGAATCCATTGCATCGCTAATACCTAAGGCCAATGCGTATTGCGCGCAATATGGCAAGACAGCATCTTTTAGGAAGGGCGATACTCAGTTAGTTGCAGTGTTCGATTGCAATTGGCCGCAATTAAATCCACGCTAGATTTATCCGGCGAGGTCCGATTGATAAATGAGGCCTGCATGTTCTCTGAGTGCGTGGAATTGAATCGATTCCCAGCACTGTTGAGCAACATCTAGTTCAGATTTGTGACTAGCAAGAAATACGGATGCACCCACAACATCCTCTGCCATGCGGTGAATATTTTCTTGTATGAATTTCTTAAGTGCAACAGGATCTTCTGAACTTACCCACCGAGCCAAGTTATAGCGAGCAGGTAGTAAACGCACTTCCGCGCCATACTCGGTTTGTAGGCGATGGCTTACTACTTCGAACTGCAGTTGTCCAAACGCACCAAGCAACATGGTGCCACCAGTCATGGGACGAAATACTTGAATTGCGCCCTCTTCGCCAAGTTGCATTAGGCCTGTACGCAATTGTTTCGAGCGCAACGGGTCGGTCGACTCGACCATGCGGAAAATTTCTGGGGCAAAAAATGGCAGGCCTGTGAATTGCAACTGCTCGCCTTCGGTGAATGTGTCACCCAGTCTTAGTAGGCCGTGGTTTGGTAGTCCAATAATGTCACCAGGAAAGGCTTCGTCCAAAATGTCGCGACGTTGCGACAAGAATGACAGGGCATTATTGGTGCGCACTTCTTTTCCATTTCGACAAATCTTTAACTTCATGCCGCGCTGGAAATGCCCAGAACATATGCGTAAGAAGGCAACGCGATCTCGATGTGCTGGATCCATGTTTGCTTGAATCTTAAACACCATCGCAGAGAATTTATTTTCGGCAGGACTAACTTCACGCTGCAAAGCTTTGCGTGAACCTGGGGATGGTGCGAGCTCTACTAAAGTATTCAGAATCTCGCGTACGCCAAAATTATTAATGGCTGAACCAAAGAATACCGGCGATTGACGACCGGCTAAAAAGGCTTCTCGGTCAAACGCAGGCATCGCATTTTTTATGAGATCGACTTCTGCAAGTGCATTTTCAAGATCAGTGCCTAGGCGCTCTTTCAGCGCAGGATCATTGATATCAACAATCGCATGTGAATCTTCGGTCACGCGATCTTCGCCTGCCTTGAACATACGCATTTGAGAGTTGGCGATATCAATCACGCCGGCAAATGATTTGCCCATCCCTACAGGCCAAGTAAAAGGAACTACCTCGATGCCTAGCGCGGTTTCAATCTCATCCATGAGCTCCATGGGCGGTTTTACTTCGCGATCCATTTTATTAATGAAGGTCACGATTGGTGTGTTGCGTGCACAACAGACTTCAAGTAAGCGCAGGGTCTGTGACTCAACACCATTTGCAGCATCAATTACCATGAGCGCAGAGTCAACAGCAGTCAATACGCGATAGGTGTCTTCAGAAAAATCTTGGTGCCCCGGGGTATCGAGAAGATTAATAATGCAATCGCGGTATTCCATTTGCATAACTGAGCTCGCAACAGAAATGCCGCGTTGCTTTTCAATCTCCATCCAGTCTGAGGTTGCGTGACGACTAGCCTTGCGGGCCTTGACGCTACCAGCAATCTGAATAGCTCCCGCGTATAACAAGAGTTTTTCGGTAAGCGTTGTCTTTCCAGCATCTGGGTGAGAGATGATGGCAAAGCTACGACGTCTTAAAACTTCTGCGCCGGAAGTGCTGGAGGTGGTGGTATCGATGGTAATTCTGCGCTTAATCTAATTGGCAGAATTATAAGCGTGCGGAGCCTCTTAGAATTGCTCTTCTGGCCTTACAAAACGCCATTTTCCAGGAGGTAGGGCGCCTAAAGAAATTCTACCCATGCGAACACGTTTAAGGCCGAGAACTCTCAGGCCAACCATTTCGCACATGCGACGAATTTGACGCTTGCGACCTTCTCTTAGTACAAAACGAAGCTGGTCTTCGTTCTGCCAGCTGACTTGAGCCGGCTTTAAAACAACACCATCGAGTTCCAAGCCATGTTTTAGGCGATCTAGATCTTCAAAAGAGAGGGCGCCTTCAACTCGAACCAAATACTCTTTCTCGATCGGACTGTTTTCGCCGATAAGGAGTTTGGCAATACGACCATCTTGGGTCAAGACCAGCATGCCAGTGGAGTCGATATCAAGGCGACCGGCAGGCGCTAGGCCCCGGGTATTAAAGCGTGGGTTGCGGCCCTTATCCAGCGGACTGGGAAAGTAATTGTCTGGGGTGATCAGTGAGGCAGCCGGTTGGTACTCTTGCTCATCATCGTAATGAGAGATAAAGCCCACGGGTTTATTCAGAATGACTGTAATTCGAGAGGCCTGTTGCGCCTTTGCGCCGGATTGCAACTCAATTTTCTGATGACGAAAAGCCCGTGAGCCCAGCTCATTCACCACTTCACCATCAACGGTTACCAGGCCCTGCTCAATATAAGAGTCAGCCTCACGACGAGAGCACAGAGCCAATTCAGAGAGTAGCTTGGATACACGTATTTTTTCTTCCATGACCATATTATCGGGCAATTGCCCAAGTACAGACTAGGTTCTGACAATATGAACGCTGCAAGGGGCCTCTTCAACAATCTTTGTCATGGAGGTTCGCCATGGTGTTACTTTGTTTGGCAGCTTGTGTGATGCCCCAATCAAGATTAAGGAGGCATCGTTGTCTTTGGCAAATTCCACAATACGACTTGCTGGGTCAAGCGCCTCTAGCACGTGATACGAAATCCGTTCAGGCGGCAGCTTCAAGGGTTTAGCTCATTCCATGAGCTGCACAAGATGGCCTCGCACAATACCCACTGGCAGTTTCACTCTCTTGATTGCCTTCAAAGGTTGGAGTGCTTGCAATAATGCTGAGACACACGAGGCGACTTTCGGGATAGGCATGTAATAAATTCTTCGCCGTTGTTTGCATACACTCACGTAAGTCTTCATCTGATTGGCGTGTATCAATCGCTGCAATCATTAACGGCGCATCATAATTTCCAATGCTAGGGCGCGGGCTTGGGGAGGGTTCGTAACCAGCTGCGCGGAGCATGCGTTTGAGATTTTCCCAAAAGCTCAGAGGATCAACACGGTCAGCGCGCTCCGTAAGGGTGACGCTTTCATGGTCACGCAAGACTTGACGGAGGCGTATGGCGCTTTGATAGCGATCTGCTGCACGCGGTTCTAGGCATCGCAAAACAATTTCCTGTAACCAGCGTGGGATTTCTTTGCGAATCGCTCGCGGAGGAAACGCTTGTGCCCACATTCTTTTTCGCAATCCGCTCATCGACTGTGGGTTGCCAAAGGGTAATTCGCCCGTTAGCAACTCATACATAATGACGCCCATAGAAAAAATATCGCTGCGATAGTCTGAGCGAATGCCGGTAACTTGCTCTGGCGAGATGTATGGCGCAGAGCCAATTCCCTTGCGCATTTCTTCTGCGAGCAAGTCTGGAAAGCGCGCATGATGCGATAGGCCAAAGTCAATTAAGGTGAGCTTTCCTTTATCGTCAATCAAAATATTTTCAGGCTTAATATTCAAATGAATAGCGTCTTGCGAATGAAGGGATTGCACTGCTTGCGCTAAGTCAGCCCCAATCTTTATTACTTCATCAATTGTAAAAACCTTACCTTCTTTGATGAAGTCTTCAAGCGGCCGACCTGCCACGCGTTCCATTGCAATGTAGGGGCGCGTGGCCATGTTTCCAGAGCCAAGATACTTGGGAGCATAGGGGCTCTTGAGTGAGCACAGAATGGTAAGTTCGGTCTCAAAACCAATAAGGCTTTCAACGGGCTGATCCCTGCCTACCCTAGGAATCTTGAGAAGAATGGGAACATCAATCCCTTCTTTGGTCGCAGAATACAAGTTAGCCATGCCACCACGATGAACTTCTGTTCCTAAAACAAATCCATCAACTACTTTGCCCTCTTGGAAAATCTCATCAACGACTTCAATATCAGTATTAATCGACATAAGTGAGTTATTTGCCTGTGATTAGGCGATTAGCAAGATCTTCCGGTAAACCAGCGCGGCGCACTTTATCGGCTGCTGTAAATTGATCGTAAGGTGTGCGATGAAAGGTGAGTACCTCTAGCTCTGGTTCGAAAACCGCAAAGCAAGCCTCAGGATTTCCGTCTCTCGGCTGACCAAGTGAGCCAACCACTCCAACCCATTGACGATGACGCATTACTGGAACTTCGTCACCAGGATGTGGGGCAAAGCGAATTAACTTACCAACGGCACTTTGATAGAAGAGCGCTTGCTCGTGAGCATGACCGACGAACGTGTATGTCTTGCCAGAGCTTTGTACGCAACGCCAAGCGCTCATGCTGTCAATGATGTAATTCCAGTCTGCAGGATTGTGCGCCGATGCATGAACAAAACACATCGCATCTTCTTGAATTATTAATGGCAAGTCTTTTAGAAATTGCGCTTGAGTGGCGTTAAGTTGGGATTTAGTCCACTCGATTGCGGCATTCGCGCTCGCATTCATTTGGTGGCGATGATCCTCAAAAACCGCTTGATCATGATTGCCCAGTACTGCAATTGCTTTTTTATTGGCAACCATCTCGCCAATGCGATCAATCAGCACGCCTGGATCAGCGTTGTAGCCAACAATGTCTCCCAAGAAAACCATGCGGGTAACGCCCAGCTCTTCTGCCTGCTTCATGCAAGCATCAAAAGCTTCTAAATTGCTATGTAGATCGGCAAATAGCCCAATACGCTCAGTCATCCTTTAATGATAGGACAAAAGCGCACCCAGAAGAAGAGTTAATAGGGGCTGGTTTCGTTAAATGGTCTATTTTAAAAGCGTTTATGAACCCAGTAGTATTCAGCTGGCCTGTGCCTGATCTCTTGTTCAAAAATTTGGTTTAAGCGTGCGGTATCTGCTTCAGGGTTCTCGGTCGGAAAATTCTCAAGAGGTTTGCTAATAGTGCAAACATACCCAGCCTCATTCTTTTTGAGGGCTGTGATCATCATGCAGACTTCCGCCCCCGTGATTTTGGCGAGACGTGATACGGCTGTAATCGTATTGGTTTGAATATTAAAAAAAGGAACGAAAGTCGAATCCTTAAGGCCTAAATCGATATCAGGCGCAATGATGATGAAACTACCTTTGCGAATTTCTCGGATGAACTCAAGAGAATTTCCTTGGCGGTCAATGGAATTTCCGCCAAAGCGATTGCGCCACTCAATAATTTTCCTATTAAAGAAGGGGCTTTTCATTCTTTGGAAAAAGCCCGAGGTTCTTAGCCAGCCCCTATCGTGAGCAAGTGCGCTCAAAATAATGCTGCCTTCAATACCAATAAAATGCATATTTACTAAGATGCGCGGCTTTCTATCGCTCAGATCGAACTTCGATCATATCGGCCAACTGTTTTTTGCTGCCAAGCCAAATAATGCTTTTCTCTACTAGGCTTCGGCCGAGCAGTCGCCAATGTTTTTTTCTTAGCTCGTTAATTTCATTCGCGTTTAGTTCGGGAAAGCACAACTCTAAATTCTTTTGCACTACACGATTGCGATCGCTGGGAATGTGTGCAGCCAGATAGCCCAAGCCATAACCAACAGAGACGATGGTCTTATAGGGAAGCGAAACCAGAAATCGAAGTAGTGCTACCGCAGAATTATTTGAAAAGTTTTTAAACAAAACTGAAGTTATTCGGCGTCGTAGCGAGATAAGGATTTGGCGTAGCGAACATTCATTTCTTCGGTGGAACTAATCGACATGCCCAAATCATTTACTAGGCCAGTTTCAAGACGGTAAGCCCAGCCATGTACCGTTAGGTCTTGTCCCCTTGCCCATGCGTCTTGAACGATAGTAGTTTCGCAAACGTTCACCACTTGTTCGATAACATTGAACTCGCACAAACGGTCTTGTCGTTTTGGGGTGGGAATGACGTCACCAAGGTAGCGCCCATGCTTTTGATGTACATCCTTAACGTGGCGCAGCCAATTGTCAGCAAGCCCAACGCGTTTATCAGTTAGAGCAGCATGGACGCCAGAGCAACCATAATGGCCCACCACTAAAATGTGCTTGACCTTTAAGAGATCAATTGCAAATTGAATTACGGATAAGCAGTTCAGATCGGTATGAACCACCACATTGGCAACGTTGCGATGCACAAAAAGTTCGCCCGGCAGTAGATTAACAATGTCGTTTGCAGGCACACGGCTGTCTGAGCAGCCAATCCAGAGATATTCTGGCGCCTGTTGGGAGACTAAGCGCTTAAAAAAATTAGCATCCTTGGCAATCATCGCATCTGCCCATTCGCGATTGTTGGCAAATAGCTGGTCTAAGGCGCTGGAGTTCTTCATAATCATGCTTTGATTTTAAAGTACTTTGATGATGCCCATTTGGTTAAAGCAAACACCCGCAGGCATTGTTCTTAACTTGCATTGCCAGTCAGGCGCAAAACTAACCAAGGTGGTTGGCCTTCATGATGGCTGCCTAAAGATCTCTTTACAGGCCCAGACTTTAGAAAATAGGGCGAATGAGATGTTGTTGTCTTGGCTTTCTAAACGTTTAAGGGTGCCGCAAAAACAGATTCAGCTCTTATCGGGGCAAAATAGCCGTGTAAAGCGGGTCGAAATCTGGGGCTCAATCACCCCAGAGCAGATTGCCGAGGCCTTAAGTCCATAGGACTTACCAAAAGATAGCCCAGAGAATTCCTAAAATCAGAACCCATTTTCCGATGTAATAAATGCCGCGATGTTTTGCTTTGAGCTTTTTTGCTTGCGCTCTCAAGTGGTAAAAATATCTAAAGAGAATGTTTACAAATCCGACCTTCTCCCCTTCAACATTTTGGGAGGAGGCAGCGCTCATGACGTAGCGCCCAAACCAGTGATTGAATAATTGCACCCATTTAGTGTGAACTGGACGTTCTACATCACAAAACAAAACAATGCGTTGATGATCCGTCTCGTTAGCGGCGTAGTGGATGTAGGTTTCATCAAACATGACGAGCTCCCCATCTTTCCAGAAATAGCGCTCCCCACCTACGTCTATAAAACACTTGGGATCATTTGGGGTAACTAGACCAATGTGATAGCGCAGGGAGCCTGCATAGGGGTCTCGGCGCCTTACCAGCGTAGCTCCTGGGGGTAGGAGGCAAACATCGCGGCCTTGATCGAGGGAATCGATTTGAGGAGTGCAACGGTTTTGGGGTACTGGAGTTGTGCGGATGGCATTTCTTTGCCATACCAATAGAGGTGAAAGCGCTTCCAGCCTGTCCGAAAAAAGAGTTAAACCCAATATCGTTATATCCGGTGGCGGCAGCAATTGCCCCATCTGCGTTTAAAGCAAGCGCTTCATCGCAGATGATCTGCCAATTATCTTGAAGAGGTTTCATCTCAGGAAAGTCTGTAACTGGAATAAATGCCCCTGCCTTAGTTTTCGAGAATAAGTAGAGGAGAGTGTTAATTGGTGCCAAAAGAACTTGGTAGTCTGTTAGTGACCGAACTAAGCCAAATCGAACCTTGCCTCTGAAGTAGACATAAATAGCCGAAACAACAAAGATCAAAAAGACGACGTGACGTAGTTCCATGAGAGCTATCAATTAGCGTTAATGCTTATATTTTAATTTGTATGGGGTGCCATTTCATCCCTAATTTCATAATGAATATGCTCAAATGTTGACTGGGGTCAAAACGGACCGCCGTGAATGCGCCCAATTAGGGCTGTAGAGATGATTTGTTAAGGAAAACTACATGAATGGATTCGTAAAATGGCTTTTAAGCCTTGTATTGATTGGCTTAGCTGGTTTAGCGGCTTATACCTGGATTATGCTCAATTGGAGCTATGGCAGCGGTGAGCGTGCTGGATATGTCCAGAAATTTTCCAATAGGGGTTATGTATGCAAAACCTGGGAAGGCGAATTAGCCATGGTTTCCATGCCAGGAACCATGTCCGAAAAATTCCTCTTTACAATGCGTAAAGATGCTGTGGCGCAAAAAATTAATGTCAATTTGAGTAAAAAAGTTGCCCTTAAATATGATCAGCACATCGGATTGCCTACAAGCTGTTTTGGCGATATCGAGTATTTTGTGTCGGATGTGACAGTTATAGAGGAGTAAAAAAGCAGCAATAAAAAAATTTGCTGTGACGCAGCTTTATTTTTGCAATTTTTTGTGGTTAAAATCATGTAAGCGCACTGTGCGCTGACATCAATATCTATAAGGAGCTTCACTTGAACAAAGCAGAACTAATCTCAGCAATTGCTGACGACGCTGAGATCTCAAAAGCCAAAGCTGAATTTGCGTTGAATTCTGCTATTGAGCAAATCATTAAAGCTGTTACTAAAGGCGACTCAGTACAACTGATCGGTTTCGGTACTTTTGCTTCTGGTAAGCGTGCTGCACGCATGGGTCGTAACCCAAAAACTGGCGAGTCACTCAAAATTGCTGCTGCTAAAACTGTTAAGTTTTCTGCTGGTAAAGCATTTAAAGATTCAGTTAACAAGCGTAAGAAGTAATTCTTTCTTTGTTGATGAAAAAGCCCGGCATGCCGGGCTTTTTTGTTTCTAGAGATTGCGCAATTTTTCTGAATTGTGCGATCTAATTTTTAGCTTTGTACTAAACGTCGATGGCGATGAATGCTCATCAAAATCCCGGCACCAAATCCCAGCGTTACTAAGGCAGTGCCCCCATAACTAATGAAGGGCAATGGAACACCTACAACGGGTAATAGGCCGCTTACCATGCCGATATTGACAAATGCGTAGGTAAAGAAAATCAGCGTGACCGATGCACCTAGTAGTCGTGTAAAAAGATTGGGTGCGCTGGCGGAGATGGCTAAGCCACGTTTAATCAAAGCGAAGAAAAGCGCCAGTAAGACTAAGTTTCCTAGCAAGCCAAACTCTTCAGAGAAAACAGCAAAGACAAAGTCAGTGTGTTTTTCTGGGATAAATTCAAGATGCGCTTGCGTGCCCTGGAACCAGCCCTTGCCAAAAAATCCACCCGAGCCAATTGCAATCATGGATTGAATTGTATGAAACCCTTTTCCCAGGGGATCGCTGCTCGGATCGAGCAAAGTGCAGACTCGATGTTTTTGATAGTTATGAACAAGTGGCCAAACAACATCATGTGCGCAAATCATGTTGCCAAAAATAATGATCAAAATAATGCCAAAAGCGCCGAGGCCAGCAAAGGGCAGAATCCATTTCCACGGTAGTCCTGCCAAAATAATCACATATATGCCCGCAGCGAAAACTAAGAGTGCTGTGCCTAAATCGGGCTGGCGCGCAATGAGAAATACGGGAATAGCAAGGATGATCGCTGCTACCCCATAGTCCCAAGATTTTTGAATCCCCTCACGCTTTTGAAAGTACCAAGCCAACATCAATGACATGGCAATCTTCATGAGTTCTGAGGGCTGAATTACGAAACCGATATTAAGCCAACGTCGCGCACCTTTTTTAATTAATCCAAACGCAGCGACTGCAATCAGCAGTGCAATGCCGATTCCATAAATCCATACCGCAGCCATCTCCAACCATTTTGGTGGAATGCGAGAAACAATCCACATCACCGCAAATGAGAGTGCTAAGTTACGAAATTCATCTTCAAAGTGAACGGGCGTATTTTGACTTGCAGACAAAAAAGTAATAAATCCAGCTCCCGCCAAGCCAAGTAAAATAAGGCCTAGCTGGCGATCAAGCCCGCTAAAAATACTCAGAAATATTTTCTTAGCTTTATTTATGGCGCTCTTTTCCATTCAGGAATCTCCTTTGGCCATTTACCTTCAAGATAAAAATCTAGCGCTTTGCGTGCAATTGGTGCGGCATGTTGTGCACCAAACCCTGCATTCTCAACGACCATTGCAATCACGATAGTTGGTTTTTCTGCGGGAGCAAAAGCAATATATAAGGCGTGGTCGCGTAAAAATTCTGCAGTAGATCCGCGCTTGTACTCTTTTGAGTTCAAGCTAAATACTTGCGCTGTTCCCGTCTTGCCACCCACTTGATAGCCTGTACCTTTAAAAACTGATGCAGAGGTTCCAGAGTTGTTTACTTCAACCATTGCCTTCTTGATCACCTCAATATTCTCTGGAACAAGATCGATGCGATAACTTTCTTTGAGCGTGGTGAGTGTGCGATTTCTTGTGAAAGGATCTTCAATCGCCTTCACCAAGTGCGGCTTCATTACGATGCCGTTATTTGCCATGTTTGCCATAGCATGTGCCAACTGCAAAATAGTAAATGCGTTGTAGCCCTGTCCAATGCCAAGAGAAATGGTTTCGCCCTCGTACCATTTTTGTTGCTCTGGTTTCTTGAAGGTATTTTTCTTCCACTCTGTGGATGGCAGAACGCCTTTGGATTCACCCTGCAAGTCGATACCGGTAATTTGCCCAAAGCCAAATGGCTTCATGAAGTCATGCATCATGTTGACGCCCATATCCCGCGCCAACATGTAATAGTAGGTATCGCAAGATTCAACAATGGACTTCTGCATGTCCACAATACCGTGCCCCCCTTTTTTATCATCGCGGAATGTGTGGTTGCCGAAATCAAAATAGCCTGGATCTGAAATGGTTTGTGATGGTGTGCGCTTTTTGGTTTCTAAAGCTGCGAGCGCCATAAATGGTTTGTACGTTGATCCTGGCGGATAAATTCCTTTGAGCGGGCGGTTGTAGAGCGGCTTTTGTGGGGAGTTATTCAACTCTTTCCATGTCACCGAATCAATGCCTTCCACGAAATCATTTGGATTGAAATTGGGCTTGGATACAAATGCCAAGATGTCACCGGTCTCAGGTTCAATCGCTACGAAAGCGCCACGGAAATTTCCGTACAGTTGTTCAACCAAGTATTGCAACTTGATGTCCACTGATAGCACCACATTTTTTCCTGGTATCGAAGGCGAGCTAGAGAGTGTGCGAACTGGCTTACCGCCTGCAGTAATTTCGACTTGATCGTAGCCTGGTACTCCACGAAGAGCGGTTTCATAACTTTGTTCTAAGCCAATCTTGCCAACGTACTGAATGCCTGGCAAAAAAGAAGTCTGTAGCGCATTCGGATCATCCGCCTTAGAGTTCTCAATTTCCGCCTGCATTTTCTCTTTATCTCTTTGAGAAACACGTCCGATATAGCCAATTAAATGGGAGGCTAATTCGTTGTATGGGTACTCCCGGAAGCTACGGGCGCGGATCTCCACCCCCGGGAATCGGTAACGGTTGGCCATAAAACGGGCCGTTTCAGCCTCGGTGAGCATCGATCTGAGTGGAAAAGTGCCCATTTTTCGAGAATCTTCCAGAGAGCGCTTGAAATTTCGGCGATCTCGCGGAGAAATCAACACAATTTGAGAGAGCTCATCGATGAGCTCATCTACATTGCCTTTAACTTCTTCAGCGTTCACATCCAAGGCCAATGCTGAATAGTTTCTGCCAATCACAATGCCATTGCGGTCTATCAACAGGCCGCGATTGGCTGGGGCGGGTACGAGGGCAATGCGATTATTCTCAGCCAATAAAGCATATTTGCCGTGGCTCACGAGCTGTAGCCACACCAGTCGTGTTATTAGCAATAAGAAACAGAAGGTAACAAATAGCGTCGCAATGTGAATGCGCTCTTGAAACGAGTCGAGATCTGGTTTTTTAAACGAAACCATGCCGCCTTCTAAATTGGACGATTGTGATCAACGTCAATCGGTCGACGTTGAGGTGACAACAAGATGTGTGTTGCCACAGGCCACAGTAATGCCTCAATTAGGGCTTGAATAGCGTCAGTTAAGGCCCACCAATAAATCTCGCCGCTCAATAGCCAATGAGCCAGGACGGGGAATAGGGAGGCCATTAGGAAGATTGGCAGCAAGCGCATTGTTTGTGTGAGCACGGATAGTGCAATGATCCGGCGATGCCAAGAAATGGCAAGGTAAGCCATCAATGAATAGCTAAAGGCGTGGAGGCCCAATAGGTCGGAGTTATGGACATCCATCAATAAACCAAGAGTGAAGGCAATGATGACGCCGACATAGCGATGCTGATGGATATTCCAAAACACGATGCAAATAATGAGCCAGTCTGGCACCCAGCCGTAATTACCAATTGGCAGAAGATTTAATAGCAGGGCGCAAAACAAGCTGAAATAAATAAAGACTGGGCTCACTGGGCGCAGAATGTAGCCGCTTTGAAAATCGATCATTGCATGCCTCGTGCACGAGTTTGACGGCGACCTGGGGTATTGGTCAATGGCGCACCTGGCTTAGTAGTGGCAGTAGATGCTTTTGCATCCCACTGTGGATCGTAAAGCAGGGCTAAGGCCTGGCGATAGCGATTGACTGGCGCAATTGGCACGCAAAATACATTTGAAGAATTTTTGTCAGCATTACGTTCAATGCGGCTAATCACGGCTACCGCAAAGCCAGGCGGGTAAATGCCATCGATGCCTGAGGTAATAAGTACATCACCGACTTCTAAATCGTTGGCCACGGGAAGGTAGCGAAGTTCAAGCGGGTTACCGCGACCTGCACCAAATACTGCTGCCCTTAAGCCATTGCGAGCGACTTGTACTGGCACTGCGAAGTCGCGATCCTCTAGTAAAGAGACTTCTGCAGAGCGATCGTAAATGCGGACTACTTGGCCCAAGATGCCTGAGTTATTTGCGATGGGATTGCCCAACTTAAGGCCGTCATCGCTGCCACGATTAATCACAATACGCTGAGAAATTGGATTGGGTGGGTTAAATAAAATTTCTACTGGCAATGTTTTAAAAGGAACATGCTTTTGCAAATCCATTAGCTGGCGTAAGTTTTGATTTTCTACCAGAAGAAATTCAGATTGGTTGGCAAGCAAAGAGAGCTCCGCTTGATGCATTTTCATTTCTTGATTTTCTTTATCCAGCGTTCCGCGGCTGGTGAAATATTCTGATGTTGCTTCATACGCGTTGCGCGGCATCATCACATACTCTAGTGGGCGCAATAACCAATTCACGTTGTTGCGAATCGGATCAAGTGCTTTAAAGCGAAAATCGATCAACATCAATGCGATGCTGATCGATAGACAGACAATCAGTTTGACTAAAGCCGGAACGCCTTGTCTGAAAAGAGGGGGAGCGTTATGTTGCAATTCCCTAATCGACGCTTAGATCAATTACTCTTGAGAGAACACGCCGCCCAACTTATCTATACGCTCTAAAACAATACCGCAACCACGAGCGACGCAAGTGAGTGGGTCTTCAGCAACGTGAATAGGAAGGCCGGTTTCTTCAAACAGCAGGCGATCGAGGTCACGCAATAGCGCGCCACCACCAGTGAGCATCATGCCGCGCTCGGCGATGTCAGATGCAAGCTCAGGAGGAATTTGTTCTAGAGCCGCTTTTACTGCAGTCACGATTTGATTCAATGGGTCAGTCAAGGCTTCAAGCACTTCATTGCTTGTCACAGTGAAGCTACGCGGAATACCTTCGGAAAGATTGCGACCTTTTACTTCCATCTCCCGAACTTCTTGTCCTGGGAATGCGGAGCCAATAGTTTTCTTAATTAACTCAGCAGTTTGTTCGCCGATCAACATGCCGTAGTTACGACGAATGTAATTGGTGATTGCTTCATCAAACTTATCGCCACCAACACGAACAGAGCCTTTGTAAACCGTGCCGCCTAATGACATGACGCCAACTTCAGTTGTGCCGCCACCGATGTCAACAACCATCGAACCAGCAGCCTCAGAAACTGGCAGGCCTGCACCAATCGCAGCAGCCATTGGCTCTTCAATCAAAAATACTTGTGATGCGCCCGCGCCAAGAGCGGATTCGCGAATTGCGCGACGCTCAACTTGTGTGGATCCGCAAGGAACGCAAATAATGATGCGTGGACTAGGCTTTAAAAGCTTGCTCTCGTGCACCATTTTGATAAATTGTTTGAGCATCTGCTCAGTAATTGTGAAATCGGCAATAACGCCGTCTTTCATTGGGCGAATAGCCTCAATATTTCCAGGAACACGTCCCAACATGGCTTTTGCTTCTTTTCCAACTGCCAAAATGGTCTTTTTGCCATTTGGGCCGCCTTCAGTGCGAATTGCTACAACTGACGGTTCATCAAGCACAATACCCCGTTCACGCATGTAAATTAAGGTGTTGGCGGTACCTAGGTCAATAGCCAGGCCATTAGAAAAGTAGCTGCGAAAAAAACCAAACATGATATAGTGGAAAAATAAGTAAGTGTTAAAAAATATATATAGGAATGATACTCTAGCGCCCCATGAAACTTGATGATGTCCAGCACATTGCGCACCTTTCCAGCCTTGAGTTAAGTCAGGCAGAAGCCGAGGCAGTTTTGCCCCAATTACAGGCAGTTTTTGCCCTGGTTGAGGAGATGCAGGCCGTCGATACCAGCGGTCTTGCCCCGCTGGCTCATCCCATCCTCTTTTTGCGTGATTTAGCGCAGCCCCTGCGCAGTGATGCGGTGACGGAAACTGACCATCGCGCCGAAAACATGCAGTCTGCCCCTGCCGTACAGGATGGCTACTTCTTAGTTCCGCGGGTGATCGAATGAGTTGGAGTCAAACCCCCATCACCCTAATGGCTAAAGCCTTGGCAGCTAAAGAGGTCTCTAGCGTCGAGTTAACAAAGTACTTTTTGGAGCGCATTGAGGCTGGAAAGCGCCTGAATGCATATCTTGATGTAAGTGCTCACTTAAGTTTAGAGCAAGCTTCTAAAGCAGATGCTTTATTGGCGTCTGGAAAAGGTGGAGGGTTGACTGGCATTCCCGTGGCCCACAAGGATGTCTTTGTAACCCGCGGCTGGAAGTCCACTGCAGCCTCCAAAATGCTCGAGGGTTACCTCAGCCCTTTTGATGCTACCGTAGTTGCCAATCTGGGAATTCCGGATGAACTCAATCCCAATGGTGCCGGCATGGTTTGCCTTGGCAAAACCAATATGGATGAGTTTGCAATGGGCTCCTCTAATGAGAATTCAGCGTATGGACCAGTCTTAAATCCTTGGAATTCAGAATATGTTGCAGGCGGATCATCTGGAGGTTCCGCAGCTGCAGTTGCGGCCGGCTTAGCTCCAATTGCGACGGGTACGGATACTGGCGGGTCGATACGTCAGCCAGCCGCTTTTTGTGGGCTAACTGGAATCAAGCCTAGTTACGGGCGCGTATCTCGCTACGGAATGATTGCCTATGCATCTTCCCTGGATCAGGCTGGCCCAATGGGCAAGAACGCTGAAGACTGTGCTTTATTGCTCACGGCAATGTCTTCTCATGATCCGCGGGACTCTACTTCCTTGGCAGATTCTGGCGAGGACTACGGTCGTTATCTCACTCAGTCCTGGAAAGAGGGCGACTCTAATTCAGCAAAACCTTTGGAAGGCTTGCACGTTGGTCTTCCAAAAGAATTCTTTGCAGAGGGTCTTGCGCCGGAAGTGGCCAATGCTGTCAATGCCGCAGCAAAAGCATTGCAAGATTTGGGAGCAGGGTTGCTTGAGGTAAGTCTGCCTAAGACTAAGTTATCCATCCCGGTGTATTACGTTTTAGCTCCTGCTGAAGCTTCAAGTAATTTAAGTCGCTTTGATGGTGTGCGCTATGGACATCGCACAAATGAAAATCGTGATTTATCCGACATGTATAAGAAGTCTCGTACCGAAGGTTTTGGTGCAGAGGTGAAGCGTCGCATTATGGTAGGTACCTATGTGCTTTGTCATGGCTACTATGATGCTTATTACTTGCAGGCTCAAAAAATTCGACGGATTATTGCGGCTGATTTTCAGGCAGCATTTGGGAAGTGTGATGTGATCTTGGGGCCAGTTGCACCAGATGTTGCATGGCGCTTAGGTGAAAAATCAAAAGATCCCGTGCAGATGTATTTAGAAGACATTTACACGCTCTCAACTAATTTAGCGGGACTACCAGCGATGAGTGTTCCTTGCGGATTTAATTCAAACAAATTGCCAATTGGCATGCAGCTCATTGGCAATTATTTTTCTGAAGCGCGTTTACTTCAAGTGGCGCACCAATATCAGCAATATAGTGACTGGCATTTGCGTCAAGCAAGCGAGGCGGCATGATGCAATGGGAAATCGTTATTGGTCTAGAGACCCACGCACAGTTACAAACACAATCGAAAATTTTCAGCGGTGCGAGTACACGCTTTGACGCTGGCCCCAATACCCAGGCCTGTGCTGTTGACTTGGCTTTACCTGGCGTTCTGCCGGTATTGAATCGTCAAGCAGTTGAGCACGCTATTCGCTTTGGTTTAGCAGTGGGTGCGAAGATTTCTCCGGCGAGCATTTTTGCGCGCAAGAATTATTTTTATCCTGACTTACCAAAGGGATACCAAATTAGCCAGATGGATCTCCCCGTAGTTGTTGGTGGCCATTTGGAAATACTGGTTGGTGATCAAGTCAAAGTAGTTGAGCTCACGCGCGCCCACATGGAAGAGGACGCAGGTAAGTCAGTTCATGAAGAGGGCTTCTTGGGTCCGCACGGCGAAGCATCAAGCGGCATTGATTTAAATCGCGCCGGCACACCATTGTTAGAAATTGTGACGGAGCCGGTAATGCGTAGTGCTGCTGAAGCGGTTGCCTACGCAAAAGCGCTACATACATTGATGGTGTGGTTGGGTGTGTGCGATGGCAATATGCAAGAAGGCTCTTTCCGTTGTGATGCCAACGTTTCTGTTCGACCTATTGGCCAAAAAGAATTTGGTACCCGTTGCGAAATTAAGAACTTGAACTCCTTCCGTTTTCTGGAAGAGGCGATTCAATATGAAGTACGCCGTCAAATTGAATTAATTGAAGATGGCGGTATGGTTGTTCAAGAAACTCGCTTATACGATCCTGATCGCCAAGAGACTCGCAGCATGCGCAGTAAAGAGGACGCTAATGACTATCGCTATTTCCCAGACCCAGATTTATTGCCAGTAGTGATTGATGACGCATGGATTGCTGATGTACGTAGCAAGATGCCGGCATTACCAGCACAGCTTCGCGAGCAATGGCAAAGCGAGTTCGGCTTAAGTGCCTACGATACGCAACTACTGACACAAGATCGAGATACTGCAAAAGTGTTTGAGGCCCTTTTAGCAATTGTTGGCAAGCCACTGGCAAAAGCTGTTGCCAACCTAATTGCGGGTGAGTTTGCTTCATCATTGAGTCGCGCTGGAATTGCAACTGCAGATGCACCGTTGAAAGCAGAGCATTTAGCGCCACTATTGACTCGTGTCGCAGATGGCACCATCTCTAATAAGATCGCCAAAGATATCTTTGCAATTTTGTGGGAGGAGGCTATCGCAGGCAAAGCCATTAGTACTGTTGATCAAGTGATTGACGCCAAAGGCTTGAGGCAGATTAGTGATAGCGGTGAGCTTGAAGCCATGATTGATAAGGTATTGGAGGCCAATGAAAAGTCTGTTGAAGAGTTCCGCTCTGGCAAGGAAAAAGCATTTAACGCTTTGGTTGGTCAGATCATGAAAGCATCACAAGGCAAAGCTAACCCAGGTCAGGTGAATGAGCTGCTGCGTAAAAAGCTCAGCTAAAAAGTTAAATTAGAAAACAAGCAAGAAAGATATAGATGAGCGCAATCGATCCTAAGCAGGCCGAGCAAGAAGAATTGGTGGCGGAGTGGTTACGCGCTACTCCAGGTTTTTTTGAGCGCTATGCTAATCTCTTAAATGAAATTCGTTTGAAGCATCCGCATGAAGATCGTGCGATCTCCTTGCAAGAGCGTCAGATGATTTTATTGCGCACGCAGAACCAAGAACTCAATCGTCGTTTGAGTGAGATGCTGCACTTTGGTAGTCGTAATGACAAGACACAGCAAAGTCTAGTTGCTTGGTTGTTACGTCTGATGGGTGCAAATACAAAGGCAGATGTGGAGTCTGCGGTGACTGCTGGATTGGCGGAAGTTTTTGAAGTGGAGTCAGCACAGCTACTGTCGCCTAATGCAGCGTTTGGCCCTTGGATTGATGCGCCTCTATGTGGTTCAGCTAAAGAGTTGGCTGCTGCCAGCGTAGACTTGTTAGCAACCCAAGTGAATATTGATCCTGAGTGGCAAAGCGTGGTGACTATTGGCTTGCCCTTAGGTAAAAGTATTGGAGCGGTGCAATCGCCAGCAGTGCTTCTACTAGCAAGCAAAGACGAGTCTCGCTTTACTGCGGATATGGGCGCATTCTATTTACGTCAGATTGCTGAACTCACTGCTGCAGCTTTGGATCGTATCCAGGCCTATGAGCCAAGCGCCAGCTGATCTTCATCCCTTGGTGCAGGAGTATCTGCATGAGTTGCATGTATTAAGGCAGCTATCACCCCATACGCTTAAAGCCTACCGCATGGATCTGGTTGAGTTGCAAATATTGGCAACAGATGATTCCATTGAATTATTAAAAGTCACAAATGCGCACGTACGTCGCTGGGCTGGTCGCTTGCACTTCAAAGGAAAATCATCTCGCACGATTGCTAGAGCACTTTCTGCGTGGCGAGGTTGGTATGACTGGTTGACCGAGAAAGATGCACGTCGGGATGCACAGGCAGGAAGGGTGACCGCAAATCTAGTCGCCAATCCGGTTGATGATGTGAAGGCGCCCAAACGCTTGAAGTCCATGCCCAAAGCGCTTTCAGTTGAGCAAGTACTCTCTTTGGTAAATCAAGCTGTAAAAGAGGCTGAAAAAAAAGATTTAGAGACTGTGCGTGATGCGGCAATCATCGATTTACTCTATTCTTCGGGACTCCGTTTATCAGAGCTTCTGGGTATTGATGTGATGCAAAGCAAAGATCGCCAACAGGAGTCTGCTGGATGGCTAGATTGGGATGCTGCAGAAGTGACGGTTTTAGGTAGGGGTGGCAAACGTCGCTCAGTTCCGATTGGTGGACCTGCAATGCAATCCCTCAAAATCTGGCGTGCGGTCCGCGACCAGCTGGAGCAGGCAGGCGTATCGATGGCTTTATTTGTCTCCGCTACAGGTGCGCGCCTATCCCCTCGGACGGTGCAGGCGCGCCTACGAACTTTGGCAATGATGGCTGAATTGCCAACCCATGTGCACCCGCACATGATGCGCCATAGCTTTGCTAGTCATGTCCTGCAATCGTCCCAAGACTTGCGGGCAGTGCAGGAGATGTTGGGACATGCCAGCATTGCCAGTACGCAGATTTTACCTCTTTGGATTTCCAACGCCTAGCGCAGGCATACGATAAAGCCCATCCTCGCGCAAAGGCTGGCAAAGACTGAGGAACTCGGTAATATAGAATGTTTCCCGCCCGGGAAATGTATTTATAGATTTTGAATGGATCAATGATGGCGTTAATTCCAGTAACAATTCTCACGGGCTTTTTAGGCAGTGGAAAAACAACTTTGCTCAAGCACATCTTGACTGAAGAGCATGGCAAAAAAATTGCCGTGATTGAAAACGAGTTCGGCGAAGAGAATATCGATAACGACATCTTGGTTCAAGACAATCAAGAAAATATCGTGCAAATGAGCAATGGCTGTATTTGTTGCACGATTCGAGGTGACTTGGTTGAGGCGCTTAATTCTTTGTGGGAACAGCGTAAAGACAAAAAGATTAGCTTTGATCGCGTAGTCATCGAGACTACTGGCGTAGCTAATCCAGGCCCAGTGGCACAAACATTTTTTATGGATGATGATGTTGCGGACCATTATGTATTAGATGCGGTAGTCACGCTTGTGGATGCCAAGCACGGTCCACAACAGCTGACTGAACATGAGGAAGCGCAACGCCAAGTGGGCTTTGCTGATCAAATCTTCATTACCAAGACCGATTTGGTGGCCCCTGCTGAAGTGGATGCCTTACGCAACCGTTTGATGCGCATGAATCCCCGCGCCCCAATTCAGGGCATCTCTAAAGGGGTGGTTCCTTTGGACGCCGTTTTGGATCTCAAGGGCTTTAATTTGAATGCGAAGCTCGATATTGACCCTCACTTCTTGGAGCAAGACGATCATGACCATGATACTTGTGGACATGACCACCATGATCACAGCACTTGTGGCCATGACCATAGTCACGATCATCATGGCCATGCGGGCCATACAGACCGCATCCAATCCTTCGTTTTTCGTAGTGATAAACCCTTTGATCATAAAAAATTAGAGGACTTCCTGGGAGGCATTTTGGAGGTCTTCGGGGAGAAGATGTTGCGCTATAAAGGCGTCCTCTATGTGAAGGGTAGTAACCGAAAAGTCGTGTTCCAGGGCGTCCATCAGATGATGGGGAGCGATTTAACGGGTGTTTGGGGTGCCGAACCGAAGCAAACGCGGATGGTCTTTATTGGCATCGACTTACCTAAAGACACCCTGCTGACTGGGCTTGAGGGCTGTTTGGCCTAGGAAATATCAAGTACAATCCGGCGCCACGGTCAAGATTGGCAAAAGTGCAGTAAAACTTTGGCAGAATGCAGTAATAATGGTTTAGATCCATGGAAAGAATGAAATGACGGTAAAAACACCAACGAAATCTACGGCTACAGCAAAAGCGCCTAGCAAGGCCGCAAGTGCAAAGGCTGCTAAGGGTGCACCTTTAACAGAAGTTGAATTGCTCAAGATGTCCGAAAAGGACTATATGAATGTGGCTCAGCTTGATTTTTTCCGTCAAAAGCTGCTGACTCTAAAAGACGATATTTTGAAAAATGCTTCTGAGACCACAGAGCATTTGCGTGAAAACATTTTGGTTCCCGATCCTGCGGATCGCGCAACGATTGAAGAGGAGCATGCTCTTGAGTTGCGTACACGTGATCGCGAGCGCAAGTTATTGAAAAAAGTAGAGCAGGCTTTGGCCCGCATTGAGTCTGGTGATTATGGTTGGTGCGAAGAAACTGGTGAGCCAATTGGCTTAAACCGTTTAATTGCGCGCCCAACAGCCAATCTTTCTCTCGAGGCGCAAGAGCGTCGTGAGCTTCGTCAAAAGTTGTTTGGCGATTAATTACTAGATCAAATAAAAAAGTAGCAATGACAAAGCAATCCCCATCTATTAGCGAAATCTCTCCTCTACTGAAGGCGGAGATTTTGGCCGAGGCCTTGCCTTACATTCGTGCGTATCACGGTAAGACTATTGTGATTAAGTACGGCGGAAACGCTATGGTTGAAGAGCGCCTCAAAGAAAGTTTTGCGCGCGATGTCATCTTGCTCAAGCTGGTTGGTATGAACCCCGTAGTTGTTCATGGTGGTGGCCCTCAAATTGATGAGGCCCTCAAAAAGATTGGCAAGACTGGCACCTTCATTCAAGGTATGCGCGTAACCGATGAAGAAACCATGGAAGTGGTGGAGTGGGTTCTCGGTGGCGAAGTACAGCAAGATATCGTGATGTTGATCAACCACTTTGGTGGACAGGCTGTTGGCTTGACTGGTAAAGATGGCGGCTTGATTCGCGCCAAGAAAATGTTTGTTGCTGATGAAAAGAAAGCTGGCGGAACGATTGACTTAGGTTTTGTGGGTGAAATTGAAGCAATTAACCCAGCAGTTGTAAAAGCATTGCAAGACGATGCTTTTATTCCCGTGATCTCCCCAATTGGATTTAGCGAAGAAGGTCAGGCTTACAACATCAATGCTGACTTAGTGGCTGGCAAAATGGCGGAAATTTTGCATGCAGAGAAATTAGTCATGATGACGAATATTCCTGGCGTGATGGATAAAAACGGCACGCTCTTAACAGACTTAACTGCACGTGAGATCGATGGCTTATTTGCTGATGGCACGATTTCTGGTGGGATGCTGCCAAAGATTTCTTCTGCACTAGATGCCGCAAAGAGTGGCGTGAATTCAGTGCATATTATTGATGGACGAATTGAGCACTCTTTATTGTTAGAGATTCTGACTGAACAGGCTTTTGGAACGATGATTCGCTCCCGCTAAGTATTGATAGGGGTATAACATGCGTGATTCTTTAGACCCTACTGCATTAGAGATCGAAGCGACAGCTGCAGACGAGGGCAAGATACGTAAGCGCCCACGCCCTGGCGAGCGCCGTCTACAGATCTTGCAGGTATTGGCTGAGATGTTGCAAAACCCTAAGGGTGAGCGTGTCACTACTGCAGCGTTAGCGGCAAAAATCCAAGTTTCGGAAGCGGCTCTCTATAGACATTTCGCTAGTAAGGCGCAGATGTTTGAAGGCCTGATTTCTTTTATTGAACAGACAGTTTTTGGTCTGATTAATCAGATTAATCAGAAGGAAGGGTCTGGACTTGTTCAAGCCCGAGGTATTTTGCAGATGCTTTTATTCTTTGCGGAAAAGAATCCTGGCATGACTCGCGTCCTTTTGGGCGACGCTTTATTGCAAGAGGATGACCGCTTGCAAGATCGAATTACCCAAGTGCTTGATCGAGTAGAGGCTTCATTGAAGCAGGCATTACGTATTGCGCAAACTCAGGGCAGCACATGGGCAAACGTGTCTCAAGATGAGGTTAGCATTCGCGCGGCGATGTTAATGAGTTATGTCTTGGGTCGCTGGCATCGTTTTGCTCGTAGCGGCTTTAAGAAGATTCCAACCGAAGCATCTGATATTAGTCTTCGCATTCTTCTATCCGAATGAGCGAGCTACACCTCTCTAGAAATACTATCCACTTTGCCGAGCCTTTGCCTTTGCAAAGTGGCGCCATCTTATCGGGCTACGACTTAGTTATTGAAACTTACGGCAAACTCAATGCCGATAAAAGCAATGCTGTACTGGTCTGTCATGCGTTGAATGCATCCCACCATGTGGCTGGCCCCAATCCAGATGATGCAAGCGATATTGGCTGGTGGGACAACATGATTGGCCCGGGTAAGCCTGTAGATACAGATCACTTCTTTGTGATTGGCGTCAATAACCTGGGTTCATGCTTTGGATCTACCGGTCCAATGAGTATTAATCCAGCCACTAGTAAGCCTTATGGCGCAGACTTCCCAGTGATCACAGTGGAAGATTGGGTTAATACTCAGGCGCGCTTGGCTGATAAGCTGGGTATTCGTCGTTTTGCTGCCGTCATGGGTGGAAGTTTGGGTGGTATGCAGGCATTGGCTTGGTCTATTCAGTTTCCAAAGCGCCTTGCACATTGCTTGGTGATCGCATCCACACCAAAGCTCAGTGCACAGAACATTGCATTTAATGAAGTGGCGCGCAATGCTATTTTGTCTGACTCAGATTTTCATGGCGGCAACTACTACGAGTATGGCGTAGTGCCAAGACGCGGCTTAAAGCTTGCTCGCATGGTTGGGCACATTACCTATTTATCTGATGATGACATGGCCGAAAAGTTTGGGCGCGAGCTACAAAGACCTAACGGCGAATCTCAAGATTACCGATTTAGTTTTGATGTCGAATTCGAGGTTGAAGGTTATTTACGCCATCAAGGCGATAAGTTTTCTACTTACTTTGATGCCAATACCTATTTGTTGATTACTAGGGCATTGGATTATTTTGATCCTTCTCGTCGTTACGAGGGTAGCTTGAATCGCGCTTTAGCTGAAGTGCAGGCCAAGTTTTTAGTTGTGAGCTTCTATACGGATTGGCGTTTCCCGCCGAATCGTAGTCGCGAGATTGTGGAATCCTTGCTCAGTAATAAGAGTGAAGTGAGTTATGCAGAGATTGATGCACCACATGGGCACGATGCTTTCTTGTTGGATGACCCTCGTTATCACAATCTGATTCGTGCTTATTTCGAACAAATGCTAGAGGCTAAATCATGAAGCGCGCAGACTTTGCCGCAATAGCGAACTGGATTGTTCCCAATAGCCAGGTGCTCGATCTTGGCTGTGGTGATGGCAGCTTCTTGGAGTATTTGCAAAAACAAAAACCCGTTCATGCCTACGGGGTAGAGATTGATGATGCGCGCGTGCTTTCTTGCGTACAAAAAGGTTTGAATGTCATTCAGCAAAATTTAGAAGGCGGTCTAGCTTTATTTGAGAACAACAGCTTTGATACGGTAGTGCTCTCACAGACATTGCAAACTATTCATGAAACCGAAAAGATCTTGCGTGAAGTAGTCCGGGTTGGCAAGGAGTCGATTGTCTCTTTCCCAAACTTTGGCCATTGGTCTCATCGCCTAGCGGTTGGCTTTGGCCGCATGCCTGTCTCTAAAAGTTTGCCATATCAGTGGTACAACACGCCTAACGTACGCGTTCTCACGGTGGCCGATTTTGAAAAACTAGCCTCGAGCTTAGGATTGCAAATTTTGGATCAATGCATCTTGCATGAGGGTCGTGAAGTTACCTTGATGCCTAATTTATTTGGAAGCCTAGCGCTGTTCCGCGTTCGACGTGCTTAGTACGATTGAGTCCTGGCTGAAAGATTTTCGGGTTTATCTCGAATGGCCTTGTCTCCGAATGCTCTTTTTGGGCTTCTCCGCCGGTCTACCCCTACTGCTGATTTTAGGAACACTGAGCTTCTGGTTAAGAGAGGCTGGTATTGATCGCAGCACGATTGGTTACCTCACTTGGGTTGGCTTAATCTATGCGTTTAAATGGGTGTGGGCTCCTTTGGTTGATCGACTATCCATTCCCTTGCTATCGACTTTATTTGGCAGAAGGCGTAGCTGGTTGCTCTTTGCACAGTTGCTGATTGTTTTTGGTCTAGTGGGTATGGTCAGCATTGACCCGAAAGTTCAACTCATCCCGATTGTATGGTGCGCGCTTTTGGTCGCCTTTGGTTCTGCAACGCAAGACATTGCTTTGGATGCTTTTCGCATCGAGTCTGCCGATAGTGACCATCAGGCCGCCTTGGCTGCGACCTATCAAACAGGTTATCGCCTTGCATTGATTTGGTCTGGTGCTGGTGTTCTCTGGTTGGCAGCTTGCGCTGAATCTGGGGTTGTTGGATATGATCCAGCTGCCTGGCAATTTGCTTATCTTTGTATGGCGCTCTCGATTAGTGTGGGTGTGATTACCACCTTGTTTAGTAAAGAGCCCGTTCGCATTGAGCTTGTAAAAGCTCGCAATGCAAAAGCATGGCTGCATCAAACTTTGATTGAGCCATTTGCAGACTTTATTAAGCGCTATGGTTGGCACGCTGTTTTGATTTTGTCCTTAATTGTCATCTATCGTATTAGTGATGTGGTCATGGGTATCATGGCCAATCCGTTTTATGTGGATATGGGTTACACCAAAGATGAGGTAGCGGCAGTTAGTAAGGTTTTTGGTGTGGTGATGACATTGGTCGGAGCCTTTGTGGGTGGCGTACTCACATTGCGCTTCGGAGTGATGCGCATTTTATTTCTGGGTGCAATTTTATCGGCTGTCAGCAATTTGTTATTTGCTTGGCTTGCCACTCAGGGTCATGACTTGCACGGTTTGATCTGGGTAATTTCTGCGGACAACCTGAGCTCAGGAATTGCTTCGGTCGCCTTTATTGCGTTCTTGTCGGCGCTGACGAACATTCGATACTCTGCAACTCAGTGCGCATTGTTTAGCTCGATGATGCTCTTATTGCCAAAGTGGCTGGCTGGCTTCTCAGGCGTCTTTGTAAATAACTTTGGCTATTCAAACTTTTTTATTGGCACCGCAATTATTGGTGCGCCAGTATTAATTCTGATTTGGCTCACCATTCACTTCAAAGCAGTTGAATTTAAAAAGCACGATTCACAAGTCGCTAAATAGACCAGTCGTAATCCACTGTTAGTGGAGCGTGATCTGAGAAGCGCTCCTCTTTATACACAGCAGTATTTTTAGCGCTTGCTGCAATCTCTGGGGTAGTGATGTGATAGTCGATACGCCAGCCAACGTTTTTTGCATAAGCTTGACCACGATTACTCCACCAGGTGTAGCAGGACTCAGTCGCTTCGGGCTCTAGTTTTCTATAGACATCTACGTAACCGACTTTGCCGAATAGGTTTGTTAGCCACGCACGTTCTTCCGGTAAAAAGCCCGAGTTCTTCAGATTGCCCTTCCAGTTCTTGAGGTCAATCTCATTGTGGGCAATATTCACATCCCCACACAGCACAATCTCGCACCCTGACTTTTTGAGTTCAACTAGGTGTGGCAAGAAAGAGTCTAGATAGCGATATTTAGCCTCCTGCCTTTCTGGCGAGCTTGAGCCTGAGGGCATATATACCGAGATCACTGAGAGCTTCTTGAATCGGGCTTCTACATAACGGCCCTCAGCATCAAATTCTTCATTGCCATAGCCATAGAGCACCTCGTCAGGCTTATGTGGGGTATAGATGCCACATCCGCTATAACCCTTTTTATCGGCGTGATGAAAGAAGCCGTGTAGGCCATCTGGATTGAGGATGGCATCTTCCAAGTCGTCCTGTTGAGCCTTGAGTTCTTGCATGCAGACAAAGTCGGCCTTTTGCTTCACAACCCAAGGCATAAAGCCTTTTTTGACTGCTGAACGGATACCGTTGAGGTTGGCAGAAATGATGCGTAACATATAGGCCTATGAGCTCAAAAAATTCTAATCAAGATAACTTTATTCAATTTGCCCTGGAGGCAAATGTTTTGTCGTTTGGGGAGTTTAAAACTAAAGCGGGTCGCTTTTCTCCTTATTTCTTTAATGCGGGTGGATTTAATGATGGCGCACGCTTAAGCGCCTTGGGTCGTTATTACGCCAAGGCTTTACAAGAGTCTGGCCTGCAATACGACATGCTTTATGGACCGGCCTATAAAGGCATCACTTTGGCCGCAGCTACCGCCATTGCTTTGGCCGCTGATGGTCGTAATGTGCCTTATGCCTACAACCGCAAAGAAGCCAAAGACCACGGTGAAGGCGGTTCATTGGTCGGCGCCCCAGTTAAGGGCAAGGTAGTCATCATTGACGATGTAATTTCTGCTGGTACGTCTGTTCGCGAGTCCGTGAAGTTGATTCGCGATGCAGGTGCCGAGCCGGCAGCAGTATTGATTGCCTTGGATCGTATGGAAAAGTCAGGGACTGCTACAGAGATTGGCGATAAGTCAGCAGTTCAAACGGTTGAGCAAGAGTTTGGATTGCCGGTAGTGGCAATAGCGAACTTGGCAGACTTGATGGCTTTTTTAACCTCTTCAAGCAATGCCGAGTTAACAGCGTACTTGCCTGCAGTAAAAGCCTATCGTGAGAAGTACGGGGTTTAATCTAAAGAGTGATGGCAGTAGTCTCCACATTTCTGCTCTTTAGATCTTTGTTTTACCTTCGAACACAGTAATTGCTGGGCCTGTCATGATAACGCTCTGAGCAACTTCATTAATCATGCCGCCCCACGCAATTAACAAATCACCGCCACGAGTGTGTACTTTGACGGGGGAGTCGAGTAAGCCACGACGAATGCCCGAGACTACTGCGGCGCATGCGCCAGTGCCACAAGCGAGAGTCTCGCCAGCGCCACGCTCGTAGACGCGTAACTTAATTTCATTGCGATTAAGAATCTGCATGTAGCCAGCATTTACTCTTTTCGGAAATGCTGCATCCTTTTCGATTGATGGGCCTTCTTCGAGTACGGGTGCGCTATCAGCATTACCTACTACTTGCACTGCGTGGGGATTGCCCATCGACAAGACGCCTATCCAGCTGTCGTGGGTGGCGGGTGTATTGATTGGTAGCGCATAAAGCACTTCATGAAACTCTTGCTTACTCGCCAGCCCATCGGCATTAAATGGAATTCTGCCGTGCTCAAAAATCGGCGTGCCCATATCCACTTCCACCTGACCATCATCATGAGATCTCAAGGTGAGGATGGTATGCGCTACTTCAACGCGTAAGGGATTCTTTGTAGAAAGACCTTGGTCGAGTACAAAGCGAACAAAGCAACGTGAACCGTTGCCGCATTGCTCAACTTCACCACCATCAGCATTAAAGATGCGATAACGAAAATCTGCATCGGGACGTGTGGCTTTTTCAACAAGCAGAATTTGATCGGCACCAATACCAAATTGGCGGTGGGCTAGTTTTTGCCATTGCTCTCGAGTGATCTCGCTAAGATCTTGATCAATACCATTGAGCACAATGAAATCATTACCAGCACCATGCATTTTGGTGAAGCGGAGAGTGCGTGAGGGCTTGCTTAGATTCGTACTCAAAAGAATTCCAATTAGTTGTAAAGACTAGGCTCGCCAGGCGGCCGATTTTTAAAGCGTTTGTGTACCCAATAGTACTCTGCCGGCCTTTCTCTAACAAGGACTTCAATGTATTTGTTCAGGCGTGCAGTGTCGGCTTCCACATCATCCGTTGGAAAATTGGGAAGTGGTGCGCTAATGTTGCAGGTATAGGCTTTGCGATTAGGATTCAAGGCGGTAGTCATGAGGCAGACTTCTGCCCCACTGAGTCTGGCTAAGCGTGAGACCGAAGTGATCGTATTGGTTTGGATTCCAAAGAAGGGGACAAAAACAGAGTCGCGCTGGCCGAGATCAATATCGGGTGCAATAAAAATAAAGTTACCTGTTTGAATTTCGCGAATCAAATCACGTAAGCGACTTTGTCGCTCAATCGATTTACCCCCAAAACGACTTCTCCATTCAATCATTTTTTGATTGAAGAAGGGATTCTTCATGTTTTGGTACAGGCCAACGCCGCGAGGCCAATCATGCTGACTAGCCAAAACGGAAAGCGCCATGAAGCCGCCCTCGAGACCCACAAAGTGAGGGTTGATTAAGAGCCGTGGCTTGCGATCGCCTAGCGTAATCGCGGAGTTAATCGTGACGATGTCAGTGATCTGCTTTTCGTTTCCGAGCCAAATCCGACTTCTCTCAATTACGCTACGTCCAAATAATTTCCAATGCTCTAGTGCAAGTACATCAATTTCATCTTCGCTCAGATTGGGAAAGCAAAGACGTAGGTTGGTTTTAACAACCTTTACACGCTCATTAGGTATGTGCGCTACTAACCAGCCGAGGCCATAGCCAACGTAAATGGTGAGGGTGTAGGGTAGAAATGCAAAAAGACGCAGTAAGTTCAGCGCCAGAAAATTAAATACGTTTTGCAACCAGGGCATGTTGAATAAATTATAAATTTATTAACTAATTGCTTGGTGGCAATTCTGCTCCGCTGGGATGTTTATAGCGGTTATAGGCCCAAATGAATTGATTGGGTGCAACTAGGATCGCATTTTCAATTGCGACATTGAGTTCGGCGGCAGCAAGCATGGAGTCTTCGGAAAGTGGCGCCAATCTCTTAGCCTGCATTAGCCAGCCTTTGCCAAGACCTTTGCGTTTAGCGGTAAAGATCACAACCGGCGTGTTGTTGCGATTGGCCAAGCGTGCAGGAAGTGGAGTTGTATAAGCAGAGCGTCCAAAGAATGGCACCCATACGCCTTCTCCACCACTAGGTGCTTGATCTGGAAGAATGCCAATGGCTTCCCCGCGTGTCAGCGCCCGTGTCATTTGACGAACACCATTCAGATTGGTTGGCACGAAGTGCATATTAGGATAGGCACGACCCTCTTCCACCACTTCGTTAAGCCATTCTTGGCGTAATGGACGATAAAGGATGGTTGCTGGAAAATGCTGAGCTAAGACTCGGGGAATGATTTCAAATCCACCGAGGTGTGGTGTGAGCATGACTAAGCCATGACCTTCATTAATGGCGATCTCGACTAAATCCCAATCTTGTACCTCAACCAGGGAAAGCGCTTTTTTAGGGTTACGCCAAATCCATAGACTGTCTGAGAAGAGTTGCCCAGAGGCAGCTACCGCACGCCAGATTTGCGGGGATAAATGATGGCTTTTAACAACCGCCTCATATTGAGGGCGGAAAAGCGCTCGATATTGCTTGGAGCCGACATAAGCCAGCACCCCTAGAGCAGCCCCAATCATCTGAACTACTGATAAGGGCAATACCGCTATTGCAGCGAGGGTTAGCTTAAGAAGGAGTTTGCGCACCCTCTAATGATATTCAATGCTGGCGCTAGGGCCAAATTTACTGTGTAGCTTGATGAATAAGGCGTTTTTCGGATAGAATTCGTCTATCGCTGAGTTAAGGCAACTTGCAGGGCGATTCATAAATTCTGCTAAAGCGTCGCCGTTGAAATTCCTGGCACGTCGAGTTGTCCCATAGATCGTGTTAATTTTTAAAGGAATATGCAATGGCAAATGATTACTTCTTTACCTCAGAATCCGTTTCTGAAGGTCACCCCGATAAAGTAGCAGACCAAATCTCTGATGCCATTCTGGATTCAATCCTGGCTCAGGACCCCACTGCGCGCGTTGCTGCGGAAGCTTTGTGTAATACCGGCTTGGTAGTGTTGGCTGGTGAGATCACAACAAATGCCAATGTTGATTACATCCAAGTGGCTCGCAACACATTGCGTGAAATTGGTTACGACAACACTGACTACGGTATTGATTACAAAGGTTGTGCCGTGTTGGTTGCTTATGACAAGCAAAGTCCTGACATCGCTCAGGGTGTTGATAAAGCACATGATGATGGCTTGGATCAAGGGGCTGGCGACCAAGGTTTGATGTTTGGCTACGCTTGCGATGAAACTGCAGAGCTCATGCCTTTGCCAATTCATTTGTCACACCGTTTGGTGGAGCGTCAATCTCAATTGCGCCGTGATGGCCGTTTGAACTGGTTGCGCCCAGATGCAAAGTCCCAAGTGACCCTGCGTTATGTGGATGGCAAGCCTGACTCAATCGATACCGTGGTTCTCTCTACACAACATGATGAAGAAATTTCTCTCGAGAAATTGCGCGAAACAGTGATCGAGGAAATCATCAAACCAGTATTGCCTAAGCATTTAATCAAGGGCGCGATTAACTTCTTGGTGAACCCAACAGGTCGATTTGTGATCGGCGGCCCACAAGGCGATTGTGGTCTGACAGGTCGTAAGATCATTGTTGACACCTACGGCGGTGCGGCTCCTCACGGTGGCGGCGCCTTCTCTGGTAAGGACCCATCCAAGGTTGACCGTTCCGCTGCCTATGCTGGTCGTTATGTAGCGAAGAACGTAGTTGCCGCTGGTTTGGCAAGCAAGTGCTTGATTCAGATCTCTTACGCCATTGGTGTAGCTAAACCTACTTCAGTGATGGTGAGCACTTTTGGTACTGGCAAGATCTCTGATGAAAAGATTGCGCAACTGGTATCGGAGCATTTTGACTTGCGTCCAAAAGGTATCGTCAAGATGTTGAACCTCTTGCGTCCGATTTATCGCAAAACTGCTGCTTATGGCCACTTTGGCCGTGAAGAACCAGAATTTACTTGGGAACAGTGCGATAAGGCGCCTGCATTACGTGCAGCAGCGGGCTTGTAATCTGCTTTCTGGGTAGTAAATTTGCAGTATGTTTTGAATTGAGGCGAAATATGGCGAAATTGATTACAATTTCGCCATACCTTCAAGGAGCGTTGCAAGGAATGCTGAGAACCAGCATTTCCCCAGGCTTGAAGGAAGTGGACTCCTAGGTAACCCCAGAGTTTGCTAATTGCAACTGCGCTCGCTAACCCATGATTCAATGGCTAGCGAGTTTCTACTCCAGCATTGAGTCGTATTTAGCTGGAGCATTCATGAGTACCGTTTCCGATTTAAATAACTTTGTAGCAACCCGTTGCGCTATTGCTGATATTTCTTTGGCTGACTTTGGTCGTAAAGAAATCGCCATTGCTGAAACTGAAATGCCGGGCCTCATTGCAATTCGCGACGAGTTTGCATCACAGCAGCCGCTACGCGGCGCACGTATTACTGGTTCATTGCACATGACCATTCAAACTGCAG
This sequence comes from Polynucleobacter necessarius, assembly GCA_900095165.1. Taxonomy (GTDB): domain Bacteria; phylum Pseudomonadota; class Gammaproteobacteria; order Burkholderiales; family Burkholderiaceae; genus Polynucleobacter; species Polynucleobacter necessarius_J. The sequence continues at coordinate 1,482,823 of LT606947.1, read as the reverse complement.
TATTGATTGAGACGCTTGAGGCGCTCGGCGCTGAAGTGCAGTGGGCGTCTTGCAATATCTTCTCTACACAAGATCACGCTGCCGCAGCAATTGCTGCAAATGGCACACCAGTGTTTGCAATCAAGGGCGAAACTCTTGAGCAGTATTGGGATTACACCCACCGTATTTTTGAGTGGGCAGATGGCGGCTTCACCAATATGATTTTGGATGATGGTGGCGATGCGACTTTGTTATTGCACCTGGGTGCACGCGCTGAAAAAGATCAAGCTTGCTTGAATCACCCAACTAGCGAAGAAGAAACTATTTTGTTTGCAGCCATCAAGAAGAAATTGGCGCAAGACCCAACTTGGTATTCCACATGTTTAGAAAAAGTAAAAGGCGTAACTGAAGAAACTACTACTGGTGTACATCGTCTCTATCAGATGTTCGCAAAAGGTGACTTGAAGTTCCCGGCAATTAACGTGAACGATTCTGTTACTAAGAGCAAGTTCGATAACCTCTATGGTTGCCGCGAATCTTTAGTTGATGCGATCAAGCGAGCCACTGACGTAATGGTGGCCGGTAAGGTTGCTGTGGTTTGTGGTTATGGCGACGTGGGCAAAGGTTCTGCACAAGCTCTACGTGCTTTGTCTGCTCAAGTTTGGGTTACTGAAGTAGACCCAATCTGCGCATTACAAGCGGCGATGGAAGGCTACCGTGTTGTCACAATGGATTACGCCGCAGATAAGGCTGATATCTTTGTTTCGGCAACAGGTAACTACCATGTGATTACACATGACCATATGGTGAAGATGAAGAATCAAGCGATCGTTTGTAACATTGGTCACTTCGATAATGAGATTGATGTTGCTGGTATCGAAAAATACAAGTGGGAAGAAATCAAGCCTCAAGTAGATCACGTGATTTTCCCAGCGGCTAATGGCAATCCTGAGAAGCGCATCATCATCTTAGCTAAAGGTCGTTTGGTTAACCTCGGTTGTGGTACAGGTCACCCATCTTATGTAATGAGCTCTTCATTTGCGAACCAAGTGATTGCACAAATCGAATTGTGGAATGCAGTTGGCACAGATAAATACCCAGTCGGTGTTTACACCTTGCCTAAGCACTTAGATGAGAAGGTTGCTCGTTTGCAGCTCAAGACATTGAATGCACAGTTAACTGTATTGTCGGATCAGCAAGCCTCTTACATTGGCGTAACGAAGGAAGGTCCTTATAAAGCCGACCATTACCGTTATTAATTTGTACCTTTGCTAGATATTGTTCAATAGAGAAATAGAGATACAGGCCCAATATCATGGAATTAAGCGTTGAATTCTTCCCTCCAAAAACACCTGAAGGTGAGAGCAAGCTGCATCTCGTGCGCGAGCGTTTTAGTGAGGTGCTCAAGCCCGCTTTTTATTCTGTGACTTTTGGTGCTGGTGGCTCCACTCAATCTGGCACATTAAAAGTAGTGAGCGATATTCATGCTGCGGGTGCAGCAGTTGCCCCTCACCTATCTTGTGTTGGTAGCTCACGTGAAAGTGTGCGTGAAATGTTGAAGCAATACCAAGCTTTAGGTGTTAAACGTATCGTAGCTTTACGTGGCGACTTACCATCTGGCATGGGTCAGTATGGTGAGTTCCATCACGCCAATGAATTAGTTGAATACATTCGTGCTGAAACTGGCGACTGGTTCCACATTGATGTAGCGGCATATCCAGAGAGCCACCCTCAGGCCAAATCACCTGCAACTGACGTAGATTTCTTTGTACAAAAAATGAAGGCAGGAGCCAATGCAGCAGTGACTCAGTATTTTTATAGCAGTGATGCGTATTTCCGCTTTGTTGATGAGGCTTATGACCAAGGCGTTACTCAGCCAGTGATCGCTGGAATTATGCCGATTACAAATAGCACTCAGTTGCTGCGTTTTTCAGATGCTTGTGGCGCAGAGATACCGCGGTGGATTCGTTTGCGCTTGCAGTCATATGGTGACGACACTGCTTCGATTCGTGCGTTTGGTGAAGAGGTGGTTACCGACCTTTGTGACCAACTCTTAACTGCTGGCGCACCAGGCTTGCATTTCTATTCACTGAATCAAGCGGATGCTGTTTTAGCGATTGTCGACAATCTCAGTCTCAACAAGTAATTAATAAGCCTGATTCGGTCAGCATGGCATCTAAAGGCTCATCATGTGTTTGAGCCTGCCATTGAGCATCATCTAATTTTTGCCAATCAAAGCCTATACCTACGCATAGCAGGCTTGGCTTGGCTTTACGAAGCTGAGCTAAGGTGCGGTCAAAGTAGCCGCCCCCATACCCAAGCCGCCAATAATGCGTTTTATCACCCGCCCTGGATTCTGACCAACCTACGCAGGGAATCAAAATACAGTCTGGGGTGACTTGAGGTCTACGGGGGTTGTTGGGGTCTGATTCCGGCACGCTGTGGCAACTTGGGATCAGTAGATCGCCCTCTTGCCATGCATAAAAATCTAAATGTTTATCAGGGCGCGCAAAAGGGAGGGCCAGTGTTTTGCCTGTGCCACCATCAGCCCAGGCTAATAAAGCGGGCCGCAGATCAAGTTCATCTTGTATAGGGCAATAAAGGGCAATAGTTTGAACTTGAGCATCATGGGCGCCCAGAAAGCTGACTAGGCCAGCTGAAATAGCTTCTCGTGCCACTGGATAGCCTGCACTAGCCACAAACTGTTTCCTTTGAGCTAGTAAGTCCTGCCGTAGCGATTTTGGAGAGTTGCCGTGCATATCGACCATTATCAGGCGAAAATTAAAAGATATAGTAAATCGATAAGGTAATACGGTGAAAAAGAGGTTTGATGTTTTTAGTGGTTGGCAAAAAACAGTGGGCGGAATTTTATTTCTGGCCCTGGCAGTTTCTGCGCCTAGTATTTCTGCAGAAAAAGCCAAGAAAGCTACCATTACTAAAGAAAGCAGAGTTTCGGTCTTTGAAATCACCGAAGGCGATCGCACCTTTATTGAATTGCGTGAGGCTGCCAAAAGAAATGATGTGGCTCGCGCGCAAACTTTGGCTGCCAGTCTCTCTAATTATCCGTATGACGATTACGTAGCTTATTTCCGTATCAAGCCGCAGTTATTTGATAGCGCTGGTGGTGCTCGGTCCGACACTAATGCAGATGCTCAGGTACAGGCTTTTCTAAATCAGTATCAAGGTACGGCATTAGCTGATCGGATGCGCAATGATTGGTTGCTCGTTTTAGGTAAACGTAAAGACTGGTCTCGCTTTGACGCTGAATACCCCAAGTTTGTTTTGGATGACGATACTCAGGCGAAGCGTTACTCGCTGCAATCAAAGCTGGCCCAAGGTGAGAATCCCACTAAGGTGGCGATTGACGCGCGTGCAATATTGTTAGATCCATGTTATTTCGGTCAGGCCTGCCAAGAGCTGGTTCCCATCTTAGTCGGTGCTGGTGGTATGACGCCGAGCGAGGCAAAGGCGATCGGTCGCGCTGCTAGTGAGATGGGTTTTGACACGATGGCGCGTCGCCTGGGTGGAGAAGATCCCATTGCTGAGATTGTGAAGGCGGCAAAAGTAGATCCCGCAAAAGCATTTAAAGATTTTTCACAAAATGCATCTCGCTATAGTAAAGAGAATCAGGCGGTAGCTTGGGGTGTGATTGGTCAATTCCTTGCAAAGAAATTGGATCCCAATGCAGATGATGCGTATCGACTTCAACAGGAGCTGGGCTACAACGAGCTCCTTTCTGCTGAGGGCCAAGAGTGGAAAGTGCGCGCTGGTTTACATGCCAAGGATTGGACGCTGGTAAAAAATGCAATTGAAGGCATGAATCCTGCGGTACGTAGCAAAGATCCTGCCTGGACTTATTGGTATGCGCGCGCATTAAAGGCTGATGGTCAAAATGAAAAAGCCCGCGAGAATCTCGAGCTCGTTTCTGACCAGAACAACTTTTATGGACAACTTGCTCGAGAAGATTTGGGTAAATCGAATCATGCACCTACGCGTACCAAAATTAGCGATGCAGAGATTGATGCCATGTCTCAACGTAAGGGCTTTATTCGGGGTGAGTGCTTCTATGCCATGAATTTGCGCTTTGAAGGCAATCGCGACTGGAATTGGGAGTTGCGCAATATGAGTGATAAGCAGTTGCTCGCCGCCGCTGAGTATGCCAAGCGCATTGGCTTATATGATTGCGTAGTGAATACGGCGGATCGTGCCAAGCAAGATCATGACTTTAGTTTGCGCTACCCAACACCCTATCGGGATGAGCTATCTCCAATTGCTAAGCAAATTGATTTGAACTTGGCTTGGGCTTATGGACTAATTCGTCAAGAGTCACGCTTCATTATGAATGCTTCTTCATCGGTTGGCGCTTCAGGTTTGATGCAGGTGATGCCCAATACGGCGAAGTATGTGGCCAAGAAAATTGGCATGACCTCTTATACCAATGACAAGCTTGCTGATACTAATACCAACTTAACCTTGGGTAGCAATTATTTGAATATGGTCTTAGTAGATCTAGATGGCTCTTGGGTTCTGGCGTCTGCAGCCTATAACGCTGGACCATCTCGCTCTAAAACTTGGCGAGAAAAGCTCACCAGACCTACTGAAGGTGCGATTTTTGCTGAAACAATTCCGTTCAATGAAGCGCGAACCTATGTAAAAAATGTTTTAGCCAATGCAACGTATTATTCATCGGTGATGCATGGACAGACGCAGTCTTTAAAGCAGCGTTTAGGTGTGATTACTCCTAAAGCGGCAAACGCATCTGAGCTACTTTAGCACTTTAATTACATCGGAGTTTTATGAAATATGACATTCTGCTAATTGGCGGTAACGGTTTTGTTGGTAGAGTGTTGGCCGCCCAACTACAAGCAGAGGGCTATTCAGTATTGCTACCCACTAGGCACCTGGCATCCGCTCGTGAATTGCGCATGCTGCCAAAGGTGCACTTAGAGGACGCTGATGTGCATGAGTTTGATTCCTTGCAAGAACTTTGTTCACGAATTAAGCTAAGTGGTGCAGTTATTAATTTAGTTGGCGTGCTACATGACAAGCCTGCACAGCCTTACGGAAAGGTGTTCGATGCCGCGCATGTAGAGCTCCCCAAAAATATCATTACTGCAATGCAGTTGCATGGTCTCAAGCGTTACTTGCACATGAGCACATTGGGCGCGAATTCGAATGGCCCATCGATGTATCAGCGTAGCAAGGGTGATGGGGAGGCCGCAGTAAAAGCTAGCAATATTGACTGGACTATTTTTAGGCCCTCAGTGATTTTTGGCGCTCAAGATCAATTTATCAATTTATTTTCCAAGTTAACGAAGCTATTCCCTGTGATGCCTTTGGCAAACTCTGGAGCGCAGTTTCAGCCGGTGAGCGTGGACGATGTGGCTAGTGCATTCAACAAGTCTCTGAAAATGCCATCGACTGTTCATCAATCTTATGATTTGGTGGGGCCTACCGTTTACACCATGAAAGAGATTGTGGAATTTGCTGCGCGCAAGGTCAACACAAAATGCGTGATCATTCCTGTGCCTGCTTTTGTTGGCTATCTTCAAGCTTTGGCTTTTGAATTCTTGCCTGTTCCAACTTTGATGTCCCGCGACAATATTGCTTCAATGCAGTTGTCAAATATCTTGCCACTAAATGGGGTGGATGCTCTGACTAAGGTCTTTGGCATTAGCCGCCACACTCTAGAAGGTATGAAATAAGCTCATGAAGATCTATGCTGTTGGTGGCACCATTCGGGATACCCTCATGGGTTTGCCAGTGCACGACATTGATTATGTGGTGGTTGCTTCGAGCGTAGAAGAGATGATTGCCCAGGGCTATCGTCCGGTGGGCAAAGATTTTCCAGTGTTCTTGCATCCAGATACTCAGGCTGAATACGCCTTAGCGCGCACAGAGCGTAAAACAGGCAAGGGCTACAAAGGCTTTATGTTTTATGCGGACCCGACCGTCACGCTAGAGCAGGACCTGGAGCGTCGTGATCTGACGATTAATGCAATGGCGCAAGAGGTCGGCGCCGATGGTAAATGGGTGGGGCCTATATTGGATCCCTACAACGGCCAACAGGATTTAGTGGCTAGAGTATTTCGTCATGTGTCCGATGCGTTTGCTGAAGACCCTTTGCGTCTATTGCGTATCGCTCGTTTTGCAGCGCGATTCCCTGAGTTTACGGTTGCGCCAGAAACCATGGCCGCCTTGCAGGCGATTGTTCAATCCAATGAATTATCTGCACTCTCGGCTGAGCGAATTTGGCAGGAGCTGGCTAGAGGGTTTGCTGCTAGCAAGCCAATGCGAATGTTTCAGGTTTTACTAGATGCCGATGCAGCAAGGATATTGCTGCCATCAACGCTGACATCTAAACTAGCTCAAGAAGAATTTCGCGAGCAGCTCATTGCGCATTTGCATGCAGCAGATAATCGCCTAGAAGATCGCTGTGCAGTTTCCCTCATGCATTTGCCCGCTAGTGAGATTCGCTCATGGGCAGAGTGCGTCAAGATGCCAAATGATGTGCGTGATTTCAGTGAAATATTTAGTGAACTCAATGTGCTCGTTGAGAAATCGGTCATCGATGCAGCCGCTAGCTATCAGCCCGCAGATATATTGGCCTGGTTTAACCGGGCAGACGTTTGGCGTAAGCCTGAGCGTGGAAATGCGTTGCTGGATTTGGCAAAGCGCATTGGCTTGAATGTCAGTGCGTTAATTTCAGCAATGCAAAATGCTCAATCGCTCAACACAGCCGAAATTATTGAAGGCGTATCGGCAGAGCAGAGGTCTAATGGTGAAAGAATTCGTAGTGCGGTAGATGCTGCGAGACTCTTAGCCATTACTGCAGCGGTAAGCATTTAAAAACTTACAGTCTATTTCTACCTCGAAGGCCAGGTAAGTCTTCTAAGACATGTCCTGGCAATACGTCAGATAGCTTCTTTGAAAATGCAAAGACTTTGAAGAGTTCGCCCATCTCCGCTTCAGACAACAGTTTTTGTAAAGAATTCGAAATGGGTAAGAAAGTTTCTGGGTTGCTGGGGTCGTCAATCTCCAACGCAATATCGCCAATGCCGGCATCTAGCAAATAAGACGCCTGATTGCTGAGATAGACATCATCAACCTCTTCCTCGAGTGCGCTGCATGCAATCTGTGACCATTCCACATGCGTTGTTAAATCGCATAGTCCCGGAAGATAAAACGGATCCTGAATAGCATGATGGCGATGGTGCGCCATGAGCGTGCCTTCTAAGCGTTGTGCATGGTAATACTCACCCTCTGGAAATCCGTAATCAAAAGTGAGGAAGAGTCCGGTATCGAGATGCTTAGCTACTTGGCGCATCCAAGCATTAGCTGGCGCATGTAATTCAGTAACATAGCCTTCAGAAAAATTTCCGGCAAGTAAAGTCTCTGGAAGCAGTGACTGCTCAACGGGTTGTCCTGTTGACCAGGCAAGCTTGCCATCAATTACGGCAATGCCTTGTTGATACCAAAAGCCATTTTGAAAGATGATGGCATCACACGGAATCGCATCAATTACCTCGTTGGCCAGAATGATGCCCTTGAAGTTGCTAGGTAAAGAGCTTAACCACTTGCATTGGGTGGGTAAATTGAGTTTCTCTGAGAGATGCCTGAGGCGTTGCTCTTGCCTTTGGGCTAGGTCTGGTGAGATCTCGATGATGTCATAGCAATCCAGGGGAAACTCAAGATCGTGCAATCGGGTAAGAATGGATTTGGCCAATTTGCCAGTGCCAGCGCCAAATTCCAGAATTTGGGTGGGAAGCCCTTGGGCTTGAAGGCCCTCCAGAATCGGCAAAAGGGTTTCTACAATAGCGGCGCCAAATAGGGGGGAGAGCTCAGGGGCTGTCGTGAAGTCACCGCCAGTACCCAATTTGTGGGCTCCAGCGCTGTAATAACTCATGCCTGGCTCATATAAAGCCATTTCCATGTACCTTGAAAATGGCATCCAGCCGCCATTGGAGGCGATTTCGGCCATTATTTTCTGACTAAGCAGCTCGGTATGAGCTGTTTCAAGGCTGGTCAAGGTAATATCCATAGCTCGCTAGTCTAAGAGAATTTAAGTGAACTTGAGTTCAAACCTACAACCTCAGCAAAATAAAGCAGTTTTAGTGACCGGTGCTGCCAAGCGTCTTGGCCGAGAAATTGCCTTGGAATTTGCTTGTCAGGGCTGGGATGTCGCGATTCATTATGGCCAGTCTGCGTCTGATGCCCAGGCTACCGTTACGGAAATCCAGGGCTTAGGGCGTAGGGCTGTGGCATTTAAGGCTGACCTCGTTAGCGAAGAAGAAATCCATTCTCTGTTTGTCGCGGTTGTTGCTGAGTTTCAAGATCTCGAATGTCTTGTGAATAGCGCTGCAATCTTTGAATATGATCGCGCCAATTCGGATGCCCCGCTCAGCAGTAAAAGTTTGCAAGACCATATGCAAGTTAATTTAACCGCGCCCATTTTGCTATCTCTGTTGATGTTTGAACATCAAAAGAGTCGGGCAAAGAAGGCAGGCGAGAGCGATTTATCAACCCCCTCGGTAATTCAGTTGCTCGATCAAAAATTGATTAATCTCAATCCAGATTATTTGTCTTACACATTATCTAAAGCTGCATTGCTCACCTCAGTTGAGGTGCTAGCAGTAGATTTTGCTCCTCACTTGCGGGTGATTGGTTTAGCACCCGACATTACGCTGACTTCGGGCGATCAAACTGAAGCGGGCTTTACCAAGGCGCATCAGATGACCCCATTAAGTAAGTCATCAACACCAAGCGATATTGCAAAAGCAGCCGTATTTTTAGCTAACTCTAATGCGATCACTGGCACCACCTTGTATGTAGATGGCGGACAACATCTTTTACCATCATCACGTGATGTGATGTTTAAAGCAAATTAAGAAATCAATACAGAATAAAAAAGTTAAAAAGAGCAAATATAAATTTATGCACGCCATTCTTTCTCATCCTGCTTTAGCTGATTGTCGCCGCTTATTTCTGCGTGACTATGAAATCTATATCAATATCGGTGTGCATGATTTTGAGAAGAAGGCTGAGCAGCGCGTTATTCTCAATGTAGATCTCTATATTCCATTGAATATGAACATCCCCTCTAAAGACTTATTGGAAGAGGTTGTGGATTACGACTTTATGCGTGAAACCATTAAGGCACGGTCTTCCCAGGGCCATATCCATTTACAGGAAACCTTCTGCGATGACATCGTGACTGCGATGCTATTGCATCCGAAGGTCATTGCGGCTCGCGTTAGTACGGCTAAGCCTGATGTCTATCCAGATTTCCACTCTGTTGGTGTTGAAGTATTTCGGATGAAGCAGGTTTAAAGAAAGGTCAGAAAAATTTAGTCGCTATGAGTGATATCCGTAAAGTCGTCTTCGAAGAAAATAAGCTTGAGAAAAAGCTCTGTCGTTTAGTCGGCCAGGCGATTGGCGACTTTGGCATGATCGAAGATGGTGACAAGGTAATGGTTTGCCTGTCAGGCGGTAAAGATAGTTACGCCATGCTTGATATTCTGCTCAAGTTACGCGAGCGTGCCCCAATTAATTTTGAAATTGTTGCCGTCAATTTAGATCAAAAACAGCCAGGATTCCCAGCAGAGATTTTGCCGAACTACCTAAATGCTTTAGGTGTTCAGTACCATATTGAAAGCCAAGATACTTACAGTATCGTCAAGCGTGTCGTTCCAGAAGGAAAAACGACTTGTGGGCTTTGTTCTCGTTTGCGTCGTGGCATTTTGTATCGTGTTGCTGATGAGTTGGGTGCAAGCAAGATTGCTTTAGGTCATCACCGTGATGACATCTTAGAAACATTAATGCTGAATATGTTCTTTGCAGGCAAGCTCAAAGGCATGCCGCCAAAGTTACGATCAGATGACAGTAAGCATATTGTCATTCGTCCTCTCGCATACGTTCCTGAAAAATTACTTGAACGTTACGCGGTGGATATGAGCTTCCCGATTATTCCGTGCAATCTCTGTGGCAGCCAGCCCAATCTACAGCGTGGCGCCATGAAAGAGATGTTACGTGATTGGGAGAAAAAGCACCCAGGGCGAGTCGAGAATCTCTTTCGCTCAATGCACCATATCGTGCCATCCCATTTAATGGATAGAGAGGCTTTTGATTTTAAGAATCTCGAGATTTCTATGGAGCTGTCGGGTATTGCCGCAAGATCGGCTGGTGATAAGGCAATTGACGAGACAGAAATCGATGAAATAGCCTGTGGAACACTGATTCAGGTGCCTTATAATCCCTCTTTATGAACATCGTTATTTTGGCTGCTGGGCAGGGAAAGCGGATGAAGTCCGCATTACCCAAGGTTCTCCAAACCTTGGCCGGGAAACCCCTTCTTCAGTACGTTCTCAATACAGCTCTGGATTTACAAGGTAAGAGCGCTAAAACTGGCCCCATCGTTGTTATTGGTCGCGGCGCAGCCGATGTTAAAGAATTTCTTCAAACCGCAAAAGAGCAGGATTTTCGCTTTAGCAAAGTAGGCGCTGCATTACAGGCTGAGCAAAAAGGCACGGGCCACGCTTTATTGCAAGCCTTCCCTAAGCTCGATGTAAATGAGCCTACTTTGGTTCTCTATGGCGATGTGCCGCTTACAAGCAAAAAGACGCTCACTAAATTGGCTAAATTGGCTGATGGCGTTCGCGGTCAAGATTCTGCATTAGCGCTCCTGACTCAAAACCTCAGTAATCCAACTGGCTATGGTCGCATCGTGCGAGATATCGACGGCTCCGTAAAAGAGATTGTTGAGGAAAAAGATGCATCGCCTGAGCAAAAGCGCATTCAAGAAATCAATACTGGCATCATGGTGCTACCAACCAATTCACTTAAAAAGTGGTTGAAGGCCTTGCGAGCCAGTAATGCCCAGGGCGAATATTACCTAACTGATGTCATCGCAATGGCAGTTAATGATGGTGTTCCCATTCGAACTGCACAAGCCGATGCTGAATATGAAACTGTTGGCATTAATAGTCGTGATCAGTTAGCTGCTTTAGAGCGTGTACATCAACTTAATCAAGCGAATGCATTAATGGACGCCGGTGTTTCTTTGGCTGATCCAGCGCGTGTTGATATTCGTGGAACGCTAGAGTGCGGTACCGATGTCTTTATTGATGTGGGTTGTGTATTTGAAGGTTGCGTAACTTTAGCAGCGGGCACAAAAGTGGGGCCGTACTGCATTATTCGCAATAGCATGATTGGTAAGAACGTCACCATTCATCCCTATAGCCATATTGATGGTGCAAAAGTTGGCGCAAGTTCTTTGATCGGGCCTTATGCTCGCCTGCGCCCAGGCGCTGACTTAGCGAATGATGTGCACATTGGTAATTTTGTAGAAGTGAAAAACAGCAAGATCGCCGCCAATAGCAAAGCTAACCATTTGGCCTATGTGGGTGATTCCATCGTGGGTTCTAGAGTCAATATCGGTGCAGGTACGATTACTTGCAACTATGATAGTGTTAATAAGCACCAAACAATTATTGAGGACGATGTCTTCATTGGTTCGGATACTCAGTTGGTTGCCCCTGTACGCGTTGGCCGTGGTGCAATCTTAGGTGCTGGGACCACACTTACAAAAGATGCGCCTCCCAATCAACTTACCGTATCGCGCGCTAAGCAAATCTCTTTACAGTGGCAGCGCCCAGTAAAGAAGGAAAAGAAAGTAGCCACCAAAAAATCCGTGAAGGCTAAAAAATAATGTGCGGAATCGTTGGCGCAGCATCGCGTAAGAATATTGTTGACGTCTTAATTGAAGGGCTGCGTCGCCTTGAATATCGCGGTTACGACTCATGTGGTTTTGCCGTAATTAATGGTGATGATGCTAAGCATCCAATTGAACGTGCCCGTACGACCGCTCGCGTTTCTGAGTTAGCGGAGCAGGGTAAAGATTTTCATGGCACCTTGGGAATTGCGCATACGCGCTGGGCCACACACGGTAAACCTGATACGCAAAATGCACACCCTCATATCTCCGGTGGATTAATTGCTGTAGTGCATAACGGCATTATTGAAAATTACGAATCACTGCGCACAGAGTTGAAGTCTGTGGGCTATGTATTTGCATCTGAAACTGATACTGAAGTGATTGCGCATTTAATTCATCAATCTTATGTAGCTAGCAATCAAGCGGATTTAGTTGTAGCAGTTCGTTCCATATTACCTCGTCTTCATGGTGCTTATGCGATTGGTGTGATTGCACAAGATCGCCCAGATGTTTTAGTCGGGGCCCGCGTTGGCTCTCCATTGGTAGTAGCTCTTGGTGAAAATGAAAACTTCCTTGCATCTGATGCCTTGGCGCTTGCTGGCCGAGCACACTCTATGGTGTATTTGGAAGAGGGCGATGTTGCCATTCTGAAGGTGGAGAGCTTTGAGATCATTGATCAGTCAGGCAAGACGGTACAGCGTGAGCAAAAGCCAATGCCAGCTCAAGCTGACTCCGTGGATCTAGGCCCTTATCAGCATTACATGCAGAAAGAGATTTTTGAGCAGCCCAGAGCAATTGGTGACACCCTTGCCAATATTGCTAGCTTTGGGCCAGAACTCTTTAATGCCGATCCAGAGCAATGGAAAAAGTTTGATCAAATTTTGATCTTGGCTTGTGGTACTAGCTACTACTCGGCTTGCGTTGCTAAATATTGGTTAGAAGATTTAGCAGGCATTCCGACGCAGGTTGAGATTGCAAGCGAGTATCGCTATCGCACCACTGTGCCTAATCCAAGCGCCTTAGTAGTGGTGGTATCGCAGTCCGGTGAGACTGCCGATACTTTGGCGGCTTTGCGTCATGCTCAAGCTTTGGGGCATCAATACACACTAGCAATTTGTAACGTTGCAAGTAGTGCCATGGTTCGTGAGACGAATTGGAATTTCTTGACCAAGGCTGGCACTGAAATTGGTGTGGCATCTACTAAAGCCTTTACTACGCAATTGGTTGCCCTATATGTGCTAGCTGTTTCATTGGCAAAGCGCGCGGGTAAGATCAGTTCTGAACAAGAGAAAGAACTCTTGCGCGACTTACGCCATTTACCAAAGGCTTTGCATGCAGTACTGGCACTTGAGCCACAGATCATGGCTTGGAGCGCAGCATTTGCTAAGTGTGAGAACGCTTTATTCCTGGGCCGCGGCATGCATTACCCGATTGCCCTTGAAGGCGCTCTCAAGTTAAAAGAAATTTCTTATATCCATGCTGAAGCTTATCCAGCAGGCGAGTTGAAGCACGGACCCTTAGCTTTGGTTACTGAAAAGATGCCAGTAGTTACCGTAGCGCCTAAGAATGATCTATTGGAAAAACTTAAATCCAACATGCAAGAAGTGAAGGCACGCGGTGGCAAGTTATATGTATTCGCAGATCAAGATACCGATATTACGAGTAGTGATGGCATTAACGTCATTCGTTTGCCAGAGCACTATGGCAATCTTTCTCCGATCCTCCACGTAGTTCCGCTGCAGCTCTTGGCTTATCACACCGCTTGCGCCCTTGGCACTGATGTTGATAAGCCGCGTAACCTCGCTAAGAGCGTTACGGTGGAATAATTTCTTTGGGCTAGATTCACCCCAAAATACTAAGTAAGTCTATCGGCTCAGGCGTAAACCATTCCACTGGGTTTATTCCCTTGATTTTGTAGGGCCTTGCAATTAGTACGAATTAGTACTAAACTGGTACGCATACAGACTAAATTGAGGGAGACAAATGAATCACCTATCGCTCGTTAAGGAATTGGTTCAGGCATATCAGGCCTTTGAGGCGCATTCGGAAAGCCATATCAAAGAAATGGGCTTAACAATGACCCAGTTCGATATTTTGGCAACACTGGGTAATCAACCACCAATGACCTGTAAGGAGCTCGGTGAGAAAACGCTAGTTTCTAAAGGCACGATGACGGGAGTCCTTGAGCGGCTCGAAGCAAAAGGCCTGATCGAGAAGTTTGTAAATGTTGAGGATGGTCGTAGCTACAAGATTGGACTATCTAAATCAGGCGACAAATTATTTAAGATGGTATTTCCGGAGCATGTTGAATATCTTGGCAAGGCATTTAGCAAGCTTAGTAAAAAAGAAATGGAGCAAGCGATAACAGTATTGCGGGAAGTGAAAGCAATTTTTAATTAATCAATATTTCAATGCAAAACATAAAGGAATTTCAAATGAAAACGTATTAAAGCGCATTAAATCTTATTGGCCGAATCTTAATCGTTGCCTTGTTTTTACCAGCAGGTTTATCAAAGCTGACTGGCTTCGAAGGAACTCTCGGGTATTTCGCTTCATTAGGTATTCCAGCGCCTACATTTGCATTGGCAGCCACCATCGTGATTAAAATCATTGGCGGCATCGCATTGCTAGTAGGCTATCAAACTAGATTAGTTGCCATCATCATGGCTCTATTTACATTAGCTGCTGCTGTAACTGGCCATGCTTTCTGGGCTGCTCCTGTTGATTCTGCATTCATCGCACAATTATTATTCTTCAAAAATATTGCTGTTATGGGTGGTCTATTGGTATTGGCTTCCGCTGGTGCTGGTAGCTTCAGCTTTGATGGTCGTAAAGAAGCGAAGTAATTCAATTTTCTAAAGGAGAAGATTATGACTAAAGTAGCCGTTGTATTTCATAGTGGTTATGGTCACACTGTTAAGCAGGCTCAAGCTCTAGCTAAAGGTGCGAATGGCACACTAGTAGCTATTGATGCTGAAGGTAATATCACCGACACTCAGTGGGAAACATTGAATGCTGCTGATGCCATCGTATTTGGTTCGCCAACCTACATGGGGACAGTAAGCTGGCAGTTTAAGAAGTTTGCTGATGCAAGTTCTAAGCCATGGTTTACACAACAGTGGAAAGATAAAGTATTTAGTGGTTTTACCAACTCTGCCACCATGAATGGTGACAAGCATTCCACCTTGCATTACTTTTTTACTCTGGCAATGCAACATTCAGGCATATAGGTTGGTACTGGATTAATGCCGTCAAACGCCAAAGCAGCAAAGCGTGATGATGTGAACTACGTTGGTTCATTTGCTGGCGCAATGATGCAAACACCTTCTGATGCAAGTGCTGATGAAGTTAATGAAGGTGATTTAGAAACAGCACGTCTATATGGCGAGCGCATTGCCAAGATTGCTTCTGAACTAAAAGCCAAGTAAGCATTTTTATCTGAAAGAAATTGGGGGAATCGTGAAAAAACTCATTGGTTTACAAGGTAACGATCGAGGTCACTGGGTGGGCGACGGTTTTCCTGTGCGCACCTTATTCTTCTATCAAGACATGGGTAAGCAAATGAGTCCATTCTTGATGCTGGACTATGCGGGGCCAGCAGAGTTCCCCCCAACAACTGAGCGTAAAGGTGTGGGCTCACACCCCCATCGTGGTTTTGAAACGGTCACTATTGTTTATGAGGGTGAAGTGGCGCATAAAGATTCCACAGGTCAGGGCGGTGTAATTGGTCCTGGTGATGTGCAGTGGATGACTGCTGGCTCTGGAATCTTGCACGAAGAGTTTCATTCTGAAGGCTTTGCCAAAAATGGCGGAACTCTGGATATGGTTCAGTTGTGGGTGAATTTATCCGCAAAACTCAAAATGACCAAGCCAGCCTATCAGGCTGTTCTGGATAAACAGATTCCTGCGATTGAATTGAAGAATGATGCTGGGCAAGCGCGCATCATCGCTGGGGAGTTCGATGGCCATACAGGGCCAGCCAATACCTTTACTCCTCTCAATGTGATTGACCTGAAGCTGAAGAAGGGTTCAACAAGTATTCCTGTGTCTGAGGGTTGGAATGCCTCCCTAGTTGTGCTTAAGGGTGCCGTCGAGGCTGGTGAGGGTGTGGTTGCCAAAGATGCTCAGATGCTGATATTTAGTAATCAGGGTCAAGATATTCAAGTGAATGTGCTGGAAGACTCGATTGCCTTGTTGCTGGGCGGCGAACCCATTAATGAACCTATCGTGGGTTACGGCCCATTTGTAATGAATACCAAAGAAGAAATTGCTCAAGCGATGCAAGACTTCAGTAGTGGTAGCTTTGGAAAAATTGCCCATTAATAATTTGCATGGTGTATAAAAAACTGTTTGACTTCTACACTGAGCTGTGTACAAAATTCACCTGTTAAATCAAGGTGTTACACAGACTGGATTGAAAAAGTATGTTCAAATATCTGCTGTAGAAAAGGATATTTGTCACAGTACATGTTTGGTTCAAAAGATTTCTTTATCTTGCGATGGCTTCCGTTGTTGTCTGCGGGGCTTCTCTCTGCGTGTGCAGTGGGTTCAGACTTTAAGCGGCCTGATGCTCCTAATGCTTCTACATACACCGAAACAACTCTTTCTAAAAAATTAGCCACTGCACCTGGAGTGCCGGGTGGCACCGATCAAGAGCTCATTGAAGGCGCTGATATTGAGGCGCAGTGGTGGGGGTTATTTAAGTCTCCCGAGCTAGATGCATTAATTAAAAAAGCGCTGCAGCAAAACCAAAATTTAGGCGCTGCTGATGCCGCCTTGCGCGCCAGCCAGGAAAATTTCAGCGCACAAATTGGTGGTCAGTATTTTCCCGCGATTGGCTTGAATGGAGGTGTTGCACGTCAACTCCAACCTTCAGCTATCTATGGGTTGCCATATGGCTCTGATACCTACAGCCTCTATAACGCTTCTGTAAACGTCACCTATAAGTTTGATGTTTTCGGTGGTGCGCGCCGTGCAGTTGAGGGTGCGAGAGTTCAAGCAGAGATTGCTCAGTTTCAGCTGGAGGGCGCATACCTTTCTTTAACGGCCAATATTGTGACTAGCGCAGTGCGTGAAGCAACGTTGCGTGCACAAATGCAAGCCACCGAAGAAATTCTGAAGGCACAAACCAATTTAGCCGAAATGACCGAAAAGCAATTAGTCATTGGTACCGTCTCCAAGGTGGATGTGACATCACAAAGAACTTTGGTATCCAATTCCCAAGTAGATTTATTTACTTACGAACGCAATCTTTCATTTGCGCGCAATCAGTTGGCGGTATTGGTGGGCGAGTTGCCTAGCAATGCCAACATCACCAAGTTTGATTTGAAGTCTTTACATTTACCAGAGAAGTTGCCATTGTCAGCGCCTTCAAGCCTTGTGCGTCAACGCCAAGATGTCCGCGCAGCAGAGGCACAGCTCAAGGCAACGAATGCATTAGTAGGCGTGGCCACCGCAAATTTATTGCCGCAATTTAATATCACTGGCGCTATTGGTTCTGCGGCACTCACAAGTGCAGCTTTGTTTGGGCCGAACGCCACTCTATGGTCAGTTGCTGGCGGCATCTTTCAGCCCCTCTTTTAGGGTGGGCAATTATTGGCGCAACGTCGCGGTGCTATCGCAAATTACGAACAAGCTGTATTTCAATACCAGGCTACGGTGCTGAAGGCATTTCAAGAGGTGGCAGATTCCTTACGCGCTCTAGAAACTGGTGCTCAAGCATTGAAGTCTGCATCAGATGCAGAGCGTTACGCCTTTGAAACTTTAGAGTTAGTGCAGCAGCAATATAAGTTGGGTACTGCAAGTTACTTGGCTGTTCTCTATTATCAAAATCAATATCAAATTGCTAAAGTCAAATCAGTTTCTGCACAAGCAACTCGATTCTCTGATACAGCAGCATTATTTGCAGCACTAGGCGGAGGCTGGTGGAATCGTACCGGCACAGCCTTTCAACCAAAAGCCATAGCGAACAAAGATCAAAATGAAACTTCTGGAAACAATTAAAACCAAAGTCACTGCTGCCGCAGTTGCCTTATGGGATTGGATGCTTGCTAAATCTGAAGAGTGGAAGTTGCGCGACAAGGTGATTGCGCTTTGGGAAAAAGCAAAAGGTGTGTGGGTGCGCTTGCGCGAACGATTCTTGCGCAGTAAAGCCAATTCAAAATTGCAATCGATGACCCCTTTGGGTCGACGTATGACCATTATGTTGTGCGGTGTATTTTTATTGCTGGGCTTGATCTTTGGGTTTAATCAACTCAAGACCTTCATGATCAAGCACTTCATTGCTGGTATGGGATTGCCTCCTGCAACCGTTTCCACGATGGTTGTGGAGGCCACCGCATGGCAGCCTAAGCTCTCTAGCGTTGATAATGTGCGTGCATTTAGAGGCGTAGATCTCAGCACTGAAATCGGTGGCCTTGTGCAAACCGTACCCATTAAGTCTGGTATGGATGTGAAAGAAGGCGACTTACTTATTAAATTGAATGACGCTTCAGATGTTGCACAACTAAATTCATTAAAGGCTCAGGCAGATTTGGCTAAAGTCATTAATGAGCGCGATAGACAGCAGTTAGTGATTCAGGCAATTAGTAAAAACGTATTTGACACAAGCAAGGCAGATGCAAAGTCCAAGCAAGCTCAGGTGGAGCAGCAAACTGCTTTAGTTGCCAAAAAGAATTTAAGGGCACCGTTTAGTGGACGCGTGGGTATTGTGATGATTAACCTTGGTCAGTTCGTTAATCCAGGCGATAAATTGCTAACACTCCAAACTTTAGACTCTATTTTTGTTAATTTCAATCTACCGCAAAGTAATGCTGAGCAGATCCAAGTTGGCCAAGAAATTGTGGTGACAACGAATGCATTTAAAGACGCAAGCTTTACCGGAAAAGTGACTGCAGTAAGTCCGAAGGTCGATGCCAATACGCGCAATATTCAGATTGAAGCTCAACTAGCTAATCCTGATAAGAAAATTTTGCCGGGTATGTTTGCGAATGTGAATATCAAACTGGGTGACGAGATGAAGCTGTTGACCTTGCCCCAAACTGCCGTAACTTATAACCCTTATGGATCGACAGTGTTTATTGCTAAGCCTACTGGCAAAAAAGATAAGCAGGGCAAGCCTGCGCTTGAGGCTCAGCAAGTTTTTGTGACGACAGGGCCGACACGTGGCGACCAAGTGGTGATTCTTAAAGGTGTTGAAGAGGGCGCTACGGTTGTTACTAGCGGCCAGCTCAAGCTGAAGAACGGTACACCGCTGATTGTGAATAACAAAGTGCTTCCGTCGAATTCACCAAACCCACGGCCACAGGAATAAGTCCTAGATGAATTGGACTGACATATTCATTCGTAGACCAGCGCTCTCACTGGTAGTGAGTGCGCTTGTTTTGGTATTTGATTTAAAGGCAGTTGGATCCTTGCCAGTAAACCAATATCTGCAAACCCAAAATGCGATTGTCACCATTACGACGGCTTACTACGGCGCCGATCCAGAGACGATTGCTGGATTTATTACGCAGCCATTAGAGACGGCCATTGCACAGTCTCAGGGCATTGACTATTTGTCATCGATGAGTGTGAGTGGACTTTCAACAATTACCGCTACCCTCAAACTCAATTACGACTCTAATGCTGCCTTAACGCAGATCCAAACCCAGATTAGCTCGGTCAAGAATCAACTGCCACCACAAGCACAGCAGCCTGTATTGACTGTGCAAATTGCTCAGTCTACTGCCGCGATGTACATGGGCTTTTATAGTGACGACATTCCAAACAATGCGATTACAGACTACTTGTTGCGGGTAGTAAAGCCAAAATTAGATTCTGTCGATGGTGTACAGAATGCAGAAATTACTGGCGGCAGAAAGTTTGCTCTGCGTGCTTGGCTCGATCGCGAGAAGATGGCCGGCCTTGGCGTGGGTGCCGATGATGTCTATAGCGCTATGGTAGTCAATAACTACCTGTCCGCAGTAGGTAGCACTAAAGGCGACATGGTTGCTGTGGACTTGGTAGCTGGTACAGATTTACATACGCTCGATGAGTTCCGCAAATTGGTCGTCAAAAAAGATAGCATCAATATTGTCTATTTAGATCAAGTGGCGACCGTGAGCATGGGCTCTGAGGACTACAACACGAATGTCGCATTTAGTGGCAAGCGCTCGGTATTTATTGCTATCAAGGTCGCGCCTCAGGCGAACTTGCTTGATGTGGCTGAACGTGTTCGTGCTGTGGTGCCAGATATTCAGAAGCAGCTACCAACCGGCATGTCTGGCAAAGTGGTGTACGACTCAACTAAGTTCATTACTACTTCGATTGATGAAGTAGTGGCTACCTTACTGGAAGCGCTATTGATTGTGACGGTGGTGATTTACTTGTTTCTAGGAAGTGCACGCGCAGTTGCAGTTCCTGTGATTGCGATGCCACTCTCTTTGATTGGCACATTCTTCCTAATGCAGATATTAGGTTGCTCCATTAACTTACTGACGCTGTTAGCTCTAGTGCTTGCAATTGGCTTGGTGGTGGACGATGCGATTATTGTGGTTGAGAACGTTGACCGCCATATGAAGGAGGGCAAGTCCCCACTAGAGACTTCTTTAATTGCCGCACGCGAATTGGGCGGCCCAATTTTGGCAACGACGATTGTATTGATTGCAGTCTATATTCCAATTGGTTTCCAGGGCGGTTTAACTGGGGCGCTCTTTACCGAGTTTGCCTTTACTTTGGCAAGTGCGGTGGCGGTATCCGGATTGATTGTATTGACACTTTCTCCGATGATGTGCTCACGTATTTTTACTGAAGAGCAAGAAGCCTCCTCGTTTGTGAAAAAGATCGATCGCATTTTCGATAAGGTGCACCACAGTTACCAAACTACCTTACGTGAACTCTTGAGCACTTAGCAGGTCATCATTGTGATGGGTGTGATATTGCTGGGCGGGGTTGCTTATCTATACGCCACTGCGCACGCTGAATTGGCGCCAACAGAAGACCAGGGTTATTGTATTGACGCAGCAGCAAGTGGGTAGTGCGCTCTCAGCTGCCTTGGGTGGTGGTTACGTCAATTACTTCTCTGTCGCTGGTCGTTCCTATCGCGTTATTCCACAAGCAAAGCAAGTAGATCGCTTGAATCCAGATCAGATCCTGGATTACTACATCCGTACGCCTAGTGGTCAGATGATTCAGGCTCGCACGATTGCGACGATTAGGCAAAAAGTGGTTCCTCAATCTATTAATCACTTTCAGCAGTTGAACTCCGCAACAATCTCCGGTGTGAGTACGCCGTTTATTTCTCAAGCGGATTTACTCGAGTTCATGCGTCAGACCTTGAAAAAGGTTGCACCTAATGGCTACAGCATGGACTACGCCGGCCCATCCCGTCAGTTCATGGCTGAGTCGGGCGGTTTCTTGGTGACTATGTTCTTTGCGATCTTGATCGTGTTCTTAGTCTTGGCCGCACAGTTTGAAAGTTTCCGTGATCCGATTGTGATTTTGGTTTCAGTGCCACTCGCCTTGTTTGGTGCACTCATCTTTATCAACCTCGGATTTACCACCTTGAATGTGTATACCCAAGTTGGGCTTGTCACGCTGATGGGCTTGATCAGTAAGCACGGAATCTTGATTGTGGAATTTGCTAATGAGCTGCAAGAGGCTGGTCGCAACAAGTTAGATGCTATCGTAGAGGCAAGTAGCGTGCGTTTGCGTCCAATTCTGATGACTACTGCAGCGATGGTATTAGGCGTGGTGCCTCTAGTGATTGCCTCTGGAGCTGGCGCAGCTGGCCGTCAATCCATGGGTATCGTGATCTTTACTGGTTTGTCGATCGGCACTCTGTTTACGCTCTTTGTAGTGCCAGCGATGTACTTGTTTATTGGGGCAGATCACCATCAGAAGAAATTTAAGCAACAGTAATTTATTCCGCAAGTAGCCAAAGAAAAAGGGTGAACTGAGTTCACCCTTTTCTATCGAAGTCTCTGACTTACTTCACAATATTGAGCTCCTTTTCTACAACTACGCTGTATTTGGTTTCTGCTTCTATGCGCCGCATCCATGCTTCGACATTATTCAAAGACAGGCGTAGACCGGTTTGCTCTGGAAATGTTTCATTTAATAGAATCCATCTGCCGACACAGAGCGCCAGTGGAATGTCTCCAATATTGAAAGTGTCTCCTGAGCAATAACGTTGATTGGCTAGCTGTTGATCAAGTAATGCGAGCAAAGCATTGGTATCTTGATATGCCTTGTGAATGAGTTTGTAGTTTCTTTCGTTTTCAGGCGTCCGAGTGAGTCCTAAAAAGGCAACGCGCAAACTCGGCCACATAGTGCCTAGCTGCCAATCCATCCACTTCTCAGATTGATACTGACCACCGATCTCCGCTGGAAAGCGCTTCGTCTTATCGTACTGACGAACAAGATACCGCAAAATAGTATTAGATTCCCAGAGCACAAGATCACCATCTTGTAGAATAGGGACCAAGCCATTGGGGTTGAGCGCTAGAAATTCAGGGGTGCGATTTTTGCCAAAATGAAGGCCAGCATCAATGCGCTCAAAACCTTTTCTCTCTTCTAGTCCCAGCTCCGCAAGGCACCACAAGACCTTTTGCACATTAATAGAACTTTTTCTTCCCCATAAGCGAATCATGAGAATTCCTATTTTGGTTTTTTTAAAGTGATGAATCTAAGCCCATAAATTTGCTGTGTGCAAATATAAGAGGGTGACTTTCTGGAGTGTGTTTTAGGTTGAGTACTTTGGCAACAATGATGTTGTGATCGCCGCCGGTATGAACTGAAACAGTCTCACACTCAAAGTATGCGCAGCATCCCTCGATTTGGGTCAGCCCGCTTGCTGCAAGCTTATGGGGGATGTTCACAAATTGATCTTCTTTCACGGTCGCAAAGTGCATTGCCATTGCTTCTTGTGAGCGCTCCAACACATGAATTAACTGTTTATGACCAACTTCAAAATTGGGCATTAAGCGTGAATGCTTTTTCAGGCTCCACAAAATCAGTGGCGGCTCTAGTGAAACAGTATTAAAGGAGCTGATGGTAATGCCGTGAGCATTCTGGTCAGCATCTAAGCAGGTAATAACCGTGACCCCAGTTGCAAAGGAAGAAAAGCCTTTGCGGAGCTCTTGGGAGGTAAATGGGGTCATCTTATTTGCTTGTTGAGTGTCTTACTTTGCTGCGACTGAAGCGGGAGCATCTGAGGGGATGATTGTTCCTGGAATTGGGGTCAGGATTTCATTTTCTTCAGCTTTAACGCATTTAAAGCGATATTCCTTGCCCGCCTTGGACAGGAAGCTTGCGCCTTGGTAGAAATCATTTTTACAAGTCGTATTGGCAAAGTCCATCACGTCTTGAGGTGCTGCGCTGAAGCTAATGAGGCGCATATTGCCCATAGACATATTAATTTGGCTTGAGGAGCAGCCAAACAGCGTCAAGCTCGAAATCGTAGTTAATAGTAGAATTTTTTTCATGGAAACCTCCATAATCAGCAATGCTCGTTAGGATAAACCTATTACGTATTTGCTGTGGAGAATGCAGCGCTTTTAAAAGGAAGAGACATGTTTAATGCGATTTTGGTAAATAAAGATGATCAAGGCTATCGAGCAGAGCTTGCTCAGGTTGATGAGGCTAGTTTGCCCGAGGGAGATGTCAAGGTTAAGGTGCTCTATTCCACGCTGAATTACAAAGATGGTCTGGCCATTACCGGCAAAGGCCCGGTGGTTCGTAGCTTTCCTATGGTTCCTGGCATTGATTTCGCAGGAGAAGTTTTAGAGAGTGCTAGCCCAGAATTTAAAGCTGGCGACATGGTCTTGCTTAATGGTTGGGGCGTTGGCGAAGGTCACTGGGGTGGACTAGCGCAGCAAGCACGTGTGAAATCTGAATGGCTCATTCCGCTGCCAAAGGGGTTTACTGCTAAGCAGGCTCTTGCGATTGGCACTACTGGCTATACAGCAATGTTATGCGTAATGGCCTTACAAAAGCATGGCTTGAAGCCAAGCGATGGCGAGGTATTGGTGACTGGTGCCGCGGGTGGCGTTGGTAGCTTCGCTATTACTCTGCTGAGCAAATTGGGATTTACGGTAGTCGCCAGTACTGGGCGCATGTCCGAGGCTGATTGTTTGAAGAAATTGGGTGCTAGCGAAGTGATTGATCGTGCTGCATTGTCGGCTCCTGGCAAGCCCTTAGCTAAAGAGCGCTGGGCGGCAGTAGTGGATAGTGTTGGCAGTCATACTTTGGCTAACGCCTGTGCACAAACCAAAAGCGACGGTGCGGTTGCTGCTTGCGGATTGGCTCAGGGGATGGATTTTCCGTCGACTGTTGCACCATTTATTTTGCGTGGCGTGACTTTGTATGGCATTAATAGTGTGACAGTGCCAAAAGTCAAACGGATAGTTGCTTATGAGCAATTGAGTAAATTGGTTGATCTCAAAACTTTAGAGGAGATCTCTCATGAAATTAGTTTGGAAGATTCTTTAAGGTACGCCGCAGAATTGATGGCTGGAAATGTGCGCGGCCGCTTAATTGTGGATGTTAATAAATAAGAAATTTGTAATTAGCAATAATTACCGGGGCGCTTGATGTTTGCGTGTTTCCAGTTTTTCCCAGACCTTAAGTTTGTCAGAATTAGAAAGTTTAGACCAGTCTGCAATCTCCGATAGCGTGCGATAACAACCACGGCAAAAACCATTTTCAGGGTTGATGTCGCACCAGTTAATGCAAGGTGATGAAACTGTTGTCAAAGCAAACCTAGAATAGAAAAAGATGAATACCAAAAACCAATACAGCGATCTGAGTTCTATTCATTATCTCTTAGTCGATGCTTTGTCGGAAGTGAGGAGTTCAATGGAGGTCGCACCTGGGGTTCGTTGGTTGCGGATGCGTCTACCGTTTGCCTTAGACCACATCAACTTATGGCTGCTGCGTGATGAGTTTGAAGGCGTTCATGGCTGGACCATTGTGGATTGTGGGATTGCTAATGATGAGACAAAAGCAGCCTGGGATCAGATATTTGCTACTCAGCTAGAAGGCTTGCCGGTGCTCAGGGTGATCGTGACTCATATGCATCCAGACCATGTGGGGCTCTCTCAATCGCTTTGCGAAAAATGGAATGCGCCACTCTGGATTTCGATGACGGATTATTTAACTGCTCAATGGCTGAGCCACAAAGAGGGCGGTGTTGCGGTTGGTGCGCGTGCTGGCGGTGGCGGCTCTGCGGATCACTTTCAAAAACATGGACTCATCGCCCGAGAGGATCTAGAGAAAATTCGGGCGCGCTTTAATTATTACAGCAATATGGTTCCGGGTGTGCCGCGACAATATCGTCGCATCATCGATGGCGAAATGCTTTTGATTGGTGGACATGAGTGGCAAGTGATCATGAGATTTGGTCATGCGCCTGAACATGCTTCACTTTTCTGTAAAGATCTCAGTGTATTAATTTCTGGAGATATGTTGTTGCCGCGTATTTCTACAAATGTCAGTGTCTATGATGCAGACCCAGACGCAGACCCTTTAGGTTTATATCTGAGCTCTTTGGATCGATATCTACCGCTACCTGATGATACGCTCGTTCTGCCATCACATGGCAAGCCATTTACAGGAATGAAGTCACGGATTGATCAGTTAAAGGCGCATCATGATGAGCGTCTGGCAGAAACACTTGGAGCATGTAAAAAACCGGCAACTGCTCGTGAGATAGTGCCGGTTTTATTTAAGCGTGAATTAGATATTCACCAAATGACGTTTGCTATGGGTGAGGCTATTGCTCATCTGAATTACCTACTTCGTCGAAGTAAGTTGAGTCGCCAGCTTTGCGACGACGGCGTGTTGCGGTTTTGCGTGGTTTAGAAGCTTTCGTACTGGACTCTTCAGACGATCCTCCGGATGCGGCAGCAGCAGTTGCTGAGACGGCATCTCCAAAGGATTTGAGGGCCATCATGGTGGCATGCTGTACCTCTAGACCCTGAATGGTGGACTTCAAGATATTGAGGTTGAGGTTAAGCCAGTTTTCAACGCTTTTGAGGTCCTTGATACGCTTTTCTAGCTCATCGGTATCCAGCCCTGGAAATGCGGAGCCGAAACCCCCGGCAGCTTTAGAGGCGTCTGTCGTGAAGGGAAATTGCCCCGGCGTTGATCCGCCTGCTCCCTGGCCCCACATGGTTTTCATCATTTCTAAGCTTTGATTGAATTCAGGGATAGTTCCAAACATAGAGCTGGCTCCGGGTCAGATAAAAGTGGCTTAATGCCAATACAATGAGAGATTCTAGAGATTAATCCCGGTTAAGCAATGCAATCTAATGGTTTATCCCAGCCTTACACCCGTGGTCAGGCACTTCCCGAGCTACTGAAGCAGCGCATTCTGATTTTAGATGGCGCTATGGGCACCATGATTCAGCAATACAAGCTCAATGAAGCGGATTACCGTGGATTGTCTGTCGGTAAGCGCTTTGAAGCTCACCCTGGCGACATCAAGGGCAATAACGAACTCCTAGTTCTCGCCCAGCCACAAATCATCAGTAAGATTCATGAGCAGTATTTGGATGCGGGTGCAGACATTATTGAGACCAATACTTTTGGAGCCACTTCTGTTGCGCAAGAAGATTACAAGATGGCGGCCTTGGCACGTGAGATGAATGTCATCTCTGCTCAATTGGCGCGTGCTGCCTGTGAAAAATACTCTACGCCAGATAAGCCACGTTTTGCAGCGGGCGCAATCGGACCTACTCCAAAGACAGCAAGTATTTCTCCGGATGTAAATGATCCAGGTGCTCGCAATGTAACGTTTGATGCATTGCGTGCTTCCTATCGCGAGCAGATCGAAGGCCTCTTTGAGGGCGGCGTTGATTTATTTTTAGTGGAGACAATTTTTGACACACTCAATGCCAAAGCTGCATTGTTCGCCTTAGATGAATTCTTTGAAGAAACTGGTGAGCGTTTGCCGGTGATGATTTCAGGAACAGTGACTGATGCTTCTGGGCGTATCTTGTCGGGACAAACAGTTGAAGCTTTTTGGAATAGCTTGCGTCATATTAAGCCATTAACTTTTGGTTTGAACTGCGCCTTAGGCGCAGCTCTGATGCGTCCTTACATTGCTGAGCTAGCGCGTATCTGTGACGCTGCCGTATCTTGCTATCCCAATGCAGGCTTGCCTAATCCAATGAGTGATACTGGCTTTGATGAGACCCCAGAAATTACTTCTAGCCTTGTCGATGGTTTTGCAAAAGATGGCTTAGTCAATCTCGTGGGTGGTTGCTGCGGAACGACGCCAGACCATATTCGTGCGATTGCGAATGCAGTTGCCAAGCGCAAGCCACGCGCCTTCTATCGCGAGAGCGCCGAGGTGGCAGCATGAGTAAGGCTGCAAAGGCAATGCCGCCAATGAAGCTCTCGGGCTTAGAGCCTTTCAATGTCACAGCCAATGTTGGCTTCGTAAATATTGGTGAGCGCACCAACGTCACAGGCTCTAAGGCATTTGCCCGCATGATTTTGAATAATCAATTTGATGAAGCTTTGGTAGTTGCAAGACAGCAAGTTGAGAATGGCGCTCAAGTCATTGATATTAATATGGATGAAGCGATGTTGGATTCAGAGGCAGCGATGACGCGCTTCTTGAATTTGATTGCTTCCGAACCAGATATTGCACGTGCACCGATCATGATCGACTCCTCCAAATGGAGCGTGATCGAGGCAGGCCTGAAATGCATTCAAGGCAAGCCGATTGTGAACTCGATCTCTCTTAAAGAGGGTGAAGAGTCTTTTAGAAAACAAGCGCGTTTGATTCGCCGTTACGGCGCAGCATCTGTTGTGATGGCGTTTGATGAGGTAGGTCAGGCCGACACTTTTAAGCGCAAGACTGAAATTTGTCAACGTTGCTATCAAATCCTTGTGAATGAGATTGGCTTCCCAGCAGAAGATATTATTTTTGATCCCAATATCTTTGCCATTGCGACTGGTATTGAAGAGCATGACAACTACGCAGTAGATTTCATCAATGCGACCCGCTGGATTAAAGAAAATCTGCCAGGTGCGAAGGTCAGTGGTGGCGTCTCGAACGTCAGCTTTTCTTTCCGCGGTAACGATCGCGTACGTGAAGCTATTCACACCGTATTCCTGTATCACGCCATTCAAGCGGGCATGGACATGGGCATCGTCAATGCGGGACAGCTTGGCGTTTATGCAGATCTAGATCCTGAATTACGTGAGCGCGTTGAAGATGTGGTGCTCAATCGTTTTAGAGAAAAAGACGGCAAGACTCCAACTGAGCGTTTGCTGGATATTGCCGACCAATTTAAGGGCGGTGGCGCAAAGCAGGTGGAGAATTTGGTGTGGCGTGAAGTCCCCGTGCGTGAGCGCTTGACGCATGCTTTGGTGCATGGCATCACTACTTTTATTGAAGACGATACTGAAGAGCTGCGTGCCCAAATTATGGGTGCAGGCGGTCGTCCGATCGAGGTTATTGAAGGCCCCCTGATGGATGGAATGAATGTTGTCGGTGATTTGTTTGGTGCCGGTAAGATGTTCTTGCCGCAAGTGGTCAAGAGTGCACGTGTAATGAAACAAGCGGTAGCGATTTTGATTCCCTATATTGAGGAAGAAAAGCGCCTGCACATTGCTTCTGGTGGCGAAGCGAAAGCCAAGGGAAAGATTGTGATGGCGACCGTTAAGGGTGATGTGCACGATATTGGAAAAAACATTGTGACGGTAGTGCTGCAATGTAATAACTTTGAAGTTGCCAATATGGGCGTGATGGTGCCTTGCGCAGAAATTCTGAAGCGTGCTAAAGAAGAAAAGGCAGATATTGTTGGTCTGTCTGGTTTGATCACTCCATCCTTAGAAGAGATGACTTACGTTGCTCAAGAGATGCAGCGTGATGATTATTTCCGCGAACGCCAAATTCCATTGATGATTGGTGGCGCTACAACTTCTCGTGTGCATACCGCGGTGAAGATTGCACCCCATTACGATGGCCCAGTCGTTTATGTGCCTGACGCTTCCCGCTCTGTATCAGTGGCATCAAGCTTGCTATCTGATGAAAGCGCCAAGAAATTTATTCAAGATCTGCGCGATGACTATGTGCGTATTCGTGAGCAGCATGCGAATAAAAAAGCATCGCCAACCATCTCTTTAGAGGCGGCACGCAAGAATCGCGAGCTGATTGATTGGGCTCACTATGTACCTGAGAAGCCGAAGTTCATTGGGCGCCGGGTTTTCAAGAACTTTGCTTTAAGCGATATTGCTAAATATATTGACTGGACACCATTCTTCCAGACTTGGGATTTGGCTGGTAAGTTCCCAGCAATCTTGGATGATGAAATCGTTGGCGTAGAGGCTCGTAAAGTATTTGAAGATGGGCAGGCGCTATTGGATAAATTAATCAAAGGCCAGTGGTTGCAGGCAGGTGCTGTGGTGGCTTTCTATCCAGCAAACACGATTGGTGATGACATCGTCTTATATAGCGATGAATCGCGCGAGCATCCACTATTTGTTTGGCATAACTTACGCCAGCAGTCTGAGCGCCCTGTAATTGATGGCGTTCGTCGACCTAACCGTTGCTTGGCAGATTATGTGGCGCCAAAAGATTCTAAGGTGGCTGACTACCTGGGTTGCTTTGCTGTTACGACCGGCCATGGTGTTGAGAAAAAAGTTGCCGAGTTTCATGCCAAGCATGATGACTACAGCGCAATCATGTTGCAGTCCTTGGCCGATCGTTTGGCAGAAGCATTCGCGGAGTTGATGCACCATCGCGTTCGTACAGATCTGTGGGGCTATGCAACCGATGAGATTTTGACGAATGATCAAATGATTAATGAGGAATACCGTGGCATCCGTCCTGCGCCAGGCTACCCAGCCTGCCCTGCGCATGAGGTGAAAAAAGATTTATTGCGCGTGATTGGTTCGGAAGATATTGGTATGACCTTGACTGAATCGATGGCCATGAACCCGGCTTCTAGTGTTAGTGGTTTTTACCTGGCACATCCAGACGCGCGTTATTTCAATGTGGGCAAGTTGTCAGCTGATCAGATTGAAGATCTTGCTAAGCGTCGTAATGAGTCTGTTGAAGACATCCGTCG
The DNA here is from genome assembly GCA_900095165.1 of Polynucleobacter necessarius. GTDB lineage: Bacteria > Pseudomonadota > Gammaproteobacteria > Burkholderiales > Burkholderiaceae > Polynucleobacter > Polynucleobacter necessarius_J. The sequence continues at coordinate 1,453,066 of LT606947.1, read as the reverse complement.
CCAGCTGGCAAGCTCTATAGACTAAATTGGGTTTGGGCAGGTGGTGAGGTCTTAAACGCCCCACATCACCGGCTCATCCTTGGCTTTAGCCTGCTTCATAAGCTCTAGAAAAGGATAGGCGCGCTGCCCTAGCCTGTCGGCCAGCTTTGGTTTTTCAGTATTTTCTTGATCGGCCGTATTGCTTTTAGCCCGCTCTTCTAGGTCTTTCAGAATGGCCGTTTCTAGGGCGATGATGAGGTTTGGTAATTGCTCAACCGTCAAAATACCTCTAGGCTCTAATGGGCGTCTCAAAATTTCGAAGATTCGCTGAGTCAGATCAGCCAGCATGATGACGTCAGGACCCGCTTTGGAGCGAAATTGATAGATCATTTCGATAGCTTACCACCTGATAAACTCACTTATCTATGTTGGTAACTAATAAAAATCGTTTAATTGAAATGCTGGGCGCAGCCCTGCAGGGTTTGGCTCAGGAGCGTAATTTGGGTGATGCCCCTCCGCCCCGTTTGGAGCGCCCTAAGGCAGTAGACCATGGTGATGTCGCTTGCAATATTGCCCTCCAGCTTTCAAAAGCTTGGAAGTTAAATCCACGTGAATTGGCACAAGCGTTGGTTGAGCGTCTGGAGCAGCAACCTGGCTATGGTGATCTGATTGCTTCTTGCGAAATTGCGGGCCCAGGATTTATTAACTTTCGCCTGACTAACGCCGCTAAAACTGCAGTGGTGCAAGAGGTTCTGACTGCGGGGGCTCAGTTTGGCCAGTTGCCTTCGGATGCTGCCCCCGTCTCCAGTGCCATGATTGAGTTTGTATCTGCTAATCCCACTGGACCACTGCACGTTGGTCATGGTCGTCAAGCTGCTTTGGGCGATGCTTTGGCAAATTTGTTGGCAACCCAGGGCATCAAGGTGCACCGCGAGTTTTATTACAACGATGCTGGAGTTCAGATTGCAAACTTGGCACTTTCAGTGCAAGCTCGATTAAATGGACTTAAACCAGGTGATGCTGCTTGGCCAGAGAGTGCTTATAACGGTGAATACATCGCAGAGATTGCGACTGCATTTAAGGCTTCAGTTGAATATAAAGATGATCTTGAAGCCATTCGTCAATTTGCTGTAGCGTATTTGCGTAATGAACAAGACATTGATTTAAAAACATTTGGCGTGAAGTTTGATTGCTATTACCTAGAATCTTCTTTGTATACCGATGGTAGTGTTGCAAAAATAGTCGAAGAGCTGCAGAGCATTGGTAAGACCTATGAGTCTGAGGGTGCACTTTGGCTCAAGACAACGGATGATGGCGACGATAAGGATCGCGTCATGCGTAAGTCCGATGGCAGCTTTACCTACTTCGTGCCGGATGTCGCCTATCACACTAGTAAATGGAATCGTGGCTTTGAAAAAGTGATTAATGTCCAAGGCAGCGATCACCATGGCACAATCGCCCGTGTGCGCTCAGGCTTACAGGGCGTGGCTCAGAAGCGTGGTTGGGATATTCCGAAAACATACCCAGACTATGTATTGCATAAGATGGTGACAGTAATGCGCCACGGTGAAGAAGTCAAAATCTCTAAACGCGCAGGCTCCTATGTGACTGTGCGTGATTTGGTTGAGTGGTCTGGTGGATTTACGCCAGAGATGACTGCTGATGAGCGTGAGCATGCACTACAGCGCGGACGTGATGCTGTGCGCTTCTTCCTCATCTCTCGCAAAGCCGATACAGAATTTGTATTTGATGTTGATTTGGCTTTACAACAGAATGATGAGAATCCCGTGTTCTATGTGCAATATGCGCATGCCCGCATTTGCTCAATCTTGACTCAATGGGGTGGACAAGTTTCTGATCTCAAGGGCGCGGACCTTTCTTTATTGCAAAGTAAGGTCTCCGACCATTTGTTGCGTCGCTTGGTTGAATACCCAGAAATGCTTACTGATGCGGCGGCAGACTTGGCGCCCCATTCTTTAGCTTTCTACTTGCGTGATTTGGCGGGAGACTTCCATACTTTCTATAACGCGGATCGCGTATTGGTGGATGATCCTGCGCTGAAATTGGCTCGTCTCGCCTTACTTTCGGCGACTCGTCAGGTGCTTGATAATGGATTAAGGGTGTTGGGTGTGTCTGCACCCGCTAAGATGTAAGCTGTAGTACTTGCTAGCGCTTAAGCAGCAAAAAGAAGGATGGAGACACAATGAAAAAAAACAATCAACACACCAGCTTTATTCCAAAGACACAGTCTTCGAGCCCAGAGTATGGCGGCACTATTCTTGGCTTTATCTTAGGGCTTGGAGTTGGCCTAGGTGTGGCTTTTGTGATCGCCTTTTATCTCTCTAAAAATACCCCTCAAGAGCGCCCTGGAGCTAGAGCTTCCAATCTTCCCTTAACTATTAAATCAGGATCAGCACCTGCCGAAGGTGAGGCTGCTGCCCCAGCGGAAGCGTTTGACTTGAATAAGCCTTTGCAAGGTAAGTCTGCTGCACCTGCCGCTAGTACGCCAGATCCAATTGCTGATTTAGCAAATGGTAAGAAGCCGGCTGAAGTGATGCCCGCAAAATCAGATGCGATTTATTTCTTGCAAGTTGGTGCGTTTAATAAGCGCGCGGATGCAGATGCGCAAAAAGCGAGTTTGGCAATTCATGGCATTCAGTCGCAATTGAGTGAAATTAGCGGCGAAGGCAACACACTCTGGCGAGTGCGCGTTGGCCCGTACAACAGTGTTGAAGAAAGCAATCCTGTGCGAGATAAGTTAAATGGCATGGGCATTAAACCGAACGTTATTAAATCTAGCAAATCATGATGACATTATCTAAGTCTAAGCGAACCCTTCTATCTGCGGCCATTCTTGGCCTGGCATTTTCTTTTTCAGGCCTTGCTACTGCGCAAAGTCCTAAGATCGAAGAGGGATTTGATTACAGCATTCTTCCTACCCCGCAGCCAATTGAATCTAAAGGTAAGGTCGAGGTCATCGAGTTCTTTTGGTACGGATGTCCGCATTGCTATGATTTTGAACCAGAGTTAAGTGCGTGGCTAAAGCGTCAACCGAAGGATGTCACTTTTCGCAGGGTGTCGATTGCTTTCCGTGACGACTTCATGCCACATAGCCAGTTGTTCTATGCCTTAGAAGCTATGGGCAAGGGCGAGGCAATGAATGACAAAGTGATGTACGCCATGCATAAAGAAAATAAACGCCTCATGACGGAAAATGAGATTGCAAATTGGGTCGCTTCGCAGGGTATTGATCGAAATTCTTTCCTGGCTACTTATCGTTCATTTGCTGTTGTATTTAAAGCCCGTGCCGCAAGACAGATGGCTGATACTTATCGTATTGATGGCGTACCAACGATTGTGATGCAGGGTCGCTATGTGACATCTCCATCGATTGCGGGAACCAAAGCCAAAGCGATTGCAGTGATGGACTACCTAGAGCAAAAAATCCACAAGGATAAATACAGGTAATTCAGAGTCTTAGATTTTGACGAAGCGTCGTACTATCCAAAAATAAAGTGGGTAAGGCAGGATTCTGAGGGGCTTTAAGAATCCTGAAAACCGCTTAGGGAAGTGAATATCAAATTCTCCAGCTTGTAGTCCCGAGAGAATTTCATTTGCAGCCTCGTCAGCCGTGATGAGTGCTGGCATTTCAAAATCATTCTGCGCAGTTGCTTCGATTGCGACAAACCCTGGTGAAATCATGTGTACGCTCACACCCTGCGGCAGTAAGTCGTAGTACAGGGTTTCGCAAAAGTTAATAATTCCTGCTTTGCTCGATCCATAGGCTAAGGCTTTTGGTAGCCCACTATATCCCGCTAAGCTACCCACGATGGCAATATGACCGGCATGCACTTTGAGCATATTGGGTAAAACAATACCCACTGCCCGCATTGGGCTGAGCAGGTTAGCACCAATGGTTTTCTGCGCAACGTCAAACTCAAAATTATCGGCGCGTAAGTGGGTGTATACGCCCGAAACAAAAAGCAGTAGGTCCAAGCCACCCCCAGGCCTCTAGGATGCCCTGGTAAGCGGAAATAAGCTGGTCTTGCTGAGTGACATCTAGCGGCAGAACTAAGGCTTGCCACGGTTCTGCGGATTGTGCAATGGTATAGAGTTTCTCAGCACGACGACTAGATAGGGCGACTTTTGCGCCCGCTTTGATAAAGGCTTGCGCACAAGCCTCACCAATTCCGCTGAAAGCGCCAATGATCCAAATGCGTTGGTTTACAAAAGAATCAATTCCTTTTTGCTTCATGGGTGCAGAGCATCGCTTGAGTGGATGGCATCGTGATGTTTGAGGGTGTATTGCACGACATCAATACTCTTTTCAGAAAAACCTGCGGCGCAGTACATGAGATAAAAATTCCACAGTCGAATAAATGCCTCGTCAAAGCCAAGGCGATAGATTTCCTCAATCTTGTTATTAAAGCTATCGCGCCATATACATAAGGTTTTGGCATAGTCAGCACCAAATGCAAACTCTGGCTCAATCTCTAAGCCAGCATTAGCTGCAGCAGCCTTGAATTTAGAAGACGAGGGCAACATACCGCCCGGGAAAACGTATTGCTGAATAAAGTCGGTGCTGTGACGATAGCGATCAAATAAATCTTCTGCAATGACGATAGTTTGTATGCAGGCTCGGCCACCCGCTTTCAGTCGCTTAGAAACTGTTTGGAAGTATTCGCCCCAATGGTTCTCGCCAACTGCTTCGAACATTTCAATAGAGGCAATGCCATCAAATTGTTCTGCGCAGTCTCGATAGTCTTGAAGGCGCACCTCGAATTTCTGTTGAGTACCCACCTCTGCATTGACCTTTTGAAGTCTATTATCTGCAAATACTTTTTGCTCTGTCGACAGAGTTAGGCCTGTGACTTGATTGCCATTGCGCAAGGCTTCTTCCATAAAACTACCCAAACCACAACCAATCTCTAGTAGTTTGTCGCCCGGTTTAGTGTGGATGGAGTTTAGTATGCGTTTGATCTTGGCACGCTGCCCATTCATCAGGGATTGCTGCTCCCTCTCAGAGAATAATGCGCTTGAATAGCTCATCGTTGGATCTAGCCAAAGTGAATAAAATGCATTGCCCAGGTCATAGTGCGCATGAATATTTTTACGACTTCCAGCTTTGGAGTTGTCTCTAAGCCAATGCCTCAGGCGATACGCTATAGAGCCCAACCAACTTCCATAGATTGCTTTTTCTAAAATGGTGCGGTTCCGAATGGCTAACTCTAGAACAGACTTGAGGTCTGGCGTATTCCATTCACCTTGAATATAACTCTCGGCAAAGCCAATATCGCCATGGGATAAAACTTGTTTAAACACTGACCAGTCTAAAGCTTGAATTTCTGCATGCAGTTGGTCTGAGCTATTTCCAAACTCCCTTACATCCTTGTTTGGTAATGTAAGAATTAAATGCCCACTTCGCAATTGCGCTAAAAGACCTAATAAAGTTTGTGTGCTTGCACGAAATTGCAGTTGCTTGGATTTCCGCTTTTTTGGGCGGGAGAATGTGAGTCGAGACAGCAGGGATTGACCGGGGCGATTCATCGAGTAATTTCAAGTTCTGGCGGCTTAGGTTTTGAATAAAAGGGTACGTCTTTTAGCCACAATTTCAATGCCTGCCAGTGAATTCGACCAATGATGCCTAAACTCATCAGAGGGTAGCGCAGGAAGGCAAGATAGAGGGTGCTTTTGCTTAGTTCTTGAACCAGGCCACTAATGCTGGTGTTGATCAATGGGGCGCCATCCTCGTGGAGCTCAATTCGGCAAACAATATTCCGTTTTGAATGACTGTCCTGAGGAAATAAGAAGCGAAAGTGATATTCACCGTGAACATCGCAGAAAGGCGATACGTGGAAGACCTTCTTGCTCACCAGAGTCTCACCGGATTGCACCGCTTTTCCAGAGTCATGATGAAGTAAGTAGCAGTGTCTTTCACCAAAGGTGTTATTTACTTCCGCTAGCACTGCTTGGACTTGGCCATTAGCTCGGGTACAGATCCAAAAGCTGACGGGATTAAAGACGTAGCCGAGTACGCGTGGGAAAGTTTGTAGCCAAATCTCACCATCCAAATGCTGGATATTGTTTTCTTCAAGGATCGTCTCGATCCAGGAGAGACTATCCTGATTTCCTAGTCCATGATCTTGATCGAAGAACGAAAAAAGTCCGAATCGATTGTCTCTGAGACCATGCTTACTGAGTAGTGTTGGATCGTTCCTGCGCGCACGCATTGGAATGGATAAAGTAAACACACCATAGCCAAACGCATTCTTAGCGTGACGAAAACGCCGATGCTTAACCGCTCCGAAATTAATCGTTGGTAAATTCATCTATTGAATATCTTTAATGGGGCCGGATTTAACGCGATGAGAGATGCTTTCCATGAGATCCATTGCGACCAATTCGCCTGATCGCAGCCCATCTTCATGAAAGCCAAAGCCAGCCCATGCGCCGCAATACCAAATTGAGGAGTTTCCATGAATTAAAGGCAGTTCCTTTTGAGCCTGGACGGCACGCATATCAAAGACTGGATGTGAGTAATGAATTTCTTCGTGTACTAGGCTTGGCTTGGGATTAGTCAGTGGGTTCAAGCTCACAATAATCTGCGTGCTCTCGAATGCTTTAGGTAGAGGCTGTAAGCGGTTGATTAAATAATTAACACTAACGTGTTGTTGAGCAGATGGTGTTGTACCAGATTTTGCAGTGTAGTTCCACGCCGCCCAGCAGCGCTCGGTAGTTGGCAAGAAGTTGATATTCGTATGCAAAATTGCACGATTCTTTTGATAAGGAACTGAGGAAAAAATATTGCGGGCATTCTGGTCAATACCATCTACTAGCTCTAAAGTTTGATCGCTATGACAAGCCATGACCACCTCATCAAACCAGTGTGATCCAGAGGAGGTGATGACTTCAGCTTGAGGGTTCTCGGTTTTACTTGCATTGACTCGAGAAACAGATTCGCGCACAAATTGGACTTGATGTTTCTCAAGGGCCGCCACCAACAGCTTTACATATTCTCTTGAACCGCCTTTAACAGTAAGCCATTGCGGGCGATTCTGAATTTGCAAAAGGCCGTGGTTGTGACAGAGGCGCATCATAGTATGAATCGGAAACTCTAGCATCTGCTCAACAGAGCATGACCAAATAGCGCCAATCATCGACAAGAAATAATTTTCTCTGAAGCTGGTGCTAAAACGGTTGCGATCTAAAAAATCTTTTATACGCTCATCAGGTTGTGAGTATTCAAGCTTAGAGGTGATTTGCTCTTCAGCGAGCCGAGTGTCAAGGCGATTAAAGCGCAAGATGTCGTAAGCCATTCTCCAAAATGAAAGCGAGAACAAATTAGATCGTTGTCCAAAGAAAGAATTGAGATTATTGCCAGCCCATTCAATATTTTTACTGCGCCCAGTTTTTTCGCTAGCATCAATCGATACTGAAAAAGACATTTCTGATGGAGAAATCGGCACCCCAATTTCCTCGAATAAACGAACTAAGCGAGGGTAGGTTTTGCGATTAAATACTAAAAATCCAGTATCCACCCCATGAGTGGTCTTGCCTTAAGGTGTTTCGAGTGTGAGGCCTACAGTATTGCTGTGACCGCCTATATGATTGTCGCCTTCGAATAGAGTGATGTCTAAATCTGGATGTCGCCTTAGTGCATATGCGCAGCCTAAGCCAGATATACCGGCGCCAATGATGGCAACTTTTTTCTTACCCACTAAATTTTCTCTCCAAGAAGTTTTTCTATCTCGCCAGTAAGGCTACTGCTTGATGGTTTAGTCATGCTGCCATAGGAGTCCACAACATTGCCATTGCGATCAATGAGGTATTTATAAAAATTCCATTTAGGAGTTGTACCAGTTTTAGCAATCAGCATCTTAAATAAAGGATTGGGATTGCTGCCGCTGACTAAGCTCTTGGCAAACATGGGGAACTTCACGTCATAGGTATTTTTACAGAAGTCAGCAATTTCTTTATTGCTACCTGGTTCTTGCTGACCAAAATCGTTTGATGGAAATCCCAGTACAACTAAGCCGCGATCTTTATATTTGGCATATAACTTCTCAAGACCTTCATATTGGCTAGTGAAGCCACAAAAACTGGCTGTATTAACGACCAAAAGGACTTTGCCCTGGTATTGGCAGAGATTTTGAGGCGTTTCATCCTGCAGTCTCAGAAAAGTGTGCGACAACAACGGGCTGCATCCGGGAGTTCCTGGGGGCGCGGCAACTGCGAATTGCATGGAAAAAACCAGCAAAAGTAGTGCCAGTAAGTGCCGCGTTATATTGCCAATCATGTTTAGCCTTTGGGTGGGACGATTACTCCAAAATCTAAGACATTCCGGCAAATATCGTTGGATGTAAGCCAATGCTATTAATATTGCACTATGACTTCCTTACCCCCACCAAATTTTGAGTCCAAAGTCTGCGCTCCGGCAGAGCTAGAGGCTCGCATTGCTGCGCTTCCAAGGCCCCTGGTATTTACAAACGGTGTCTTCGATATTCTGCATCGCGGACACGCCAGTTACTTAGCTCAAGCGCGTGCTTTAGGTTCCAGTCTAGTGGTGGGGGTGAATTCAGATGCTTCAGTGAAGATGTTGGGTAAAGGCGATGACAGACCAATTAATGCTGAGGCTGATCGCCAAGCTTTGTTGGCAGCGCTGGAAAGTGTGGATTTAGCCGTGATGTTTACAGAGCAGACCCCGGTCAATCTGATTGCCAAAATTCATCCGGACATCTACGTTAAGGGTGGGGATTATGAGATCGACACTCTTGAAGAAACGCGCTTGGTGAAGACTTGGGGTGGCAAAGCAGTCGCCATTCCTTTTTTATATGAGCGCTCTACGACAACCCTGTTAGGCAAAATCCGTACTAGTTAAAGATTTTGTAAGAGCCAAGCCCAAAGACCTCGGAGCACTAAACCTTCAGTTGGTTCAACAGGAAGTGCTGCCGTTTCTGGAAACTGTTTAATTTCATTTGCCAAAATTTTGGCATTACCACCATCAAGCCAAATTCGCTCGACAGGATGATTCATGGCCTTAGCTAAATAAGTTGCGCGCAGTATCGCTCCTATTTGCGCCGCATCACAACCACCAGTAATCGCTTGATCCGTTGTTGTGCCAAAGCTTGCTTGAGCGTCGGTATTGCTGGAGCGAACTGCCAGTGGAAGTTGGGCCGTATTCTGTTGAAGGCTTTCTTGCATCAGACTAAGGCCTGGCAATATCCAACCGCCGTAATGAACGCCATTGCCGCCAAGCAAGTCAATGGTGGTAGCCGTTCCCGCATTGATTACCAGTGTGTTGGTATTTGAGAGCGCTCTTGCGCCAATGAGTGCAGCCCATCGATCTGCGCCCAGATTGCTTGGATCTTGATAGAGTGTGCGCACACCCTCGTAAGTACTATCACCCGTGAATTGCTTCCACTCAAGATCTTGCCATTGTGGAAAGAGGCTTCGTAGATTTTCAATGGCAGCATCACCTGCTACACAGCAAAATGCAATCGCATCTGGCTTTGGCAATGTTTTAGAAATGTAGTCAGATAGTTCGGCGCGTAGTTCGGGCGATTGGAAATATTTAGTGCTAATCGATCCAGAATAGGCCCATAGTTTTTTATTGCGATCCGCTATATTTTGCGTAGACTCAACAGCAGCCCACTTCAGTCGAGTGTTGCCAAGATCAAATACCAGATACAGACTCATAATTGAGCTCGCAAAGAAACAACGCCTGCATGAATAGCAATTAATTTGTCATGCTGTTCTAGAAGAAGCGCGCCGGCGTCATCAACGCCGGAAGAAATTCCAATGATGGGATCCTTGCCTGCGCCTGATATGCAAACCGACTGGCCATTAAAGGCATCCCAGAGTTCCCATGAATTTTTAAAATAACCAAATCCATGCCGCTCAAATTGGGTCAAATGCCTTTCAAATGACTCTATTAGTTTTAGCCAAATAAATTCTGTATCGGGAATCGGTGCTTGATGAGGTGTGAGTTGATCTAAGGCGGCAATACTAAGTGAAGTTCGATCTTCCAGCCCTTTTTGAATTAGTGCTGCGTTATGTAAGTTCAGACCCAGCCCGATCACCATCCAAGTGGGTGAGTTTGGATTAGTTTGTCCGCCCTCAATCAAGATGCCACCAAGTTTGGCGTTGTTCAGTAGTAAATCGTTGGGCCACTTCAGTCGCAGACCTTGTTGATGAAGTGCATCTTTGCTAAGTCCTAGTGCTTTCGCAATTCCGGAAATAGCTGCCAAGCCGATAACTAGACTAAGCCCACTCAGTTCATTGGGACGCTTGTGGAATGGGTGGGCCAAAGAAAAGCACAAAGTGTCTTCTGGGTTGGAGAGCCATACTCTTCCAGCTCGACCCTTGCCGGAGGTCTGCTCGTGTGCAATTCGAGCAACGGGGTCAATTAATTCTCCAGCACGCCAACGAGCCAATAAATCATCGTTGGTCGATTTGGTGCTGGCGACACGCTCTAGGATGCAATTCGGGCTCATTTTCCTATTGTAGAAGGATCTGACCCAGCTGACCTAGAATGATGGAATGCATCATGAAGATCAGCGTCCTCGCAAGTTTGTTTGGCCACTCCAAGGAATGTCTTTGGCCAGAGCCATCAGCTTGAGTTATGCGCTTTTAATCGTCTATGTCAGCCTAAATCCATTTGATTTTAATTTTGACAACGGGAGTGCAGTTTGGGCGTGGTTGGATGCTCCTTTGCCCCGCTTTATTACGCTCTTTGACGTTTCGGTCAATATTCTGGCCTACATCCCCCTGGGATTTTTATTGGTCTTTGCCTGCTATCCACGTTGGCGTAATTTCGTCGCTCTGGGCATCGCTTTGAGCTTTAATGCGGTATTGGCTTTTAGTATTGAGTCACTACAAACCTGGTTGCCCACGCGGATTCCAAGCCAAATGGATTGGTGGGCTAATGTTTTGGGCGGTTCGATGGGGGGTTTGTTAGCAATACCCTTGGGTCCCCAATGGCTCTCTGGCAGCGCAATACGCCGTCGTTTTGACCAGTGGTTTGGTTTGAATTGGGCTGCATGCGCCTTATTTCTGCTCTTTCCTTGGGCTCAGATCTACCCCCAGAGTTCTTGGTTGGGGACTGGGGTCTGGGGTCATGCGATTTTTGCCTCCATTGACTGGGGGACTATGGTGGTGAATCATGTCTTCCAAGAAACCATCATTACAGCAGTCTGTTGGTTAGGTACCGGGCTCTTGCTCTCTCTCGGGATGCGCGCTAAAGCGCCCCAGTGGAAGATCCTGAGCAGTCTGCTTTGCCTCACCGTGTTGGTCAAAGTTGCCTTTACTGCATTGCAATTCGGGGCAGAATTTAGTTTTTCGTGGCTTACAGCCGGGGCAATTTGGGGGATGGTGTTGGGAAGTCTCTTGCTAAGATGGATCCTCACATTCCCTCTATCTAGCAAAGCCTGGCTTGCAATTACCTGTTTGGTCAGTGCCACCTTGGTCATTAATCTCTTGCCGGACAATCCTTACTTCATTCTGACATTGCGGCACTGGCACCAAGGTCGACTATTACACTTTAATGAATTAATGCAATGGATTTCCGTAGTATGGTTGCCATTAGCTTTGCTTTGGGTACTCCGTAATAGAACTACTTTTTAATTTAAAACCTTGATTGAGATTTTTATGAGTTTTAAGCACCATGTTTTTTTCTGTCTAAATCAGCGTAGCAATGGCGAAGATTGCTGCGATCGACATAACGCTTTTGCATTATTTGAGTATGCAAAAAATCGTGTGAAAGAGTTGGGACTATCTGGCCCAGGAAAAATTCGTATTAATAGGGCGGGATGTTTAGATCGTTGTGCCGAAGGCCCGGTGGCGGTGATTTATTCAGAGGGCATTTGGTACACCTTCGTCGATACTGAAGACATTGAAGAAATTATCCAATCACACTTAATACAAGGGCGCCAAGTAGAGCGCCTACAGTTAGCTTAAAAGTTTTAAGAAAGTTTGTCTCATGAATAGTCGTACAAAAATAATTCATATTGATGGTGTTGTGGGCCAAATCGAAATGTCGATTGATCTTCCTGACGAATTAAAAAATAACCCCGATTTCGCAGTGAGAGGTCTGGCCTTGGTTGCGCATCCACATCCGCTAATGGGCGGAACAATGGACAACAAGGTTGCACAAACGATGGCTCGCGCTTTTAATCAATTGGGTTACGTCAGTGTGCGCCCCAATTTTCGCGGAGTGGGTGCTACAGCTGGTATGCATGATGACGGCGTTGGCGAGATGGAAGATTTGCTACATGTCACCGATTGGATGCGCACACCTTCAAGTTGGAATCAATTTGAGGCTACTTCACAACAGACATGGGTGCAGACTGCAAACACCTTGCCATTGGTGGTTTCTGGATTTTCATTTGGCAGTTTTGTTGGAACCCATTTAGTTCAGCGCTTGGCAGAGCTAGGGCGCCCAGCTGAGCGACTTGTCATGGTGGGTAGCGCGGCGGGCAAGTGGGTCTTAGCGTCTGTACCTGCTGATACGATTTTGATTCATGGCGAAGTGGATGAAACGATTCTCTTGATCGATGTATTAGATTGGGCGCGCCCTCAAGAATTAACAGTGCAAGTGGTGCCAGGAGCAGATCACTTTTTCCATCGACGCTTACATTGCATTCGTAACATCATTACTGGTGCTTGGTTGGGTATGCCTGATCATCGAAGTCAATAAAGAAAATTGAGAAAGACAAAAAGACATGACTGAAGATAGAAAATCCCTTATTGAATATCCATCAGAGTTTCCAATTAAGGTGATGGGTAAAACTAACCCAGAGTACCTTCCTGCAATTTTGCACATTGCCCGTCAATTTGATCCGACGCTTGATGAGATCAAGGTCGAGCAACGGCCTTCTAAAGATGGAAATTATCTCGGCATCACTTTGCCTATTACTGCAACCAGCCGTGAGCAGTTAGATGAGTTGTATCGCACTTTATCCACACATCCTTTGGTGAGCGTCGTTCTCTAAACTATTTGCATGAGTTTTTTAGTAAAACATTTGGGGATAGCTGACTACGAGTCAACTTATCAAGCGATGCGGGATTTCACGCAGCAGCGAGATGGTGATACGCTAGATGAAATTTGGATCCTGGAACACCCCCCAGTATTTACATTGGGTTTGGCGGGAGATGCGAGCAACCTACATTCCCCCAGCAATCAAATTCCCTTAGTGCAAGTGGATCGTGGTGGTGAGATCACTTATCACGGCCCCGGACAAATCGTGGTGTATCTACTGCTCGATCTGCGGCGTTTGGGGATTTTTGTAAAAGAGCTGGTATCTCGAATTGAGCAGGCTTTGATTGATGCTCTTGCTGACTTTGGAATTCAGGCAAAAAGACATGCTGGTGCGCCCGGTATTTATGTTGCTCGGGAGAGTGTAATGCCATTGGAGTATCAGGGCGCCAAGATTGCCGCTTTGGGCCTCAAAGTCTCCAAGGGGTGCTCCTATCATGGGCTTGCTTTGAACGTAGCGACCGATTTGGCGGCTTTTGGCCGTATTCACCCATGTGGGTATGAGGGCTTAAGGACGGTGGATATGCAAACCCTTGGGATCAAGGACAATATGGGCATTATTAGCCAAACCCTTTTAGGGCATTTGCAAAAGCAACTGAGTTCATCATGACCACCAATAAGCCGGACCTCGATACCACCGCCACTAGCAATAGTCGCCACGACCTTAATTACGATGCTTCCCGTAAGCAGAAGTCGAGTGAAAAAACCGCGCGCATTCCGATCAAGATTGTTCCCTTGGAGCAAGCGCTCAAAAAGCCAGATTGGATTCGAGTAAAAGTTGCTTCTGGAAATTCTCGTTTCGCTGAGATTAAAAAGATTCTTCGTGAGAATGAGTTGGTCACAGTTTGTGAAGAAGCTAGTTGCCCCAATATTAGTGAATGTTTCGGAAAAGGTACTGCTACCTTCATGATCATGGGAGATAAATGTACGCGTCGCTGCCCATTTTGTGATGTGGGTCACGGTAGACCGGACCCCCTGGATACCAATGAGCCTGGCAATTTAGCACACACGATCGCCGCTCTGAAATTAAATTATGTGGTCATTACCAGCGTAGATCGCGATGATTTGCGTGATGGTGGTGCAATGCATTATGTGGATTGCATTTCTCAATCACGAGATCTCTCCCCGGATACACGTATTGAGGTCTTGGTTCCGGATTTCCGCGGTCGTTTAGATAAGGCTCTGGATATTTTTTCTGAGCACGCTCCGCAAGGCTTGCCGGATGTAATGAATCACAATTTAGAAACGGTTTCGCGCTTATACAAAGAGGCGCGACCTGGTGCTGACTACGCACATTCTTTAAGGTTGTTGAAGGACTTCAAAGAGCGCTTTCCGCATATTCCAACCAAGAGTGGTTTGATGGTTGGCTTGGGAGAAACCGATGAAGAAATTTTAGAAGTCATGCGTGATATGCGTGAACACAATATTGATATGCTGACTATTGGTCAGTATCTAGCTCCTTCAGGACATCACTTGCCAGTTCGTCGCTATGTGCATCCCGACGTCTTCAAGCGCTTTGAAGAAGAGGCTTATGCCATGGGTTTCTCGCATGCTGCAGTGGGTGCGATGGTCCGCTCTAGCTACCACGCTGATCAGCAAGCTCATGGAGCTGGTGTTGTCTAAACAGATGCTTAAAAAGTTTGGCGTAGCTCTAGCGTTTGCATTTCTATTTTCTGCTTGTAGTCCTAAGTTAGACTGGCGGACTGTGCAGTCTCCACAAGAGGGCTATAGCGCTTTGTTTCCAGGCAAGCCCGAAAAGATTGAGCGAAAACTTCCATATCAAAATCAAGAGATCCCGCAAACCTTAGTGGCGGTAAAAATTGAGGATGATATTTATTCGGTGAGCACGATTCACTTGGGGAAATACCAAGTTGCACTCGCGTCTAAATTATTAGAGCAACTACAAGGTAATTTATTAAATCGTGCAAATGTTAATTTAGAAAGTGCTATTAGTGTTGATGCGCTATATCAGACTACGAATAAACAGCGTGCCGCCACTAAAGATTATTTTTTAGAATTCAAATCTACCGGTGCAGTAGAGCAATCAATGCGAGTTCGTTGGATCGCCAGAATTACACCAGATAACGGAGCTTGGATTTATCAGATCTCAGTTTTACATATTGCGTCAGCACGGGTAGCTGCAAAACAGTTTTTTCTGAAGAGGTGTACTCCAAATTCTTTGATGAGTTTCATCCAGAATAGTTTCCGGACTAAAATAAATTCTGATTAAGACTTTTCTAAAGCGCTTACTTTAGCTTCGAGAGCCTCTAGCTTTTCTCTGGTCTTGGCAAGCACCTTGGACTGCAGATCAAATTCTTCGCGAGTTACCAGATCCATCTTCTGAAAACCTTGATTCATCATCGCGCGTACATTCTTTTCAATCTCTTGCGCAGGTGAATTGCGAATAGCATCCCCAACCTTGTTTTGCATATCGCTAGCAATGCGTTGGATTTGTTCTAGGATTTCGCCTGGTTTTTGCATAATGCTGCCCACCGTTCTATTGAAAGTTGCATAAAAGATACAGGCCCTATTTTAAGTTGTGAAGCAAAAACAGCCAGAATCGGCCAAAAATGCTGCGTATGCACCAAAATGTACATAAATGGTGCAAATATCAGCACCAAAATTGGGCATAAGCCTTATTTAGGGGAATTGCACCAAATTGAAAGAGGACGCGAGCTTCATGATCACTCCATGCAATAAAGCATTTATCCCTTTTTATTACACACAGTAAGGAGCAATACATGAAAACTATTCAAAAGACAGCCATCGCTCTCGCAGCATCTGGCTTATTCGCAACTGCAGCATTTGCGCAAACAGCGCCTGCAGCCGAGGCTCCAGAAGTGAGCCCAGTTACAGCTAACGTTTCTTTGGTGAGCGACTATCGCTACCGTGGTGTCTCACAGTCCAGCCTGAAACCAGCTATTCAAGGCGGCTTTGACTACGCCCATGAAAGTGGTTTCTATGTCGGGAACTCGAATAGTTCTATTGGCTGGGTAAACAATATAAATTTCGGCTCTGTGGCCTCATCTGTTGAGATGGACTTTTATGCTGGCTTGAAGAAAGGGTTAATCGGCGAAGATTTTGCGTCTGACTTAGGTGTATTGCAGTACTACTATCCAACAACCGGAAACTTTACTGGTACCAACGTAAATCCAAATACAACTGAGATTTATGCAGCCCAAAACTATACATTCGGCCCGGTTACTGGTTTCTTGAAGTTATCTTATGCGGTAACCAATACATTTGGAAATCAAAACAGCTCTGGATCTTACTATCCTGATTTGACTGTTAACTACGATACTGGCATTTGGGGTCTCGGCGTAAATGCACACGTTGGTTATCAGTACATTGCTGGAACAGTCGCTGGTACATCTAACTCCAGCTTATATAGCTATACCGATTGGAAATTGGGTGTAACTAAAAACTTTGGAGGCGGCTTATCTTTAGCTGCTGCTTATATCGGCACTAATGCAGGAAAAAATTCTTCAGGCACATACAACTATGTATCACCAACAGGCAAGAATTTAGCTGGCTCAACAGGCGTTCTTACACTCACAAAAACTTTCTAATTCTTTCCTCTGAACGGAGAAACGTATGAAATTAATTACCGCAATCATCAAGCCCTTCAAGCTTGACGAAGTGCGCGAAGCTCTCTCAGAGATAGGAGTTTCGGGCATCACCGTCACTGAAGTTAAAGGCTTTGGCCGTCAAAAAGGTCACACCGAGTTGTATCGCGGTGCTGAGTATGTTGTCGACTTTTTGCCTAAAGTAAAAATTGAAGCTGCTGTTGAAGATGGCATCTTGGAGCGAGCGATTGAAGCAATTGAAAAATCTGCTCGTACTGGAAAAATTGGCGATGGCAAGATTTTTGTTTCCCCAGTTGAACACGTCATTCGCATTCGTACCGGTGAAACCGGCGCATCGGCACTTTAAAGAAAGGTTTAAAATGTTAACTTGGATGAAACGACTCCTAGCTGGAAGCGCAATGGCCTTGGCTATTGGTGCAACCAGCGTGATGGTGGCCTCACCAGCTTTTGCTGATGAAGCTAAGCCAGTTGCCGCCGCGGCTGCCGCTCCTGCATTGGTCCAAAATAAGGGTGATACAGCTTGGTTGATGGTGTGTACAGCACTAGTAATCTTGATGACATTGCCTAGTTTGGCTTTATTCTACGGTGGTTTAACACGTAGCAAAAACATTCTTTCTGTACTCGTACAGTGTATGTTTGTATTTGCCTTGGTCACAGTATTGTGGTCTCTCTATGGATACAGCTTTGCATTTACTGAGGGTGGTGCATTCATTGGTGGACTCGATCGTTTGTTCTTGCAAGGCATTACTCCGGATTCAGTTGCCGCTACATTTAGTAAAGGCATTGTCATTCCTGAGTATGTATTTATGGCCTTCCAAGCTGCGTTCGCAACCATTACTTGCTGCTTGATCATTGGTTCATTTGCTGAACGAGCTAAGTTTTCTGCAATCGTTGTGTTTGTAATTCTTTGGTTCACTTTCAGCTGCTTACCAATCGCTCACATGGTTTGGTTCTGGCCTGGTCCTGATGACATCAAAGATGCGGCATCACTTGAAGCAATCACAGCGCGTGCTGGCTGGTTGTGGCAGAAGGGTGTTCTCGACTTTGCTGGTGGCACCGTTGTTCACATCAATGCTGCGATCGCTGGTTTAGTAGGTTCATTTGTGATCGGCAAACGTTTGGGTTACGGCAAAGAAGCAATGAAGCCACATAACTTAGTGTTCGTGATGATTGGCGCCTCACTCTTGTGGTTCGGTTGGTTTGGTTTCAATGCCGGTTCTGCGCTCGAAGCAAACGGCAGTGCAGCCTTGGCATTCGTAAACACATTATTGGCAGCAGCTGCAGCAGTATTGAGCTGGTCAGTTGCTGAGTGGGTTCACAAAGGTAAGCCTTCCATGTTGGGCGGTGCATCTGGTTGCGTAGCTGGTTTGGTTGCCGTTACTCCTGCCGCTGGTTTTGTAGGTCCAATGGGCGCGCTAGTTATCGGTGCAGTTGCTGGTGTAGTTTGCTTGTGGGGTGTCTCTGGTCTCAAGAAGATTTTGGGTTCAGACGACAGCTTGGACGTATTCGGTGTGCATGGCGTTGGCGGTATCTTGGGCGCTTTGTTAACCGGCGTGTTCGCAGATCCAGCTTTAGGTGGAACAGGTATTTGGGACTATGTAGCGAATGCTGCTGCTCCTGATTACTCAATTGCTAGCCAATTGTGGATTCAGAGCCAAGGCGTCATCGTTACCTTAATTTGGTCTGGCGTGGTTTCTTATATCGCCTACAAATTGGTTGATATGGTGATTGGGCTACGCGTTAAAGAAGATGCAGAGCGCGAAGGTTTGGACATCACTTCTCACGGTGAGTCTGCTTACGAGTCTTAATTAGCGTTTTTACCATCACAGAGCGGCTTTTGTTGGCTGCTCAGTTTTTAAGCGCGGGATCCTCGGATTCCGCGTCTTTCTTTTAAAAATCTTACAATGGTGAAATGGTTCCACATCTCATCACAGCCCTTAGCGGCCCCCTTCTCGATCTCGAGTCGAAGGTGTTAGAAGCAACCCCAACGATCGAGCGCTGGTTCAGGCTTGAGTGGCAGGAGCACACTCCGCCGTTCTACTGTTCAGCTGATCTGCGCAATGCGGGTTTTAAGCTGGCGCCAGTCGATACCAATCTCTTTCCAGGTGGTTTTAACAATCTTTCGCCACAGATGCTGCCTTTGGCTGTGCAGGCTGCAATGGCAGCAATTGAGAAGATTTGTCCTGAAGCAAAAAATTTACTGCTGATCCCCGAGCGACATACTCGTAATACCTTCTACCTGCAGAATATTGCACGCCTATCGTCGATCTTGCGTCAAGCAGGCCTGAATGTGCGTCTGGGTATTTTATCGGATGAAATTAAAAAACCAACTTGGATTGATTTGCCGGATGGCAATCGTCTCTTGATGGAGCCTTTGTCTCGCTTAGGTTTGAAGAAGCAACGTCTAGGCTTAAAAGATTTCGACCCCTGTTCAATTTTGCTGAACAATGATTTGTCAGCAGGCATTCCTCCGATCCTGGAAAACTTGCACGAGCAGTACCTCTTGCCTGGACTCCATGCTGGTTGGCATGTGCGCCGTAAATCAAATCATTTTGCTGCCTACGATGAGGTTGCCAAGAAATTTGCGAAGGTAGTGGATATTGACCCTTGGATGATCAATCCTTACTTTGCTAGTTGCTCCAATGTGAACTTCCATGGGCGTAAGGGTGAGGAAGAATTACAAGCGGTTGTAGAGAAAGTTCTTAAGAAAACTGCCAAGAAATACCGTGAGTACGGTATCAAAGAAAAACCATATCTTGTTGTTAAAGCCGATGCTGATACCTACGGTATGGGCGTTATGGTAGTGAATGATCCTGCGCAGCTTAAAGGCTTAAATCGCAAAGACCGCAATAAGATGAGTGTCGTCAAAGAAGGTCTTGAAGTCAGCGATGTCTTGATTCAAGAAGGTGTTTATACCTTTGAGAAAGTGAATGAGGCTGTTGCTGAGCCGGTGGTGTATATGATTGACCGCTATGTTATTGGCGGCTTCTATCGCGTGCATACTGATCGTGGTCCTGATGAGAATCTGAATGCGCCGGGCATGCATTTTGTACCTTTAGCATTCGAACAAAACTCCATGCCAGATCTAGGTGCAAAACCTGGTAGTGCTTCGCCAAATCGTTTTTATCTTTATGGCGTTGTTGCTCGCTTGGCTTTACTGGCAGCCTCTTTAGAGCTAGAGCGCTCTGATCCCAATGTTGAAGCTGCTTAACTTTATTTGAATGCTCGGACATAAGATGAATCTCCTTTTCATTGCTGATCATTTGGAGTCTTTTAAGGTTAGCAAAGACTCCACCTTAGCAATGATGCGAGTTGCACAAGAGGCGGGGCATCAACTTTGGTTTTGTGAAAGCCGCAACATCCTCTGGAGAGAGGATTTTGTAGTGGCTGATTGTCAGCCTCTCGACATTAAGCTAAGCGGTACAGCCTGGTTTGAATTGGGCCCTATCGAGGATCGCCCATTAAATACCTTTAACGCAGTCATGATGCGCACTGACCCGCCATTTGATATTGAGCATCTCAATACTACTTGGTTGTTGTCTGCTGCGGTTCGCCAAGGTGCGAAAGTATTTAATAATCCGATGGCTATCCGGGATCATTCAGAAAAATTATCGATTACCGAATTTCCGGAACTTATTCCACCAACTTTAATCACGCGTGAACTTAGTGCAATTGAACTGTTTCATCAAGAACATCAAGATATTGTGATTAAGCCTTTGGATGGTATGGGTGGGATGGGCGTGTTTCGCGTAGGGCGAGATGGCTTGAATCTCGCCAGTATTGTGGAGACCCTTGGCGAGAATGGTACACGTACTTTGATGGTGCAAAGATTCTTGCCTGAGATCACTCAGGGCGATAAAAGGGTTTTGCTCATTGGTGGCGAAGTAGTTCCGTTTACATTGGCTCGCATTCCGCAGGGTAGCGAAAGCCGCGGCAACTTAGCTGCTGGTGACAAAGGGGTGGCTATGCCGCTGACTGATGCCGAGATGAAGGTGGCTGAGCGCCTTGCCCCCATTTTGAATGCTCGCGGCTTGTTCTTGGTAGGATTAGATTTAATTGGTGCTTATGTCACAGAAATTAATGTGACTAGCCCAACCTGTTTTGTAGAAATTACCGAGCAAAGTGGACTTGATGTCCCGAAATTTTGGTTAACAGCGCTCGAAAAGGCATTGGCATAAGCATGGTTGGAATCGTTATAGTTGCCCACACCCCGGTGGCAAGCGCGATGCTTGGTTTTGCTGAGCATATATTTGGTGTGGTACCTGAAAGAGTTAGGGCTGTGGATATTCCGCCCTACGAAGACACAAAAGCTAGCTTCGATCGAGTGTTGAGGGCAGCTTACGGCGTGAATACGGGCCAGGGAGTTTTAATCTTGACTGATGTGATGGGCGCTACTCCAGCCAATGTGGCATCCAAGCTTGAGGCCTTAGGGCCATTATCCGGTCTGAATACACCAGTGATTGTGTTAGCAGGGCTCAATTTGCCGATGTTGATGCGTTGCATTTCTCACCGTGGAGAAGGTTTGGAAGAGTTGGCTCAAAAGGCACTTCAAGGTGGCCAAAATGGCATTTTGCGTTTAGGTTCAAAAGCTCCACAAGCCACTACCGAGAAATAGGACTCGTTATGCCAGTTGCTGAAATTGAAATCATTAATAAGCTGGGATTACATGCTCGTGCATCTGCAAAGTTATCCCAACTTGCCGCAGAGTTTCCTTGCGAAATCTTCTTATCTCGCAATGGTCGTCAAATTAATGCAAAGAGCATTATGGGTGTCATGATGTTGGCTGCTGGCATTGGCAGTACGGTTACTTTGGAAACTGTTGGTGAAAAAGAAGATGAGGCAATGCAGGCCTTAGCGGCATTAATTAACGATCGATTTGGTGAGGGCGAGTAAGAATGACTTTTGCTTTGCACGGAATAGCAGTATCAAAGGGCATTGCCATTGGCAAGGCTGTGCTGATATCGCGTGCAGCATTAGAAGTTAGTCATTACCTAATTGAAGCTGGCAAAGAAGAGGCTGAAGCCCAAAAGTTGTTAGATGCTTTTGAGCAGGTGCGCCTAGAGTTAGCGCAATTGCGTCAAGGCTTACCCAAAGATGCGCCACAAGAAATGGCTGCGTTCTTAGATGTGCACTGCATGATTCTGGCGGACCCAGCTTTAACTGAGAAGCCAATTAAATTAATTCGTACTCAAAGATTAAATGCTGCTTGGGCCTTAACCACAGAGCTAAATGATCTTTTAGAACAGTTTGCAGATATTGAGGACGCGTATTTAAAAGAGCGTGCGAATGATATTCGGCAGGTAGCTGAGCGTGTAATTAAAGCTTTAAATGCTCAGAAAAAAGATCCTTTGCAGGATACCGATTTTTTGCCTGCGAGCGATATCGGCGTTGAGTCAATTATTGTTGCCCACGATATTGCGCCTCATGACATGCTGCGATTCAAGGAGCATGCCTTTACGGGGTTTGTAACGGATCTGGGTGGCAAGACTTCTCATGCCGCTATTGTTGCGCGCAGCATGGAAATTCCTGCGGTTGTTGGTGTCCGCCATGCCAGCGAAATGATTCGTCATGGTGATTGGTTGATCTTAGATGGTGAGCATGGGGTTGTTGTGGTTGCGTCCGATGAACAGCTCCTTGCCGAATATCGAAAGCTTCAAGCTCAAGCCATTAAAGAGGCTCGCAAGCTAAAGCAGTTGAGGCATGCCAAGACAGAAACAGCTGATCGCGTTGAGATTGAGTTATTTGCCAATATTGAGTTGCCTGAAGATGCCATTCAGGCGGTGAAATTGGGTGCTGTGGGCGTTGGCTTATTCCGCTCCGAATTTTTATTTATGGATCGCAAGCAGGCCTTGCCAGACGAAGAACAGCAATACCAAGAATATCGTCGTGTAGTTGATTTAATGCATGGCTTACCCATCAACATTAGAACGATTGACGTTGGTGCTGATAAAGCATTGGGTGGTGGGGGTGATGTTTCTCAAACTGGTGCGTCACCACTCGGATTACGTGCGATTCGCTGGTCTTTGATTGAGCCTGAAATCTTTTTGACACAACTCAGGGCCATCTTGCGCGCATCAGCTTATGGTCAGGCGCGCATCATGATCCCAATGTTGGCACATGCTAAAGAGATCGACGAAACATTTAGATTGATTGAAAAAGCCAAGCAGCAATTGCATCAACGCGGCAAGGCGTTTAATCCCAATATTCAAGTTGGTGCCATGATTGAAATTCCGGCGGCTGCTTTGATGCTACCGTTGTTTATTAATCGATTCGATTTTCTTTCAATTGGTACGAATGACTTAATTCAGTACACATTGGCCATTGATCGCGCTGATCATGCGGTAGCGCATTTGTACGATCCTCTGCATCCCGCTATTTTGAATTTGCTGGCAAGCATTATTGACCAGGCTAAACGCGCGGATGTGCCGGTTGCTGTTTGCGGAGAGATGGCGGGTGATCCTGCATTAACCAAGTTATTGCTTGCGCTCGGACTGACGGATTTCTCAATGCACTTTAGTCAACTACTGCTAGTGAAGCGCGAAATCTTAAAGGCAAATGTGGGTTTATTAAAGGCACGTGTTCCTAGGGTTCTTCATGCTTACGAGCCCGAAGAGCAGGCTAAAGCATTGGAGCGATTGCTCTCTTAATTCCCTAATGTTGGGAGCCGCAAACCTTGCATGCTGGATTTCGAGAAATGCGAATCTCATCAACCTGAGTGTTGAGTGCATTCCAAAGCAACATTCTTCCCACTAAAGGCTGACCAAAGCCAATCAATACCTGAAGTGCTTGGGCTGCTTGCATTGCACCAATAATGCCAACTAGAGGGGAAAAGATGTCCATGTTGGCACAGCTCACCTCTTCAAATTGTTCATCTGGAGAAAAAAGACAGGCGTAGCAGGGGGATGCTTCATTGCGAAAATCAAAGACACTCAGTTGACCATCAAATTTGAGGGCAGATCCAAATACAAGCGGTACTTTCTGATGAAAGCAAGCTGCATTAATAAGTTGGCGAGTAGCAAAGTTATCCGTGCAATCTAGAACGAGATTCACTGTTGGCAAGAGTTCATTCAATAAATTCTCAGTTGCCTTTTCTGCGATTGCATTAACCGTGAGTGTGGGATTTATGCTTTGTAAAAATTGTTTTCCCGACTCCACCTTACTTTTGCCGATGGAGTTTTGGCTATGCATGATTTGTCTCTGCAAATTAGTTAGCTCGACTTTGTCATTATCAACCAGCGTTATTTTTCCCACGCCAGCAGCAGCTAAATACGGTGCAGCAGCGCTTCCTAGTCCGCCTGCACCAATGATGAGGACGCGCGAGCCAAGAAGCTTTTCTTGGCCAGCAACATCAATTTCTTCTAGCAGTAAATGCCGAGAGTAGCGAAGTAGCTGCTCATCATTCATATGCATGCCTGGTTGCTAGACCTTGCTCTAACTTAGAGACTGAGCGTTTTACGGGCTCACCATTGATAAATGCGACTGCCTGGGTAAGCATGAAGTCATCTGCGCTGCCGAGCTCGACCGGCTTTTTAGACTTGTTTTTTTCTTTCTCTTCAGGAGTCTTCTTGGCATTTTTATCTTCAATGCGCTGAAGCTCTTCTAGGCGACGTTTTTCACGATCAGCAACCAGTTTCTCTTCTGAGGATTGCTTATTACGTAAATGTTTCTCGCTGTCGATCTCACGAGTAATCAACACATCATCAGGATCACCATCTTTATTTTGATCAACTGCGATATCTGGCTTAATCCCGTACGCTTGAATCGATTTACCACTCGGTGTGTAGTAATAGGCCGTGGTGATTTTCAATGCAGAATCATTGGTGAGTGGGCGGACTGTTTGCACGGAGCCTTTGCCAAAAGTAGTTTTACCAATAATGGTTGCGCGCTTGTAATCCTGCAATGCGCCGGCAACGATTTCAGAGGCGGAGGCAGAGTAGGCGTTTACTAAAACTACCATTGGTAATTTTTTATACATCGCTGGCACGCTAGCCAAAGGATCTCCGGGCTCACTCAATCGATACATTGCTGGGGTTGCATTAAATACCTGCTTTGAATCGGCTGTCTGACCCTTAGTGGAAACGATCACGGCATCTGCAGGCAAGAAAGCGGCAGCAACGCCGACTGCACCTTGTAGCAAGCCACCACCATTATTTCTGAGGTCAAGAATGATGCCCTTCATTTTTGGATCTTGATTTGCGAGCTCGGTTAACTTCTTGGCGAGATCAGGAACGGTGCGCTCTTGAAAGCTGGTAACCCTGACCCAAGCAATATCGTTATCTAAAATTTTGGCTTTAACGGATTGCACTTTAATTTCAGCGCGAGTAATCGTTACCGGAAAACTACGCTCCTCACTTTTGCGAAAGACAGTTAAAGTGATTTTGGTGCCTGGTGTACCGCGCATGGTGCGTACCGCTTTATCCAGTGACATGCCACGAACAGGCTTGTCATCTAAGCGAGTAATCAGATCGCCAGCTTGCAAGCCAGCGCGTGCTGCAGGACTATCTTCAATTGGGTTGAGCACCTTAACAACGCCATCTTCTGAAGTGATTTCAATCCCAAGACCCGCAAACTTGCCGCTGGTTTGTTCTTGCATTTCAGAGAAATCTTTTTTATCAAGATAGGTAGAGTGCGGATCAAGACTGCTCACCATGCCTTTGACGGCATCGGTCAGTAACTGTTTATCTTCAATCGGCTCAACATATTCACGCTTGATTTGAGCAAACACATTGGATAGCGTGCGCAGTTCATCCAGAGGTAGCGTTGCACCCTGCTGGGCGGTAGCCGATAGTTGAATGGTGGCTGCAACCCCGGCGATGAGGCCGACCGAGACTAGGGCAAAGTTCTTCAAAAATACGCGCATGCTTTTGTTTTACCTTAATCCAAATAAAAATGCTGAATAGACTTGAGGTTGTCATCGAACTCATAAACAAGCGGAATGCCATTCGGGACGTTGATTTCCATAATGTCTTCGTCAGAAACCTGGTCGAGATACTTAATTAAAGAGCGAATGCTATTGCCGTGTGCAACGAGTAGTACACGCTTGCCTGCTTTGAGGGCGGGAGTGATGGATTCATTCCAAAGAGGCAATACGCGCTCGACATTATCTTTAAGGCACTCACCTAAAGGAATATCGGAAGCGCTGAGTTTTTCGTAGCGTCGGTCATTTTGTGGATTACGCTCATCATCTTTTTCTAAGAGTGGTGGGCGTACATCGTATGAGCGACGCCAAATATGAACTTGGGCATCTCCGTACTGTTGAGCAGTCTCAGCCTTATTCAGACCAGTGAGGGCGCCATAGTGACGTTCGTTCAATCTCCAACTGTGGACTACGGGCAACCACATGAGGTCCATAGTGTCTTGAACATGCCAGAGGGTTCGGATGGCTCTTCGGAGAACTGAGGTGTAGGCCACATCAAATTCATACCCTGCTTTGCGGAGATTTTCTCCGGCAGCTAGGGCCTGTTCAGTGCCTTTTGGGGTTAAGTCAACGTCCGCCCAGCCAGTGAAGCGGTTTTCAAGGTTCCAGGCGGATTCGCCATGACGAATAAGGACAAGTTGTTTCATAGAGCCATTCTATAATCCGGTGATGAACTTTCTCACGCAAATTGATAATTTAGCGCTTATCGCCCTCCTGCTTGTTTCGGGCGCAGCACTCTTCTTCCCCACATTATCTACGCTTATTAGCGGAAAAGGCTTGTCGCCCACAGAAGCAACAATTTGGATGAATCGCCGTAAAGCAGCTGTTTTGGACTTGCGTCCACAATCCGACTTTAAGGCTGGCCACCTGCCTGGAGCAAAACATCTTTTGGCTGAGCAAATCCCATCTGGAATCGACAGGCTCAAGTTAGATCGCAAAAACCCCATCATTTTGGTTTGCCACTCGGGTATGAGCGCCCGCAAGGTCGTTCCAGAGCTTAAGAAGCTAGGGTTCTTTGAAGTTGCAGTCCTGGATGGCGGTGTTCAAGGCTGGCAGGCCGCAGCCCTGCCATTGGTTAAATAATCCAGCGGATTCGATATGCCACCAGTCACGATGTATAGCACCCAAGCTTGCCCTTACTGCGTTATGGCGGAGAAGCTGTTGCAGAAGAAGGGCGTTGCTAATTTAGCGAAGATCCTAATCGATCGTGATCCAGCGCAGCGCGAGATCATGATGACTCGTACAGGTCGCCGTACTGTGCCGCAAATTTATATTGGTGATACCCATGTTGGTGGTTACGACGATCTAGTTGCACTAGACCGTGCCGGCCAACTCGATCCACTGTTAGCTTAAAAAATACTCAGAAAGTTTCCCATGACTGAACAAACAACTTCCGCTCCAGATACGGCTGATAGCTCAAAAGAACCTGGTTTCCGCATTCAACGGATCTACCTCAAGGACCTCTCTTTAGAGCAGCCGAACGCACCGCAAATTTTATTAGTTGCAGCTGAGCCTCAAGTTGAGGTTGAGGTAGATGTTGCGGTTACGCGCTTGAGTGATGAAATTTTTGAAGTTGCTTTAATTGCCACAGTAACCGTTAAAGTAGAAAGCAAAGTACTATTTTTGGTTGAAGCAAAGCAAGCTGGTATTTTTGAATTTAATAATATTCCTCCAGAGCAAATTGACCCCATGTTAGGTATTGCTTGCCCAACGATTTTGTATCCTTACTTGCGCTCGAATATTGCGGATACAATCAGTCGCGCTGGTTTCCAGCCAATTCATTTGAATGAGATTAATTTCCACGGTATGTATGAGCACCGAATCATGCGGGCGGCGCAAGTTGCAGCAGAGAGTGACTCAGCCGATGAAAGCAAAATCATTCTTCCTCACTAAGTCGATTTAGTTAAGCCCACAGATCATGAAAATGACGCTGATTGGAGTTGGTTCTTGGGGCACTGCTATGGCCGCTCAAGCCGCGCGCCATCTTCAGAATGGTGACGTTTGTTTGTGGTCGCGAAGTGCTCAGCAGTTAGAGGGTATTCAGAAGTCTGGCGAAAATGCAGACTATTTACCTGGCGTCATCTTGCCTAAGGGCCTGCAGTTAGAGGTGAGTTTTCAGCGGGCGATTGAGCGCCTTTCTGAAAACGATCTTTTAGTCATTGCCACTCCGATGTCAGGTTTATCTGAAACGGTTGCGCAGGTATTGCGCCTCGCAAAGCACTCACTCAATATCGTATGGTTGTGTAAGGGTCTAGAGTCGAGCACCACCTTATTGCCACACCAAGTAGTAGACCGGGAAGATAAGTTGCACAGCCATGGTCTGAATCATTCTTACGGCGCTCTATCGGGACCGAGTTTTGCGCAAGAGGTTGGTAATGGTATGCCTTGCGCATTAACTATCGCCAGTAAATCAAATGCTTTATGCGACATTGTTCAGAGTGCATTTCATCACGGCAATATGCGCATTTATGCCAGTGATGATTTAGTTGGTGTCGAGCTTGGTGGTGCGATTAAAAATGTTTTAGCAATTGCAGCTGGCATTGGTGATGGTCTAGATCTTGGCTTAAATGCGCGCGCCGCAGTATTGACGCGCGGCCTCGCAGAAATGATGCGACTGGTAAAAGCTGCTGGCGGAAGGCCAGAGACCTGTATGGGTTTAACTGGTGTGGGTGATTTGATTTTGACTGCTACTGGCGATCTATCTCGTAATCGCCGTGTTGGTTTGGCTCTTGCAGCAGGAAAACCTTTGCCTGAAATTTTGGACAACTTAGGACATGTTGCTGAGGGTGTGTTGTGTGCCTCCGCTGCGAGTAATTTGGCGACACGCCTAGGTGTCGAGATGCCAATTACTACCATGATGGAGGAGGTTCTATCTGGCAAACTTTCACCGCATGAAGCCGTTAAAAAACTGATGGGGCGCGACCCGAAGGTCGAATTTTAAGTTTCTTAATTTCCGCTAAGCAATCCATTTTGACGCCATGCTTCATAAACCACAATCGCCACCGTATTTGAAAGATTTAAGCTGCGACTGCTATCTTGCATCGCTAAGCGCATTCGATTGAGTGTTGGAATCGAATTTCTCACTTCTTCGGTGATGCCTTTGGTCTCTGAGCCAAAAACAAAATAATCTTCAGGCAAATAGTTGCCAGCATGAAATTTCCCCGAGCCCTTAGTTGTCAATGCAAAAATGCGTTCAGCTTGAGGTTTTTCATCAATCAGAAATTGCGCCCAGTTTTTATGAACCTTTACTTTTGCGAACTCGTGATAATCCAGTCCCGCTCTACGAAGTTTGGCATCCTCCATGGGGAAGCCGAGGGGCTCAATGAGATGTAACCTTGCACCCGTGTTTGCGCATAGGCGAATGATGTTGCCTGTATTGGGCGGAATTTCTGGTTCGAATAAAACGATGTTAAACATGCTCTGATCTTTGTGATGGGCGAAGTGTTCTTAGTAAAACCCAATTAATAACACGAGATACGCCATTGTCCTTCAATATTCGAGCAATTTCATTTAAGGTTGCTCCGCTAGTCATGACGTCATCAAACACAATTACTGAAGCGGACTCTAGCTGCCCCTGATACTGAGGATTGATATAAAACATATCTTGAATAGCAATCTGACGATTAATTCGGCTCTCATTGGCTTGATGTTGGGTGTGGTGGTGGCGCTTCAAAATATGGGGGCTCTTATAAATGTGTTTGTCGCAGTCAATCCGTCTGGCTAATTCCCAGCTTTGATTAAAGCCTCTGGCGCATAGTTTTTCTTGGCTTAGCGGTACCGGCAGAAGATAGTCTGCTTGGGTTGTTGCTAAGTCCTTTGCAAGCAGAGCATTCCATGTGGATGCTAATCCATGCGCAGAGGCAAGTCGACGCTGATATTTCAATTGATGCAAAGCAGACCGCAGTCTTCCATCGTATCGATCGAGACGGTAAATTTCATCAAAGTGGGGTAGGTTAGTGGTGCACTCTCGACAACATTTTTCTTTCAACTCCCTTACTTCAAGAGTAAGGCCGCATTGGCGACAGCATTCGTAATTTGATAATTGATCTGACTGGAGCTGGGTGAGGCAATCAAGACAGAGAGTGCGTTGCTGAAATACTCCACATGCAGTACATGAGCTTGGTAATAAGTGAGAGCAAATTGATTGAAAAATATTCTTTATTGTGCGCATGGGCCGCTGAGTATACTGAGCCAATGACCCAATCAATCAGATGGCTTCAGGATGAAATTGCAGCTCGTATGTTGCAAAAATTAGACATCGTGAAGTTAGAGGCAAAAGACGTCCTGCTGATTCCAGATTTTCTTGGAGCGCATGCCCCTTTTCTGACAAAACGTTTTCCGGGGATACGTTTTCACAGTGCGCCAGAATGTGAGCTATCTGGTTTTGATTTATTGAAACTGAGAGTGTATCGTTTTTGGAATTCAAGATTTCAGTCAGCATCCCTGATTTCTCTTGATGAATACAAAAAAACGGGCCGTATTAATTTTCCTAGCAATTCTGTCGATTTAGTAGTTAGCGTTCTCTTGATTCAGGACTTAGCTGATCCTAAGCATTTCTTGCAAGAGTGTTGGCGAGCGCTCAAAGAAGGTGGGTTGCTGACGTTGAGTTATTTGGGCCCCGATACGGCGAAAGAGCTTAACTCTGAAGCTTTTGGCGCGGCAATTACCGCTCCAAAAGCTAGCTAGCCCTGGGATATGCACGATATGGGGGATGCCCTACTGGGGGGCGAGCGTTTTTCGGACCCGGTAATGGATATGGAGTTCTTGAACTTGGAATACGACTCCGATGCACTCTTGTTGGCTGATGCTAAGGCCCTCAATTTACTTGTTTCTGAAGACCAAGATGTCGCTCAATTTGCCCAATTGCCCAGAAAACTGACCTTGGAGGTGGTTTATGGGCATGCTTGGGCTTTGGGTAAGCACCTTGCCAAGCCGCAAGATCATGTCGCCTATATTGATCTAAATCAAATCGGACGCAAGACTAGGAGTGATTCTGCTTAAGCGTAAGCGATCACTATCTTTTAAACCATTACCAATATTGAGGCTGACCTGGTTTACCCGGTTTGTTGTTGAACCTAATTAACCCTATAATCAGCGCTGGAAGTATTGGTTTGATACCGCTTTTTTGGGCTTTCTGGGGCTTCATCGCCACAAAAGTTCACGACAATAAACAGAGAATAAGATGAATTTATTTGGAAAAGTCACTAGGGCTTCGTTCTATTTTGTAGCAGCCTTCGACACTGCAATTGCACATGCAGCTGAAAATATGCCAGGCGGCCCAGCTGTCAATCAATTGAATTTTGCCGCTCCAGCGACAAAAATTATGCAAGAAATCCATTGGTTGCATTGGATGATGTTGATTATTTGCGCACTCATTTTTATTGGTGTTTTTGGGGTGATGTTCTATTCCATCCTCAAATATCGTAAATCTTTAGGTGCTAAGTCCGCATCTTTTCACGAGAGCACCACAGTTGAGATCATTTGGACAGTTATTCCATTGTTGATCGTGATTGGTATGGCTTTGCCTGCAACAAAAACTGTTGTGGCAATGAAAGACACCACCAACTCTGATATCACTATCAAGACTACCGGTTACCAGTGGAAATGGGGTTACGACTACATCAAAGGTGAGGGTGATGGCATTAGCTTCTTGTCCACTAT
The DNA here is from genome assembly GCA_900095165.1 of Polynucleobacter necessarius. GTDB lineage: Bacteria > Pseudomonadota > Gammaproteobacteria > Burkholderiales > Burkholderiaceae > Polynucleobacter > Polynucleobacter necessarius_J. Next base: position 1,421,889 of record LT606947.1, on the reverse strand, counting down.
GTCTACTTCACGTGAAGCCATTAATAACTTAGCGCCTAAATCAAATACCTATTTGATGGAAGTGGATAACGAGATGGTTGTGCCTGTTGGCAAAAAGATTCGCCTCATTACTACAGCCAACGACGTAATTCATTCATGGACCATTCCTGCGTTTGGCGTTAAGCAAGATGCGATCCCTGGTTTTGTTCGCGATACTTGGTTCCGTGCCGACACTATCGGTAAATTCCGTGGTCAGTGTTCTGAGTTGTGTGGCGCTGAGCATGCCTTTATGCCTATCGTCGTCAATGTGGTTTCACAAGACGACTACACCAAGTGGGTAGAAGAGAAGAAAAAAGAAATGGGCGCGGCCTCTGATGATCCAACCAAGGTTTACACCTTGGATGAACAAAAAGAGCGTGGTGCCAAAGTCTATGCAGCTAATTGCGCAGCATGTCATCGGCCTAATGGCAAAGGTGCGGGCACATTCCCGGCGCTTGATGGTAGCAAAGTGGTGCTTGGACCAAAAGTAGCTCAATACAACATTCTTATCAATGGTAAGAGTGCAATGCCGAAGTGGGCTGGTGTGATTTCTGATGGCGATATTGCTGCCGTGATGACATATACCCGCAATGCATGGGGCAATAAAACGGGCGAGATTATTCAGACCCAAAATATTGTTTCTGCACGCGCTGGCAAGTAATTTATTTATTAATACAGATCAAACTAAACCGGAGTAATCAATGAGCACAGTCTCTACCACCCACGATCACGCACACGATCACGCGCATGATGATCGCACGCCACATGGTTGGCGTCGTTGGTTGTTTGCAACCAACCACAAGGACATCGGCACGATGTATCTGATCTTTTCATTCGTCAGCTTGCTGGCGGGTGGTGTGATGGCTCTGGGTATTCGTTTGGAATTATTCCAGCCAGGTTTGCAGTTCTTGCGCCCTGAGTTCTTCAATCAGTTAACTACCATGCACGGTTTGGTGATGGTGTTCGGCGCGATCATGCCGGCATTCGTTGGGTTTGCTAACTGGATGATTCCTTTGCAAATCGGTGCATCCGATATGGCCTTTGCTCGTATGAATAACTTCAGCTTCTGGATTCTTCCAGTAGCCGCTTGTTTGTTGTTTGGCTCATTCTTGGCTCCTGGCGGCGCACCTGCTGGTGGTTGGACTTTGTATGCTCCGTTGACCTCACAAATGGGCCCAGGCTTGGATATGGGTATTTTTGCACTCCACTTATTGGGCGCTTCTTCCATCATGGGTTCGATTAATATCATCGTGACCATCTTGAACATGCGCGCTCCTGGCCTCACATTGATGAAGATGCCAATGTTCTGTTGGACTTGGTTGATCACTGCTTATTTGTTGATTGCTGTAATGCCTGTATTGGCTGGTGCAATCACCATGGTTCTTACTGACCGCCATTTCGGTACCTCTTTCTTCTCCGCAGTTGGTGGTGGTGACCCAATCATGTTCCAGCATATTTTCTGGTTCTTTGGCCACCCAGAGGTTTACATCATGATTCTTCCAGCATTCGGAATCATCAGCGAAATCGTTCCTGCGTTCTCTAGAAAAACTTTGTTTGGCTATAGCTCAATGGTTTATGCAACTGCATCGATTGCGATCTTGTCATTCATCGTTTGGGCTCACCACATGTTTGCAATAGGTATGCCGGTTACTGGCCAACTGTTCTTTATGTATGCTACGATGCTGATTGCTGTTCCAACAGGCGTGAAGATTTTTAACTGGGTTGCAACAATGTGGAAAGGTTCGATGACTTTCGAAACTCCAATGTTGTGGTCTGTTGGCTTCATCTTCGTATTTACGATGGGTGGTTTCACAGGATTAATCTTGGCGATGGCCCCAATTGATATTGGTGTGCAAGATACCTATTACGTTGTTGCTCACTTTCACTATGTATTAGTAGCAGGCTCATTGTTCGCAATGTTTGCTGGCTTCTACTACTGGTGTCCAAAGTGGACTGGCTACGTGGCCAATGAAACTCGCGGCAAGATCCATTTCTGGACTTCCATGATTTTCTTCAATATCACTTTCTTCCCAATGCACTTCTTGGGCTTGGCAGGTATGCCACGTCGTTATGCTGACTACCCAACCCAGTTTGCTGATTTCAATATGGTTGCCTCTATTGGCGCCCTTGGTTTTGGTTTGTCACAAGTGTATTTCTTGCTCTTCGTTGTCCTGCCAGCCTACAACGGCAAAGGCGAGAAGGCAGCAATGAAGCCATGGGATGGTGCCAAAGGTTTGGAATGGACTGTGCCTTCACCAGCTCCGCACCACACATTTGAAACTCCTCCTAACGCTGCTGAGTTAAATGCTGCAGGAATCTAAAGTAGCCGCATTCAAAACCCAATCTGCTAGCAATCGCAGATTGGGTTTTATCCTTTTAAGCGTTGCCCTTGTGTTCTTTATTGGTATCGTAATTAAGCGGAGCGTACTGGGTTAAGACCCTTCATCATCATGTCTGCTATAACCTCCATCAACCGCCAAATCTTACTCAAGCTATTGATCGTTTCAGTAATGATGTTTGGTTTTGGCTATGCATTAGTGCCGATGTACAAGGCATTGTGTGAGGTGACTGGAATTAACGTAGTTACTAGCAAGAATGACTATGGCATTCGAGCCTATAGCGCTAATAAGGTTGGCAATACCCAGGTCGATTACTCCCGCAAGGTGACTATTGAATTTGACTCGAATAGTCGTGGCCCGTTTACGTTTCGCCCAGCGAAAAACTTCCTGGAAGTACATCCAGGTGAAATGACAGAAATTGTCTACGAAGTAACAAATAACTTGAATCGCTCTGTGGAGGCTCAAGCGATACCAAGTTATGCGCCTAAAAGCGCTATGGAGTTTTTTACCAAACTAGAGTGTTTTTGTTTTCAGCAGCAAACTCTGGCAGCTCATGAAATGAAGAAAATGCCGGTAGTGTTTGTGATTGATGCGGGACTGCCTGCTGACGTGAAAACTATTACCTTGTCGTACACCTTCTTTGAGTTAGGCGTTGGTCAGCAGCCAGCAGGCTCAACAACTCCTAAATCGAAATCGGTGTCATGAGTAAGAAAAGTACTTTTATGCAATCCATGATCGCAGTATTGTGGGCTTTTTTGGGTGTGCGTAAAAAATCAGGATTGCAGGAAGATGTAGCTTCATTAAGTTTTATCCACATTATTATTGTGGGAGTGGTTGGTGCCTTAATTTTTATGGGCGTGCTCCTCTTAATTGTTAAAGCGGTTGTGTCCCATTGATTATTTTTTTGATTGAATAGAGAGAATAAGATGTCATCCAATTCAACCTCTTACTATTTCGTTCCTGGACTATCCAGCCATCCAGCTGCAGCAGCTCTAGGTTTACTTGCCTTTGGCGCTGGTATGTCTGGCTGGGTAAACCATGCAGCTTGGGGCGGCCCAGTAACTGCAGTTGGCGTGTTCTGGGTTTTATTTGTTCTCTACAACTGGTTCGGGGACACGATTGCCGAGTCTAATGCCGGCAAAAATGGTGTGAACGTCGATATTTCTTATCGCTGGTCGATGGCTTGGTTCATCTTCTCCGAGATTATGTTCTTCGGTGCGTTCTTTGCCGCATTGTTCTATGCACGCAACATTGCGATGCCTTGGATGGGCGATGTGGAGAATAAATTACTCTGGCCTAACTTCACAGCAGTTTGGCCTAATGACGGTCCAGCAGGTTTAGTTGAGAAATTTACAACGATGGGCCCATGGCCAATCCCAACCATTAACACCTTGTTACTCTTGAGTTCCGGCGTAACAATTACTTATGCTCACCATGCGCTGCGTGAAAATCACATGAAGAAAGCCATTAATGGCCTGGCTGCAACAGTTGGCCTGGGCATTATCTTCTTGGGCTTTCAGATGTATGAGTACTACCATGCATACCATGCATTGAACTTGAAGCTCACTTCAGGTGTATATGGCTCAACCTTCTTTATGTTGACTGGCTTCCATGGCTTTCACGTATTCCTGGGCGGTTTGATGTTGGCGATTGTGCTACGCCGTATGATTCGTGGCGACTTTACTGCTGAAAATCATTTTGCGTTTGAAGGCGCCGCTTGGTACTGGCACTTTGTTGACGTTGTCTGGCTCGGCCTCTACATCGCTGTTTACTGGATGTAAGGAAATAAAAAATCGGGGCGTTAAGCCCCGATTTGTTTTGGATCGCTGCTTTTATATTGCTTAGTTTGCCCCCACCCGAACACCGGTAGCTTCAATATAGCCAAAGTAGTGGGCAATCAATATGCCAAGAAACAGTACGATCGAGAGTCCGATACGAAGCATGAGAGACTGAACCATTCTTGAGCTACCGCCCTTATCCTTCATCATGAAGTAGAGCGCAGAGCCTAAGCTTCCTACAATCATTAGCAGCGCAACTGGAATAATCCATTTCATCTCAAAATACCCTTGTGAATATGTTTTCTAGCTTAATTACTAGTCGTATAGTCGCTACTTTATCAGCCCTGCTGGTGATTTTGGTTGGTAGTGGCGCGGGGATGTGGCAACTGAATCGGGCGGATCAAAAGATTCGCTTGGGGGGCTCTCAGGCCGCCAAACTGCAAATGCCCGTACTCAATGCCAATGTCTATAGATTGAGTTTAGAGCAAGCCTCAGAGCGTCGTATTCTGGCCCGTGGCCGCTTTATCCCGGCTGAGACTATTTGGCTAGATAACCGCCCGCGTCCAATTCCGGATGGTGGTGCTGGCAGTGCGGGGCAGTCTGGCTTTTATGTGATGATGCCTTTGAAATTAGATAGCCAGGATGCCGTTGTTTGGGTCAATCGAGGTTGGGCTCCTCGGAATAATGAAAATCGTACTGAGCTACCCCCAGTTGATACCGTAGATGCAGCAGTGACCATTGAGGGGGTTGCATTTGCCCACCCGGGAAGAGTTTATGAATTGGGTCAAAGAAGCGATGCTAAAGCGAGCCCTAGAATTGAGCAAAATTTTGATTTAGCGCACGAAGGCCAAAGTCATGGGTGGAAGCAGTTGCCATTTATTGTTCGTGAATCCAACTCAACTAAAAAAGATGGTTTAGTCAGAAATTGGCCCTCAGCAACAAATGGAGTCGATCGCCATTATGCTTATGCCTTTCAGTGGTTTGCTTTAACGTTAGCTGGACTTTTATTTTGGCTCATCAATGGGCTCATGAAATATCGGTGAGAGCTTGCTGTGAATGGAGATAAAGAGTGAGTGATAAAGAATTATTGATCCCAGCTTCGCAAATGGATTCATCTGCGATTAATGCACAGACTCGCCGCGGTCGTTTGCAAATGCTATTTTTATTGCTTGCTTGCGCAGCTCCAGTTATTGCCTCTTATCTAGCATATTACGTCTTTAAGCCGGAGGGCGGTAAAACCAATTTCGGAACCTTAGTTCAGCCAGTGCAAGATGTGAATCCAGCTTGGTTTGACATTCCCTTTAATGGCAAGTGGACCTTGCTGGTGGCTAGGCCAGCCGGCGAATGCACTATTAAAAACGAAGCTTGCCTTGAGGCTTTATTTTTCATGCGTCAATTGCGTATTGCAGTCGGTCGCGAGAGTAGTCGCGTTCAGCTGGTTTGGGTCAATACAGACGGGAAGCCAGTAGATCCAGAAGTATTGCTAGCCTACGATCAAAAAACTGCGGGATTTCAGATTATGAGTTTGCCAGCGGATCTCAAGCTGAAGTCGGAGTTTGATGCTTGGCTTAATCGCGATGGTGCGGGTCAAAAGATTCAGTTGATTGATCCGAGCCCAGCGAAGATGATGGTTTTTCCGGTGACCAACTCGCCCAAGGAATTTGGCAGCATCAAAAAAGATCTCGAGAAACTACTGCGCCTGAATCGCAAGGGCGAGAAATTGCAATGAGTAGTTTGTTACTACTCATGGAGTTGGCTGCAATTACAATTGTCTTTGCAGGTCTGCCTTTGGCATATCTCTGGACTAGGCCAAGCTATAACTTTTTTCAAAAACTCAATTGGGTTTTAGTCTTCATGACTTTCGACTTGATTGTCTTTGGGGCTTTTACCCGTCTCACGGATTCTGGCTTGGGTTGCCCTGATTGGCCTGGTTGCTATGGCACTTCAAACCCATGGCATGCGATAAGTGAGATCCAGGTGGCTGAAGCTAATATGCCTACAGGCCCAGTAACCGTAATCAAGGCTTGGATTGAAATGATTCATCGTTATTTGGCAATGACGGTTGGGGTTTTGATTTTGATTCAGGTAGGGCTAGCCTGGAGCAAATTGCGCAGCTTGGGTAAGAAGCCTTTATTGGGTAGCCTTGGCTTGCTGGTTTTGGTATGTGTTCAAGGTGCGTTTGGGGCTTGGACTGTGACACTCAAATTGCAACCCATCATTGTGACCATCCACTTAATGTTGGCTTTGGTTTTACTGGCTTGTTTGATAATTTATGCTCAACAAGAGTGGGAGGAGAAATCTTCTTCAGTGCTTCGCTTTCAGCCCAAGCCACTTTCTGCAAAGTTGCTCTTACTTGCTGCGGCCACCCTCTGCATTCAAATATTCTTAGGTGCATGGGTGAGCACAAATTATGCGGTATTAGCCTGCCCCGATTTTCCGACTTGCATGGGGATGATTTTTCCAGCAACAGATTGGCAAGAGGGCTTTACCCTTTGGCGTGCGCTGGGCCTGAATGCTCAAGGTGAATCTATTTCTCCCGTTGCCTTACAAACAATCCATTGGGCGCATCGGGTTTTTGCTGTAGTTGCTATTGCAGCTCTCGGCCTATTGGGAGTGAGCGCTCTTCAGTTAAGTAATGCTGCATTATCTGGAATGGGCAAGATTGCCAAGTTATTGTTAGGCTTATTAATTCTTCAAGCCCTTACAGGTATTTCCAATGTAGTTTTCCAGTGGCCGCTTCTTGCTGCCTTGATGCACACCGGCGGTTCCGCGGCCCTGGTGTTTTGTTTGGCTCGCCTGACTCAGTGGTGCTCTTGGAGTGCCCCCGTTCATATTAAGATGGTTAAATCATTATGAGTAGCCCCACCACTTCTACATCTGTAGCGATGCCGTGTTGGCGTCAATATTGGGTCCTTACCAAGCCCCGCGTCACTCAGTTAGCAGTGTTCTGCGCAGTCATTGGGATGTTTTTGGCTACTCCGGGCATGGTTCCATATCCAGTTTTGATTGGCGGCATTGTTGGAATATGGTTATTGGCTGGCGCTGCTTTTGCAATGAACTGTTTGATTGAGCAAGCGGTTGATGCGAAGATGAAGCGCACCTCTTGGAGGCCATCTGCAACGGGTGAAGTAACGCCTTTTCACATTACTATTTTTTCGATTGTTCTTGGTAGCTTGGGAATGGTCATCTTGTGGAACTTCTGCAACCCATTAACGATGTGGCTCACAGTGGCAACTTTTGTTGGTTACGCTGTGATCTATACCTGGTTGCTTAAGCCTGCCACGCCACAGAATATTGTGATTGGCGGACTATCTGGCGCGATGCCGCCAGCGCTAGGTTGGGCAGCGGTCACCAATAGTTTGTCAGCAGAAGCTTGGCTCTTAGTGCTAATTATTTTTGTTTGGACACCGCCGCACTTTTGGGCCCTTGCTCTATATCGACGTGATGACTATGTACAAAGTGGTTTGCCGATGCTACCAGTAACTCATGGTGAGCGCTTTACGCTACTTAACATTTTGCTGTACACCTTGATCTTGATTGCCGCTACTTTGCTGCCATATATCTACGGCATGAGTGGGCTGGTGTATTTAGTCTCTGCAATCATTTTAGGTCTGATATTCTTAGCTTATGTGATCGCTTTATTTGTTTCTTATAGTGATGAGTTGGCTAAGAAAACATTCCGTTTTTCGATTACGTATTTATCTCTGCTGTTTGCAGCGCTATTAATCGATCACTATTTCATTTGAGATGAATATGAATTTATCAAACCTCTACGTTCGTGTTGTACGACTCTTGATGTTGTCGCTGATTGGTTTAACTTTCCTTGCTTGCACTCCTAAGCCGAGTTTTAAGAATATTGACATTACTGGCAGCAAGACGTTTGGTACTGACTTTAGCTTGCTTCATCCCGATGGGAAAGTGAGGACGCTGGCTGACTTTAAAGGCAAAACAGTTGTGATGTTCTTTGGCTATACGCAGTGTCCAGACGTTTGTCCTACAACACTAACTGAGATGCAGCAGGTCATGGCCCTATTGGGGCCGCAGGCTGATAAGGTGCAGGTATTGTTTGTAACGGTAGATCCTGGGCGAGACAGTGCAAGCATTCTGAAGCAGTATGTTTCTGCATTTGATTCACGTTTCTTGGGTCTGCGTCCAGCGGATGAAGCTGCTCTAGAAAAGATCACCAAAGACTTCAAGATTTATTACAAGAAGGTGCCTGGTACGAGTCCGGGGTCATACACCATGGATCACACAGCAGGAAGCTATGCTTTTGATCCAGAGGGGCATTTGCGCCTTTGCATCAAACATGCGCAAGGTGCTGAGACCTTGGCGCAAGACCTAAAAGAACTACTGAAATAAAGGCTTGGAAGAAAGGGTGTTTATGCAGCCTCTGTTTGTAAGAGGCTGCGCATCTTTTTGAGAGCAGTAGTCTCAATCTGACGAACACGCTCTGCAGAGATGCCGTACTCACTGGCGAGATCATGCAATGTTTTTGTGCCATTACCATCTGCATCCATCGCCAACCAACGGGATTGCACAATATTTCGGCTACGTTCATCCAGTGCCATGAGTGCTTGATCAAGTTGTGGGCCGTGCAATGCATCGGTTGCGGCAGAAGCCATCATCTCAGTAGGCTCTTGACTGTTATCAGCCAACCATTGAATTGGTGCATAAGCTGACTCATCATCACTGTCATCACCCTCTAGGGCAACGTCGCCACCAGCAAGACGCATTTCCATTTCTTTGACGTCAGAGCCTTTGACATCCAAAGCCTTGGCTAATGCCTCAACCTCATTAGGTGTCAGGGCGGCCAAAGTAGGTTTGTTGCTGCGTAAGTTAAAGAACAATTTACGTTGTGCTTTAGTTGTTGCAACTTTGACTAAGCGCCAGTTTTTCAGGATGTACTCATGAATCTCAGCCTTAATCCAATGAATTGCGTAAGAGACTAAACGTGCGCCTTGGTTGGGGTCATAGCGTTTGACGGCCTTCATCAAGCCGATGTTGCCCTCTTGAATGAGGTCGGCATGAGGAATGCCATAGCCTAAATACTGACGAGCAACAGACACTACCAAACGAAGGTGCGAGAGAACTAAGGTTTTCGCAGTATCGACATTTTCAGTGCGACGAAATTCTTGCGCGAGGTGAAGTTCTTCAGCGGCGCTGAGCATCGGTACGCGATTAACGTACGAAATATAAGAGTCGAGTGTGCCAATCCCAAGGGAAGGCAACATGGGAAAGGCAAGCGAAGCCGCAGCAGTCTGCGCTGCTGGCAATGTTTGCCTTGCTTGCAATTGCGGTTTATATGCTTTCTTTTGAACCATTTTCTTTTTATATATTTTTTAGTATTAATAGACTTCTATTTTAGCACTCTTATCAAGAGAGTGCTAATGGTTTTTTACTTCCATAAGTATATGATTTAATTGAATAATTCAGAAGAATATTGGGCGGCTGTAAAGGGGGCTAAATCATCAATTCCCTCACCTTTGCCGAAGGCTAAAACCGCAGGTTTTGACCCATCACTTAGGATGTGGGCGAGCGCGCAGATGACCCCGCCTTTAGCGGTGCCATCCAATTTAGTGACGATTAAGGCGGAAAGCCCTAGAGCAGCATGAAAGGCCTTTACTTGGCTTAAACCGTTTTGACCAGTATTGCCATCAAGAACGAGCAAAGTCTGGTGAGGCGCCCCAGGAAGAGCCTTGCCGATGACTCTTTTGACCTTCTTCAGCTCCTCCATGAGATGGTCTTGAGTTGCCAGTCTGCCGGCGGTATCAATAATCAAAATATCGCTCTTGCGAGACATTGCTGCATGAATAGCGTCATGTGCCACAGCTGCTGCATCGCCACTCTCCTGCATGATGACATCGACTTGATTGCGGCCACCCCATTCGAGAAGCTGGTTGCGTGCTGCTGCGCGAAAAGTATCGCCAGCTGCTAGCAAAACAGACTTACCTTGCGATTGAAAGAGCTTGCAGAGTTTGCCAATGGTGGTGGTCTTGCCTGCACCGTTAACGCCAATCACTAGCCATACCTCGGGCGTGGTCTTTTGCTCATGCACGTACAAAGGATTGACGTTTGGCTCCAAAGGCTTTAATAGGCTTGCTACTTCTTGGATGAGCAGTTGTTTTAGATCTTCTGGGCTACTCGCTTTTTCTGATTTGGCAGCTTTACGAAGTTTGCTAATCAGTTGTTCAGTCGTAGGCAGACCCACGTCGCTCAGAATGAGAGATTCTTCTAGGGAATCAAACCAGGCTTCATCGGTCTGATTGGATTTGAATAGGGATCCGAGGATTTTACGTAGGCCGAACATAATCGATACAATTTAATCCTTGCATCTTATCAATTTAATTCTTGGGATAGGTGATCTTACAGATGCGCTCCACTTTATTACGTTTTTCTTTCTATTTGATGCTCTGCTGTCCCAGCGCCTGGGCAGTCACAGACGCAGGTCAAGCAAATACCCACGAGTTTACCCTTTCAAACGGTCTTAAGTTGATTGTGCGTGAGGATCATCGGGCGCCGACGGTTGCGCACATGGTTTGGTACCGCGCTGGCTCTATGAATGAGGTGAATGGAAAGACTGGTGTAGCCCATGTGCTCGAGCACATGATGTTTAAGGGCACAGACAAAGTGAAGTCAGGTGAGTTCTCTCGCTTGGTTGCTGCAGTAGGCGGTCGAGAAAATGCTTTTACCTCTCGTGATTACACGGCTTATTTTCAGCAGGTAGAAAAGTCTAAGCTAGATGAGGTGATGAGGCTAGAAGCTGATCGCATGTCTAACCTCAACTTTGATGATGCGGAATTTTTGAAAGAAATTCAGGTGGTGATGGAAGAGCGTCGCCTACGCACCGAAGACAATCCAAGTAGCTTGCTAAATGAATCACTCATGGCTACTGCTTATATGAGCTCTCCCTATCGTCATCCGGTAGTGGGGTGGATGAATGACCTAATGAATATGAAAGCTGCTGATGCGCGAGATTGGTATCGCAGTTGGTACAAGCCCAATAACGCTACAGTCGTGATTGCAGGTGACGTTGATCCTAAAGTTATTTTGCAGGCTGTAGAAAAATATTATGGTGTCGCTTCCGCAAAAGAGTTGCCTGAACGTAAACCACAGATCGAGCCGCCACAAAAAGGTATTAAGAGCGTGCAAGTGAAGGCGCCAGCAAATAGCGCACAACTTGCAATGGCGTGGAAAGTTCCCAAGTTACAAGTGGGCAAGCTAAATGATGATGAGCCTTACGCACTGGAGTTGTTGGCCGCAGTACTTGATGGTTATGACAATGCCCGCTTGAATCGCACGTTGGTTAAGCAAGAGCGTGTGGTCAATGATGTGGGCGTGGGTTACGACATGATCTCTAGAGGGCCAGAGCTCTTTATAATTAGCGCCAGTATGGCTAAGGGCAAAACAGTAGCGCAGGCTGAGAGCAGTATTCGGAAGGCTTTAAAAGAAATTGTGGATGAGGGAATTCTGGAGTCCGAGCTCAAGCGCATCAAAGTGCGCATTCTGTCTGATCAAATTTATAAGCGTGATTCCATCTTTGGTCAGGCTATGGAGATTGGCAGCACAGAGATGGCTGGATTCTCATGGCGAGATATTGATGTGATTTTGGAGAAAATGCAAGCGATTACTCCTGCACAAGTTCAAGCTGTTGCAAAAAAATATTTAGTCGATGAAGGGCTTACCATTGCAGTGTTATATCCGCAGGCACGTCAGTCTGGCGAGAGCAAGCAGGGAGTCAATCATGCTGCTAAATAAATGTATTAAGCAAGTTGCTGTTACGGCGGTATGTATGGCTGGATTGCTGACATCTGCTTACGCGATATTGCCTATCGAAAAGCTTGATTCCTTCAAGGGTGCACAAGCCTATTTAGTGCAAACCAAGACACTGCCGATGGTGGATATCGAGATCAGTATTGATGCGGGAGATCGCTATGATCCAGCGGTAAGGAGTGGCTTGGCTACGGTGGCTGGTCAGCTCATGAACTACGGCGCTAAGTCTGACAAGGGCTTGCTGACTGAGGCGCAGATTGCTGATGAGATTGCCGGCTTGGGTGCAAATCTTAGAGTCTCCGTGAGTGGTGAGCGTGCTGTGATGCGTATCCGAACTTTGAGTCGCATGGATTTACGTGATCGCGCCGTTCAATTAGCATCAGCTATGTTGAGCGCTCCTACCTATGATGCCAAAATCTTGGCGCGTGAAAAGCAAAAAATGACGACTGCATTACTCGAATCAGAAACAAAGCCCGAGTTAGTGCTGGATCGCCGTTTTAAAAAATCAGTTTATGGAAACTACCCATTAGCTAATTCACCAACGGTACAAAGCATTGCCAATATCAGCACAACCGATCTACAGCAGTTTCATAAACAGTTTTACCGTGGCGATCGCATGATTGTCAGCATCGTGGGTGATGTGAGTAAAGCAGAGGCCGTTGAAATTGTTCAGGGTTTATTGCAAAGAGTGCCTCAGTCTGGCCCCGCTATTGCCAAGTTGCCAGAGTTTGAGCGCTCACCGGTGGAACCTTTAATTCAACGCGAAGTTACCATTCCATTTGATTCGCAGCAAGCACATATCGCCATGGGAATGACGGCAGTCACTCGCAGCAATCCCGATTATTTCCCATTACTAGTCGGAAACTATGTCTTGGGTGGCGGGGGATTCGTATCACGACTGATGTCAGAGGTTCGTGAAAAGCGCGGCCTTGCCTATAGCGTATTCAGTTACTTTGCTCCTGGTAAAGATGCGGGGATATTTCAGGCGGGTTTGCAAACCAAGAGTGATCAGGCTGCATTAGCGCTAGAAGTAATGAGTTCTTCCATTGCGCAATTTATTGTTGATGGGCCTACGCAATCTGAGCTCGATGCTGCTAAAGCGAATTTGATTAATGGCTACCCCTTGAGAATTGATAACAACCGCAAGTTGCTGGATAACGTTTCCTCAATTGCTTGGAATAATTTACCCCTCCACACGATAGAGGTGTGGACTAAGCAAGTTGAGGCAGTCAGCCTGGAAGAAGTAAAGGCTACATTCCAAAAATACTTAGCCATGGATCGAATGAAGATTGTGGTGTTAGGAGCAAAAAATCAATAAGTCAGTAAAGACGGCGAAGCAATCAGAGCTACCTCAGAAGATTCGGATTATTGGTGGAGTTTGGCGCAGTCGTTTATTGAGCGTGCTGGACTTATCCGGCCTACGCCCTAGCACCGATCGTGTTCGTGAAACCTTATTTAATTGGCTCGGGCAGGATCTAGTGGGTTTGAAGTGCTTAGATTTATTTGCTGGTACTGGTGCCTTAGGTTTTGAGGCGGCTTCACGACATGCCCATTCAGTGACTTTGCTAGAAAAAGATAAGAAGGCCCATGCAAAGCTTTTGGCAAACTTTACTTTGCTTCAGTCATCTCCCGCTCCTGGAGTGGTCGAAATTTTGCACAGAGATGGTTTGGAGTTTTTAAAGCAGCAAGCTGACCACTCAAGCAATCTTATTTTTATAGATCCGCCTTTTCAGGAGGAGGGCTTATTCAATCAGGCGCTGATAGAGGCTGCCTGTGTTTGCGATGACAGCGCTGGCGGGGGGATTTACGTAGAGTTTCCTGCCAGTCGCTCGCGCGAGCAAATTAAGGCTTTAGTGCCCGATTGGCATTGTGAAAAGTACTTAGAGGCTGGGCAGGCAAAAGCTTGTCTATTTCGCTCTAAGAGGGGCTAAACTCTTGCCTGTAGCTGAAAAAGCCTTAGGAGCGTTATGACTGTAGCTGTATACCCCGGAACATTTGATCCCTTTACTCGTGGTCACGAGGACTTGGTGCTTCGCGCTTCAAGCATTTTTGGCGAACTGATTGTTGGTGTGGCTGATAGCCGTAGCAAACGCCCATTTTTCAATTTAGAAGAACGCATTGAAATCGCCAAAGAAGTGCTCGGTCATTACTCCAATGTGAAGATTGTTGGCTTTACCGGTTTATTAAAAGACTTTGCCCGTGAACATAATGCGCGTGTGATTGTGCGAGGTTTGCGCGCAGTATCCGATTTTGAGTACGAGTTTCAGATGGCTGGTATGAATCGCTATTTATTGCCTGATGTTGAAACACTATTCCTGACACCATCCGATCAATATCAATTTATCTCCGGTACCTTTGTACGTGAAATCGCTTCAATGGGCGGGGATGTTAGTAAGTTTGTATTTCCATCCGTAGAAAAGTGGTTGGTCAAAAAGATCGAAGCCAATATGAGCAAAGAATAAGGCTGGTAGACAAACAATGGCTTTAATGATTACGGACGAGTGCATCAACTGCGATGTGTGTGAGCCTGAATGTCCGAATGATGCAATCTACATGGGGCTGGAGATCTATGAAATCGATCCCAATAAATGTACTGAGTGCGTGGGGCACTACGATGCACCACAGTGTCAGCAAGTATGCCCAGTCGATTGCATCCCATTAAATCCGGCATTCAAAGAGAGTCAGACTCAGCTTATGGCAAAGTACCAAGCTTTAACTGCTGCTAAAAAAGTACTAGCTAAATAATTTCTGAAAACTTAGCTATAGTTGGATTGCAGTTAATTTGTCTTGGAATGTAATTCCAGTCTCGCTGCCTGAGCATCGCCCTTGAGAAATGGGGGCAGAATCCGCAAACCATCTTCAATGCTGGCATCAATCTGTTTTTGCTCTGCCTGCAAGGGCCTTCTCAATACATAGTCAGCAACGTCCATCACACGTGCACCTTCTGCAGCGAGATCGCGCGGATGACCGATGCCGAGGCGTAGGCGCCAGTATTCAGGTGTTCCTAGGTGGGCTTGAATATCTTTTAAGCCGTTGTGCCCACCAGTGCTGCCGCCGAGTTTGATGCGGGCTGTACCAGGCTTGAGATCAAGCTCATCTTGTACTACCAGCACATCTTTAGGTGTAATTTTGTGAAAGCGGCACAGCGCCCCTACGGCTTGACCGCTGAGGTTCATGTAAGTGCTGGGCTTAAGCAAGAAAAGATCTTCACCTTCCCATTTAGTCTTTGCTACTTTCCCATGAAAACGTTTTTCAGTTTCAAAGCGGGTGCTCAATTGTTTTGCAAGGGCGTCAACAAACCAAAAACCAGCGTTATGCCGATCTTCTATGTGCTCTTCGCCAGGATTGCCGAGGCCAACAATTAATTTAGTCATGATGAGTGCTTAAGGATAAAAGCATTTCCGCAAAAAAGAAAACCCGCTTGTAAGCGGGCTTCCTCTGTCGCAAAGATAAGGCTTAAATAATTAAGCTTTATCTTTTGGGGCTTCAGCAGCGGGAGCCGCAGCAGCTGCTGGAGCAGCTTCAGTATCAGCAGATTTAACTGCTGGGATACGTGCGTTAGCTAATACTGGGTTTTCTTGCTCAACATGCAATACCAAGGTAACGCCTTTGGGCAATGCGATGTCTTTAGCATGGATACCATGACCAACTTCAATCTTGTTCAGGTCCACTTCAATGAATTCTGGCAAGTCTGCTGGTAAGCAAGAAACTTCCAATTCAGTTGAGATGTGGCTGATTACAGCGCCTTGCAATTTCACTGCAGCTGAAGTGTCAGCATTGATAAAGTGCAATGGAACGCGCATGTGAACTTTTTCAGTCGCAGAAACGCGCTGGAAGTCGATGTGCAGAACCAAAGGCTTAAATGGATGCATCTGGTAATCGCGCAACAACACTTTTTGTGCTTTGCCGCCGATTTCGAGATCAAGGATGGATGAGTGGAATGCTTCCTTGCGGAGAGCATGAAACAGTGCGTTGTGATCCAACTCAATTACAGTTGCGGCGTCTTTACCGCCGTAGATGATAGCCGGAGTTTTACCGGAGTTGCGCAGACGGCGGCTCGCACCCGTTCCCTGTACGCTTCTTTCAAAGGCTACTACTTTCATATCGAATTCCTAAATTAAGGTTAATTTCCGTTCGCGACCAAATAGAAAAGCCTTTGATTATATCTTGGGAATAGCGGTTTTTGCCTAGAAAAGGCTCAAAATTGCCAAAAACAGGGGTAGAAACGCTATTTTTGGCTTATTCAGCAAACATCGACATTACTGAATCACCCTTGCTAATGCGGGAAATGGTCTCAGCAAGGATGGGGGCAGCGCTCAATTGACGAATTTTTGCCACTTTCATTGCCTCTGGAGTCAATGGAATGGTGTCAGTAACGACTAATTCATCTAATTCGGAAGCGGCAATACGAGCCACAGCACCGCCAGAAAGAACGGCGTGAGTACAGTAGGCGGTAACGCCCTTGGCACCACGCTCTTTTAGCGCCTCAGCGGCTTTACAGAGCGTTCCGCCGGTATCAATGATGTCATCCATGATGACGCAATGACGGCCTTCTACTTCGCCAATAAGGTGCATTACTTCTGACACGTTTGCTTTAGGGCGGCGTTTATCAATAATGGCTAAATCTGTACCCAATTGCTTGGCCATCGCACGGGCACGAACCACGCCGCCGATATCTGGCGAAACGATGATGAGATCTTTTTTGGTTTTTTGAGCTTCTAAATCAGCCAATAGAACTGGGGAGGCATAAATGTTATCTACCGGGATATCGAAGAAGCCCTGAATTTGGTCCGCATGGAGATCCATGGTTAAAACACGCTCAACGCCGGCAACGGACTGGAGCATGTGTGCAACGATTCTGGCAGAGATGGCAACCCGAGCTGAGCGTGGGCGGCGGTCTTGTCTGGCGTAACCGAAGTAAGGGATCACTGCGGTTATGCGGACTGCTGATGCTCGTTTTAGAGCATCAATCATGATCATGAGTTCCATCAAGCTGTCGTTCGTTGGGGCGCAAGTAGATTGGATTACGACAACGTTCTTACCGCGGACGTTTTCTTGAATTTCTACCTGGATTTCACCATCAGAGAATCGACCTACAAATGCTTTTCCCATCGGGAGATTGAGCTCTTTGGCTACCGCATGGGCCAAAACCGGATTTGCATTGCCTGTGAAAAGAGTCAGTAAATCGGCGTTCATTGGGGCGGACATAAGGTGATTTTGGAATTTTGGTAGAGGTCGAATGGATGTCTTTTAGTCGTATCTACAGTAGTTGGCAGGGGAAGAAGGATTCGAACCTTCGCATGCTGGAATCAAAATCCAGTGCCTTAACCAGCTTGGCGATTCCCCTACAGCTCAATCTGAAGAAATCAAATTGTAAGCGGGATTTTTATTTAACCCTCGAACAATTCGACCTATCCATCCTTTTGGAAGATTTTGCAGAAGAATTTCCAGATTGGCGGTGTCCGTCTTAGGGTCTAAGGCGGCAAAAACGCTACTTCCAGAGCCGGACATGCAAGACGCCGAGTTTGGCACTACCTTGTAAATCCAATCTAATGCTTGCTTCACTTCAGGACATTTCTGCGCCGCTACTGTCTGACAATCATTTGACTGATATGACCTTGGCGATGCAAGAAAGCGATCTATTGTAATCGGAGCGTGATCTCGGGTCAATTGAGGGTCTTGAAAAATCTGAGCAGTAGCAATCCCCTGGTTTGGGAAAATCACTACAAAGTCTTGGGTTTCCAGGGAAATTGCCTGTAATTTCTCTCCAACTCCCTCAACAAAGGCATTTTGGCCAAAAATGAAAAATGGCACATCGGCACCGAGTTTTAGGCCGAGCTGGCAGAGGGTGGCAATATCGAGATTCAGATCCCAAAGTGCATTAAGACCAATGAGGGTGGATGCCGCATCTGAAGATCCTCCCCCAAGCCCAGCGCCCATTGGAATATTTTTCTGAAGACCAATTTCGACCCCTCGATCAATCTTGCAGTGCCCTTTAAGAAGTTCGGCTGCGCGAACGACTAAGTCTTGCTCAGAAGGAATCCCGGGAATAGGATCGATGCGGCGAACCTTGTTTTCTGGAATGCGCTTCAATGTGAGGGCGTCACACCAGTCAATCAACTGAAAAGCAGATTGCAACAGGTGATAGCCATCATGACGGCGCCCAACAATATGTAAAAAAAGATTGAGCTTTGCGGGGCAATGAAGTTCTATCGCATCACTCATCATTCGCACTTCACTCATTCGGAGTATCAAATACCAAGCGGATATCAATCGAGCCGATATTGGAACTGCGAGTCATCGTGAGTTTTTCTAAACGCTGAGCATTGTTCCAGTTGTAATTTAAGGTCCAGCCATCTTGCGTAATTTTGCTGACTTGACCTTTTGCATTTCGCTCCACGCTGGCATTACTACCAGGGCGGGTTTGTCCCCGCAACCAGTCAGATAAACCACGAGCTGGCAGTGGAAGGCCCAATGCATTTTGAATCAGGGTGTCGGCATCAATGGCTGTTGTTAATTGACCATCACGTTCAAGAATTGCCTCACCAGGTTTAATCGTAATTTTGGCAATTGATCCACCAACAGGATTACGAATTTCCAATACATCAATCATCGCATCTTGAGTCAATGTAAATCCACCCGAGTCACCTTGATTTTTACTCTCAGTGAGTCCGGTAACTTTTACCGCGAAACGACCGTCCCATGAGACTTTGAGGGCGGTATCTGCAAGAGACCAATCTGGCTTTAAGCGCTTCAAGGTTTCTTTGAGAGTGGGATTGTTAGCATCTAATTGTTGCCCTTTGCGCCATATATCTTCCGCTTCGATTGGGCGATTCATGACCCACAAGACTTCGCCAATATGTGCAGCAATGTCTGCCTCGGGCTTGATGTTAAATGCTTGTTGCAGTTGTTCAAGCGCTAGTACATTTTTACCCATACGAAAATTCACCCAACCAAGGCTATCCAAAATAAAACCATCTTTAGGAGAGAGTTGATGCGCTTTGCTAATTAACTTAAATGCTTCTGGCAATTTCTGATTACGATCAGCTAGCGAGTATCCAAGTGCATTGAGGCTATTGACGTCATTTGGATTCTTGCGCAAGATTTCGCGCAGAGTCTTCTCCATAGCTTCAATTTGTCCTGACTTTTCAGCAGACATAGCGAAGGTATAGAGTAGCGCTGGATCTTTTGGTTCTGGTTTTACTGCAGACACGATTTCGTAAAAAGCCCTTAAGGCTTCTGATTCGTCGCTTGCTTTAGCCAGTAGCGCCTGAATCTGTAGCAAAGTAATTTCACGCTGCGCTGGTGTCTGCTGATTCAAGAGTGAGATCGCAGGCTTGACTGCATCTGACCAGCGTTGATTCAGAATCAATAGAGTGACGAGTACTTCTTTGGGCTTGGTTTGTTTTGGTCCTGCCAAGCTGTCCCAAGTTTGAGTCGCTTGAAGCGCCTGATCAAGCGCGCCTGCTGTAATAGCAATCTCCATAGCTCTTTGTGCCAAACGAGGGTCATCTAGCTGGCGAGCAAGCTCTAAATAGGTGTTGTAGGCCAAACCTGCTTCACCACGTTGCAAGGCAATTTCAGATGCCAAAACCTTGAATACAGCTTGACCGCTATCCAGGCTGCTGGTTTTGGCAAGGGCATGACTGGAGGTAAGGCCTAGGCCAAGTCCAGTTGCGAGCAATAAGGCCCTCAAAGCAGGCATTAATGAAAATTTGGTCATGAGCACATTCTAATCCGCGAATCTACAGTCCATTTATGCCAGAACTTCCAGAAGTCGAAGTTACCCGATTGGGTATTGCGCCCCATTTAGAGGGTCGCAGGGTGAGTGCAGTCAAAATTATTGATGGTCGCTTGCGTTGGCCAGTACCGAGCAATTTAAATACGCTACTTTCTGGTCAGAAAGTCTTGGGAATTGAGCGTCGAGGTAAATACCTCTTAATGGAGTTTGATGCCGGATATCTATTGCTGCACCTGGGAATGACGGGAACATTGAGAGTCTTGCCTGGTAGTGATCCACTCAAGACACATGATCGAGTGACCTTTGAGTTTGGCAAGCTGAGTTTGCGTTTGCATGATCCCCGAAAGTTTGGCGCCGTCTTATGGCATCCAAAATCTAAAGGGTTGGTTGCGGGCAATGCGCTCTTACAAAAACTTGGAGTCGAGCCTTTTTCATCGGAGTTTGAAGGTGAGCTTGGCGCGGATATCCTATATCGGTGCTCACGTAAGCGTAGTGTTGCAGTTAAGCAATTTTTGTTGGCGGGACAGGCGGTAGTATGCGTCGGCAACATCTACTGTTCAGAAAGTTTATTTGAGGCGGATATTCATCCAGCAAAGGATGCTGGAAAATTAACGCGTCCGCAGTGTGCTCGACTCGCTGCTGCAGTGAGGTCGATTTTGAAAAAAGCAATTGCTGCTGGCGGCAGCACTTTAAAAGATTTTGTGAATAGCGAAGGCGACCCAGGACACTTCATGGTGCAAACCAAAGTCTACGATCGTAAAGATCAGCCCTGTAAGGTATGCAAGACGCCGATTAAGCAAATAGTGCAAGGTCAACGATCCACTTATTTTTTCCCCAAATGTCAGAAGCGCTGATTAAGAACTTCGCCACCAAGCTGATTGCTTGGCATGGCAAGGACGGACGTCAAGGTCTACCTTGGCAAAGTATTCGAGATCCATATGCGGTGTGGGTTTCTGAAATCATGTTGCAACAAACTCAAGTAGCCACTGTTTTGGAGCGCTACCCACGTTTCATGAAACGTTTTCCGACGGTTATGAAGTTGGCTACTGCATCGTTAGATGATGTCTTGGCAGAATGGGCAGGACTTGGCTATTACACGCGTGCTCGCAATCTCCGTGCTTGCTCCAAGCAGGTTATGGAAGAGTTTGGGGGAAAGTTTCCCGCTGACCCGGTATTGCTTGAGCAGCTCCAGGGTATTGGTAGATCCACTGCAGGCGCCATTGCGGCTTTTGCATTTCATGAGCGGACACCAATTCTGGATGCGAACGTCAAGAGGATTTTGGCAAGGCTGTTTGGTATAGAGGGCGCCATCCAAAAAAAATCAGTAAACGATGCATTGTGGTTGACTGCCAAAACGATTCTTCCTAAAAAATCTGAGGATATGCCGGTCTATACGCAGGCTCTGATGGATTTTGGGGCAACGTGGTGCACTCCTCGTAAGCCGGTGTGCTTGAGTGGCGAAAAGAAATGCCCATTTGCAAAAGAATGCCAAGCCAATCTCAGTGATCAAGTATTGCTGTTGCCACGCAAAGTAGTTAAAGCAAAATCTCCTGAATTTAATTGCGATATGTTGTTACTCAGGCATGGCGATTCAGTTTTGCTACAAAGGCGTCCAGACAAAGCTATATGGGGTGGACTGTGGTCTTTGCCAGAATCTGCTTGGAGAGCAAAAGAAAAAAACTCTAAACCTTCATTCAGCAAATCGGTTGATTTAACTGTAAAGAAATTATTTCAGCTGGTGCTTCCGGATGAAAAAATCTCAAGCGTAATAAAGAGCTGCAAACCGATTGAGCGAGGAGTGAAGATTAAGCATATCTTTACGCATCGACGATTATGGATGCAGATTTGGCATGTGACTTCAGGTGATGCTGTGAAATTTTCGGACGATGACTTGAAGTGGATTCCTTTGCGTCAGCTCGGAAATTACGGCTTACCTCAACCTATCAAACTGCTGTTGCAGGGACTGAATCTAGCTCGCGGTGACGACTTAAGAAATTAATCTGGGGTGCTACCAAATCTTTTTGCGGCAGAAAATGCGCAATGATGCGACTCACTAGATAGACTGAGCGATGTTGCCCGCCAGTACAACCGATAGCAACAGTCAAGTAACTGCGACCATCTGCAATGTAGTGGGGTAACCATTTTTCGATAAATTGAATAATGTCACTTTCCATGCTGACGACTTCAGGAATTTTTTCCAAGAACTCGCGCACAGGTTGGTCTTTTCCAGACAAAGGGCGCAAGATTTTGTCGTAGTGCGGGTTGGGTAGACAGCGAACATCAAATACCAGATCTGCTTCGCTCGGCAAGCTTTTTTTAAATCCAAAAGACTCAAAAATCACCGTAAGCCCTTGAGGCTTATCTTTAAGAAGGTCCTGTATCCAGGAGCGCAGCGCATGGGCCGGCAAATTGCTGGTATCAATACTGTGCGCTTGAGTACGCAGGGGCTCTAAGAGGTTACGCTCTTTATCAATTGCCTCGATCAGTGTGGCCGCTTGAGACTGTTGCGTTTTTCCAGAAAGGGGATGGCGTCGACGAGTCTCTGAGAAGCGTTGGATCAGCGTATTAGTATCGGCGTTTAAGAAAACAACTCGCACTTGATGATTGCGTCGTAGACTTTCTAAGATCTTGGGTAGCTCTGCGATGGATTGGCCGCGACGGGCGTCAATCGCCACTGCAACTCGTTCACTCTTTTCGTTTTCAAGTGTGGCGATGAGGTTTTCTAGGAGGGTAACTGGGAGATTGTCTACGCAGTCATAACCCGCATCCTCAAAGGCTCTCAGCGCAACGGATTTACCTGATCCGGAGATGCCGGTAATCAGATTGATTTGCATATTAAATCAGTCGACCTTGTGACTTAGAAGATTCGGCCTCGGCGTTCATTTGCAAACGCTGGCGCTCCATGAATTCTTTTAGGGTATCAATACCGCGTAATTGCAAAATAGTATTGCGAACTGCGGCCTCTACGAGAACCGCTAAGTTGCGTCCTGCCGCCACCTGAATTTTGACGGTTTTAATTGGAATGCCTAAAACATCAATATGCTGCGCTTCCAATGGAAGACGCTCAAACTCGCCATCATTGCGACGAACCAATTGCACCATTAAACGTAATTTCAATTTACGGCGTACAGCTGTTTCACCAAAGATGGTGCGGATATCTAATAAACCTAGTCCGCGAACCTCTAAGAGGTTACGCAAGATTACGGGGCAGCGACCCTCAATGTAGTCTGGTCCGAGACGCGCAAAATCCACTGCATCATCAGCTACCAAACCGTGACCACGAGAAATCAGCTCTAAGCCCAATTCGCTCTTGCCTAAGCCAGATTCACCCATGATGAGGACGCCCAAGCCTAGGATGTCCATGAATACACCATGCATGGTGATCTGAGGGGCGCCGATCTTGGTGAGGTAGGTGCGAAGGTGATCAATTACCTCGGCAGCCGAGATGGCTGTTGTAAAGAGTGGGGTAGAGGATCTCTGACAAAAGAGCTGTAGATCAGCGTCAGCGGCTTTGCCATCGGCCACAATGACACAAGGCGGCGTTTTAGAAATTAAGCTGGAGATCTGCTCTTGTCGTTGCTTTTGTTCCAGCTGGGCATGATAGTCAACCTCTTGTTCACCAAAAATCTGAATCCGGCTTGGGTGAATCAGATTCAAGTGGCCCACTAGGTCAGAGCTAGCTGCGGCTGCTTTAACAGCCTCAGGTGGAAATGTGCGGTCTGCACCCTCTAGGCCGCCAATCCAAGAGAGCTTTAAGTCAGAGACATTGTCATCAAATATCTGTTGAGCGGTAACTCCCTCAAGGAGTAGGGGTTGGGTTGTCAAGCCGAGCCCCAAGTTTGTAGCAGCTGGCACACCTTCTCTGGACTGTCTTCCGAGGTAAGCGACTTACGAGCATCTTGGTCGGAAAGGAGTTGTGCAATCGAGGATAGAATTTCTAGATGTTGCTGGGTTGCTTTTTCTGGAACGAGCAAAAAAATCAAGATAGAGACTGCCTCACCATCGGGCGCTGCAAATTCAATTGGCTCTTTTAATTTGACAAAGGCTGCAATCGGATTCTTGAGTCCCTTTACCCGGCCGTGGGGAATAGCTACGCCAGCACCTAAAGCAGTAGATCCCAAGTCCTCGCGGGCATTTAAGAAGCCAACAATTGCATCGGCTTCCAGCCCCGCTTGCTTAGAAAAGAGTTGTCCTACGGCCGCAAATGCCTCAGCCCGATTTTTTGAGGGGCTATTTAAGGCAATGCGGTCTAAAGCGAAAAGATTGGTCAGGGCATTCATGTCGATTGATTATAGGTGTCCTGACGCTAGTCATCACTCAAAATGCTTTTCGTGATGATGATCTTGGATTTTTTCTTTGTGTTTGACTACTTGACGTTCAAGCTTATCCACCACTGCATCCATAGCATGGTAGAGATCGGCGTTATGTGCTTCAGCAAAGAGATCTTTACCTTTGAGGTGAATAGTGATCTCGGCTGCTTGACGAAGATTTTTTTCTTTAGCGTTATCGACAATCAAAAATGCAGAAGCATCCAGGACATGGTCAAAGTGTTTACGAATTTTGGCTAATCCAGCTTCAAGATGGGAACGCATAGCTGGAGTAACTTCGACATGACGGCTATTAATTTTTAGGTTCATCAGCGGCTCCTATTCATAGCAAAACAAAATGCATGCGCAAATAATTACCTGGGGTGCGCAGCAGGCCCCTGTAATGTTGTACTTGTTTATATGGGAATGAACTTCATGTGCCTCCAGCGTATCAGCGATTTTGCTGAAAACCAAGGGGGCAGATCATTTTTATTTAATAAATATTCAAAAAATCTGAATATTTACATGCGGAAGTTTTCGCCCAGGTAGACTCTTCTGACGGCGTCGTTCTCGATAATTTGATCTGGTTTACCTTCGGCCAAAACGCCGCCCTCGCTGATGATATAGGCGTGATCGCAAATGCCTAAAGTTTCTCGAACATTATGGTCGGTGATCAGAACGCCAATTTGACGGTCTCTCAAGAAGCGCACAATTCGCTGGATTTCCCCAACCGCAATAGGGTCAACGCCAGCAAATGGTTCATCTAGCAAAATGAACTTTGGCTGGGATGCTAAGGCTCTAGCGATTTCAACGCGACGACGTTCTCCGCCGGAGAGCGAAAGTGCTGGGTTATCGCGAAGATGGCTAATTTGGAGTTCGCCCAAGAGCTCATCTAATCGATGTGCTATCTCAGCCTTACTTAATGGCTTACCGCCTTGTACTTGTAGTTCTAATGCGGCCTGAATGTTTTCAGCCACATTGAGCTTTCGGAAAACGGAAGCCTCCTGTGGGAGATAGGACAAGCCCATGCGAGCCCGTTCATGAATCGGAAGATGGGTGATGTCAGTGCCATCTAGAACAATGCTGCCACCATCCAGAGGAACAAGTCCAACAATCATGTAGAAGGAGGTTGTTTTACCAGCGCCATTTGGGCCTAGAAGTCCAACAACTTCACCACACTTCACCTCTACCGATACATCGCGTACCACTGTACGAGATCCATAGCGCTTTTGAAGATGCTGAGCGCTGAGGGTTGCCGGGTTTTGATGGTTGCTGGAGTCCGTGGTCATTTCTCTAGTGTAGCTTTTCTTCTTGGTGAAAGGATGGCTCTAGCCAGCGGGAGGTTTTCGGCTTTGGCATTTGCGGGTGGCGAGACTTGGTAGCGTTGTTGGACGTCGTCATAGTCAATTTTCCA
This sequence comes from Polynucleobacter necessarius, assembly GCA_900095165.1. GTDB lineage: Bacteria > Pseudomonadota > Gammaproteobacteria > Burkholderiales > Burkholderiaceae > Polynucleobacter > Polynucleobacter necessarius_J. Next base: position 1,396,522 of record LT606947.1, on the reverse strand, counting down.
GCCGAGTAATTGATCCAGCATTTGCATATTGTGTAGACGTTTTAAGCTAGCATCTCCAGTCAAGGTTAGGAGCTCAGTTTTTGCGTTGTAGGTAACCGTTTGACCGCGACCCTGCATGAACTCATTGGCGGGTCCTTCGCGCCTTTGTCTGAAGCTAGCAGTAGATTCAGGGTTGCCCTGAACGTCAACGTATTCATATCCTTCGGGATCGACTTTGATACTACCTTTCTCGCCAGTAATCAAAATACTGCCTTTGGTTAGGAGCGCCTGACCATCAAGCTCATAAATCTGTTGGACGTCATTTACGGAAACTTTTTCAGCTTCCAAAATAACGGGTTTATCTTGATCGACTTTTTCGGCATGAGAAGGAGTAATAAAGCAGACTGTCAATATTCCAAAAGAGAGAGCGAGTTTACGCAAGGAGTTCATGGCTGCGCTCCAGGTTGAACGCGCTCAATGCGGCCTCTTACCTGCCCAGATAAAACCATACTTTGTTCGACGTTGTTAAAGATGCCACCATCAGTTGAGCGAATAACAGAAGCACCTTGCTCAAGCGTAATGGGTTTATCGGTTTCAATAATGTCATCATTGATGAGTGCTTTGAAATACGAAGAGCGTGCAAGCATACGAGGCCTTGCTGGCTCGGTTGCTGTAGCTGCTTGAGGAGGGCGAAAAATTTCTGCGTTATCAATCAAGTCGAGAATTGTTAGGTCGCCATCCAAATGACCTGTATCTGCTTTAACGGTAACGGGTGACTTTTCAGGCGGGAATAGGCGTATTCGAGGCGCTTCAATATCGATTGAAGCATCATCGTCAAAGTGAGTCACTTTCTTGCCTAATACGCGATATTTGGTGTTGCCGGATTCATTGAGTGCAGATAGGGTGCCATTATTGATGATGTAATCCGGCTCATGTAAGCGTACGCGTTCGAGAGCGAATTTTTCTGCTGGAGTATTTTTCTTAACTAGCCAAAAGGTGATTAGAGTTAGTGTACCCATCAAGATCAGTGGCATAAGGCGTAGTAAGGTGCGCCAGATACTCAGTTTGATTTGTTGGGCATTCAGTTGCATTGCGAAATACCTTGGGCGCGCGCCTGAGCGAGTAATTCGTCATAACGGTTTTGCGCTTTCAGGATCAGATCGCAGACTTCACGTACCGCGCCACTACCGCCTGATCTCATCGTGACAAAGTGAGCAGTTTCTTTCACGGCATCATGTCCTTGAGCTGGGCATACCTTGAAGCCTGCAGACTTCATTATTTGGAAGTCAGGCCAGTCATCACTCATCACAGCGCATTCAGATGACTTCAGTTCAAGTGACTGCAAAATCTTTTCCAGGGCTGCAGCTTTATTTTCAACGCCCATGTGTACGTGCTTGATATCGAGTTCATCACAGCGGGCCAACACCATTTTGGAGCTACGCCCAGTAATAATAGCAGTTGAAATGCCAATTTTTTCTAAAAGCTTGATTCCTAATCCATCTTGAATATCAAAAGCCTTTAGAGATTCTTTGCCATTTTTACCAATAAATACTTGGCCATTCGTCAGCACGCCATCGACATCAAGAACTAGCAACTTAACTGCGCCGGCGCGCTCCCAGACCTGTGGATATTGACTCAGATGGTTGGTGTTGTGAACGTTAAAGGCGCTAGGCATGTGAGTAGGAAAATAAATTATTGAAAGATGGGTGGCTTAAATAACCTTGGCGGCAAATAAATCATGGAGGTTAAGTGCCCCCAGCAATGCGCCATTAGGGTTGGTTACTACTAAATGGTTGATGCGATGTTTTTCCATCATCTCAATAGCCTCTTCTGCCAACAGCTCTGGAGGGATTGTGCGCGGTGCTGAGGTAATAGCTTTTTCTAATGTGAGGCCATCCAAATTGGCGCCCTTCTCTAATAGGCGACGTAAGTCCCCATCAGTAAAAATGCCGACAACTTTATTTGCCTTATCTAAAGTAACCACCATGCCCATGCGCTTAGAAGTCATTTCGAGTAATGCATCTTGCAGTGAGGCAGAGATTGCAATCTTAGGGGTCTCATCAAAGTTGCGCATGACTTCGCTGACATGCATGAGTTGTTTGCGACCCAAGCGACCGCCTGGGTGTGAACGTTGAAAATCTTCAGCCTGAAAGCCGCGAGCATCTAGTAAAGCAACCGCTAGGGCATCGCCCATAGCTAATGCTGCGGTTGTACTCGTGGTTGGAGCTAAGTTAAGTGGGCAAGCTTCTTTTTCAACGCTGGTATCTAAATGGGCATCTGCCAAATTTGCTAAAGAAGAATTTGGTGCGCCAGTGAGGGCAATTAGTTTTGCGCCCGTACGCTTAACGATCGGTACGATAGTGAGCAGCTCGTCGGTCTCACCAGAATTGGAGAGCGCGACAAAGACATCATCACGAGTCACCATTCCAAGGTCACCATGGCTGGCTTCAGCGGGGTGGACAAAAAAAGCTGGTGAGCCCGTAGAGGCAAAGGTGGCTGCAATTTTGCGAGCAATATGCCCTGATTTACCAATTCCGGAAACAACAATGCGGCCTTTGCAGGAGTGCAATAAATCCACTGCCAAAACGAGGGTATCCGCGTTTGCGCCTTCAAGGCGATCGCACATTGTGTGCAGTGCAGCAGCCTCTATGGTGAGGGTGTCACGCGCAAGCTTTAGGGTTCGGTCACGAGTCTTAGTTATCATGGAGCGAGTATATGCCGTCAGTCCTTCAATTAACTCTCATCTTGCTGGCCTCCGGAGTGGCCGGGGTAGTTATTTTCCGCTATTTTGGGCTACCCCCTATTTTGGGCTATCTAGCCATCGGCGTCCTTATTGGGCCGCATGCCCTTGGTTTGGCTAATGATTCAGCCACAGTCAAGTATTTGGCTGAATTTGGCGTCGTTTTCTTGATGTTCTCGATTGGCCTGGAATTCAATCTCCATAAGCTGCGAGCCATGCGAACCATCGTATTTGGCTTGGGTGGCAGTCAGGTTATTTTGACCATGCTCCTGGCGGTACCCGCGAGCTTGCTGATGAATTGGATTTACCCCATTTCTTGGCAGGCGGCTATTGCCCTTGGGGGTGCTCTGGCAATGTCCTCAACCGCTATCGTCACCAAACTTATTTCAGACCGCTCAGAAATTGAAACTGAGCATGGTCGCAACATCATCGGTATTTTGTTATTCCAGGATTTGGCAGTTGTATTCCTATTAATTTTGTTGCCTTCGCTGGGCAAGAATCCAGGGGATCTATTTTTAGCGCTGACTGCAGCATCGATCAAGATCACGGTAGCCCTCGTTCTCATTTTTGTGATCGGCCAAACTTTAATGAGTCGCTGGTTTAGCTTGGTTGCAAAGTTACGCTCTCAAGAGCTATTTATGCTCAACCTGCTCCTCATTGTTTTGGGTATGGCAGGTCTTACTGAGCGCTTTGGCTTATCACTCGCCCTCGGGGCTTTCTTGGCGGGCATGTTGATTGCGGAGACGCCTTATCGGCATCAAGTGGAAGAAGACGTTAAGCCTTTTAGAGATGTGCTCTTAGGCCTCTTCTTTATTACCGTTGGAATGCTGCTAGATTTCGAAGTGATTTATCAGCAGTGGATCCTGGTCTTGCTCTTATTGATTGGTCCTCTGATTTTCAAATTTGGCTTGATTGCTTTGCTGTCACGTGCGTTTGGCTCAAGTCCTGGCATCTCTATTCGGACGGGTTTATGTTTAGCGCAGGCTGGTGAATTCGGTTTCGTTCTCTTAAACCAAATCGATGGCTTGGATCTAATCAACCCCGCTTTGAGTCAAGCGGTATTGGCGGCGATGTTGCTCTCGATGTTTGGCGCGCCTTTCTTGATTCAGTATAGCGATCGTATTGCAATGCGCTTTTCCAGTAATGAGTGGTTATTGCAATCGTTGGCGCTGACACGTGTTGCCGCAAAAAGTGTTCGTACAGAAAACCATGTCGTCATTTGTGGGTTTGGTCGCTCAGGTCAAAGTTTGGCGCGCATGCTCGATCAAGAAAAAATTCCCTATATTGCTTTAGACATGGATCCAGACCGAGTTAAAGAAGCTGCCGCCGCTGGAGATAACGTGGTCTATGGCGATGCCAGTCGAGAAAATTATTTAGTTGCGGCAGGCTTAGCGAGAGCGAAGGCAGTGGTGATTACTTACGCGGATACTCCGACAACCCTGAAGGTGTTGCATCAAGTCGAACACCTTCGCCCTGGCATGACGGTATTAGTGCGCACAAAAGATGATGCGGATTTAACCAAGCTGCAAGCTGCCGGTGCAACTGAGGTTGTGCCAGAGTTAATTGAAGGCAGTCTCATGATGGCCTCACACGTCTTGTTGATGATGGGCGTACCCATGCGCAAGGTAGTGCGTCGCATTACAAGTGCACGTGAAGCTCGCTATAGCCTTCTGCGTGGCTACTTCCGTGGTGTTGCTGATGAGGCGGACTCCAAAGAGTCGTGGCGTTTGCACTCTGTAACTTTGCTGCCTGAGTCAGCCAGTATTGGGCAGGCTCTTGAAGAGTTGCATCTTGAAAATGAAGGTGTGAGTGTGCAAGCAGTCAGACGAAAAGTAGGTGGTTCTGACTATGTTAAATTAGAACTCACCCCAGACTTGCGTTTACAAGCGAACGACATTCTTGTGCTCTCAGGCAATTCAGAAGCGACTGATTTAGCCGAATCTAAATTGCTCGGATGATGTAATTCAACGGATTTATTTTTTAATTACTTTTTCTTTTTGGCAGGAGCTGGTTTACGAACTAGCAGTGGCGCTAAGTAGTGACCGGTAAAACTCACTTCGTTCTTAGCAACTTCTTCTGGTGTGCCAGTAGCAATAATTTGTCCACCGCCAGCGCCACCTTTAGGGCCCAAGTCAATAATCCAATCGGCAGTTTTGATCACGTCTAAATTGTGCTCAATGATGACAATCGTATTACCTTGTTTCTTAAGGGTCTGAAGTACGGTTAGCAGTAATTGAATGTCATGGAAATGTAAGCCTGTAGTTGGCTCATCCAAGATGTAGAGTGTTCTACCAGTATCGCGTTTAGAAAGTTCTAGCGAGAGTTTTACGCGTTGCGCTTCACCGCCAGAGAAAGTAGCGGCGCTTTGACCTAGCTTGACGTAGCCCAAACCCACATCCAGCAAAGTCTTGAGTTTGCGTTTGACGATCGGAACCGCCTCAAAGAACTCATGAGCTTGCTCGATAGTCATCGAGAGTACTTCATGAATATTCTTGCCTTTGTAGCGGATGTCTAAAGTTTCGCGGTTATAGCGTTTGCCGTGACAGACGTCACAAGGCACATAGATATCGGGTAAGAAATGCATTTCTACTTTAATAACGCCATCACCCTCACAGGCATCACAACGGCCACCTTTGACGTTGAAAGAAAAACGTCCCGCTTCATAGCCACGCTCGCGCGCAGCAGGTACGCCGCAAAAGAGTTCTCTGATTGGCGTAAATAAACCAGTGTAAGTGGCGGGGTTAGAGCGAGGTGTTCTGCCAATTGGAGATTGGTCGACGCTGATGACTTTGTCAAAGTTCTCTAAGCCCTTGATCGCATCATGCGCTGCAGGTTCTGCATTAGAGCCGTAGATATGCTGCGCAACTGCATGGTGCAGAGTGTCGTTAATCAGTGTCGATTTGCCGGAGCCAGATACGCCAGTAACGCAAGTTAATAAGCCAACCGGAATCTTGGCATGAACGGATTGCAAGTTGTTGCCGCGTGCACCGATGATTTCTAAAAACTTGTCATTTACTGGAATACGTTTTTCTGGAACCGCGATCCACTCGCGACCAGATAAGTAGGCGCCAGTTAAGGACTTTGGATTGGCCTCTACTTCTGCGGGAGTGCCTTCGGCCACTACTTCACCGCCATGTACGCCAGCGCCAGGCCCAATGTCAATGACATAGTCAGAGGCGCGAATCATATCTTCATCATGCTCAACGACTAGTACGCTGTTACCCAAATCCCTTAAATGCTTCAGGGTGCCGATGAGTCTATCGTTATCACGTTGATGTAAACCAATTGATGGTTCATCTAATACATACATAACACCAGTTAGGCCCGAACCAATCTGAGAGGCCAAGCGAATGCGCTGCGCTTCACCACCGGAGAGAGTGTCGGCACTGCGCTCAAGTGAGAGGTAGTCCAAGCCCACGTCATTTAGGAAGCGTAGACGTGAACCAATCTCTTTCACAATTTTGTCGGCGATTTCTCGTTTAGCGCCTTTGAGCTCTAAAGACTCAAAATATTCTTTAGCCTCTTTTAAAGGCAGGGCGCTGATTTCATAAATAGCGTGTGATTGCTTGCCATCACCTACTTTGACAAAACGCGCTTCTTTACGCAAACGGCTGCCACTACATACTGGACAAGTTTGTACATTTTGATAGCGTGATAACTCTTCTCTGACTGTTGCAGAGTCGGTTTCACGATAGCGACGCTCAAAGTTGGCAACAATGCCTTCAAAAGCATGCTCGCGAATACTGTTCTTGCCGCGCTCGTTGATGTACTCAAATGGAATGGTGACATCGCCTGAGCCCAGCAAAATGAGATCTTGTTGTTTCTTGTTGAGAGTCTCAAAAGGTTTCTCGACATCAAAGCCACCATGCTTTGCAAGGGTCTGCAAAAGCTTGAAGTAAAACTGATTGCGACGATCCCAGCCTTTGATGGCGCCAGATGCTAGCGATAAATCGGGGTGAACAACAATCCGTTTTGGATCAAAGAAAGATTGGTGACCTAAGCCATCACAGGATGGACATGCACCCATCGGGTTATTAAATGAGAAGAGTCTTGGTTCCAGCTCTTGCAATGAATAGGAGCAAATTGGACAAGCAAATTTGCTGGAGAAAATCATCTCCTTACCGTTGTCCATATTGACGATCATGGCTTTGCCATCAGCAAGGCGCAATGCAGTCTCAAAGGACTCTGCTAAACGTTGCTGAATATCAGGGCGCACTTTAATGCGATCGACAACGACTTCAATCGAGTGTTTATCGTTCTTCTTTAGCGCTGGCAGTTGATCAACTTCAAAGATCTCTGCCTTAGCAGTATTGGTTGTTCCGCCACCAGAGCGCACACGAAAGCGCACAAAGCCTTGTGCTTGCAGATCCTGGAATAAATCGACGAACTCACCTTTACGCTCGCTGACTACTGGAGCCAAGATCATGAGCTTCGTATCTTCAGGCATAGCCAAAACGGTATCTACCATTTGAGAAACGCTTTGCGCTTCTAGCGGCAAATTATGTTCTGGACAATGCGGTGTTCCAGCGCGAGCAAATAGCAGACGCAGGTAATCATGAATTTCTGTAACCGTACCTACGGTTGATCGGGGGTTGTGGCTGGTCGCTTTTTGCTCAATCGAGATTGCAGAGGAGAGGCCTTCGATCGTATCGACGTCAGGCTTTTCCATTAACTGCAAAAACTGACGTGCGTAGGCAGATAGCGACTCAACATAGCGACGTTGACCTTCGGCATACAGGGTGTCAAAAGCCAAGGAGCTTTTGCCGGAACCAGATAGGCCAGTCAAAACGACCAATTTCTCTCTAGGGATATCTAGATTGATGTTTTTGAGGTTGTGCGTGCGCGCACCGCGGATCTTAATTTCGTTATTCATGATTTTTTAGCGTAACTTGTTAATATAGCCATTTCCCATGAATCCTTCTGAACTTCGCTCCACTCTGGCCTTAGCAGGCATCTTTGGCCTCCGTATGCTGGGCCTATTCCTGCTTTTACCGGTCTTCAGCATTCATGCACGGGGCTTGCCTGGTGGTGAGCATGCCCTTTGGGTTGGAATAACCCTTGGAATCTTCAATATTGTTCAGGCCTGCTTCTATATCCCCTTAGGTCGCCTTTCTGACCGAATTGGTCGAAAACCAGTCGTTTTATGGGGGCTTTCTTTATTTGTAGCGGGCGCCTTAGTTTGCGCCGCCCAAGACGATCTTCTCTGGATCGCTATTGGTCGAGGGGTAATGGGCGCCGGTGCGGTTTCAGCTGCGATCTCTGCCTGGGTTGCTGATTTAACGCGTGAGCAGGTTCGCACTCGTGCCATGGCCTTAGTGGGTGGCAGCATTGCACTTTCATTTGCACTATCGCTTGTGATTGCTGCGCCGATCTATCGCTTAATTAGTTTAAGTGGAATTTTTGTAGTGCTGGCAGTGTTAGGCATCGGGGCGATGTTTGTCGCCTACTACGTTCTGCCAAGCACAAAGCCTGAAGCCAAGCTGCAACAGGCGAGCTTGAAAGAGATGTTTTTGCGTCCTGAGTTAATGCGTCTCAATGCAGGCGTGTTTGTATTGCATGCAACCCAAGTGGCAATGTTTTTGGTAGTACCGCGTTTATTGGTGCAAGCCGGCTTGCCTTTGGCATCCCACTGGCAGGTTTATCTCCCAGTTGTTTTGCTATCTTTTTTCTTGATGGCGCCGATTTTGATTTTTGGTGAAAAGAAGCAACAACTAAGAGCAATCCTATTAGTAGCCATTGTTTTGCTTTTGATTGCCGAAGTGTTGTTTACAAATACTGCTTCGATTACATCTATTGCAATTGCTTTATTGATTTACTTTGTAGGCTTTAACTTGCTTGAAGCCTTACAACCATCATTAGTATCTCGTTTTGCCAAAGAATCCAAAGGCACTGCATTGGGCGTTTACAACACCACTCAATCGATTGGTCTCTTTACGGGCGCTGTCATCGGGGGTTATTTGATGGATAGCCATAGTGATTTATCGGTCTTTGTGATGGGTGCGGCACTACTTTTGTGCTGGCTTATAATTGCCTGGTCGATGGGTTCGATGCCAACAAGGGCTTCAGAATCAAAGGACGTAGCAGCAAGTACATAACCCTAGCTTCATTGGTTTAATTTAAGTGAATAGTTTATTATTAGTAGTAATAACAGCAGTATTTTTCTTCGGTAGACAACATGGCTTCGGTAAATAAGGTCATCATCGTAGGTAACGTAGGGCGTGACCCAGAAACACGTTACATGCCAAGCGGCGACGCCGTAACAAACATTTCAGTAGCGACATCAGATCGTTACAAAGATAAGCAGTCGGGCGAAATGAAAGAAACCACGGAATGGCACCGCGTTGCATTCTTTGGAAAGCTTGCAGAGATCGCTGGTCAATATCTTAAAAAAGGTTCACAGGTTTATGTGGAGGGCCGTTTACGTACACGCAAGTGGACCGATGCTAGTGGCCAGGAAAAATATTCCACTGAAATCGTTGCAGAAACAATGCAAATGCTTGGTGGCAAGCCAGTAGGTGGCAGTGGTGATGGCGGTGGTGAAAGCTATAGCCGCTCAAAGCCAGCTGAGCACTCTACTCCAGCATCTTCAAATGCTGCATCCCTCGGTGCAATGGATGACGATATTCCTTTTTAATTGGTGTTTAAGCAGTCTTTTGACTGCGTAGTGATCAACCCCAGCAAGCAGTGCTTCCTGGGGTTTTCTTTTTCATACAGCTGCATGCAAATACTTGATTCTCTATCTTCACCTTAAAATGTCCCCATGAGTTTCCCAGGGATCATCAAATCTCCACTTTTGGCATTTGTAGCCATTTGTATTGCTGCTTTGCCTCAGTCGTCCTTTGCAGCCCCATTTTTCTTTCCGGATATGAACCCCTCCTTTGTTAAGGGGGATCCCCCTGATTGGTTGCATGATGGGCGAGGTAATGATGGATACCTCACGATTAGCTCTGAAGTGATTCCTGTAAGTAGTTGTACGCAAATGGCTAGCCGTAGTTTTTGGGGTCCGATAAAACGCAACTCGTGTTATCGGTTGTTACTCAGGGTTTCAAGGGGAAGCTTGATAAGTTAGAAATTCCGATCGCCACCTTTGATGGCAGGGAGGGTGGTTCTGAGTGCGCGTCACTGAGTACGACTCCTTTATCGATAGTTCCCATGACGGTGCTCGGAACTTATTCCATCTTTAACCCAGGCGCACTCTCTTTGGTGCTCAATGTCAGAAGTTCAAGTGACTCTAATCAGGATTTCATTGGGTCTGCCAAATTGCTATTGGGGGCTGCTGCAATTGTGGCAACTAGTGGTTCAGCAGCTGCGATTGGCGGGATTTCAGCAACAGTTGGAAATTCGGTGGTGGGTGAGACCCAAAAGAAAGCCAATAGTCTTTTGCAGGGAATGGTTGATGCTAAAGTCCCAGTGACCTTTAACTGGTCAGAATTGCGCAAATGGTTCAAGCGGTTGAGATCCTAGCTTACAAAGCTGATCAAAGTGTTGGCAGCCTCACTGATAAGCAAATTCTGCAATTACAAAAAGATCCTAAATCAGAAAAGCAGTTGCTATTTACTGTGAAGTTGGAGTTTCAGTTTTTCCGCAGCGTGTTTTATCCAACAGTGTCCAATATTGAAGGATTGGCAACCCGAGAAAATCTTTCATCTGAATATATTTTGAATTTCCAAATGCCTGGCTCAGGCCAAAATTTTATGCAGATCTTAAATAGCTCTGCCCCAAGTCTGCTGCAACGGATTTCCAAGGCAGAAGGCTGCTGGGCTTGATGATGTCGATAGTGCCATCGTCATGAAATCATTTGTTGATGAAGCTAAGGATGGAGAAGCTTGGTACGAAAACTCAGCCCTGGTGAAAAGCTGTTTCTCACAAGTGCCTAGTATTCAAAAAAATATTGAGTTAATCTATGGCCCCAGCGTAGCACCATCAAAACAGGTACTCGCGCCTTAGTTATTGCCTAGCGTGGCGGGTGTTGTCTGGTCAGGGCGCATTGTGATCGGTGCGGAAAGGATTGATATCCAGTCCACCGCGCCGTGTGTAGCGAGCATAGACAGAGAGCTTTTCCGGTTTGCACTGACGCTTGATGTCGCAGAAGATAGTTTCGACACAATGTTCATGAAACTCACCTTTTTGTCTGAATCCGATCAGGTAACGCAATAAGCCTTCTTCCAAAATTGGACGACCTTGATAGCGAATTTGTACGCTCGCCCAATCTGGCTGGTCAGTCACTGGGCAATTCGATTTGAGTAGATGGGAAACCAAGCATTGTTCGACCGACCCAAAAGATTCATTTACTTCTAGCAAGCTGGGATCGGCAGGTAAGTTCGGATCGATCTCAATATTTAGACGATCCATGAGAACGCCACTCATTTCCTGCATTCCTTTTTTGGCAACCGTTTCTGTTGGGTTAATGCGGGTGGCAATCTTGCTGCCTGCTACTGCAGATAAATCTGCAATCAATCTTTCGCGCACTTCTACCTCATCTTCAAAACGTTCGCTATTGAGGCTGTTCAGGTAGAGTTTGAATGACTTGGATTCAATCATATTGGGCGAATCTGCCGGTATCTGAAACTCCGCCAAAGCAATTTTCGACTTCCCTTTTTTATTGAGCCAGCCAAGCTCAAAGACATTCCAAATATCAACGCCTACAAACGGTAATGCTTGATTAGGTTTGATATCTAGCTTGAGACGATTTTCTGCACGCGGAATGGGAAAGAGTAGGCTCGGATCATATTGATCGGGATATTGCGTTGCCTGGCCAAGCGGGATTGTGGGCATTAGCTTTTAGGTTTATTAGAAACGCCAGATACAACGTGACCAGTAGGAGCTACTGATGCGGCGGATTGGCAGTGACCTGTTTGGTCATCAAAGAAAAAGTCTGGCTCAAACTCGCGCAGAAACTCGCTCTTAGAGAGTCCGCCGAGGAACATAGCTTCATCAACATCGATACCCCAAGCCATCAATGTGCGAATGGCGCGCTCATGTGCAGGTGCAGAGCGCGCGGTAACTAAGGCAGTGCGAATGCGCATACCTTTTTCGCTGGTGCTACGTTGCAAACGATGTAGTGCTTCTAGTAGAGGCTTGAATGGACCTGGTGGTAAAGGGATCGCAGCTTTCTTGCTTTCATGATCCACAAAAGCTACTAAGCCTTCGCTCTGAAATACTTGCTCTGCTTCATCAGAAAAAAGAACGGCATCTCCGTCAAATGCGATGCGAATTTCATTTGGATGGGATTCCGCGGTTTTGCTAGATTCTGGATATACACGCGCCGCAGGAAATCCTGCATCAATCGTTGCACGTACATCATCTTCGTTGGCCGAGAGAAACAAGTTGGCATGTAGCGAGCGCAGGTAGTAATAGGGTGGACGCCCTCTAGTAAAGACACCGCGCTCTAAATGCAGGCCATGGTGCTCGGCCGAGCGGAATACGCGTAAGCCGCTAACCGGGTCATTGCGAGAGAGGATAACAACTTCAACGCGTTGTTCACCTTCTTCATTAAAGGCGAGCAACTTTTTTACCAATGGAAATGCAACGCCAGTTTGAGCTGCTTTGGATAGGCGCTCTAATTGCAGTTTCATGTAAGCGCTGTCATCAGTAGATTCGAAAATACGATTCTCTTCTTCAAAATCAAATAGTGCGCGCGATGAAATCGCAACGACGAGTTTCCCGGTGAGTGTGTATGACATTTACGAGTTACGTCTCATTTAAAGAACAGGCGATAAGCTGGATTGCCAGTTTCATTCCAGTGTGGATATCCAAGTGAGGCCAAGAAAGTTTGGAATTTCTTTTGCTCATTCTTAGGAACCTGAAGACCTACCAAGATGCGACCGTAGTCAGCGCCATGATTGTGGTAATGGAAAAGACTGATATTCCAATTAGGTGCCATGCTGGTGAGGAACTTCATCAGCGCTCCTGGGCGCTCTGGAAATTCAAAGCGATACAGGAGTTCATCTTTTGCAAGAGTAGAGCGTCCGCCCACCATGTGGCGCAGGTGTGACTTCGCCAGCTCATCATGAGTTAGATCAATCGTTGCAAATTTTGCTTTACGAAAATGCTTTGCAATAGTGGTGCTATCGGTCGCCTTCTGTGTGCCGATACCCACAAAAATATGCGCTTCACTTTGATCAGCGATGCGGTAATTAAATTCAGTGACATTTCGGTTGCCAAGCAATTCACAAAAGCGCCTGAAGGAGCCACGCTCCTCTGGAATAGTCACGGCAAAAACAGCTTCGCGGAATTCGCCAACGTCGGCGCGCTCAGCCACAAAGCGTAAGCGACTGAAATTCATATTGGCGCCACAAGCAATTGCCACCAATGTTTTCTTTTTCAGGCGATGCTTCTCTACATACTTTTTCATGCCGGCAATGGCCAAGGCACCAGCAGGCTCCAAAATACTGCGAGTATCTGTGAAGACATCGTTGATGGCGGCACAGATCTCATCAGTATCGACAGTAATGATGTCATCCACTACGCGTTTACAGATACGAAAAGTTTCTTTGCCAACCAGCTTGACTGCGGTGCCATCTGAGAAGAGGCCAACATCTTTCATCTCAATGCGTTTATTGGCTTCGAGCGATCTCCGCATGGCATCTGAGTCTACGGATTGAACGCCAATCACCTTAGTTTTTGGGCTGACAGCTTTGACGTATTCGCCAATGCCTGCAATAAGCCCGCCACCACCGATAGCGACAAAAATAGCGTCAATCGGCTCCTGGTATTGCTGAAATATTTCTTGAGCAATCGTGCCTTGTCCGGCGATGACATCAGGGTCATCAAATGGATGAACAAAGGATAAGCCCCGTTTTCTCTCTAAAAGTTCAGAGTATTTGAAAGCATCGCTATAGGATTTACCATACAAAATTACTTCCACCCAAGAGCCGCCTCGCGCCTTTACAGCATCAATTTTGACGCTGGGTGTGGTGAGGGGCATCACGATGACTGCTTTGCACTTCATTTTTGCTGCTGCTAGGGCTACGCCCTGGGCATGATTACCTGCTGAGGCTGCGATAACCCCCCGTTTTAGGGCTTCAGGGGGTAAATGGGCCATTTTGTTATAGGCGCCACGCAATTTAAAGGAGAAAACCGGCTGGTTATCCTCTCTTTTGAGTAAAACTTGGTTGTCTAAGCGCTTTGTGAGTTCGGGGGCTACCTGGAGCTCTGTTTCCCTGGCTACGTCGTAGACTCGGGCCGATAAAATTTTCTTTAAATAGTTCGTTGCCATGCGATGAGCGTACCATGAATGGGCTCTAAGCCCTTAGATTTGCAAGGGTTTATCACTTATGGCCAACATCTTTCTTGGTTTCCTGCCAATATCAAGATCCCTCAATTAAAATGCATATTTATCAAATATGACGCTATGAACGCTCCATTAGCTTTGAACCAGTTGCTGGATGCCGAAGTGGGCTCACCCCGCCTCCGCGAAATCCCCTACAACTACACCTCCTTTTCCGATCGTGAAATCGTTATTCGCTTACTGGGCGAGGAGTCTTGGCGCGTTCTCAATGACTTGCGTGGGGTTCGCCGCACCGGTCGATCAGCTCGTATGTTGTTCGAAGTCCTGGGTGATATCTGGGTGGTCCAACGTAATCCCTTCTTGCAAGATGACTTATTAGATAACGCCAATCGCCGTCAATTGTTGATTGACGCGCTATGGCATCGCCTTGGTGAAGTAAAGAAAAGATCTAGCGGTGAATCCGCGGAGCAGGTTCAGGTTTTGCTGAAAGCTGCACATCGCGCGGTTGAAAATTTTGAGCAGGGCTTTAAAGAAGTTGCAGAGATTCGTAAACGAGCTCGTAAGGAGCTTGGGCGCATTACTGCTTCCGACAATATTTGTTTCGATGGCGTCTCACGTGCGGCCCATGTGACCGATGCAACAGACTGGCGCGTTGAGTTTCCGCTAGTAGTTTTAAAGTCAGATTACGAATCAGAAATCCCTGGCTTAGTGAAAGCTTGCGTTGAATTGGGCTTAACTATTATTCCTCGTGGAGGCGGTACTGGTTACACGGGTGGCGCTATTCCTCTCTACGCCATGTCAGCTGTCATTAATACCGAGAAGCTTGAGCAAATTGATGCCGTCAAACTCAAACGTTTGCCAGGCGTAGATCATGAAGTGTCCACAATCTTTACTGGTGCTGGCGTAGTTACTCGTAGAGTCTCGGATGCTGCAGAGCGTTCTGGGCTGGTATTTGCAGTTGATCCGACTTCAGCTGATGCGAGTTGTATTGGCGGCAATATTGCTATGAATGCAGGCGGCAAAAAGGCTGTCTTATGGGGCACTGCACTTGATAACTTAGCTAGCTGGCGCATGGTGGATCCAGAGGGCAATTGGCTTGATGTCGAGCGCCTTGAGCACAATCTGGGAAAAATTCACGTAGCAGAAAAAGTACGTTTTCAACTGACTTGGTCTGATGGTTCGAGTGAGCCAGGCGAGCGTATTCTAAAAACAGAAATTTTGGAAGTGGAAGGCAAGCGCTTCCGTAAAGAAGGTTTAGGCAAGGATGTGACTGATAAATTTTTATCAGGCTTACCTGGCGTTCAAAAAGAAGGTTGCGACGGATTAATTACGAGTGCTACTTGGATTTTGCATCGCATGCCTAAATTCATGCGTACTGTTTGCTTGGAGTTTTTTGGTCAAGCGCAAGAAGCGATTCCAAGCATTGTAGAAATCAAAGCTTATCTCGATGGTTTGAGCAAGAATGGCGGACCAATCCTTGCTGGTCTAGAGCATTTGGATGATCGCTATTTGAGAGCGGTTGGTTACTCGACTAAATCCAAGCGCAATTCCTTGCCCAAGATGGTATTGATCGGTGATATCGCTGGTGATGATGAAGAGTCTGTAGCAGCTGCAACTAGTGAAGTCGTGCGCATGGCTAATAACCGAGTGGGCGAAGGCTTTGTGGCTGTTAGTGCTGAAGCGCGAAAGAAGTTTTGGTTTGATCGCGCACGTACTGCTGCGATTGCCTGTCATACCAATGCCTTTAAGATCAATGAGGATGTGGTCATTCCATTGCCGCGCATGGGTGAATACACCAATGGTATTGAGCGGATCAATATCGAACTCTCCCTAAAAAATAAATTACAAGTTTTAGATGATCTCGAAGCATTCTTGAAAAAGAGCGCCTTGCCACTTGGCAAGAATGATGAAGACTATGAAATCCCTAGCGCTGAAATCTTGGGTGATCGTGTACAGCAAGCACTTGAACTGATTGCTAAGGTGCGGGCAAATTGGTCTGTGTGGCTCAAGGAGATGGATACCTATTTCCCAGGTTTGCAGAATTACAGCCTACGCGCCTCATGGAAGACGGAAGTTCGTGCTGAGCTCAGAATCATTTTTAGTGGCTTAGCATTTGAGCCTATCTTCAATGAGCTAGAAGCCATTCATAAAAATATTTTGCGCAAGCGAGTATTCGTGGCGCTACACATGCATGCTGGTGACGGTAATGTGCATACCAATATCCCGGTCAATTCGGATGACTATGAGATGTTGCAAGATGCACATCGTGCTGTCGATCGAATTATGAAATTGGCTCGCTCATTGGATGGCGTGATTTCTGGTGAGCATGGTATTGGTATTACGAAGCTCGAGTATTTAACTGAGGCAGAACTCAAAGATTTCCGTGCTTACAAAAAACGCATAGATCCTAACGGTCGTTTCAACAAAGACAAGTTAATGCCGCATGCTGATCTCAGTATTGCTTACACTCCGAGTTTTGGTTTGGTGGGACATGAATCCATCATCATGCAGCAGAGTGATATTGGCGCGATTGCTGATAGCGTGAAAGATTGTTTGCGCTGCAGTAAGTGCAAGCCAGTATGTTCTACACATGTACCACGCGCTAATTTGCTGTATAGCCCGCGCGACAAAATTTTGGCAACTTCTTTATTGATCGAAGCTTTCTTGTATGAAGAGCAGACGCGTCGTGGTGTATCGATTCGTCATTGGGAAATGTTTGATGACGTTGCGGCGCATTGCACTGTTTGCCATAAGTGTTTAACGCCATGCCCAGTCAAAATTGACTTTGGCGATGTGACCATGAATATGCGTAACTTGTTGCGCAAGATGGGGCAGCAGCGTTTTAATCCTGGAACAGCAGCATCGATGCTCTTCTTAAATGCAACTGATCCAGACACAATCAAGTTGGTTCGTAAAACCATGATTGGTTGGGGTTATAAGCTCCAACGTTTGGGTAATGATGTTTTCCGTAAGTTGGCGCGCAAGCAAACTGCGCATCCTCCTGCGACGGTTACTAAGCCCAATATTAAAGAGCAGGTCATTTTCTTTGTAAATAAGAAGATGCCTGGTAACTTACCCAAGAAAACGGCTCGCGCACTCCTGGATATTGAGGATGCCAACTACGTTCCTATTATTCGTGATCCAAAAACTACTTCTGCCGATACAGAAGCCGTATTTTATTTCCCGGGTTGTGGTTCTGAGCGCTTGTTCTCGCAGGTGGGTTTAGCTACACAAGCAATGTTGTGGAATGTCGGTGTGCAGACTGTGTTGCCTCCGGGTTACCTCTGTTGCGGTTACCCACAGCGCGGCAATGGCGACTTTGATAAAGCAGAGAAGATAATTGCGGACAATCGTGTTCTTTTCCATCGCGTAGCCAATACCCTAAATTACTTGGATATCAAGACCGTCGTAGTTTCATGCGGTACTTGCTATGACCAGTTGGCGGGCTACCAGTTTGAGCAAATCTTCCCGGGTTGCCGCATTATTGATATCCATGAATACTTGCTTGAAAAGGGTGTCAAACTTTCGAACGTGACTGGTGTGAAATACATGTATCACGATCCATGCCACTCGCCGATGAAATTGCAAGACCCACTTAAAACAGTGAATGAGTTGATTCAGGTGGAAGGCGGTAAAGTGATTCAGAGGAACGATCGTTGCTGTGGTGAATCTGGCACGCTTGCGGTAACACGCCCCGATATTTCCACTCAAGTGCGCTTCCGTAAGCAGATTGAGATGGAGAAGGGCGCCAATGAATTGCGCAAAGACAATTTCACGGGTGATGTTAAAGTGTTCACTAGCTGCCCATCTTGCCTGCAAGGTCTCACTCGCTTCGATGCGGATAGTGATACAACGGCTGACTACATCGTTGTTGAAATGGCGCAAAAATTATTAGGCCCTAATTGGATGCAAGATTACGTTGCCAAAGCAAATCAAGGCGGTATGGAGAGGGTATTGGTTTAATGATTCCAACTAATGTTGTTGTGCATCAGCAGTCAAAGGTGCTGGAGCTTACTTATGAGAATGGCAATACTTATCGCCTGCCTTTTGAGTTCTTAAGAGTGGTATCTCCTTCAGCTGAGGTGCAAGGTCATGGCCCGGGGCAGGAAACTCTACAAACCGGCAAGCGTGAGGTACTCATCGCAAATATTGAGCCGGTAGGCCATTACGCGCTGAAGCCTTCTTTTTCAGATGGGCACGACTCCGGTTTGTATTCCTGGAACTTCTTGCAATTCTTATGCGAGAACCATGAGACGCTGTGGAAAGAGTACTTAGATAAATTAGCCGCTGCTGGTCTGGACCGCGATGCTCCAATGGGTGTTGCTGGTGGCAAGTCTTGCGGTAGTCATTGAGCATTTAAATAAATTGAGCGAAGAATATGAGTAAGACTCACTTTGGATACCAAAGCGTTGATGAGGCGGAAAAGGCAGGCAAGGTTGCAGAGGTATTTCATTCTGTAGTCAGTAAATACGACGTCATGAATGACCTGATGTCATTTGGTCTCCATCGTTTATGGAAGAAAGTCACCATTGCTCGTGCGCAAGTTCGTCTTGGACAAAAGATATTGGATATCGCTGGTGGTACCGGTGACTTAGCCGCCGCCTTTGCGCGTGCTGCAGCCTGGGGTCACAACCCAGAAGCTCAAGTGTGGTTAAGTGATATTAATGCTTCCATGTTGGGCGTTGGTCGCGATCGACTCCTAGATAAGGGCTTAGCTTTGCCTTGTGTCCAGTTTGATGCGGAAAAAATCCCTTTTCCAGCTGGTCACTTTAATGTGGTGACGGTAGCCTTTGGTCTGCGCAACATGACTCACAAAGATGTTGCCTTGAAAGAGATGTTGCGCGTGATTAAGCCGGGTGGTCGTGTATTGGTGCTGGAGTTCTCCAGGCCAGATGCATTTCTACAGCCGGTCTACGATACTTATTCTTTCAAAGTGTTGCCTTGGTTGGGTGAAAAAATTGCTCAAGATTCTGAGAGCTATCGTTATTTAGCTGAATCCATTCGTATGCACCCGGATGCTGAAGCCCTTAAGGAAATCATGCTAGGGGTCGGTTTTGATGAGGTGGATACCCATAGAATGACTGGGGGTATCGTTGCGCTTCATATTGGTATTAAATACTGATGAATTTGTAGTTTTTATTAGTTCAGAATTAATGTAGTTCCATAGGAGATAAAAAGATGAACAAGCATTTTTTCAAAGCAGTTTTATTAAGTGCTAGCTTAATATTTGCCACTGTTGGTTATGCTGACGCTGCCCGTTTAGGTGGCGGTAAAAGTATCGGCAAGGCACCAAGTGCACCAATTCAAAAGCAAGCTACTCCTGTACAAAAGCCAACTCAACAAGCACAACCAGCTATACCCGCCCCCGCCCCTCAAGCGCCAGCACCTAGTCGGTTTGGCGGTATGGGTGGAATCCTAGGCGGCCTTGCCGCGGGATTCGGTATTGGATACCTCTTGTCTCATTTTGGTTTGGGTGAAGCGGCATCTTCACTAATTACTGGATTGTTGATTGCTGTTTTAGCGGGGTTTGTCATCATGTTCGTGATGAGAAGATTGATGCCCGCTTTATCTGGCGCCAACAAAAGCCCCCAAGTCACTTCGCAAGGAATGCAGCGCGCAAATATGGATCAAGCACCAAGACAGGAGCCTGCATTTACGCCAGCTGCAAATGCGTTTAGTGGTGTTGCTGCTGAGCCTTCACCACTTCAGTCCACCTTGCCGCCGGGGTTTGACGAATACGCATTCTTAGAGAACGCGAAGCAATATTTTTCAGGCTTGCAAAAGGCGTGGGATCTAGGTGATCTAGCTTCCTTACGTGAGTACACAACTCCAGAGATGTTCGCCACAATTGAGCAGGATCTTGCGGGCCGAGCTGATAGTTCCAATCAAACTGATGTCGTTATGCTTAATGCGCAATTGCTCGGAATTGAGACAACCGACAATACTTATTACTGTAGCGTTCAGTTCACGGGCATGATTCGTGAGCAAGTGGGTGCAAAGGCAAATAACTTCTCTGAAATTTGGAACTTAAGCAAGCCGGTTACCGGCCCTGGAGGCTGGGTACTAGCGGGTATTTCTCGGTTGGTTTAAGCTTGAGGTACTTTCCATTGAAAGCCCGCACTTGTGCGGGTTTTTTACACTGATGATCACCGCATCTCCTGCCACTCACCATATTGCAGCCTCCGCTGCCTGCCGAGGAATTAATTATGTCCTGAAGGTTGAGCCATGGGCTATGGCAGAGTTAGCCCGCCATGCAGGCAAAGTGATTTTGTTGAGTCTGCCAATTGGCAAGCTCTGTTTTGAATTGACGCCCGAGGGCACTTTGGCCCCTTTAGCGAATATTGATGGTGCCTCTCTTGAGTTGGAAGTCTTCCCTGAGGCGCTTAGTGCTTTGGCTGGCGAACCTGGCAATTTACGAGAACAGGCAATGAAGTCAGTCAAAATTACTGGCGATGCTGACTTGGCCCAACTATTAGGCCGTTTAGCAGGTCAGATCCGTTGGGAGTATGAAGAGGATCTTGCGCGTTTCATCGGAGACGCCCCCGCAAATTTTGCGGTTCGTCAGGGCAAGAAATTCGTTTCTGCTGGGAAGTCTGCTGCAGCTGATCTTCTGGAAAATGTAGTGGAGTATGTGAGTGAAGAGAGAAAAGTACTTTTGAGTAAACGAGATTTTATGATTCGAAAAAATGAATTAAACGTGTTGCGTGATGCGGTTGACCGTATAGAAAAGCGCATCCAACTTTTAGAGAGAAAAGGTTAATTCATTGTGCGTCGCTTAGCCCGTCTTTCTTTCATTTTCTTCACTGCGTGGCGTTATGGCTTATTGCCACTGCTACGCGATATTTTAAAACTTGGTATTCGTCGTGGCCTGTTAACCGTTCTCTGCTGGACTTCTCCGGGACAGTCTCTGCCTAGAGGTGAGCGTATTCGTTTGACTTTAGAATCCTTAGGCCCAATCTTCGTGAAGTTTGGGCAAGTATTATCTACTCGACGTGATTTATTGCCAGAAGATATCGCTGATGAATTGGCGAAGCTACAAGATCAAGTCCCACCATTTTCCAATGCAGAATCTTGTCGCTTGATTGAGCAGGCGCTTGGGCAATCCATTGAAGAGGTGTTTATTAGTTTTGATGCAACCTCGGTGGCTAGTGCCTCTGTGGCTCAAGTGCACTTTGGCTTATTACGTGGCAACGAGAAGCATCCGGAGTGGGAAGGTCGTGCAGTAGCGGTCAAAGTTCTACGCCCTGGCATTCTGCCAATTATTGATGGTGATCTTGCTTTGCTCTATGATTTAGCAAAAATCATTGAGAAACTCTCGGAGGATGGTCGTCGTTTAAAACCCCGAGAGAATGTTGCAGAATTTGATACCTATTTACATGATGAGTTAGATCTCATGCGTGAGGCAGCAAATGCAAGTCAGTTGCGTCGCTATTTTGTTGACTCCAAAAAATTAATGATTCCTGAGATGTATTGGGATCTATGCCACACCAATGTCATCGTGATGGAGAAGATGGATGGCATCTCGATTGGAAGAGCAACAGAGTTGCGCGCTGCTGGCGTTGATTTCAAAAAACTTGCCGCTGATGGCGTAGAAATATTTTTCACGCAAGTATTTGAGCATGGCTTCTTTCATGCAGACATGCATCCTGGCAACATCATGATTAGTCTTGAGCCAGAAACATTTGGTCGATTTATTTCTTTAGATTTCGGGATCGTTGGCGCTCTGAGCCAGTCTGATAAAAGTTATTTGGCGCTAAATTTCCTTGCTTTCTTTAATCGTGATTACCGTCGTGTTGCTGAATTGCATATTGAGTCGGGCTGGGTTCCAGCCAATACGCGAGTGGAAGAGCTGGAGGGCGCAGTGCGCTCCGTTTGTGAACCTTACTTTGATCGTCCCCTGAAGGAAATCTCTCTTGGGATCGTGCTGATGCGTTTGTTCCAAACCTCCCGCCGTTTCAAAGTGGAGATTCAGCCACAACTTACCTTGCTTCAGAAGACCCTATTGAACGTCGAGGGCCTTGCACGCCAACTTGATCCAGACCTCGATCTTTGGAAGACAGCCAAGCCAATTTTAGAAAAATGGGTCAGCCAACAGTTGGGTTGGAGAGCTTTGGTGGATGGGATTAAGGCCGAGGCGCCTAGTTGGGCGCAAATTTTGCCAACCTTGCCGCGCCTGATTGCTGAAAGTTTGGCACAAGCGCGAATCCATCGAAAGGATCAAAACACTGAATTGAAGGTCTTAAAAGGCCTTTTATTGCAAGAAAGACGCACTCACCGCCTCTTGGTAGGTGCCTTGCTGTTTGCAGGCGGCTTTTTGGTTGGGATTCTGATAATCGGTCTTGGTCTTTACTAGACTGTCCCCAGTCGTCGCTTAAACCGCTAAAATGCCAGGTTAGGTAAGGCGTAAGCATAGGCAAATGAAAAAATACTTTATCGCAGGCATTTTGGTGTGGGCACCGATGTCAATTACCATTTGGGTGATTGCATGGGGTCTGGGCCTGCTCGACGGTGTTTTTGGCTCTGTAATGCATGCCATTATTGCTGTATTCCCCAGTCAGTTTGCCGCAGATCTGCAACATTTCCGTGAGTTGCCGGGTGTTGGTATTTTGATTGTTGTTTCAGTCATTATGGCTACCGGCTTGATTGCGATTAGTTTTGCTGGTCAGTGGTGGATCAGGATGTGGAATAAGCAGGTGAATCGCATTCCAATTGTGCGATCGATTTATTCCAGCGTTCAGCAAGTGTCGTCCACTCTATTCTCTGGCAGTGGCCAAGCTTTTAGCAAAGCATTATTAATTCGTTATCCGCATGCAGATTCTTGGGCGATTGCGTTCCAGACTGGTATGCCGGCAAAAGAAGTGGCTGCGAAGTTGGGTGAGGACTATGTCAATGTATTTCTGCCAACTACGCCAAATCCAACTTCTGGTTTTTTTATGATCGTCCCACGTGCGCACACCATTGAATTGAAGATGAGTGTCGAAGAAACGCTCAAACATATTGTTTCAATGGGATCCGTTCCCCCCATCAGTTCAACTGGTTTGACCGCTATTGGGTCAAACCATCATTTTTGATTTATAGGAAATTGTTATGTCGATGCGAAGCCATACCTGCGGTCAGGTAACTGAATCACTCATTGGTCAGGAAATTACTCTTTCAGGTTGGGTGAATCGTCGCCGTGACCACGGTGGTGTGATCTTTATTGACTTGCGTGATCACCAAGGTTTTGTTCAGGTAGTCTGCGATCCAGATCGCCCAGAGATGTTTGCGTTGGCTGAGCAGGTTCGTAATGAGTTTTGTATTCAGATCAAAGGCTTGGTGCGCGCACGTCCTGCCGACACTGAGAATAATGATTTAGTGAGTGGAAAGATTGAAGTGCTTTGCCATAGCTTGGTCATTCTTAATGCGTCTATTACTCCTCCATTCCAATTGGAAGATGAGAACTTATCTGAGACCACTCGCCTAACCCATCGTGTACTTGATTTGCGTCGCCCGCAGATGCAGAAGAATCTACGTTTGCGTTACAACGTTGCCATGGAATGCCGTCGCTACTTAGATGTTGCTGGTTTTATCGATATTGAAACGCCGATGTTGACGAAGAGCACTCCTGAAGGTGCACGCGACTATTTAGTTCCTTCACGCGTTCATGATGGTCAGTTCTTTGCACTGCCACAGTCTCCTCAGTTGTTTAAACAGTTGTTGATGGTGGCTGGCTTTGATCGCTACTACCAAATTACGAAGTGTTTCCGTGACGAAGATTTACGTGCTGATCGTCAGCCTGAATTTACTCAGATCGACTGTGAAACAGCATTCTTAAATGAATTAGAAATCCGCGAGTTATTTGAAAACATGATTCGTCATATTTTCAAAACTACTATGAACGTTGAGTTGCCTAATCCATTCCCAACGATGCCTTACTCGGAAGGTGTGGCGCGCTTCGGTTCAGACAAGCCAGATCTGCGTGTGAATTTTGAGTTCACTGAATTAACTGACTTGATGAAAGATGTGGATTTCAAGGTTTTCTCTGGCGCAGCAAACCAAGAGGGTGGTCGCGTAGTTGGTTTGTGCGTACCTGGCGGTGCTGAAATTAGCCGTAGTGAAATTGATGACTACACACAATTTGTAGCAATTTATGGCGCCAAAGGTTTGGCGTGGATCAAGGTGAACTCTGTTGCTGAAGGTCGTAATGGCTTGCAATCACCAATCGTGAAGAACTTACATGATGCTGCTATTGAGGGCATCTTGAAGCGCACAGGTGCTAAAGATGGCGACATTATTTTCTTCGGTGCTGATAAAGAAAAAGTAGTCAATGACGCTATCGGTGGTTTGCGTTTGAAGATTGGCCACTCTGCTTGGGGTAAAGAGCATGGCCTGTCTACTGAAGGTTGGAAACCATTGTGGGTGGTTGATTTCCCCATGTTTGAATATGATGAAGACAATGCCCGTTGGGTCGCATGTCACCATCCATTCACCAGCCCTAAAGATGAGCACATGCAGTACCTCGAATCCAATCCTGGTAAGTGCTTGGCTAAAGCTTATGACATGGTTTTGAACGGTAGTGAGATTGGTGGCGGATCAGTCCGTATTCACCAAGAGGTAGTTCAGAGTCAGGTATTCCGTGCGCTGAAGATTGGTGTCGAAGAAGCGCAAGCTAAGTTTGGTTTCCTGTTAGATGCCTTGCAGTATGGAGCACCTCCGCATGGTGGTATTGCATTTGGTTTGGATCGTATCGTCACAATGATGACCGGTGCCGAGTCTATTCGTGATGTGATTGCTTTCCCTAAAACGCAGCGTGCACAATGCTTGCTTACTCAGGCTCCTAGCCCAGTAGATGAGCGTCAGTTGAAAGAATTGCATATTCGTTTGCGCCAAGCTGCTCCGGCTGCTTAATCAAGAGAGCACTTAAAGTATCTTGAAAATCCCCATTTCGGTTTTAGTAGTTATTTATAAATCGAATGGGGAGGTCTTGCTAATCGAGCGGGCTGATAAAGTCAATTTTTGGCAATCTGTAACTGGCAGTATTGACTCCCTCGATGAGGATCTCTGGATTGTTGCTGCACGCGAAGTGCTTGAAGAGACGGGAATTAATATTGCTACTCTTCCGGTAGGTTCCTTGCAAGATATGCAGCATCAGATCGAGTACGAAATCTATCCGCAGTGGCGGTATCGCTATGCTCCCGGTGTAATCATCAATACTGAGCATTGGTTCTCATTGCTTGTGCCTGATGACACTCCAATTCAACTGGCCCTCAGAGAGCATGTTGCCTATCAGTGGCTAGATTTTGTAGATGCCGCAAAAAATGTTTCTCTCCCAGTAATGGCGAGGCGATTCTGAAGTTATTCTCTGCGCGCTAGAGTGGAAGTGACTAAGATAGAGTGATGAGACATTCAGCAGGAAATCCAAAGCCATCATCGGGAGACGATTGGAAAGTCATCCGTGATTTACTTCCTTATTTATTGGAATACAAGTTTCGGGTTGCGATTGCGCTGACTTGTTTAGTCGCTGCTAAGGTGACTAACCTTGGCATCCCAATTTTAATGAAGCAACTGATTGATGCTCTCAACATCAAAGCAGAGTCCCCCCAGGCTTTACTTGTTGTTCCGGTAGTGCTAATTTTGGCTTATGGCCTATTAAGGATCTCTGCTTCCTTATTTACCGAGTTGCGCGAATCCCTCTTTGCTCGTGTTACTCAAAACGCAGTACGAAAGGTCGCTCTACAAGTCTTTGAACATTTGCACTCTTTGGCGCTCAGTTTTCATTTGGCTCGTCAGACCGGCGGAGTTAGTCGGGATATTGAGCGGGGTACTCGTGGCATTCAGTCTCTGATTTCTTATTCGCTTTACAGCATCCTGCCGACTCTGATTGAGTTTTTCTTAGTGCTCAGCTACTTTGCTTACGCATACGATATTTGGTTTTCTGCAATTACGTTGGTTGCCTTAGTGCTTTATATCGGCTTTACGGTTGTTGTGACAGAATGGCGGACCCATTTCCGTCGCACTATGAATGACATGGACTCCAAAGCCAATCAGAAGGCGATTGATTCCCTCTTAAATTTTGAGACCGTAAAGTATTTTGGTAATGAAACATTTGAAGCTAGTCGCTATGATCAAAATTTGGTGCGCTATCAAGCTGCTGCCGTTAAATCTCAGAAATCTTTAGCGCTCCTCAATTTTGGTCAGCAGACTATTATTGCGATTGGCCTGGTCATGATCTTATGGCGTGCGACCCTAGGCGTGATCGATGGATCTATGACCTTGGGTGATTTGGTTTTGGTTAATACCTTGATGATTCAGCTGTACATCCCCTTGAATTTCTTGGGTGTGATCTATCGCGAGATTAAGCAGGCACTGACGGATATGGATCGAATGTTCTCCCTTCTCAACACGGAGAAAGAGATTGCAGATGCGCCCAATGCTCAGCCTTTACATATTACAAATCAAGGCTGTGGCCCAGATGTTCATTTTGAGAATATCTCTTTTCATTACGATGCCAAGCGTGAAATTCTCAAGGATGTGAGTTTTAATATTTCAGCAGGAACGATTACTGCAGTCGTAGGTCAGAGCGGTGCGGGTAAAAGCACTTTGGCTCGCCTGTTGTTTCGTTTTTATGATGTTCAGTCGGGAAAGATCCTGATTGATAGGCAAAATATTGTGGATGTTACTCAATCAAGCTTACGCAAGGCGATTGGCATCGTTCCTCAGGACACGGTTCTGTTTAACGATACGATTAGTTACAACATCGCTTATGGCAATCCTAATGCTTCAATTGAAGAAGTTCATGGGGCCGCAAGAGCTGCACAGATCGATCGTTTTATTAAACATCTTCCAGATGGCTATGACACTCAAGTGGGTGAGCGTGGATTGAAATTGTCGGGTGGTGAGAAGCAACGTGTTGCGATTGCCCGTACTTTGCTTAAAAAGCCAGCGATGCTTATTTTTGATGAGGCAACATCGGCCCTGGATTCCAAGACGGAGAGAGCATTTCAGGAAGAGCTGCTTGGCCTGGCTAAAAACCGTACGACTTTGATCATTGCCCACAGGCTCTCTACGATTGTTCATGCTGATCAAATTTTGGTAATGGATCATGGCCAGATTATTGAGCGTGGAACGCATGCCGAGCTTTTGGCTGCCAATGGTCGATATGCTGAGATGTGGCAAATGCAAGAGCGCACCGCTCTTGATTAGAATATCTTCATGCGCCAACAAGAAACTATTCTCAAGAATGCCTTTGCAGCAGCTTTAGCGGTTGCCGACCCCAAGAAAATCGTCCCCGAATATCTTGCCAAGATCTTTCCTGCCGGCTCTGAGCCTCAAGGAAGATGTTTAGTGGTTGGTGCGGGCAAGGCAAGTGCATCTATGGCAACGGCTCTAGAGTCTCATGCGAATAATTATTGGCCCAATGTAATTCTTGGGGGTGTAGTGTTGACCAGATACGGGCACCACTCTCCAACTGGCCATATCCAAATTATTGAAGCGGGTCACCCTGTACCTGATCAGGCTGGTATGGATGGTGCTAAAGAAATCTATCGCTTAGTAAGTGAGTTGAGTCAAGGCGATATTCTGATTGCCTTGATCTCTGGCGGCGGCTCTAGTCTCCTCACTTTGCCCCAAGTCGGCATTAGCATCGAAGATATGCGCAAGACTACTGAAGCGCTATTGCGTTCTGGTGCGCCGATTGAGGAGATGAATGTTGTTCGTAAACACTTGTCAGCGATTCAGGGTGGCAATTTAGCAAGGCTGGCGATTGCACGAGGCGCTCGAGTTGAGGCTTTACTGATTTCTGATGTCACGGGAGATGCGCCTGCTGATATTGCCAGCGGTCCTTGTGCGCCAGATTATTCAAGCTATCAAGATGCTCTCAATATTCTGAATAAATATCACTTAGGCTCTGACTCTATTCCGACATCTGTTTTATCTCACTTACAGCGTGGTATTGCTGGTGAAGTTCCAGAGACCTTAAAAGAGGCTGATTTACAAAACACTGCAGTAAGTAACCATGTGATTGCTACCGCCTATAAGAGTCTTGAGGCTGCTGCTGAGTATGTCCGTACGCAAGGTTACGAGCCTGTCATTTTGGGTGACACTATCACTGGTGAGGCACAGGATGTCGGTATAGAACAAGCCGCCTTGGCACGTCAGCATTTGCTAGCTACCAATGCAAAGCCCATCGCCCTCATCTCGGGTGGCGAGTGTACTGTCACCATTCCTGATGGAATAAAATGTCGTGGTGGTCGCTGCAGCGAATATTTACTGTCACTTTTTGCAGCCTCCTCTGATATCCCTAATATTTGCGCTCTAGCTGCAGACACCGACGGTATCGATGGGAGTGAGAAGAATGCCGGTGCGTGGTTTACCCCCGAGATTCTCCAGGCCGCCAATAAGCAATGCTTAATCCCTTTGCGGTATCTAGATCGGCACGATTGCCATGGTTTTTTTGCGCAATTAGGTGCGTTGGTGGAAACTGGCCCTACACTGACAAATGTGAATGATTTCCGCATCATCTTGTTAGATAAATAATTATGACTAATACCTCAACCCAAATTCAACTGATTCAGCCAGATGACTGGCATTTGCATATTCGTGATGGCGAAGTCATGAGAGATGTATTGGCAGATACTGCGCGCCAATTTGCGCGCGCTATCATTATGCCGAACTTGAAGCCACCAGTGACTACGGTTGATTTGGCAAATGCCTATCGCACTCGGATTGAAGCGAGTCTTCAATCTTTGGGTATAACTAGCTTTACCCCCTTGATGACTTTATATCTCACTGACAACACATCAGCTGAAGAGGTGCGCAAGGCAAAGGCTGCTGGTATTGTTGGATTTAAGTTGTATCCCGCTGGAGCGACAACCAATAGTGATGCAGGCGTAAGTGATATCAAGCGTTGCTATGCTGCGCTTGAAGCGATGCAGGCCGTTGGCATGCCTTTATTAGTGCACGGTGAAGTAACTAGTGCTGAGATTGATATCTTTGATCGTGAGGCAGTATTTATTGATCAAGTGCTCGAGCCTTTGCGCAAAGATTTTCCTGGGCTCAAGATTGTGTTTGAGCATATCACTACCAAGCAGGCTGCGCACTATGTACGCGATGCGCATACTGCTGGAAAAAATACCTTTGCCGCCACCATTACGCCACAACACTTGTTGATGAATCGCAATGCGATTTTTTCTGGTGGCATTCGTCCGCATAATTATTGTTTGCCAGTACTCAAGCGTGAAGAGCATCGCGTTGCCTTGCTTGAAGCCGCAACGAGTGGTGGCCATAAATTTTTCTTGGGCACTGATAGTGCTCCGCATGCCAAGGGCGCCAAAGAGGCTGCTTGTGGGTGTGCTGGTTGTTACAGTGCTTTCAATGCATTGGATTTATATGCTGAGGCATTTGAGAGTGTTGGGAAGTTAGATAAGCTTGAGGGCTTCGCTAGTTTCTACGGCCCAGATTTTTATTCGCTACCTCGCAATACCAAGAAAATTACTTTGGTGAAGCAGGCGCAAAACATTCCAGCAGAACTTCCTTTGGGTGATGCCACGATTGTGCCGCTACGTGCTGGCGAGACTATTGCCTGGACTTTGGCTTAAGCCAATTTTTATTCCCATATTACGTTTTTAAGATTAATTTCTGCGACTGCGTTAGACTGCAGGCGCAGAGTCAATTGGGCAATCGCCGCCTCTTTATTGAGGGGGAGGAAAGTCCGGACTCCATAGGGAAGGGTGATGGCTAACGGCCATCCACGGTGACGTGAGGAATAGGGCCACAGAGACGAGCGTATTTAGTTACGGTGAAACGCGGTAACCTCCACCTGGAGCAATCCCAAGTAAGCAGGCGATGAGGCGTCCCGCTGAGTCTGCGGGTAGGGAGCTTGAGCCGTCAGGTAACTGCCGGCCTAGAGGAATGATTGCCCCTAGATGCAAATCTAGGCGACAGAATCCGGCTTATCGATTGACTCTGCATTTTCCAAATATTTATTCTTCGTTCTGAATTTCAATGGAATAGGTGATTTCCGCTGTTTTCGCGAGTATGGTTGTGGCTGAGCAGTATTTTTCATGAGAAAGCTTCACGGCACGCTCAGCCTTAGCTGAATCCAAGTTTTTGCCCTTGACCGTGAAATGTAGGTTAATTTTTGTAAATACCTTGGGTTCAGTCTCCGCCCGTTCAGCTGTTAACTGGACATCGCAGGCGCTAATCTCTTGACGGGCGCGTTGTAGGATTAAAACCACATCAAAGGCAGAGCAGCTGCCAGTTCCTGCCAAAATCAGTTCCATTGGCCTTGGGGCGCTATTTTTGCCTCCAGCTTCGGGTGGGCCGTCCATAGTGACTTGGTGGCCACTACCAGTTTCCGCTGAAAAGGCCATTCCGCCTTTACCCAACCAAGTTACTCGACATTCCATGTTAGCGACCTCTAAATTTGAAAATTAATCAATATTATCAATAGTTTACCAATAATTTCGCACTTCAGTTGTCAGCCCAATTTTGCGAAAAAGCATCAAAAACTTGATTTTGGTCAATTTTCTTGCGTTGCACCATATATCTTGTGTAGAATAACCATATTGGTAGTCAGTCTTATACAAGACTGCGACTTGCCTCCCAGCGTCTCCTCCACTTAAAACATAGGTGGATTCCAACCCAGGACTCGTTCCTGGGTTTTTTTGGGTTACAATTCAAGGCTTTACTGAATTACCGAACCAGTCAGCGGTAATTGTTGTACCAAGTGAATTACAGAATTTGCGAGCTTGCAAACATAAGCAGGGCCAAGGTGGACGTAATTTGATTGGAGTAATTTTTTTGACTATAACAATTTGAGAAATCATGAAAACTTTTTCTGCAAAATCCCATGAGGTAGCGCATGAGTGGTTCGTGATTGACGCTACGGACAAAGTCCTCGGTCGTGTCGCCAGTGAAGTGGCACTCCGTCTACGCGGCAAGCACAAGCCTGAATACACCCCACACGTTGATACCGGCGACTTCATTGTTGTCATCAACTCTTCTAAGCTGCGTGTTACAGGCACAAAAGGCTTGAATAAAATTTATTATCGTCACAGCGGATACCCAGGTGGTATTAGTTCGACCAACTTCGACAAGATGCAAGATCGTTTCCCAGGCCGTGCTTTAGAGAAGGCTGTGAAAGGTATGTTGCCAAAAGGCCCACTAGGTTATGCCATGATCAAGAAATTAAAAGTCTACGGCGACGCCAGTCATCCGCATGCGGCTCAACAGCCAAAAGCATTAGAGATTTAAGGAAACCAAATGGCTATTAATTACGGAAATTGGAATTACGGTACAGGTCGTCGCAAGAGCTCTGTAGCACGTGTATTCATTAAATCTGGCAAGGGTGAGATTACCGTTAACGGTAAACCTATCGATGCTTACTTTGCTCGCGAAACATCACGCATGATCGCTCGTCAGCCTTTGGCTCTCACAGCCCACCTAACAACCTTTGATATCAAAGTAAACGTTAGTGGCGGCGGTGAAACTGGCCAATCTGGTGCAGTTCGTCACGGTGTTACTCGTGCATTGATCGACTACGACAACGCATTGAAGCCAACCCTGTCTAAAGCAGGCTTGGTAACTCGCGATGCTCGTGAAGTTGAGCGTAAAAAAGTTGGTCTGCACGGCGCGCGTCGTCGTAAGCAGTTCAGCAAGCGCTAATTTCTTTCAGTCGCTCAAGTTTTATCGAAAGGGTCGCGCAAGCGGCCCTTTTTGTTTCTACAATCTAGGTATTAAAGAAATAAAATTCATCAGTCGGTATTTTGGAGAATGGCATGATTAAAGTTGGCATCGTAGGTGGCACTGGATATACCGGAGTGGAATTGCTGCGTCTATTGGCGCAACACCCCGAAGTAAAAATTCAGGCAATTACTTCCCGCACAGAAGCTGGCATGCCAGTAGCCGAGATGTTTCCATCTTTACGTGGCCGCATTGATCTGAAATTCACGACACCGGATGAAGCCAGGCTAAATGAATGCGATGTTGTGTTCTTTGCAACACCCCATGGCGTAGCAATGGCACAAGCCAAAGAGCTGCTTGCTAATAACGTGAAGATTTTGGATCTTGCTGCCGACTTCCGTTTAAAAGACGTTAAAGAATTTTCTAGGTGGTACGGTATGGAGCATGGCTGCCCAGAAATCTTGGCGGAGGCAGTCTATGGTTTGGCAGAAATTAATCGTGAAGAAATTAAAAAAGCGCGCGTAGTCGGTTTGGCTGGCTGCTACCCAACTTCTGTGCAGCTTGGGCTTGCTCCATTGCTGTCACCAAAGTCTACTGGGGGCAAGCAACTGATTGATGGCACGCATATTATTTCTGACTCTAAGTCGGGGACGTCTGGTGCTGGTCGTAAGGCGGAGATCGGTACCTTGCTATCGGAGTCTAGTGATAACTTTAAGGCTTACGGTGTTAAAGGTCATCGCCATCTTCCAGAAATCATTCAAGGTTTGAAGGCTATCGCTAGTCACGATCAGATTGGCCTGACATTTGTGCCGCATTTGACGCCAATGATTAGAGGGATTCATTCAACCCTATATGTCCGCTTGACTGAGGCTGGAATGAAAGTGGATTTCCAAAAGCTGTACGAGGACTTCTACAAAGGGGAGCCTTTTGTAGATGTAATGCCGGCTGGCAGTCATCCAGAAACACGCTCTGTACGGGGCAGTAACGGCTTGCGAATCGCCATTCATCGTCCTGGCGATGGTGATACTTTAGTTATTTTGGTAGTTGAAGATAATTTGGTGAAGGGTGCCTCAGGCCAGGGCGTGCAGTGTATGAATCTGATGTTTGGCTTACCTGAGACCACTGGATTAACGCAGATTGCCGTTTCACCATAATGAGGCTGGCGGAAAAGACCCTTCAGCAAGCTTGGCATTAAAAGCCTAAAATAGACTATTGCCTTTTGAATTAGGAGTAAATCATGACTGAATTAGCTACACAACCTGCACAAGATTTAGCTGAGCCACCAACCCCATTGGTATTCACGGATAGCGCTGCTGCAAAAGTGGCTGACTTGATTGCTAAAGAAGGTAATCCAGAGTTGAAGCTCCGTGTATTCGTACAAGGTGGTGGTTGCTCAGGATTTCAATACGGCTTCACATTTGATGATGCTGTGAATGAGGATGACACACTCTTTGAAAAGAATGGCGTTACTTTGTTGGTTGATTCAATGAGCTTTCAATATTTAGTTGGTGCTGAGATTGATTGCAAAGAAGATATCAACGGCTCACAGTTTGTAATCAAAAATCCAAATGCACAAACTACTTGCGGTTGTGGATCTTCTTTCTCCGCTTAAAGAGATAAAGTTTATTGAATTAAGTTGGATAGCAAGCACCTAGAATTCTAGGGCCCTTCGCTCCCGTAACGGCTGGCAAGTTTGCTGGCCGTTTTGCTTTATGAGCCCAAGCAAGCCATGCGAATGCAAGACCTTCTACTAGCTGAGGATCAATGCCAAGTGCATCGCTGGTAACAATCTCCAGTGAGTTTTTAAATAAGTTTTCTGCTCTAGCTTTAAATAAATCCAATAAGGCAATATTGCGCGCACCGCCACCACAGACAATCAGCGTTTGGGTTTGCGGGGCATAACCCTCTAAAGCTTGTAAGGCTGAATCCACAGTTAATTGCAATAGTGTGGCTTGTACATCTTCGGCGTTGATGTTGTCCGAGCCAACTTGCTTTTGCAACCATCCTAGATGAAAGTCATCACGCCCCGTGCTTTTGGGTGGCGCTTTTGCAAAAAATGAATCTGTCATCATTCTTGATAACAGCGCTTGACTGACTTTGCCTTGTAAGGCCCAAGTACCGTTCTCATCAAAAGCACGACCCTGTTGATCTGCAATCCAGGCATCCATCAACATATTGCCGGGGCCGCAATCAAATCCCTTCACCTCACCATCTTTAGGCAATAGCGTCAGGTTAGCAATGCCACCAAGGTTGAGCACGGCAATATCTTTATCTGTAGCAAACTGTTGCGCATGAAAGGCTGGGACTAGAGGCGCACCATGACCACCTGCTGCCAAATCGCGACTTCTAAAGTCAGCAATGACATCAATCCCAGTGAGTTCCGCTAATAGAGCTGGGTTGAGGGTTTGGTGCGTATAAGCTAAGTGATGAGCAAGATCAGCTTGATGACGAATAGTCTGACCATGAGCGCCAATCGCGCTGATATCTGCAGGAGAAAGCTTTGCCTGAGTAAGCAATTGTTTGACTGCATCCGCATAGGCTGAGGCTAAGGCGTTGCCGGCTTGGTTTTCCCGGTGAATCTCGTTTGGCCCAGGGGCCTGGAGATCTAGTAGAGCTTTACGTAATTCGGGGCTAAAGACAATGCTTACGGAGTCCAGCAGGGATGTCTCCCCAGAGGCTTCAATCTTTGCCAGCACGGCATCTATCCCATCTAGGCTAGTGCCAGACATCAGGCCAATATAGAGGGATTGAGGCTTATTCATGCGGTATCAGGACTTTGTTCTCAGGAATGCGATAATTATGCTTTAGCAATCTAAATACTAATTTAACCGAATCAGTTACCCAATTTCGCATGACGGCTAAACCAGAACAAAAATACCCACTGACCCCTGAAGTTTTTGCAGCCCTTGAAGTAACTAAAAGAGGTTGTGATGAGTTATTGGTTGAGTCGGATTGGATTCAGAAGCTAGCTAAGAGCCAGGCGACAGGCATCCCTTTACGTATTAAGTTGGGTTTAGACCCAACGGCGCCTGATATTCATTTGGGCCATACGGTTGTTTTAAACAAGTTACGTCAGCTGCAAGATTTGGGCCACACTGTCATTTTCTTGATTGGTGATTTCACCAGTATGATTGGTGATCCTTCGGGACGTAATGCAACCCGTCCACCGCTGACTGCTGAAGAAATTGCTGTGAATGCACAGACCTACTATCGCCAAGCGAGCATGGTGCTTAACCCTGCTAAAACTGAGGTGCGCTACAACAGCGAGTGGTGCGATCCTCTGGGCGCACGTGGCATGATTCAGTTGGCAGCGCGATACACCGTTGCGCAAATGTTAGAGCGCGATGACTTCACAAAACGCTACCGTAGTGGCGTACCCATCTCTGTGCATGAGTTTTTA
Organism: Polynucleobacter necessarius; assembly: GCA_900095165.1. GTDB lineage: Bacteria > Pseudomonadota > Gammaproteobacteria > Burkholderiales > Burkholderiaceae > Polynucleobacter > Polynucleobacter necessarius_J. The sequence continues at coordinate 1,361,512 of LT606947.1, read as the reverse complement.
TATCCTTTGATGCAAGGCTATGACTCCGTTGCTTTGAAGAGTGACTTAGAGCTTGGTGGTACTGATCAGAAATTTAATCTCTTAGTTGGGCGCGAGCTCCAACGCGAGTATGGCCAAGAGCCACAATGTATTTTGACCATGCCACTGCTTGTTGGCTTGGATGGCGTGGACAAGATGAGTAAGTCCAAAGGTAATTACATTGGTATCAGCGAGCCTGCTGGTGAGATGTTCGGCAAGCTCTTGAGTATCTCTGATGAATTGATGTGGGATTACTTCACATTGCTGTCATTTCGCCCTATGGCTGAAATTGATTTAATGAAGCAAGAGGTTGCTGCCGGCAGAAATCCTAAAGATTGCAAAGTACTGTTAGCACAAGAAATCGTCGCGCGCTTTCATTCGCAAGCTGCTGCAGAAAAAGCGCTGGAAGACTTTAACCATCGTGCAAAAGGTGGAATTCCGGATGACATCCCAGAGATAAATCTCACTGGTGCTCCAATGGGAATCGCTAGTCTTCTGAAAGCTACTGGCCTTGCCCCATCTACATTCGAAGCCATGCGTAATATTGAGCAAAACGGTGTGAAGATTGATGGTGCAACAGTTACTGATAAGCAATTAAAAGTTGAAGCTGGCACTTATGTAGTGCAGATAGGTAAGCGTAAGTTTGCTAAGGTAACGCTGATTTAGTTGTTAGCTTACCCAATTTTGAAGCTGGCGACAGAAAAGTCAATTAGAGTTTTAACGCGAACTGATGCCTTGTGTCTTTTGGCATATACAGCATATATATCCGCATCAGGTGTATCGAAGTTTTGCAGCACCTGCACCAATTTTCCTGAATGAAGATGTTGAGCAACATCCCATTCTGCTATGAGTACGATACCGCGACCATTTAGCGCCCAATTCACCGCAATTCCCCCATCGTTGGTTGTGAGGTTTCCGCGAACTTTTGCGCTATCTGTGAATTCATTTTTATTTTTGCTTTTAACATTTGAGAAGCGCCACAGCCCATAACCTTCGTCGCCTTGTCGAATGCCAATGCAATTATGTTTAGTTAAGTCGCTTGGAGATTTTGGCTCTCCGTATTCATTTCTGTGGGCGGGGGAAGCTACCAGTATTCGTTTATTGGGCGCTATTAATCTAGCAATAACTCTAGAGTCAGGCGGGTGTCCAAACCGAAAACACACATCATAAGCATCATCGGTGATTGGCGGCGGATTGACTGATAGTTGCAGTTGAATATCCACTAGTGGATATTTTTTGACATAGCTTGAAATCAAGGGTGCGATATGGCTGCGACCGAAACCTAAGGTTGCATTCACCCTTAGCGAGCCTTGGGGCGCTACAGTGGATCCCAAAAGCATGTGCTCAAGATCATCGATTTCACCCAAAATTCTTCGTGCGTGATCTAAATAGATTTCACCTTCATGGGTAACACTCATTCTCCGAGTGGTCCGATTGACGAGAGCGATACCTAGGCGAGCTTCCATTTGCGACAAATGCTTGCTGACCGCAGCAGTTGTTACTCCAAGCTCACGAGCAGCAGCTCCGAGACTGCCTGAGCTGATGAGTGTTGAAAAGAAGCCTAGATCGACTGGGTTGATGCTTTTAGCCATTTTCTATTGTTAATTAAAAGTTAACTATGGTTTAACTTTATGCATGATTTTTTAATAGTCTTCAATTTTATAGTGCCAATATTCCAAGAGCCTATGGGCGGATGGAGCCAACTAGTGAAGGGGACAAAATGTTAAAAAAGGTAACAAAAAATAGCCTGGTAAGTCTGTTGTTATGTGGTTTCATGGGGGCTGCGGCTGCTCAGGCCTATCCAAACAAAATCATTACCATCATCGTGCCGTTCCCCCCTGGCGGAACAACTGATGTCTTAGCAAGGGCAGTTGCCCAAAAACTTGGCCCAGTATTGGGCCAGTCAGTCATAGTTGATAACAAGCCTGGCGCTGGCGCAACATTGACTGCTAAATCTACTCCTGATGGCTACACCCTCTTTATGGGTGCCGTACATCACACGATCGCTCCCGCGGTTTATAAAACTTTGCCATATAGCTTTGAAAAAGACTTCGCACCGATTGCTACGGTCGCTTTAGTGCCGAAAATTATGGTCGTGTCCGAAGCATCACCATATAAAACGGTGAAGGATGTAGTGGCTGCTGCCAAGGCAAAGCCTGATTCACTTTCCTATGGCTCAAATGGAAATGGCACAGCACATGATTGGCACGCAGTTCCAGGTGTTGACCGGTACAGAGATTCTTCATGTTCCCTACAAAGGCTCAGCGCCCTTGGCAACAGATTTATTGGGTGGCCAAGTCACCATGTCATTTGACACAATCACTCCAGTTTTGCCGTTTATTAAAGAAAAGAAATTGCGCCCATTGGCCGTTACAACGGCTAAGCGTTCTTCAACGCTACCATCAGTGCCTACGATGAAAGAGTCTGGCATCAATATGGATATAGGTACTTGGTTTGGTCTTCTAGCTCCGGCTGCAATACCTAAAGACGTTACGGCAAAACTCAATACTGAAATCGTAAAAATTATTAAGTCACCTGAGTTTCAAAAGCAAATGTTTGATATTGGTGCTGAACCTGTAGGCAATACACAGGCTCAAATGGCAAAACAAATAGCCGAAGAAACAACTAAATTCGCGGGGCTAGCAAAGGCCGCTAAATTGGCAATCGAATAATTACTCAGCATTCACATACAAAGGGGCACTTAGTGAATAAGCAATCATCCGTCGTGGATAAAGAGGCAGCAGTGGCAGATATAACCAATGTCTTATCAAAGTTCACCTCATATATTGGCAAGCGTTTGCCAACAGATGTAACCACAAAATTAGGTGAGTTAAGAAGCAAAGAAGTAAATTTCTTGGCTAAAGAGGTCTTCGAGTCAATGCGCGAAAACCAGGAGTTGGCAGATAAGTTAGATCGACCAAGTTGTCAGGATACTGGTGTGATTCAATATTTCCTGTCTACTGGCTCAAACTTTCCTTTATCGGGAGAGCTTGAAGATATTCTTTTGAATGCTACTAAGGGCGCAACTAAAGAAGGTCCATTGCGTCATAACGCAGTAGAAACCTTCGAAGAAAAAAATACTGGCACCAATACTGGTTCAAAGATTCCATGGCTAGACTGGGAAATTATTCCTGGTGCCGACCACTGTATTGTCGACGTTTATATGGCTGGTGGTGGATGTACGTTGCCAGGTGCCGCAAAGGTTTTGATGCCAGGTCAAGGTTATGAAGGCGTTGCTGAGTTTGTATTTGATGTCATCACATCGCGCGGTGTAAATGCTTGTCCACCGTTATTGGTAGGTGTTGGTGTTTCTACTTCAGCAGAAACTGCCGCCCGCTTATCCAAGAAGGCAATCTTGCGTCCAGTAACTTCAAGCACCCAAATGAAAATGCGGCGATGATGGAAGAATTGCTTACTGATGGTCTAAATGAGTTGGGATTGGGCCCACAAGGGCTTACTGGCGCCAATAGCGTGATGGGTGTAAACATTGAGTCATCAGCACGTCACCCCTCCACAATCGGTGTAGCTGTATCAACTGGATGCTGGGCGCATCGCCGTGGCAAGATCAAGATTAATGCCGATATGTCCTATGAAGTTATTTCCCATGAAGGATTCAAGCTGTGAAGAAAATTCTACAAACACCAATTAAAGATGAAGATTTGGAAGCGTTAAATATCGGTGATGTGGTTTACCTCACTGGAACCTTAGTGACCTGTCGTGATGTTGCTCACCGCCGTTTAATAGAATTGGGGCGCGAGTTGCCGGTTGATCTTAAAGGCGGCGCAATTTTTCATGCGGGGCCTATTGTTCGCCAAAAGGAAGATGGCGAATACGAAATGGTTTCTATTGGACCAACAACATCCATGTGTATGGAAAAGTTTGAAAAAGAATTCATCAAACAAACGGGTGTTAAGTTAATTGTTGGTAAGGGTGGCATGGGTATTGAAACGCAAGAAGGTTGCGTTGAAAATAAGGCGGTTCATGCCATTTTCCCGGGCGGTTGTACTGTATATTAGCAGCAACTAAGGTTGAGAAAATTGAAGATGCCCAGTGGAAGGATTTGGGTATGCCGGAAACGCTGTGGGTAAACCGAGCGAAAGAATTTGGTCCTCTCATAATCTCGATTGATACCAAGGGCAAAAACTTGATTGAAGAAAATAAAAAAGTCTTCAATGCTAAGAAGGGTCCAATCCTAGGCAAGATTAACGAGAAGATTCGCTTTATTAAGTAATAGGCTTTTATGAAATGACGTGGGATTACTTGGTAACCCCACGTCATTATCTACAAGTTGCGATTGTTAGGAAAAATTCATGCATTCTGAAAATATCCAAAGCAGTTTTATTAAATCATTTAGAAGCAATTTCCCCGTAAGATCTTGGTGTTTTAGCCAATCGTTCTCTGATAATGGCTATTGGACTTTGGATCTTTGTAAAGAAGAGGCGGCAAAGCACCAAACGAGAGACGACTGGGAGCAAGGGAAGCCCCGTTAGCTATCAAAAGGCAATTAATAGGGGTTGGCTAACCAAATGTACAGCTCACATTGTCGGGTTTAGGCGAAAACCTGCTGTGCCGGCAATTTGGACTCTTGAGCGCTGCGTAGAAGCTGCCAAGCAATGTCAGAGACGTGCTGAATTTAAGGAAAGATTTCATTATCCTTATGAAAAGGCTCGGTTAAACGGTTGGCTTGATATCTGTTCCGCCCATATGCGGCGCTAGCAGAGAGTTTAAGAATCTAGGTTGAGAGTACCGTTTGGCGGGGTTAGCCCAAAGTGCTCATAAGCCTGACGCGTTGCGACCCTTCCTCTAGAGGTTCTTTGTAGGTAGCTCTGTTGAATCAGGTAGGGCTCCAAAACATCCTCAATGGTGTCACGCTCTTCTCCAATAGCTGCTGCTAAGTTATCAATACCTACGGGGCCGCCATCAAACTTATGCAAGATGACTTCTAGTAGTTTACGGTCCATCACATCAAAACCACTTGGGTCAACATCAAGCATCTTCAATGCTGCATCAGCCATGGCTTTAGTAATCGTGCCAGTGCCTTTGACTTCGGCATAGTCACGTACGCGACGTAATAGGCGATTAGCGATGCGTGGAGTGCCTCTAGCGCGCTTCGCAATCTCAATTGATCCCTCTGGGTCAATATCGGCTTTGAGTAGGCTGGCAGAGCGCGTAATGATTTTGGTGAGCTCTTCAGTGGTGTAGAACTCCAGTCTTGCCACAATACCAAAGCGATCGCGCAGTGGATTGGTGAGTATGCCGGCACGAGTGGTTGCGCCAATCAAAGTAAATGGCTTGAGATCAATCTTCACACTTCGTGCTGCAGGATCTTCACCAATCATGATGTCTAGGCTGTAGTCCTCTAGCGCTGGATACAAAATCTCTTCGACGACGGGAGAGAGGCGATGAATCTCATCAATAAAGAGCACATCGTTTGCTTCTAAATTGGTCAGTAAAGCGGCGAGGTCACCAGGTCTATCCAGAACGGGGCCGCTAGTTTGGCGCAGGTTCACACCAAGCTCTCTGGCAATGATGTGGGCTAGAGTGGTTTTACCAAGCCCCGGAGGGCCAAACAAGAGAACGTGATCTAGAGCTTCTTGACGAGCTCGAGTTGCAGTAATAAAGATTTCTAGTTGAGCGCGAGTCTTAGTTTGGCCAACATACTCATCAAGCTGTTTTGGGCGCAAGGCTCTTTCGAATACAGCTTCCGAGTTTCCGGCTGCGCCACTAACGATGCGGTCATTGCTTTCCGGCAAGTCTTCGGGAATTGAGCTGAGGTTTTCTGTGTGGATTGCCATACTGCAAGTGTAGTGGTGTTTGGTAGACTAGTTACGAAGACTTTGAGAGGTATTTCAGGCCCATTCGAATGCCGTCTGAAACGGTAGTGTCAGGCGGTATTTGCTTGAGGGCAAGATGCGCCTCTTTTTCTGAATAACCCAGCGCCAAGAGGGCCTGCAATACTTCGCTGCTCGCTTCAATCGCCTGAGGCTTTCCGCCAACAATTCCTAAGTCTAGAGTTAACTCGCCTTTGAGCTCAAGGCAAAGGCATTCAGCAGTCTTTTTGCCGATGCCGGGAACTTGAGTTAGACGTCCCGCTTCTTGCATGGCAATTGCTTGGGCCAACTCATTGACGCTCATACCAGAAAGTACGGCAAGGGCAGTGCGCGAACCAACACCGCTAATCTTGATGAGCTGCCTAAACGCTTCGCGCTCAGTTTCAGTGGCAAAACCAAAAAGTTGCTGGGCATCTTCACGAACTTGGAAGTGCGTGAGAAGCGTAATTTTTTGATTGGTTTCTGGTAGTTGATACAGGGTACTCATTGGCACATCGATCTCATAGCCAACGCCTTGGCAATCTACCAAGAGGCGAGGAGGGTGAACTGAAACGAGAATGCCTTGTATGCGACCAATCATGTGAAGATCTTAACCTGTTTGTATTGTTATTTCTTGCTAGTCTTTTTGGGTGCAAGAGCAGCGGTAATTGCTTTCGGAATCTGGGCATGATGCGCGGCGCAAATAGCGACTCCCAAGGCATCTGCTGCATCGGTTCCAGGAGCACGGCTTAGACGCAGTAAACGCTTCACCATTTCTTGAACTTGAGGCTTAGTAGCTCTACCGGTTCCCACGATGGACTGCTTCACCCTGAGTGCACTGAACTCTGCAACAGGGAGTTTGTCGGATACTAAAGCTGCAATCACTGCACCTCGCGCCTGACCTAGCATCAGGGTAGAGCGAGGATTGACGTTCAGAAATACTTCTTCGATAGCTGCTTGCTCTGGTTGGTAGGTCTCAAGAACTTCTTTAATGCCCGCGTACAAGATTCCCAACCTCTCAGGGAGTCCTTGGGCTGGATCGCCACTTTCAATCGTCCCAGAGGCTACGTAGCTCAGCTTTTGGCCCTCAACATCAATGACACCAAAACCAGTTATTCGTAGACCTGGGTCGATTCCTATCCAGCGCATGAGTGCTTAGTGGCGGAAGTGACGTGTGCCAGTAAAGATCATGGCGATACCATGCTCATTAGCTGCTGCAATGATTTCATCATCACGCATGCTGCCACCTGGCTGGATTGCGCAGCTTGCGCCACCATTCACAACCACATCCAAGCCATCTCGGAATGGAAAGAAGGCATCACTTGCTACCGCGGAGCCTTTGAGGCTTAAGCCTGCGTTCCCAGCCTTAATGCTTGCCATGCGAGCAGAGTCTACGCGACTCATTTGGCCAGCACCAATACCGAGAGTCATGCCGTTAGCGCAATACACAATTGCATTGGACTTCACAAACTTGGCAACGCGCCATGCAAACATCATGTCGTGCATTTCGCTTGGGGTTGGGAGACGCTTGCTGACAACCCGCATTTCATTTTCAAGAACATTCTTCGCATCAGGGGACTGAACGAGCAAGCCACCACCAACACGTTTGAAGTCAAAAGTATTAAATGCGGTGCCTAGAGGAATTTCTAAGAGGCGCACATTTTGTTTGGCTGCGAAGATGGCTTTGGCTTCAGCGCTAAAGCTTGGTGCAATCAATACTTCTACGAATTGCTTAGAAATCGTTTCAGCTGCGGCGCCATCGCAGGGCACATTAAACGCGATGATTCCGCCGAAAGCTGAACTCGGATCTGTTTTAAATGCCTTTTGATAAGCCTCGATGGCGTTGGCAGCAACAGCTACGCCGCAAGGGTTTGCATGTTTGATGATGACGCACGCTGCAGCGCCGCCAGCATTATTAGTGAAACTCTTCACGCATTCCCAGGCAGAGTCAGCATCAGCGATGTTGTTGTAGGAGAGCTCTTTGCCTTGTAATTGTTTGTAGTTGGCAAGTGCGCCATCAACTGGATAGATATCTTTGTAAAAGGCTGCTGATTGGTGTGAGTTCTCGCCATAACGCATCTCTTGTACTTTTTCAAAGACGAGATGCAGCGTTTCTGGATAGGCAGAACGCTTCTTGTGATCGAGGTCATCACCCAATGCAGATAAATAATTTGCAATCGCACCGTCGTATTGGGCGGTATGGGCAAATACTTTTTTAGCCAGATCCAAATTCGTCTTATAAGAAACTACGTTCTTATTGGCTTTCATTTCCTCAAGTACGGGCGCGTAATCTTCCGGAGAAATGAGTGCCGTAACATCTTGATGATTCTTAGCGGCAGCACGCAACATCGCTGGACCACCAATATCAATGTTCTCAACTGCATCTTCAAATGGGCAATCCGCTTTAGCAACTGTCTCATTAAATGGGTAGAGGTTAATCACGAGCATGTCGATCGTATCGATACCATGCTTTTTTAGAGCGGCCATATGCTCAGGAAAATCTCTGCGAGCTAATAAACCGCCATGCACCATTGGGTGCAGGGTCTTTACACGTCCGTCTAACATCTCTGGAAACTTAGTAAGTGAAGATACCTCCACTACAGGCAAATTATTTTCAGCTAAAAGTTTTGCGGTACCGCCAGTAGAGATTAGCTTAACGCCTTGCTCGTGAAGGGATTTAGCGAACGGCACAATACCATTTTTATCGGAAACAGAGAGTAGGGCTGTGCGGATCATATTTTTTCAAGAGGATTAATTAATAAAGAATTTGTAAATAGGGCCTGGCTTATTTCAGAAGCTGGTGTTCAACCAATTTCTTGTGCAGCGTGTTGCGGTTGATGCCAAGGTACTGGGCGGCCAAAGATTGATTCTGCTTTGCGTGCTGCATGACTAATTCGAGCATCGGCTTTTCGACTACTGCGAGAACCATTTGGTACAAATCAGACGGAGGTGTTCCTTTGAGATCGTCCAAATAACCTTGGAGTTGAGTCTCAATACATTCAGTGATGGGGTGCTTATTGGTCATAAATAAATTAAATAAAAAAACTAAATTTAGGCTGCTTCTAAAAATAACAAACGATCAGAGTGGGATTTCATTTCATTAAAAAAATCATTCACCATCTGTAATTGGGTTTTGCAATCATCGGCGGTATTCATTCTTTGGCGAAAGGCATGCGAGTCACGTAAGCCATTGCAATACCAGCCGATATGCTTTCGTGCTGTGCGTAAGCCAACATATTCACCATAGAACTCATAGTGATCAATGAGATGGGCATTCATGATTTCTTGAATCTCATTAATCTGCGGCGTTGGTAATTTGCCACCCGTTTCCAGGAAATGATTGATCTCACGAAAGATCCAATGGCGTCCTTGAGCGGCACGGCCAATCATGATGACATCGGCACCAGTTTCTTTTAAAACAAAGTTTGCTTTTTCTGGGGTGGTGATATCACCATTAGCAACTACCGGAATGGCAACGCTATTCTTCACCGCAGTAATGGTTTCGTACTCCGCTTCGCCGTGATAAAGGTCCGCTCTTGTACGACCGTGAACTGTTAACATGGAGATTCCTGATTTCTCAGCGAGATGTGCAATATCAATTGAATTTTTATGCTTGCGATCCCAACCTGTCCGAATCTTTAAAGTCACAGGAACTGCATCAGGCCCTACGCCTACAGCTTGCACTACTGCTTCCAAAATTTGTTGCACTAAAGGCTCGTCTCTCAATAGTGCAAAACCAGCTGCAACATTACAAACTTTTTTGGCTGGGCAGCCCATATTGATATCAATGATCTGGGCGCCATGATCGACGTTAAGCCTGGCTGCAGCGGCCATCATCTGCGGATCAGCGTCGGCGATTTGGACTGCGATTGGCTTAAATTCACCTTGGTGATTAGCGCGACGCTGGGTTTTTTCGCTCTTCCAAAGCAATGCGTTTGAGGCAATCATTTCAGACACGGCATAACCAGCACCAAGCTTTTTGCAAAGCTGGCGAAATGGACGATCTGTTACTCCGGCCATTGGGGCAACAAATAATCTATTTGCTAGCAGGTGTGAGCCAATCTTCATCTGTTTCGGGCTGGGTTCTAGAGGACTTCAAGAGCTTGGGAAACAGTGTCACTTTAGCACAAGTCAGCTTAAATCTGCCTAAAAAATAGGCAGATTCCCTGATTTAGATCAAACGGCTAATGCTCTTATTTGGGAAGCTATTTAAGCCCCTTAGCGCCTGCCAAACATCATCTGGCGAGCTAAGGCTGTTTTGATTGGTGGGAGCCATTGGAGGGCTGATAATGCCAACCCACGACCGATCACAATGGGTAGTAGATTCGAGGTGAAGATTCTGGCCATGAAGTCGATCAAGCCAATGGTGGCAGACCGATCGGCTTTGCGACTTTGGGCGTAGTTCTGCAAGGTATTTTCAATGGCTAGAGGCGTTTTTTGATCTTCAGACTTCGAGAATAAGGCGCTCAGTTTTTCCGCCAGGAGATAGGCATCCCTCAGCCCAAGATTTAAACCCTGCCCCGCAACCGGATGCAAAGTTTGAGCAGCATTACCAATCCAAACCTCATTTCCTTGGGTAATTTCTTTGCGGTAATTGAGGCCTAACTCATAGAGGCGGCGATCTTGAATTTTGAGGAACTGCCCAATACGTGAACCAAACTCGGCTTGTAGGCTTTTCAGAAAGTCAGCATCACTTAAAGCGAGACGTGCTTGTGAAGAGCTTGGAGCGCCACACCAAACCAGATTCAAAATATTCGGGCTGTAGTGACTTGGCAATACTGCTAAAGGTCCTTCAGAGGTAAAGCGCTCCCATGCTTGATGGGGTGTTGCATTCTCAACCTCGACTAAACCAACTAAAGCCGATTGTTCATAGTCTCTGCCGGACTCTACCCAATCTTGAGTTTTAAATAAACCACCTTCAGCATGCACCACGCATTTAGCTTGAATATCTGAAGTGTTTGTTTGAGTGTCGATATGGTTCCAAAAAAAATTCGGACTGTTTGTTTGAATATCCCTTAAAGCTTTGCGCAATGTCAGATGAATATCGCGATAGCGAATGATATGACCCAGAGCATCTTGTCCAAGTTCTTCGCGAGTCATGAGGGCACGACCAAAACGGCCTGCTTGTGATATATGGACTCGATGAATATCTGCACACTCAGTAGGCCATGCATTGATGGTGTCTAGCAAGAGTTTGCTGCCGTGCGACAAAGCAACGCCTCTGCTATCAGCAGTGGCTAAGTCAGCATCATCTGCAGGGTTGCGATCAAGTAATGCAATCTTAGCTTCTGGAAACTTTTGTAGGCACCATGCAGCGCAGGCTAAACCCACTGGCCCGCCACCCTGAATCGCAATATCGAAGTTCGTTGCTGACATGCTTGGCGAATTAATTACTCTTCATCAGCGCTTCGATTTCATCGGCTTTGACTGGCACGCCGCGAGAAATCAATTCACATGCGGAATCATTGATGACGACATCATCTTCAATACGAATACCAATATTCCAAAAGCGTTCATCTACATCATCTGCTGGACGAACGTACAAGCCTGGTTCAATAGTGAGCACCATGCCGGGCTTGAGAAGGCGCCATGGTTTTTCTGAAGAGTTAGTTGATGCGCTCAGCGGTTCACGATAAGAGCCAACATCATGTACATCCATACCCAACCAGTGTGAGGTACGGTGCATGTAGAAACGACGATAAGCGCCAGCCTCAATCGCGTTATCTAACGAGCCTAGTTCAGACATCTTGAGAAGTTTCTCATCAAACAATCCTTGAGTTAGCACCTTGAGTGCAGCCTCATGTGGCTGCATAAAGGTATTGCCGGGCTTAGTTGCTGCAATAGCTGCCTCTTGCGAAGCTAGCGTGATGTCGTAGAGCGCGCGTTGCGCTTCTGTGAACTTGCCATTCACCGGGAATGTACGGGTAATGTCCGAAGCGTAGCCATCTAGTTCGCAGCCAGCATCTATTAAACAGAGTTCGCCACTACGAAGTTCAGTATCACCAGCGCGGTAATGCAGAATGCAGGAGTTGGCACCACTAGCAACAATGCTGTTGTACGCAACGCTTTGTGCGCCGCTATAGCGGAATTCATGAAGAAGTTCGGCTTCGAGATGATATTCACGCATGCCGGGTTTGCAGGCTTGCATTGCACGAATGTGGGCGCGCGCAGAAATTTGAGCGGCACGACGCATGATGTCAATTTCATGTGCATCTTTAAATAGGCGCATTTCATGAATCAAGCTCTCTACATCATAAAATTCTGATGGTGGATTTACACCAGCACGAGCCTGAGTTCGCACTTGCTTCATCCAATGACGTAAGCGACGATCCGTCTCTGCACTTTCTGAAAGACGAATATAGACCGCATCTTGATCTGAAAGTAACTCGCCCAGTTTTGTATCTAGCTCATGATTGCTATGGGCATATTCTACGCTCAATATAGAGGGCGCTGCTTCTGGCCCTAAACGAACACCATCCCAAATTTCGCGCTCTGCGTCTTTGGGTCTGCAAAAAAGATGTGATTGCAGTTGAGGCTGTGAACTTGATCCACCAATCTCGAGTACCAGTGTTGCACCGGGCTCTTCAAAACCAGTGAAGTAGAAAAAATCACTGTCGTGACGATACGGAAATTCGCTATCTCGATTTCGGGAGGTCTCGGGCGCAGTAGTAATGATGGCGATGCCCCCACCAGTTTTGGCACAGATTAGTTTTGCTAATTCAATCCGACGTTGTTGGTAAATATTAGATTTATTCATGCGCTACATTGAGTTCTTGTAATCGTTGGGGCGTACCTACATCGTGCCACGGTCCTATATATTTTTCACCAGACACTCTATTGTCCGCCATAGCTTCTTTTAGGAGTGGGGCCAACTTAGTGGGTATATCCAACTCTACATTTTTGAAGAGGTCTCGGTGATATAGCCCAATACCGGAAAAAGTAAGTTTTTCAGCTCCATCTAGCGGTTCATTGGTCAGCTTGGGGTCCTTGAGATAAAAGTCTCCCTCGGGATGCTGAGCCAGGTTGGGAACCATTAAAAGATGTGCCAAAGACTGATTTGGCATGCTACGCAATCGAGTAACTTGCTCCAAAAGCTTTTTAATTGGCAGATTTGGGCTAAAAACATCACCATTAATAACCAGGAAATAATCACTAGGGTTGAGCAAAGGAAGCGCCTTGCGAATCCCCCCTGCCGTTTCTAGGGCCCTAGTTTCTGGGGAGTAGGTGATGTTGAGGTCGAATTGGCTACCGTTGCCCAAAGTCTCTTCGATCTTGGCGCCAAGCCAGGCATGGTTGATGACGACCTCTTTAATTCCAGCTGCGCTCAAGGCTTCTAAATGCCAGGCAAGCAAGGATTTGTTTTTGATGGTGAGAAGTGGTTTGGGCAATTCGTCCGTCAGTGGACGCATGCGTTCGCCTCGACCAGCGGCCAGTAAAAAGCACGGAATGGGGTTGTGCTGATTCATGACAGTTTGTAATTATTCCTGAGTGGGGCGCGTAGATTCTAGTATGCGTGCTAAAGGCTTTAATTCAATATAGCGATTTGCAGTGGCAATCGCATATTCAAGTACCAATGGGATATCTTTGAAATAGCCATCTTTGCCATCGCGATGAAATAATCTTGCAAAAATACCCAAGACCTTCAGGTGGCGTTGTAAACCCATCCACTCAAAGTCACAATAGAACTGACCAAAATCAGTTGGCATAGGCAATCCAGCTTGACGGCCTTCTTCCCAAAATTTAATCACCCAATCAATTACACGTTCTTCCGGCCATGCAATGTAAGCATCACGCCAGAGTGAAGATGCATCGTAAGTGATGGGACCATAAACCGCATCTTGAAAATCGATCACTCCAGGATTATTTTTTTCAGTCACCATCAAGTTGCGTGAGTGGTAGTCGCGATGCACGTAGACTTTTGCTTGTGCAAGATTGTTTTGAATAATGAGTTCAAATGCTTGCTTAACTTGAGAATGTTGAAGTTCAGTTAATTCAATGTGCAAATGTTTCTTTAGATACCACTCAGGAAATAAATCTAACTCACGTTGCAGGAGTACTTCATCGTAGTTTGGCAATACATCCGATTTGCTTGCCAATTGCATTTGAACTAAGGCATGGGTTGCGTCTTTGTAGAGATGATCAGCGCTCTCAGCATTGAGCTCTGCAAGGTAAGTTTTGCTGCCAAGATCGTTGAGCAATAGAAAGCCTTCAGCGACATTCTTTTCTAGAATTTTTGGAACGTTTAGACCGGCATTTTCGAGCAATAAATCGACCTTAATGAAGGCATCTAAGGGCTCATGCTGAGGTGGGGCATCCATCACGATCAAAGTCGGAAAATCTGGGTTTTTGGACGCAATCCGGAAATACCGCCGAAAGCTGGCATCTGCCGAGGCAGGGACCAAAGTGGGGAGATCTAATTGCCAGCTAGGCTCAAGGCCTTTTAGCCAGTTATGGAGGGTATTTAAGCGAGAGTCAGTCATGGTCGATTCGTATAATAAGGCGGGTCTGGATCTATGAGTCATTATCGCCGTCGCGCCGGCCTTTGCGCCTCTCTTTTTTTAGCTGTCACCCTGCGCGTAATGATGGGGGTTGGATTGTCGCAATTTGCGCTTCTAAGTGCTGCCCAAGCACCCGCACCTTTGCCCCCTTCCGCGCAGTCCTTAGGCAGCTCCGTCAACTCCGTTTTAATTCCTGATCGTGGCGATGTCACCGTCTTAAAGTTGGATGATCAATTGCGGGTTGGTAAACCTATCGCTGACGGTAGTGCTTTGACGTTTACTTCTAGCGATTCGATTGATGGAATCGTCGATCGTGAAATGCGCCTAAAAGGACGCGCACAAATTCGTCGCAATGGCGCCGTGATTAAAGCGGATGAAATTAAATATGATCCCGATTCTGATGTAGCGAATTTATCTGGTAATACTGAGTTTTCAAAAGGGAATGCATCTTTCAAAGGACCCAAAGCACGCTTCAAAGTCGATGCTCGTGAAGGTGAAATGGAATCTCCGAATTACGAACTGCGTGATAACCGAGCTAGTGGTAATGCAAAAAAATTAACAATCGAAACCTCAGATGTATTTGTATTTGATACAGCAACCTACACAACCTGTACCCCTGAAAATTTAGATTGGTATTTCACAGCAAGTACGCTCGAGATTGATAACGAGCAAAAGGAGATGGTTGGTACGCATGGTGTCATGCGGTTCTTTGATGTACCTATTGCTTATGTACCTTACTTTGCTGCGCCAACATCAAATCAACGCCGCTCTGGAATATTGGCTCCTGTAGCGGGCTATAACCCTAATAATGGTATTGATGTGATGCAGCCCTACTACGTCAATATTGCACCAAATCGTGATTTACTAGTCCTGCCTCGAGCAATGGAGCAACGTGGTGTTCAACTGGGTGCTAAATACCAGTTTTTGGATAAGCAATACGCCGGTAGCTTGGGCGGAGACTATCTCCCTTATGACCGCAAAACTGGAACTGATCGCTGGCGCTACGATTGGCAGCAGAGACAGAACTTTAGCGGCGACTTATTGGGAATGGGCGGCATCCCGATTGCTGGCGCCTGGACGGGCTATGCTAATATAGCTCGAGTTTCGGATAACTTGTACCCCACAGACTTTTCTCAAAGTATTGCAGGGGCTGTAACCAGTCAGTTTCGTCAGGAAGTTGGAGCAACAAAGAACTTAACTGGAAGTCTCAGTAATTGGATTGTTTCAGCAAAGGCAGTTACATTCCAGACCTTGCAGCCAGACCTGACTGCACCAGTTCAGTCGCCATACAACGTCCTGCCAAATATCAACGCTTCTTATACGAACCGTTTAACGCCAACGGTTTCGGATGCAAGCGATAAGTACCTGACATTGCCCTCTGGGCCAATTGCTACATTCTCGACGGATTACACCCGTTTTGCCTATAATGTTAATAGCAACCTTGCGTATGCTCCGGCAGGCTACCTTTATAGCCATGCGGATCGTACTGTAATTAAAGGCGCGATATCTTTGCCGCAGATTACTTCTGGCTATTACATCACCCCTAAGGTGAGTTTTCAGTCCAATACCTACGCCGTTACTGCAGCGGTGACGAGTAGTAATCCCTTAGGTGCCGCTCCTCCTGCTCAGGGATTCACTATTCCCACTTTTAGTTTGGACTCAGGCCTTGCCTTTGAAAGAGATGCTGCTGAATTAAAAGGCTTCTTTGGGCGTGACATGCTTCTCACTATGGAGCCAAGAGCCTACTATGTCTATGCCCCGTATCAAGACCAATCATTGACGCCCCTGTTCGATACAGCTGATTCAGGTTTTGGTGTGACTCAGATTTTTAGTGAAAATACGTTTATTGGTAATGACCGTATTGCTGATAACAATAAATTAACTGGGGGTCTAACTAGCCGCATGATTGAGGCCGGGACTGGTGCTGAGCGTGCAAATGTAACCATTGCCCAACGCCAATCCTTTACGGGGCAAAAAGTGGGTCTTAATGGCAATATTGCCAATCCCACAACCTATTCTGATGCTTTGGGGTCGGCCTCGGTTCGTCTGCTTGGAAACTTTAGTGCAGACATGTTTGGCCAGTACAACACGCAGTTAAATAAATTTGTACAAACTACAGTTGAAGGCGGTTGGCGTCCTACGCCAGGTAGAAGTTTGAATTTTGGGTATCGAAACGTTTGGTCTCCGCCAACGCAGGCTTTTGGCTCTACTCCAGCAACCTTGGCGCAGACGACAACTGACCAATACAACGTCTCAGGACAGTGGCCACTTACGCGCGAGGTTTCAGTCTTAGGTCGTTGGGGTTATGACGCATTAACTACCAAAACACTCAATACTCTGGTCGCTTTGGAGTGGATGCGCGACTGCTGGACTTTACGTGGAGCCTACTCGCAAATGCTCAATACATCACAAATAACCACCACCCAGGTTTTATTCCAAATAGAATTTAGGGGCTTTGGTAATGCTGGTAGTAATCCAGTTGATATCATGAAGCTTAATGTTCCCGGATATATGCCTACTTCCAAGCCTATACCACCTTCAATATATGAGAATTATCAATGATGCGTAGGAATCGATTTAACCAAGCCCTTGCAGCCATGATTTTGACTGGCGCTGCTTTTATGGCTCATTTTGCATTTGCGCAAGAAGGCTCAAAAACTTCTAGCGATAGCAAAATTCGAAACATCGATGGTGTTGCGGCGGTTGTAAATACTGGCTACGTAACGCGTAAAGAAATTGACGATCGTATTGCCGCATTACAAAAGCAGGGAACCAAGCTTCCTGATGCTGCGACTTTGCGCAAGACAGTCTTGGAGCGCCTCATTATTGAAAAGATTCAGCTACAAAATGCCGAGCAAGAAGGTATTGTGGTTACCAATAAAGAGTTGGACAAAATTATTGGCGATATTGCAGCCAAGAATAAATTAACCTTAGCCGAGTTGAAGGTAAAAATTGCCGCTACCGATAGTTCATATGATCGCTATCGTCAAATGTTGCGTGATGATGTCATCATCAGTCGCTATCGTGAGCGCGAGGTTGAGGGTAAGTTAAAAATTTCTGATGCAGAAATAGATAACTTCATTACTGATCGCAATCGTGCAGTAGCTGGCGGAGGAAAGCAAACACGTTCAACTCCAGTCGCAAAGGGTGAGCCAGAAGAAATTGATGTTGCACAGATCTTTATCCCTGCTGACGCGAATGCAGGCGCTGGAGCTCAGGCAGAGGCGAAGAAAAAAGCAGAGTTATTGTTACGTGAAGCCCGTGGTGATCTGGATTTCTTGCAATTAGGTGCAATGGCTGCAAAAGACAATCCAAAAATTAAATTTCAAGAGCTGGGGTACCGCACGCCAGATCGCTTACCGCAATTGTTTTACGAGGCTGTCAGAAATACGGGTGGCGGACAGGTTGCTAACGCAGTAGTCAAAAGTCCTGCTGGATATCATGTGCTCAAGGTTCTTGATAGACGTGCCTTAGTTGCTGGTGCCTCTGAGCCACAGCAAGCTGCACCTCAAGAGACTTCATCCACTCCGCAAAATATTATGGTGACGCAGACTTTATCCCGTCACATCCTGTTGCGTAGTCGTGCGGGTTTGATGGATCAAGATGCTGAAAGACGTCTAGCAGGTTACCGTGACCAGGTTCGTGTAAAGACTGCTGATTTTGGTGAGCTTGCTAAAAAGTATTCTGAAGATGGATCTGCTGCAAACGGCGGAAATCTCGGCTGGATGGGTCCTGGGGACTTGGTTCCTGAATTTGATCAAGCTATGAACCGCTTACAAATTGGTGAGGTGAGCAATCCAGTGAAGACGGAGTTTGGCTGGCATTTAATTCAGGTGCTCGAACGTCGTGAAGCGCAGTTAACGGTAGAGAAGCAGCGTCAATTTGCTCGTGCAGCAATTCGTGAGCGCAAGTTTGAGCAGGCTTATCAAGATTGGTTGCGTGAGTTACGCGACACTGCTACGGTGAAGATCATTAACGCAGATGATCCAGCAGCCAGCACCCGTTAACCTAGTCATTAGTTCTGGAGAGCCTGCAGGGATTGGTCCAGAGGTCTCTGTTGCAGCTGCACTCGCTTTTTTGCAAGAGCAGCCTGCAAGTGCGGTTACTGTGCTTGGGGATCCCAGTGTATTTCCAGCGCTTGATATCACTAGAGAATTATCAGCTCGTTTGAAAGTGGAATCGTATCCACTTTCTTGCCCGGTAGTTGCTGGTCAATTAAACCCTGCCAATGCGCGGTATGTACTCAATATCCTGGATGCTGCTGTTAAGGGATGTCTAGATGGTCGCTTTGACGCCATGGTGACTGCGCCAATTCAAAAGAGCGTAATCAATGAGGGGAATGTTTCAGGCGAAACCTTATTTACCGGTCATACTGAATACCTAGCGAAGCTTTGCCATCAAGATCATGTTGTGATGATGTTGTGTGCGGTATTACCAGCAGGCTTTCTAGGTCTACACAAAGACTGCGACCTTCGGGTGGCTCTAGTCACAACACATCTACCTTTGACTGCGGTTTCAGAGATACTCAACTACCAGCATATTTTGGAAACCATTCAGATCGTTGATCAGAACTTGCGAACAAAATTTGGTATTACTAAGCCAGTGATTCGGGTGGCAGGACTCAACCCCCATGCGGGTGAATCAGGTTATCTTGGGCGCGAAGAAATCGATGTGATTGCACCAGCGATCGAGGCTGCTAAAGCATTGGGTATTCAGGTAAGCGGGCCTTATCCTGGTGACATCATGTTTGATGCCAAAGCTTTGGATAGTGTGGATGCGTTTATTGCGATGTATCACAATCAAGGCCTGGCACCATTCAAGTTTGTGAGCTTTGGTGGGGGTGTGAATGTTACCTTGGGTTTGCCAATTATTCGTACCTCAGTAGATCATGGCACAGCGCTGGACATTGCTGGTAAAGGACTTGCAGACCCAGGCAGTATGTTAGAGGCTTTGCGACTCGCTTATCAATTGGCAGTAAATATAAAGAACATAAAGAATTTAAAGATATGACGCATCGCGCCCGTAAACGATTTGGTCAAAACTTTTTGCAAGAATCCGGAGTAATTTATTTCATCGTTGCCGCCATTAATCCCAGTGAAAATATGCACGTGATTGAAATTGGTCCTGGACTTGGTGCCCTAACAAGACCTTTATTAAGCAATTTGGACCATCTTGACCTTTTGGAAATCGATCGAGATTTAGTGGCTTACTGGAATCAAGAGAATCTCAAGGGGCTGAACGTGATTGAAGGTGATGCTCTCAAGTTTGATTTTCTCGAATGGGCAAACGCATGTTCAGCCAATAGTGGTCTATGTAAAGTTGTTGGTAACTTGCCTTACAACATCTCCTCCCCATTGCTTTTTCATCTTGTTTCCGCTGCGCATGCGATTGATGAGCAGGTATTTATGCTCCAGGCTGAAGTCGTCGAGCGCATGGTCTCCAAGGCTGGTGGTTCTGAATTTAGTCGGCTTTCTGTCATGCTGCAGGCTCGCTATGACATGGAAAAAGTTTTAGAAGTTCCGCCCGAGGCTTTTGATCCGCAACCTAAAGTTAATTCTGCTGTTGTGCGAATGATTCCGCGACGAAATTTCAGTATAAATGATGCGCAGTGGCATGCTTTAGAAAAAGTAGTGGCAGCAGCCTTTTCTCAAAGAAGAAAAATGCTGCGCACTAACTTATCAGCCTTTGCTGATCGATTGTCTTTATCTGAATCTGAATTAAAAGCGCGCGCTCAAGATATTCCGGTAGAGCGCTATATTGAGTGGGCCAAAACTTTAGCCCACTAAGATCCTGGCTCTATTGGTAAGCAGTAGGATCAATCAATCGCATTTCAGCTTCAATCCACTTTTCCACTTCTTGATGCAGTTGTCCACCCGTTTTTCCGGCAGAAGTAATGGCAGGTCCGATTGAGAAGATTACCGTTCCAGGTTGCTTTAGAAAGCTATTCTTAGGCCAACAACGACCTGCGTTATGGGCAATTGGGATAACTAGTGCCTCAGTAGCGCTCGCCAGCCTTGCGCCACCTTTGCTGTAAGACTTATGTGATCCGCTGGGAGTTCTAGTGCCTTCTGGAAACAACAGAATCCATTTGCCTTCACTTAAACGCTTTTTGCCTTGTCCGACCACCGAAAGGGCGACAGTTTCTTTGCTATTGCGATTGATATGAATCATCTTGAGCAAAGCCAAAGCCCAGCCAAAGAAAGGGATCCAAAGCAATTCTCTTTTGAAGACAAAGCAGACTTGCTTAGGAAGCTTGGCGATATAAAAAATAGTTTCGTAAGCAGATTGATGTTTGCTGAGAACAACAACGGGCTTATCCAAAACCGCCACCATATTTTCCATTCCGCGAATCTCGTAACGAATTCCACAGAGTGGCTGCAAGATCCAGATTACAACCTTATTCCAGAGTCCAATAAAGCGATAGCGATTCTCAGGATTCAGAAATGGAAACACTAGTATGCAAAGCACTGACCAGATCGGTGTAAATATCAGTAAGAAGAGGGTAAATAGAGTTGAGCGAATAAAAGTCATATTTGCATTAAACCTTATCTTGTAAGAGTGAATTTGCAAATGCCATCAAATCCGCATGAATCTGGGTACCTTCTGGGAGGCCGCCTTTATCCAAGGTTTTACTGCCTTTTCCGGTCAATACCAAATGTGGGCTAGCTCCAAGAGCAACGCCTGCCTGAAGGTCGCGTAAGGAGTCTCCCACAATTGGCACTCCCAATAATGGTGTGGCACTCTGATTCTTTTTGTAGCGCAGTGCAATCTCTTTCATCATTCCTGGCAGGGGCTTCCGACAATCGCATGCATTAGCATCGGTATGTGGGCAGAAGAAAATACTGTCAATATGACCGCCCAAAGACTTGAGCAGCTGATCCATCTTGCCATGCATGGCATGGAGGTCGTTGATATTGAAATAACCCCGCGCCAAACCGGACTGGTTAGTTGCTACGGCGATTTGATAGCCCGCTTGATTGAGTAGTGCAATTGCTTCAAGACTGCCAGGTAGAGGGACCCACTCATCACTCGACTTCACATAATCATCTCGATCTTCATTGATCACACCATCACGATCAAGAATGATCAGTTTAGAAGAGCTGATGCTCATGTTAATTTGTCGAGATCGGCAATGAGATTCATTTTCTGGTGAAGTTGTTGCAGGAGAGCCAAGCGGTTATTGCGCAACTCTGGATTTGGATCCATCACCATGACGTCGGCAAAGAACTGATCAATTGGAGCGCTCAGTGCCACAAGTGCTTTTAATAGATCTACGAACTGACGCTTTTCGTAAGCCGCTGTCAGTGTTGGGGTCAGTTTCTCGAGTGCCTGATGCAGTGCGATTTCAGCAGAAAGCTGCAAGAGCGAGCTTGAGCAATTCGCCGGAATAGCAGTGGCATTCTTTTTCAGAATATTGCTGATGCGTTTATTGGCAGCAGCTAGCTGAGCCGCTTCCGCCAAGGCATTAAATTCACGCAAGGCAGTTAAACGATCAATTAAGTCATTGAGCTGGGCTGGCGACTGACTTAATACCGCATCAATTTCTTCGGTAGTAAATGGCTTGCCTGCAAGTGCCTGGTCCCGTAAGTACGCGCGCAGACGATCAACGATGAAAGCGTAAATATCTTCCGCCTTAGCTTTTTCTTGAACATCCTTCTGTGGAAATTGCTTACGTGCCAATTCAATTAAGTCGGGCAGGCTGAGGTCAAGATTCTTTTCCAGCAAGAGACGGCAGATTCCAAGGGCATGACGACGGAGAGCATAGGGGTCTTTATCACCAGTTGGCGCAAGACCAACACCCCAAATACCAACGAGAGTCTCTAGCTTATCCGCAATCGCTAAGATGGTGCCAGTTTGGCTCCGTGGCAAATCATCACCAGCAAAGCGAGGCATGTAATGTTCGCTGCAAGCAAAAGCTACTTCAGTATTTTCACCATCATGTGTGGCGTAGTAGCGACCCATGATGCCTTGGAGCTCTGGGAACTCGCCAACCATATCGGTTAGCAAATCGGTTTTAGCAATTTCAGCAGCACGACTGGCTAGCACCTCATCAGCTGATAAGGTTTTGGCGATACCCACTGCAATTTCTTGAACACGCTTGGTGCGGTCTAGTTGATTGCCGAGCTGATTGTGATAAACCACTTTTCCAAGATCTGCTAGACGGGATGCCAGTGGATGCTTTTGATCTTGTTGAAAGAAGAAGCGAGCATCGGATAGACGTGGGCGTACTACGCGCTCGTTACCGGAAATAATTGCTTCTGGCCTATCAGTTTCAATATTGGAAACAATTAAGAAACGATTGCGTAACTTACCTTGCTTGTCAGTCAAAGCAAAGTATTTTTGATTGGTCTGCATTGTCAGAATCAAGCATTCTTGAGGAACTTCCAAGAACTCTTGATCAAAATGACACTCATAGATTGCTGGCCACTCAACTAGTGCAGTCACTTCATCTAACAGGCTATCCGGTTTCAAAACTAAATCAGTGCCAGCAGCTTTTAATAATGCGGATTCAATAAATTCACGACGCTTGTTAAAGCTGGGTAATACTTTTGCTTTAGTTCTGAGGTCAGATTCGTATTGATCTGCAGAGGCAATCGTAATGACGCCAGGAGCCAGAAAGCGATGACCTTCTGTTTGATTGTTTGCGTCAATGCCCAGTTCGCTGATATGTAATGTTTGCTTGCCGTGCAGGGCGATGATGCGATGTGCGGGACGTGCAAATTCAACGTCGGCCAATTCACCATTTTTTTGTAGCACTTGGTAGTGCATCATCTTGGCAATGGGTAATTTGCTCAGCGTTTGCTCGAGGGCTTGTTGTGCAGTTTGTTCTAATGCCGCACCGTTGGCAATGACATTGAGGTACAGCGCTTCATTTTTTCCTTCACCGGCCTTTTCTAAGGTAGAGAGGTCGATATCAGCGTAGCCCAAGGAGGCCAATTTCTTTTGTAGTGGTGCGGTCGGCTTTCCATCAGCATCAAAAGCAATGCTGGTCGGGAGTAATTTTTCACGTACCGGATAGTCTGGGGTTTGGCTCAAGACATTAGTGACTTGAACTGCAAGGCGGCGCGGTGTCGCATACCCCGTGGTAATAGAGTTTTCGCCCAAGAGGCCAGCTGTCTTCAGTGTGGAAAAAATACCTTCACTAAAAGCATCGCCTAAGCGACGCAATGATTTCGGTGGAAGCTCTTCGGTAAATACTTCCATCAGAAGATTGTCTGATTGAGAGAGGGAATTCGGTGTACTCATAATTAGATCGAGCTGCTTAGGCTTTGGGTTGACGTTGGCACATCGGGAATCCCAACTTCTCACGAGACTCAAAGTAAGCCTGTGCTACCGCGCGAGATAAATTACGGATACGTCCGATATAGGCGGCACGCTCGGTCACCGAGATGGCACCACGGGCATCCAGCAAATTAAAAGTATGCCCAGCCTTAAGTACCATTTCATAGGCAGGTAAGGCTAATGGCACTTCCATCAATCGTTTGGCTTCACTTTCGTAATTGGTGAAGTTTGCAAACAAGAGATCAGTATTGGAATGTTCAAAGTTGTAGCTAGACTGCTCCACTTCATTCTGGTGATACACGTCACCATACGAAATTCCATCTGCCCATACGAGGTCGTATGCGTTGGAGCAATTTTGGATGTACATCGCTAAGCGCTCAATACCGTAGGTGATTTCGCCTAAAACAGGTTTGCAATCAATGCCACCAACTTGTTGGAAATACGTGAACTGTGTCACTTCCATGCCGTTAAGCCAAACTTCCCAACCTAAGCCCCATGCTCCCAAAGTTGGATTTTCCCAGTCATCTTCAACAAAACGCACGTCATTTTTTTGAAGATCGAGACCTAAGGCGGCAAGCGAGCCTAAATAGAGCTCAAGAATATTTTCTGGCGCAGGCTTGAGTACCACCTGGTATTGGTAGTAATGCTGCAAGCGGTTCGGGTTTTCTCCATAGCGACCATCTTTAGGTCTGCGTGAAGGTTGGACGTAAGCAGCTTTCCATGGCTCAGGGCCAATGGCCCTCAAGAAAGTGGCTGTATGAGATGTACCGGCACCGACCTCAAGGTCAATAGGTTGCAATAGAGCGCAACCTTGTTGGTCCCAGTAATCTTGGAGTTTAAGAATGATTTGCTGAAAAGTAAGCATGATTTACCTGGATAAGCCTTTGATTTTACATGGCTAAGCTAGCGAACCATGAAATAGCGATTAGATTCGTTTTTGACGAATAAGACCCAAGATAAGCAATAAGCAAGAAAGGCTCAGAATGGGCGCATCTCCCCAAATCACATAAGGGGTTGTTCCTGAGTAGGCTTGAATCTTGAAACTGAGTACGTCTTGGGTGAATTCGGCCAACTGAGACAGCACCTTGCCGTTTGGTCCAAGCGCTGCCGTAATGCCTGTATTGGTGGCGCGAAGAGCCGGAAGGCCGGTTTCTAAGGAGCGCAGCTTGGAAAGTCTTAATTGTTGGGCTGGCGCTTGAGAATCCCCAAACCAAGCCAAATTAGTCATATTAATCAATAGGTTGACTGGTTTACTGTTGCGATGAATTCGGGAGGCTAACTCCCAGCCAAAGACATCCTCATAGCAAATCGTGATGGCCGCCTCAATCGCATCTTTACCCGGGCGAACAATACTAAAGGAATCTTGATCTAATCTGCCGCGTGCGAAGTCGCTCATGGGTACATGGAAGGCATTTACAAACCAATGAAAGCCGGATGGGATAAATTCCCCAAAAGGTACCAAGTGAGACTTGTCGTATTGATAGTTCGGCAAATTAGGGGAAAGTCCAAGCGCACGGTTGGTGTATTTCACTTCAGTGGAGTCGCGCGATTCCCCAATGAGACCTAGCAAGATATTGCTGGAGGTATTCGTAGAAAACTGTTGAAGCGATCCCAGTAAGCCAGCTGGAAGATTGTTCTGGGGCCAAGGATACGCAGTCTCCGGAGTAATGATGAGATCGGCTGATTGACTTTCAATGGCATTGGTATAAAAACTAAATTGCTCTTCAATAGCTTTGGGGTTGAACTTCAGGCTTTGCTCAAAATTTCCCTGAATTAAACGAACACTCAGTGGCTCACCAATCGGTTTTGTGAAAGTCCAAAAGCTCGCAAGTTGCGCAAGTGCGATAGCGGAAATAATGCAGATGGAACTAAAGACAATATTTTTCTTTAGATGCGTAATCTCCCAAGAAATCCACACCACTAAAAATGTGCAAGCTAGGCCACCGAAGAATGGCGCTGCTGGTGTGAAGGGGCCATTCAATTGCGCTTCAGCAAATCCCATCCAGGGAAAGCCAGTCAACACTACGCTGCGAAGGTATTCAATAAGTACCCAAGAGGCTGCTAGCACTGGGCCCGTTAGATATTTGCGTCTAGGCAGGCAAAGGGAAAGTGAGGCGCTAGAGAAAAATAAAGCCATACCAGCAGCCAGTAAAAATACAGCCAAGCAAGAAACCGCGGCATGCATTCCGCCAACTTCATGCAGGCTAATGTAGATCCACCATAAGCCCAGAGCAAAGTACCCTAGGCCAAATGCCATTCCAGCAATAAATTGATTTTTAATGGAGGAAATGGATTGGTGACTCATTCGCCACCAAATCAAACTCAAGACGGGGATTTGTATCCAGCCACTGTAGGGCAGTTCTGCGGCAGCAGCTAGCAATCCTCCCAGAAAAAATAGCGCCAATAAATTGACGCCATTACTTAGTCTTGTTGGTTGTTGCTCAAGCAAGGTAATTTTCAGGAAGATTTTTTTGGGAGTTGGCGTGCAAGCAGAATATGTATCTGTCTTGGGTCGGCGCGCTGAACTTCAAATTCAATCCCATCGATCTCGATTAACTCGCCCATCTTAGGCACTCGGCCAAGATGCTGAATGACTAAGCCTGCAACTGTTTCAATATCGTCATCATGAAATTGGGTGCCTAGCATCTCGTTGAATTGCTCGAGCTCAGTAATGCCTTTAACCCGAATATCGCCATTGTCTAAAGAGATGAGGTTATCCGCCTCTTCATCAATATCATGCTCGTCTTCAATATCGCCAACAATTTGTTCCAGTACATCTTCAATCGTAATCACACCCGCAACACCACTGTATTCATCTACAACAATTGCCAAGTGATTACGGTTATCTTTGAAGTCACGCAGCAAAACGCTTAAGCGTTTGGATTCTGGAATAAATACTGCGGGGCGGAGCCAATCACGTACTTGAAAATCTTTTTCAGTGGAGTGGCGCAATAAATCTTTTGCTAGCAAGGTGCCAATGACGTTGTCACGGCTACCCTCAAATACAGGAAAACGTGAGTGAGCGGCAGTAATCACACTCTTGATAATTTCTGGCAAGGGTTGATTGATATCAATCCAGTCAATTTGGGCTCTCGGAATCAAAATATCACGAGCACATAATTGACCCACCTGGAATACGCCCTCAATCATCGAGAGGGCATCCGCATCAATTAAGCCTTCTGTCTGAGCTTCTCTGAGAGTATCAATCAGTTCTTGGCGACGCTCAGCTGGGCTGGTTGGCTGTGGCGTTAAAAATTCGGCCAAGCGTTCTAAAAGGGATTTATTGGGGTCAGGCATATAGCAAGAATATCGCAGAAATGAGTAAGTTCAGTGAAGGAAGTTTTAAGGACGCTTTAAATAGGTGCGTAGGGATTAGTAAATCCTAAAGATTTCAGGATGATGATTTCCTTACCTTTCATCTTCTTCGCTTGTTTATCGCCTACATGGTCAAGACCTTGGGCATGTAGGCAACCATGAATAATTAGGTGAGCCAAATGCGCCTTAACAGCTTTGCTTTGGTCGGATGCCTCTTTTTGTATAACGGGAAGACAAAAAATAATATCGGCAGCCAAAGTTTTTTTGCTGAGCTCATATGGGAAGGTGAGCACATTAGTCGCATAGTCTTTATTGCGAAAAGCGAAGTTTAGCTTTTTACCTTCAGTTGCATTAACAAAGCGTAATGTGATGAGACCATTCAGTTGAACTGTTGCTTTTACCCATTTTTTAATTACCACTAAAGATGCAATCGAAAGTACTTTATTTTCAATGGCATCGCTAGCAAATTGAATATCGATCTCTAATTTAGAAGAGGATGCTTGTTTGCTGGTCATCTTAATGGTCATGAGTGAGGTTGGATTCAGGAATGAGATCACCTCGAAGGGTGTAGTTCAGCACTTCGGTAATCCGGATGTCTACCATTTGGCCGATGAGTAATTCAATATCTTGATCTGGCGCAGTAAAGTGAATCACGCGATTGTTGGCGGCGCGACCTTGCAAGTTCACACCATCCTTTGCGAGTCCTTCAACAAGCACCCGCTCAATATTGCCCAACATATTTTTGCTGATCTGATTTGCTTGTGATTCCACCAAAGCAAGCAGTGTCTGTAGGCGTTTGAGTTTGACCTCATAAGGAGTGTCATCACTCAGATTGGCCGCGGGTGTGCCAGGGCGCGCACTAAAGATAAAGCAAAAGCTGTTATCAAAATTGAGTTCTTCAATCATCTTGAGTAGTTTTACAAAGTCCTCTTCAGTTTCACCAGGAAACCCCACAATAAAGTCGCTGGAGAGAGTCAGGTCGGGCCTCACAGCACGCATTTTGCGAATAATACTTTTATATTCTAGGGCGGTATAGCCGCGCTTCATAGCAGACAAAACGGAGTCGGATGCATGTTGCACTGGTAGGTGCAAATGACTTACTAGCTTAGGAACTTTTGCATAGACATCGATCAAACGCTGCGTAAATTCTTTTGGATGGCTAGTGGTAAATCGAATTCTTTCTACGCCAGGAATTTCAGCAATGTATTCAACTAGCAATGCAAAGTCTGCGATCTCTTCGCTATCACCAATCTTGCCAAGGTAGGCATTGACGTTTTGACCAAGTAAGATAATTTCTTTCACGCCTTGAGATGCAAGACCAGCCACTTCAGTCAGCACATCATCAAAGGGGCGCGATACTTCTTCACCTCGAGTGTAAGGAACCCGCAGTAGCTGCAATACTTTGAGCAGCCTTCCATGATGGAGACGTAAGCAAAGCCTCGAGTTTGACGTGAGGCAGGAAGGTGATCAAACTTTTCAATTTCAGGAAAAGAGATGTCTACCTGGGATCTGCCGGTTTCACGACGCCGTGCAATCAGATCAGATAAGCGATGCAAAGTTTGCGGACCAAACACCACATCGACATACGGCGCTCGACTAATAATTTGTTGGCCTTCTTGACTAGCAACGCAACCACCAACTCCAATCAATAAATTCGGTTTGGTTTTCTTGAGCTCACGCAGACGCCCCAAGTCTGAAAAAACCTTATCTTCTGCTTTTTCACGAATCGAGCGGGTGTTCAACAGAACCACATCTGCATCTTCGGGGGTGTTAGTCATAACCATGCCTTCATCTGCATGTAAAAGGTCGGCCATCTTGCCCGAGTCGTACTCGTTCATTTGACAGTCAAAGGTTTTGATATAGAGCTTTTTCATATGCCGTTCTCAGGTTTATAGCTGGGGGCGAAGCTCAGATTTTACGGGATAGGATGTTTAGAGTAGGCGTAGGGCCAGAATCGCAACAATCGTTGACGGAATGGCAGCGATAAACAGTAGCCCTGCAGAAACTACTGCATTGGGGAAGTAGCTGCGCAAAATAGCTAATCCAGCGGGGTTAGGGGCGTTTGCGATCACAGTTAAGCCGCCCCCTGCTACTGCGCCGCCTACCAAGGCTAGCTTAAATTCTGGTGAAGTGCCTTGTACTAGTGATCCCAAGTACGTGAGTGCCGCGTTATCGGTAATTGCTGTTAATGCCATGCTTCCATAGAAAACCGCGGTGGGGCTCATAGTTTCGAGGATTGGTTGTAGCCACCATCCCTGCAGTCCACCAAGCACAACAAGCCCACCCAAGAAAAATCCAACCAATAAAGCTTCGCGAAGGATTAAAGGGTTTTGATGTTTTGGATAAGCGGTGGTGTAGCCAATGAAAAATAGTGGCAGCCACATAAAGATCACTGGGTCATGCGCAAAGCCCACGATGTCCAACAAGAAGAGCAGATGAATCACCGTAATAGTCAACGGAATGCGAACATGATCAGATTTGCTTGTAGGTTCAATAAGTTGCTTATGAAAAATCAGCGTTGCATTAATAAAAATGGCAATCGTTGCCTCGAGGCCAAAATTCGCAAACATGAAGGCCGTACTCCAGCCCCAAGTCGACGCCACCATGAGTATGGGTGGTGCCGCAAAATTGGTGAGCGTGCCGCCAATGGAGATATTGACGAATAACACACCAAGGGTGCCAAATAAAAGCGGAGTAGAACATTTGTGGCGATAGACTAGGTCCCGCAAATAAGAAGGCTGCCAGCGTCATTGCTGCAGGCTCAGTAATGAGTGAGCCGAGCAAAGGAGTGATGCTAAGAGTTAGGAAATACAGTGTTGGGGCTTGCTTGGTGCGCAATATGAATTGCAATCCCTTGCCCAGCTTGTAAAGAAGCTGAGTTGCGAAATGCAAAATGGGTTTACTGCCAGCTACAACCATAATGGCAAAAACAAATAGTGGCTCCGTGAAGTTGCGTTTATTGGCGTACTCTTTTGCTGTGACTAAATCATTTGCAAGCCACATGAAAAAAATCAGAATGGCCGCCCAAAATCCAAAGACGATTTCGACTTCGCCCAGTAGGTGCTATAAACCAGCATGTCTCGGCGATTTTTTGGCGAGTCTTTCAAAATAGGAGGTGCAAAAAGTATGCAGTACCGCGATGGCAAAAATAATGCTTGCACCAAGTTCTGTAGGGGTAAAGTTCATGAAGACATATTATCAGGACAGGCTTGTCGGAATACGTATAAAGCTAATTCGCTATAAGCGTTAGTAATTTAGGAGATTTTGATGAAATTAAAATTAGGCTATCAAGAATTAATTGCAAATGCGATGGCTCAAATTGAGACCATTCCATTAGAGCAAGCACAAAAACTTTTAGATGATGAAGGCGTGGTTTTTGTCGACATTCGGGATGTGAGAGAGTTGGAGCGTGATGGCATGATTCCCAATGCGATTCATGCGCCCCGAGGGATGCTCGAATTTTGGGTTGATCCAGATAGCCCGTATTACAATCCGGTTTTTGGAGATGGCAAGCGTTTAGTGCTTTATTGCGCGTCTGCATGGCGCTCCGCCCTAGCGGCAGAAACCCTGCAAAAAATGGGAGTTCCAGGGATTTGCCATCTTGAGGGCGGCTTTAGCGCATGGAAAAAAGCAGATTTGCCTGTGGCAGAGAAGCATTCAAAGCCGCACTCAGGATAAATTTCAGGCTACAGAGATCTTGAAATACATGAAATAGCCCCCAATTACTGGGGGTGATATCCATTAATAAAGAGGGGAGAGGGAATACGCATGACTGTAGCCAGTAAAGAAACATTAGGCTTTCAAGCCGAGGTAAAACAGCTTTTACAGCTGATGATTCATTCCCTGTATTCCAACAAGGAAATCTTTCTACGTGAGTTGATCTCTAATGCGTCTGATGCTTCAGACAAGCTCCGTTTTGAGGGAATTGAGCATCCTGATTGGTATGGCGATGATCCTGACCTTAAGATCAAAGTCAGCTTTGATAAAGACACGAGAACAGTCACCATTTCTGACAATGGCATTGGTATGAGTCGTGAAGAGGTGATTTCTAATTTAGGAACCATCGCTCGCTCTGGTACAAAAGAATTTTTCTCTAAGCTCTCAGGCGACCAGCAAAAAGATGCTGCTCTAATTGGCCAGTTTGGCGTGGGTTTCTATTCGGCATTTATTGTGGCTGACCGTATTACCGTTGAGACCCGTCGAGCAGGCCTACCAGCTGCCGATGGTGTTCGCTGGGAGTCTGATGGCTCAGGCGAATTTACAGTAGAAAGTATTGACCGCCCGCAGCGCGGTACATCCATCACGATGCACCTTCGTGAGGGTGAGGATGACTTCCTATCCACCCATAAACTCAAGTCAATTATTCGTAAATATTCCGATCACATCTCTTTGCCTGTTCAGATGAATAAAGAAGAGTGGGATGCTGATAAAAAAGAGCAGGTCATCAAGGATGAGCTCGAAAGTATTAATCAATCCAGCGCTTTGTGGGCACGTTCAAAGTCTGAAATTACTGAAGAACAATATGACGAGTTTTATAAATATTTATCGCATGACTATGAAAACCCTCTGTGTTACTCGCTAAATCGAGTTGAGGGGCGTAGCGAATTTACGCAGCTACTTTATGTGCCTGCTCGTGTACCATTTGATTTGTGGGATCGCAATAAACGCGGCGGTATTAAGTTATATGTGAAGCGGGTATTCATCATGGATGATGCCGAGCAATTAATGCCGATGTACCTTCGTTTTGTCACTGGCGTGATCGA
The DNA here is from genome assembly GCA_900095165.1 of Polynucleobacter necessarius. Classification (GTDB taxonomy): domain Bacteria; phylum Pseudomonadota; class Gammaproteobacteria; order Burkholderiales; family Burkholderiaceae; genus Polynucleobacter; species Polynucleobacter necessarius_J. The sequence goes on along the minus strand of LT606947.1, from coordinate 1,329,826 downwards.
TTCGACAGACTTGCCTTTAAACGTCTCCCGTGAAATTTTGCAGGAATCTCGTGACGTCAAAATCATTCGCGAAAGCTCTACCAAGCGTGTGTTGAGTATGCTGGAGGATCTGGCAAATAGCGATGATGAGGCTAAGAAAGAAAAGTACCGCACCTTCTGGATTCAGTTTGGACAAGTTCTTAAGGAGGGTGTGGGTGAAGATCAAGCAAATCAAGAGCGCATCTTAAAGCTCTTACGTTTTGCAAGTACGCATACTGATTCCGCAGATCAAACCATTTCCTTGGCCGAATACGTTTCACGTATGAAGGAAGGTCAGGACAAGATTTACTATGTCACTGGCGATACTTTTAATGCTGCTAAAAACAGCCCGCATTTAGAAATCTTCCGCAAGAAGGGTGTTGAAGTCTTGTTACTGTCCGATCGAGTTGATGAATGGATGCTTTCCTTCTTCTCCGAGTTTGATGGCAAGCATATAACCTCGGTGGCAAAGGGTGGACTTGATCTTGGCAATCTCAGTGATGAGAAAAAAAAGAAAGAGCACGAAGAAACTGAAAAGAATTTCAAGGACTTGCTTGAGCGTATGAAAGCAGCACTAGAGGATAAGGTCAAAGAGGTGCGCGTTACCTTCCGCTTGACTGACTCTTCGGCATGTTTGGTTTCTGATGAAAATGAGCTCTCTGGCAATTTATTGCGGATGCTAAAGGCTGCAGGTCAACAAGTACCTGATACCAAGCCTATTCTGGAGATCAACCCTGAGCACCCTTTGCTACAGAAATTGAAGTCAGACGATCAGCATTTTGATGAGTGGACTCAGGTTTTATTTGATCAAGCCCTCCTGGCTGAGGGCGGTCAGCTGAATGATCCAGCGGCTTATGTAAAGCGCATCAATCAACTGTTACTTTTTTAACCTTTAAAGCCCATAAGAAAACCCCGACCTGCGTTATGCAAGTCGGGGTTTTTTATTTTTCTACTGCCAGTAATGCTGAGTATTACTGAGGAGCTTTAGCTGGTTGATTATTTTTTCCAGCGTTGTAACCAGAGTTGTACTCAGAAGCCTGCTCTTTTTTGTAGGCATCGTATACATAACCAGATGTCGCACCAACTGCTGCGCCACCAACTGCGCCCCAGATTGGGTTGCCGTGGAAAATAGCTGTGCCAACTGCACCAGCGGCTGCGCCAATATCAGCACCAGATAAAGTGCGCTGTTCTGTATTGCTCATGTTGGAGCAACCTGCGATTGCTAGAGTTGCAGCAGTAATAGCGATAATTTTTTTCATATCAACCGTTCCTTTTGTCTTTAAATATTGAATTGGCTAAGTGTCTTTGATTATTTTCTGGCGCAAGGAAAGCGTGCTGCCAAGAAGCCCAAGAAAACACCTGCCGCTGGTTTGTCAGCAGTCTGTTGATTGGATTGGCCAAACTTTACAAACTCAGCAATCACTTCATCACGTGACGGCGCTGGTTGCTTCACACAAATGTAAGGCTTAGCGCGCTGTGGATGACGTGTAGCTAAATAAGTGTCGTAAATAGCTGTTGTGTAGCCAAGACAAAAGCTACGGGATTCTGGGCTTGAGGGAAATTTACAGACATTCACGAGCTCTTGTGTGCTCAGTACTTGAACTTTCTCTTGAGCTTGTACTAAACCAGAAAATGCGCCTAAAGCGGCCAATAGAACTAAAAATTTCTTCATGGGTTCTCCTTTGGGTGTATGTAAATTTCATAATAAACCATACCAAGGGCATTAAATTGCACTAAATGAGTGCATTAATGTCCAAATTCGGTATTGTAATTCCCCATAATGATGCAAAAAACATAGGGGGTATTTCGGTGGAAACTTTGAAATCAGGCAGCGACGTCTTATTCATTTTGTTCGGCGCCATCATGGTTCTAGCAATGCATGCGGGATTTGCATTTTTAGAACTTGGCACCGTTCGCAAAAAAATCAAGTCAATTCTTTAGTCAAAATTTTGGTCGACTTTGCAGTATCAACCATTGCTTATTTCTTTGTTGGCTACAGCATCGCCTACGGCGTCGACTTTTTCTCTGGTGCTGAACTATTAGCTGAGAAAAATGGCTATGAGTTGGTCAAATTCTTTTTCTTGCTAACTTTTGCTGCTGCTATCCCAGCAATTATTTCTGGCGGTATTGCTGAGCGCGCAAAGTTCAACCCTCAATTAATTGCCACTTTTATTCTGGTCGGCTTCATCTACCCCTTCTTCGAGGGTATCGCCTGGAATCAGCATTACGGCATTCAAGCATGGATTAAGTCGTTCACTGGTGAAGAGTTTCATGACTTCGCAGGATCCGTTGTGGTGCACGCGGTCGGCGGATGGATCGCATTGCCAGCAGTCATTCTTTTAGGTGCACGTTGCGGCCGATATACCAAGGACGGCAACGTTGCAGCCCATCCACCATCAAGCATTCCGTTTCTAACATTAGGCGCTTGGATTTTGGCGGTAGGTTGGTTTGGGTTTAACGTCATGAGTGCACAGACTATCGATAAGGTTAGCGGTCTAGTGGCAATGAATTCTTTAATGGCGATGGTTGGCGGCACTTTGGCTGCATGGGTTATTGATCGTAACGATCCAGGCTTTACTTACAACGGACCTTTAGCTGGCTTAGTTGCGGTTTGTGCGGGTTCCGATTTAATGCATCCCATGGGTGCATTGGTGGTGGGTTTAATCGCAGGCGCTCTCTTTGTATATATGTTCGCCTTGGTGCAAAACCGCTGGAAGATTGATGACGTTTTGGGTGTCTGGCCTCTCCACGGCTTATGCGGTTTATGGGGTGGATTGGCTGCAGGTATCTTTGGGGCAAAAGCGCTGGGCGGTATTGGCGGTGTGATTTTCTTGGGTCAATTAATTGGGACTGGTTTAGGAGTTGGGATTGCCATCGTCAGTGGATTTGTAGTCTATGGTTTGTTAAAAACTGTTTTAGGTATTCGGATGTCACAAGAGGAAGAGTTTGAGGGTGCTGATTTGAGTATTCACCGGATTTCTTCCGCTCCTAATCGTGAGCCTAACTGGTAGGCTTTTCTAAATATAGCCATTACCTATAATGAGTCATGGCTATATTTGAACTGGATGGAAATGCTCCCCGCTTAGACGAGGGAGCTTGGGTTGCCGAGAGCACAGAAGTTATCGGTAGTGTTGAGCTGCATAAAGATGCGAGCGTGTGGCCCAAGGTAGTTATCCGTGGCGATAACGATCTTATTAAAATTGGCGAGGGCAGTAATGTGCAAGATGCTTCAATTTTGCATGCCGACCCTGGCTATCCCCTCATCATTGGCAAGAATGTCACCGTTGGTCACCAAGTAATGCTGCATGGTTGTCATGTCGGTGATGGCAGTTTGATTGGTATTGGAGCTGTGATTTTGAATGGCGCCAAAATCGGCAAGAACTGTTTAGTGGGTGCGGGTGCATTAGTTACTGAGGGTAAAGAATTTCCGGATGGCTCAATGATTTTGGGTTCACCTGCCAAGGCAGTGAAAACGCTCACTCCAGAGCAAATTGCTGGTATTGAGGATATTGCTAGCCGTTATGTCAAAAACGCACAGCGATATCAGAAGACTTTGAAAAAAATTGCTTAATCTGAAAAAGCGCGCCTAAATTGTTTTACGTCTTCAATGTAGTCTTTCCAGTATTTGCCCTTATTCTGATTGGCTATATTTGTGGGCGAACAGGTAAGTTAGGTGAAAGTGCATCCATAGAATTAAATCGCTTTGTAGTGTGGCTCGCCTTACCGGCGCAGTTATTTCAGTTTGCTTCTAGTAGTAGTTGGCAAACACTTTGGCAGCCGAGCTTTATCGCAGCTTTTTTTCTGAGTTGCTTGCTGATATTTATTCTTGTCTTGATGGTGAGTTGATTGCGCAATCGAGATTTAGTGGCTGCAAGTTTTTCAGGTTTGAGCGCGTCCTACTCCAACACGGGATATATGGGTATTCCCTTCTGTGTTCTAGCGCTTGATCAGGATGGCCTGACATCAGCAATCATCTCTACTTTTATTGTATTTGTGATGTTTGCTATAGCAACTATCCTCATTGAGGTTGGCATACAGTCCCACAAAAAATCTCATGAAATTGTTTGGAACATACTGAAGTCGCTTTGTACCAATCTATTATTAGTTGCGCCTGTGGCAGGCTTGCTATGGTCATCTATGAATTTAGTTTTGTATGACCCATTGGCGCAAGTTATTTCTTTCTTGGCTGCAGCCGCAACGCCTTGCGCCTTAGTTTCCATCGGACTTTTTTTTGATGCAAAGAGAAAAGTCACCACCTCAACAGGCGTGGAGTATTAGTTTTGCAAAGCTCATTATTCAGTCTTTAGTAGCTTGGTTAATCGCTGGCCCAATCTTAGATTTGCCCATCTTATGGGTGAATGCCGTCGTGATTCTCGCAGCCCTTCCCACTGGCACGGGACCATTCATGTTGGCTCAGTACTACAACACTGATGGCAGAATAATTTCTCGAGTGGTGCTTTTAACCACGATTGGTTCTTTGCTAACGCTGTCTTTATTCTTATGGAGCAGTAGAGGAGTTTGATCCCTCCGCGTCGATTTGCTTTTCCCAAGAAGCCTCAATAAATGCCGGTAGCTTCATGCACTCATTAAATATCTTCATCACAGTTGGATAAGCTTCCATAGTCATCTTTGCGCTGAGCGCATTAAAGATTTGCGGTACCAAGCAGATATCAATTAAGCCGGGCTGATCCCCATAAGCAAAACGACCCACTCTAGAGTCCGAGCCCAATTGTTTTTCTAGGCTTGCTAAACCTAAAGACATCCAATGTTGACCCCAAGCTTCTTTGGCATCTGCACTTACGCCTAAATTTTTTATAAGATAGCGCAACACCCGCAAATTATTTATTGGGTGAATATCAATCGCGATATCCATTGCTACTGCCCGCACCCAGGCTCGATCGATTGCAGCCTGCGGTAACAGCGGTGAACTTGCTTGAATCTCTTCGAGATATTCAATGATGGCAAGAGATTGATGGATGGTATGAGTGCCATTGCTGTACAGAGGCACTAAGCGATTAGGGTTTTTCTTGGCATAGTCCAGAGAAGATTGCTCGCCACCACTCTTTAGGAGGTGCACGGGAATCACTTCGTAATCAAGCCCTTTTAAGTTCAGAGCAATGCGTACCCGAAAAGCTGCCGAACTGCGCCAAAAACTATAGAGCTGAGTTTTCATAAAAGATTCCTTAATGGCATGACCCTCAGTATATTGAGGACTTCATTGATTGGCTGGTGTCGATGATTTACACTAGACGCTATGGATCAAATTAATTTCTGGATTGGCATTATTGCCACCATTGCATTTGCAATAACGGGCGTTCTAGCCATTGCGGATCGAGGTGTGGATCTTTTTGGTGTGCTGGTTTTGGGGGTGATTACTGCCATTGGTGGTGGAACTGTGCGTGACATCATCCTAGATGTGCCTGCGTTTTGGTCGATTGCTCAGATTTATATTTGGGTGGCATTGGGTGCCTGCATGGTTACTTTTATAGCCGAATCTTTTTTTACACAACCTCAAATTTATCGCTGGATGCTTTATATCGACGGCCTTGGCGCTGCATTGTTTGGTATTCAGGGTGCTGATAAGGCTTGGAACCTAGGGTTTGGGTTGCCGGTGGCGCCAGTGATTTTGGGTGTTATTACTGCGATTGGTGGCGGTTTGTTGCGCGATATCTTGGCAGGTAGAAAGACTTTATTGATGTCACATGAACTGTATGCAATCCCTGTGACCTTGGGTTGCTGCATCTACATTTTGATTCTGAATTTCTTTCCTGAGTTCACGCTCGAGGGATCAGTGATTTGTATGCTCGCTATTTTTGGATTACGCGCAGCTGCCATTTGCTGGGACCTGCGCGTACCCAAATTATTTATTACTAAAACGCGCTAACGGCGCCATCACTACGTGGATCCCAGCCGTCATGCAGCGTGCCGGATGGATCACGAATAATGCAGCCCGCATGCCCAACAGTTTCATCAAAGGCATCGAGCATTTCAATTTCATACCCTAAGGCATAGAGTTCTTTTGCCACTCATGGACTAAAGCGTGACTCTAACTTTAAGCTGTCACTAGTTTGCCCCCAGGTTCTACCCAAGAGCCAGCGTGGTCGACTGATGGCATCTTGTGGATCAAGCCCGTATGTCGAGGTGCGAGTGAAGACCGCGCATTGTGTTTGAGGTTGGCCATCACCACCCATCGTGCCGTACACCATAGAACGACCATCCTTAAATAAAGCCATTGCAGGATTTAATGTATGGAATGGTTTGCGATAGGGCTCAAGGTGATTGAGTGTCTTCGGATCCAGCGAGAAGCTGCACCCGCGGTTCTGCCAGTTCACTCCAGACTGAGGCAGTACGATGCCCGCACCAAACTCGTGATAAATACTCTGAATAAAGGAGACGCAATTTCCATCTCCATCAATCACGCCCATCCAAATCGTATCTGCAGGCCCCTTGCCTTGACCCCAAGGCAATGCTTTTTCGGGATCAATATTTTTTGCCAATTTTTTTAAGAAAGCGGGTGCCAAGAAAGATTGCGCATTTTTTTTCATGTAAGCGGGATCAGTCACATATTTATCCCTAACCATGAAGGCTTGCTTGGTAGCTTCAACGCAGTGATGAACATATTCAGCGCTATCGACTTTAAAGCGCTTGAGATTAAGTTGATCCAATATGCCAATAATCATCAAAGACACGACGCCTTGGGTTGGGGGAGTCATGTTGTAGACTTTACCCATGCTGTGCTTGAGCTCAAGTGGATCAATGAGCTTGGCTTGATGGCAATGAAGGTTAGATAGTCGGAGAGGGATACCGATATCCGTGAGTTCCTTAGCAAGTAACTCAGCTAAATTACCACGGTAGTAATCTTCTGTGCTTTTGCGAGAAATTTGGCGCAAGGTTTTTGCAAGGCGCTCTTGCTTAAAGATGCTCCCTACTGCAGGCGCTTTGCCATCCGCCAAGAATGTTTCGGCAAAACCAGGAATATCAATTAGCTCGGCACGCTTCTTGGCTGTGAGGCTGGATTGGCTGTAAGTAACTGGAACTCCTGCTTGCGCATAGTGAATCGCATCCGCTAATAAGCGGGAGAGTGGCAGTCTTCCCCTTAAGCCTTGTTTTGAAAGCTGTTGTGCCACTCCCCAGCCAGAAATGGTGCCTGCAACTGTATTAGCTGCAACGGCACCTCTGAAGGGAATAGCCTTGGTGATTCCGCGCTCGGCATATCATTATTTAGTTGCTAGGCCAGCAGCTGCGCCGCAGGCATCGATCCCGCCCATGGCCTTGCCTGGGGAGTGAATCACCCAAAAGGAGTCACCACCAATGGAATTCATGTGAGGGTAGACAACAGCGATTGCAGCAGCAGCGATCATTGCCTCCAATGCATTATCACCTTCGCGAAGCACTGCCAAAGCGGATTCAGATGCTAGTGAGTGTGGCGCTACCGCCATTCCTCGAATACCCCATTTTTGTTGCATGGTTATTGGTTCCAAATAATGAATGTGTGATGTTGCTCAATGTTTCTATTAGACGCTAGGCTAATAAATGTTGCTTTATCACCTCTAGTTTGCGGTTTTCGCGGGAAAACCCCGATCTGATTTGATGGGGAATTACCCTAAATAGTTGATTTCTTTGATTTTTTTCAAAGCATAATCGACCCGTTGTTTTTTATTTCAATAAAAATAGTTAGGAGCTACTGATGTCAACATCAACTAAAGCAGCCCCAATGACCTCTGAAGAACGCAAAGTTATTTTTGCCTCCTCTTTAGGTACAGTTTTTGAGTGGTACGACTTTTATCTTTACGGTTCATTGGCTGCCGTTATCGCCAAGCAATTCTTCTCAGGCCTAGATGCAGGTTCAGCCTTCATTTTCGCTTTGCTTGCGTTCGCCGCCGGTTTTATCGTTCGCCCATTCGGCGTTTTGGTATTCGGTCGCTTAGGTGACTTAATTGGTTGTAAATACACCTTCTTGGTGACGATCTTGTTGATGGGTGGTGCAACATTCATCGTAGGTATTCTGCCTAACTACGCCACTATCGGTGTTGCTGCTCCTGTGATCTTGATCGCATTGCGTATGCTTCAAGGTTTGGCATTGGGCGGGGTGAGTACGGTGGTGCTGCAACTTACGTTGCTGAGCATGCACCGCACGGTCGTCGCGGTGCATACACGGCTTGGATTCAGACAACAGCTACTCTTGGCTTGTTTTTATCTTTGCTGGTGATTTTGTTCACACGTGAATTCACTGGCGCAGACTTTGACGTTTGGGGCTGGCGTGTTCCGTTTATCGTTTCTATCGCTTTGTTAGCTATTTCTGTTTGGATCCGTTTATCAATGAATGAATCCCCAGCTTTCAAGAAGATGAAAGATGAAGGCAAATTGTCTAAAGCACCTTTGACAGAGTCATTCGGTCAATGGAAGAACTTGAAGATTGCTATCTTGGCATTGTTTGGTCTGGTTGCAGGTCAAGCAGTGGTTTGGTACACAGGCCAGTTCTACGCTTTGTTCTACCTCACACAAGTGTTGAAGGTAGATGCTAAGACTGCGAACTTGTTGATTGCTGCTTCATTGGTAATCGGCACACCATTCTTCGTTGTATTCGGTAGCTTGTCAGACAAGATCGGCCGTAAGGTCATCATCATGGGTGGCTTGTTGTTGGCTGTAATTACCTACATTCCAAATACACCAGTTTCTGTATTTAATGCCTTAACTCACTTTGCTAACCCAGCATTGGAAAAAGCAATGGCAGCTTCACCAGCAACTATTACTGCTGATGTGAATGAATGTACATTCCAGTTCAACCCAACAGGTACAGCTAGGTTCACAAGTTTTTGCGATATCGCAAAACAAGTGATGGCTTCTAACTCTGCTAGCTATAGCACTGTTGCTGATCCTGCTGGTGGCACAGCTGTTGTGAAGATTGGTGATACAGAAATCGCTGGTTACTCTGCAAAAGGCTTGGCACCTGCTGATGCAAAAGCAAAAGATGCTGAGTTCAAGAAAGCAATTCGCGATGCATTAAATGCCGCTGGTTAGCCAGCTAAAGCAAACCCAGCTGACATTAATTATGTTGCTGTATTGCTCTTGTTGGTTTACTTGGTGATCTTGGTAACCATGGTTTATGGCCCAATCACAGCGATGTTAGTTGAGATGTTCCCAACTCGCATTCGTTACACATCTATGTCCTTGCCATACCATATCGGTAACGGTTGGTTCGGTGGCTTGTTGCCAACGATCTCCTTCGCCTTGGTAGCGCAAAACGGTAACATTTATTACGGTCTCTGGTACCCAATCATCATCGCTGCGATGACATTGGTAATCGGTGTACTGTTTGTTAAAGAAACTAAAGACGTAGATTAAAGACTAAGCTTCACTAGTCTGTTTTAAAAAACTAAACCCGACCACTTAGTGGTCGGGTTTTTTATTGCTGGAATGAGCCTCAAGAATTAATCCAAAAATTAATCCCAAAGATTTTTTGATCGCCCCGATTAAATAAGGCTAGATTCTGATCGGCGATAGATGTGATTCTTTGGCCGGGCAGAACTTGGATTTCAGCGCCCGCTGAAACTACGCCAGCTTGATTGACGCGAAGATATCATCCGCTAAAGCCCGATTGCAGCATTGCTTTGGCTGCGCCTTTGTAGCCCATCTTGGCGTTGAACTTAAAGCAAGGCTCACGTAATTTGACTACGGTAAATTGAAGATCACCGATCTGCATTTGATCCCCAACAAATACCTCAGTCTCTAGTAAGCCTTCGATGGTGAAGTTTTCGCCGAATGCACCCATAGGAAGATCAACTGATTTTTTAGTTTCTCGAGAGAGTAGTTCATTCCAAAAAGCGTAGTGCTCAATTGGATAGACATAAATAGCCTTTTCAATCCCGCCATGTACCGATGGGTCTGCTTGCTCATCACCTGCAACTCCTAGTCGAGTGATTTCCACGGGTGCTGGGGAGGCAAGGGTGCTAACGGACTGTTTGTTAATAGCCGAGGCTACTGTCGAGTAATTTGGGTGATGAGACCCAAAGAGTGGCATGACTTTGCCAGAAGAGATTGAGAGAAGTCGCATAGCGATGAATGGCTGATAAGATGGTTTATCGAACTAAGAAGGTAAATGATGCATCTTTATAGATTATTAGTGCTAGTAATTCTTTGTGCGCTTGCTAGCCCGACTGCATTCGCCAAGTGGGATGAGGAGCGGGATGTCACTACCAATGGTAAAGATGAGCTGGTTTATTACTTTAAGACCAATGAACAAGGGCAAAAGCTGGTTTTAGATAAGTACGTGAAGCGCCTGATTTTCATTCAGCCTGACCGGCTATACAAGCGCACCATTCGGATTATTAAAGTGGATGGGCAGTCTATCGAGGTGATGAGCGATCCCTTTTCTCGTTTCCCAGAGCAAACGGCCATCATTTTTGAAAATAAGGATGAGGTTCTGAAAAAGCTCTTTTTAGCCAAGAAAATTGAGGTTTTTGTTCGCTACAACCGTGATGAGGCAGTGAGCGTCTTTCAGATTAAGTAGGTAATAGCCACCAAGGTGGTATGCATGATGCTGGGGTTTTCCTGATGTACATATTTTCCGATTGGAATGCGATGACCTATGTTCTTAAAAGGGTTAGTTATGTCAAATCAAGAAAACGATATTCTCAGTCGGCGTAATGCAATTAAGCTAGGTGTTGCATCACTTTCTTCGGTGGGGATGGTTGCCGGTGTTCAGGCTCACAAATCCGACGATTCAATTAAAACCCCTTTTGTAGTTGCGCAAACACTAATTCCTATCGCAGGAAGCGATGCTGAGTTTCCAGTTCGTCGCATTTATTGCATCGGCAGAAACTACGCTGCACACGCGCGCGAGATGGGTTCTGACCCCACTCGCGAGCCACCATTCTTTTTTCAAAAACCAACAGATGCAATTCAGTTTGTAGCTCCAAATAAATTGGTTGATCATCCTTATCCATCGTTAACTAAAAATTATCACTATGAGATTGAATTGGTTGCCGCCTTAAATAAGGATGGGAAAAATATTCCGGTAGAAAAAGCGCTTGAGCATGTATTCGGTTATGCCTTAGGCTTGGATATGACACGTCGTGATTTACAGCGCTTTATGGGTGATCAGAAAAAACCTTGGGAGATTGGTAAATCTTTTGATCATTCGGCTCCCATTGGACCGATCTTTCGGGTTAGTCAAGTTGGCCACTTCACCAAAGGAACAATTTCGCTTTCTGTAAATGGAGTGGTGAAGCAAAAGGCGAACTTAGATCAAATGATTTGGTCGGTGGCAGAGCAAATCGCCAAACTATCAGAGGCCAATGAATTATTCCCTGGCGACATCATCTACTCCGGTACGCCAGAGAATGTGAGGCCGGTAGTGCGCGGAGACGTTATTCGATGCAGCATCGATAATTTGCCCGATTTAAGCATCAAGATCATTTGATTGCCTAGTTTTAAGGGGTAAAGTGGATAAATTGAGCACTTTGGTCAAATAAGCTAAAATCTGATCTTCGGCGAATTAGCTCAGCTGGTTAGAGCGACGGAATCATAATCCGCAGGTCCGGGGTTCAAATCCCTGATTCGCCACCAATTTAAATTTCAATAAGTTTTAACGTTGTTTAAAAAACCCTGACAGGATAAGCCTCTCAGGGTTTTTTGTTACTTGTTGAACAACCTTGGATAATGTGAGTAACATTGCAAATGTGTGAGTAACTTTGTGAGTAACTTTCCCAGGGTGTGAGTAGCTTACCCCAGTTGATGTGAGTAACTTGGTGAGTAACTCTGGAAAAATTGGCTGGAGACCCCCGTAAATGAAGCTAACCGATGCATATTTAAGGCTTTGAATCCAGGTGATAGAACGACTAGTCACCCCGATGGCGAAGGTCTGGTGTTGTTATGTCACCCCAAAAAGGCAATGGCATGGTGCTATCATTACAGATTTGCAGGTAAGGCCAAAATGCTTTCCCTTGGAACATATCCGGATGTAAGTCTCAAAGCGGCTAGAGAGAGGCGTTCGGCGTTTAAAAGGCTGCTGGCTTCAGGAGTTGACCCTTCTTTAGACCGTAAAGAAAAGAAGATCAGGCAGGGGGAGGTGTCAGAAAACACTTTTAAAGCGGTGGCAATCCGTTGGCATGAGAACTGGAAGGCTAATAAAAGCCCGGACCATGTGAAGCGGGTTTATCAGTGCATGGAGAAGGACTTATTTCCTCATATCGGCTCAAGGCCTATCAATCAAATCAGTATTCAGCTACTGCTAATGGTGGTGAAGAAGATAGATGCCAGGGGTGCGTATGATATTGCCAAAAGGGCCTATGAGACTGCAGGACAGGTTTTTAGGTTTGCGGTAGCCCTACGGGCTTGTGCGAGACCAATCCGGTGGCTCAGGTGAAGCCTGCCGACTTCTTAAAGCTTGTTACTCAAGAAAACTACAAACGGGTGGATGCTAAAGAGCTTCCCCAGTTGCTAAGGGATATAGATCAGTACGGCATTACTCAAAAAGGGGATGAGATTACCCGTTTTGGTTTGCAGCTGATGGCCTATATTTTTGTTAGAACAAGGGAGTTAATCGGCGCTAGGTGGTCAGAGATTGACCTCAAGACCAAAGAATGGCGAATTCCGCCCGAGCGAATGAAGATGAAAGACCCTCATATCGTCCTAATGCCCGATCAAGTGGTGACGATTTTCACGAGGCTAAACGAGATTACGGGCGGCAGGGAGTTTATTTTTCCATCGGCTCGAGATCCAAAAAGACGATGAGCAATAACACCTTGCTAAGTGCTTTAAAGCGATTGGGGTACGCTGGCAAGATGACGGGGCATGGTTTAGGGGGATAGCATCGACGATTTTGCATGAGCAAGGCTATCCGCATGAGCATATAGAAATTCAATTGGCACACTCAGAACGTAATAAAGTATCTGCCAGTTACAACCACGCTAAGTATTTGCCTCAGCGTAAAGCAATGCTTCAAGATTGGGCCAACTACTTAGATGCCATTAAAACTGGGGCAGATGTGATTCCGTTTAAAGCTAAAGCAGGGCAATTAAACTGGGGCAGAAAACCTTAAAAAACCTCAAATTCCAAGGTTGCTACCTGTTAGTTTTTGTTAAGGTTTGAGGCATGGAAAACCTTATAAAACCTGCTATTGGAATGATTGGTTTGTTATCAAAAGTTATGGTTTACTGTGTGCCTGACGGAAAACAATCAAAATTAATCAAGAATGGTTTGCGAGCTTGTACGGCCCTGGATTTTAGATTTATATTGCGCGGATCAAGCTAGAGAAATATATGTCTTTTACTATAGAAAAGTTAAATGCCTGGATTAACTTAGAAGCTGAATCAGAAGTTCTGGAGTTTAAAGGGGCTAAATCACAGTTCGACTCAAATAGACTAATTGAGTACTGTGTCGCGATTGCCAACGAAAAAGGTGGCAATATTGTTTTGGGTGTTTCCGATAAAAAGCCGAGGCAAGTTGTTGGAACGCAGGCGTACCTAGATCTCGTAATGAGAGATTGGCAGATTTAATGCGGCGTTTAGGAATCTGCGAGGAAAAGGGAAGCGGAGTTGATAAGGTTATCAATGCTGCTGAAATTTTTCAGTTACCTCCCCCGGATTTTAGGGTTGGTGAGCAACGCACGATTGCAATCCTATATGCCCATCAAGATTTTTCAGAAATGAGCAAGGATGATCGTATAAGAGCATGCTACCAACATTGTTGTCTTATGTATGTCAGCAATCAGAAGATGTCTAATCAAACTTTGCGCGATAGGTTTGATTTATCTGAAACAAAAAACAGCAGCTGTTTCTGTCGTCATAGCGGGGGCTAGAGATGCCTCTCTAATCAGGCTGGATGAGTGGGAAACGGCCTCAACAAGATATGCAAAATATGTTCCATATTGGGTCTAATAGTGCTTTAGAGCAAAACTATTTTTAGCTAAAACTATGAAATTTTCTCAATAAAAACAATGAGTTAAGTGTTTAATTTATAGCCATTTTAGAAATTCTTACCCGGAAAGTATTCGGCCATAGTTTGCTTAGGTTTTATAGGTTTATTTAAAAACAATCAAAATTAATCAAAACTAAAATTAACGCACCCAGGCATAGCTCGACGGAGCGAACGGTACTACCGCAGTATCTTGTCTGAGCCTTAACTATGCGGGCAATGAAAGCGGATCATATGTCTACTATCAAGGACCCAACTCAGGTAGAGCTAAAGCGGAAAAAGTCAGAGATTCCCATTGAGATGAACGACAGATTTTCATTGTCAAGGTTCCTGGAGGACAGGGATCATTACCTAGAAAAATACTCGCCCAGCAGTACGTTTATCGGCGTGTGCTTGATCGGCCATCCTCAATCTTGAATCGGCTTATGAGCGTGTGGACATTGCAAAGGTTTATGGAGGCTTTGGGCAAGTCATACAAAGATACTATGAGGACGATAGTGAAATCCTTCATCCGCAAAATCCTAGGATGGCGCAGATTGCGCACTGCTTCGAGTCTATTGGTGCTGCCATCCCCAGATTGTTAAAAGGGGATAGCTCATGGGATCCTAGGGTTGCCCTTGAAATATTCCCGTTGATTGGGTGGTTAATATGCGATGCAGGAATTGATATTGAGGCAATTAAATCTCAGGTAAGAAAAGAGTCCACCAAAAGTGCCAATAAAGCGAGGCTTAATAAGGCTGAAATGTTGACCAACAAGATCGGTGACCTTGCGGCCCATTGGATTGTTAAATATCCTGAGAAATCAGCAACGGAACTGTATGAATATCTTTTGTCTGATTTACGGAACTTTGCAAGAGTCAATAACATTGCTAGAGGGCTCTCGAAAAGAGAAGTTATAGGCAAAATAAGCAGGGTTAAGAAATCACAAGCTTGATAATACGGCTCATGACGTAAGCCGCACTATTTATCACGTTATTTCTCATAAACTCCTGTGGGTTCTTGAGCAAATTATTCATGATGACCCCATGTTTTTATAAACGGAGTTAGACATGAATCAAAAACCAAAAGCGGTAGAAGTGCCAATGCCTGAAGTCTTGCCCCTAACAGGTAAATCTCGATGGAGTGGATTTAAAAAATTCTCGCCAGTCTCTCTGGGGACATTCCTTACGCTTAGCAAGCAAGGCCGAGCACCTAAAGCAGAGCGCCTTGGAGTTCGATGCACCTTTTACGATAATGCCGAACTGCATCGGTGGTTATCTGATCCGGCTGGCTATATTGCAGGCGATCAATAAGATGACCCATCAAACAAAAAAGCCCAGCAGCAAACTGAGCTTAATGCGAAACCAAATACAGGCGGATGTGCGCTGTTCCTTTTACTCAAATCACAAACTTCACAAATTTTTAGCTGATCCCATGAATTACAGGATGGAGCATTATGACTAAAAAACTATATTGTCCGGACCCAAATGGGGCGCATAGGCGACTCTATGACATTGTTCTAAATAGCGTAGCTTGGAGATGTTTATCTCCAGCTGCAAAAGGTTTATGGTGTGACTTAAGAGCGCAGGTGGGAAGTACTAACAATAGGGCTGCTACCACCGCCCTTGCTGTTTTATCCGCCGGGGGTGGAGTTCGCGACACACCATTATGAGGGCAAGGCAACAGCTGGAAGCCCTTGGGTTTATTAGGCTTACCCTGCAAGGGAGCATTGCTAGTGGAGGCAAAAAGCCTAATCTTTATCGCTTTACTGATTTAGGGATGTATGAGTTGCCCAAGTACAAGCTCCCAGCAGTAAAAGCCGATTATCTTTACAAATCTTTTCGAGAGGTGAGAGAGGCTAAAACTGCCCTAAGATTGATTAAGAATCAGTTCAATAAAAAAGAGGAAGTGTAAATATGGCACCTACTACATGCCAAAACAGCACCCTTAAAGAAAAAACTAAGGACTCAATCTGCCCACGTGAAAATCACTAGGTGTAAAAACGGCACCTACCAGAGCATATAAAAATGATGAAATTTCTAATGAATATATGGGTTTCATGTCGCTTTTAGAATTCATATTCATTTCTTGCTTCAGGCAGCAAATCTGCACACCTATATACAAATACCATACCTATATGAATAAAAAAGTGGATGATATTTACTTAAATATTGCGGCTTAGGAGGGGGCAAAATTTGTCGACCCCCTAAACATTGACGGAAATTAATCAAATTTAATCCGTCAAGAGCATCAAGGTTGTGCTGAATAGATTCTCTTGCTTCTGGAGTTATGTGTCCGCCAGTGGAGTTGATGCTTTTGTTATTGCGCTAAGGAATCCAGCCTTGGTACTCTCCAGTATTTTCCATTGAGGGTTTGATTGCTCATATCTGCTGACATGATATGGGTGTTATGGTTTGTTATTGTTCTAAATTGAGAAAGGCAAGCTTTTCAAGCGCTTTGGAAATTATCAAAATACACCCGAAAACGATGATCCAAATTACCATCCAAATAAAGTCATCGTAATACCAGGATCCCATTTGATCTTTTGCCCAGGCTATCAATGATCGATTCGGAACAACAAATAGGTGAATGGCGCCCATTTGCACCATGACCAATATCCAAAAGACCCTTTCTCGGTAGTTAACTACAATAGTTTGCCAGTCATGTTCTTGCATGTTATTACCCCGTCAATCTCAGTAGCAGTAACGGGTTCCACCGTAGTAATTACAGATCTACGGTGGCGGGGTAATCGATTGACCGAATGAGTTATTGAAGGCCCTGCCAACGCCTTGTAAGGCTGCAGCACCGGCCATAGCATTTCTTTGTTGGCGGATGGCTTCGTCATACGCGGCTGCTTGAGCTTGTCTCATGCGCTCATTTTCTAATTCAGCTTGGCGTTGTGCCCTTTCAGCAGCCTCTTTTCTGTCTGCCATAGCAGCCTCATATCTTTCCGCCCTTGCATACCGAAGTTCATCAAATTTCTTTCGAGTAATAGATTTTTTAGCTAGCTGATTTGTGTACTCCGATAATGATTGGAAATAGTCCTGCGTTAACTTATCGTTCGGGAAATATGATTTTGATGCAATGAATATTTCTTTTGCGGCTTCTGATTGACTAATTTTTTTTGGCCTCATATTGGGCAACAATACGCTCAAGCTCCTTATTAAAGAGGTCTTCTTTGGTTTGTGCCATGACTGAGGTGAATAAAAGTGCTGTGATTACTGCAGCAATAATTCTGATGGTTTGCACGGACACCCCACTAGTTCTAGAAATTAATACTTAAATTGTAGCTTTAAAACCGTGGCTCATAATCCGTGGATTTATAGCCATGGATCGGTGATAACCCTTGTAATTAAGGGGGCCACCATGTGGGAGCGAGAATTAGCTAGAAAAAAGAATTTGCTGGCATTAAATATCAAGAGAATTCGTCTTGAACGTGGGTTAGCTCAAGAGCGTCTTGCATTAGAGGCGGGAGTGGATAGAACGCTGGTGAGTAAGATTGAGCGTGTAGTTGCTAACCCTTCTTTGGAGGTGCTTGTGAAGCTTGCAACTGCATTGCAGGTTTCAATTCAAGCCTTATTAAGCGAAGAGTCTTAAATTTGGTGGTATTGATTTAAGCTGTTATTCAACTTGAAAACAATCAAAATTAATCAAGATTAGCTAGCGAGTGAGCGAAGCTTTTGCAAAAACTTATCTTTCCAACTGGAAATCCAAGACTTAGAAAGTCTCCCGCCAAATTGGTAAAAACTCTCATCACCAATTCTGCTTAGGTTTTCCATTGGGCTAGGAAGAGGGGTGGTGCGAGGGTGCTCAGCAAGGCTCGGAAAGAGCTTTCTTTGGCCAATTCCTTTTTCATTAAATTTCAGCGGCTCCATATGACCTGTTGGGATGTATTCAGAAAAGGGGATCTTCCCCCCACATTTTTGACAAACCTTTATATCTGTTGGGGCGTAAAAAGCATCGGGCGGCATTCCCATGGGCATAGGTGGGCCATAGATGCTAATCGAAGAGTAGTTTGGCTTAATGTGAATTTGCTGACATTTAGGACACGCGTATAGATCAAATCTTTCAATGCGAGTCATGATTGTCCCTAAGCCCCTTGGATTTAAGCAGTGGTTTTGAGTTTGATTGCAAAATCTGCAATACCGATTTTGAATAACAGCTTGGCAGCGGCATCTAAGGTCTTAAATTCCCTGGGCGCACCTTTGCTGGTTTCTAAAGGCTTGCCATCGGCGATGATCATATATAGCCTTGTGACATCACTCCGTAGTGCACCTGAACCTTTTTCAAGGCTTGGTTATCTAGGAGCAATTTCATATCCCGCTCGCTCATGAGGACTCTTTGCTGCCAGTGGTAAGTGGTGCAAATAAATCCTCCTGGTTTAGCTTGGCAATGAGCTCTCCGAGTTCGACTTGGAGGTAGTCACATAGCTTAGTAAGCACTTCACGATCAAAGCTGTTAACCCGGTCGTTGTAATAGCGATCTAAGGTAGCTCTGGCAATGCCAGTAGCTCTACAGACGTCGGATACCTTAATGCGACGGGCGCCTAGAACGGTAGAAAGTCGGCAAGTAATCATGATTTAAGAGTATTTATTGATCGATGTCGATTATTTTATACTATGACACAATGATTTTGTGAAGCTTTTATTGTGGTTGGTTCAAGATCTTTAAGTATGCTCTAATAGTGTTAAAACATGGTTATAAATTGGTTTACGATAACTGATTTCCTTACACAAAGCCCCATATGACAACAAAGCAAGCCGCCCCAATTACTCAAGGCGTAAGACTGCCCTTAGGTCTCTTTGATGCCGTTCCAGACGACGTTCTTAATTTTGGTATCGGCAAGCATTTTGATGCCAAAAGAGTCCCGGAAATGCTGAACCTTAAAAAGGAAGATGTCTCCCGTTTGGCGTCCGTTTCGGTTAAGTCTGTACGTTATGACGATGCCATTCCCGAACAGGTTCGCGAGCGACTTGAAGAGATTGGCATCACCATTAATCTCGTTGCTAAGGTTTTTAATGGGGGTGCTGAGAAAACTGCGGTGTGGTTTCGGGCGCGAAACCCTTTGCTTGGGGATGTTGCCCCTCGCGACATGATTCGTTTGGGTCGTTTTGACCGTCTGCGTAAGTATATTATCGGGGCTATGAGCGCGAACGACGCAGGAATTCGTCAGGCAGCCAAGGTTAAGTAACTGGGCTACGAATGGCGAGGTCAAAAAACGTGCCATTCCTAGTAGGCCCTCTCCGCCCGCCAGCAAACCTGTCCGCAACATTCTTGAGCTTGATCGTTTTTCTAAGGCAAATCTTCGAGAGTGGAACGCAGCTTCTCAAAATCTTGATGAGCTTGAGGCAGTTTTCTACTTCAATTTGGAGCCTGAAAGACGTAAGTTAAGACCTCAATTGCTCAAAGCTTTGCGATCTGTGGAGCCGCTTGTATACCCCCTTGAAAATTGGGTAAGGTTGATTGATTATCAATATGGTCTAGAGCCTTTAAGCTGCGCGGGAAGTTTATGCAATCCAGAAGGTGGCGGGAGATTTAATGTAGGCATTGAGCTAGATCCTGGTACCTTGTCTCCGTGGCCCGCTTTCTATATCGCCCAAGATCATGCAACCGCTTTTCGAGAAAAATTTCAGATAGAAAGCAAAAGCAATGTAGATGGATTAACTCCTGCCGAATTGGCGCTCAATCCAGGGGTGGATTACACGGCCATTTCGCTTTGTGGGAAATTGCATCGGGTATTTGATTTGCGCAAAGATGCTTCTGTGGCTGCTTTAGCTAAAGTCCTTGCAAAAATTACCCTCCCGCCACGTGCTCGGGAATTGGCAAAAGAGCTCAAGATACCCATGTCTGAGCTTTTAGTGGTGAAGACGGCGGAGCAGGTGTGTAGTGTGGTGTTAAAAAATAATTGGCGAACCCTCCCAGTTCAATTTGGGTTACCTTCGCAAAGTCATATCTTGGCTGAGCTCATTCGGGCAGCAGGGTTTGAGGCAATTCTCTACAAATCCACTAAAGGGGCAGGAGATTGCTTGGCAATTTTCCCTGGGCTCATGGATGGGCGCTCTTATATTGAGGTAGTTGGCCAAATCCTTCCTGGGGTTAAGCATGTGCGATTAGATGCAAACTCCGCAAGAGGTCTGGAGGGGGTGGGAGCATACACCGCGTAAATTTCATCCATAGATCCAAGAGTAGTGGCAATTGAATGCTAATGGGCCCCCAGAAGGGGTCCTTGGGTTTTGGATGGGTGCTTGCCAATTAATTTAGTATGACGTTATGGCTTGTGCATTTGAATGACTATATTTTGAGCAAACTCAATCTCTAGTGTATTTATGTCATATTCATTTGCTTCTCAATGCCTATGTAAACGATTGGAATAGGAATAACAGCATGACAAGTGCCCAACAACGCGCCGCCCTACAACGACAGATTTGGCAAATTGCTAATGATGTACGAGGCGCAGTAGATGGCTGGGATTTCAAGCAATATGTGCTCGGCACCCTGTTTTATCGTTTTATCAGCGAAAACTTTGTCAACTATATTGAAGGCGGTGATGAAAGCGTTAACTATGTCGCACTCTCCGATAGGGATATTGTTCCGGAGGTTAAGGACGATGCCATTAAGACTAAGGGTTATTTCATCTACCCAAGCCAATTGTTTGCCAAGGTTGTCGCCAGCGCTAACACCAACGACAGCTTGAACACCGACATGGCGGCGATTTTTTCGGCCATTGAAAACTCTGCCTTAGGCTACCCGTCCGAGCGCGACATCCGTGGCTTGTTCGCCGACTTTGATATCACCAGCAAGCGCCTGGGCAATACCGTCAAAGACAAGAATGCCCGTTTGGCTGCTGTGCTCAAGGGTGTGGCTGAACTGGACTTTGGCGACTTCGATGCCAGCCATATCGACCTGTTCGGCAACGCCTACGAATTTCTGATCTCCAATTACGTGGCCAATGCTGGCAAATCTGGTGGCGAGTACTTTACCCCGCAGCATGTGTCCAAGCTGATTGCACAGCTGGCCATGCACAAGCAGACCAGCGTCAACAAAATTTACGATCCTGCCTGCGGCTCGGGCTCGCTGCTGCTGCAGGCAAAAAAACACTTTGACCAGCATTTGATTGAAGACGGTTTCTGGGGGCAAGAACTCAACCACACCACCTATAACTTGGCGCGCATGAACATGTTCTTGCACAACGTCAATTACGACAAGTTCAACATCCAACTGGGTGACACGCTGATCGAACCCCACTTTGGCGACGACAAGCCGTTCGATGCCATCGTCTCCAACCCGCCTTACTCGGTGAAGTGGGTGGGTAGTGATGACCCCACTCTTATCAACGACGACCGCTTCGCCCCTGCTGGTGTGCTCGCGCCCAAGTCCAAAGCCGACTTTGCTTTTGTGCTGCACGCACTCAGTTACCTTTCCAGCAAAGGCCGTGCCGCCATCGTCTGTTTCCCTGGCATTTTCTACCGCGGTGGAGCGGAGCAGAAAATCCGCCAGTATCTGGTGGAAAACAACTACGTCGAAACCGTGATTTCGCTGGCGCCCAATCTGTTCTACGGCACCACTATTGCCGTGACGATTCTGGTGTTATCCAAGCACAAAACCGACACCACCACCCAGTTCATCGACGCCAGCGCCCTGTTCAAAAAGGAAACCAACAACAACGTGCTACTGGGCACGCACATCGACCAGATCATGGCGGTGTTCGACAGCAAGGCGAATGTTGATCACTTTGCACGGTCAGTACCCTTCGAGATGGTCGCCGCCAACGGCTACAACCTCTCGGTCAGCAGCTACGTCGAAGCCAAAGACAACCGCGAAGTGGTGGACATCACGGCACTCAACGCACAAATTGCCAACATCGTTGTGCGACAGGCGGAATTGCGAACGCAAATTGATGCCATCGTTACAGATCTGGAAGGAGAGGAAGCATGAGCCGGATTGATGAACTGATTGCCAAGCACTGCCCGGATGGGGTGGAGTTCAAGGAGCTCGGCGAGTTGCTTGATTACGAACAGCCCGGGAAATATCTCGTAGATTCGACCACTTACGACGACAGCCACACAACGCCCGTTCTGACTGCTGGGAAAACCTTCATTCTTGGTTATACGAACGAAACAAGCGGCATATATCCGGCGTCACCTGAAAACCCTGTCATCATATTTGACGATTTCACTACCGCGTTTAAGTGGGTGGATTTTCCGTTCAAAGCAAAATCCTCAGCAATGAAGATGATTACTCCGAGATCGAAAACCCCTGAAAGCCTTCGATATGCGTACTACGCTATACAAACAATTGGTTATGTGCCGCAAGACCATGCACGCCAATGGATAGGCACATATTCAAAGTTCAGAATTCCTGCCCTGCCACTCGAAATCCAGCGCGAAATCGTGAAAGTGCTTGACGCCTTCACGGAGCTGGAGGCGGAGCTGGAAGCGGAGCTGGAGGCGGAGCTGGAGGCGCGTCGGCGGCAGTACAAGTACTACCGCGACGCGCTCCTAACATTCGGCGAACGCACGGACGCTGACGCAAGCAAGCAAGCAAGCAAGCAAGCAAGCAAGCAAGCAAGCAAGCAAGCAATAAGGATAACGACCTTGGGTGAAATAGCAATCAACCTTGATTCGCAGCGCCGACCCGTCACTAAGTCGGCCCGTGAAGCCGGTGAATTTCCATGCTACGGGGCATCTGGGATTGTCGACTATGTAAGTGATTACCTTTTCGAAGGTGATTATTTGCTTGTTTCCGAGGATGGAGCCAATTTGCTTGCGCGTTCTACGCCAATCGCCTTTTCAATTACAGGCAAGACCTGGGTGAATAACCATGCACATGTCTTGCAATTCAACACTTACGCTGAAAGGCGGTTCGCGGAAATCTACCTGAATTCAATTGACCTAAGCCCCTACGTCAGTGGCGCAGCGCAACCGAAATTGAATCAGGCAAATCTGAACAGGATTCCAATCCCCGTTCCGCAGCTAGAGGAACAAGAACGCATCGTCTCCATCCTCGACAAATTCGACGAACTGGTAAATGACTTGTCCTCCGGCCTACCCGCCGAAATCAAGGCCCGCTGACAGCAATACGAACACTACCGGAACAAGCTATTGAGCTTCGCGGAGCTGGAGGCCACGGCATAGCATGAGCAAGACGCTGCCCGAAATTGTCCAGCAATTGAAAGACGCCGACAAGAAGGTGCAGCTGATCTACGCCTTCAAGCTCAAGCAAGAGGGCAGCGAAGTGGTTAGTGCCACTAACCAGTTGAAGCTGGAAATCATCAGACTGGTACCTGGGGACAAACTGCCCCTGGGTATTCACCTGTGAGGAGTCGAGTTATGACCAAAGCTGTGAGCCTACGCGACCAAACGACCGAGTTCCTGCTCTACACCGCGCCCAATGGCGCCATCAAGGTTGGAGGTGCTGCTCAACAACGAAACCATTTGGCTGACGCAAAAGCGCATGGCTGAGTTGTTTGGGGTGGGGGTGCCAGCCATTTCCAAGCACCTGAAAAACATCTTTGACAGCGGCGAATTGGTGGAAGAAGTGGTTATTTCCATTTTGGAAACAACCAGCGAGCACGGTGCTGTGGCAGGGTTGACGCAGACACAGCAGGTCAAATACTACAACCTCGATGCCATCATCTCGGTGGGCTACCGTGTCAATTCGGCACAGGCCACGCAGTTTCGCATTTGGGCGACTCAACTGATCAAGGAATACATCATCAAAGGCTTTGCCATGGACGATGAGCGGCTGAAAAACGGCCGTCATTTCGGGCAAGACTATTTCCGCGAGTTGTTGGAGCGGGTACGTTCCATTCGAGCCAGCGAGCGGCGCATTTATCAGCAGATCACCGACATTTTTGCCGAGTGCAGCATCGACGACTACGACCCCAAGTCAGAGACTACGCGGCTGTTTTATGCCCATGTGCAAGACAAGTTTCACTTCGCCATCACAGGACAGGCGGCTGCTGAGATCATTTCGCGCCAAGCCGATGCCAGCAAGCCGCTGATGGGCCTGAGCACTTACAAAAATGCCTCCGCTGGCCGCGTGCTGAAATCGGACACGCTGGTGGCCAAAAATTATTTAAACGAGTCAGACATCAAAAAGCTGGAACGTGCAGTGGCCGCTTTTTTGACTACATCGAGCGCATCATCGAGCAGCGCACCAGCTTCACCATGGCGGGTTTTGCCGAGAGCGCGGACAAATTTTTGGCCTTCAATGAATACCGTATTCTGGAAGGCTACGACAGCATCAGCCGCGAGCAGGCCGATCAAAAAGCGCTGGCCGAGTACGAAAAATTCAACAAGCAGCAGCGCATCGAATCCGACTTCGATCGCCAAGTCAAAAAGCTGTTGCACAAAAAGGATGTCGAGCAATGAGCGATTACAAAACCATTGCCGAGTCGAAGAGCTTCATCGTTCTTGACCAATACGCACCACAATGGAAGGTCGCAGAGGGTTACCAGAGCGAAGATGACCTGGAGCGTGAGTTCATTCAAGATTTGCAAAACCAGGGCTATGAATATCTACCTAGTCTGAATACGCCTGACGCGTTGCTCGCCAATGTGCGCGTGCATCTCTGCAAACGCTCAACAACGTCCAGTTTGCAGAGGGCGAGTGGCAATGCTTTGTTGAAACATATTTAGACAAGCCCAGCGATGGAATCGTCGAGAAAACCCGCAAGATACACAATGACTATATCCACGACTTTGTCTTTGACGATGGTCGCATCCAGAACATTTACCTGCTAGACAAGAAGAACATAGCCCGCAACAAGGTGCAGGTGATCAAGCAATTTGAGCAGACTGGCAGCCACGCCAACCGCTACGACGTGACCATTCTGGTCAACGGTCTGCCTCTGGTGCAGGTGGAACTGAAGAAACGTGGTGTAGCAATTCGTGAAGCCTTTAACCAAGTGCATCGCTACAGCAAGGAGAGCTTCAACAGCGAGCATTCCTTGTTCAAGTACCTGCAGTTGTTCGTGATCTCCAATGGCACCGATAGCCGTTACTTTGCCAACACGACACAGCGCAACAAGAACAGCTTCGACTTCACCATGAACTGGGCGAAGGCGGACAACAGCCTGATCAAAGACCTGAAAGACTTTGCCGCCACCTTCTTTCAAAAAGACACGTTGCTGAAGATCTTGCTGCGCTATTCCGTATTCGATACCAGCAACACGTTGCTGGTGATGCGCCCTTACCAAATTGCAGCCACGGAACGTATTTTGTGGAAGATCAATAGCGCGTACCAAGCCAAGCGCTGGTGTGACATTGAGGGCAGGGTTTCGTTTGGCACACCACTGGCTCGGGCAAGACGCTGACTAGTTTTAAAGACGCACGCATGACCACCGAATTAGATTTCGTCGACAAGGTGTTCTTCGTGGTGGATCGCAAGGATCTGTACTACCAGACCATGAGGGAATACCAACGTTTTTCACCGGACAGTGTGAATGGATCGGACAGCACTGCTGGCCTTAAGCGCAACCTGGAAAAGATTGATAACAAGATCGTCGTCACCACCATCCAGAAACTAAACAACCTGATGAAGGGCGAGTCCGATTTGCCCATCTACGGCAAGCAGGTGGTGTTCATTTTTGACGAGTGCCATCGGAGTCAGTTTGGTGAAGCGCAGAAAAACCTCAAGAAGAAATTCAAGAAGTTCTACCAGTTTGGATTCACCGGAACGCCCATTTTCCCGGAAAACGCGATGGGCGCTGAAACCACGGCTAGCGTGTTTGGCCACGAGCTGCATTCGTACGTCATCACCGATGCGATCCGCGATGAAAAGGCGCTCAAGTTCAAGGTGGACTACAACGATGTACGACCTAAGTTCAAGGCCATCGAGGTCGAGCAGGACGATAAAAAACTCAGCGCCGCAGAAAACAAACAGGCCCTATTGCATCCCGACCGTATCGGTGAAATTACCCAGTACATCCTGAACAACTTTCAGCAGAAGACCCACCGCCTGCAAGCGGGTGGCATTGACAAAAGCAAGGGCTTTAACGCCATGTTTGCCGTTAGCAGCGTGGATGCCTCCAAGCTGTATTACGAGTCGTTTAGAAACCTGCAAAAAGAAAGCGACAAGCCTTTGCGGGTGGCCACCATCTTTTCGTTTGCGGCCAACGAAGAGCAGGATGCTGTGGGCGACATTCTTGACGAAAGTTTTGATGTGTCCGCCATGAATAGCAGCGCCAAAGAGTTTTTAAGCGCAGCCATCGCCGACTACAACGCGCTGTTCAAGACTAACTTCAGTGTGGACAGCAACGGCTTCCAGAATTACTACCGCGACTTGGCCAAGCAGGTGAAGGCCAAAGAAATCGACCTGCTGATTGTGGTGGGTATGTTCCTAACAGGCTTTGATGCTCCCACGCTGAACACGCTGTTCGTGGATAAAAACCTGCGCTATCACGGTCTGATGCAGGCGTATTCGCGCACCAACCGTATCTTTGATGCCACCAAGACTTTCGGCAACATCGTCACATTCCACGACCTTGAGCAGGCAACCATCGATGCAATCACCCTGTTCGGCGACAAAAACACCAAGAACGTGATGCTGGAGAAGAGCTACAAGGAGTACATGGAAGGTTTCGCCGATGTTGCAACTGGTGAGGCTAGGCGTGGCTTTGTGGATGTGGTGAAGGAATTGGAAACGCGATTCCCCGACTCCGCGTCCATTGAAAAAGAATCAGACAAAAAGGACTTCGCAAAGCTCTTTGGCGAGTATTTGCGTATCGAAAATGTGCTGTAAAACTATGATGAGTTCGCCGCTCTGCGCGCCTTGCAAAGCGTCGACACCTCCGATCCTGCTGCGGTGGAGGTTTTCAAAGCCAAGCACTATCTGAATGATGATGATCTGGCAGCACTGCAAACCATCACGCTCCCCCTCTGATCGCAAGATTCAGGATTACCGATCTACCTACAACGACGTGCGCGACTGGCTTAGGCACCAGAAATCCACCGATGAGAAAGACAAATCCACCATTGACTGGGATGATGTGGTCTTTGAGGTGGACCTGTTGAAGTCTCAGGAAATCAACCTAGATTACATCCTGGAGTTGATCTTCGATCACAGCAAGAAGACCAAGACCAAAGCAGATCTGGTGGATGAAGTGCGTCGCGTGATTCGAGCCAGTCTAGGCAACCGCGCCAAAGAGAGCCTGCTGGTGGACTTTATTCATCAGACCGATCTGGATCAAATTGGTGACAAGGCCAACGTGATTGAAGCTTTTTTCACTTTCGCCCAGGCGGCGCAACAGCGTGAGGTACAGGAGTTAATAGGCGCGGAGAATCTAAATGCAGAAGCGGCCAGACGCTATATTGCTGCCTCATTAAAACGGGAGTTTGCTAGCGATAATGGTACCGAGCTTAATGCCATCCTGCCTAAGATGAGCCCGCTTAATCCGTAATACCTTGCAAAGAAGCAAAACGTGTTTCAGAAGATTGCTGTTTTTGTTGAGAAGTTTAAAGGTGTAGGTGGATTGATTTGATGGGGTTGCGCTCTGGGTGGTTACAAGGGCGAGCGGCTGTCTCAGGAGAGATTAGCGTTTGAGGCGGGTTCGCAGAGAAATTGCGTTGGTCAATCAGCAGCTTTTTAATTCTTGCTAATGCAGAAAATTAGAGATGGCTTCAAATTTTCTGGGTAATCCTCTTCGTGTAGCAAAGATGTAATTACTTTGTGCAGTAAGTCTTATGCTATTAAGATCAATAAATTAGGTAATTTTTAGCCGCTAGTAGCGGGTTGACAATATGGATACACAAGTTAGAACTCCCCAGCAGATCTTTATGCAGCCGCAAAGATTGTTGGTGCCATTATTCCAGCGCCCATATGTCTGGAATCAAGAGAGCCAATGGATGCCCTTATGGCAGGATTTAGAGAGGGTTGCCAATAGGCTGTTGGCCAGCCCAGATCAGCAGCAGCCACATTTTTTGGGTGCTGTAGTGTTTCAACAAATTCAAAATCCCACGGGCAATCTTCAGCAAAGAACAGTTATTGATGGCCAACAACGACTAACCACGTTGCAAATCTTGCTTGATGCATTGCATGCTGAGATTAATTCTGTTGGAGAGTCCGATGCATCAAAGCGATTAGAGCTCCTTATCAGAAACCCCAAAGAATATTGTGATCACCATGAGGATCAATTTAAGGTGTGGCCAACCAATAAGGATCGCCAAGCTTTTAATGAGGTGATGGCAATGGATTCTCCGGCTGCTTACCAAAGCCTCAAAAATAAAGATTCAAAGTTGGCGCTAGCTCATCAATTCTTTTCTGAGCAATTTAGACAATGGCTTAATGGGGGTGGAGTTGAAGAGATTTCTGCCCGCGTTAAGGCGATGGAGCGCACAACCAGAGAACTGCTTCAGATTGTGGTGATTGATTTAACAGCGAGTGAAAATGCCCAAGAGATCTTTGAAACTCTCAATGCGAGGGGTTCGCAATTAACTGCCGCGGATCTTATTAAGAACTTTGTGTTCCAAAGATTGTTAGAGCAGGGCGCAGACATAGAAAGCTCTTACTCTAATCATTGGAAGCAGTTTGAAACAGGATTTTGGGAGCAAGAAATTAGCGTAGGTCGTGTTAAAGTGCCAAGATCATCTATATTTTTGAATCATTGGCTGATTTGCCAAACCACAGAAGAAATTGTCTCTAGAGAGGTGTTTTCAAGATTTAAGTCGTTTGCCGATTACGACGTGAAGCCTATGACAATGCCTGCGTTATTAGAAAGAATTCATGCGGGGCATCCATTAAGTACAAGGATTTTATCGATAAGGGTGATGTGTTTGAGGGTCCCATAGATCGTATTGGCTTGTTCCTATATCGCACCAAAGCCATGGAGATGGAGGTTGTAAAGCCCGTACTTCTGGCTTTATTTGATAGGGATCAGGATCAAATAGATCTCAACGACATCAACGCATCTCTAGAGGTCATCGAGTCTTGGCTTATTAGGCGGATGTTGGTTAGAGCGACTACCAAGGCCTATAACAAAATCATGACTGAGATGATCAAGGTCATTCAAAAGGCCCCAAAGGGGCAATTGAATCCTGTCTTAAAAACATTCCTCTCAAATCAAACTAGCGATAGCTTGTATTGGCCGGATGATAAGGAGGTTAGGGGCGAGCTTTCTAATTTAATGGTTTATAAAAAGATCGGCCGCGGTAGACTGAGGATGGTTTTAGAGGCAATTGAGGATTACCGTTGCGGTTGGATTGGCGACAAAATTTCTATGTCAGGCGTTCGAGTGCGGCGCGGCACTTATGCAATCGAACATCTCATGCCGCAAAGCTGGGATAAACATTGGTCATTAACAAATGGCTATACCGAGCAAAATCGTAACGACCGAATTCATAAATTTGGAAACTTAACCTTGCTCAGTAGTAAGTTAAACAGCTCAGTATCAAATGGTCCCTGGGATAGTGAAGAAGGAAAGAGGGCTGGCTTACTCCAGCGCGATGTTTTATTTTTAAATAGGTCCGTCACTGATGAGGCTGGCTTAGTTTGGGATGAGCAAAAGATAGATGCTCGTACGGAAGACTTAATTAATGACATCCTGGCAATATGGCCGGTGCCACCAGGTCATCAATCAAGCATCAAAACTAAGAAAGAAGTCAGTAAGGTTAGGGTAACAATTCAGGATTTAATGTCTGCTGACCTTTTGCATGCTGGTCAGGTTTTATATCCATATGATTCAAAATCTGCCGAGGTTACGGCGGTAATCCTTCAAGATGGATCTATAGGCATTGGCGACAATATTTCAGATAGCCCATCTGGCGCAGGCAAGTTCATTAGAAATGGGGCTATTAATGGTTGGACCTTCTGGCTGCTTGATCCTGTAACAAAAAAATCCTTAGGGGATGTGCGTGCTCAGTATTTAGATCAACTGATTGCTGATGGTGCCGACATTGAGAGCGATGATGAGGATGACCAAGAAGTTAATTTGTAATTCTCGAGTAGTTACGGAATAAAATTTTAAAGGATGTAATTTTGAGTGATTCAAATGCACTCTCAGCAACGGTAAGTCAGCTGGGTAATGATGCAAACTCATGAGGTGGGATTTATACGTAGTAAGCCTAGCGTCTTGATATATATCTTTGACGTCCTCTTCGCTCTTGGCTTGTTTTAGATTTTCATAGAGGTTCATGGATAGAATTCCTAACTAAGTCTAGATTGCGAAAAGCAGCTTCAACCATCAAATACCCTTATTCATATGGTTTTTAGAATAATAGAGGACAGGCTATCCAGTTTCAGCTCAATAAGAAGGAAAAAGATGGGTTTTGAGTTTCTTAGATAGATTTCTGGGCGGGTTTGGTTTTGTGGTGGGGGTGCTCTTAAGGGGTTAAATCGCCTGAAATATGCCCATTATTTGTCTACGATGCGTCTACGAGGCTTTAAAAAAGTAAAAAGGCTTCTAAGCAAATTGCCATAGAAGCCTTATGAATGCTGGTTGCGGGGGCAGGATTTGAACCTACGACCTTCGGGTTATGAGCCCAGTCATCGATTTACTCGATGGCCTAAATCACTACATTGAGAATTTTGAAAATCAATTCAAGGACTCATAGTTAGTGTTGATAGGGTTAATTTATCCGAGTTAAGGTAAGGCCGGTTAGTTTGAAGTCTTTATTCCGCTATGATGGCATTTGCTTTTTGAAATGTGGTTCTCAGGGAAGGCTTTGCAAAGTATGAGTAACTTTGTGAGTAACATTTGTATTGTTATTAAATATTGTACTTATAAATCAAATATTTAAGAGTTCAATGTGATTTCCTGATTCATATCAAGAGGCCATTGCCCACCGACAGCGGCCTTTTTCTTAAGTCTGGCGCATGACTAAATTTTGGAACTTTGTCTTTTTTCAATTAAGTTGGTTTGCCTGCGTTTTGGGTGCAGCCAATAAGCAGGTTCTTTGGGCTGTTGTAGGAACTTTGGTTTATATAGCTTTCCATGTATGGCACAGCAATGCTTCAAAGCTAGTCTTTAAGCTTCTTGCCAAGGTGCTGGTTTATGGAATAGTGGTCGATACGATCATCATGCGCCTGGAGTATCTAGATTTTCAGGATAACTGGCCTTTCCCATATTTTTCACCGCTTTGGATGTGGGTTTTATGGATATTGGTAGGGAGCACTATTAATGGCTCTTTTTCATGGTTGCGCGGCAGACCTGCTTTGGACTTTGTTTTGGGTGCTATCTGCGGACCGATGTCCTATGAAACTGGCATACGGATGGGGGCTGGCACGTGGGGTGCTGGGGGCCAGACTACTGGTTTCATTTTGGTTGGCCTGATTTGGGGAATCGCGATGCCTTTCTTTTTCTATTGGGATCGCACCTCAATCAAGGGTGGCCTAGTAAAAAATCCATAAATTTCTATAAAAAGCCGCTTGCAAATAGTACTGTTTTTATATACAGTAATTTCTGAGTTGTTGAAAAGTACGAAAACTTCGGAAAAAAGCCCAATACATAGCGAAAAGGAATTAAAAAATGGCCTTGGATGATAAGAAAAAATCAGCCTCATCAGAATTTGACGGCATGAGCGGAGACAAGCAAAAGGCATTAACTGCAGCCTTGGCGCAAATTGAAAAGCAATTTGGTAAGGGCTCAATCATGAGATTGGGCGATGCAGAGATTCATCAAGATATTCAGGTAGTTTCTAGTGGCTCATTGGGTTTAGATATTGCACTTGGAGTTGGCGGTTTAGCACGTGGGCGCGTGATTGAAATTTACGGCCCAGAATCTTCAGGCAAGACAACATTGACTTTGCATGCGATTGCAGAGATGCAAAAGATTGGTGGAACTTGCGCCTTTATCGATGCTGAGCACGCATTAGATGTTCAGTACGCCTCACGCTTGGGTGTCGATGTAAACAATTTACTGATCTCTCAACCGGATACTGGCGAGCAAGCTTTAGAAATTGCTGATGCTTTAGTGCGTTTAGGCTCCATTGATTTAATCGTCATCGATTCCGTGGCGGCCTTGGTTCCAAGGGCGGAGATCGAAGGCGATATGGGCGATTCATTGCCTGGCTTGCAAGCCCGCTTGATGAGTCAAGCCTTGCGTAAGCTAACTGGCGCAATCAAGCGTACCAATACAACCGTTATCTTTATTAACCAGATTCGTATGAAGATTGGTGTGATGTTTGGTTCACCTGAAACCACTACTGGTGGTAATGCGCTCAAGTTCTATGCTTCTATGCGTTTAGATATTCGTCGTATCGGCAGCATCAAGAAGGGTGATGAGGTTGTTGGTAATGAGACCCGTGTGAAGGTTGTGAAGAACAAGGTATCTCCGCCATTCCGCGAAGCCATCTTTGACATCATGTACGGTGCTGGAATTTCTCGAGAGGGTGAAATTATCGATATGGGTGTTGAAGCCGATATTGTTGAGAAATCAGGATCTTGGTACGCCTATAAACGGCGATCGTATTGGCCAGGGGAAAGATAATGTGCGTGAGTTCTTAAAAGAAAACCCAGCTATTGCTCAAGATATTGAATCTAAGATTCGTGCGAAATTGGGCGTCAAGGCGGGCACGGCAGTAGTGAGCGATGTTTTGAGCGAAGAAGAGGAAGCGTAATTCTTCGATGTCAGAATTAGGCAGCACCGTTAAAAAAAGCAAGAAACAAAGCCCGAGTCTCAAAGCTCGGGCTTTGCGCCTTTTGTCTATGCGAGAGTACAGTCGCAAGGGGCTGGCAGCGAAGCTAGAGGAGTCTGCGGCAAGAATGCTGAAGCTAAAGTCCTCAGAGGAGGGTCCTGAAGAGTCGATTCCGGCAATTCCTCTCACCATCCAGATTGAGGCTGTTTTAGATGATTTTGAGGCTCGCGACTGCCTTTCTGATCAGCGCTTTGCGGAGGCACTGGTTCGGCGCCGCAGCGAGCGGTTTGGAACCCGAAAAATCCAGGATGAGCTTGCACAGGCTGGGGTCGATAGCTCAAAGACCGGAGATTTGCTCAAGAATCTCAAAGAAACTGAATATCAACGCGCTCATGAGCTGTGGATGCGTAAGTTTGGTGCATTGGCAACCGAGCAAAAAGAGCGGGCACGCCAGTATCGTTTTCTGGCCTCTAAGGGCTTTAGCTCAGACGTAGTGTCCAAGGTAGTAGCGGGACGTCTAGACTAGGGCAAGTACGAAGCAAATATGCTATGTTGCCGCATTGCAGCATGATAGACTTATGGAGTCGGTCAAGCCGCTCCCATTTATCCAAATAAACTGCTTTAGGTTGTCCATTGGTTAAATAGGTGATTAAGGCAAAACTGGTTTTACTAATCCTCATCGCTTGCTAAAAAAGATGCCGTTTCGGGAGTAATAATGAAAATTCACGAGTACCAAGGTAAAGAATTACTTCGCCAATTTAATGTGCCTGTCCCAAATGGCATTCCTGCATTTAGTGTTGATGAGGCAATTCAAGCTGCCGAAAAACTAGGTGGCCCAGCATGGGTTGTTAAGGCGCAAATTCATGCGGGTGGTCGCGGTAAAGGCGGCGGCGTGAAATTGGCACGCAGCATGGATGAAGTAAAAAAATACGCTTCTGAAATTTTGGGTATGCAGTTGAAAACTCATCAAACTGGTCCAGAAGGTCAAAAAGTAAATCGTCTCTTAATTGAAGACGGCGCTGATATCAAAAAAGAGTACTACTTCAGTATTGTTACTGACCGTGGCACACAAAAGAATGTGATCATGGCGTCCAGCGAAGGTGGTATGGATATTGAAGAGGTTGCAGAATCTCATCCAGAAAAAATTATTAAAGTGTTTGTTGATCCATTGATTGGTTTGACAGACGCTGATTGTCAGATCATTGCAAAAGGCATTGGAGTACCAGATGCATCAATTCCAATGGCAAGCGATGTGTTTAAAAATTTGTACAAGACCTACTGGGAAACCGATGCATCATTGGTGGAGATCAACCCATTGATTCTTGAAGGCAACGGCAAGATCAAGGCGCTTGATGCGAAATTTAATTTCGATCCCAATGCGTTGTATCGTCATCCAGAAATCGTGGCTTACCGCGATATCGATGAGGAAGATGCAGCTGAGATTGAAGCTTCCAAATTTGACCTGGCATACATTTCACTCGATGGCAACATTGGTTGTTTGGTGAATGGTGCTGGTTTGGCTATGGCCACTATGGATACTATTAAGTTATTTGGCGGCGAGCCAGCAAACTTCTTGGATGTGGGCGGCGGCGCTACAGCTGAGAAAGTAACAGAAGCATTCAAGATCATGCTCAAGAACAAGAGTGTTGAAGCAATCTTGGTGAATATTTTCGGCGGCATTATGCGTTGCGACGTGATTGCTGATGGCGTAGTTACAGCATGTAAAGCGGTGAACTTGACTGTGCCTTTGGTTGTGCGCATGAAGGGTACCAATGAGGAATTGGGTAAGAAGATTCTTGCAGACTCTGGCTTGCCAATCATTAGCGCCGATTCAATGGCAGAAGCTGCTACTAAGGTAGTTGCCGCTGTTGCGAAAAATAAATAATCAAGGAACTTCAATATGTCTATTTTGGTAAATAAAAATACTAAAGTAATTACTCAAGGTATTACTGGTAAGGCCGGCCAATTCCACACAGAGAAGTGCCAGGAATACGCAAACGGTAAAAACTGTTTTGTAGCTGGTGTAAATCCTAAAAAAGCAGGCGAGTCTATTTTCAATATTCCAATTTATGGAACCGTAAAAGAAGCCGCTCAGCAAACTGGTGCAACTACATCAGTAATTTACGTTCCGCCTCCTGGCGCTGCTGCTGCAATTTGGGAAGCTGTTGAAGCCGATCTCGATTTTGTTATCTGTATTACTGAAGGCATTCCGGTCAAGGATATGTTGGAGGTGCGCAATAAGATGCATGCAAAAGAAGCTGCTGGTGGCAAGAAGACTTTGTTACTTGGTCCAAATTGCCCTGGAATTATTACTCCAGACGAAATCAAAATCGGCATCATGCCTGGCCATATCCATAAAAAAGGTCGTATCGGTGTAGTTAGCCGTTCTGGTACTTTGACTTATGAGGCAGTTGGTCAATTAACAGCAATTGGTTTGGGTCAGTCCACTGCAGTCGGTATTGGTGGCGATCCAATTAATAGTTTGAAGCACATTGATGTGATGCGCATGTTTAACGAAGATCCTGAAACTGATGCAGTCATCATGATTGGCGAAATCGGTGGTCCAGATGAAGCTGAAGCTGCCCGCTGGTATAAAGACAATATGAAAAAGCCAGTTGTTGGCTTTATCGCAGGTGTAACAGCGCCTCCTGGAAAACGTATGGGCCATGCTGGCGCATTGATTTCTGGTGGTGCAGACACAGCCGATGCCAAGCTTGCCGTTATGGAAAAGTGTGGCTTTAAAGTAACAAAAAATCCTTCGGAAATGGCTGCTTTGCTCAAAGCCATGTTGTAATCAGAGAAGCATGCCGATTCGTCGGCATGCTTTTTGTAGCACCCTGCAGTCAAAACTAAAATATATAAAAGTACGGAGACATTATGGATTTTTCAGCTTTTTCAGATGCAACCTTTTGGGCGGCATTGCTTTCAATTATTGTTGCCAATATTTTGCTGTCTGGTGATAACGCGGTTGTTGTTGCTTTGGCATCCCGCAACTTACCACCCGCTCAGCAAAAGAAAGCCATTTTCTGGGGTAGTGCTGCAGCCATCATTCTGCGCGTAGTGCTCACAATTACCGCGGTTGCTTTATTAACTCTGCCATATCTAAAAATTGTTGGTGGTTTGCTACTGCTCTATATCGGTATCCAGTTGCTGTCTGATAGCGGCGGCGAAGAGCATATGGAAGCAAAGACCAGCATCTGGGCGGCTATTCGTACGATCTTGATTGCCGACTTGGTGATGAGTCTGGATAACGTTTTGGCGGTTGCAGCGGCAGCCCAAAAAGGTCCTGAGGAAACGCGTCTACTCTTGTTGATTATCGGCTTAGGCATGTCCATTCCATTGATCATCTTTGGTAGTGCTATGTTGCTAAAAGTGATGGAACGCTTCCCAATCATCATTACTTTGAGCGCAGGTCTATTAGGCTTGTTGGCTGGCGGTATGTTGGTAGATGACCCAGCAATCAAAGATAGTATTCAGGCAGCCTTGGGTGATGCTAAGTTGGCTTTTGAAATTATTGGTGTGGCTATTGTGATTCTTGTTGGTACTTACTTTAAGAAAAGAAACGCAGCTAAAGCAGCGCATTAAGTTTCTTCCGCATTGATCAGAAAAGCCGGCCTTCAAAGCCGGCTTTTCTTGCATTTGGACGCCTTGAGTGTGTTGGGTATAGACTGGATGATGAGGGATTTAACCCTCAGGAGCCAATCAATATGTCTACACAAGATCAAAAGCAAGAGTCTGGATTTACCTTGATAGAAGTGATGGTGGTGGTTGCCATCATTGGTATTTTGGTGGCTGTTGCCGTTCCGCAATATCAAGATTACATTGCACGTAGCCGCATCGTAGAGGGCATGAATCTATCCTCTAGCGCTAAGCTGGCAGTGACGGAGGCTTTTGCTAGCGGAGGCACGGTACCAATGGATAAAGCAACTAGTGGTTCATTTGCCTTTGTACCAACGCGCAGTGTGAAGTTAATTGAGATTACGCCGTCTGGCGCTATTGCTATCGACTTTCAGAATAACGTTGCTCCAGAAGATAAAAACACATTGCATCTTATTCCGACAAATGATCCAGATGCCAATGTTCCTAAAGCAATTGATTTATCCAAACCCGAGGGATCAACTTGGGCTGGCGGTTGGTCTTGTCGCTCTACTGAGACTAATCTACTGCCTCAGTTACTCCCCTCAGAGTGTCGCATTACGAAGTAACTTAGTTATCAATACTCCATAAGAAATTAAGCCACCTCGGTGGCTTAATTATTTGCATGGAGAGAGTCAGCGATTAGGCTTTCCACTCACCAGACTTGCCACCACTCTTCTCTAGAAGATGTACATCACCCATCACCATGCCTCTATCAACAGCTTTCGCCATATCGTAGATGGTGAGTAGGGCAACTTGGACTGCGGTGATGGCTTCCATTTCTACGCCGGTGGGGCTGGTAGTTTCGGCTCTAACCTGACAGGTGATGCTGCTCGTATCTTTGTTGAGGGCAAACTCTAGGCTGACGTGCGTCAGAGCAAGCGGGTGGCAGAGGGGGATTAAGTCCGATGTCTTCTTAGATGCCTGGATGCCAGCAATCCGGGCGATACCCAAAACATTCCCATTTTTATGGGTGCCCGCTTCGATCATCGCGAAGGTCTCTGGGAGCATGGTGATCTTGCCTGTAGCAATGGCAATCCGATGGGTATTGGGCTTGTCTCCAACGTTGACCATGTGGGCTTGCCCGCTGGCATCAAAATGAGTTAGTTTGTTCATGGGATAAGTTTTACCATATAGAGATGCAAGTCATAAAGACACCACAAAAATCATCGCTATTAAAGCGAATTTTGGCTGGCCAGCTCATTCTGGCCTTGGCTTGCCCCAGTACGGGCTTCGTCTATGCGGCTGACCTTACATCTTCTGCCGTAATGGGGGATGTATCTGTGCAAGGAGAGTCAGCTGCTTTGCAAAACTTGGGTAGGGCAGTTCAGTCTCCTGATGCCCGATCTTCGAATTTGCCCTCGCGCAATACACCTCAAACTCAAGAGAGCTTTGTTCTTCCGGACATGGGTGATCCTGGTGGCGATAGCTTAAGCCGTATGGACGAAAAAAAATATGGCAAGATGATCATGCGTCAGATTCGTCCGGATCCAGATTATTCCAATGATTTGCCAATCTATGATTTTTTAAATCAAATGGAGCACCGCTTATTGCAATCAGCAAAACGTCTGCAATTGGGTGGGGCTAATGAGCAGGGTAGTGGTGCCTATAACTTTGAAGTATTTGCTGTTAAGGACAGCAGCATTAATGCGTTTGCATTGCCTGGTGGATTTATTGGATTTCATACGGGATTATTGATTAGTGCTGAAACAGATTCCGAAGTCGCTTCGGTAATGGGACACGAGACTGGACATGTGTTGCAGCGCCATCTTGCGCGTCAAATGGATAAACAGTCTACCAATACGATGATTGCTTTGGCTGGGATTTTGTTAGGCGCCTTAGCTGCCTTGCGTAATCCAGGTGCGGCCTCTGGGCTCATGCAGGGTGGTCAGGCATTGGCTGTAAATAACCAGCTCTCCTACTCAAGGGATGCTGAGCGCGAGGCGGATCGTATTGGCTTTCAGATTCTGGCGGCGAGTGGTTATGACGTCAATGGTGCACCAGGCTTTTTTCAGCGCCTACAAAAAGTTACAGGCATCATGGATAGCGGTGTTCCATCCTATGTGCGTACCCACCCATTAACTACCGATCGCATTGCGGACATGCAAGATCGTGCTCGTAATATTGCCAACAGAAATGTGTCCACTTCTGTGGAGTTCTATTTCATAAAAGCACGTGCTCGCATGGAGCAGTCTGGAAGCTCTAGTCAGATGTATGACTTAAAAAATACCTTTGATGGTTTGAGTAAGCAGTTAGCTCCCGGAAAGCAGATGGAAGGTTTTTATGGGCTTGCCTTGGTTGCTCAAAAACAAGGCAAGTTCGATCAGGCTTCCGGTTACCTTCAGCAAGCACGCAATCTAGCCAATAGCGCCAGTGCGTCCGGATCACCCATTACTCGGCAAAGTCTCTCTTTGGATATTGCGGCTTCAGAGTTGGCATTAGCTAGAGGCAAAGGGGATGAGGCTCTGCAAATTGCTCAAGCAACTTTAAAAGCCTATCCACAGTCTTACGCTGCTGGAGCGGCAATGATGAATGCCTATCTCAAGCTGGGTCGTACGAATGACGCTATTGCTTGGTTAAAGGTGCGTACAAGATTGCAGCCCAATGAAGTGGTGTGGTGGACCATGCTTTCAAATGCGTATGATCAAGCAAAGAATGTGCCAATGCGCCATTACGCTCTTGGAGAAAAGTATGCGCTTGAAGGTGCATGGCCTTCAGCTATTGAGCAACTCAAGATTGCTAGATCTTCTGGTGGCGCTGATTTCTATCAGGCCTCTAGTATTGACGCGCGTCTTCGTGAAATGCAAAAGCAATATCAAGAAGAGCTGAAGGAGCTGGGCAAAAACATGCCAAGCTAATTAATTACTTGGGGGTTTTAACAAAGTGAAATCGCTCACTGAGTTCGACTGAGTGAATGGGTTCGATTGGTAAATCCTTATCATCCCATTGCCAAGAGCCTCTATAACTACAAGCATCCTCCATTACTTTCGATTGATCTGAAAATAGATCTAAATCATGATCATGTAATAGTGCGACCGATAGCGATTCTATTTTGGTGAACATGGCGCCATCGACTTGATCAGGGAGTGCTTGCGTAATGAATCCAGTGATATAGATATTTCCTTTTTCATCACTCAGAGCCGCCTGCGGTTTAATTTCTGTACCACATTGTGTTAATAGTTGAGGGCCACTTTCATTTGGAATGATTCTAGCAATCCATGGTGTGGCATCCAGCGTGACGAAAACCCTTTGAGGCCCATTCTGAAAAAAATACCTACCCAAAAAATCACACGCATAATTTCTGGAAATGAATTCATTAAGGGCTGTATGCTGAATAACACTCCCGGCCAATTGATTGGCTTGCGCAAATTCATCTCGCATGCGCCATTGACCTCGACGATCTAATGCAAGCCAGCCACAGCAGCGGGGAACATTGGGCCACTTAATCAAGGACCGCAGGACTTGCTCATCCATAAAATAGCAACCTTTTTAGCATTGGCAATTAATGTAGTCCGTGTGGAGTAGACGGTGCGTCGAAGGTCTCTTCAGTCGAGTGACTTGCATGCAAGTGAGCAATGCGCCAGCCTTGACTATCTTGCAATAGCACCAAGGTGATATTGAGAAAAAATTCCGCTTCAATTTGATTATCGCGCAGATGAACTGCTTCAGCGGTGTCATACACGGCTGCCCCAAAACGGAATGGCTAATGCAGGCAATGGGTTCTAAAAACAAAGCTTGTTTGGCCAAGAGGCGCTCTAGACCCGCCCGAATTTCTGCATGACCACTGAGATGCTGTCCTTCTGGAAGTACGCAAGTAATCGAGTCATCATCTAGCCAGATAGCCAGAGCACCTTTAACGTCACGATGTTTTAAAGCATCACGCCAAGCATCCACCACTTCATCGGCATTATGAAAAAGTCTGGCTAGTTTTGGCATGGCTTACTTTCTGGTGATTTAAGTTAATGTGAGCTTAATGAAGGCTTTGAATTACTTTAAATACATTCTCCGGCGAGATGTCTTTTAAGCACTTGAGGTGACTCGGTGGGCATACTCTTTTATGGCAGGGGCTGCACGGCAAGTTGAGCCAAATGACTTTCGCTTTATCGGATAGTGGTGGCGTGTGGTGCGGGTCGCTTGAGCCAAAGATTGCTACTTGCGGCACTTTTAATGCGGCACCAATATGCATTAAGCCAGAGTCATTGCTGACTAAGGCTTTACTCATGCCGATAAGTGCAATCGCTTCATCGAGTGAGGTGTCGCCACACCAGCTATATATATTGGAGTCATTATTGGCTTGAGCTCTAATGCTCTCACCTAACGTGTAATCACCCTTGCTGCCCAGAAGAATGATGCGAGCATCTGGTTCATTTGTGATTAATTGCTGCGCAAGAGTGGCGAAGTGCTCGGTAGGCCAGCGTTTGGTTACCCCGTATTCGGCGCCCGGACACAGCACATAGATTGATTTATCCCTGACTATTTTCTGCAGCTTAGCGCCAACAGATTGCTTAAATTCAGGCGAGATATTGAGTTGAGGATCTGCGGGCTTGTTGATCACAATCTCTTCCGAGTGATCTATTACATTGCAAAGAGCAAGGTAATGATTGGCCATTGGAGGTCGGTTGGTTTTGCTTGGATTGTCTAAAGCAAAATTAATAAGTCCAAAGCGCATCTCACCACGATAAGCAATGCGAAGTGGAATATTGGCAAGCCAAGGGATGAGGGCAGACTTCAGGCTATTCGGCAGGATGAAGCTGGCATCGTATTGATTTAATTCGAGTTGCTTTGCGAGTTGCTTGCGTAAACCCCATTGCAATTGTTTGTGCTCTAGCCGCGCTTCAATCACTTGATGAACTTCTGTGCAGGCACGATAAATGGGTGCAACCCAAGGGCTGGCTAAAACATCAATTTGTGATTGTGGGTAAATCGCTTTGAGATTCGCCAGCAGAGGCTGGGACATGACGGCATCGCCAATCCAGTTGGGCGCGATGATCAGAATACGATTCATATGAGGTGTCCCGAAACAGCACCCCGCTCTGGGGTGCTGATGGGCTTAATGCCCGTGGGGCTCAGTACCAGGAATGAGTTTGTACTCAGTGCCGCAATAGGGACACTTTGCGTCACCTGTCTTTGCAAAATCGAGAAATACACGTGGATGTGAATTCCAGCTAGGGGTTTTGTTAGTGGGGCAATGCAAAGGCAAATCCGTATTGCCATTCACCATTACAACTTGAGCTTCACTCATTCTCTGATTTCCTATTACTTAACGTAAGTTAACCAAGATTTATATTTATCGCTTCTGCCGTAGACCGCATCAAAGTAGGTTTTTTGGATTTGCTCGGTAATCGGGCCACGCTTACCATCGCCAATAGTGTGATCATCCAATTCACGAATTGGTGTTACTTCAGCGGCAGTGCCGGTAAAGAAAGCCTCATCAGCTGAATACACTTCATCACGAGTAATGCGTTTCTCACGCAACTCGTAGCCGAGATCTTTGGCGATTTGCATGATGGAGTTACGGGTGATGCCGTCTAAACAGGAAGCCAGATCGGGCGTGTAAATAATGCCGTTGTTGACGATAAAAATATTTTCGCCAGAGCCTTCAGATACATAACCTTCTGTATCCAATAGGAGAGCTTCATCGTAGCCATTGGCTGTTACCTCTTGGTTGGCCAAAATGGAGTTGATGTAGTAACCGGAGGCCTTGGCGCGAACCAATGAGGAATTCACAAAATGGCGAGTAAATGAGGAGGTTTTAACGCGGATACCCTTGTTAAGGCCATCTTCACCCAAATAAGCACCCCATTCCCAGGCAGCGATTGCAGTATGGATGCTGTTACCTTTTGGAGAGATGCCGAGTTTTTGGGAGCCAATAAAGATAATCGGACGGATATAGCAAAATTCCAACTTATTGCTATTCACCACTTCAATAATGCCGCTGGTGATCTGTTCAGGGGTCCAAGGCATATTCATCTGGAAAATCTTGGTCCCATTGAATAGGCGCTTAACGTGCTCTGGAAGGCGGAAAATGGCGGTACCTTGAGGAGTTTTGTAGGCGCGAATACCTTCAAATACACCCATTCCGTAGTGGAGACTGTGGGTTAGCACATGAATATTGGCCTCACGCCAGGGAACGAGCTTCCCATCGGACCAAATAAAGCCATCGCGATCGGACATCGACATTTTCTCTACCTTTTAATTTGTAATAAACGGGGTGATTCAGTTCAGTAAAACAGGGTGTCAAGCCACTGGGGGGTCTCTAGGCCTGAAATACGTCTCAGTCTTTATTGTAGAGCAGGGAGCGAGGCGGGGTAGTCCAATTCCTTTGGGGTCTAAAGCCCAGACGATTTAGAATGGAGCATTCCCAATAAACCACTAAATTTGCCCATTCTTATGCCGGAAACTCTCTTTAAAGTAAAACGACTAAGTGAACTAGCTGCAGCAGGCCTTCTCAAGGGAAAACGGGTTTTAATCCGTGCCGACCTCAATGTTCCTCAGGATGATGTGGGCAATATCACTGAGGACACCCGAATTAGGGCTTCTATGCCAGCGGTACAAATGTGTTTAGATGCGGGTGCGGCGGTCATGGTGACCTCCCATCTGGGGCGTCCAACTGAAGGCGAATTTAAGCCTGAAGATAGTTTAGCCCCTGTAGCCGATCGAATTGCGGCACTACTCAATCGCAAAGTCCCTTTGATTAGCGATTGGGTGGATGGTGGTTTTGAGATCAATCCAGGCGAACTGGTATTACTAGAGAACTGCCGCCTTAATGTGGGTGAGAAAAAGAATAATGATGAGCTGGCTAAGAAAATTGCCGCTTTGTGTGATGTCTATGTGAACGATGCCTTTGGTACGGCCCATCGTGCTGAAGCAACTACGAATGGTGTAGCTAAGTTTGCTCCGATTGCTTGCGCCGGTCCTTTGATGGCTGCAGAGTTAGATGCCTTGAGTCGCGCACTAGCAAGTCCGAAGCGTCCTTTGATAGCAATTGTTGCTGGT
Organism: Polynucleobacter necessarius; assembly: GCA_900095165.1. GTDB lineage: Bacteria > Pseudomonadota > Gammaproteobacteria > Burkholderiales > Burkholderiaceae > Polynucleobacter > Polynucleobacter necessarius_J. Next base: position 1,286,709 of record LT606947.1, on the reverse strand, counting down.
TCCAAGGTATCTTCTAAGTTGACTATTTTGAAGGTTTTGGCTGATAAGGTGGATGAGTTGATTGTTGGTGGCGGTATTGCCAATACTTTTATGTTGGCTAAAGGTTTACCAATTGGTAAGTCATTAGCAGAGCCGGACTTGGTAAGTGAAGCTAGGGAAATCATGGAGATTATGGAAAAGCGCGGCGCGCATGTTCCTATTCCTGAGGATGTTGTGGTTGCGAACGAACTCTCTCCATTGGCGCGTGCCAACCGTGTCCCTGCTGATCAGGTGGCAGAGGACGACATGATTTTGGATATCGGTCCTAAAACTGCTGCCCGTTTGTCAATCATGTTGGCGCATGCCGGCACGATTGTTTGGAATGGCCCATTAGGCGTTTTTGAGATTGATCAGTTTGGCGGTGGAACCAAAATGTTGGCTGCAGCGATTGCCCATTCCCCTGCATTTTCGATTGCAGGTGGCGGCGATACCTTAGCTGCAATCGCGAAGTACGGTATTGAAAATCAAGTGGATTACATCTCTACTGGCGGCGGCGCTTTCTTGAAATTCTTGGAAGGCAAAACCTTGCCAGCCTTTGCGGTATTGGCTGAAAGAGCGAAAGACTAAATATGTTGAGAGCAACAAAGATCATTGCCACATTAGGGCCTGCATCAGAAAAGCCTGAAGTTTTGCGCGAGATGATTCGTGCAGGCGTGGATGTTGTGAGAATGAATTTTTCTCATGGCACTGTTGCTGACCACAAAGCGCGTCATGATTTGGTGCGCAGTATTTCTGCTGATGTTGGCAAAGAGGTTGGCATCATGGCCGATCTCCAGGGTCCAAAAATTCGCGTGGGTAAGTTTGTTGATAGCAAAATTCTTTTAAAAGATGGCGCAAAATTTATTCTGGATGTTGCTTGTGAGCTTGGTAACCAAGAGCGTGTGGGATTGGATTACAAAGAACTGCCACAAGACGTTAAGCCTGGCGATCGTCTCTTATTGAATGACGGTTTAGTTGTATTGCGCGTAGAGAATGTAAGGGGCGGGGAAATCTATACCTTGGTAGAGCAAGGTGGTCCGCTCTCAAATAACAAGGGCATCAACCGTGCTGGTGGAGGTTTAACTGCTCCTGCCCTGACAGAAAAAGACATTTCTGATTTGGATGCAGCGATCGCAATGGGTGTAGATTTTCTGGCGATTAGCTTTCCAAAAGACGGTGCCGATATGGCTTATGCCCGCAAGTTGGCAGATGCCGCTAGTACAAAGCATGGCGTTGGCAAAGTGCGCACGATTGCAAAGGTTGAACGTGCCGAGGCGATTGAGCCTGATGCGCTTAATAGCATCATTGCAGAGAGTGACGGCATTATGGTTGCGCGTGGCGACTTGGCGATTGAGGTTGGTAACGCTGCTGTCCCCGCCTTACAAAAGCGCATGATTAAGCTGGCGCTTGAGGCTGACAAATTTACGATCACCGCCACGCAAATGATGGAGTCCATGATTAATGCCCCAGTGCCTACACGTGCTGAAGTGAGTGACGTGGCTAATGCGGTATTGGATGATACCGATGCAGTGATGCTTTCTGCAGAATCTGCAGCCGGCATGTACCCAGTACAAACGATCAAGGCGATGTCTGAGATTTGTGTTGAAGCAGAAAAATCAGATCGCGTAAAACTCGATACGGATTTCTTAGATCAAACCTTCTCACGCATTGATCAAACGATTGCTTTGGGCGCGCTTTTTACGGCTCACCACCTCAATGCTAATGCGATTGCTGCTTTGACTGAGTCAGGGTCTACTGCGGTATGGATGAGCCGTCACAATATTCATCTACCTATCTTTGCTTTAACTTCAAAGATTGCAACTCAGCGCGCTTTGAGTACTTATCGCAATGTATTTCCCATTGGCCTGGATTATACCAAGCAACGTGATACTGCTTTGCAAGAGGTAGAGGATTGCCTGAAGAAGTTAGGGGCAGTGAAAAAGGATGATGTAGTGGTTCTAACTTCTGGCGAGCCGATGGGTGAGCCTGGCGGCACGAATTCACTCAAAATTATTCAGGTGAAGTAATTCACTGTTTAAGAAATTTATTCAAATTATTTATTGCTAACATTTTTAATTAAGAGATCAACATGGCTTTAGTTTCTTTACGACAACTCTTGGATCACGCTGCTGAAAATGGCTATGGCTTGCCAGCATTTAACGTTAACAATTTAGAGCAAGTTACGGCAATTATGGAAGCGGCTCATGAAGCAGATTCTCCAGTGATCATGCAAGCTTCTGCTGGTGCCCGTAAATACGCCGGTGAATCATTCTTGCGTCATTTGATTTCAGCTGCAGTTGAGGCTTACCCACATATTCCAGTTGTGATGCATCAAGACCATGGTCAAAGCCCAGCAGTTTGTATGGCTGCGATTAAGAGTGGCTTTACTAGTGTGATGATGGATGGTTCCTTGCAGGCTGATGGTAAGACTGTTGCCAGTTATGAATATAACGTTGATGTATCCAGAGAAGTGGTGAAGTTCTCCCGCTCTATTGGAGTTACTGTTGAGGCGGAGTTGGGCGTTCTGGGATCATTGGAGACAATGCAGGGCGACAAAGAAGATGGTCATGGTGCTGATGGCAAGATGACGCGTAAACAATTATTGACTGACGTTGAGCAAGCTGCTGACTTTGTAAAAGCCACTCAGTGTGATGCTTTGGCAATCGCTATTGGCACTAGTCATGGCGCCTATAAATTTACTAAGAAGCCGACAGGCGATATCTTGGCAATCGAGCGTATTAAAGAAATTCACACACGCATCCCAAATACGCATTTAGTCATGCATGGTTCTTCTAGCGTTCCCCAAGAATTGCTTGCTGAGATTCGTGAATTCGGTGGCGATATGAAAGAAACCTACGGCGTACCTGTTGAAGAAATTCAAGAGGGCATTAAGAACGGTGTTCGTAAGATCAATATTGATACCGATATTCGTTTGGCGATGACTGGCGCGATCCGTCGCTACTTGTTTGAAAATCCAAGTAAGTTTGATCCACGTGATTACCTCAAGCCTGCGCGTGAAGCAGCTAAGAAAGTTTGCATTGCACGCTTCAACGCTTTTGGTAGTTCGGGCCAAGCATCCAAAATCAAGCCAATTCCCTTGGAAAAAATGGCAGAGCTGTACAAGAGCGGCAAATTAGCCCAGATTGTGAAGTGAGATAAATATGTCCGTTTTGTACGCCACTTCTATTAAGTCCCTGCCTTTGCTCTCCAAAGGAAAAGTGCGTGATGTATACGCGCTAGGTGATGACAAACTACTGATGATCACCACCGATCGCCTTTCTGCCTTTGACGTAGTCATGGGCCAGCCGATTCCTGAGAAAGGAATCGTACTCAATCAAATGGCCAATTTTTGGTTTGAAAAGTTAGCCAAGGTAATTCCGAATCATTTGACAGGCATTGATCCTGAAAGTGTTGTGCCTGCCGATGAAGTAGACCAGGTTAAAGGTCGTGCTGTAGTGGCCAAAAGACTCAAGCCCATCTTGGTTGAAGCGGTAGTACGTGGTTACTTAGCTGGTAGCGGATGGAAAGATTACAAAGAGACTGGAAAAGTCTGCGGGATTGCGTTGCCAGAAGGCTTGGAAAATGCGCAGAAGTTGCCTGAGCCTATTTTTACTCCTGCCGCTAAGGCAGAAGTAGGTGAGCATGATGAAAACATCTCCTTTGACAAGGTAATCGAGATGATCGGCGAGAAGTTGGCCAATCAGATTCGTGAAGTCAGCATTCGTTTGTACAAAGAGGCTTCTGAATATGCCGCGACTCGCGGGATCATCATTGCCGATACTAAGTTTGAGTTTGGTTTGGATGATGCTGGGCAGCTGGTATTGATGGATGAAATCCTCACTGCTGACTCTTCTCGCTTTTGGCCTGCTGAAACCTACTATGTGGGCGCGAACCCCCCTTCCTATGACAAGCAATTTGTTCGGGACTGGCTTGAAACGGCCATGGTTGATGGCAAGCTTTGGCCTAAAACAGCCCCAGCACCCGCTTTGCCGGTGGATGTCATTGATAAAACAGCGGAAAAGTACCGCGAAGCCCTTGCTCGCTTAACTAAGGCCTAATTTCCTTGAGGCCCTAAAAAGGCTGGGATAATAAGGTCTTAGATAGATTAACGATGTAGATTAGGGCATTTGGAAAGGTTAATGAGCAAAAAGCCAGTAGTCGGAATAGTGATGGGATCCAATTCGGATTGGGACACCATGCAGCACGCCGCTCAAATGCTGGACCAATTTGGCATTGCACACGAGGCTAAAGTGGTTTCCGCTCATCGTATGCCGGACGATATGTTTGCGTATGCAGAAAATGCTTCTAAAAATGGCCTCAAGGCAATTATTGCTGGTGCAGGTGGCGCTGCCCATTTACCAGGTATGCTGGCATCGAAAACAATAGTGCCTATTTATGGCGTTCCGGTTGCTAGCAAATATTTACGCGGTGAAGATTCGCTGTATTCCATCGTGCAAATGCCCAAGGGCATCCCAGTGGCAACATTTGCTATTGGTGAAGCGGGTGCTGCAAATGCGGCTTTGCATGTGATTGCCAATTTGGCAGTCAATGATCCTGCCTTAGCAAAACAGTTGGAAGAGTTCCGTGCGAAGCAGTCCGATACTGCGCGTGCCACGAATTTGCCGGGATATTAAGAAGATGGCAGATCGTTTGGAGCCCATTTTGCCGGGCTCGTATTTAGGAATTTTGGGTGGCGGTCAATTGGGGCGGATGTTTACACAGGCTGCTCAAGCGATGGGCTACAAGGTCTGCGTTCTAGATCCTGGATCAGACAGTCCCGCCGGCTCCATTGCGGAAAAATTTATTCAAGCTGATTACACCAACTCTGATGCATTAAAAGAGATGGCGACATTATGCAAATCCGTAAGTACCGAATTTGAAAATGTTCCTGCTCAAGCCTTAGATGAGCTCGAGTCTTTAGGCGTATTTGTAGCGCCTCGTAGCAGTTGCGTTTCTTTGGCTCAAAACCGCGTTGCTGAGAAAAAGTTCTTAGCTACCTGGAAAGCAGAAACTAATATTGGCCCTGCGCCTTACTGTGTGATTGAGCATGATGCAGATATTGAGCATGTGCCTGGAGATCTATTTCCTGGCATTCTGAAAACAGCCCGCATGGGTTATGACGGCAAAGGGCAGATTACTGTTTATGACTCTGTCAACCTAATTGCTGCTTGGGCTGAATTGGGTAAAGTGCCCTGTGTGCTTGAAAAGCGCATGAATTTAGATTTTGAAGTGTCCGCATTGGTTGTGCGGGGATATGACAATGCGGTAGTGGCGTACCCAGTTTCTCAAAACATCCATCGCGACGGTATCTTGCATACCTCTACTGTGCCAGCGCCATCACTTAAGCCGGCTCAAGAGAAAAAAATTATTGAAGCTGCTAAAGCGCTCATTCGTAAGATTGATTACGTGGGTGTTTTATGTGTTGAGTTCTTTGTGCTGAAGAGTGGCGACATTGTTGCAAATGAAATTGCGCCACGTCCACATAACTCGGGTCACTACACCATGGATGCCTGCGTCAGTGGCCAGTTTGAGCAGCAAGTTAGAAGCATGGCTCGCTTACCCTTAGGTGATACTCGCTTGCTAGCACCTGTCTCCATGCTCAACCTCTTGGGAGATCTTTGGTACGAAGGTAGCGAAGATAAGGCAAGAGAGCCTGCCTGGGATATGGTGCTCTCTCATCCAGATGCTAAGTTACATTTGTATGGTAAATCTGATCCACGCATAGGTCGCAAGATGGGCCACATTAATTGCTTGGGTGAGTCACTCAATCAAGCGCGCCAAAATTGTGCAGCCGTCGCTGTTGAATTAGGGATCGAGCCCTAGAAATGTCCAGCGATAGTAGCGCACTGCATTCATCTGCAGTAATTAATGAAGCAGTGCAAAATTTGCGAGATGGTGGCTTAGTCGCCTTTCCAACTGAAACGGTTTACGGATTGGGTGCAGATGCAAAAAACCCTGATGCAATCAAACAAATTTTTACTGCTAAGGGCAGGCCATCCAATCACCCGTTAATTGTTCACTTAGCAGCCCATGACAAGTTTGATCAGGCGCAAGTTGATTGGGTTCCGGTTGTGGCGCCCTGGGTAAGAGATTTATTGGAAGGTGCATTAAAGCTCATCAATGCTTTTTGGCCGGGTCCACTGACCTTGGTCTTTAAAAAAGATAAAAGCGTTTTAAATGAACTGACTGGTGGCCAGGACACGGTGGCAATTCGGGCGCCTGCTCATCCGATTGCCCAAGAATTACTCCGTAAATTTAAAGGGGGAGTGGTCGCTCCTTCTGCCAATCGATTCGGAAAGGTATCCCCTACGAGTGCCGCAGATGTCCGTAGCGAATTTGAAGACATGTTCGATCTTATGATCTTGGATGGCGGTGATTGCGAAGTCGGCATTGAATCGACCATTATTGATTTATCTTCTGGTGATCATCCAGTCTTATTGCGCCCAGGCCTCATTACTTCAAGAGAAATTCTTGCTAAGACGGGTATCAAAGTCTATTTACCTGGTGAACTCAACTTAAATAAGCAAGATGATTGCTTACCAAGAGTCTCAGGTAACCTGCGTGCCCATTACGCCCCAACAACCCCGCTAAGAATGTATGCGCCAGGCAGAGTTTTAGATGCACTCAGTGAGTTCCCCGACATCAAGTCACGGGTAGCGGTTGCAGTATGGGATTCGGATTCTTCCTTAGGTGAGGATGGGCATCCATCGGTGTATTTTGAGGAAGTGATTGTGCCTAGCGATAGCGCTACATTTGCAGGCCGCCTGTATCGTTCTTTACGAGACTTGGATCAACAGGGCTGGGATTTGATTTTATTTCCGGAGCCGCCAGCAGGCGAGGAGTGGGATGGCGTGAGAGACCGACTTCAGCGCGCTTGTTTTGGCTCCGGCCCATCGTCAAGTAACCACGCCAACAGTTGATCATGCGCCTCTAAACCTCTCCATGCGTTGGGGTGGTTAATGAATGAGGTGACCCGCATACATCTTTCCGGACTTGCTCATCACGTAGCCAGAGATTGCTCTAACATCGGCAAGTGATCCCGTCTTGATTCGGGCTTCAGGCTTTTTCTTTAAATGCAAAAATTTCCGTAAATGCGCCATGAGGCGATTACGCATCGTGCCATCTGTGCCTGCTATCGGCAGACTGTTATAAAAAATATCTGCTACAGATAAGTTACGAACTGCAACTAACAATTGCGTCATATGCTCGGCAGAGATTGCTTCATTGCGCGATAGACCAGAGCCATTTTCAATGACAAGTTCTGGGAACTGAAGCTCTAATCCCTTTAACCAGCTCTGAATTACAAGCCCCCCATTTTCAGTGGTAGCAGGTTTACTCGTCTTCTCTAAAGCTAAGGTCAGCATGAGTTGTCTGGCCATAACGTTATTGGAATACTTATTAATGTCTTGTACGTCATCAGCTAAAGGGATGCCTTTAAACTGCAACAACAATCGCGCTGCCAGAGGAACGGTGGCAGAATTTCCAGTGGGCGCTTGAGTCCAAGTTCCACCAGATAATTCCCAGGCTGCAGCGAAGCCTTGAGTAAGAAAGATATTGGCATCCAAAGCAACAACGTTATAGTTCACTCCCTTGCAGGCATTCGGAAAGCTACCGGAGAACTGCGCAGTCAAGAGTTGGTTAGTAGTGGCTCCATCTCCTTCAGGATCGAGGTTAAAGCGAATATTGCTTTTCCAGTTATCGCAAGACTGATCAACCAATTGCATTTGGTTGACCACTTTGAGTTGAGATGGTGGTGGTGTATAGCCAATATTGATAAAGTCTGCAGTACGCGATTTACCCAGTTGAAATGAAAGCGTTCTAAAAGCGTATAGCAGGGGATCCGGTGGCACGTTATAGGCGCGCAGAGATTCCCCATCAATGGTGTTGTGCTCCATGACATTGGAAGCATAGGCACTTCTATCGAAGAATAGGTTGCCATCAATTTTCTGAATACCGAGATTCTGGAGGGCCTTCATCATTTTGGCGAATTCTTCTGGGATTAGCTTTGGATCACCAGTGCCTTGTAAATAGAGATTGCCCTTGAGAGTTCCCTGGCGAATGAGTCCATCAGTGTAGACATTTGTACGCCAACGATATTGAGGCCCCAACACATCCAAGCCGGTAAGGGTGGTAATGAGCTTCATAGTAGAAACAGGGTTCATTGGCTGTTTAGAGTGCCAATCCACTTCAGTTTTTGCCGTGACTTTACCTGGGCGACCTGGGTTAATTTCCACTACTGAAATGCTGACAGCCTCTTTGAGAATCTGATTTTTTTTCCAGGCTAGCAGCGACAGTCTTAGGGATGTACTGTAAAGCAGTCTCTTGGGAAATTAGATCAGCAGAATAGGCCTGTGGGCTAACCAATAAGCAGACGAGGAGGCAGACAAAGAAGCCGGCCATCGGCACAACGGTGGTAGGTAAAGAGTTTTGGGTGCGCATTACCCATAGGATAAACCTTGGTGCTCACTGACTTATAACTACCCTAGCCATCGTAAATTACTGTCGGTATCTTTTCTTGTGGGACTCAATAATTTGGTTTTGTTCTTCAAGAAGGGTGATAAATCGCTCAATACGCTCTGAAAGTGGCCCACCAACTTCAAGCGATTCACAGGCATGGATAAATTCAGTGGCTTGTAACAGCTGTGCTCCACCTTTAACCTTATGAACTAAGCTTTGAAATTGGGCCTCACTAATGGTGGCTTGGCCACGATTGAAGTGAAGTTGATTTAGAGCTTCTAGATGCACCTTTTCAATCTCTTCCAAAATCACAATGATTTGACGGGGATCATTTTTAATGAGAGTGGAAAAGGCATCAAATGAATAAGCCTCATTAGGGGCAGCGGGTTCCTGGCTGGTTTCAAAATAGCGCAAGAGTTCATTCTCAAGGGCGCCCAAGCTGAGTGGCTTGATGAGTACACCGTTCATCTCAGAGGATAAAAACTGATGGCGAGAGTCTAAGGCGTAAATGTCAACAGTGACGCCAATGATGATGAGGTCACGATTGCCTTGAGATCGAATTTGTTTGGCTAATTCAGAACCTTGCATTCCAGGCATGGATTGATCTGTCAGCATGAGGTCGAAATGTTGGTCTTTCATTAACTCGAGTGCAATAGTGGCATTCTCACAAACACAAGCGCTGATCCCAAGCGCTTCTAATTGCAGCGACAGTATTTGTCGGCTTGCTGGATGGTCTTCAACCACTAAAGCATGAATGCCGCAATTTTTTCGCCCTGGTCTTTTCGAAACCAAACTCTTGGATATGGAGCCAAGCAAATCAAAGTCTGCAGCCTGTGGAGCGGCAATGCTGGTTCTAGAAAAGGCTACTGAAAAATGAATATTGCTTCCAAAGCCTGGAGCGCTCTCAAAATAGAGATGACTATTCATGGAGTTCACCAGATGATTGGTGATGGTGAGTCCAAGACCCGTGCCCCTCTCTTGGTCTAATAGACATGACTCTTGAGAGACAGGCAATTGCTCAAAGGCTTGCAGAGCCAATTTAATCTGTTCGCTGCCCATTCCTGCCCCAGTATCAATCACCATAAACTCGAGTAGTTGGCCTGCATGATCATCTGCCAGCACGGTGATGGAAAAGTACACCTCACCTTCAGCGGTAAACTTAATTGCATTGCTAAGTAAATTCTGAAGTACTTGGCGCAGGCGCAGGGAATCAATCATGAGAACTTCGGTGATTCTGGGATCTATTGAAGTGTGGAGTAATAATCCCTGTTTCTTGGCTACCGTTGAAAAAGCTGCATGAATTTCTGCGATCAATTGATTTGGATTGCAGGGCTCAAGATTAAGGGTGAGTTTGCCAGCCTCAATTTTGGAAATATCCAGTACTTGATTAAGCATGCCTAATAGAGATTCAGCCGAGGCTTGAGCGTTCTTTAATAGTGACTTGTCTTTCTTGGGAAACTGCGGGCTACTTAGGAGAAGTTCTTGCACTTCGAGAATAGCGTTCATTGGCGTACGAATTTCGTGGCTCATGGTTGCCAGAAAAGCAGATTTAGCTGCATTTGCTTTTTCAGCCAACTCCTTAGAGTGCAGCAATTCAACAGCAACTTGCTTTTGATGAAAATACTTTCTTTGGAGTTGGTAAAACATCCCCCCACCAACAAGGAAGAATAGGAGGGCGCCCAGCCAAGGCAACATGGGTGATCTAGGCTGAGGTTCACTTCCTAAGAAAAAGAGTTGGCGCGAGGAAATGGGGTCTAGGTCAGCGAGAAAGTGACTCAATACACCATGCAAAGGAGCATCTTGATCGGAGATTAACCAGCGATACGCAAAGGGATCTCGATTGTATAGGCCATCAATTTTTAAATCTGAATTTTGATGTTCGTCTATCACTCGACGTGCCAAGCGAATGGGCATGATGAGTGTCTCGATATCACTTTTAATAAGCGATTGAATTAAGCTCTTGGGCGACTGTATTTGCTTGTTTTGATCATCATCTGTGCTGTTAGGCGCATTCTCAAGGCCTCGATCGAAGTAGGCAATTTTGAGATTGGGTGAGTCCAGCTTGCTTGAGTTTTTGGTGACAACGGCATCGTATCCCCAGAAGATGGCTTCTGATAAAGAGCCAAATTGCAAGACGTAATCATCAATGCTTGGCGGATCAATGATGAAATCTACCTGGCCTTTATCAAGTTGCTTTAAACCTTCTGAGTCGGATTTTCTTCATACCGGAACATACTGCTGCCGTGTGCATTCTTCAATTTTGGACAATAGTGCTTTAAATGGCCCTGCGCTTTTATGTTTATTGGATTCGGTGAGATAGGGCGCATATTTTTCGTGAATACTAAATCGCACAACAGGATGAACATCGATCCATGATTGCTCTGCCGCACTAAAAGGTCCGGCATGCACTAAACCTCCGTAGATACAGCAGAGAAAAATACTTTTTTCAATATGAATCGATGCATACCAACTTTAGCTTTCGACAATGTTGTTCATGCGACAGAACAAGATCAAATCGGCAATATTGTTAATGCCTAGTTTGTCAAAAACTCTGGTCTTGTAGGTTGCCGCCGTCTTATTGCTAATGTGCAGTAAGTCCGATATCTGTTGGTTCGTATTACCTTTACCGAGATATTTCATGACCTGCAGTTTACGATCAGATATCAGTGCTAACTTATCGTTGTCGCTTAAGGAGGTATTACCGTTTTTCCCGTGTGTGAAGAAGGTATATCCCTGGGAGATTGCAACGCATGCAGCCAAAATGACGTCAGCTCCAGCGGTCTTATTGACAAAGCCATGAGCACCTAGGGATCGTACCCTGCCGCCATAGACTGCTTCATCTAAGCTGGATAACACCAAAATTCGAACTTCTGGATGCATCAAACCAATTCGGCGAATCACATCAAACCCATCCGTCTTGGGCATATCCAAATCTAAGATCACCATATTGGGATTAACTTCTTTGATTGAGCGTAGACACTCCTCCCCATGCTGAGCCTGTCCTGCTATCTCAAAAAGCAATTGATCTTGCAACATACTTTTTAATGCCATCAGCATAGCTGGATGGTCATCCACCAACATCACGCGTTTTCTCATTACTTGTCTCCATTTAGGTTTTTATGAGGGTGCAGCGAAAAAATGGCTTTGGCGATGCGGCTATCGCTCGTGTGTAGTATCTGATGTCGACTTATAGGCGGCATTATTAGTCCGCCATAGCAGTGGTGTGCACCGACTGACATGGCATTTTCTAAATCCTTTACCAGTGTGATGTTGCTGGCATAGATTTCGGTATGGAATTTCTGATCAAGAGAAATCATTTCGTTTGACAAACCCTCGGCGCGGAATTGCCTTATCTCAATATGGATGCCCTCAGGCTCCATCTGCTTTATCCAGTTAATTTGTGCGCTAGTTCCAGAAAAATCGAGCAGATGGATTAAGACGCCAAGGCGACGCATTCGTAATAAGTCTTCCACGCAGGAATCCATGGAGTCAGCATCCTGGAGTTTGTGCACCCCCAAGTTGACGAGACCAACAGGCAATCGACAATTCAGAATTAGGTCACTTAAAGCATCTATGAAGTTGCTGGATGCTAGGTGTTGCGCTGGCAGGGGCAAGATGCTCGGAATAAAGCAACCACTACGGTACCAATACGTAATAGTGTCCAAGCCCTCCATGAATAGTCTGAGGACCTGTGTGTCGGTGGCAGTCAGTAGCGGTCTAAATAGAGAGTTGGTCAGCTTACTTCCTTGGCTATTAAAGATGGGTTCGTTACTAATCGCTTGTCGCCGGGACCAGGATTGGTGTTCTTCGAGCGCTTCGCTGCTAAGACCAAGCCATGGCTGGCCGCAGGAATCGCGCACTTCTTGGAAGGGTTTGTTCTTCCAGGCCTTTACAAGCGTGTACAGCCGGGATTTCGGGCTCATCAGCATTCTCCAATCAATGAATAGCCAGTCTAGGCAGGACAGATTGGAGGGGTAAGGGCTTAAAGCTTATTTATGTGTAGGAATCTACCTATTTGCCTGCCTCCATTATAGAAAGTGGAGGATGCCCATTTGAAATTTAAGGTGAATTTGCCCTTGAAATCTCTGGAATCAGACCTATATAATCAGCACTCCATACACGCGAGTGCTAAAATGGGCTTATTCAGCTGAAAAGTTTGCCGCATTCGTGTTAAGAGAGCGCAACACATTGATTTGTATTGGTTTTTTAATTAGTTAACACTTACTAACATAGGAGAAAGAATGAATCTGCGTCCTTTACATGATCGCGTAATCATTAAACGTTTAGATCAAGAATCAAAAACTGTTTCTGGAATCATCATTCCGGATGCTGCTGCTGAAAAGCCAGATCAAGGCGAAGTATTGGCAGTTGGCCCAGGCAAACGTGATGACAGTGGCAAGTTGAATGCACCAGACGTCAAAGTTGGCGATCGCGTGTTATTCGGCAAGTATGCAGGTCAAACAGTTAAGGTCGGCAGCGACGAGCTTCTCGTAATGCGCGAAGAAGACATCATGGCTGTTGTACAGAAGTAATCGGTACCTAAGAAAGGAACTCAATCATGGCAGCAAAAGACGTCGTATTTGGAGATAACGCCCGCACCAAGATGGTGGAAGGCGTAAACATTCTTGCGAACGCAGTAAAAACAACTTTGGGACCAAAAGGTCGCAATGTGGTTATCGAGCGTTCATTTGGCGGCCCAACCATCACTAAGGATGGTGTGTCCGTAGCAAAAGAAATCGAACTCAAAGATAAGCTCCAGAACATGGGTGCTCAGATGGTGAAGGAAGTTGCTTCCAAGACTAATGACATCGCTGGTGACGGTACAACTACCGCTACTGTTTTGGCTCAGTCTATCGTTCGCGAAGGCATGAAATATGTAGTGTCAGGTCACAACCCAATGGACTTGAAGCGCGGCATCGACAAAGCTGTGGCAGCTGCAATCGAAGAGCTTAAGAAAATCAGCAAGCCTTGTACAACTACTAAAGAAATCGCTCAAGTTGGTTCAATCTCAGCTAACAGCGACCATAGCATTGGTCAGCGCATTGCTGAAGCAATGGAAAAAGTAGGTAAAGAAGGCGTTATCACTGTTGAAGATGGCAAGTCTTTGGAAGATGAGCTTGAAGTAGTTGAAGGTATGCAGTTTGATCGCGGTTATCTCTCTCCATACTTCATTAACCAACCTGAAAAGCAAGTTGCCGTATTGGAAACTCCATACGTTCTCTTGTTTGACAAGAAAGTTAGCAACATCCGTAATTTGCTCCCAGTACTCGAGCAAGTAGCGAAGTCTGGTCGTCCATTGTTGATCATTGCAGAAGATGTTGAAGGTGAAGCCTTGGCAACTTTAGTTGTGAACAACATTCGCGGCATCATCAAAACTTGCGCTGTTAAGGCTCCAGGCTTTGGTGATCGTCGTAAAGCTATGCTGGAAGACATTGCGATTTTGACTGGCGGCACAGTGATCGCTGAAGAAATCGGTCTCACACTCGAGAAAACAACTCTTGAGCACTTGGGTCAGGCGAAGCGTATCGAAGTTGGCAAAGAAAACACCATCATCATTGACGGTGCTGGCGATGCTAAAGCAATAGAAGCGCGCGTGAAGAACATCCGTGTTCAGATCGAAGAAGCGACTAGCGACTACGACAAAGAGAAATTGCAAGAGCGCGTTGCCAAGTTGGCAAGCGGTGTTGCAGTGATTCGTGTTGGTGCTGCTACTGAAGTTGAAATGAAAGAGAAGAAAGACCGTGTTGATGATGCATTGCACGCAACTCGTGCAGCGGTTGAAGAAGGTATTGTTCCTGGCGGTGGCGTAGCATTGTTACGCGCGATGCAAGGTATCAAGGGCCTGAAAGGCGATAACGCTGATCAAGACGCAGGTATCAACATCGTATTGCGCGCAATGGAAGAGCCAATCCGTATCATCGTTTCTAACGCAGGCGATGAAGCTAGCGTAGTTGTTAATGCAGTGTTGGCCAGCAAGGGCAATAACGGTTACAACGCGGCAACTGGTGAATACGGCGATCTCGTAGCTCAAGGCGTGATCGACCCAACTAAGGTAACAAAAACTGCATTGGTTAATGCCGCTTCTGTTGCAGCCTTATTGTTGACTACCGATTGTGCAATCTGCGAAGCGCCAAAGGATGATTCCGCTGGTGGTGGCATGCCTGATATGGGCGGCATGGGTGGTATGGGTGGAATGGGCGGCATGATGTAATAGCCGTATATTTCATCAGCCATCAAGCTGTAGAAGCTAAAACGCCTGGTTCAAAAGACCAGGCGTTTTTTATTAAACCCTTTTGGTAATTAATCTGCCTGAATCCCACCATCTTTAATCACTTTTTTCATCTTCACTAGACCTTGGACAATCATTTTTTTGAGATGATCTGGGCCTAAAGGTACAAATTCAAAGCCTTGCTGAATTAGTTGATCTCGTAGCTTCTGATCCTTTAGTGCCAATGCAAGAGATTCATTGAGTTTTGTGACTAAGGCTGGTGATGCACCTTTAGATACAACGATGGCACCCCAGGTAGAGAACTCATAGCCTTTGACGCTCTCGCTGACGGTCGGCGCATTTGGTAGTAGTGGCGAGCGCGTTTTGCTGGTAATTCCTAGAACCTTTAGCTTCCCGGATCGGATGTGCGGGAGAACCACGGATAAAGCGCTAATTATCACAGGAACCTGACCCGCCATGACGTCGGTCACAGCTGCTGCCGCTCCGCGATAAGGGATATGAACCAAAGGGGCGCCGGTGTACTGACGAAATATCTTCATGCCAATATGCTGAGGTGAGCCATTACCATCAGAGGCGTAATCAATTTTTCCTGGATTTTCTTTGGCGATGCGAACTAAGTCTGCTGCAGTGTTACCAGGAAATGCTGGGTTAGCAACCATGACGAAAGTGATTGCAGCCACTTCAGAGACTGGTACAAAGCTTTGGATTGGATCATAATCAATTTTTTTATAAAGATTAGGCAACATCGTCAAGATGCTGTCGTTAAAGGCGCCCAATACATACCCATCTGAATTGGCTTGAGCCACCTTGCTTGCGCCAATTAAACCAGCTCCCCCTGGGAGGTTTTCAATCGTGATGGCTTGACCTAAGTTCTCACCCATCTTTTGCACAATAGGCCGCATTAACAGATCGACACCACTTCCAGCTTGCAATGGCATGATCATTTGAATTGGTCGATTAGGGTAAATATTTTGAGCTTGAGCGGGTGTAATCCAAATCAAACCTATTACTAAAAGTAAGTGTTTTTTGATATTCATTTTTGTCTCAAATTAATGTTATTTCTAGCGCTCTAGAGGCGTTTATATACATATTAACGCAATAAAAAACCGCCCGTAGGCGGTCTTTTATTGAAGGTATTGAAGAGATTTAGCTGACAGACTTCACCATGTCTTCCGCGACCTTCTTCGCATCACCGAAGACCATCATGGTTTTGTCCATGTAGAAGAGTTCGTTATCTAGGCCAGCATAACCAGCAGCCATCGAGCGTTTGTTCACAATAATTGTTTTGGCTTTGAAGGCTTCCAGAATTGGCATGCCGAAGATTGGGCTGCCTGGTGTGCGAGCGGCAGGGTTCACCACGTCGTTCGCACCTAGTACAAGCACTACATCAGCCTGACCAAAGTCACTATTGATGTCTTCCATCTCAAATACTTGATCATATGGAACCTCAGCCTCAGCCAGGAGTACGTTCATATGACCAGGCATACGGCCTGCCACTGGATGAATCGCGTACTTCACGGTGACGCCATGGTGAGTGAGCTTCTCCGTTAATTCTTTCAGAGCGTGTTGAGCACGGGCAACTGCCAAGCCGTAGCCAGGAACAATCACAACAGTGTCTGCATTCTCCATGAGGAAAGCCGCATCTTCTGAGGAGCCAGTTTTGTAGTTCTTTGGACCGCCGTCATCAGCGCCACCAGCAGAAGCTTCGGCGCCAAAGCCGCCAAGCAAGACCGCTAAGATGGAGCGGTTCATGGCTTTACACATAATGTAAGACAGAATCGCACCAGATGAACCGACGCAAGCACCGGCGATAATTAATACTGGGTTGTTTAATGTGAAGCCAATACCTGCAGCCGCCCAGCCAGAGTAGCTGTTGAGCATGGATACAACGACGGGCATATCTGCACCGCCGATTGGGATGATCAATGTCACACCCAAAACCAAGGCAATTGCACACATTATCAAGAATGCCTCATGGCTGCCGGTTATGAAGTACATGACTCCACCAGAAACCATGCCAATAGCAAGAACGAGGTTAAGTAAGTGTTGACCAGCAAAAGTCACTGGCTTACCACTAACCTTCCCGGATAGTTTTCCGAATGCAATGACAGAGGCGGTAAAGGTGATTGCACCAATAAATGCGCCAATAAAGAGTTCAATCTTTTGAGCGCCAGTATGGTCATGAGCAGGGCTATATACCGCTACAATGGCAATCAATACTGCTGACAAGCCAACAAAGGAGTGCATGAGCGCTACGAGCTCAGGCATCTTCGTCATCTGCACACGCTTAGCTGCAAGCGTTCCAATAATCGCGCCGCCAACAATTGCAGCAATAATCAATGAGAAAATTGGCTTAAAGTCAGGAATCATGAAGGTGGTGATTACGGCAAGCAACATGCCGATCATGCCGAAGGTATTGCCTTGACGTGATGTTGTTGGTGATGACAGTCCGCGCAGCGCGAGAATGAAAAGCACCGATGAAATGAGATAGGAAATCGCTGTTATGTTTGACATTATTGTGGTCTCTATAAGATCTTGTTCTAGTTTTATTTAGTTCCAGTCGCGTCAGCCTTGGGAGCTTTTTTCTTGAACATCTCCAGCATGCGACGGGTAACCATAAAGCCGCCAAAAATATTGATGGATGCCAAGAAGACTGCCACTGCACCAATGATGCTGGTGAGGGTAATCTCATCGCCACCAATTACTTCGGTTTGCAATAAGGCGCCAACAATAATGATTCCAGAAATGGCATTTGTAACCGCCATGAGTGGGGTATGTAGTGCGGGAGTAACGTTCCAAACCACGTGGTAGCCAACAAAAATAGCCAACACAAATACAGTGATGTTTTGGACTGTGAGGATGCTTTGAAAAGCAGCGAGATCCATGATATTTCCTTTGAAAATTCTTGATTAGTTTTTGCGGACGGCTTGGCCATCACGACACATGAGGCAGGCAGTGACGATGTCATCATCAGCCGGGATAACTAGCTTCGCTTCTGCGTCAACGATAAGCTTCATAAAGTCGAGCAAGTTACGGGCGTACAAGGCTGAGGCATCTGCAGCTACCATGCTCGCGAGGTTGGTGTAACCAATGATCTTCACACCATTCTTTTCAACAATCTTGTCTGCTTCTGTCAAAGGGCAGTTACCTGAACCGTTATCACCGCGACCGGCTGCTAAGTCGATCACGATAGAGCCTGGTTTCATATTGGCAACGGTATCGCTGTGCAATAAGACTGGCGGTTTGCGACCTGGAATCAAGGCGGTAGTAATTACGATGTCAGCTTGTTGAGCGCGCTCTGCAACTAAGGTTGCTTGACGCTTCATCCAAGCTTCCGGCATTGGACGAGCATAGCCACCAACACCTTGAGCAATTTCACGTTCTTCATCTGTTTCATAAGGCACGTCAACAAACTTGGCACCGAGAGATTCAATTTGTTCTTTGGCGGCGGGGCGTACATCAGATGCTTCGATGACGGCACCTAAACGCTTAGCGGTCGCAATGGCTTGCAGACCAGCAACCCCCGCACCCAAGATTAGTACGCGTGCTGCTTTAACGGTTCCTGCGGCAGTCATGAGCATTGGCATAAAGCGTTGATATTCATTTGCGCCAACCATCACTGCTTTGTAGCCGGCGATGTTGGCTTGTGAAGACAGGACGTCCATGCTTTGTGCGCGAGTAGTGCGAGGGGCAGCCTCTAATGAGAATGCAGTTACACCTTGCGCGGCCATAGCAGCAATGTTGTCGTTATCAAATGGATCAAGCATGCCAATGAGCACGCTGCCAGTTTTAATTTGTTTGAGCTCTGCAGCTTCAGGTGCGCGTACCTTGAGAACGATCTCCGTCCCAAAGGCATCTGCCGCGCTTCCAATTGTTGCGCCAACTGCTTCATAAGCAAAGTCTGGCTGACTGGCCCTTACGCCTGCATCTTTTTGAATAACGACTGTATGGCCTTGGCCAATCAGTTTCTTAACGGTTTCTGGTGTGGCGGCAACGCGAGTTTCCCCGGGTCTGATTTCCAGCGGTACGCCTATGCGCATGGCATGTCTCCAAATGCTAATATTTTAAAAAATCTATTTTAGGTATATATATGCGAATACACATATATATGCATACCATTATGTTTTATCCACCTCATTTCAGCTATTGAGGCTAACTTGAGGTAAGGCTTCTACAATGAGGTTTTCAGCTTATATTGAATTCTCGCATTTTTTGATGATCCCGCTCAATTCTTCCGCAATACCCGCCTCAAAATCATCTAAAGTCGTCGTTGGCATGTCTGGAGGGGTAGATTCGTCGGTAGCAGCATGGATGCTCAAGCAGCAAGGCTATGAAGTAATTGGCCTTTTTATGAAAAACTGGGAAGACGACGATAGCGATGAATATTGCTCCGCACGTCAGGATTGGTTAGATGTCGTATCTGTAGCTGACATGATTGGTATTGATGTTGAGGCGGTCAATTTCGCTGCTGAATATCGTGAGCGGGTATTTGCCGAGTTCTTGCGCGAATATGCTGCTGGCAGAACCCCCAATCCTGATGTTTTGTGCAATGCAGAAATTAAGTTCAAGGCCTTTTTAGACTACGCCATGAGTTTAGGGGCAGATGCAATAGCCACTGGTCACTATGCACGGGTTCGGCATGAGGGTGGCCGAGTCCAATTATTGAAAGCATTAGACGCTAACAAAGATCAAAGTTATTTCTTGCATCGCTTAAACCAAAGCCAATTGGCAAACGTGCTATTTCCATTGGGCGAAATTCCGAAAACGGAAGTGCGCAAAATTGCCGAACAAATCGGTTTGCATAATGCACGCAAAAAAGATTCCACAGGAATTTGCTTTATTGGCGAGCGTCCTTTCCGTGAATTCTTGAACCGCTACCTGCCGCGTACCCCGGGCCCCATCAAAACGCCTGAAGGCAAAACGGTTGGAGAGCATATGGGACTTGCCTTCTTTACCCTGGGACAGCGTAAAGGCATTGGCCTGGGCGGCAGTCAAGATGGTAATGGCGATGCTTGGTATGTTGCGCGCAAAGATGTTGTTAATAACACTCTATATGTTGCCCAAGGCCACGAGCACCCATGGTTACTAGCCAATAAGCTCTCTGCAATTGATGCTAGTTGGGTTGCAGGCACGACCCCTGCGCCAGGACAATATTCAGCAAAAACCCGTTATCGCCAAGCAGACTCTGCATGCTCGCTTGCGGCGGGATTGGAGGACCCCCTTAGTTTTGAGCTAGCTTTTCCGGAGGCTCAGTGGGCAGTCACTCCCGGTCAATCTGCTGTTTTGTACGACGGTGACATTTGCTTGGGCGGCGGAATTATTTCCGCTTAAGAATTTAGGCCGCTGGAGGTGCTGTTTCAGCAAAGGAAGGCCTTTGCATTAACTTTTGATACAAGACATCCAGGTTGGGATATTGCGCTTGCCAAGCGATATTGGGAAAGCGGAACAACATATAGCCTAGGGCACAACCCACTGCAATGTCAGCTAATGTCATCTGGTTTCCATGGCATCAGGCATTTTTACCCAATTCACGGGACATTTGAGCCAAAGCGGCGTCAATTTTGCCCATTTGGCGCGCACAAGTCAGTCCTGACTTTGCTGCTCCGCAGGGCGCAAAGTCACCTCCAAACGAGCCAAAATCCCTGCATCCTCTATGCCATCAGCTAGGGCTTCCCAGGTTTTGACGGTAGCGCGTTCGCGGCTGCCGGCTGGAACAAGCTTTCCAACTGGACTTAGAGCGTCTGCATACTCAGCAATCACCCGAGAGTCATAAATGACCTCGCCATCATCCAAAATCAAGTAAGGAATCTTGCCCAAAGGATTGTTATGGGCAATTTTGGTGTCTGCGATCCAGACATTCTCGAGTTCTAGGTCTATATCAACCTTTTTTCCAGGAAAACAATGCGCACCTTACGTACGTAGGGGCTAGTGAGGGATCCGATGAGTTTCATATGACTCAGTATAGCCACCCCAGTCAAATTAGATTGTCTTCAAGAACGATTAAAATCAGAGTTTATTGACACATTCAATGTAAAGGCAATATTCGTGAGTCAGCCGATTTCTACCCTTAATGCACTTTCCCCTTTAGATGGCCGTTATGCAGGAAAACTAGATGCCTTGCGCCCTTGGTTATCCGAGGTTGCGTTTATGCGTCAAAGGGTGTTTGTAGAGATCCATTGGCTTTTAGCTTTGGCTTCTGCAGGCTTGCCGGATGTTCCAAAAATTAGTGTTGCCGACGAAGCATTTTTATTGTCCTTGCCAGAAAATTTTTCAGATGTGGATGCTCAACGCATTAAGGACATCGAGGCAGTTACTAACCATGATGTCAAAGCGGTCGAATATTTCTTAAAAGAAAAAGTAGCTGGTTGTCCAGACCTCTTGAAGGCTAGTGAATTTATTCACTTCGCTTGCACCTCTGAAGATATCAACAATACCTCGCATGGTTTGATGTTGCGTGGGGCGCGTGACGAAGTGTTGTTGCCGCAACTCAGAAAAGTACTTTCTGTTTTAACGGATTTGGCGATTGAGAACGCTAAGGTGCCTTTGTTATCACGCACTCATGGCCAGCCAGCCTCCCCAAGCACATTGGGTAAAGAGTTGGCAAATATTGCTAAACGTTTAGAGCGTGCGATTGCGACGATTGCTGCAGTCCCACTCCTAGGAAAAATGAATGGTGCAGTTGGTAATTACAACGCCCATTTATCTGCTTACCCGAATTTTGATTGGGAAAGCTTTTCTAAGAACGTGGTTGAAAAACGTTTAGGCCTTACATTCAATCCCTATACGATTCAGATTGAGCCGCACGATGGTATGGCTGAGTTGTTCGACGCGATTGCTCGTGCCAACACGATCTTATTGGATATGGACCGTGATTTCTGGGCTTATATTTCGATTGGTTACTTTAAGCAGCGCACTAAAGCGGGTGAGATTGGATCTTCAACCATGCCGCATAAAGTGAATCCGATTGACTTTGAAAATTCTGAAGGTAACTTGGGCGTAGCCAATGCCCTGTTACGTCACCTAGCTGAGAAGTTGCCAATTTCTCGTTGGCAGCGTGACCTGATTGATTCAACTGTATTGCGTAACCTCGGACCAGCTTTTGGGCACAGCGTTTTAGCTTATGACAGTGCCTTGCGTGGCTTAGGTAAGTTGGAAGTAAACCATGCAGCGATCGCTGCCGACTTAGACGAGTGCTGGGAAGTGTTGGCAGAGCCAGTGCAAACCGTCATGCGCCGTTATGGCATCGAGAACCCGTATGAGCAACTCAAAGAGTTAACTCGTGGCAAAGGCATTAACCAGGCTGATTTGCAGACTTTCATTCGTGGATTGAAGATCCCGGATGATGCAAAAGCCTTATTGCTCGAGATGGCCCCATCTTCTTATTTAGGCAAGGCGGTCGAATTGACCGAACGTCTAAAAAAGTGAGTTTGACTCCAAGCCTTGGGTGCGCACCGCAGGATTTGGAATACGGTGCCCGCCCCAAGTTCTGGTTTGCTGTTTATCAATTGCTTTGGCATCTACTTTTGCCATTCGCATTTATTCGTCTGGCTTGGCGTACACGCCACTCATCTGAATACTTAAGTCATTTCGCTGAGCGCCTAGGATTTGCTTGTGGGAAAAATATTACTCAGGACTCAGTATGGATTCATGCGGTATCCGTTGGTGAGACTAGAGCTGCTCAGCCTCTGATAGAAGCTTATCTGGAGCGTGGCGAAACAGTTCTGCTAACCCATATGACGCTCAATGGCCGTCGCACTGGCGCTGCCTTGTTTGCAAAAGTAATTGCTGCAGGTCAGCTACGCCAAGTCTATTTGCCTTATGACCTTTGTTGGTCTGTGGCTAGATTTGTACGAGCATTCAAGCCACAATTCGGTTTGTTTATGGAGACTGAAGCCTGGCCAACCGTAGTGTTCTATTGTGCAGAAATTGGCTTGCCATTATTTTTGGTAAATGCTCGCTTATCCGAGCGTAGTGCTCGTCGCGTAAATCGATTTGGTGGGGCTGGTAAATCTTTATTTCAGGCGTTTTCAGGTATCTTGGCTCAAACGCAATTTGATGCTGAGCGCTATCGCAGCCTTGGTGTCAAAAAAGTGGAAATCGTTGGCAATCTCAAGTTTGATGTGCCGCTTGATCCAAGCCTAGTTCAACAAGGCAAAACCTGGAAAGAAGAGTTGCACGCCAAGCAGCGCATGATGATCTGCGCTGCAAGTACACGTGACGGTGAAGAGGAAATCATTCTGAAGGCTTGGAAGGATTTACTCCTTAGCAATGCTTTTGATATGACTCCATTGCTTTGCTTAGTGCCTCGTCACCCTGAGCGTTTCTCAGAGGTGGCTAATCAAATTCATGGCAGTGGTTTGAAGTTTCGACGCCGCACAGAATGGATGGGGACGCCAAAGATTGATCTGGGTGTAGATGTGATTCTCGGTGACTCGATGGGTGAGATGCCAATGTATTACAGTGCTGCTGACTTAGTAATTATGGGTGGCAGCCTACTTCCCTTTGGTGGTCAAAATCTGATTGAAGCTTGCGCAGCCGGTTGCCCCGTATTGCTTGGTGAACATACTTATAACTTCCAGCAGGCCGCATTAGATGCTATTGGCATGGGTGCTGCAAAACGGATTAAGGGTGAGCTTTTATTGAGCGAGCCAATTGCACTTATGGAAGCTTTAAAAGAACTATTACTTAATACTGCCGAACTGACAAAGATGTCGAGTGCCGCAACGACCTACTCGATTGAGCATCAAGGTGCGACTAAGAAAATATTAGCCGCCCTCGAGCATCAGAATTTCACGCTAAACTAGTTATTTAGATAAAACTTAGACCTGCGCCCCGAAGTTTGGGTCATCGTTACGGGTAACGTCATCTGCTTTACGTTCGCCTTTAACCAAGTCCTCACGAGTAACGCCAAGCCACATCGCTAGGGCTGCCGCTACGAACACTGAAGAGTAAATACCGAACAAGATACCAATGGTGAGTGCCAAAGCAAAGTAGAAGAGAGTAGGGCCACCAAAAATCAACATAGCCAAAACCATCATCTCAGTACTGCCGTGAGTAATTACGGTACGGCTGATTGTGCTGGTAATCGCATTATCAATAATCTCGTGGGTATTCATCTTGCGGTATTTGCGGAAGTTTTCGTGAATACGGTCAAAGATTACCACGGACTCGTTTACTGAGTAGCCTAATACGGCTAGTACCGCCGCCAATACGGACAGTGAGAACTCCCACTGGAAAAATGCAAAGAAGCCAAGAATGATCACAATGTCATGCAAGTTCGCAATGATGCCTGCGACAGCAAATTTCCACTCAAAGCGGAAGGAGAGGTAAACCACAATGCCGATGATTACAAATAGCAGTGCCATCAATCCGTCTAATGCCAGCTCACGCCCAACCTGTGGTCCTACGAACTCAACACGTTGTAACTTCACTCCAGAAGTCGCTGGTTCAAGCGATTTCATCACTGCTGCACTTTGATCTGCAGAGGAAATCATTTTTCCTTCAGCATCTTTTTGTAGAGGCAGGCGAATCATCACATCACGTGAGCTACCAAAGTTCTGAATCTGAGTATCTGCGTAACCTAACTTTTCCACATTTGACCTAATGGAATCCAAAGGGGCTGTCTGAGGGTAAGAAACCTCCATTACCGTACCGCCTGTGAACTCAATCGATAGATGAAGTCCGTTGTGCCAAAGGAAGAAAACAGCAGCTAAGAAGGTAATTAGAGAAACTGCATTGAGCGCCAATGCATGGCGCATAAAGGGAATATCTTTTTTGATCCGGAAAAATTCCATGGCTTATTTCTCCTGTGGTCGCCAAACTTGGCCGATAGCGAGTTTCTGAACTTTTTTACCTCTGCCGTACCACAGGTTAACCAGGCCACGTGAGAAAAAGACTGCTGAAAACATTGAAGTCAAAATACCCAGGCAATGCACTACTGCGAAGCCTTTAATTGGACCGGAGCCAAATGCAAACAATGCAAGACCAGCGATTAAGGTGGTGACGTTTGAATCCAAGATGGTTGCCCAAGCTTTATCAAAACCAACGGCGATCGCCGTTTGCGGAGCGGCACCATTGCGCAGCTCCTCACGAATACGTTCGTTAATCAAGACGTTGGAATCAATCGCCATTCCCAGTGCAAGATCCATCGCAGCGATACCTGGCAGAGTTAAGGTGGCTTGCAACATCGATAACACAGAAATTAGGAGTAACAAGTTCACTGCCAGAGCTACTACTGAGAAGGTGCCAAACAAGAGGTAGTAGGCAATCGTGAAGATGGAGATTGCTGTGAAACCAATAATGAGGGATTTAAAACCTTTCTCAATATTTTCTGCACCAAGGCTTGGCCCAATCGTGCGCTCTTCAATGATTTCCATTGGGGCTGCTAGAGAGCCTGCGCGTAACAAGAGAGCTAAGTCGTTTGCACTCTTAGTAGTTGGCTGACCGGTAATTTGGAACTTTGCACCAAATTCACTTTGTATGGTGGCAATCGTGAGAACCTCGCCCTTGCCTTTTTCAAACAAGATCATGCCCATTGGTTTGCCAATGTTTTCACGGGTGACTTCTTGCATCACGCGACCACCAGCAGCATCTAAAGAGATGTTGACAGCAGGACGTTGGTTTTGATCAAAGCCAGCGCTCGCATCGGTAATGCGATCACCGCTGAAGATGACAGATTTTTTGAATACACCTTGGCGAGTTTCGCCAAAGCGGAATACATCCATGCCTGGAGGAGGGGTCTCACCAATAGCAATCGTAGAAACAATTGGGTCAGCTAGTCTAGATTCAAGGGTTGCAGTGCGACCAATAATGTCTTTTGCTCGAGCGGTATCTTGCACGCCTGGTAACTGAACAACAATGCGTTCCGCACTCTGTTGCTGAATGACTGGCTCTTTAACAGCCAATTCATTTACGCGCTTATTGAGTGTGACGATATTTTGCTTTACTGCATTATCTTGAATTTCTTTCAAAGCGGTAGGTTTAAATTCGCCAACCAACTTAGGAGACAGGCCGGTTGGCTTAATTTGCCAAATGAGTTCAGGCTGGCTAGCCATTAATACAGAGCGCGCCTTTTCTGCGTCTTCAATACTGCCGAAAGTCA
Organism: Polynucleobacter necessarius; assembly: GCA_900095165.1. GTDB lineage: Bacteria > Pseudomonadota > Gammaproteobacteria > Burkholderiales > Burkholderiaceae > Polynucleobacter > Polynucleobacter necessarius_J. The sequence continues at coordinate 1,260,904 of LT606947.1, read as the reverse complement.
AAGTGATCGAGTCTGATCCACGCTCAATACCTTGCTGGCGAATCGATTTGTCGCGCAACTGACTGCGAATATCGGTTGCTAAAGAAGTCACTTTCTTTTGGACTGCACCCTTCATATCTACTTGCAGCAAGAAGTAAACGCCGCCACGTAAGTCAAGACCAAGCGGCATTGGTAAAGCATTGAGTGCATTCAACCAGCTCGGTGTATTAGAGAGTAGATTTAATGCAACTGTGAAATTGGGTTCGTTCTGATCGATATTCAACTTCTGTTGCAGCAAGTCGCGAGCACGCAATTGAATGTCGGTATTGTTAAATCGAATTTTGATTGAACCTACATTGCCTGCAGATTCAAAGAAGATGCCGGTATTGCTAATGTTGTCTTCAGTCAGAATCTTTTCGACTCGAGACTGTGTCGCCAAATCAACCTTGATGGTTGGTTTGGCGGACGAGACTTGAACCGCTGGCGCCTCTCCGTAGAAATTGGGTAATGAATATAGTCCTCCGATTAATAAAGCAAATAGAATGACTATGTATTTCCAGGGGGGGTAGCGATTCATATTGAGATACTTTTAAACAAGCGTATTAAGCAGACTTCAGTGAGCCTTTTGGCAATACTGTTGTGATGGCGCCTTTTTGCATTTGCACTTCAGTGCCAGCAGAAATTTCAACAGTAACAACTTGATCTTTCAATTCAGTCACTTTGCCGATGATGCCGCCAACAGTCACTACTTCGTCGCCAACAGATAAAGACTCAAGCATTGCTTTAGTCTCTTTTTGACGCTTCATTTGTGAGCGAATCATGATGAAGTACAGAACTGCAAACATCAAAATGAGGGGAAGGAAGCTCATCAAGCCACCGGAATCTGCACCCGCGGCTGGAGCCTGGGCAAAAGCGTTACTAATCCACATACAAAACCTCCATTAATTACCAATTGGAAACTGCTTTAGTTTTAGGTTTTTAAAGCTAAGCCGTAAATCCGCAATTCTAAACTGTATGGGGCTTTGAGGGCTGACTTACTGCCCTAGGGGTATTAATCCTGCCCAGGCTCTACGCCACGTTGGCGATTTCGATGAAATTTCTCGCGATAGGCGCTAAAACGGTCCTTAGCCAGGGATTCTCTGACCTCCTCCATTAACTGGAGGTAGTAGGAAAGATTGTGGATGGTATTGAGCTGCGATCCGAGGATCTCATTCGCCTTTTGGAGGTGATTTAAGTAGGATCTAGTGAAGTTTTTGCAGGTGTAGCAGGCGCAGGTAAGGTCAACGGGGCGATCATCGTCCTTGTACCCTGAATTACGCAGTTTAAGGTCGCCAAAGCGGGTAAATAGCCAGCCGTTGCGGGCATTGCGAGTCGGCATCACGCAGTCAAACATATCAATACCCAAGCTGACGCCTAGCATCAGATCTTCAGGCGTCCCAACCCCCATCAAGTAATGGGGCATGTGCTCTGGCAGCTTAGGGGCCGTGAAATTTAGAATGCGCTCAAACTCGGGTTTTGGCTCCCCAACGGAGAGTCCGCCAATAGCAATACCGTCAAAGCCTTGTTGGCTAACAGCATTCAAGGAGAATTCCCGCAAATTCTCAAACATGCCGCCTTGAACGATGCCAAAAAGACCGTTGCCTGTCTCCAGTTCGCGAAAGCGTTTTAAGGAGCGGTCACCCCAGCGCAGCGACATTTCTAGTGAAGCGCATGCAGTTTTTTCTGAAGTTGCTTGTCCTTTGACTTCGTAAGGAGTGCACTCATCAAACTGCATTGCAATGTCACTATTGAGCACCGCTTGGATTTCCATCGACACTTCTGGCGATATAAATAATTTATCGTCATTGATTGGGGAGGCAAAGGTCACGCCTTCTTCGGAAATTTTTCTCAGAGCTCCCAAACTAAAGACCTGAAAGCCACCTGAGTCAGTAAGGATTGGCTTATCCCAGCCCATAAAGCGATGTAAGCCGCCATGCTTTTTAATAACATCTAAACCAGGTCGTAGCCACAGATGAAAGGTGTTGCCCAAAATAATTTGTGCTTTGGCCTCATTTAAATCACGCGGGGTCATTGCCTTCACGGTGCCATAAGTTCCCACTGGCATAAAGATCGGTGTTTGTACGTTACCGTGAGGAAGGTCAAGTTGGCCAAGGCGCGCAGGGCTTGCTGAGTCGCGCGCGAGGATATTGAAGTGAACAGGTTTAGTCATGAGTTTGTCTGGTTAAGAACATCGCATCGCCGTAGCTAAAAAAGCGATATTCATTTTGAATGGCATGTTGATAGGCATTGCGGATATTGTCTAGGCCAGCAAAGGCACTCACCAACATTAATAAGGTTGATTTTGGTAGATGAAAATTTGTGAGTAAGCAATCGACAGTTTTGAATGAGTAGCCGGGCGTAATAAATAAATTCGTTTCGCCGCTAGCTTGTTGATTTTGAGCCTGACTTTCTAGGGCTCGCAGACTGGTCGTGCCAATAGCAATCACTCTGCCGTCTGCCTTGTGAGCGGCCTCTATTGCTTCAATAGTTTCTGCTGGAACCGAAAACCACTCGTAATGCATTTTGTGTTTGCTGAGATCTTCTTCTCTGACGGGGGTAAAGGTGCCGGCACCCACATGCAGGGTAACGGTGGTCTGCTGAACTCCAAGTTCATTTAGCTTCTTAAGAATAGCTTCGTCAAAGTGCAATCCTGCTGTAGGAGCGGCGACAGCACCGGGATTCTTGGCAACGACGGTTTGATAGCGATTGGCATCTTCTTGATCTGGTTGGTGCTCAATGTACGGCGGTAGTGGTAATTCACCAAAGCGTTCAAGTAAATCAAATACATTCTCAGGGAAGCGTACTTCATAGAATCGGCCGTCATAGCCAATCATTTCTACTGGAAAGGTTTCCCCTGCTTTATTGTGTATGTGAACAATGCTGCCGGTCTTGGGAACCTTGGAGGCTCTAATTTGCACCCAGGCCTGCTTATCGCCGCTAATCCGTTCGATCAAGAGCTCAACATTGCCACCAGTCTCTTTTTTTCCGTGTAGGCGAGCGGGAATAACCTTGGTGTCATTAAAGACGAGTAAATCCCCGGGCTTGATAAGGTTAAGAATGTCAGGAAACTGCCGATCGATCAATTGGGCGTCATAACCCCCATTCGCCCTCAGCTCTAGGAGGCGACTATCCGTTCTATTGGCCAGGGGATGCTGGGCAATTAGTTCGGGTGGGAGGTCGTAATTGAAGTCGGAAAGTTGCATAGCATTACCATCGGGTATTGGATTTTAACGATGACGACTAAGCGACCGCCAACTGCACTCGAAAAGATGGGTTTAAACAGCCCTATGGCACTTGCTTTGCACCTGCCATCCCGTTACGAGGATGAAACTGAGCTCTTCACTATCCAGGAAGCTTTGGGGCTTGGAAGATTTCATTCGATTCAGACTCAAGGAGTCGTGATTCGCAGTCAGGTCATGTTTCACTCTAGAAGGCAGCTCTTAGTCACGATTGAAGATGACACTGCTTCGCTGCAGCTTCGATTTCTCAATTTCTACCCGAGTCAGCAAAAGCAAATGGCGGTAGGCGCTCATGTGCGGGTGCGCGGCGAAGTGCGAGAGGGGTACCAGGGAGCTGAGATGGTCCATCCCATAGTTCGCGCTGTAACGCCTGATTCACCATTGCCGGCAAGCTTGACCTCGGTATACCCAGCTAGCGCGGGTCTTTCACAAGCCATTATTCGTAAGGCAGTGCTAAAAGCTCTGCAGGACGCCAGTCTCAAAGAAAGTTTGGCGGAATTTTTGCCACCTAAACTCATGGCGGAAATTTTGCCAACTAATGATTGGCCGCCACTACAAGACGCAATTACCTACTTGCACCAGCCGCCCGCTGATGCTAATACCCAATCACTTCTTGAGCGGACTCATTCCGCATGGCGCCGGGTGCAGTTTGAAGAATTGCTTGCACAACAGATTTCTTTAAAGCGGGCACATGCCATTCGGAGAGAAAGACGTGCCCCTAGTTTTGCGAAGACAAAGCAAAAGGCTGCAAGTATTGAGGAGGGTTTGCTCAAAGTACTGCCGTTTGAGCTGACCGGCGCTCAAGCTCGTGTCTGGTCTGAGATTGGGCTTGATCTATCTAATACCTTTCCAATGAACCGCTTATTGCAGGGTGATGTGGGGAGTGGAAAAACAGTGATTGCAGCATTGGCTGCTGCGCGTACGATGGATCGCGGCTATCAAGCTGCCATCATGGCGCCAACGGAAATTCTGGCTGAGCAGCATTACCTCAAAATGCAGGAATGGTTTGAGCCATTAGGCGTGAAGATTGCATGGCTCTCGGGTAGCTTGAAGGTTAAGGAAAAAAGGCTTGCACAAGAAATAATTGAGAGTGGTGAAGCTCAACTCACTATTGGTACGCATGCCCTTATTCAGGACAAGGTAAGTTTTGCCATGTTGGGTTTAGCTGTAATTGATGAGCAACATCGTTTTGGTGTAAGACAGCGTTTAGAAATTCAGCAACGGGTTGGTTCTGAATTGTTTTATTGTCACCAATTGATGATGTCAGCCACTCCAATTCCACGGACTCTGGCGATGACTTACTACGCTGACCTAGATATTTCGGTCATTGATGAATTGCCACCGGGGCGCAAACCCATTGCCACCAAAGTAGTAAAGGCGGCGCGCAGGGATGAAGTGATTAGCGGTCTGCACGATTGGTTAGCTAAGGAATTGCAAGCCTATTGGGTTTGTTCTTTAATTGAAGAGTCTGAGGTATTGCAATTACAAACGGCTGTTGAAAGTTTTGAGCAGCTTACGCAAGCGTTGCCGAATTTCAAGGTAGGATTAGTGCATGGCCGCTTGAAGAGTGAAGAAAAAGCTGCGGTCATGGCAGCTTTCAAAGCCAATGAAATTCAGCTTTTGGTGGCAACTACAGTGATTGAGGTCGGTGTTGATGTGCCCAATGCAGCACTGATGGTGATTGAGCATGCGGAACGTTTTGGTTATGCACAGATTCATCAGTTGCGTGGGCGCGTAGGGCGCGGTTCGGCAGATTCAGTTTGCATCTTGCTATATGCAGAGCCTTTATCTTTGGCGGCTAAAGAGCGCCTACAGACTTTACGAGAAACTTCAGACGGATTTGTGATTGCGGAGCGCGACTTGTCGCTTCGGGGTCCCGGTGAGTTGTTGGGGGCCAAACAATCTGGTGATGCAATGCTGCGGTTTGTGGATCTGCAGCGCGATGCCTGGTTAATTGAGTTGGCGCAGATTGCAGCAGAGCGTTTACTGGCTGAGCATGGTGATTTAGTGAAAAGACATCTCGAGCGCTGGCTGGGATCTCGTACAGAATTTCTAAAAGCTTGATAATTAAATCATTACTGTGATTGCAAATAAAGAAAGACGATTGATCTGATGCGTGATCGTGTTGTTGCCTATGCCCACTTAATCCGTTTGGATAAGCTAATTGGAACGCTATTGTTATTTTGGCCAACTTTGTGGGCGCTTTGGCTAGCAAGCGGTGGCTTTCCCCAATGGCATTTCCTAATTATTTTTACTTTAGGAACTTTTTTAATGCGTAGCGCTGGCTGCGCTATCAATGATTATGCGGATCAAGATTTTGATCGCCATGTCTTGAGAACCAAAGATCGCCCCATTACCAGCGGCAAGATTTCCGGAAAAGAGGCGTTGATGGTAGCCGGCACTCTTGCTCTCACGGCCTTCCTGCTGATTCAGCCCCTGAATGCACTCACCAAAGAGCTTTCTTTCTTTGCCTTGGCAGTTGCGATTCTGTATCCCTTCACCAAGCGCTTCTTCGCTATCCCGCAAGCAGTCTTGGGAATTGCTTTTGGTTTTGGGATTCCGATGGCCTATGCAGCGGTATTGGACTTTATTCCGCTAGAGGCATGGGTTTTGTTTGTCGGCAATATATTTTGGGCTATCGCGTATGACACCGCTTATGCCATGGTTGATCGTGACGATGATTTGCGCTTGGGCTTAAGAACCTCAGCCATCACATTTGGCCGCTTTGATGTGATGGCAATTGCCATGAGTTACGGCGTGCTATTTCTGAGTCAGGTTTGGATTGCGCGGTTGGCAAACCTCAGTAATTACTTTTGGCTAGGTTGGTGTTTGGCTCTAGCTTGCGCTTCATACCACCTTAAATTAGTTTCTACTCGCAAGCGAGAAGAATGCTTTAGAGCATTTCGTCACAACAACTGGCTGGGTGGATGCCTGTTTCTTGGAATCCTATTGGGCGTCGCTCGCTTTTAGCTCTTCCCTAACTCATCACCCATGGCTTTGCCACGTTGATTTGCAGCATCAATCGCCTTTTCCAGCACACCATGCCAATCGAGTTGCTTGAGGGTATTTAGTGCGGCAGTCGTAGTGCCACCCTTTGATGTAACTCGCTCGCGCAATACGCCTGCGTGCTCATCGGAATTATGGGCAAGCTGTGTAGCGCCTTCTAAAGTGACATAAGCCAGTTTACGAGCGGTAGCAGCATCAAGCCCAAGCTTCTCGCCACTCGATTGCATGGCTTCTAAGAAAGCAAAAACATAGGCAGGACCGCTTCCAGAAACAGCGGTAACGGCATCCATCAGTTTTTCTTCATTAACCCAGACTGCTTGTCCAACTGCATTGCAAATGGTTTCTGCTAGAGCGCGATCGGAAGCATTGACTGTAGCATCGGCAAATAGACCAGTAATGCCTTTGCCAATGAGGGCGGGGGTATTTGGCATAGCGCGAACACAACGCTCGTGGTCAAGCCAACGACTCATGTCTTTGAGGCGGATACCTGCGGCAATACTAAGGATCAGTGGGCCTAGCGAAGTTGCATGCTTGAGCTTGGCACTCAAAGATTTGGCAACTACATTGAAATCCTGAGGCTTGATAGCCATCACCACAACATTGTTCTTGGAGAAATCAAAAGCGATTTGATCCAAAGCCCCAATGATCTGCACACCAAAATCTTGATGTAATTGCAAGCCAGTGCTGGCATTAGCCTCGACCACGGAGAGTTGATTAGCTTCAAAACCATTAGCAAGTAATCCACTAATTAAGGCGCGACCCATATTGCCACCACCAATAAAGGTGATGTGGGCGTTTTGATTTGTTTGTTGTGTGCTCATACTTTTATCTTATCGCGCTTCCCAAAAATGGCGCTTCCTATGCGCACCATGGTACTGCCTTCAGCAATAGCAGCCTCCATATCATCCGACATCCCCATGGAGAGGGTGTCAAAAAAATCATATCCAACATCATTGCCATGCTTTGCTTTAATGCCGACAAAGCACTCCCGAACGGTGGCAAAAGCTTGGCGTTGTTCAATAACGTCATCGCTGGGTGCGGGAATGGCCATGAGTCCACGAAGCACGAGGTGTGGAAACTTAGCAATGGCATTGCAAAGCGCCTCTACTTCCTCAAGTACTATGCCGCTTTTAGATTCTTCTTTACTGACGTTGATTTGCACGCAAACTTGCAGCTCACCCAAGTCGGAGAACTCCCCCCGTTGACTAGAAAGACGTTCCGCAATTTTGAGGCGATCAATGCTATGTACCCAGTCAAAATGTTCTGCGACATCGCACGTCTTATTGCTTTGCAGCGGGCCAATAAAGTGCCACTCAAGCCAAGGGCGCAATTTGGCCAGTTGTTGAATTTTCTCAACACCTTCTTGAACATAGTTCTCACCAAAGACAGTCTGTCCGGCATGCATTGCTTCTTCAACAGCTATCGCAGGAAAGGTTTTACTTACCGCAAGCAGCTGGATGTCTTCAGGTTCGCGCTTAGCTGCCAATGCTGCCAACTCTAGACGCTGTCTTACCAACATTAGGTTGGCGGTTACTTGACTCATTGTTTGCTAAGGTCTCTTTGGCTAACGAGCTGATCAACGATTTCGATCCAATGCAAGACCGGCGTATCTTTCTGTTGGAGGTGGGTAATGCAACCAATGTTTCCAGAAACAATCACCTCGGCACCAGACTCTTCGCAAGCAGCACTGAGATGAGCCAGCTTGTTACTGCGCAACTGCTCTGAGAGCTCTGGTTGGGTAACTGAATAGGTCCCCGCCGAGCCACAGCACAGATGACTGTCAGCACAGAGGCGAACGCCAATACCAATACTGGATAAAAGACCTTCAACCTTACCTCGAATTTGTTGACCATGCTGCAGTGTGCAGGGTGGGTGGTAAACCACCCCAGGCTTTGGATCTGCTCCTACAAGAGAAATCAGCTCACCCTCAAGTGCCGGCAAGATTTCTGAAATATCTTTAGTGAGATCAGAAATCTTTCTTGCTTTACTTGCATATTGAGGATCATTTGCAAATAGATGTCCATAGTCTTTTACCATTACGCCGCAACCAGATGCAGTCATGACAATGGCTTCTACACCTTGCTCGACTTGTGGCCACCAGGCATCGATATTCTGTTTGGCATTATCAAGGCCGCCAGCTTGGTCATTTAGGTGATAACGCAATGCGCCACAGCAAGTGGCATTAGGTGCGCTAATCAATTCAATCTTAAGTGCATCTAAAACACGTGCCGTTGCTGAGTTGATATTTGGCAACATGGCTGGCTGTACGCAACCCTCGAGCAAAAGCATCTTACGAGAGTGACTTGCCTTTGGTCTGGCGTAGGGATCGGTGTTGCTAGCTAGAGCTCTATTTTTAGCCTCTGGAATTTTGCGTTGGATGCCGGCCGGCATGAGCGGACGAACTAAGCGACCTATTGCCATTGCAGAATTAAATAACCTAGGACTAGTTAGACCTTCTTTGAGTGCCCAGCGGGTGAGGCGCTGGCTAATAGGGCGTTTAGGAGTATTTTCTTCCGCCCACTTACGACCGATATCTACTAGATTGCCGTATTGCACGCCGCTTGGGCAAGTGCTTTCACAATTGCGGCAAGTGAGGCAGCGATCTAAATGCATACGTGTTTTTTCAGTCGGGGCTTGACCTTCTGCAATCTGCTTAATTAAGTAGATACGACCACGTGGTCCATCGAGTTCATCACCTAGAATTTGATAGGCGTAGCAACTGCCAGTGGCATGCGTCGATAGGCTGCTAAGCCGTCACATTCGTAGGGAATCGTATCCTCAGGCTCCCACAGCAAAGCATGCTCTGGGAGGATGGGGCGCAGGGCCGATACCAATCTAGATTGAAGGGCGGTAATAGCCGCCAGCTCGGGGGGTGGGGTCACCATATTCATAGGAATCATTTTAGCCATTTACCTATAATTAGTTTCATGGGAAATCGATTTTCAAAAATAGCCACCAGAACTGGTGATGCAGGCATGACCGGGCTTGGCGATGGTAGCCGAGTGGAAAAAGATCATCTGCGCATCTGCGCTATGGGTGATGTGGATGAATTGAACTCCGAAATCGGTGTTTTGATGACTGAATCGATCCCTGAGAGTTTTGCTGAAGAGTTAAGAACCCTATTTTTGCAAGTGCAGCATGATTTATTTGATTTAGGTGGTGAGCTCTGTATTCCCAATTACACCCTACTCAAACCAGAGCATGTCGCTCAGCTAGACGTTTGGCTTGAAAAATACAATGCGACTTTGCCCCCTTTAACGAAATTCATTCTCCCCGGTGGCACCCGTGCCGCTGCTCAGGCCCATGTATGTCGAACAGTTTGCCGGCGTGCCGAACGCTCCATTGTGCGTTTAGGCTGGGAAGAGCCTCTGTACGATGCTCCGCGTCAATACGTGAATCGCTTGTCTGATCTTTTGTTTGTATTAGCGCGCGTACTGAATCGTGCTGCCGGTGGTCAAGACGTTCTCTGGAGACACGAAAAAAAAGAGACCAAATAAATTAGTCTCTTTTTGTTAAAGCCAAGCTTGCCTTATTTCTTGGTTTTTCTGCGATTCTTTACAGCTAAAGCTAAGCGCTGCAACACATTGACTGAGTCTTCCCAGTTAATGCATGCATCAGTAATACTTTTGTCATACTCCAATTTGTTTGGATCATCTTTGCCTGGTGAGAATTTTTGAGCACCATCGTTGAGGTGACTCTCAATCATCACGCCAAAAATTTGATGAGAGCCAGATTCAATTTGTTCAGCAATATTTTCTGCCACCACAATTTGACGCTCATGCTTTTTACTGGAGTTTGCATGGGACAAGTCAACCATCAAACTGGCTGGAAGCTTTGCTGTTTCTAGCTCAGAGCAGGCTGCTTGGACATACTGCACTTCATAGTTTGGCTTTTTACCACCGCGCAATATAACGTGACAGTCTTTATTGCCTTTCGTTTCCACAATAGAAACTTGACCATTCTTGTGCACTGATAAGAAGTGATGTGGGCGGCTAGCTGCCTGAATCGCGTCGGTAGCAATCTTGATGTTGCCATCGGTGCCATTCTTAAATCCAATTGGCGCAGACAGGCCTGAAGCTAGTTCGCGGTGAATTTGGCTTTCTGTTGTGCGTGCTCCGATGGCGCCCCAAGAAATGAGGTCAGCAATATATTGCGGGGAAATAACATCCAAGAATTCGCTGCCTGCAGGCATACCAAGACGATTAATTTCCATTAATACTTGACGTGCAATGCGCAAACCTTCTTCAATGCGATAGCTCTCATCTAAGTACGGGTCGTTAATCAAACCCTTCCAACCAACGGTCGTGCGTGGTTTTTCAAAATAGACGCGCATCACAATTTCGAGTTCACCAGCAAAACGATCACGTTCAGCAAGCAGTCGTTGGCAATACTCTAGTGCTGCACGGGGATCGTGAATCGAGCAAGGTCCAATGATGACGAGAAGACGATCATCTTTTCCATGGATGATGTCGCGAATCTTTTTACGCGTCTTGCTAATGAGTGCTTCGGTAGGCGTTCCAGAGATTGGAAAGAAGCGAATTAGATGTTCTGGTGGTGGCAGAACAGTAATGTTATGAATGCGTTGATCATCTGTGTCTGACGTTTTATCGACGGCAGCGTACCAGTTTGCGGGATTCGTATTTTGTTGGCTCATACGGCTATTTTAAGCCGTATTAAGCGGTTCCTCCGACAGTTAGGCTGTCGATCCGTAAAGTTGGCTGTCCAACGCCTACGGGTACACTCTGACCTTCTTTGCCGCAAACCCCGATACCGCCGTCTAATTTCAGGTCATTTCCGATCATGGAGACCTGTTTTAAGGATTCTGGCCCACTACCAATGATGGTGGCGCCTTTAACTGGGTATTGAATTTTGCCGTTTTCTACCCAATAGGCTTCTGAGGCTGAAAACACGAATTTACCGCTAGTGATGTTGACTTGGCCTCCCCCAAAGTTCACCGCATAGAGGCCGCGTTTGATGCTGGCCACGATTTCTTGGGGATCATCCTTGCCTGCCAACATGTAGGTATTGGTCATGCGCGGCATTGGGAGGGAGGTAAAACTCTCGCGTCGACCGTTCCCAGTCAGAGGCATATTCATAAGGCGAGCATTCAGGCTGTCTTGAATATAGCCTTTCAAAATGCCATCTTCAATCAGGGTGGTGCACTGGGTGGGCGTACCTTCATCATCAATATTAAGTGAGCCACGACGACCAGAGAGGGTTCCATCATCTACTACGGTGACACCCTTAGCAGCAACGCGCTGTCCAATGCAGCCAGCAAAGGCTGATGAACCCTTGCGATTAAAGTCGCCTTCAAGGCCGTGACCTACTGCTTCATGTAATAGCACCCCAGGCCATCCTGGACCCATGACTACAGTCATTGGTCCAGCGGGAGCGGGGCGAGAGTCTAAGTTAATCAGTGCGCCATCCACAGCTTCATCAACATATTGATTGATGAGTTCCGTATTGAAGTAATGGTAATCATGACGAGCGCCGCCACCCGAAGACCCGGATTCGCGACGACCATTTTGCTCTGCAATCACATGTACTGATACTCGCACTAGAGGGCGTACATCGGCAGCCAATAGGCCATCAGCCCGAACTACGAGCACCACATCAAACTCCCCAGCAAGACTAGCCATAACCTGAATGATGCGCGGATCACGGGCTTTTGCGCGACGCTCAATATTTTCAAGTAAGACAATCTTTTCTTGTGGCGCGAGTGAATCCAAGGGATTTAAATCTGAGTAGAGCTCGTTGGAGACGGGTGTAAATATTTTTCTCGCAACAGCACGTGTACCGCCTTGAGGGCCAATTACACGAGTGGATTTAGCTGCCTTGTTGAGTGCTTCTAAATTAATTTCATCAGAATAAGCAAATGCGGTTTTATCGCCATAGATCGCGCGAACACCAACGCCTTGGTCGATGCTGAAACTGCCGGATTTCACAATACCTTCTTCCAGGCTCCAGCTCTCGCTACGAGTATGTTGGAAGTAAAGGTCAGCATCATCGAGCTGGTGCGTAAACATATTGTCAAAGGTGTAATGCAAATCTTGCTCAGAAAGGCCGGTGGGTTCAAGCAGAATAGATTTAGCCAGCTTAAGCAGGTCAGCTTGTTTCTTTGGTTTAGTCCAATCACTCTGAAATAATGCTTCTGGTGCTCTCATCTTAATTTTGCTGAACCTTCTGTATTAAAGCTTACGGTGTTTTAGTGCGGGTAGCTTAGAGCGTACCTCTTTTAATTTATCCTTGCTGAGTGTGCCTTGAATAAAGCCATCGCCTTCCTGAAGCTTGCTCAATATCTCCCCCCAAGGGTCAATGAGCATGCTCTCACCCCAGGTGCGACGCTGATTAAGATGAATGCCACCTTGGGCCGATGCTAGGACATAGCATTGGTTTTCAATAGCGCGGGCGCGCAGCAGGATTTCCCAGTGATCTTTGCCGGTAGTGTAAGTAAATGCTGCTGGAAGGATATGGCAATCTACTTGTCCGAGGGAGCGATATAGTTCTGGAAAACGCAGGTCGTAGCAAATGCTTAGACCAAAACGCCAATCAACTTCATCAACTTTAATTGTGAATTGACCTGGTTGGGTGCCTGCTGCAATAGTCTCGGATTCTTCATACCGCTCTGTTTCAGTTTGAAAACCAAATAAATGTATTTTGTCGTAGCGACTGATTTGACTCCCGTGAGAATCAAACACCAAAGAGGAATTGAGAACTTTGTTAGATTCTTTCGCCTCAAGAGGGATGGTGCCAGCAACGAGATAAATATTATTTTGTTTGGCAATCGCGGCAAGGCGCTCTTGAATTGGGCCTGATCCTGCTGCTTCTCGCGCATTTACCTTATCGGTATCTTTCAAGCCCATTAAACAAAAATATTCTGGGAGAACGGCAAGCTGAGCCCCATTGTCTGCAGCTGCTTTGGTTAAACGTGCTGCAACTTCAAGATTCTCATTGAGGCTGGGAGTCGATACCATTTGTATCGATGCGATGTTGAGTTCAGAAGTATGTGCTGTCATGTTCATCTACTTAGCCTGGCATTTGAGTAGAAAGATTTTGGTTGACGGGTGGGCTTACAGGCGCCGAATTGGGTGTGCTAGGTTTTATTTGTTCTTTCAAGAGATTTTTAGTGCGAATTGTCTCTAGCGTTTTCGCATCTAGCGGTTGACCCTTCTGATCCAGCGGAATTACTTCCGGATTTTCCCAGGAGCCCTGAATCAAATAATCCGTTTGCATGCTGCGATTAATTTGATTCGTAATGAGGTATTGACCTACGACTGCCCCTAGACCGATGATGGGGTTGATGGCAAATGCTGCCAGTGAGCCGGCGGTAGCATCAATAGTAGGGAAGATGGTGATGCGTAAATCTTGAGTTTCTTTGGGCACATTAATTTGTCCTGCCATAGCCACACGGGCTTGATCGAGAATCATAGTGAACTGCTTGGTTTGCGCAATACCTTGAGCAATTTCAAAATTGCTATTAATAGAATTAAAAGGAGTGCCTTTAGTAGCTAGATTTCCTAAACTGCCTTTTAAGTCCAGAGTTGCAAATCTAAACAAACTTTGTAGACTCAGGACATCAAGCAATTTCGCCCCATCAGTATTGACTTCGAGCAAGCGACCTTTAGTGAGATCCAGGCTGACGTCGCCGGCAAGAGAGCCATAGTCTGGGGCAAAGAGTGGTCCAGACCACGAGAGAGACGCGTTCAATTTTCCTTCCCCCCCTTCCACTGATTTGGTATTACTCCAGTGAGCAATAATTTGACCTGCATCTTTGATATTCATATCAGCGGTGATGGCGCTCTGCTCGGCAGCATTTGGTGTGCGTGCAGTCCATTGACCTTTGATTGTCGAGTTACCTTGAGGATTATTAATCTGAATGGAGTCGACTTTCACGAAGTCTTGACTAGTTTTGGTTTTAATCTTTACTGTGCCTAGTTTTGCCTTAGCCCAATTCAAGTCATCGATTGTTAACTCCAGACTGGGGATGGCGTTTGGGTTGACGGGAGTGTTAGGGCTGGCTGATTTTTGTGGGGTATTCTCTTTGGATTGCAAGGCTGCAGGGGTGCGTTGATTTGGCAACTTAAGGCGCGCAAGTCTTCCAGCGATCAATCCACTGGGATGATCGTTGTTGCTAGGGTGCCATTCAACTTGACCGGCAATTTGCGGTGCATTTAAACGCAGTTGCCAGGCCATATTTTTTTCTTGTGATTGCAGATTAATGTCGTGCCATTCTCGATCGAAGGCAATCAATTTTTTAACTTGGGCGGAGATTTGAATATCCCCCTCTGGAGTATCGGTTTTTTTCGCGCCACCCTGATGCTTTCCTGGGCTAAAAAACTCTACCCACTGATCGAGGTCTAACTCATCACTCGCTATGTGTAGGGCGGTGCCTTGTTGCGGCAATGGCGCAGGCGATCCAATTCCTAAAACATTTTTTACTGCGTGAGCAGAATTTAGATTGCCTTGAATGAAATATTGATCCCCTAATTTTCCAGACCAATCTGCACGCACTAGATTATTTTTGCTTGCCGGATAAGTTTTTAGATTGAACTCTCCGAACATGGGAATCCCTGCCGATTTTTTGATAGGAGCGGGGGCAGAACTTGCCCAATTACGTAAATCAAATTTCAGATTAGTCTGACTTCCCGCTTTATTAAAGTTGATCAAGCCCTCATATTTTGCTGATCCGCTCATTGCAGACAGCAGTGCTGAAGGAGCGCGAGATTTTAAATTGCCCGAAACATAATCTTTAATAAAACTGGAATTGATGTCGCCACCGATGTTGAAGCTGGTGTTTCCAGCTGAAGAGGGCGTGCTTGAAATCTTAAAGGCACCACCCAAAAAGTTTGCGGTGACATTGTCAAAGTCGGGATTGGATTCAGTGATTCTTATCTTGCCCTTCAAATTTTCTAGCGGGGGGATTTCTCCCCATTGCGCTTGATTTCCTGGGAGGGTAATTTTTGCATCGAAGTTGACATCGTCACTTCCGGATAGCGGGATCTTTAAATCAAGACCTAGACTTATTGGACCCTTTAATGTGAGGTTCTTTGCAAGATTTGCTTGCTGTACACCTACTGGGGATGCAAATAGATATTCCAGTATTTCCGAGCCATCACCCCAAACTGAGCCATTGATCAATATAGTGAGATTTTTGGCGCTGAGATTAGGAATTTGTGATTTGACATTCGTAAGGGCCACATTTTTGTAGTTGGTTTTATCAATTCCAATATTCAGGCTTGCTTGCTTCATATCGATATTGCCGCTGACATTGCTAAATTCTTGCCAAATCCCCTGGCTTTTTGGTAGCAAGGGCGCTGGCTTGAAGCTTGCTTTGGAGAAAGGTAGATGCAAGTTGAGTTCCCCAATAGTTCCGCTTGGGTAAGGCGCTTGATTTGGATCTCCCTTGATGTGCAAAGTGCCATTTTGAATTTCGCCTGACTCAAAGGCTTTGCTCAGGTATAGGCGGCTATCCTTATCCATTCCAACTGGAAGATAGCGATGAGCCGTTGCTAACTTGGCTTTAACAAACTCCATGTCCAGAGTCATTTGATCGGACTGCTTAGGTCCGCCAATGAGATAACTTAGATCAAAATTGATTGTGATTTCAGAGTTTCTGAGCTGTAATTTCTTGGCATTGATGAGCCAGCCACCTTTTTGTTTGGACCAACTAATCTCACCCTTCGCCCGATCCAGTTGAATGTCGGAGGCCGATAAAAAATCATTCATTTCCAATTCAAGATTGCTTGAGTCAAGCATAAAGTTACCTTGTTTCTGATTACTGACGAAGTTGCCAGATAAATTCGTAACTGAGGGCATTGATTTATTTACCCCGGTGAAGCTGATGTTATTGAGCTTCGCGCTGATGATGAAATCGAGCTTATTGGAAGAAAACCAATTTCCTAGTATTGGTAAGGCTGAGAGCGCAGATTGACTTTCGGACCAATTCATATCCAAATTCTGTAGCTCACCATCTGCCTCAGAAATTTTGATCCACTGATGAATCTTTTTCGGAAGCGAAAGATTGAGTGCAAAAAGTGCAATATCTTCTACTTGTATTTTGGGTGAGGAGAAGCCGAATTCCTTAATCTCGCCACCGTCTTTTAGTGGGCGCCAACGGAACGTAATCGGGCTTAATTTATCCAGGGGGGCGGTGGTGGGGCTGTCGATATTCCGCCACGACAAAGTTTTTGTTGTGATGGAGTTAAGGCCGCCATCCGTATCTTGCACTAGATCAGTTTCTAATCTGCCAAACTCAACAGGATCCTCGCCTTTGTTCAATTGCACCCTAAGGTTGTCAGCCGTTAAGGACATCCGCCCGCCATTGGCCCTTCCACCATCAAGCTTAAGGCTACCTTTGGAATTGAGCTTGCCAGCTAAGTCATATAGCGGAAGACTGAGATCTTTGGAAATTTGACCGAGATTAAGTTCGGCAAAATTCCACGAGAAACTGCCAACCCAGTCGCGCCAATCGCCTACCTGTCCAGTAAGGTGGTGCACAAAATCAACTTGGAGTTTGACTGGGTTTGAACTCCAAGGTGTTTGCGCAACTAGCTGGCCTTCATGGCTGCGAATACCATTACTTAGTTGGAGGCTTTGAATATCAATCGAAGTTTTTAGTTTTCGACTTTGCTGGTCTTCCCAAAAAATTTTGGCATTGTTTACGTGGATATCATTTTGAGCGAATAGCCAATTCTCCGTCGCAAAATGATCGGCGTTTTTGTGAATGGGAATGCCGCCAATAGAAACTACGCCTTTGACATCTCGTTGAGCGTACAGCTGAACCTGATCAAGTGTGATCTCGTGAAAGTAGGGGGCTAAATGATAAAAAGACAACCAGCTGAGTTGTCCGCTGATATCTTGAATGAATAACGGTGGAGTAGATGAGTTTGGATTGTTAAAGCGCAACCCCTGAATTGCAAAGCTCGGACGAATTCCAGTCCAAGAGACCTGCACGGCATCCATCGTGACATTGGCGCCTAAGCGCGAACTCATTAAGCGCTCTAGGGTAGGCTTCGACTTCTCAATCTGAGGCCATAAAACAAAACGTACCCCAATATGGCCAAGTACAAAAACCACTACCGTAATGCCGGCAAGTATGAGTGCACGCTTGCGCCAACGACCGCCAGAACCTGGAGGACGTTTTTGAAGCATGTTCTGCAGGCGAGTCTGGATGGTATTTCGAAGCATGGCCTCTATTATCCGTCAGCCATTGGATGATCTTCAAGCTTCTGCGGGGTTTGAGTCTAGAGTCGGATTAAGATGGAGATATGCCTGATTTTGCCGCCCAAGTTGAATTTCTAAAGCAGCACTCTAGCTATGCTCAACGCTGGCTTCACTCTCGCCCTGAATGGGTGGATTGGCTCCAGTCCCAAGCTGCTTGCAAGATTGATGTCGCAGGGATTCTGGGCTTATTGAGTCCGTGCCAGGATGCTTTGACTGTTCCAGAGCAGGATGAAGCTCAATTTATGGCGGATTTGAGGCTAGCAAGACAGCGTCTCATGCTCTGGGTTGCCTGCCGTGATCTCAATGGCATGGCTGACCTCAGTGAGGTGACGCATGCACTGAGTCATTTCGCTGAGGAGACGTTAGCTCTTTCGATTGCCTACATACGAGAGGATCTTCAGCGTCGTTTTGGTATTCCTTGGAGCACAGTTACAGACTCAGAGATGCCTTTGATGGTGGTGGGTATGGGTAAGTTAGGCGGTCTAGAGCTTAATCTCTCCTCTGATATTGATCTTATCTTTTTGTACGAGCATGAAGGCGATACTCAGGGTGGACCTAAAAGCTTGTCTTATCACGAGTGGTTTACTCGAATGGGTAAGCGTTTGATCAAATTAATGGCAGAGCATGATGCAAATGAATTTGTATTTCGGGTAGATATGCGTCTGAGACCAAATGGAGATTCAGGTTCTTTGGTTTGTAGTCTAGACATGCTTGAAGAATACCTATTGGTGCAAGGTAGAGAGTGGGAGCGCTATGCTTGGATTAAGGGTAGGTTGATCTCACCTTTGCCTGACTCACCTGCTTTTGCCTATTGCGAGCGCGAGCTCGATCAATTGATTCGTCCCTTCGTGTATCGCCGCCATCTCGATTACGGCGTGATTGCCTCCATCCGGGAATTGCATGCTCAGATTCAGCATGAAGCTGAGAAGCGCTCATCTAATCATCATGGTAGATCCAGGGATATCAAGTTGGGCCGTGGCGGTATCCGTGAAATTGAGTTCTTGGCGCAAATGTTTCAGTTGATGCGTGGGGGCACAGATCCCCGCTTTCGCATTCGACCCACTCTAGAGGTATTGGACTTGGTAAAGCAACAAGGCATTTTGCCAGTTGATGAGGTGGATGACCTCAAAGCGGCTTATGTTTACTTGCGTCGTTTAGAGCATCGGATTCAGGTGTGGGAGGATCAGCAGACGCATTATTTGCCTGAAGATGAGGGTGCTCGTACTCGCTTGGCGGCGAGTATGGTCGGACCTGATCAAACTCAAGGGCAGCTTTCTTTTTTGTCCGCACTCGACAGACACCAAGCCGCAGTAGCTCAGTACTTTGAAAAAGCATTTGTACTTGATGATGCTGCGCGCCTGAATAATACAAGCTTACCGGTAGGATGGGAGCCTGACGGCACGATATTCCCAGAGTCTGCAGCGCGTTGGTTGGCTTGGGATGATAGCTCCAAGCAGAGACAGTTACCAGAGAAGAGCAGAATCATTTTTAACAATCTGATTCGTAAAGCTGCAGATAGCTTGCAAGTGGACCTGCCTGCTACCATCAGTGTCGACCTGACCTTGCTTCGCTTTTTTGATTTATTGGAAGCGGTTGCCCGGCGCAGTGCGTATTTGTCGATTCTCGCTGAGTATCCACAAGCGCTATCGAATGTATTGGCCTTACTCAAAGCGTCTCAATGGGGTGCGGGGTATTTAACCAGACACCCCCATCTCCTAGATTACCTGCTCAACTCGCGAACTGAGAAGGCATTGATTGAACATCCGGAGCAATATTGGCAAGAGGTAAAAGCCACGCTACAAATGCGTCTTGATGATGTGATGGCAGACGGTGATGGCTCTGAGCAGGCCATGGATATTTTGCGCATCACCCACCACACTGAGACCTTCATTACCTTGTTGGCAGATTTGGGAATTGGCGTTGATCATGAACTTTCTGTCGAAAAGGTCAGCGATCATTTGTCTGCTTTGGCAGACTTAATATTGCAGACTACTTTTGAGCGTGTGTGGCCTAGCGTTGCTAAGAAGTTTGAATTACCCCTTGATGTAACTGTGCCATTTGCGGTGATCTCTTATGGAAAGTTGGGTGGCAAAGAATTGGGATATGCCTCGGACTTAGATTTAGTTTTTTTATACCAAGCTGAGGAATCGGATTTTGCTGCTCAAGAAACTTATGCCTTACTCGCCAAGCGGATGATTAACTGGTTAACCGCCTATACATCCACTGGCAGCTTATTTGAAATCGATACACGCCTTCGGCCAAACGGATCTGCAGGATTTTTAGTAACGAATGCCGATGCATTTAAGAAATACCAGTTACGTGAGGGTGATAACGCTGCATGGGTTTGGGAGCATCAAGCTCTAACGCGCGCAAGGTTCTCTGCGGGGAGTAAGATTGTTGGAGAGTTCTTTGATGATGTGCGTTTTGAGGTTTTAAGTCAGAGGCGTAATGTTGATCAGTTGCGTCATGAGATTTTAGAAATGCGTCGCAAGGTTCATGCTGGACATCCAAACTCTACTCCTGATTTTGATTTAAAGCATGACGCTGGGGGGATGGTAGATATTGAGTTTATTGTGCAATTTTTAGTTCTAGCATTTTCAAATATGCACCCACAACTTATCGGCAACATAGGGAATATCGCCTTACTGCGAATAGCTGGGGAGGCGGGTTTAATTCAGGTCTCAATG
Organism: Polynucleobacter necessarius; assembly: GCA_900095165.1. Lineage (GTDB taxonomy): Bacteria > Pseudomonadota > Gammaproteobacteria > Burkholderiales > Burkholderiaceae > Polynucleobacter > Polynucleobacter necessarius_J. The sequence continues at coordinate 1,240,731 of LT606947.1, read as the reverse complement.
GCACAAGAGGTGGGGGATGCCTATCGGCTACTAAGGGCTCGTCAACATCGCTTACGTTTAGATGGCGCAGAAAAGACGCGGGTAGATTTGGGGCTTGAGCCTCAACTAGTTAAGGCAAGAGAAGTTGTGCTGGCCTTGTGGCAGGAAATATTTCTTGCCCATTCGGACGCTTGAAACCTTAGTTTTGCTCTAGTAGTTCTCGAGCGTGTCGACGCGTAGTATCGGTAATCGTTGCCCCACCCAGCATGCGAGCAACTTCTTCCACTCGCTCAGATCTTCCAAGCGGCACGACTTGGGAGAGGGTTTTATCGTCTGACTGAGATTTGCTTACTTCCAAATGATGATTGCCTTGTGCAGCCACTTGTGGCAAGTGAGTCACGCAGAGAATTTGATGTGATTGGCCAAGTTGACGCAATAATTTTCCAACTGTCTCTGCAACTGCTCCGCTAATGCCAGCATCAACTTCATCAAATATCAGGGTAGGCGTGAATGACGCTTTGCTGGTAATCACGCTAATGGCCAGGCTAATATGAGCCAATTCGCCGCCGGAGGCCACTTTTGCCAATGAGCGTGGGGTGCTGCCAGCATGTCCCGCTACCAGAAATTCAATTTGCTCCAGGCCATGAACGCCACTTTCAGCAAGAGGCAGTAAAGCGATTTCCAACTGCCCACCCGCCATGGATAAGTCTTGCATTGCAGTGGTAACTTGTTTTCCTAAGTCGAGCGCAGCTTTGTGGTGTTTTTGCGAGAGCTGCTTTGCTTGCTTGAGATAGGCTAACTCCTCTTGTTTCACTTTCTCGCGTAGCGCTTCTATATTTTGTGAGGCCGTTAATGCATCTAAGCGCTCAGCGGTATCCAGAAGTAGTTTTGGCAAGTCATCCGCTTCAGTTCGATATTTTCTGGCTGCGCCATGGAGGGCTTGCATGCGTTCCTCAACTTCGCTGAGACGTGCAGGATCTAAATCGAGTTTTTGTAAATAGCGATTGAGACTATGCACCGCTTCATCTATCTGAATTTGCGCTGACTCTAAGGTTTGGCTGATGTCGCTGAGTGCGGAGTCATGTTCTGCTAATGCACTCATATTGCTGCTGATTTTAGAGAGGGTTGACTCAACCGAATTATCCGCATCACTCAACACATCAGTTGCTTCTTGGCAGCCACTAATAATTTTTGCACCATTGGCTAGACGAGCATGCTCGCTTTGAATGGCGGTCCATTCACCTTCTTGCAGAGAAAGTTCAGTGAGTTCCTCTAATTGCCATTCCAAACGTTCACGCTCACGTTCAATATCTTGACCGGCATTTTCTGCTTGCTCTAGTCTACGACGTGAGTCATTGAGAGTTTTGAATAATTAGGAGACCTCGGAAACCAGATCCATGTGATTCGCATGTCGATCTAGCAGCTCGCATTGCGCGCCACTTTTAAGTAATAGTTGATGCGCGTGTTGCCCATGAATATCCACCAATTGATCGCCTGCTTCTCGCAGTTGCGCCAGGGTTGCTACGTTGCCGTTAATGAAAGCACGGCTACGACCATTGGTCTCTACAGCTCTTTTGAGGAGTAGGCTTTGCCCTTCATCTTCAAGTGGAAATCCTTGTCCATCAAGCCATTGATTGAAGTGTCTAATTTGTTGTGGATCAATTCGGAAGAGGGCGCTAATTTCTGCGCGGTTACAGCCTTCACGAATTTGGCTACTATCTGCTCGCTCACCCAACACTAGGCTGAGTGCATCCAAGAGAATCGATTTGCCGACACCCGTTTCACCGGTGAGGACCGTGAAGCCTGAGGAAAGGTCTAGCTCTAGCTGGTCAACAATGACAAAGTCGCGAAGCGATAGGGTTTGAAGCATGCTTTAGCGTACCGAAAAATTCGACATCAGAATGTCGATGGATACTCATTCCAATGTAACTTTTCTCGCAAGGTTTTGTAGTCACTATGGATGCGAGGGTGAAGTAGGGTGATTGTTTTCTTAGATTGACCGACTTCGATGATGTCGCCCGATTGCAAGTTGGTTTGGGATTGCATATCAAAGCTCACAATGACTTCTCTGCCATCCACCACTTCGATGCTCACCACAATATCTTGCGGTAACACGATGGGGCGATTGGATAGAGAATGTGGGGCGATCGGTGCCAACAGAATTCCAGCTACACGCGGATGCAAGATGGGGCCGCCGGCTGACAGGGCATAAGCAGTTGAGCCGGTAGGTGTCGACACAATCAAACCATCTGAGCGTTGGTTATACATAAATGAGCCGTTAACGCGCACTGCAAGCTCAATCATTCCTGAAATTCCGGAGCGATTTACAACGACATCGTTGAGTGCGAGAGCTTGATTAATCTCTTTGCCATTGCGCATTACAACTGCATCAAGCAGTATTCTGGTGTCAGCTTCGTATTCACCAGCAATAATTTGCGGCAAGACAGTTTGAACATTTTGAATGGGGATATCGGTCATGTAGCCCAGGCGACCCATATTGATGCCTACCAAGGGTACGTTACTACCAGCCAGCTGACGTCCAATGCCGAGCATCGTGCCATCACCCCCTAAAACGACTGCTAAATCAATGGCGCCTGCAAATTCTTCAACTTTTTTAATCGGATAAGCAGTTAGCCCCAAATGGCTTGCAGTAGCACTTTCGACGAAGACATCACAGCCTTGCTGAGTTAATAGGGTTGCGAGGTCCTTGAGATGCTCTTGCATCCCGTCGGCCTGATATTTACCGACGAGCGCAACACTGCTAAATGCCTTTTTGCTGGAATTTTGGGATGGGCTTAACATATAACGATTAAACCATACGCATAAAATCTCTTCCACTATGGATGATCGCTCCCGCGCCTTACTGAAAACCCTCATCGAGCGCTATATCGAAGAGGGGCAGCCTATTGGCTCTCGCACCCTATCTCGATTCTCGGGACTGGATCTTTCTGCGGCCACGATTCGTAATGTCATGGCGGATTTAGAGGAAATGGGCCTTGTCACCAGCCCCCATACATCTGCCGGTCGCATCCCAACCCCAAGAGGCTATCGTCTCTTTGTGGATACCATGGTGACGGTTCGCCCCTTAGAAGCAATTGCTACCCGGGAGATGGAAAAAGGTCTTTTGCCAGATTCCCCCCAAAGGGTCATGAACTCCGCTGCGCAAATTCTGTCTAATTTGACCCACTTTGCTGGGGTGGTGATGACGCCTAAACGTGCGCAAGTCTTCAAGCACATTGAGTTCTTGCGGCTTGGCGAAGGCAAGATACTGCTCATCATGGTGACTCCTGAGGGCGATGTTCAAAACCGCATCCTTCCCACTACGCAAGATTACACGCCCAGCCAGTTGGTAGAGGCTGGCAATTACATCAATATGCAGTTCGCTGGTAAGAGTTTTTCTGAAGTGCGGGCACATCTAGCTTCCGATCTCGATAACTTACGTAGTGATATTTCTGGTTTAATGGCCTTGGCACTCCACAGTGGCGTCAGCGATTACGGCATGGGTCAAGGAGATATGCTGCTATCAGGCGAGCGACGCTTGCTCAACGTAGACGACCTCAGCGCCAATTTAGATAAGCTGCGCAAGATGTTCGACATACTGGAGCAAAAGTCGGTACTAATGCAGTTGTTAGATGTATCTAGTCATGCGGATGGCATTCAGATTTTTATTGGTGGCGAAAGTGATTTACTGCCTTATGAAGATCTCGCGGTCATCAGTGCGCCGTATAGCGTAGATGGGCAGATCGTTGGAACCCTTGGCGTCATTGGCCCCACTCGTATGGCATACGATCGGGTAATTCCGATTGTCGACATTACTTCTAAATTGTTATCAGGCGCATTGAGCTCTCCAATGGGATCTTGATAGCAATGTTATTTTCAGCCCTCCTTAATTAAGACGGATCTTCCTTGAATCAAAGTCCTCATTTACGCCCCTCTAAGACAGCAGTGTTGTTGCTGAACTTGGGCACTCCTTCTGCGCCAACTGCTAAAGCAGTGAGAGCCTATCTCAAAGAATTTCTATCAGATCCACGAGTAGTGGAAATCCCCCGCATTATTTGGTGGTGTATTTTGAACGGCATAATTTTGCCGATTCGTAGTGGTGCATCTGCAAAGAAATACGCTTCGATTTGGTTGCCAAAACTGGGATCGCCTTTAATGCATTACTCGCGCCTACAGGCGAAAGAGTTGAGCGAGAAATTTGCTCATCATGGTCAAGTAGTCTTGGTGGATTTAGCCATGCGCTATGGTGAACCTTCCACTCAGCAAACTCTGGAAGCCCTGCAGGCACAGGGCATGGAGCGTCTTTTGCTGTTACCGCTATACCCGCAGTATTCAGCAACAACTACCGCCTCCAGCTTTGATGAAGTGTTTCGTGTTCTTGGAACGTGGCGTAATCAGCCCGAGTTGCGCTTAGTAAAGCACTATCACGACAACCCTGCTTACATCACGGCCTTACGCGATCAAGTGCTCGGCGCATGGGATAAAGATGGTTGCCCAGATTTCGCTGCTGGTGATCGTTTTGTAATGTCTTTTCATGGCCTACCTAAGCGCAATTTAATGAAGGGTGACCCCTATCATTGTGAGTGCTTAAAAACCGGTCGCCTACTTGGCGAGTCTCTTGGTCTAGAGCCGGGACAATATTTAGTTACGTTTCAGTCTCGCTTTGGTAAAGCAGAGTGGCTCAAGCCCTACACGGCCCCAACGATTGAAAAGCTGGGTAAAGAAGATTGTAAGCGAGTAGATATTTTTTGCCCAGGATTTCCGGCGGATTGCTTAGAGACTTTGGAAGAAATTGCTATGGAAGCGCGCGAGATCTTCTTGAGGCATGACGGCAAAGATTACCGCTATATTCCTTGTCTCAATAGCAATCCAAAGTGGATCGATGCGATGTATGACATTGCTCAACAACATATGTCAGGTTGGAGCTTGGGCGTGGAGTCCGATGCGGTATTGCAAGAACGTGATCGCCTTACTGAGTTGGCTAAAGCCAAAATTCCTTAAACTCGGTTGCACTTGAAATTGCTTTAATCGGCCCCATATCGTTAAGAAGTAGCCATTCTGATAGAAAAGTGAATTTGCACCTATGACCCAAGAAAACCAAAATCCATCTCCTGAGCAGGAAAATATTGCCATCGATCCTCAGGCTGAGGAGGGCGCTGATACAACTCCTGCAGAGGCTGAAACAAAGACGCCTGAGCAAGAGATTGCTGAGTTAAATCAAAAACTATCAGAGATGCAAGATAACTATCTCCGCGCAAAAGCCGAAGGTGAAAATATTCGTCGCCGTGCTGCCGAGGATGTTTCTAAGGCACATAAGTTTGCGATTGAGAGTTTTGCTGAGAATCTCGTGCCGGTAACAGATAGCTTGTACGCAGCCTTGAACGCAGAGGCGATTGATGCAAAAGCCTTTAAAGAGGGCTTGGAGATCACCCTAAAACAGTTACTCTCTGCCTTTGAAAAAGGCCGCATGACCGAGATTAATCCTGCTGTAAGTGATAAGTTTGATCCTCACCATCACCAGGCAATTGCTTCCGTACCGTCGGACCAGGAGGCGAATACCGTGGTTTCAGTGCTTCAGAGGGGTTATTCCATCGCCGATCGCATTCTGCGCCCTGCTTTGGTAACCGTGAGCGCACCCAAATAAGTCATTTAAGTCCCTAAATTAGGGGTTTTTCACCAAAAAGCGGGATAAAAGGGCAGAAATCTGCCTTTTTTGTATTTTTAGCCCTTGAATTCCCTCTTTTTGACCCCATTTATTGAATATCGATTTATTCACAGTTTTACGAAATTACACATAACTTAATTTTTTGGAGCCATTATGGGAAAGATTATCGGAATTGACTTGGGAACCACAAACTCGTGCGTTTCCGTTGTTGAAAACAATGCGCCTAAAGTTGTCGAGAATGCCGAAGGCGGCCGCACAACTCCATCCATTATTGCTTACGTTGAAGATGGCGAAGTCTTGGTTGGCGCGCCTGCAAAACGCCAATCCGTCACCAACCCTAAAAACACCATCTATGCAGTGAAGCGTTTGATGGGTCGCAAATTTACTGATGCAGAAGTGCAAAAAGACATCGGTTTGATGCCTTACAAAATTGTTCAAGCGGACAACGGTGATGCTTGGGTTGAAGCGCGTGACAAAAAAATGGCACCACAGCAAGTGTCAGCAGAGATTCTGCGCAAAATGAAAAAGACCGCCGAAGACTATCTCGGCGAAGAGGTAACTGAGGCGGTGATTACTGTTCCTGCTTACTTCAACGACAGTCAACGTCAAGCAACTAAAGATGCTGGTCGCATTGCTGGCTTGAATGTAAAGCGCATCATCAATGAGCCTACCGCTGCTGCCTTGGCATTCGGTTTGGATAAGCAAGATAAAGTAGATCGCAAGATCGCCGTGTATGACTTGGGTGGCGGTACATTTGACGTGTCGATTATTGAAATTGCCAACGTAGATGGTGAGAAGCAGTTTGAAGTGCTCTCTACTAACGGCGATACTTTCTTAGGTGGTGAAGATTTTGACCAGCGCATCATTGACTGGATCATTGCTGAGTTCAAGAAAGAGCAAGGCGTAGATTTGAGCAAAGACGTATTGGCATTACAACGTTTAAAAGACGCTGCTGAAAAAGCCAAGATCGAACTGTCATCTGCACAACAAACTGAAATCAATTTGCCATATGTGACTGCAGATGCGGGCGGTCCTAAGCATCTGAACTTGAAGCTCACACGCGCCAAGTTGGAGTCTTTGGTAGAAGAGTTGATCAACCGTACAGCTGGTCCTTGCTTAACTGCAATTAAAGACGCTGGTGTCAATGTGGCTGACATCGATGACGTGATTTTGGTTGGCGGTCAAACCCGTATGCCTGCAGTTCAGGACAAGGTAAAAGCAATTTTCGGTAAAGAGCCACGTAAAGACGTGAACCCAGACGAAGCAGTTGCTGTTGGTGCTGCGATCCAGGGTTCTGTATTGTCTGGTGATCGCAAGGATGTATTGCTCTTGGACGTAACCCCATTGTCATTGGGTATCGAAACCTTGGGCGGTGTAATGACCAAGATGATTCCGAAGAACACGACTATTCCTACTAAGCATTCACAGGTGTACTCCACAGCGGAAGACAACCAACCTGCGGTAACGATTAAGTGCTTCCAAGGTGAGCGTGAGATGGCTGCTGCCAACAAATTGCTCGGTGAGTTTAATTTGGAAGGTATTGCTCCAGCACAACGCGGTATGCCACAAATTGAAGTGACTTTTGATATTGATGCCAACGGTATTTTGCATGTAACTGCAAAAGACAAAACAACTGGTAAAGAGAACAAGATCACCATTAAGGCAAACTCAGGCTTGACTGAAGAAGAAATTCAACGCATGGTGAAGGATGCTGAAGCGAATGCCGACGAAGATAAAAAAGCATTGGAGTTGGTAACGGCACGTAACACTGCTGATGCTTTGGCTCACTCAACTAAGAAGGCTTTGGAAGAGCATGGTTCTGCTTTGGAGGCTTCCGAGAAAGAAGCAATCGAAGTCGCCTTGAAAGAATTGGAAGAGGCAATCAATGGCAGCGATAAAGCTGCTATTGAAGCGAAGACCGAAACCTTGGGTAAAGCAAGTCAGAAGTTAGGCGAAAAAGCGATGGCTGCTGAACAAGCTAAAGCTGGTGGCGCTCCTGGCGCAGCTCCCGGTGGTGCGCAAGCTGCCGCTCCAGATGCTGACGTAGTGGATGCGGATTTCAAAGAGGTGGATGACAAGAAGTAATCCCTTGTATTGAAAGTCATTTAACGTAGTTTAGAAGTACTTAAATAACAAGTCGGCCTCGTGCCGACTTGTGTCATTCAGGTTGTTGAGAGGAATTTTGTGCCTAAAAGTAAACGCGATTATTACGAAGTGCTTGGTGTTGCGAAAGGTGCCAGCGATGAGGAGCTAAAGAAGGCCTATCGTAAAATGACGATGAAGCATCACCCTGATCGCAACCCGGATAGCAAAACAGCGGAAGCGCAATTTAAAGAAGTTAAAGAAGCTTACGAAACCCTCACGGATCCTAATAAGCGTGCTGCCTATGATCAATATGGTCATGCTGGCGTGGATCAGTCCAGTGGATTTGGCGGCGGTGGTTTTGCGGATGCCTTCGGCGATATCTTCGGCGATATTTTTGGCCAAGGTGGTAGACGTCAGTCAGGACCGCAGGTTTATAAAGGCGCTGATTTACGTTACAACATGGAGATCACTCTCGAGCAAGCTGCCGAGGGTTACACTACGCAAATTCGAGTACCAAGCTGGAGTGACTGCAAACCATGTCACGGCACTGGCGCGGAGCCTGGCAGCAAAGCTGAAAGATGTAGTACTTGTGATGGTCATGGCCAAGTTCGTGTCCAGCAGGGCTTCTTCTCTATGCAGCAAACTTGCCCCAAGTGCCGCGGTACTGGCGAGTACATTCCTAAGTCATGCAAGACCTGTCATGGTAGCGGTAAGCACAAAGAACAAAAAACACTCGAAATCAAAATCCCCGGGGGTATTGATGATGGCATGCGCGTGCGTTCCGTTGGTAACGGCGAGCCCGGCGTCAATGGCGGACCGTCAGGGGATCTCTATGTGGAAGTTAGAGTAAAACCACATAAGGTATTTGAGCGTGATGGCAGTGATTTACATGTTCAGATGCCGATCTCTTTTGCAACTGCAACGATTGGTGACGATATTGAAGTGCCAACGCTTTCAGGGCGCGTCGAGTTTCCAATTCCGGAGGGGACGCAAACTGGAAAAACATTCCGTTTGCGCAATAAGGGAATTAAAGGTCTGCGCTCCACCATGGTTGGAGATCTCTTTGTTCACGTCGCTGTTGAGACTCCAGTAAAACTGACTGATGAGCAAAAGAAAATGCTCCAGAAGTTTGATGACAGCCTGAAGACTGGTGGTGACAAACATAACCCCCATCAAAAGGGTTGGTTTGATGGGGTGAAGAGTTTTTTTAGCTAACTAGTAGTTCGTTCTTATCCAACAAAGCCGTGTTCGGGTCCGGGGAATTTCCCGGATTTCACTTCTCGAACATAGGCTTTGACTGCTGCCTCAATTGAGGCGTGCCCATCTAAAAAGTTTTTAACAAACTTCGGTGGCTTTCCTGGGCTGATGCCCAGCATATCTTGCAGCACCAATACTTGGCCGGAGCAATCTGCTCCTGCGCCGATTCCAATGGTGGGAATAGATAGTGATTCAGTAATGGTCTTGCCTAATGAAGAGGGAATGGCCTCGAGCACAATCATTTGCGCACCAGCTTGCTCGTAAGCAATCGCTTGTTCAAGCATTAAGCTGGCAGCACCTTTAGATTTGCCTTGAACCTTATAGCCGCCCAAGACATGAACTGATTGCGGCAAAAGTCCTAGGTGAGCACAAACAGGAACGCTACGCTCTACTAAATATTGAATGATGTCGATTTGCCAATCGTCGCCTTCAAGCTTGACAATATCTGCGCCAGCGCGCATAAGTTCTGCCGCTGAATCCAAGGCTTGAACCGGATCGCCATAACTGGCAAAAGGAAGATCGGCAATGATAAAAGCATGAGAGTTGGCGCGGGTCACACATTCAGTGTGATACGCCACTTGCTCAACGGTTACTGGTGTTGTGCTCGAATGACCTTGAATCGCATTGCCTAGCGAATCCCCAATCAGGATTGTTTCCACTCCGCAGCGATTTAACAAGGCTGACATGGTTGAATCGTATGCGGTCAGTATAGTAATTTTCACCCTCAGCGCGCATCGTGAGGAGCTTAGAAATCGTAATTGGCTTTTCGCCTTGTAAGTAACCCATGGCGTGAGTTTAATGAATTAATGCGCTGATTGGCTATAAACGTCTTTTTCACCGCAATTACAGTTGCGGCATGGAAGTTTTTCGATGCGCTGATCTGCTACGTCAGGTAAATAGGCCTTCAGTTCACCCCAGTTAGGTAAAAAGAAATCCGGAGCAATTTCCAGTAAAGGCAGGAGTACAAAAGAGCGCTCAATGATTCTGGGGTGAGGAATCGTGAGTTCGATATCTGTTTGGGATATGCCCTCAAATGCCAAAATATCCAGATCAATCGTGCGGGGAGCATTGGTATAAGGGCGTTCGCGGCCAAATTCTTGCTCAACTGCTTGGCACACGTGCAATAGGCCATAAGGGCTTAACTGCGTTTCAATTTCAATCACTGCATTGATGTAGTCGCCGCCGGTGGCCTGGAAAGGCACACTTTGGTAGAAGCAGCTTTTGGCTAGGATTTGGAGTTCACAGCGTTGCGCAAGGCACACAATCGCGTCAGTAATAAGCTGACGCGTGTCACCGATATTGCCGCCAAATCCAATAAACGCTCGAGCCATGCTCATTCCAAACGAGATAAAACAACACGAAACTACCAAATCTACTTTACTGAATTTTTCACAAGTCTGCTTAGTCCGCTGCACCTTCGGTGGGCACAGCTGCTTTGGGTTTTCTACGGCGACGTCGTTTTGCGGGAGGGGCACTATTGCCGGCCTCATTTTTGACGCTGGCCATCAAGGCTTCCTGGCTTTCTGGATCGGTAGCGATGAAGTCGGTCCACCATTGCCCTAGAGAGGGGTTTTTCTCCCCGGTGGCGCAGCGCAGCAACATAAAGTCATAGCCTGCTCTAAAGCGTGGAGATTCAATCAGGCGATACGGGTAGCGTCCAACACGCTTTTCAAAGCGGGGCTGCATCGACCAGATTTCTCGCATGTCACTTTCGAAGCGACGCTGGATCACCATGCCACTACTTTGACTTGCAATCGTTTCATCCATCGCATCATGTAGTGCTGGAATATTGGAAATCCCTTTGGCAATATTGTTTTTCCAATTGCTCAGCAGGTCTGGCCAGAGTAAAGTTGCAAATAAGAATCCTGCAGAAACACTTTTCCCAGATTGAATACGTTGGTCAGTATTTGCAAGGGCAATGCGAACAAAATCATTCGCCTCCTTAGACTCTGCGCTTTTATCCAAGATGTGATCAAGTAAAGGTAGTAGGCCGTGATGTAGTCCGGCATCCTTTAGGCCTTGAATCGCTGCCCACGAGTAACCCGACATGAGTAGCTTAAGGATTTCATCGAAGAGGCGAGCGGATGGAACATCATGAATCAACTTATCTAATTTGGCGATAGGAGCTCGTGTAGCTGCGTCTAAAGTAAAGCCGGTCTTCGCAGCAAAGCGAACAGCCCGCAACATGCGAATCGGATCTTCACGATAGCGTTTAGCAGGATCACCAATCATGCGCAAAGTTTTCTTCTGCATGTCGGCCATGCCGCCGTGATAGTCGAGCACAGTCTCGGTAGCGGGGTCGTAGTACATCGCATTAATGCTGAAATCCCTGCGAGCGGCATCTTCATGTTGGCTGCCCCAAACGTTATCGCGGAGGATGCGGCCATTTTCGGCTACGTGCTCGCCAGCGTTTTCTAGTAAGGCTCTGAAGGTGGATACCTCAATGATTTCGGGTTGGCCTTTGCCAAAGAAAGTCACGTGCACAATCTGAAAGCGACGACCAATTAAGCGCGCCTTACGGAATAACTTTTGCACTTGCTCGGGCGTAGCATTGGTTGCCACATCGAAATCTTTGGGGCTGATGCCTAAAGCTAAATCTCGTACTGCGCCCCCGACAATAAAAGCATCATAGCCAGCCTGCTGCAATGTTTGGGTCACCTTTACGGCATTTTTAGACAGCAAATGCGGGTCAATATGATGAAATTTTTTAGGGATTCGTTTCGGTGCGCCAGAGGTATGGGCTGCAGTATGTCGGACCATCGGGTCGCGACGCAAAATACGTTTAATAAATTTGGTAATCATGCAAACAGTTCAAGTATGGGCCAGTGACGTTTTGAGGCTTCATCACGTAGGCGAGCGTCTGGATTGGTAGCGATAGGGTTGCTGACTTTTTCCAGGAGGGGTAAATCGTTCATAGAATCTGAATAAAAATAACTTTGTAGCAATTGGTCTAATACGAGATTTTGTGTGGCCAGCCAATCATGTACTCGTTGAATTTTGCCCTCTCGAAAACTTGGCGTGCCTTTAACTTCGCCAGTGAAATTCGCGAGAGACTCATCTCCCACGGTCGCAGGTTCAGTGGCCACGAGATGTTCGATGCCAAAACTTTCTACGATGGGGCGAGTAACAAAACTGTTGGTTGCAGTCACTACACAGCAAAGATCACCAGCATCTTGGTGGCGCTTTACTAAGTCAAGCGCTTGCTGACGTAGTTGACCAGTAATTACTTCTTGCATAAACGCGTCATGCCATTCTTTGAGCTGCGAGCGAGAATGCTCCGAGAGTGGCTTCAAAGCAAAGCGTAAGAACTCTTGAATATTAAGTTTGCCATCTTTGTAATCTTGATAGAAACGTTCATTTTGCTGTGCGTAGTATTTGCTATCTACTACGCCAATACGTGCCAAGAACTGACCCCATTCGTAATCACTATCGCAGGGGAGTAATGTGTGATCTAGGTCGAAAAGGGCTAATTGGGTCACGAATTGAATATGAATTAATTTATTTTGGCTGCAACAGCTCTCTAACAAGAGGCAAGGTAACAGCACGTTTTGTTTCTAGTGAGTAAGCATCTAAAGCATCAATCAAGGCCATGAGGCTTGGCATATCGCGATAAAAACGATTTAACAACCAGGGCAATACATCTGGAGATAAAACCAAGCCACGCGCTTGCGCTGCTTGCCGTAAGGCCTCTATTTTCTCATCATCACCCAAAAGATGAGTTTGAAAGATCAAACCCCATCCTAGACGGGTGCGAAGGTCTTCTCTAAGGCTTAAAACGCCAGGGGCGGCATTGCCTGCCATGAAGATGTGAATGGCTTTGCTACCCTGAATAGCATTCAGAATGCGAAATAAAGAGGCTACCAAGCGCTCATCAAGTCGATCCACGTCATCCACAGTGATTACAGAGGGTTTATCGCTTGCATAGAGGGTGGGCAGGCTTTCTTCTAGGCGTACCCAGGAAATCGGTTCATTGGGGGTTAAGGGAAAGCACTCTAGGCCCAAGTTCTGAGCGGCATCGCCAATAGCGCTAAGTAAATGGGTGCGACCAGAGCCTTCTGGCCCCCACCAATAGATCCAGCGTTGGTTCAGAGGATTTTCGCTAGCCTCTCTTGGGGCATTTATTTCCCAAGCTTTGACTAAGGCCAACAAAGCTGAGTGCAACGCCAGATTTTCTCCGGCTAGAAAATTACTTAAGCTGGGTTGAAGTGTGTGACCAATATCAAGCGCAAACTGTTTTGGTAGTGAGGGGTTATTCATTGCTGCAGAAACTTATTTTTGATACCAAGAGCTTTGAGTGTAGCGTGACCAGCCATACTGTAAAAGCACCAAACCAACCGCACTAGTTGGTAATGCCAGTAACACACCAAAGAAGCCAAATAATTTCCCAAACAGCAGTAAAGCAAAAAGTACCGCGACTGGATGCAAGCCAATTCGCTCACCCACTAAGCGTGGCGTGAGGAAAAAGCCTTCGATGAATTGGCCTAGCCCATATAGCACCAGAACCCCGATGATTGCACCACCAGGCCCAAACTGCAAAAGGGCTGCAAGGATGGCTAAGGTAAAGCCTAAAGTAATGCCGATGTAGGGAATCACAATCATGAGCGCAGTGAATACACCTAATGCCACAGCGCCTTTGATTCCAATGATGCTTAATCCAGCACTATAAAAAACGAACATGATGGAAATAACGATCAACATGCCGCGGAGGTATTGCGATAGCAAGCCATCAGCATGCATGGCGAGGTGGTGAATAGTATCTTGTGCGCGTATTGGAACAATTGATTTGACTAGTTTGAAAAAATGGTTCCAGTCAATCAACAGATAAAACGTCACAAATAGTGTTAGCACTGCGTTGACGAATCCTGTAATTACTGAGCTACCTGACATCAAAACCGTCTCCAATGTGGAGGACATCAGCGCATCAGAATTGTCATTGAGGTGTGCGGTAATTTTTTGAGTGGCGCTCGACTTGAGGGTGCTCCAATCGACATTAATGTGAAATTCACTCAACTTGGGCCCAAGCCAAGATTGGGTATTTTGAATCCAATCTGGAAATTGGGCCTTGATGAGGGGGATTTCTGTTTTGAGGGGGGCAATAAACAGGCTCAAAATCAAAAAAAACACTCCCAAGCCAATAATCATGGCAATCCCAGCTGCGGCTGCGCGGGGTAGGCGATACTTCTCAAGCCACAAGCAAACTGGGCGCAGGGCATAAGCCAGAATAAATGCAGTCAGAAAAGGGGTAAAAATTTCAGCCATCGTGCTCGAATCCTCTAGAATTCAATGATTCTACTGACCAAGTAGTGTTTTTTACTAATCTTCTATCTCTGCCATGAACTCACCTGCTAATTCTTCCTCAAAAGGCCTTTCCTACCGTGACGCTGGTGTCGATATCGACGCTGGGGATGACTTGGTAGATCGCATCAAGCCTTTGGCTAAGAAAACCATGCGCGAAGGCGTATTGGCTGGGATTGGCGGCTTTGGCGCCCTCTTTGAGGTGCCAAAACGCTACAAAGAGCCAGTGCTGGTATCCGGGACTGATGGTGTTGGCACAAAACTCAGATTAGCCTTTGAGTGGAATCGTCACGATACGATCGGTCAGGATTTGGTGGCGATGAGCGTGAACGATATTTTGGTGCAGGGTGCTGAACCCCTCTTTTTCTTGGATTACTTTGCTTGTGACAAGCTCACTGTAGATACTGCGGCCACCGTAGTTGGTGGAATCGCTAAAGGTTGTGAGCTGTCTGGATGCGCATTGATTGGTGGTGAAACAGCTGAGATGCCGGGTATGTACCCTCCAGGTGAATATGACTTAGCTGGCTTTGCTGTTGGTGCAGTTGAGAAATCCAAAATTATTACTGGCGCAACAATTACTCCTGGGGATGTCGTTTTGGCAATAGCTTCAAGTGGCGCACATTCCAATGGCTACTCATTGGTTCGCAAAATTATTGAACGCGCAGGCGCTAAACCTACTGATGATTTGGGTGGCCGCTCCTTGGATGATGTGGTGATGGCCCCCACTCAAATTTATGTAAAACAGTTGCTGAAGTTGATCGGAGAGATCAACGTGAAGGGCATGGCGCACATCACTGGCGGTGGCTTGGTAGACAACGTACCACGTGTGCTCCCAGAAAATACACAAGCTGTATTGCATCGCGATAGCTGGCAAATGCCGGAGCTCTTCCGCTGGTTGCAAATGAAGGGTGGCGTAGCGGATGCAGAAATGGTGCGCGTATTTAACTGCGGTATTGGTATGGTGGTGATCGTGTCTGCTGATCAAGCGGATGCTGCAATTCAATCGCTCAAGGCTGAGGGATTACATGCTTGGACAGTTGGCGAGGTTGTAGAGCGTCCTGCTGGAGCACCGCAAACTATCGTTATTTAATATTCAGCAAAGCCTATTTTCTTAGGCTTTGTTTGCAGTACTCTATGGCCGCTTTCAACTCATCTGGATTGAAGGGGTCAAATGTTTTTCTTCCGGCAATCGCACGCAACCAAGTTAACTGTCGTTTACCAAGCTGCCGAGTGGCGGCTAGTGCTTTGTAGCGCATTTCAGCTTGGTCTACTTCACCAGATAAATATTCCCAAACTTGTCGATAGCCAACAGAGCGAATGGCAGGTAGATCGCCATGTAGGCCTGGAATTTTTCTGAGTAACTCAACTTCCTCTAGCAGTCCACCGACCAGCATTTCATCAAATCTCTTTTCCAAGTTCTGATGCAAGCGCAAGCGATCGCTTGGCTCTAGTGAGATGAGGTTAATCCATTCTGGGATGGATGAACCTTCTCGGCCATCTTCGCTTGGCGAATTTGCCAACAGCTCTGACATGGGTTTGCCAGTAATTTCATAAACCTCTAAAGCACGTTGCACTCGTTGAGAGTCATTGGGTTGTAACCGTGCGGCGCTAGCGGGGTCTACTTTGGCTAGCTCAGAATGCATCGCAGGCCAGCCAATCGCTTTGCCTTGCTCATCGAGACGGACGCGGATCTCTGGATCTGCTGGCGGGAGGGAAGATAGGCTATATGCCCATGCGCGCCAATACAACATCGTGCCACCCACCACAACAGGAATATTTCCGCACCCCCGAATTTCCTGACACAGCCGCTTGGCATCACTTGCGAAGCGCGCGGCTGAATAGGATTCAGTGGGATCCAAGATATCAATCAAGTGGTGCTGAACCGCCGCTTGTTCTGCTTTAGTTGGTTTGGCACTGCCAATATCCAAGCCGCGATATACCAAGGTGGAATCCATGCTGATTAATTCAACGGTTTGACCCATGGATTTGGCATGCTCTGCTAATGCCATTGCGAGATGGGTTTTGCCTGCGCCTGTGGGGCCAACAATACACAGTATGGGTGGCTGATCAGATGGATGCGTAGGCTGAATGTGAAGTTCAGTTTGCATACCGCATTATAGGAATGAAATGCCGCAATCGGTATTGCTAGCCTGTTAATATCCTTGCAACTAATACATGGAGCACGATTTGATTGATACCTTATTGCAGTTAGGTGATTTGCTGTTGCATATTGATCGTCATTTAGACGTAGTGATTCAGCAATATGGCTATTGGGCGTATGGCTTACTCTTCGCCATCGTGTTTGCCGAGACCGGTTTAGTGGTTGCTCCATTTTTGCCAGGCGACTCATTACTATTTATTGCTGGAGCGTATTGCGCTACCGAACATTTCAGTCTGTGGACACTTTGCATTGGTCTATTGATCGTCGCCATTACTGGCAATACTGTGAACTACTTTATTGGTCGTTGGATTGGCGAAAAAATTTTTAGCAGCCAGTCACGTTGGATTGATCAAGCAGCTTTGCATAAGACACATTCTTTTTATGAGAAGCATGGCGGCAAGACAATTATTGTGGCCCGCTTTTTACCGATCATTCGCACCTTCGCACCTTTTGTTGCTGGCGTTTCAGTAATGAACTTCTCCCGTTTCCAGTTATTCAATGTGACTGGTGCACTCTTGTGGGTCTTTGGTTTAGTTGTTGCCGGTTACTTCTTTGGCAACATCCCTATCATTCGTCAAAACCTGAATGTGATCGTGTTGATTGGTATTGGTGCCGCAGCTATTCCAATTGTGCTGGCCGCACTATACAAAATATTCCAACGTAAAAATAAATAAAGCGTAAGTAGAGTCGAGCGGCTATCTCTCGAGAGATAGCCGTAGCTCTAGTTAATGCAGTTTAGTTTGACTCTCTAGCGTAGCGATGTGTTCGCGAATGTCTGCCGCATCTTCTGCGCCGGGCATTTCGCTTAAGTAGCGATGTAGATCCGCTATCGCAGGGCGAACAAATTCTAGTTGCGCAAAGATCAAACCACGATCACGAACCTCTTCAATTGAATCTGGTAATAAGATCACTAGACGCTCTTGAATGCCTATCAGTCGCTCCCAGCGCTCATCTTCTGAATAAATCATTTTGAGATTTCTCATAAAACGCGAGAGAATTTCTCGAGAACTCGAGGCTCTCAAGAAAATATTCAATGGTAGACTCAGATCGCCGCGATAGCCCTTGGCGTCTAGGTATGGGTCTAGCATTTCCTGCAATTGATTTTTGGAGAGGGACTCACCATTCAAGGGATCCATGATGATTTCGCCTTGTTGCAAGGAGATGCGCATCATGAAGTGGTTCGGAAAAGATGCGACACGAATATTCAAACCAATTTGTTGCCCGAGCTCCATCATCAAGATTGCTAGAGAAATCGGAATGCCACGACGATTCTCAATGATCTGATGTAGATAAGAGTTCTCGGGTGCGTAGAAGTCATTCGGATTGGGACCAAAGCCCAACTCGTTATAAAAGAAATGCTTGAGTAACTGCAAGCGCTGAATCGGGGGTGTATCTGGGGTAATGCGTTGCTTCACTTTATTGCCCCATTGATCGATCTGATCCAGCACTCCCTGAACATCGAGGTCAGGGTAGGCGTGTTGTGCAACCGCTACCGTCGCCTCAGTTAGGGGAAAGTGTTCGTCTTCAGCAACGAGGGATGTGAAATAGTCGAGTTGTTGTGTTGGCATACAAGCTATTTTGCATGACTCAGGAATTTTTGCCAGCGGATACCAACGAGGCCTAAAGTTGCAAAATAAATCACTGCAGCGGCAGCTAGCCAAGCAGCTACTAACCCTACTCGCGTCCAAGGGGTAGATTGAAGTGTTATCCAATCATGCGCGGTGGCTGCGTAATACAGAAGAAATGCAAAAGGAATTAAGGCCAACATTAACTGCCCTAAATATTTAAGCCACGCAGCACTTGGTAGGGCTCCACGTCGATGCAAGCCGACCCAAAGGAGTGTTGCGTTCAGGCAGGCGCCAGCACCAACAGAGAGGGCAAGTCCAGCATGCCCTAACCAAGGTACAAAAACTAAATTAGCTAATTGGGTTGCTACCAAGACTAGTAGGCCAATCTTTACTGGCGTGCGGATATCTTGTCGTGAGTAAAAGCCGGGAGCTAAGATCTTCACCAAAATGAGACCAATGAGCCCAACACCGTAAGCTGCCAATGCACGCTGTGTCATTAGTATGTCCAAGGTATTGAACTTGCCGTAGTGATATAGCACCGCTGCCAGTGGCTCACCAAAAATAAAGAGGGCAATTGCGCAAGGGGCAGCTAGCAAAAAGGTGAGTTGCAATCCCCAGATGAGAAGTTCGCCAGTATGTACTAAATCATTTTTTGCATTTGCTTTACTAAGGCTTGGCAGCAAAACTGTTCCTAGAGCCACGCCCAAGAGGGCGGTCGGAAATTCCATCAGGCGATCTGCATAGGAAAGCCAGGACACGCTACCCGTCTGTAGGCGAGAGGCAATGTTGGTGTTGATGATGAGGGAAATCTGAGCAACAGAAACTGCAAACACCGCAGGCCCCATTAACTTCATTACGCGCCTTGCATCTGGGTTCTTGATGGCAGATTTGATTGCGCCAGGCAAAAGACCAACTCTTGGTAACAAGCCTAGGCGGAAAAGTGCTGGAACCTGAATCGCGAGCTGCAAGAAGCCGCCCAAGAGCACACCAATACTCAGGGCGTAAATCGGTTGATCTAGATGGGGTGCCAGAAAGATGGCGCTGTCAATAAGGGCTAAATTGAGTAAAACCGGAGTAAATGCTGGAATGGCAAAACGCCCAAAGGTATTTAGGATCCCGGCTGATAGGGAAACCATGGAAATGAGGCCAATGTAGGGGAACATGATTCGGGTCATGACTACGCTTGCCTCGTAGGCGGGACCACCTTCAAAGCCTGTAGCTATGGCCAGAATCAACAGAGGGGCACCAATAACCCCCAAGAGTACCGTGAGCAGCAAAGCCCAAAATAAGAGCGTAGCAACAGCATTTACGAGGATTTGAGATTGTTTTACGTCCCCTTGGCTCGAAATTTCTCCCAAAATAGGGACAAATGCCTGAGAAAAGGCCCCTTCGGCAAAGAGTCGACGTAGCAAATTAGGTAGTCTGAAGGCTACATTAAAGGCATCCGTCCACTCTGAAGCCCCAAAACTACGGGCAATCAGGGTCTCCCGGAGGAGCCCGGTGATCCTGGAGAGCATTGTGAGGGAGCTGACCTTGGCGGCAGCAGAAAGCAGATTCATGGGCTAATTTTCCCCTATTTATCAAGCGACTGGGCTTTTTTAGTCCTTTAATGTAAAATCTTGGGTTTTGGTGAGTCAGCTTGCAAATTTGGCGAACCCACGCAGATTTTCAGTTAATCGTATTTTGTAATTTTTATATAGCAAGGTTTAAAGATGGCCAATACCGCACAAGCGCGTAAACGCGCACGGCAGGCAGTAAAACAGAATGAACACAACTCCAGTTTGCGTTCAAAGCTTCGCACTTCCATCAAGGCAGTTCGTAAAGCAATTGAAACTGGCGACAAAGCTGCTGCAGCTAAAGTGTTCGCAGCAACTCAATCAACAATCGATAAGATTGCTGATAAAAAGATTGCTCACAAAAATACTGCATCACGTCAGAAGTCACGTTTGTCTGCAGCTATCAAGGCAATGGCAGCGTAAGACTTTTATAGTTTTAGGCAGACTCTAGAGAAATCGGAATCTAAGCCCGCTCCTTATCAGAGCGGGTTTTTGTTTTTAGGACTGGGATTGTGAATTCGGTTCGAATTCACAGGCTTCTTCGATTGGTAGGCTGTTGTCTTTGGCAAAGTTCATGACAAAGTCGAGTGCTCTCGGATCAAGGTCTCTTAGTCTGGTATCAATAACAACGCATTTCACTTTTGCAATAACCACTGGCCTGACATAGGGTGAGTAAGTGAAGCGGGGGTCGCCAGCATCGCCTGGAGGGCGAAAAGTGGCCATTACTCCGCAAAGACGTTCGGCCCAGTCGCTGGGGCGAAAAGGTTTGCCAGAAGTTGTAATGCCTTGAATGAAAAGCTTTTTGTGGTTCAAGTTGGCGTAGAAATCGTTATAAGGAATCAGTGTTGCTCAGCCCTCTAGCTTAACAGTCTGCGAAGGCCTTAAGATGACTTTAGGAACTATTTTCGTGCAGTTCGATGCTCCAAACAAAAAATGCAAGCTAAAACTCTAGTAGAAGCTCAATAATGACATCTTTGGCAAAGCCTCAAGTGCCTGGCCAGGTTAAGCATTACTTGCAGTTTGCTGACCTGACACGCGAAGAGTATGACTATCTCCTCAAGCGCTCTGCTTGGCTCAAGACCAAGTTCAAAAGTTATGAGACTTGGCATCCTTTGCACGATCGCATTCTAGCGATGATCTTTGAGAAGCATTCGACCCGTACTCGCCTTTCTTTTGAAGCGGGCATACACCAGCTTGGTGGACATGCTGTATACCTCAACACCCGTGACACCCAGTTGGGTCGTGGCGAGCCTGTAGAGGACGCTGCGCAGGTGATTTCTAGGATGACTGACATCATCATGATCCGCACCTTTGGTCAGGAGATTATTGAACGCTTTGCTGCCAATTCTCGTGTGCCCGTGATCAATGGCTTAACCAATGAATATCATCCTTGCCAAGTATTGGCGGACATCTTTACTTTTGTAGAGGCGCGTGGTCCGATTCAGGGCAAAACAGTTGCTTGGGTAGGTGATGCCAATAACATGGCTTACACCTGGATTCAGGCGGCGGAGTGCTTGGACTTTCAAATCCGCTTCTCTGCTCCTGGCGGTTATCAGCTTGATGACTCTAGATTGACTGCGAAAGCTTTAAAGCGCCTGACAATTTGCGCTGATCCAAAAGACGCCTACAAAGGTGCTGACTTAGTTACTACCGATGTGTGGACTAGCATGGGCTATGAGGATGAAAATACTTCTCGTATGGCCGCCTTTAAAGACTGGATGGTGGATGAAGAGTTGATGTCTTTAGCCAAACCAGATGCTTTGTTTATGCATTGCTTGCCAGCACATCGCGGTGAAGAGGTTTCTGCTGAAGTAATTGATGGTCCTCAAAGTATTGTTTGGGAAGAGGCGGAAAATCGTTTGCATGTTCAAAAGGCTTTGATGGAGTATTTACTCTGTGGTCGCTTGGATTAATTTAAGTAATTTGTCTTTGTTGGTTATTGATTAATTTTTGATTGAATAGAAATCATGTTTGATATTAAAAAAGTAGTTCTAGCGTATTCCGGTGGTCTTGACACTAGTGTGATCTTGAAATGGCTTCAAGATACTTATCAATGCGAGATCGTTACCTTTACTGCTGATTTGGGTCAGGGTGAAGAGCTTGAACCAGCACGTGCTAAAGCTCTGCAATTTGGCATCAAACCAGAAAATATTTTTATTGATGACTTGCGTGAAGAGTTTGTGCGTGACTTTGTATTCCCCATGTTCCGCGCTAATACGATTTACGAAGGCGAGTATCTTTTGGGTACCTCTATCGCGCGTCCATTAATCGCCAAACGTCAAATTGAGATTGCTCGTCAGACTGGCGCGGACTCTGTTTCACATGGTGCCACCGGTAAAGGTAATGACCAGGTGCGTTTTGAGTTGGGTTATTACGCACTTGAGCCAGGAATCAAAGTCATTGCTCCATGGCGTGAATGGGATTTACTCTCCCGTGAAAAATTGATGGCCTATGCGGAAAAGCATGGCATCCCAGTTGAGATGAAGCATAAGCAGGGCGGCTCACCATACTCCATGGATGCCAACTTGTTGCACATCAGTTACGAAGGTCATCACCTCGAGAGCCCGAATGCTGAGGCTGAAGAATCCATGTGGCGTTGGACGGTCTCTCTTGAGAAGGCTTCAGACACCCCAGAAATTATTGAAATTGAATTCCGTGCTGGTGATCCAGTAGCGATTAATGGCAAAGCTTACAAGCCACACGAGTTGTTGGCGGAGCTCAATTGTATTGGTGGAATGCATGGTATTGGCCGTCTCGATTTAGTTGAGAACCGCTTTGTTGGTATGAAAAGTCGTGGCTGCTATGAAACGCCTGGCGGCACAATCTTGTTGAAGGCGCATCGCGGTATCGAAAGTATTACTTTAGATCGCGAAGTGGCTCACCTCAAGGATGACTTGATGCCACGTTACGCTAGCTTGATCTATAACGGTTTATGGTGGGCGCCAGAGCGTCTTGTTCTGCAAACCTTGATCGACCACACACAGCAAATGGTCAATGGTGTTGTACGCCTGAAGCTTTACAAGGGATCTGTATCTGTGATTTCACGTGATTCAGCGAATACTTTGTTTGATCAAACAATTGCCACCTTTGATGATGACGGCGGCGCATATAACCAAGCTGATGCTGGTGGATTTATCAAGCTCAATGCTTTGCGTATGCGGATTGCTGAAACTGCAAGACGTAAGCGCACTAAATAATTTAGATAACTAACTGGTAATTCAGATTAGAAAGAATAAAGATGCAATTTGATCAAGTTTCCGTAGGCAAAAAAGCCAATGTATTTTTCGACGGTAAGTGCGTATCTCATACTGTGACAATGTCAAACGGCATTCGCAAGTCAGTTGGCGTTGTACTGCCAAGCACTTTACGTTTTGACCTCAGCACTAAAGAAGTTATGGAAGTGGTTGATGGCAATGCTTTCGTTAGTATTAATGGCGCCCCAGAAGTGGAGTTCAAGGCTGGCCAAAGCTGGGAAGTGGAAAATGGTGGTTATTTCATCATCCGTGCCGAGTCCCCGGTTCACTATGTTTGCCACTTTGAATAAGTGAGCTGATAAGCAAGGCGATTGTTTCTTGTGCCCTCAACGAAAACGCAGACCTCGATCTGCGTTTTTGTTTCTATCGATGCTAAACAAATTTTACTTCTTAGGCAAACCCTGAATGATCGTGCCGGGCGCTATGACTCTTTTGGAGAACCACTGCTTATTCATTTCTAATGCATAGCGTACCGCTGCTTTAGGGCAGTGGTTGTTCGTGGTCTCGGCTTGCATCTCTTCGATGTTCACAATCTTGCCATCATCTGCAATGAAGGCGATGGACAGCGGAATCTTGGTGTTGTTCATCCAGAAGCAATGACCAGCCTTTTGCTCAAAGATAAAAAGCATGCCGGAATTATCTAGCATGCTAGTGCGATTCATGAGCCCAACTTCACGAGCCTTGGGTGTATCTGCTAGCTCTGCCTGAACGCGATAGATTCCAGCTTTAAGTTCAATCGTGGGTAGGCCAACATTTTGCTGTGCAAATGTAGCGCCTGAAAGGCTGCCGATAATCGCTGCCAATGAAAATACGAATTGATTGATGTTGGGTAAACGCATGATGTTTTGAGTGATTGGTATGGGTGGGAGTAATTCTAAGGCAGTGCTGGTAAGGTAGGAAAATACAGGCGAAAAAAACCCAGGAACAAGTCCTGGGTTTTTAGTAATGATCTAAAGCAGATTAAGCTGCTTGGATATTAGTAGCTTGTTTGCCTTTAGGACCTTGGGTAATATCAAACGTTACCTTTTGGTTTTCCTTGAGGGTTTTGAACCCAGGCATTGTGATTGCGCTGAAATGCGCAAACAACTCTTCTTCACCATCATCAGGTTTGATAAAGCCAAAACCTTTTGCATCATTGAACCACTTAACAATTCCGGTCGCCATGCGAACTCCATTACATAAACTTAAAACAACCGTGATGAGGGTGAATACTTTTTAATCAGTCTCACTCTACAACACGCCTAAATAGGACTTCAAATAAAGCCTACCCTCTGATTGTTTGCCCTTTATGGTGGGGTGTCAAGGGGTTGGGCAAAGATAGTTACTGTTAAGGCCCCCTTTTTTTTATCGAAAAATGCCCCAATATGGGGTTAAAAGCCCTTTCTTGATGGTTTTTTGCAACAAAGCCCTCAAATCCAAATTTTTATATTTGTGTTTAGAATGTTTCTCATGAGTCGTACAACGAAAAATCCCACGGTTGGCAATCCAAGCAATCCTCACATCGAAGACACTATTCTTCTCGAAAAGCAGGCCGAGAAATTAAAGGCGCCTTCAATGTATAAAGTTTTACTATTGAATGACGATTACACGCCCATGGAATTTGTGGTGATGGTTATTCAGGAGTATTTTAATAAAGATCATGAGACAGCTACACGGATCATGTTGCAGGTTCATTTAGTTGGCAAAGGCATTTGCGGTGTTTTTGCACGTGATGTTGCAGCAACAAAAGTGCATCAAGTTATCGAACTCTCCCGCGAGGCGGGTCACCCACTACAGTGCACTATGGAGGAAGCATGATTGCCCAGGAACTAGAAGTCAGTTTGCACATGGCGTTTTTTGACGCGCGAGCTTCAAGACATGAATTTATTACGGTGGAACATTTGCTTGTCGCCTTGTTGGATAACGCAACCGCAGTCGAGGTTTTAAAAGCCTGCGCTGTCAATATTGCTGAACTGCGTGCGCAACTCAAGAACTTTATTAATGACAACACACCCGTTGTCCCCGGTAACGATGAGGTCGATACGCAGCCAACCCTAGGTTTTCAGCGTGTGATTCAACGTGCCATCATGCATGTGCAATCCACGTCCAGTGGAAAAAAAGAAGTGACTGGGGCCAATGTGCTTGTAGCCATCTTTGGTGAAAAAGATTCTCACGCGGTGTACTTCTTGCAGCAACAAGGTGTGACTCGTTTGGATGTAGTGAACTTTATTAGCCACGGTGTTCGCAAAGATCAAACTGAGCAAGTTAAACCTGCTGAATCTACTCAGGAAGCTGAAGATGCCGGCTCTGGTGGCAAAGGGAGTCCGTTGGAGCAATATACCCAGAACCTCAATGTACTGGCTAAGCAGGGCAAGATTGATCCGCTGATTGGACGTGATAGCGAAATTGAGCGCGTGATTCAGGTGCTTTGCCGTCGCCGCAAAAATAATCCGCTATTGGTGGGTGAGGCGGGAGTTGGTAAAACCGCCATTGCCGAAGGTCTTGCCTGGCGCATTGTGAAGGGTGACGTCCCAGAAATTTTGGCAGACGCCACTGTTTATTCATTAGACATGGGTGCGCTATTGGCTGGCACTAAATATCGCGGTGATTTTGAGCAGCGCCTAAAAAGCGTTCTGAAGTCATTAAAAGATAGTGCTCATGGCGTTTTATTTATTGATGAGATTCACACTCTGATTGGAGCGGGTGCCGCTTCTGGGGGAACGCTTGATGCTAGCAATCTGCTGAAGCCGGCGCTGTCTAATGGCCAGCTTAAATGTATTGGCGCAACTACCTTTACTGAGTACCGTGGGATTTTCGAAAAAGATGCCGCACTTTCACGTCGCTTCCAAAAGGTTGATGTAGTTGAGCCAACGGTTGATCAGACGGTGCAAATCTTACGTGGTTTGAAGTCACGCTTCGAAGAGCATCATGGCGTTAAATACGCCTCTGCCGCTTTGGTAGCTGCAGCTGAACTGTCTTCACGTTACATCAATGATCGCCATTTGCCAGATAAGGCAATTGATGTGATTGATGAGGCCGGTGCGGCACAACGTATTCTGCCGAAGTTTAAGCAGAAGAAAACCATTGGCCGCCCAGAGATTGAAGAGATCGTAGCGAAGATTGCTCGCATACCGCCACAGTCCGTAACTGTGGACGATCGAAGCAAGTTGCAAACATTAGATCGCGATATTAAGAGTGTGGTGTTTGGTCAAGATCTTGCTATTGAGGCATTGGCTAGCGCCATTAAGATGACGCGTGCCGGTCTCGGTAAGGTTGATAGACCAATTGGATCGTTCTTGTTCTCTGGTCCAACTGGTGTTGGTAAGACTGAAGTTGCGAAGCAGCTTGCTTACATCTTGGGTATTGAGCTTCTACGCTTTGATATGTCTGAGTACATGGAGCGTCATGCAGTAAGTCGCCTAATCGGTGCACCTCCTGGATATGTGGGCTTTGATCAGGGTGGCTTGCTGACTGAGGCTGTCAATAAGAAACCGCATTGCGTTCTCTTGCTCGATGAAATTGAGAAAGCTCATCCAGATATTTTCAATATTCTCTTGCAGGTAATGGATCACAGCACTCTTACGGATAACAATGGTCGCAAGACTGACTTCCGTAATGTGATCATCATCATGACTACGAATGCTGGTGCTGAGGCAATGCAGAAGTCCACGATCGGCTTTACTAATGCTCGCGAGTCTGGCGACGAGATGGCGGATATTAAGAAGTTCTTTACACCAGAGTTCCGCAACCGTTTAGATGCGATTGTCTCCTTCAAGGCGCTCGATGAAACCATCATCATGCGTGTTGTCGATAAATTCTTAATGCAATTGGAAGAGCAGTTACATGAGAAGAAGGTAGATGCGACATTTAGTCCTGCATTACGTGCGCATTTAGCTAAACATGGCTTTGACCCACTCATGGGCGCAAGACCGATGCAACGCATCATTCAAGATACGGTGCGTAAAGCCTTGGCTGATGAGTTGCTATTCGGTAGATTGGCGCAGGGTGGTCATGTTGATGTTGACATTGATGCTGAAGGCAAAGTTCAACTTCAGTTTGATGCCCCAGTGATTCCGGGTAAGCAGCCTAAGGCAGATGTAGCTCCGGTTGAGGAGATTTGATAGGAAATAATAAACCACCTACTGCAGGTGGTTTATTATTGAGCAAGACGGATCAGTCTTAATTAACTGCGCCCTGTGCTTCCAAACCCACCAGCTCCGCGGCTACTCTCAGTGAATTCTTCCACTACTTTGAGTTCAACCTGTTGAACCGGCATAACTACCAGCTGAGCTAGACGCTCCATTGGTTCGAGTTTGAATGCCGTAGATCCGCGATTCCAAGTGCTAACCATCAGTTGTCCTTGGTAATCTGAATCTATCAGTCCTACGAGGTTCCCAAGCACAATGCCGTGTTTATGGCCAAGGCCTGAACGCGGAAGAATAAAGGCGGCATAACGTGGATCTTCAACATAAATAGCTAGGCCGGTCGGCACCAGTACTGTTTGACCCGGTGCAATCTCAATCGCCTCATCGATACAGGCGCGTAAGTCTAGGCCAGCACTACCGGGTGTGCCATAACTTGGAAGCTGATCGCGCATACGTTCATCGAGAATTTTGACTTGAAGTTGTTGCATGGAATTTCCTAAAGCGGGATAAAAATAATTGGAATAAGTTTTTGGTGAGGCTAGATTTTTTTAGAGATTATCTGAATGAGTTGTCGTGCAAGTTGGAGCTTTTCAGCTTTGGCAATTTTTTTGCTACCACTTTCATCAATAACGAGGAGTTGGTTGAGATCGCTGCCAAAAGTATCTGGACCAATATTGCCAATTACCATCGGGATGCCTTTGCGCTTACGTTTCTCTTCGGCGTGCTTTTGGAGACCAGTGGATTCAGCTGCAAAACCAACACAATAAGGATGCGCCTTACCGTTCTTGATTTTCACTATTTTGGCCACATCAGAAAGGATGTCTGGGTTGGCAACGAATTCTAAGTTTGGAGCTTGATTACCTTGGCGTTTAATCTTTTCCTTCGCTGGCTTGGCAATACCCCAGTCAACCACTGCAGCAACTGCAAAGAAAATATCACAGTCGGCAGATTGCATGATGGCTGCATGCATTTCTTTAGCACTCACCACGTTAGTACGGATAATTTTTCCGGTTGCAGCTAGTGGGGTGTCTAAATCGCAAGGTCCGGCGATTAGATGAGCCTCCGCACCAGCCTCAATAGCTGCACGTGAAATCGCAAAGCCCATCTTACCTGAGCTGCGGTTAGTGATGCCGCGAACGGGGTCAATAGCTTCAAAGGTAGGGCCGGCAGTAATGAGTACGCGCTTACCTGCCAATGATTTCTTCTGAAAGAATGCAATGAGCTGTTCTGTAATTTCCGCAGGCTCGAGCATGCGCCCAAAACCTACTTCGCCACATGCTTGAAAGCCACTTGCTGGACCGAGTAATGTAATTTTGTCCGCAAGGAGGCGCTCAACACCTCTCTGTGTTGCCGCATGCTCCCACATCTGCTTATTCATAGCGGGGGCTAGTAATAGCGGACAATCTCTTGCTAGACAAAGAGTGGAGAGCAAGTCATCCGCCAAGCCGAGAGAGAGTTTAGCCATAAGATCTGCGCTTGCTGGTGCAATCAAAATTGCGTCCGCCGCTCTAGAGAGTTCAATATGAGCCATATTGTTAGCAATGCTGCTATCCCATTGGCTGGTGTAAACCGGGTTACCTGTGAGCGCCTGCATAGTGACTGGTGTTACAAATTGCTGGGCGGCTTCTGTCATCACCACTTGCACACTGGCACCTTCTTGCATCAACTGACGCGCTAGCTCAGCAGACTTATAAGCTGCAATGCCACCGGAGATGCCAAGAACGATTTTCTTATTTAAAAGTGATTGCATGGTGCCAGCTTAAAGGGATTGGGAAGTTTTGCCAAATGACTTGCGTAGCTCACCCCAAATAATGAGGGTCGCACCGATGCAAATAGCACTATCAGCGATATTAAATGCTGGCCAATGCCAATTGGCGTAATGCAGGTCAATAAAGTCCACTACAGCGCCATACATGATGCGATCGAGGACATTGCCTAATGCACCACCCAAAATGAGGCTGAGGGCCCAGCAGAGCATTTTGTCACCCAGGCTCTTACGTAGCAACCAGGGAATGTAAACAGATGCGACTAAACCAAGAACCGTAAAAAACCAACGCTGCCAACCCGAGCTATGGGCTAAAAAAGAAAATGCCGCGCCGGGATTAAAAAGCAGTAACCAGCTCATAAATGGCAAAACAGGTTCAGGCACACCTAACTGCAAATTACTTAAGGCAGACCATTTACTCAACTGGTCTAGCAATAGCGTAAGCATTGCAATCGCTAGATAGCGTGGAAATGATAGGTTTGCGCTCATAGATCTTGATTGGTCTGCTTATCTTTTATTTACGCAAACAAGCGTGATTCGCCATCCCCAAAAAGATTACTGATGCAGCGGCCACATAGCTCTGGATGTTCAGTATTTGCACCAACATCAGCAGTGTGATGCCAGCAACGACCACATTTCTTATATTGGCTGCCGCATACAAGAACTTCGAGACCTGCATTGCTGAGTTTTAGATTGGCGCTAGAGGTAATCGTTACAAATCGCAAGTCATCTTCTAGGGAATGCAGAATTGCGAAATCGACATCACCAACTTTGATGGTGAGTTCGGCTTGCAAGGATGAACCCACGTTACCCGCTTCCCGTTCAATCTCAATTGCTTTGATTACTTCGGAACGAATTTCTCGTACACGATTCCATTTGGCAAGCAGTTCAGTAGCTTGGGCAATATCGGGAAAAGCGCCGAATTCTTCCATGAAGATGGATTCACTTGGCTTCTCATCTGCACCATGCGGGAATGATAACCACGCTTCCTCAGCTGTAAAGGAGAGGAACGGCGCTAACCATTTAAGTAGATTGCGTGTGATATGGAAGAGGGCGTTCTGCGCTGCACGGCGCTCTTTTGAATCTGGTGCGCTTGTATAGAGACGGTCTTTCAGAATGTCTAAGTAGAAACCACCCAAATCTTCTGAGCAGAAAGTTAGCATGCGCGCTACAGCTGGCTGGAACTCATAAGCCTTGTAGTGCGCTTGCACATCTTGCTGTAGCTGATTGGCAAGTGCAACAGCATATCGATCAATCTCTAACCATTCACTTGGGGGCGTCGCATGCTTGTTTTGATCAAAGTCAGAGAGGTTGGCCAGCAAGAAACGCAATGTATTGCGAATGCGACGATAGCTTTCCACCACCCGCTTCAGAATCTCATCGGAGATGGTCATCTCGCCGGAGTAGTCGGTAGAGGCAACCCAGAGACGAATAATCTCCGCACCCAACTTATCGGCAACTTGTTGTGGGGCAATCACATTACCCACAGACTTACTCATCTTGCGGCCTTGACCATCAACGGTAAAGCCGTGAGTTAGGAGTGCCTTGTATGGCGGCCTGCCATCGAGCATAGCACCGGTTAGTAGGGAGGAGTGGAACCAGCCGCGATGTTGGTCTGAGCCCTCAAGATACAAGTCAGCTAAACGACCATCTGCATTTTCAGCCTCAGGGCGATAGAGCTCGTTGCGATGTGAGCCACGAATAACGTGCCAGTGTGTAGTCCCGGAATCAAACCAAACATCCAAGGTATCGCGATTCTTTTCGTATTGAGAAGCCTCCTCACCAAGCAGTTCCGCCACTTCAAGTTTTTGCCAAGCTTCAATACCTTCTTTTTCAACGCGCTTTGCAATTTCTTCGAGCAATTCAACTGTGCGTGGATGCGGCTCACCACTTTCCTTGTGTACAAAGAAGGCCATTGGGACGCCCCATTGGCGTTGACGTGACAAGGTCCAGTCTGGGCGGTTGGCAATCATGCTGTTTAAGCGCTGCTTACCCCAGGCAGGGAAAAACTCTGTGCTCTCGATACCTGATAATGCAGTCTCACGCAAACTTGCGCTGCCATCAGACGGTTTCTTATCCATGCTCGCAAACCACTGTGAGGTCGCGCGATAAATGATCGGCGACTTGTGGCGCCAGCAGTGCATGTAAGAGTGGGTGTAGGTTTTATCTCGCAAGAGGCTGCCTGCTTCACGCATTGCTTCCACAATCTTCGGGTTGGCTTTCCAAATATATTCATTGGCAAAGAGTGGTAACAAAGATGCGTAGACGCCATTACCCATTACTGGGTTTAGGATATCTTTATCAGCTAGTTTATTTGCCTTGCAAGACTTAAAGTCCTCCTCGCCATAGGCTGGAGCAGAGTGCACAACACCAGTACCAGTATCGAGCGTGACGTACTCGGCGGGGTAGATTGGTGAGAGGCGTTTGTATCCATCATGCAATGGCGCCAGCGGATGCCAGAAAGAGATGTTGGCTAACTGACTGCCCAAGCAAGCGCCAATCACTTTGCCTTCAAGGTCAAAATCTTCTAGGCAAGTTTCTACGCGGTCTTCTGCCAAGATAAGCAACTTATCTCCGGTATCCACTAAGGCGTAGCTGAGCTCAGGATGAACATTCAGCACCTGGTTTGATGGAATGGTCCAAGGTGTTGTGGTCCAAATCACAATCATTCCAGGCTTAGCTGGGATCTCAGATAGACCAAATGCTTTTGCGAGCTGTGGGCGCTGCGCATCATCAAATGCAAAACCAACATCGACTGTTGGATCGGTTTTGTCTTGGTATTCCACTTCGGCCTCGGCTAATGCGGAACCACAATTAAAACACCAGTTGACTGGTTTTAGACCGCGGAAGACATAGCCCTTTTCCCAGATTTTCCCAAGCGCACGAATTTCATCGGCTTCATTGCGAAAGTTCATGGTGAGGTAGGGGTTGTTCCAGTCACCCAAAACGCCCAAACGTTCAAAGTCTTTCTTCTGCTTATCTACTTGTACCTTGGCATAGGCGCGGGCTTTTGATTGGACTTCAGCAGTCGGTAAATTTTTGCCAAATTCTTTTTCAATCTGAATCTCAATCGGCATGCCGTGACAATCCCAGCCTGGAACGTATGCGGAGTCGAAGCCCATTAACCAGCGGGACTTCACAATCATGTCCTTGAGGATCTTATTTACCGCATGACCAATATGAATATCACCGTTTGCATATGGGGGGCCATCATGCAAGATGAATTTCGGTTGATTGGCATGCGCTGCACGAATCTTTTCGTAGAGTTTATTTTTCTGCCATTGAGCAACCCATTGAGGCTCACGCTTTGGCAGGTCTCCCCGCATCGGGAATGACGTCTCTAGAAGATTGACGGGATAAGAGTTTTCTTTTTCAGACATAAGCTTTTTTCTGGAAATAATTTCTGGCATGCGCTGCATCAGATGCAATCGCTTTGGTAAGGATGTCGAGGTCGGAGTACTTCGCCTCATCACGAATTTTTTCTAAGAGTTCTACGGTAATAATTTTTCCGTAAACATCGGCATCGTAATCAAAGATATGTGTCTCAAGCAATACGCGACCTTCATCTTCGACCGTTGGTCTTACGCCAAGACTGGCTACAGCGGGAAGCGGTTTGTCTCCGAGTCCTAATACTTGTGCAGTGTAGATGCCAGAGCAGGCAGGCTTGCGATGATGCAAATGATTGGCCACGGCGAGATTAAGCGTAGGAAAGCCTAAGGTACGCCCTAGTTTTTGACCATGAATCACGTGACCAGAAATGCCGTAAGGACGCCCCAATAATTTGGTGGCTTGATCCATGTCCCCACTAGCTAAGGCATTGCGTAATGCTGAGCTAGAAATTCTTTTGCCATTTTCCTGAACGATGTGAATGCTGGAAACTTCAAAACCAAATTGTTCGCCAGCGGCTTTGAGGCTAGAAAAGTTGCCAGCGCGTTTTGCGCCATAGCAAAAGTCATCCCCAATCAAAATCCATTTAGCGTTGAGTTGCTTGACAATGATTTCGGAAACAAATTCTTCTGGTGTGAGACGAGCAAATGCCGAATTGAAATATTCTACCACTACGCGATCAATACCAATGTCTGCAAACGCAGCAAGTTTGTCACGCAAATTCAGAATTCGTGGTGGAGCTTGTTCTGGTGAAAAGAATTCCTTAGGGTGCGGCTCGAAAGTCATCACGCAGCCAACCAAGCCACGCTCCTGGGCACCATCCTTTAGTTGCTTGAGCAGGGCGCGATGACCCCTGTGCACGCCATCGAAATTACCGATGGTTAAGGCACAAGCCGGTCCTGCAGAAAACTGGGTGGGGCCACGGAATACGTTCACTAAATCGCTTTCAGGGTCGCTTTCGGGGTAACCATCAATTATATTGTGGGCATGCCATCTATCGTCACCTTAATCTCAGGCCGCGGATCCAATTTCGAGGCCATCGTCAAAACAGCTCAAAAAGAGCAGTGGCCCGTCACATTTGCAGGGGTGATCGCTAATCACTCTGCAGCTAAAGGCCTTGATTTTGCTCGCTCTCAGGGTATCCCGGCCTTTGCTATTGAGCATAAAGAGCACGCCACGCGCGAATCCTTTGATGCCGCCATCATCGAGAAAATCGATGAATTAGGTGCGGATTTGGTCGTTCTAGCCGGTTTTATGCGCATTCTGACTCTGGGCTTTATTCGTCATTTTGAGGGTCGACTCATCAATATTCACCCTGCATTACTGCCAGCCTTCCCCGGTTTGCATACCCATGAGCGTGCTTTAGAGGCTGGCGTAGCCGAACACGGAGCCAGTGTGCACTTTGTAACCGAGGGTGTGGATGAAGGCCCCATCATCTGCCAAGCCTCAGTTCCAGTGCTTCCAGGTGATGATGCGGATACTTTGGCGGCGCGAGTTTTAGCTGCTGAGCATCAGATTTATCCACGGGCCGTAAAATGGTTCCTAGATAGACGATTGCGAATAGAAGGTAATCAAGTTCAGGTTCAACCACCGGAGTCGCAATTAATAAAATTATGAGTAAAGAACGTTCATCTCGCAGAGCTAGCGCTGGTAGTAAATCTGGGTCTAGATCTGGATCACGCCTAGGTCCACAAAAAAGTTACGCCGCTAAATCTAAAGATCCATTGCGTCGCCCAGAGCGCCGTAATGCGAGCGGAAATATCATTGCGCCCGAAGGCCAAAAAAACTTTTCTAATGCCAAGGCCTTGCCTCAGCATGCAATTCATTTAGAGCGCTTGCTTCCAGAGCTATTGAGCTTTGAGCAACCAGCAGATCGTGTTGTTAGTCGTTATTTCCGCTCTGAGCCACAGCTGGGTAATCGTGATCGCGCCTTAATTGCTGAGAGTGCTTTTGCAATTCTGCGTCGTAAAAATGAGTTCTCACAATTTGCTTCAAGCGGTGAGGGCTCACAGGATAGACGCTTAGCCCTATTGGGTTTGCTGTCTGCTTTGTCTGAAGGCGGTTTGGGTTCTGCTAACCGCGCTGAGAGTGCGATTGCTGATTTAGCTCACGTATTGAAGGCAGGCGAGTACGAGTGGCTGCAACGATTTGCGACTGTCGATCCATCAGCGCTCAATCCCTTAGTTCGCAATAATTTACCTGAATGGTTATGGGATGCTTTTGGAAAATATCCCGGCGAAGAGTCACGTGAAGCATTGGCTAAATCACTCATGTATCCAGCACTTTTAGATTTGCGCGCGAACACCATGAAGACAACTCGTGAGCAATTGCTTGCAGAGATGAATGCCCTTGGTGGTCGCTATCAAGCAATCCCAACCCCGTATGCTCCTGATGATGTGCGCACATGGGTAAGCCAGCTTTGCAAAATACGGTTGGCTTTAAAGCAGGGATGTTCGAGGTTCAGGATGAGGGCAGTCAGCTATTGGCTTACTTGCTCGCCCCTAAACGTGGTGAGATGGTGGTGGACTTTTGTGCGGGCGCTGGCGGCAAGACTTTGGCGATTGGGGCAATCATGCGCTCTACAGGCCGTTTGTATGCCCTAGATACTTCTGAACGTCGCTTGGCTAATTTGAAGCCACGACAAGCCCGTAGCGGCCTTTCTAATGTCCATCCGGTTTGGATTGATAGGGAGAATGACTCCAAGATCAAACGCTTAGCTGGCAAGATTGACCGTGTCTTAGTGGATGTCCCTTGTAGCGGTATGGGCACTTTGCGCCGCAACCCAGATCTCAAGTGGCGTCAGACCCCAGAAGGCGTTCTGGAGCTTAATCAAAAGCAGATGAATATTTTGGCCTCCGCAAGCCGCTTGCTCAAACCAGGCGGTCGCTTGGTTTATGCCACCTGCAGTCTATTGCCACAAGAAAACCAGCAAATTGCAGAAGATTTCTTGGCAAAGCACCCTAATTTTGAGGCTATTCCTGCTGCTGAAGTTCTTAAGCCATTGTTTCCAAAAGATAAAATTTCATTGGGATGTAGTCCTGACAACCTTTGGTGGCAGTTGTGGCCCCATATTCATGGTACAGATGGCTTCTTTGGGGCTGTTTTTCAGAAAAAAGCAGCTGTTTCTGCGGTAACTGTCGATAAAGATGACGAAAAGTCGGTAAAAATCAAAAGCAAGAAACCCGTTAAAGAACTAAAATAAGAGTTTAGACCTCTCCAGGGATATCCCTTTGAATACAGTTTTAGGTTTTGATGCATTTCTCAGTTGGCTTGCTAATGGCTACTTAGATTGGGCTTGGTGGCAGATCCTCGTTTTTACGCTGGTAGCTACCCACATTACCATTGCTAGTGTCACCATCTTTTTGCATCGCTGCCAGGCGCACCGCGCTTTGGACTTACATCCCATCATGTCGCATTTTTTCCGTTTTTGGCTCTGGCTAACAACTGGCATGGTGACAAAGGAGTGGGCTGCGATTCATCGCAAACACCACGCCAAGTGTGAGACCGTGGATGATCCACATAGCCCGCAAGTTCTAGGTATCAAAACTGTACTTTCTCGCGGTGCGGAGTTGTATAAAAAAGAATCACGCAATCAAGAGACTTTAGATAAGTTTGGTCATGGCACGCCAGATGATTGGCTCGAGCACAACATCTATTCCAAGTTTTCTTGGCAAGGTGTTGCCTTGATGTTGATCATCGATGTGTTCTTATTCGGTGCAATTGGTTTAACGGTCTGGGCAGTGCAGATGTTGTGGATTCCGATTACCGCCGCTGGAATTATTAATGGCATTGGTCACTACTGGGGCTATCGTAATTACGATTTCGAGGACGCCTCAAGAAATATTTTTCCTTGGGGCATTTTGATTGGCGGAGAAGAGCTACATAACAATCACCACATCTTTGCCACGAGCGCTAAGCTCTCTAGTAAGTGGTACGAGTTTGATATTGGCTGGATGTACATTCAGATGATGAGTGCAGTAGGCTTGGCCAAAGTGAAGAAGACTTCACCCAAACCAGTTTTAAGTAACTTGCGTCCTGCCGATCAAGGTACGCTCGAAGCCATCATTGCTAACCGTTATGAGATCATGGCTCGCTATAGTAAGACCTTGAGCACCTTCTTTAGCAATGAAGTTCAACACATGCAAGTCTTGGCCGCTCACTTAAAAGATGCGCGCGCTTGGTTAGGTAAAGATGAGTCTCGTTTGACTGCGGATGAAAAAATTAAACTGGAAGAGCTGATGGCAACTAATGCGCAGCTACGAAAGATGATTGAGATGCGTCGCGATTTGCAGGCGATTTGGAGTCGCTCTAATGCCACAGGCGATCAATTGGTTTCTCAATTGCATGTATGGTGTCAGCGCGCAGAAGAAAGTGGCCTGTCCAGTTTGCGTGACTTCTCACTAAGATTGCGTCGCTATGCTTGAGGGAAAAATCTAGACAATAAAAAACCAGCTGATGTAGCGGGTTTTTTATTTGCTGCAAATAAATATCGAATCGATAATTATTTGAGCTTTGTTTCTTTGTAAGCAACGTGCTTGCGAATGGTTGGATCGAATTTCATGATCTCCATTTTCTCAGGCTTTGTACGCTTGTTTTTTGAAGTTGTATAGAAGTGACCAGTACCAGCTGATGACTCTAATTTGATTTTTTCTCTGCCGCCTTTAGCCATTTGTGCGCTCCTTAAATTTCGCCACGTGCACGGAGATCGGACAACACAGCATCAATGCCGTTCTTCTCGATAACGCGCAAACCAGCATTGGTTAAGCGCAAGCTAATCCAACGGTTTTCAGATTCAACCCAGAAACGACGGTTTTGCAAATTCGGCAAAAAGCGACGCTTCGTTTTATTGTTTGCATGGGATACATTGTTGCCAACCATCGGCTTCTTCCCAGTGACTTGGCAAACTTTTGCCATGACATAACTCCATTAATTGCGAAAAAAGAAGATTGTATCAGTCTCCGAGCGCTTTGATCCACCACTAATTAGCTTTAGTTTTAAGGATTTAGTGATCTCAGCGTTAATGCTGGTTAAAAAAGCCCGATAAGTTAGTGATTACTTCTAATTACAGTCATTTTTCATAAGGTCAGCATCTGAAAATGAGAAAAAACCGCTCTCACTCACGATGCAATGGTCCAGAAGGGGAATATTCACCATTAGTAAGGCTTTTGATAGCATCTTGGTCAACTCCTGGTCGGCTATGCTGGGAAGTCGGTTGCCGCTGGGGTGGTTATGGGTCACGATGAGGGCGCTGGCGTTCCTTGCCAGGGCTTCCTTGAGGATTTCTCGGGGGTAGACGGCGATAATATGGGTCAGGAAGCCTCTAAAGAGCTCCTGGCACTCAATCAGGTGCAGGCGGGTAAAGATGCGCAGGCAAAGGAAGACTTCATGTGGCAGGCGCCCAAATCGGGCTTGCAGGAACTCTTTGACATACCCAGGCGATGAAAAAACCGAGTCCTGGGAGAGAGATTCCTCGAGACTACGCTTTACGAGCTCATAAGCAGCTTGAATTTGTGACCACTTGGAAATACCCATGCCATGAATCTGG
The DNA here is from genome assembly GCA_900095165.1 of Polynucleobacter necessarius. GTDB lineage: Bacteria > Pseudomonadota > Gammaproteobacteria > Burkholderiales > Burkholderiaceae > Polynucleobacter > Polynucleobacter necessarius_J. Next base: position 1,203,090 of record LT606947.1, on the reverse strand, counting down.
GTTAATTCCTCTGGGGTGCAGGACAGTAAGCGCGGCAAATTTCCGAAATAGTGGAGAAGATCTTCTGCCAAAGCCACAGTGGATTTGCCTTTGACGCCAACGCGCAAAAAGATCGCGAGTAACTCGGCATCAGTTAGGGCTACCACTCCAAGGGCACGGAGTTTTTCCCGAGGCTGCTGCATTTTTGGCTAATCTGAGGTGGGCGAGTGCACGCTGGGGTCGGGCCTAGATACAATTACCTTATGACTAAGCTTACGGTTTTGCCCAACTCCTTTCTGACTCTCAACTATCGGCTGACTTTGCCTAGTGGGGATGATTACATCAATACTTTTATCGATCGCCCTGCGACGGTGCTGATGGGTTCTGGACAATTTGCGCCTTGTTTTGAAAAGGTGTTGATCGGGTTAGCTGTGGGTGAAAAGAAAAGTGCCTTGTTGCCGCCGGAAGAAAGTTTTGGGGAGCGCAAGGAAGAATTAATTCAGTGGGTTTCTTTGGGCGCACTCAAAGAGGGTCGCGATGATGATGTGGAATTTAATCCTGGTGACGTGATTGAATTTAATGCGCCTGGTGGCGCGCAATATGCCGGTGTATTGCAATCGATTAATGAAGAGGGCGCTTGGTTTGATTTCAATCACCCACTTGCTGGACGGCCTGTCACCTTCGAAGCGGAAATCGTTGCGATTCTCTAACGAATGACCAATCAAGCTCAAGCAGAAATTTTGATGGCGCAGCCCCGCGGCTTTTGCGCAGGTGTTGATCGTGCCATCAATATCGTCAATGAAGCTCTGACACGCTTTGGTGCACCGATTTATGTACGTCATGAAATTGTTCACAATGCCTATGTTGTAAACGGACTGCGTGAAAAAGGTGCCGTGTTTGTCGATGAGTTGCATGAAGTTCCTAAGGGTGGCATCGTTGTGTTTAGCGCTCATGGTGTTTCTCAAGAGGTGCGCAAGGATGCTGAGGCGCGCGGACTGCAGGTGTATGACGCCACTTGCCCTTTGGTGACTAAGGTTCATTTTGAGGTTGTTAAGATGTGTAAGGATGGCTTCACGGTCTTGATGATTGGCCATGCTGGACATCCAGAAGTTGAAGGCACGATGGGTCAGGTAAAAGAAGGCGTATATCTGATTGAAAAGGTGGCAGATGTTGCCAAATTGCCTTTTGCTGAGAGTGAAAAAATTGCCTTTGTAACGCAGACAACACTCTCCGTAGATGAGACAAAAGAAATCGTCGATGCCTTAACCCAAAAATTTCCAAATATTGTTCAGCCTCGCAAGCAAGATATTTGTTACGCCACTCAAAACCGCCAGGATGCTGTGAAATTTATGGCGCCCCAAGTTGAGGTGGTTATTGTGGTGGGAAGCAAGGCAAGTTCGAACTCGAATCGCTTGCGTGAATTAGCTAAAAAACTGGGCGTACCGGCTTACATGGTCGATGCGCCAGAGCAACTTGAAGCCCAATGGTTTGAGGGTAAGAAGCGGGTAGGTCTCACTGCAGGCGCATCAGCCCCTGAAAGTCTAGCGCTCTCGATTGTGGAGAAGATTCAAGAATTCGGCCCACGCAACATTCGTAATTTGGAGGGTGTGGTGGAAGACGTTACATTCTCACTACCAAAAAATTTAGTTGACTAGCATCTTCGTGATTTGATTGTTGCGATAAAAATTAAGGGGCTCCAGGCCCCTTAATTTTTTCTAGTTGATTGCTTAGGTAATTTGCTTGAGTAACTCTCTCAAGATATTGCACATCTGGCGGATTTCATCTTCAGATACATTCAGCGCTGGCATGAAGCGCAACAGATTAGGTCTTGGTGAGTTAATTAGCAATCCCTCTGGACCTCTATCGCGAGCTAGCTCAACCAGCTTGCCGCCAATATCACTACTGAGTATAAGCGCACGCAATAGTCCTTCGCCACGCTCGCCATTCAGATTAAATTCTGCCGAGATAGAAAGCAATTCTTTGCTGAGTAATTCACCTTTTGCGCGAACTGCATCCAAAAATCCTGGTGCTAGTAATTGTTCGATTACGCTGATACCTACTGCAGTCATGAGTGGGTTGCCGTTATAGGTGCCACCTTGGTCGCCAGGAACAAAGCAGGCGACAGCATCAGTAGCCATCAGTGTTGCCAAAGGAACACCACCACCAATGCCTTTACCTAGAGTCATGATGTCTGGCTCGATGCCGTAATGTTGATAAGCAAATAGTTTTCCAGTGCGACCACAGCCAGCCTGTACTTCATCCACAATCAACAAAATATTATTTTCTTTGGTGAACTTACGCAGGCTTTGCATAAATTCTTTGGTGACAGGAATCACGCCGCCTTCACCTTGTACTGGCTCCAACATCACTGCAACTGTTTTGTCAGTAACCAGCTTCTTTGCTGACTCCAGATCATTTAAATTCGCCTTCGGAAAACCTGGAACTTGTGGAGCAAACATCGTGTCCCAGCCTGGCTTACCAGATGCGCTCATCGTAGCTAAGGTGCGACCATGAAAGCTGTGATCAAAGGTAATGATTTCAAAGGCGCCAGACTTATTGAGTTGACCCCATTTGCGTGCCAGCTTGATGGCGCCTTCATTTGCCTCGGCGCCGCTATTAGCAAAAAACACTTTATTAAAGCAGCTGTTATCCGTCAGCAGATTGGATAAGTGAATCATCGGCTCGTTATAAAAAGCTGGACTCGGATTAATGAGTTTCTTGGCTTGTGCATTCAGTGCTTCAATCATGCTGGGATTGCTATGGCCTAAGCAGTTCACTGCCCAACCCTGCAAAAAGTCCAAGTAACGCTTGCCATTATTATCGGTGAGCCAAGAGCCTTTACCCTCAACCATTACTACTTCTGGTCGTGGGGTAATAAACATCACTGAGTGGGCATCTACGGATTGGGTTGGCTTATTCATATCGTGTGCAAAGTGAGATCAAAAGAGGTTTCTATTATCACGCTTAGTAAGTTAGTTTGTAGCGAGATCAGCGGCGCTGGTAAAGGAGTCTGCAAAGAATTCTTCCTCAGGTAAATGACAATGAGATGAAAAATCCTTGCGGGCAGCATTGACCATGATGGGCGCGCCGCAGGCATACACCTGGTAAAGGCTCATATCGGGATGGTCAGACATCACAGCTTGATGCACAAAGCCTGTACGTCCAGTCCATCGATCCTCTGGGAGGGCATCTGAAATGACGGGAATGAACTTGAAGTCGGGAATTTCTTTAGCCCATAACTGACAGAGTTCATCGAGGTAGATGTCGCTGGGCCGACGTCCACCCCAATACAAATGAATAGAGCGATGAATCTTTTTGAGTTGCATTTGCTCAACGATAGACTTGATTGGTGCAAAACCAGTTCCTGCTGCCACAAAAATGATGGGTTTCTTGGAATCCTCCCTGAGGAAGAGGCTGCCCAGAGGCCCTTCAAATCGCAGGATATCTTTTTCTTTTAATGCGGTATCTTTTGTGCCAAAGACAAAGTCGGTAAAGAATCCGCCTGGTAGGTGGCGAATATGTAGCTCGAGTGGACCCTCTTGATCGGGGGCATTGGCAATTGAATAAGCGCGACGTTGCCCATCTTTAAGCAGGAACTCCAAATATTGCCCGGCCAGAAATTGAAAACGCTCAGCAGCTGGCAATTGCAATTTCAGAATTGCTACATCGGCACTGGGTTTGGTGATGGCATTCACGCGACAGGGAACTTTGCGGATAGCGATATCACCAGCACCTTGAACTTCGCGAGCCTCAATGAGAAGGTCTGATTTAGGGTGGGCGCAACAAAACAAAGTGCCCCCAGCGGTTTCATCAGCAGGGCTTAAGGCGCTAGCGCTATGTTGTCCATGCTCTACCTGGCCATCTAGAACCTTGCCCTTGCAAGAACCGCAGGCGCCGTTTTTACAGCCGTAGGGAAGGGTGATGCCCTGTTGTAGCGCTGCTTCAAGCAGGGTTTCATCCTTCTGGACGGTAAATTGTTTGCCGCTCGCCTTGAGCGTGACTTGGTAAGACACTCTCATTCCTTTCAATAAATCGTTACGATGTGACCTATGCAATCTTTTGGTAAATCTCGAATCCTAATCATCGGCTGCGGCGACATTGGCCTTCGTGTTGCCAAGCAGCTTGCCCGCAGTCATCGCGTATATGCCTTAACTTCCCAGAAAGCACGTTTTCAGGAGTTGAGAGCGGTTGGCGTGATTCCGATTTTGGGGGATCTGGATAAGCCCTATAGCTTGTGGCGCTTAAGTGGATTTGCGCAAACCGTAATCCACTTGGCACCACCCCAAAATACAGGTCATCGTGATTGCCGAACTCGCAACCTCTTGCGAATTTTAGCCCAAGGATCCAATGCTGTTGGGCGCTTGATTTATGTGAGCACCACCGGTGTGTATGGGGATCATGCGGGTGCCAGGGTGAGTGAGCTTACGCCAGTAAACCCTCAAAGCGAGCGAACTAAACGACGGGTGGATGCCGAAAATTGCCTACGGCTTTGGGCGCCAGCTCACGGTGTAGCCCTGACCATTTTGCGTGTTCCTGGGATTTATGCTGCCGATCGATTGCTGGTTGAGCGCATTCGGGCTGGCACACCTGCCTTAAATCCAGCTGAGGATGCTTACTCAAACCACATACAGAGCGATGATTTAGCTAGATTGGTTTGTGCAGCTGTTTATCACGGTAAACCGCAGCGCGTGATTAATGCTTGTGACGGCGGTGAAACCAAGATGGGCGACTACTTTGATGAAGTGGCTGACGCCTTTGGTTTGGAGCGCCCACCAAGATTGCCTGCCGATCACTTGAAGAAAATCGTATCTCCAATGTTGTGGTCTTTTATGCGGGAGTCACGACGCGTGACCAATACGCGACTGGCAGAATTGAAAACTCCGCTACGCTATCAGAGCGTCGCAGAGTTTCTGAAAACTATTTCCAAGAATCCTTAAGTCCAACGGTACGATTAAATACTGGTTGACCTGGTTTGGAGTCGCTTTGGTCTGCAACAAAGTAGCCATGACGCTCAAACTGGAAGCACTCTTCTGCTTTGGCATCTTTCATACAGGGCTCTAAGTACGCAGTAATGGTTTGCTTAGAGTTCGGATTGATAGCATCAAGGAAATTCTTATTACCACTATCTGGATGTGGGTCATTGAATAAATGATCGTATAGACGCACTTGTGCTGGCACAGCTTCTGCCGCGCCCACCCAATGAATATTGCCCTTCACTTTGTAATTATTTGAGCCGGGAGTGCCGCTTTTACTATCGGGGAAATGGGTTGCGTTAATTTGAACCACATTGCCATTGGTGTCTACTTCAAAGCCAGTGCACTCAATCACAAAGCCATGACGTAAGCGCACGCGCCCGCCGGCTTGATCACCAATCGGTGGATAAAGCCTAAAGAATCCTTTGACAGGCTCCTTCATAAAGTCATCTTCTTCGATCCACAGTTCTTTTGTGAAATGAAACTCGCGATTACCCCACTCAGGATGTTGTGGATGACGCGAAGCTGAGCAAGGTTCGCTTGCGGAAGCATCAAAGTTTTCAATCACAAGTTTAAGTGGCTTGAGAACCGCCGTAGCCCGTGGAGCCTTAGCCTCTAGATCATCCCGCAGGGCTTGATCAAGGGTGCTCATATCAATCCAGCTATCTGCTTTAGAAACACCAATGCGTTCACAGAACAAACGAATACTCTCTGGTGTGTAACCTCTTCGTCGAATGCCTACGATGGTTGGCATCCGTGGATCATCCCAGCCATCAACATGTTTTTCTTCTACTAATTGCAGTAACTTGCGCTTGCTGGTGATGGTGTAAGTTAAGTTGAGGCGGGCAAATTCGTACTGGTGTGGAACGGGATTTTTGAAGATCCCCAGTTCTGCTAATGAGGCTACGATCCAGTCGTAGAGAGGGCGATTATTTTCAAACTCCAAGGTGCAAATCGAGTGCGAAACATTTTCAAGTGCATCAGAAATACAGTGCGTGAAATCATATAAAGGATAGATGCACCACTTACTGCCGGTACGGTGGTGATCGGTGTGACGAATGCGATAAACCACGGGGTCACGCATCACAATATTGGGGTGCGTCATATCAATCTTCAAGCGCAGAACATACTCGCCATCTTTGAATTTGCCATCTCGCATCTCGCGGAATAAAGCCAGATTCTCATCGGGCGTGCGATCGCGGTACGGGCTGTTTTTTCCAATTTGGCCAAAGTTGCCACGATTGGTATGAATGTCATCCGCACTTTGACTATCCACATAAGCTTTGCCATTCTGAATCAGAATTTCCGCAAACTCATAGAGTTGGTCAAAGTAATCGCTTGCGTGATAAAGGTGTGTGCCCCAATCAAATCCCAACCATTTAACAGCATCCAAAATACTGTCGGCGTATTCAACATCTTCTTTAACTGGATTGGTGTCATCTAGGCGCATATTGCAACGTGCACCTCCGGCTTGATTGTTGTAATCGGCAGCTAAACCAAAGTTCAGGCAGATACTTTTGGCGTGACCAATATGGAGATAGCCATTGGGCTCCGGTGGAAAACGCGTAATGATGGAGGAGATAGCTTGACCGCTACGATCGCTACGGTTCTGGTAGGCGCCACTCGCCAGGTCATGGTCGATGATCTGGCGCAAAAAGTTAGAGGGCTCAGCAACACTGCCGGCAGGCGATTTGGAGGGTTTGCTATCTTGGGACATGCGTCCATTGTAGAGAAAAGCCCTGCCTATAAAGAAAAAAGCCCGCAAACTGCTGCGGGCTCGTTTCTGGGAGGCAATCGAGAATTAATCTTCTACGAAAGCCTCTTCACGGGTTTTCTTAACCGCTGGCAGGGTCACGATCACAACCAAGAGGGCTGCTGCAATGAGCAAACCTAGAGAGAGTGGGCGGGTTACGAAAGTTGAGAAATCACCGCGTGACAACAAAAGTGCGCGACGGAAATTCTCTTCCATCATTGGTCCGAGCACGAAGCCGAGCAGCAATGGAGGAGGCTCGCAACCGAGTTTGAAGAATAAGTAACCAATCAGGCCAAAGCCTGCCGTTACATAAACATCAAATACCGTGTTGTTTACGGCGTAAACGCCGATACAGCAGAACACCAAAATCGCTGGGTAGAGGAAGCGATAAGGAATCTTCAAGAGCTTTATCCAAATGCCAATGAGGGGCAAGTTCAAGAGAATCAACAACACGTTACCAATCCACATGGATGCGATCAGACCCCAGAACAAAGCTGGGTTGCTGGTCATTACTTGTGGACCTGGCTGGATGTTGTGAATGGTCATCGCGCCAACCATCAATGCCATCACGGCATTTGGTGGGATACCCAATGTGAGCAATGGAATGAAAGAGGTTTGAGCGGCAGCATTGTTTGCCGCTTCAGGACCTGCTACGCCCTCAATCGCACCCTTGCCGAATTCGGCACTGTGCTTGGAGGACTTCTTTTCGACGGAGTAAGCGCCAAAGGCGGCTAAAGCTGCACCACCACCTGGCAGAATTCCCAAGATTGAGCCGATAGTAGTGCCGCGCAAAATGGATGGAACCATGCGCTTGATATCTTGTTTGGTGGGAACCATGCTGGTGAGCTTATTGAGGAAGCCCTCGTCGTCACCAGTCTTTTCAAGGTTGCCCATGATTTCCGCAAACCCAAACACGCCCATTGCAACGGCCACGAAATCAATACCGTCACTCAACTCAGGGATGTCAAAGGCATAGCGAGATACACCTGAGTTCACGTCTGTACCAATCAAGCCCATCAAGAGACCCAAGATGATCATGCCGATCGCCTTGATCAAAGAGCCTGATGCCAGAACAACCGCACCAATTAACCCAAGAATCATTAGGGAGAAGTATTCGGCGGGGCCAAACTTAAAGGCTAATTGAGAGAGTGGGGCAGCAAAAGCAGCCAAAACCAATGTAGCTACGCAACCAGCAAAGAAAGAGCCTATACCAGCGGTAAAGAGGGCTACGCCCGCACGACCATTTCTGGCCATTTGGTAGCCGTCGATCGCGGTTACTACCGACGACGTCTCCCCCGGAATATTGAGCAAAATTGCAGTAGTTGAGCCGCCGTACTGTGATCCGTAATAAATACCAGCCAACATAATCAAAGCTGCAATTGGAGGCAATGCATAGGTTGCAGGCAATAGCATCGCAATAGTGGCAATTGGGCCTAAGCCTGGCAAAACACCAATTAAAGTGCCCAAAATACAGCCAACCAGGCAATACATCAAGTTTTGTAAGGTAAAGGCGGTATCAAAACCGAGGGCTAAGTTAGCAAATAAATCCATTTTTCAGAGTTCCGGTTCGTTATTGTTGTAGGAATGCAGGTAGGAGTGGGAACTGAAGCTTGAGACCCACAACAAACGCTGAATAAGTGAAGATCACCAGGAAACTCGCATTGAGTAAGGAGCCTTTCCAGGAGAACTCTTTGCTGGCGCTGGCTGAAACCAATACTAAGACCACCACAGCCACCAAGAAGCCCATGCGCGGGAGAAGCAGGCCATAGAGCACCACAGAGCCAGTGATTTGGGCCATGACCTTCCAGTTGAACTTGGGGATAGATTCAATTGCAGCTTTAGCGCCCATGGACTTAATGAGAACCAAAAGTCCTAATAAGGTCATCAGAATGCCGAGATAGAAGGGGAAGTAACCTGGCCCCATTTTGGCAGTGGTGCCCATTGGGTACTGCGTGGCCACCACTGTAAAAAATAGGCCGATAACCATGTACATGATTCCAGCGCCAAAATCCCGTTGATTGCGAATTTTCAAGTTGAGCTCCTTATATCGACTTAAATGCCGATCTATTTATTGATGTTACGGGATTGTAAGGCAGGTTTGGGGAGATTTGCCTAGGGTTTGCCCCCAACTAGTGCCAATGCGATAATTATTGGCATGAAAGTCTCCCAAATTCGCCAGGCGTACCTGGACTATTTCGCCCAAAAAGGCCATCAAATCGTACCTTCCAGCCCAGTGGTGCCTGGAGATGACCCAACCCTCTTATTTACCAATGCGGGGATGAACCAGTTTAAGGACGTCTTTTTAGGTTTTGATAAGCGTCCCTATAACCGCGCTACAACTGCCCAAAAATGTATCCGTGCTGGCGGCAAACATAATGACTTGGATAACGTTGGCTATACAGCCCGTCACCACACTTTTTTTGAAATGTTGGGTAATTTCTCTTTTGGGGATTACTTTAAGAAAGATGTGATTCAGTTTGCCTGGGGTTTATTAACTGAAGTATTTAAGTTGCCAGAAGAAAGGCTCCTTGTAACCGTATACGCGGAAGATGACGAAGCTTATGAGATTTGGAATAAGCAAATTGGCGTGCCTGTTGAGCGCATTATTCGCATCGGCGATAACAAGGGTGCTCGTTACGCTTCAGATAATTTCTGGATGATGGGTGATACAGGTCCATGCGGCCCTTGTACTGAAATCTTTTATGACCATGGCCCTCATATTGCTGGTGGCCCTCCTGGAAGCCCTGATGAAGATGGCGATCGCTATATTGAGGTCTGGAATAACGTCTTCATGCAGTTCAATCGCGATGAGGCTGGCAATATGCATCCATTGCCTAAGCCTAGCGTCGACACTGGCATGGGTCTTGAGCGTATCGCAGCGGTATTGCAGCATGTACATTCCAACTATGAGATTGATCTCTTTGTGAATTTGCTCAAAGCAGCCAAGGAGGCAGTTGATGTGGCTGGTGGTGAGAATTGCGATCCTGCTAGCCCATCACTTAAAGTGATTGCAGATCATATTCGTGCATGTAGTTTTATCGTGGTAGATGGCGTGATCCCTGGTAATGCTGGTCGTAGCTATGTTCTACGTCGCATCACACGCCGCGCAATTCGTCACGGCTATAAATTGGGCGCACGCAAACCGTTTTTCTATCAACTCGTTCCTGCTCTTGTAAAAGAGATGGGTCAAGCTTATCCAGAGTTGCAGACAGCAAAAGACAAAGTAAGTGAAGTGATTAAGCAGGAAGAAGAGCGCTTCTTTCAGACCATTGCTAACGGTATGGAAATTTTGGAGGGCGCGCTTGCTGGTGGTGCCAAGACGGTTGACGGTGAAACCGCTTTCCGTTTGCACGATACCTTTGGTTTTCCATTAGATTTAACTGCGGACGTGTGCCGCGAGCGTGATGTCACGGTGGATGCTGAAGGTTTTGATTTGGCAATGCAAAAGCAGCGCGATCAAGCAAGAGCGGCTGGTAAGTTTAAGGTGGCTCAAGGCTTGGAGTATTCCGGCAAGCCAACCCAGTTCCACGGCTACGACACCTTGAAGCATGAAGGCGCTAAAGTAACTGCCCTTTATGTTGATGGCTCTGCAGTGCAGTCTGTCAAAGCTGGTGATGCCGCTGTGATCGTTTTGGATAACACCCCTTTCTATGCTGAGTCTGGTGGACAGATTGGCGATAGGGGTGAGTTGCGTAATGAAGCTCTGCGCTTTGCAGTTGAAGATACCTTTAAGATTCAGGCGGATGTTTTTGGTCATCAAGGTGAGGTGCAAGAGGGTGAGCTTAAGGTAGGCGATGCAATCAACGCTTTAGTGGATATTGAACAAAGAACTGAAACAATGCGTAACCACAGTGCTACGCATATTTTGCATAAAGCATTACGCAAAGTATTGGGCGACCATGTGCAGCAAAAAGGTTCTTTAGTTGATGCTAGCAAAACCCGTTTTGACTTTACTCACAACGCACCGATTACCGCACAAGAAATTCGTCGGATAGAAGATATTGTGAATGCCGAGATCTTGGCTAATACTGCGACCTCCGGAAAAGTAATGTCTTTGGATGACGCTCAAAAGACTGGCGCCATGATGCTGTTTGGTGAGAAATATGGCGATGAAGTTCGCGTTCTAGAAATCGGTAGTTCTAAAGAGTTATGTGGTGGAACTCACGTCGGACGTACGGGTGATATCGGTAGCTTGAAGATTGTTTCTGAAGGTGGCGTTGCAGCCGGCATCCGTCGCGTTGAGGCGGTCACTGGCAGAAACGCTTTGAACTTCTTGCAAGGCTTGGAAGATAAGATTAATGAGGCAGCAACGATTCTCAAAACCCATCCAGGTGATTTGGTGAGTCGTGTTGCTCGGCTTCAAGAAAGTCTGCGTCAGGCTGAGCGTGAGCTGGATAAGGCGAATTCCAAACTCGCGGCCAGCCAAGGTGATGAATTAGCGACACAGGCAATCGATATCAATGGTCTTAGGGTGTTAGCGGCGCGCTTGGATGGCGCTGATGCGCAAGTCCTACGCGAAACCATGGACGCTTTGAAAGCGAAGTTGAAAACAGCGGCAATTGTCTTGGCTTCTGTGCAGGCTGATAAGATCAGCTTGATTGCCGGTGTGACTGCAGACTCGATCACTAAAGTAAAGGCGGGCGACTTGGTAAACTTTGTGGCTCAGCAAGTCGGCGGTAAAGGCGGCGGTAAACCAGAGATGGCGATGGCTGGCGGCACCGATCCCAGCAAGTTGGGTGCTGCCTTGGCTGGCGTAAAAGACTGGGTGGCTTCTAAGTGAGCGATGCTATCCAATTCAATCTCGAGGTAGATGCTATTGGCATGAACTGTCCACTACCAATTTTGCGTACCAAGAAAGCTTTAGCCACAATGCAGTCTGGCGAAGTGCTGAAGGTAAAAGCAACAGATTCTGGTGCAGCCCATGACTTTCCTGCGTTTGCAAAGCAGACTGGTAACGAATTGCTCTCTAGTACTACAGAGGGTGATGTACTGGTTTTCTTCCTCAAAAGAAGATAAAGCGTTCTAAGCGCTGAACAATTTCAGCACAAATGAAAAAGACAGAAATTACTTTCTGCCTTTTTTGTTTTTATCTCACGGGAGATGGGTGGTGAAACCTAAGTTAAAGAGCGACTTTTTAGATACGCTGCAAACTCAGTGCTTACCTCTGGGTGGCGCAAAGCAAATTCCACAGAAGCCTTGAGGTAACCTAGCTTGCTACCGCAGTCATAGCGAACACCATCGTATTCATAGGCGAATACTGGCTCTTCTTTAAGCAATGAAGCAATAGCATCAGTCAGTTGAATTTCGCCGCCAGCACCTGGCTTGAGATTGCGAATGTGGTTGAAGATATCCGAGGAGAGAACATAGCGACCAACTACTGCCAAGTTAGATGGTGCATCCTTTGGTTGGGGTTTTTCAACGATGCCATCTAAACGGTAGATTCCTTTAGATACCTCCGCACCAGAAATGATGCCGTAGGAGCTGCTTTTCGATGGATCAATTTTTTCTACCGCCAAGACTGAGCCGTTTTGCTCATCAAACACTTTGAACATTTGTTTGAGTACTGGAGGCTGACCATCGAGCAAGTCATCCGCCAGGATGATGGCAAAGGGCTCATCACGAACAAGCTTCTCTGCGCATAAAACCGCATGACCTAAACCTAAGGCCTCTGGTTGGCGTACATAGACGCAATCAACATGGCTTGGTTTCACGCTACGAACGATCTCTAGAAGAGCTTGCTTATTCTTTGTTTCGAGCTCAGCTTCTAATTCATAGGCTTTATCAAAGTGATCTTCGATAGCGCGCTTACTGCGGCCGGTCACGAAAATCATCTCAGTAATGCCAGCGGCTATAGCCTCCTCAACTGCATACTGAATGAGAGGTTTATCCACTACATTGAGCATCTCTTTCGGACTGGCCTTGGTGGCTGGCAAGAAGCGCGTTCCCAATCCTGCAACTGGAAAGACGGCTTTAGTAACGGCTTTGGTGCTTAATGGCATGGCTATTCCGATCAGTTTTATTGCTGCTTTATTTCAGTCTCTCTAATTGTGCAACAAGCTTCACATGGTTCTGCTCAAAGCTAGCAAGCCGTTGTTTCTCTTGGGCGACAACCTCTTCTGGCGCACGAGCTACAAAGCTTTCATTACCAAGCTTGCTGCGCGCTTTAGTGATTTCGTTGGCTAAGCGCTCAATTTCCTTGCTTAGACGAATTCTTTCGGCGGCTACATCTACTTCAATCTTTAAGAGTAGCTTGAGATTGCCAACCAAGGCTATCGGCGCACCTGGAGCATCTTTCTCTAAAGCAGACTCATCGTCGTAGATTTTGACTTCAGATAATTTGGCCAATGCAGTTAGATATGGGCTTGCCTTTTTCAAGAAATCATGCGGCCCACTAATCCAGAGGGGCACTTTGAGTGCGGGAGAGACTTGCATCTCGCCGCGCAGATTTCGGCAAGCATCCACAATCGATTTAATTTGGGCAACCCAAGCTTCGCTTTGCTCATCAACCTTATCGAGCTGGGCAACAGGGTAGGGTTGCAGGGCAATAGTTTGTTTATCTTGCTTTGCCAGCTCTTTGCCAACCTTAGGTCCAACGGTTTGCCAGAGGGCTTCAGTGATAAATGGAATTAGTGGATGCGCCATGCGCAAGATAGTTTCTAAAACGCGGAGCAGGGTGCGACGAGTGGCGCGCTGCTGTGCTGGAGTACCTGTTTGCAATTGAGCCTTTGCCAGCTCTAAATACCAATCGCAATACTCATCCCAGACAAATTGATAAATACTGGTGGCGATATTGTCAAATCGATAGTTCTGGAAGCCCTTTGCAACATCGGCTTCTGTTCTTTGCAGTAAAGAAACAATCCATTTATCGGCGGCAGAAAAATCTAAGTAACCTTCTGGGCCATATTGGTTGTCACACGGCGCAAAACCATTCTCTTCATCATTGCCTGGGCAGTTCATCAGCACAAAGCGAGTGGCATTCCAAAGTTTGTTACAGAAGTTGCGATAACTCTCGCAGCGTTTTTGGTCAAAGTTAATATTGCGACCAAGGGATGCAAGTGAGGCAAAGGTAAAGCGCAGGGCATCCGTACCAAATGCAGGAATACCCTCTGGAAACTCTTTCTTAGTTCTCTTGCCAATGCTTTCAGCTTGCTTCGGATTCATTAAGCCGGTGGTGCGTTTGGAAACCAAGTCTTCAATCTTGATACCATCAATCAAATCAATTGGGTCCAAAGTATTTCCTTTGGACTTGCTCATTTTCTGACCTTCAGCATCACGTACCAAGCCATGTACATACACAGTATTGAACGGCACCTTGCCGGTGAAATGGCAAGTCATCATGACCATTCTGGCAACCCAGAAGAAGATGATGTCAAAGCCGGTTACTAGTACCGAGGATGGCAAGAAGTGATTGAGCGCAGACATTTCTTCTGGCCAGCCCAATGAGCTAAATGGGACAAGCGCTGAGCTAAACCAGGTATCTAAGACGTTTGGGTCGCGATTCAGTTGACCCTTGTATCCAGCAGCAGCGGCCTTAGCTTTGGCTTCATCTTCAGAGTGAGCCACAAAGATCTGACCATCATCGCCATACCAGGCAGGAATTTGATGACCCCACCAGAGTTGACGGGAGATGCACCAGTCTTGAATATTTTCTAGCCACTGCGTGTAAGTGCTAATCCAATTTTCTGGAACAAGTTTGATATCGCCTTTGGTAACAGCATCCAATGCAGCGCCAGCGATAGATGAGCCTGGTTGATATTTGTTATCAGGACTTGGCTTAGAGACTGCAACAAACCATTGGTCAGTAAGCATTGGCTCAATGATAGTTTGGGTGCGATCGCCGCGTGGCACCATTAATTTATGTGGCTGTACTTTTTCTAATAAACCGGCAGCATCTAGATCAGCAACGATTTGTTTGCGTGCAGCAAAACGCTCAAGACCTTGATAAGCAGCCGGTGCGTTTTCATTAATCTTGGCATCGAGAGTCAAAATATTAATAAGCGGCAATTGGTGGCGTTGTCCAACAGCATAGTCATTAAAGTCATGAGCAGGCGTCACTTTCACTACGCCAGTACCAAAAGCTAAATCAACATAGTCGTCAGCAATAATCGGAATCTCGCGATTGCACAGCGGCAGCTGTACTGACTTACCAATGAGGTGCTTGTAGCGCTCATCTTCTGGGTTGACCATGACAGCAACGTCGCCCAATAGGGTCTCCGGACGAGTGGTAGCAACGGTTAGATGTCCGGAGCCATCTGCTAATGGATAGCGAATGTGCCACATCGAGCCATCTTCTTCTTCGCTGACTACTTCTAAATCTGATGCTGCAGTACCTAAGACTGGATCCCAGTTCACCAAACGTTTGCCGCGATAAATGAGGCCTTGTTCGTGCAGGCGAACGAATACTTCTACAACCGCTTTGGACATTTTGCTGTCCATTGTGAAATATTCTTTGCCCCAATCAATCGAGGCACCTAAGCGACGAATCTGACGCGTGATGGTGTTACCGGAAGTTTCTTTCCACTCCCACACTTTTTCTAGAAATTTCTCGCGACCTAAATCGTGACGAGAAACTTTCTGTGCATCGAGTTGACGCTCAACGACAATTTGTGTGGCGATACCGGCATGGTCTGTACCTGGAACCCATAAGGTATTTTTGCCAGACATGCGGGCATGACGCACCAAACCATCCATGATGGTTTGGTTAAAGGCGTGACCCATGTGTAAGGTGCCTGTCACATTCGGTGGCGGCAGCTGAATCGAGAAATCTCCCTTGCTTTCATCTAGGGTGGCGTCGGCAATGCCTCGGCGCTCCCATTCCGGACCCCAATAAGCTTCAATTGGGGCGGGTTCGTAGGATTTGGCTAGTTCGTCTAAGGAGCTGGCCGCTGGTGAATTAGGGGTATTCGAAGCATTTGGCATAAGAGGCAAATTATAATTGGGGCGATGTACTCAGGCCTACTCGCAAACCTTAATCCAGAACAACGCGAGGCAGTGACCCTCCCGCCAGTGAATGAAGATGGCCAGGCCCAGTCAGCCCTAATTTTGGCTGGCGCTGGTAGTGGAAAGACCCGCGTCCTCACGACCCGTATAGCTTGGTTAATCCAAACAGGTCAGGTTTCGCCGATTGGCGTCCTAGCGGTGACCTTTACCAATAAGGCTGCTAAAGAGATGATGTTGCGCTTAAGCGCGATGTTGCCTATTAATACCCGTGGCATGTGGATTGGCACTTTCCATGGTCTTTGTAATCGTTTATTGCGTGCGCATCACAAAGAAGCAGGTTTGCCGTCCACTTTCCAGATTTTGGATACCCAAGATCAGCTTTCCGCCATTAAGCGTCTTTTGAAGGGCTTAAAGGTTGATGATGAGAAATACCCCCCCAAGCAGTTGCAGTATTTCATTGCGCACGCCAAAGAACGTGGTCAACGCGCCAAAGAATTATCCGTAGGAGATGACTTTCAGGCCAAGATGGCCCAGTTATATAAAGCCTACGATGAGCAGTGTCAGCGCGAGGGCGTAGTCGACTTTGCCGAACTCTTATTACGCAGCTATGAATTGCTTAAACATAACGAAGCCATTCGGACGCATTACCAAGAGCGCTTCCGTCATATTTTGATTGATGAGTTCCAGGACACCAATGCCTTGCAATATGCCTGGCTCAAATTACTCTCTGGTCATGACGCTAGCCGCGTCAATGTCAGTGGTATGGGAAGTAGTGCGGTATTCGCAGTGGGCGATGATGATCAAAGTATTTACGCATTCCGTGGCGCAGACGTTGAGAACATGCGTCTGTATGAAAGGCAATACCACCCGATGATGGTCAAGATTGAGCAGAACTACCGTTCGCATGGCCATATCTTGGATACCGCAAACTATCTTATTTCTAACAATACGGATCGTCTTGGTAAAAACCTACGCACTGATGCTGGTCATGGCGAGCCAGTCCGTATCTATGATGCGCCAAGCGATCACGCAGAAGCTGCTTGGCTCGTTGATGAAATCAAAGCACTCGTAAATAGCGGTATCAAGCGTACTGAAATTGCTTTGCTCTATCGCAGTAATGCTCAGTCACGCATCATCGAGCACGCCTTATTTTCTGCAGCGATTCCATATCGCGTGTACGGTGGACTGCGCTTCTTCGAGCGCGCTGAGATTAAACACGCTTTGGCCTATCTACGTCTTTTGGAAAATTCGAATGACGACACCTCTTTCTCACGTGTAGTGAATTTTCCAACACGCGGAATTGGGACAAGATCGATTGAGGCTGTGCAAGATGCGGCGCGTGCGCAAAATAGTTCTTTATATTTGGCGACATCGACATTGGATGGTAAGGCAGGCGCAGCTTTAGGCGAATTTGTACGTTTGGTAGATCACATGCGCGAAGCTACTCGTCACAATACTTTGCCCGAGACGGTGGAATTCGTCATTCAACATAGCGGTTTGATTCAGCACTATCTTTCAGAACGCGAGGGTCAAGACCGCGTAGAAAACTTACAAGAATTAATTAACGCTGCAACTGCATTTATTGCGGAAGAGGGTTATGGTCAAGATGCTACTGCTGCCACACTACCGGGTGAGAACGCCCCTGGCGTAGTCGAGGCCTCACCATTGGCGGCATTCCTCTCGCATGCATCCCTCGAGGCTGGTGATAACCAAGCTCAAGCGGGTCAAGACGCTGTTCAACTCATGACGGTGCACTCTGCCAAAGGCTTAGAGTTCACCTCCGTTTTTATTACTGGATTGGAGGAGGGTCTGTTCCCGCATGAGAACAGCATCAACGAACAGAACGGTTTAGAAGAAGAGCGTCGCTTAATGTATGTTGCGATTACCCGCGCTAAAGAGCGTCTCTACCTCTCTCATACTCAGTCACGGATGCTGCATGGTCAAGTTCGCTACAACATGCCATCCCGTTTCTTAGAAGAGTTGCCATCAGATTCGCTGAAGTGGCTCACTCCAAAAGTAAAAGATGCTCGCTGGGGCGGCACTACCAGTGGGAATGGTGGTCGTTCAGGATCAACTTGGCAGGATGGCTACACGCGTCAGCGCGAGTTTGGATCGAATGATTTCTTTGATTCCGGTAATGAGCGTGAGCGACCCGCAAGACAAATTGGGCGCGTAGGCTCTGCCTCAACTTCTGTAACCAGAATGGCTTCACCACCACGTGGCAACTATCCATTTACTATCGGACAGAATGTCTTTCATACCAAGTTTGGCGAAGGAAGAGTCACGGGCCTAGAGGGCAATGATGCAGATGCGCGCGCTCAAGTGAACTTCAAGCGCCATGGTGTGAAATGGTTGCAGCTCAGTATTGCTAAGCTTGCTGCAATAGATTAAGCAATTAAAGTTGCTGATTCTTTTTCAGCAAAGCACGCTTTCCAAGTGGCGAAGAACGAGCAATGCATCACTGTCAATCCCGCCATGGAAATGGGGGCGATGATGAACGAGGCCGCTTGACCTAGATCCAGTGCATCAAAGATAGAGCCGATCGTCAAGGGTATGGCAATCAAGATCGCGCCCCAAATAGCAATATACAAAAAGAATGCGCCACGATTAGTCCAGCAAGCGATAGCGCTAGAAAAGAGAGCCTGTGCCACTGGCATATCAGCCCAAGCAACGAGTACGGGAGAGAACCACATCAACATTGCTACTGGGATATACAGTAGACCGCCAAAGAAGAGAATCAGATAAATCTGACGAACAACTTTTGGGGTAATCGGCTTATCGTTCGTCATTAGCGGGATGAGTAATTCAAAATCCACCAACATACTTAAGATAAAACTCAGGGCCAGAATGAGTGCAGCGTAAACCAAGCCTAATTGCAGAATGCGTTTACGAATTAATGGCGATGATTGCAGGGCAATGACATAGACAGATGGACGAATACGTTCTTTTTGAATTGCTTGTCGACAGGCGGTCATAAAGCCAACCGACAAAGTAGGCGTGAGTAATAAGACGGCAAAAATACCAATTACAGGTACCAGTACCGCTAGCTGCGCCACAAATACATACATGAATACCAACATTAAAAAGCCCAAAGGGTTTTGTTTGAACAGCCAAATGCCTTGACGTATCCAGATGTAACCCTCTTTAGGAGCGACGGAGTTGAGTTTCATATTGCTTTGCGGCTTAAAAGAATATTTTCAAAATGACGAGGGTCATGTGGCGTGAGCATTTGCGCATCACGTGGCAAATAAAAATCCCATAGGCGTGAAATCCAGAAACGGAGGGCTGCAGCGCGGATCATGAGTGACCAGCTCGCCTGTTCTTCCTTGCTTAAGGGGCGAACAGACTGATACGCATCCATCAATGCTTTGAAACGAGCGGGATCTAAATCTTGTTTATTGTCAGCAAGGCACCAATCATTTGCTGTCACCGCCAAGTCAAACAACCATTTATCTGTTCCGGCGAAATAAAAATCGAAGAAGCCACCAAGCTGATCTTGAGAGCTATCGCTTGCGCCCTGAGGATCAAACAGCACGTTATCTCTAAACAGATCACAATGGCTTGCCCCTTGCGGCAGTGATGCATAAGCAGCAGAGGCAAAGAATTGTTCTTGAGTAGCAAGCTCAGTCGTGAGCAATTCTTTTTGTGCGTCATTTAAATGTGACAAGACTTGCGGAACTGTTTTTTTCCACCAAGATAGGCTACGTAAATTTTCTTGATTGTGTTTGAAGTCGCTACTAGCCAAATGCATCTTTGCCAAGTTCTCACCAACCAAGGCGCAATGTTTTGCTTCTGGCGCCAGCCTGGAAAGGCCGGGAAGCTTGCTCACAATCGCTGCGGGCTTATCTTTGAGGGCAAATAGAATCTGCCCCCGTTTATTTTCAAGGGGCTTAGATACTGCAATGCCCTTGTCGGCCAAGTGGCGCATTAACTCTAAATAGTACGGAAGTTGCTCTGCTGATAGTCTTTCAAAAATAGTCAGAACGTATTCTTGTTTCTTGCCATCTTTTTCGGTATCGAGAAAGAAGTTGGAGTTCTCAATTCCACCATGAATTCCGCGAATATCGATGGCCTGCCCAATAACAAAATCATTTGAGATCCAAGCGGAAATATCGCTTAATTCAATTGGGGTAAAGACAGCCATGACTAAAGATTAAAAAGGAATGCTGATGCTCGGGACGCTGATCAGATCAGTTTCTTTTGGTACGCCAGGCATCACTGTTTCTGGAGGAGTCATTTCATAGTTGGTGTAGCGCGTCTTTACATCCACCTGAGTGGGCGCATTTGTATCTTTATATTCGATAATTTCTGTGCCGGTCGCTTCTTTATGCTGAAAGCTCGGTTTACGGCCTTCTGGTGCATTGGTGACTTGAGATGCGCTGACTGCGGGCGCTAAAGGCTGATTGTTAATACGCTGCAGCTCAGATGGGCTTAGCGTTTGAGAATTATTTTGGGCGTGTGCAAAATTCAGGCCAAAAGAGGCAAAAGCCACAAAAAAGCTTGTCAGAACAAGGGTTTGACTCAGAGAAGAGTGGAGTAAGTTAGTTAGAGCGTGCATCATTTTTCACCTTTTTAGGTCTCTTTTCAGGAGGATTTGAACCTGATCTGTAGGCAGTTAGCAACTAGATTGTACGATTGCGGTATGACTAAACATAGACTCTTGTTGGTAGACGGCTCTAGCTACCTCTATCGCGCCTTTCATGCCATGCCAGACCTCAGAAATGGGGTAGGCGACCCAACTGGGGCAATCTATGGAATGGTCAATATGATGCGTCGGGCTCCCTCGGAGCTTAAGGCCGACCATATTGCCTGTGTTTTTGATGCTAAAGGCAAGACTTTCCGAGATGAAATGTACTCCGAGTACAAGGCGCAT
Organism: Polynucleobacter necessarius; assembly: GCA_900095165.1. Classification (GTDB taxonomy): domain Bacteria; phylum Pseudomonadota; class Gammaproteobacteria; order Burkholderiales; family Burkholderiaceae; genus Polynucleobacter; species Polynucleobacter necessarius_J. The sequence continues at coordinate 1,182,572 of LT606947.1, read as the reverse complement.
CGCTCCCCCATGCCGGAGGATTTGGTCAAACAGATTGAGCCGATCCATGCCATGGTGAAGGCCTTAGGCTGGCCAGTATTGATGGTTTCCGGAGTTGAGGCTGATGACGTTATTGGCACCTTGGCTTGCCAGACTACTCAGGCTGGCTGGGAAACCATTATTTCTACTGGTGATAAAGATTTAGCTCAGTTGGTGAATTCATCCGTCACTTTGATTAATACGATGACTGATGAAAAACTGGATATTGACGGAGTCATTGCAAAATTCGGCGTACCTCCCGAACGCATCGTAGATTACCTTTCGATTATTGGCGATACAGTCGATAACGTACCAGGCGTTCCTAAGGTGGGTCCTAAAACGGCCAACAAATGGTTGGCTGAGTTTGGTGACCTGGATAACTTAATGGCTAATGCCGATCAAGTAAAAGGCGTTGTAGGTGAGAACCTGCGTAATAGTTTGGAGTGGCTCCCAAAGGCACGTCAACTCATTACCGTCAAAACCGATTGTGATTTATCTCCCCATCTTCTGGGCTTAGATGACTTGCACGCAAAACCAGAGGATGCACCGCTCTTGCGAGAGTTGTTTGAGCGCTATGCATTTAAAACTTGGCTGCGTGATGTGGAGAGGCAATTGGGTGGAGCAGCTCCTGAAGCCATAAGTGATTTTGATCTAGCTGGTAGTCCCATCAAGAATATTGCTGAAGAAAATGTAAAGGCCGCGACCAAAAAGTTTGGCCCCACCGCTACAGAAGCAACTACCGCCTTATCTCAAGAAACAACTGCTCTGCAAGGTGCGATTGAAAAACACTATGAATGTGTTGTCGATGAAGCAGCATTAGATCGCTGGATTAAAAAAGTTGAAGGCGCTGATCTTACGGCGGTTGATACTGAGACTACGAGCTTAGATGCCCTTGCTGCTGAGCTGGTAGGTATCTCGCTTTGCGTAACGCCTGGAGAGGCCTGCTACATCCCCGTGGCGCACCGTAATGGAGAAACTCAGCTCAGTCGCGAATTAGTTTTAGCGCGCATGAAGCCTTGGCTAGAAAGTGCTTCGCATTTGAAAGTAGGTCAGAACCTCAAGTACGATAGCCACATCTTTGCGAACTACGACATTACTTTGCAAGGTATTGCGTTTGACACCATGCTGGAGTCTTATGTGCTGGAATCACATATGCCGCACAACATGGATAACTTAGCCAAGCGACATCTCGGCATGAAGACGATTAAGTATGAAGAGGTGTGCGGCAAAGGTGCGCATCAAATTGGCTTTGATCAAGTTGATCTGAAGATCGCCACAGACTACGCAGCAGAAGATGCGGACATTACTTTGCGTCTGCATTTAGCGCTGTGGCCGCAAATTCAGGAGAGCCCAGGGCTCCTATATGTCTATGCAAATATTGAGATGCCTGCAATGCGCGTCCTTGGCATCATGGAGCGTAATGGGATTCGGATTGATTCAGTGCTACTGTCTAAGCAGGGTCAAGAGGTTGGCAAACGTCTGCTAGCTTTAGAGGGTGAGATTCATAAACTTGCAGGGCAGCCATTCAATATTCAGTCCCCCAAACAGATCGCAGAAATCTTGTTTGGTCAGCTAGAACTCCCGGTGATTAAAAAGACGCCATCGGGCGCGCCATCCACGGATGAAGAAGTTTTACAAAAACTGGCTGAAGACTATCCTCTTCCTGCTCGTATTTTGGATTACCGCAGTCTTGCTAAATTGATGTCGACTTATATTGAGAAGCTACCGCGTATGGCCGATCCTAAGACGGGCCGAGTGCACACGAGCTTTTCTCAGGCGACTGCAGTGACGGGGCGCTTGGCTTCTAGTGATCCGAACTTGCAAAACATTCCTGTACGTACAGAAGAGGGCCGTCGTATTCGGGAGGCGTTCATTCCGGCTGAGGGCTGTAAGCTTCTCTCGGCTGACTACTCTCAAATTGAATTGCGCATCATGGCGCACATTGCCGAAGATGAAAACTTACTAGCCGCATTTGCTGCCGGCAAAGATGTCCACCAAGCTACAGCCGCCGAGATTTTTAGCGTGCCATTAGAAAGTGTTTCTTCAGAGCAGCGTCGTTATGCCAAAGTGATTAATTTTGGTCTGATCTATGGCATGAGTGCTTTTGGTCTGGCGGGTAACTTGGGTATTGAACGTTCAGCAGCTCAAAATTACATCGCCAAATACTTTGATCGCTATCCAGGGGTTGCTCAATATATGGAGCGCACTCGCTTGGAGGTCAGAGAGAATGGCTATGTTGAGACGGTATTTGGCAGACGCCTATGGCTGCCCGAGATTAAGGGATCGAACGGACCTCGCCGCCAAGGCGCAGAGCGGGCTGCAATTAACGCACCCATGCAGGGAACAGCGGCAGATCTGATCAAATTGGCTATGGTTGCTGTCGAGAACTGGCTAGAAAAAGAGCAATTCAAGACGCGTATGCTGCTTCAGGTGCACGATGAATTAGTGTTTGACGTACCTTTAGATGAGCTGGAGCTCCTGCAGACAAAGTTGCCAGATTTGATGTGTAAGGTAGTGGAACTCAAGGTTCCTTTGGTAGTGGGTATTGGGATTGGCGATAATTGGGAAGAGGCGCACTAAATTAGGGGGCTTAAAATGACAATAGAAAAAGATCAAGATTCAAAAGTAGTGTCTAGTGATAGAAGGGGTTTTATGAAAGCCTCCGCTATTACGGCAACAGGCCTGGGAATTGGCTTTGTTGCTGCTTCTGAGCCAGTCTTAGCTGCAGCGATCGAAACAGACTTTGCTGGCATTAAGGTTGGCGAGCAAATGATTCCAGTCGGAAGCTTTCAGATGCCTGCTTATGTTTCTCGTCCAGAGAAGGCCAAAGGAAGCTTGCCAATCGTGATTGTTGCTAGCGAAATCTTTGGTGCGCACGAATACATTGCTGACGTCACACGTCGCTTTGCAAAATTAGGTTACCTAGCTATTGCCCCGGAATTCTTTACTCGAGCTGGCGATCCGAACACTTACGGCACGATTGCGGAGATTCGGAAAAATATCGTAGCTCCAACGACAGACACGCAAGTTTTAAATGACCTGCAAGCAGCTTTGGTTTGGGCCGGCAAAAATGGCGGTAACTTGAAAAAAGTCGGCGTCACTGGATTTTGCTGGGGTGGCCGCATTACTTGGCTCTCAGCTACGCTGCCTCAAGTTAAGGCTGGTGTGGCTTGGTATGGTCGCGTCATTGGTGAAAAAACAGAAGGCAATCCGCGCCATCCAGTGGATATTGCTGCCGATCTGAAAGCGCCTGTACTGGGCTTGTATGGCGGCGCTGATGGTGGCATCTCTTTAGAGAGTATTGAGCAAATGCGTCAAGCGCTTGCGAAAGCAGCACCAAAAAATTCAGCAGCTAAAGCCTGTCGTTTTGAAATCTATCCTGATGCACCGCACGCCTTCCATGCCGACTACCGAGCTACTTATCGCGAAGGTCCTGCTAAAGATGGTTGGGAAAAGTGCGTTGCCTGGTTTAAAGAAAATGGGGTTGCATGATTTCTATGTCAGTACTGCAAAGCATCTTGTTGGTAACGGCACTGGCGGGAACCGCTAGCGTTCTTGTTGCCGCGAGCTTTTCTTTGTCTTTGCTGTCGAAGATGGTTCATGGCATGGTTAGTGTGTCGGTAGGCATCCTGCTAGCCACTGCCTTGCTTCATTCATTGCCAGAGGCATTTACGATGGCGGGTGCAAGCCCTCAGTTGCTATTTGCTACTTTGCTTGCGGGGCTTTTAGGCTTTTTCTTGCTTGAGAAAATCGCATTACTGCGCCACAGTCATCACCATGAAGGAGATGGTCATGGTCACCATCACGGTCATGATGCTGAAGTGGCGGGTCAAAGTGGTTGGATGATTCTGGTAGGCGATGGATTGCACAACTTTGTTGATGGCGTGTTGATTGCTGCTGCATTCATGGCGGATTACCAAGTGGGGATCTTTACTGCGATTGCCATCATTGCCCATGAGATTCCTCAAGAGATTGGTGATTTTATTGTGTTGCTCAATGCGGGATTCTCTCGAACTCGTGCATTGATGTACAACCTTATTTGTGGTTTATCTGCGGTAGTGGGTGGAGTGCTAGCCTACTTCTTCTTGGAGAGGGCTCATGCAGCAATGCCTTACTTGCTCGTGATTGCGTCAAGCAGTTTTATCTATATTGCAGTGAGTGATCTTATTCCACAAATGCATCGACGCCCACATTGGGCCGAGTCTTTACGTCAAACGATTTTGATTGCTTGCGGCGTTGGTTTTGTAATCTTGCTCTCGTTACTGCATTAAAGCGCTACTGGCCGACTTGGGTCAGCACACCATTCACTCCAGCTGCCCGCATATAGATGTGAACCCTTGAGGCCAGCAATTTCCATGGCGAGTAGGTTATGGCAGGCTGTTACTCCAGAACCACACTGATGAATCACTTCAGAAGCTTTGGTGGATCCTAGAAGATCATGAAAATCTTTGAATAACTGCTCTGCGGGTTTGAATGATTTACCAGCGAGATTTTCTCTAAAGCAGTAATTGATCGCGTTGGGAATATGTCCGCCAACCGGATCTAACGTTTCATTCTGACCATGAAAGCGATCGTTCGCACGAGCGTCAACAATGACATTGATTTTGGCTTGAAGATTGTGGACAACCTCTTCTACCGTCACCAAGCCAACATAAGGCATTGCTGCCACAGGAGTGCTTGTGGCCTGAGGCTGGCGTGGCAGGGTGCCGATTGGGCCATTCCAAGCATCTAGACCACCATCCAATAATTGAACATTGGCATGACTTGTAGCCTTGAGCATCCACCACAAGCGACTGGCATATACAGAGCCTTGATTGTCGTAGGCGATCACCAAAGTTTTTGAATCCATTCCTAAGCGAGATTTAGTCTGTGCCCAGGCTTCAGGGGTTGGTAGTGGGTGCCGACCATTTTTACCAGTCTTAGTGCCGGACAAATCCTGATCCAGATCGATGTAGAGTGCGCCTGGAATATGACCTTCTAAATAAGATTTTCTGCCTGCTAGCGCGTCAACCAAATCAAAGCGGCAATCACATACCAAAACATTCTCGCCACTATTGAGGATTTCTTCTAACTGGTTTGCAGTAATGAGAGGCGTCATGATGGCTTCCTAATGTGTGCGATGGGTATTGCTAGATTATGCGCCTTGATAGTTTATGGCACGACGGTACCATTCATGAAAATGCTGCATGCCGTCTTCCATCGGACTTTGATATGGCCCTACTTCATTTTGACCTCGGATTAGTAGGGCAGCGCGACCAGCATCCATACGTTCTGCAATCTCATCATCTTCGATGCAAGTTTCCATATAGGCTGCACGTTCTGCCTTTACAAACTCACGCTCAAAAAGGGCGATCTCTTCTGGGTAATAAAACTCGACGATATTGCGTGTCTTGTTCTGGCCCATGGGGTGTAATGTTGAAACGCATAAAACGCCTGGGTACCACTCGACCATCACATTCGGATAGTAGGTCAGCCAGATAGCGCCATGGCGTGGAGTCTTACCCTCATGGTGGCGCAATACTGCTTCATGCCACTTTTGATAAACCGGTGATCCTGGTTTCTCTAAGTTTTTATGAATACCCACAGTTTGTACGCTGTGCCAATCTCCGAATTCCCAACGCAAGTCTTCGCAAGAAACAAACTTACCCAAGCCCGGATGAAACGGCACTACGTGATAGTCCTCAAGGTAGACCTCGATAAAAGTCTTCCAGTTGTAATTGCATTCGTGGACTTCAACGTGATCTAGAACGTAGCCCTCAAAATTGAGATCATCAGCTACGCCGAGTTTGGCTAAATCAGTGCGCACATCACGCGGACCTTCAAATAAGAGTCCTTGTCAATTCCGCAAAGGCGATTTGCCTAAATTGAGGCAAGGCTTATTTTCAAAATGGGGTGCACCCATGAGTTGACCATTTAAATCGTAGGTCCAGCGATGTAAGGGGTAAACGATGTTGTCTGCCTTACCTTTGCCATTAAGCATGAGCGCTTGGCGATGGCTGCAGATATTGGAAAGGAGCTCAACGCCTTGGGCATTACGAACCAGCAGGCGCCCCTCATTTTCTGAGCTCAGGGTTTGATAAGAGCCAAGCTCGGTAACCATGAGTTCGTGACCAACATAGCCTGGACCCTGCTTAAAAAGCAGTTCAATTTCACGCTGATAGAGATCAACATCAAAATAGGCCGAAACCGGCAGTTGTAAATTGGACGGCGCAAGCTGCTGCGCGGTAGCCAGATTAGTCATTCTCTTCACCCCCGAAAACGTCAGCCGAAGCTAAGCGGAATAACCAATCCAACCATCGACGGATCGATATTGGAAAGGAAGGAAGGGATTATACCCATCTGACCCCCGTCTCGCTTTAATATGTAGGGCTACACAGGTAAGAAATTTGAAGGAAATAAGCCAATGCCAGCAAAGAAATCTGAGGGTCAGAAACCTGGTCTTGAGGTTCAAATCGACCCCAACTTGCGTTACGAGCAGGCTGTAAAAGAGCTAGAAAAGCTCATTTCTGACATGGAGTCTGGCAAATTCTCCCTAGAAGAGACGCTTTTGGCCTACCAACGTGGCGCAGCACTCCTGAAGCATTGCCAGGCCATGCTTGCTCAGGTTGAGCAACAAGTTCGGGTATTTGAAGCGTAAGTCGCGCTGAAATTTGACCTTCATGAACAATATGCTTTCATTTGAGGATTGGGTTCGCGCTCAGGGGCAGCGAACTGAATCGGCTTTAGGCAATTTACTTGATGCTGTCAATACCAATCCTGCGCGTTTGCATGAAGCTATGCGTTACGCCGCTCAAGGTGGTGGCAAACGTATTCGTCCTCTCTTGGTTTATGCGGCTGGTGAGCTGGGTGATGGCATAAATCAAAATGCTTTGGATGCTGCTGCAGTAGCAATCGAATGCATCCATGCCTATTCATTAGTTCACGATGATTTGCCTTGTATGGATGACGATGACTTACGTCGTGGTCGACCTACCGTGCATAAAGCTTATGACGAGGCAACTGCTTTGCTAGTGGGTGATGCTTTGCAGACTCGCGCATTTGAAGTGTTGGTAAACGCACAGTGTGATGCTGATATGCGTTTGGCCATGATCAGTGCATTAGCCGGTGCCTCTGGTTCGCGAGGCATGGCTGGTGGCCAGGCAATCGATCTAGAGAGCGTTGGTAAAAAATTAGACCTTGCCGGCCTAAAGCAAATGCATGCGATGAAAACTGGCGCTCTGCTTTCTTGTTCGGTGCAGATGGGCGGTATTGCTGCCAAATTGAATCCCGCCCAAATGCAGCATCTCCAAAATTACTCCGAAGCTTTAGGTTTAGCCTTTCAAATCGTGGATGATGTTCTTGACGCTACTTCGGATAGTCAAACCCTGGGTAAAACCGCTGGGAAAGACGCTGCCAATGACAAGCCAACCTATGTCACCTTGATGGGTTTAGACTGTGCACAGAAAGCGGCAAAAGATTTGCAAGAAACGGCAATTGCTAGCTTAGAGAGTTTTGGTCCCAAAGCCCAGGCTCTGAAAGGTTTGGCTCTATTGGTAGTTAATAGAGGCAAATAAGATTACTGAAGATTTGATGACTTTAAATTCTATTCACTCACCTGCAGATTTAAAAAAACTTCCCCGTGAGCAGCTTCCTGCTCTCGCAGATGAGTTGCGTCAGTTTGTATTGGATTCTGTTTCTAAAACTGGTGGGCACCTCTCATCTAATTTAGGAATGGTTGAGTTATCGATTGCGCTGCACTATGTCTTCGATACACCACAGGATCGAATCGTTTGGGATGTGGGTCATCAAAGCTATCCACACAAAATTTTGACTGATCGTCGTGAGCGCATGAATACCTTGCGTCAGTTCGAAGGTTTATCTGGCTTTCCGCGTCGTACTGAAAGTGAATACGATGCCTTTGGTACTGGTCACTCCTCAACAAGTATTTCTGCGGCAATGGGTATGGCGCGTGCCTTTCAAACCAAGGGTAAAACACAAGTTGCAGTTGCAGTGATTGGCGATAGCGCGATGACTGGCGGTATGGCATTTGAAGCGATGAACAATGCCGGCGTCTATGATGACTTGCCATTGGTGGTGATTCTGAATGACAACGATATGTCGATTTCGCCAGCAGTGGGTGCACTCAATCGACACTTGGCTAGATTGTTGAGCGGCAATATTTACTCTGCAACTAAAAAGGGAATTGATAGTGTTTTATCGATTGCCCCTCCCTTGCGTGAATTTGCAAAACGTTTAGAAGATCACGCCAAGGGCATGGTCTCACCATCTACGATTTTTCAAGAGTTTGGCTTTAACTATTTCGGCCCAATCGATGGCCATGACCTAGATGCATTGATACCAATGTTGCAAAACGTACGTCGTTTAGCGCTCGAAGGTCGCGGTCCACAGTTTTTACATGTTGTGACTCGCAAGGGTCAGGGGTATGAATTAGCTGAAGCGGATCCAGTTTTGTATCACGGCCCAAGCAAGTTCAACCCTGAGGAAGGTGTCAAGAAGCCCTCCGGCATAACTCAAAAAACCTTTACCCAAGTATTTGGTGAGTGGCTCTGCGATATGGCGCATGCCGATCCATTGTTAATTGGTATTACACCAGCGATGCGCGAGGGCTCTGGTCTCGTTGAGTTTGAGCAGAATTTCCCGAAACGTTATTACGACGTCGGCATTGCTGAGCAGCACGCAGTCACTTTTGCTGCTGGTATGGCATGTGAAGGCATGAAGCCTGTAGTGGCGATCTATTCAACCTTCTTGCAGCGTGCCTACGATCAACTGATTCATGATGTGGCGATTCAGGATCTTCCGGTGTTGTTTGCATTGGACCGCGCTGGTTTGGTTGGCGCAGATGGCGCAACGCATGCGGGCGCATATGACATTCCGTTTTTACGTTGCATTCCGAATATGTTGGTCTTGACGCCGGCAGATGAAGCAGAGTGTCGTGATTTACTAACGACTGCTTTTCATCAGCCACACCCAAGTGCTGTGCGCTATCCGCGTGGTGCTGGTGTTGGAGCCATTCCTTCGAAAGAATTGCGTACTATGCCATTAGGCAAAGGTGAGTTACGCCGTAAGTCCAATGCACTGGCAGGCCAGCGTATAGCGATTTTGGCTTTTGGTACTTTGCTCTACCCAGCACTCGAAGTTGCTGAGCAAATCGATGCCTCGGTTGCCAATATGCGTTTTGTAAAGCCATTGGATCTTGAGCTTCTTAAATCTTTAGCGCAAGACCATGATTATTTTGTGACGATTGAAGATGGTGCAATTCAGGGTGGTGCTGGCAGCGCCTGCTTGGAAGCGCTCTCCGCTATGGGTATTAATAAGCCCCTATTGCAACTAGGTCTTCCAGATGAATTCGTGGAGCATGGAGATTACAAACTCTTGATGGGTAAGTGTGGCCTGGACTCTAAGGGGATTGCCAAGGCGATTTCCCTGCGTTTCCCTATGAAAATCGCTACAAATCCTGTGGCCGCAGGCAAATAAGTCATTTTTACCTGAAAATAGAGTCATGAACGACATCAATACCGCCTTTCTTAAACCGCAAGCCATGCCGGATATTCAGTCCTCGCATGATGAGCGTGCTTTACCAATTGAGCATGTGGGCATTCGGGGATTACGTCATCCATTAACTATTCGCACTCAGACAGGCGTCATGCCTGCTGTTGGTAATTTTGAAATGGATGTTGCTTTGCCTGCGCATGTAAAGGGGGCCCACATGTCTCGCTTCATTGCGCTCTTGCAAAAATACAATGAGCCAGTTGATAGCGCATCTGTAGTTGCAATGATTCGTGAGATGTTGCCGCTACTCAATGCAACAGAAGGTCGCATTCAATTTACTTATACGCACTTCGTAAAAAAAGCTGCACCAGTATCTGGTGTTGAAAGTTTGATGGATTACGAAGTGACGTGGACCGCGAAAGCCAAGAAAAATGCGTCTGGCGCAATCGACGTTGAGTTAAATCTTCGCGCCTTAGTTCCAGTGATGAGTTTGTGCCCTTGCTCAAAAGAGATTTCTGAGTACGGCGCACATAATCAACGCTCACATGTAACGATGTTTGTTGAGCTTGAGCCACAAACCAAGATGACAGTAGAAGATTTAGTTGCAGCCGCTGAGAGCCAAGCCTCCAGCGAGTTATGGGGCTTGCTCAAGCGCCCAGATGAGAAGTGGGTTACTGAGCGCGCTTATGACAATCCAAAGTTTGTGGAAGATCTAGTGCGCGATGTTGCCGGTCAGCTTAAAGACGATGATCGTATTTTGTCTTTAGTGGTTGAGGCTGAGAATTTTGAGTCGATTCATAATCACAGCGCTTACGCCAAAATTAGTTTGGCTAAATAAAACCACCAATCAAGTCAAAGAAAGTGATAATAATTTTCTAAGGGAGATTATTACTCGCCAAATCCCAACGGGGTTTGATATCAAAAGCACCCGAAGTGGTTGAGCCATTATTTTTTGCCAACATGCGCAGTGCCCCAGCAAAAGCAATCATCACACCGTTATCAGTGCATAGATCGACTGGTGGGTAGTGCACTTCAAGTTGATTCTTCTTGGCGCTGACATTCAGAGCCGAACGTAATTGCAAATTAGCACCCACCCCACCAGCTAGCACCAAATGTTTGCAGCCAGTTTGCTTCAGCGCTTTTTCTGATTTGCTAACCAGCACTGCTACCAAGGAATCGACAAAACTGCGCGCTAGATCCGCATGAAATGTTGCAATTTCATCGGTATCGGTAATGCCTCGTGCCTCAAATTTTTTCACCTGGTTTAGAACCGCCGTTTTGAGTCCGGAGAAGGAAAAATCTAAATCCCTTGAATGCAGCATTGGTTTGGGCAGGTCAAACCTTCCGGATTGGCCTTTTTCTGCCAATTTGGAGATGGCAGCGCCACCCGGATAGTCCAAGCCTAGCAATTTGGCTGTTTTATCAAAGGCTTCGCCAGCAGCATCATCCAAGGTTTCGCCTAGAAGTTGGTATTTGCCAACCCCGCTGACCAGCATTAACTGGGTATGCCCGCCCGAGACCAGGATGGCAATAAAGGGAAATTCCGGTGCAGAAGTCCCTAAAAGCGGGGACAACAGGTGTCCTTCGAGGTGATGCACCCCAATCGAGGGTAAATTGAGGCCTTGGGCTAAGGATTTGGCAAAAGCACTGCCTACGAGCAGGGCGCCAGCTAAGCCGGGACCCTGGGTATAGGCAACAACATCAATATCCTTTAATTTGAGCCTAGCTTCATGCAAAGCATCGTCTAAAAGGGGCAAAACCCGTCGTATATGGTCTCTAGAGGCCAATTCTGGGACCACGCCACCATAGTCCCGGTGCATAGCTATTTGGGAGTGCAAAGCCTGTCCTAGAATGCCCTGGTGGGCTGGGGCGTGGTTTTCCCAGGGGGAAGTGTCGTATACGGCTACCCCGGTCTCATCGCAAGAAGTTTCTATGCCTAAAACAATCATTTTTTGCTTGATCGTGTTAGAATCGCGTTTCAGTTAATTTTTTCGATATTTTTCGAGCATATACGAGTTAAACAAGTATGACTACAGTCCGCCTCCGTGAGAACGAACCTTTTGAAGTGGCATTGCGCCGTTTCAAGCGCACCATTGAAAAAAATGGTCTTTTGACAGATTTGCGTGCCCGCGAGTTCTACGAGAAGCCAACGGCTGAACGTAAGCGTAAAAAGGCTGCTGCTGCTAAACGCCATTACAAGCGTATTCGCAGTCAGATGTTGCCTAAAAAGCTTTACTAATCGAATTTAAAAGCTCTCCTCACCGAGAGGCTTTGAAACCCGCTGACGGTGAAACGCAGCGGGTTTTTGCTTTTGAATTGCCAGCAATTTATTAGATATTGAATACCGGGAAAAATGCCATGAGTCTGAAAGATCAAATCACCGAAGATATGAAAAACGCAATGCGTGCAAAAGAAGTGGCGCGCCTTGGAACCATTCGTCTTTTACTGGCGGCTATCAAGCAACGTGAAGTAGATGATCGCATTGTGATGGATGATGCGAGTGTGATTGCTACCGTTGAAAAGATGATTAAGCAACGCAAAGACTCTATCTCTCAATTTGAAAAAGCCAATCGTGATGATTTAGTTGCGATTGAAGCCGCTGAGATGGTCATTCTGCAAGATTATTTACCTGCACAGTTATCTGATGCGGAAGTGGAGGCGGCCGTGGCAGCAGCAGTTGTATCAACTGGTGCTGCTGGTCCACAAGACATGGGCAAGATGATCGGCGTTCTTAAAGGCCAGTTAGCTGGTAAAGCTGATATGGGCAAAGTCTCTGGTTTGGTAAAATCTGCGCTTGCTAAGTAAGCTAAAGATAAGTTAAAACTAAACTCTTAAAAACACAGCCTCACCCGCTACTGATGGCTCTCATACCCCAATCCTTCATTGCCGATTTATTAAATCGGGTTGACATCGTGGATGTGGTTGGCCAGCACGTAAAGTTAAAAAAAGCGGGCGCGAACTATCAAGGTTTGTGCCCCTTTCATTCTGAGAAGTCTCCTTCATTTTCTGTGTCACCCACTAAGCAGTTCTATCACTGCTTTGGTTGTGGGGCACACGGCTCTGCAATTAGTTTTCTCATGGAGTATTCCGGTCTTGGCTATGTAGATGCAATTGAAGATCTAGCCCGTTCTGCGGGATTAGATGTTCCGCGTGAAGAGCGTACTGCGAATGATGTTGCTCGCCAACAGCAGACTATGGCTTTAAGTGAAGTCATGAGCGCAGCCGCAGATTGGTATCGCCAACAACTTAAAGTAGCGCCTCGTGCAGTCGAATATCTCAAGGGGCGTGGCCTTACTGGTGAGATCGCTAAACGCTATGCCTTGGGTTATGCGCCTGATGGTTGGCAAGGGCTTGAAGCGGTCTTTGGTACTTATGCCAATGATGAGGTCGTGAAGACTTTACTTGAAGGTGGTTTACTCATTCAGAGTGAGCAAGGCGATAACAACCAAACAGCGCGTCGTTATGATCGCTTTCGTGATCGCATCATGTTTCCAATTCGTAATCCTAAGGGTCAGACGATTGGCTTTGGTGGACGCATTCTCGATCAAGGTGAGCCAAAGTATTTAAATTCTCCAGAGACACCACTGTTCTCCAAGGGCAATACGCTGTACGGATTATTCGAATCAAGACAAGCGATTCGTTCACAAGAATACGTTCTCGTATGTGAGGGCTATATGGATGTTGTGGCACTTGCGCAATTGGGTTTCCCCAATGCGGTAGCCACATTGGGCACCGCCTGTACTGCGAATCACGTGCGCATGTTGTTACGGCAAACTGATCGCATCGTATTTTCATTTGATGGCGACTCTGCTGGTCAGCGCGCTGCTCAGCGTGCGTTGGAAGCATGTTTGCCATTAATGTCTGATGACAAAGAGATTCGCTTCTTATTCTTGCCAACAGAGCATGATCCAGATAGCTATGTCCGCGCTTATGGTGCAGCTGCCTTTGAAAAAGTTATCAAAGAGGCAATGTCGATTTCTAGCTTCTTCTTCAAGATTGCTGGCCAAGATCACGAGCTCACAACACCCGAAGGTAGAGCTCAAACACATCACGCAGCAAAACCTTTATTGCTATCGATGCCGCCAATCGCATTGCGCACACAAATCTTGCGTGAGTTAGCCATTCGAACCAATTCAACGCCTGCAGAATTGGAGTCTTTCTGTGGGTTGACGGTAGCGCCTGCACCAGCGCAGCAAGGTTCTTATGCAACAACGAATCAGCGTGCATCCAACTTCGTGCAAACTAATAGCGGTAATCGGACGCAAGGTGCGCCATGGCAAGCATCTAAAGGCTCGGCCAAAAGAGCGCCCGTACAAAATATTCCACCACCTCAAGCACCTACGGATTTGGCGGAGCAGATGTTGCGTGTTTTGATTCAGTTTCCGCATTTAGGAAAAGCTTTGGATACCAATAAGAGGGCGCTTGCTTTGCAGGCTTTTGAATTACGTTCAAAAAAAGCCTTGGAGCTTATGAAGGATTTGTTAGTTCAATGTGATCAGGTTGAATTGATTCCTGGTGAGAATGGCAAGCCACCATCAGTAGGTGCTGGCGCATTCGCTTTATTTCAAGAACAGCTATCTCGCAGTGAGCTTGCTCCACTCTATGAAGTATTGAGAAAACGGGTCATGGGTTCTGATTTAGATCTTGATGGTGCTGTTGCAGATCTTGAGGGAGCATTCAAAAAGCTGGAGCTTACCCATCTCAAGATGGAAATGACGGAAATTGCCCAAAAGATCGCTGGAAGTACTGCAACAGAGCAAGATCGCGCTCGATATCGCGAGCTGGGTGAAAGATTGAAATTCTCTTAAGAATTTTCTGATGTAACCCTGGAAATACCCGAAATTTACCCCATATTTTGAGTGTGGAGGGGGGGTAAAAAAGTCGCAATCGACTATAATCCTCTATTCCCAGAAAAAAACCGATTTAATTCAGCCGCTTGCGCTTTATTTTGAAGAAATTTGGGGCAAGTGGATAAAGTAGCTGCGCCTAAGCAGTCGAGAACAATCATCAGTAACGTGAGTAAGTGCTAATAAATGCCAAATATTAAGAAAAAACCAGCAGCTAAATCAGCCAAGCCAGTAGCAAAAGCCAAGGCACCCGCAAAGCCAGTGAAAACGGGAGCTAAACCAGCTAAAGCACCAGCAAAACCAGCACTGAAAGCAAAAGCTCCGGCTAAACCTGTAGCAAAAGCACCAGCTAAACCAGTGAAGGCTCCTGCAAAGGCGGCTAAGCCAGTCGTGAAAGCAAAAGCACCAGCTAAACCAGTGAAGGCTCCTGCAAAAGCTCCAGCTAAGCCTGCAGCAAAAGCACCAGCTAAACCAGTGAAGGCCCCTGCAAAGGCACCGGCTAAAGTCGAAAAGCTTGAGCCTGTCATAAAAGACAAAGTTGTCGCTCCCAAAGTTGAGGTGGTGAATGAAGCTAAGCCAGCAAAAGAAGTTAAAGAAGCTAAAGGTAAAAAAACTAAAGAAGTTCAAGTAGAGACCGTGGCTACTGAGGAAGTTAAGAAAGGTCGCAAGCCAAAGGCGGATGCTGCTGCAGAAGTTGCTGAGCCAGTATTGACTGACCGCCAAAAAGCACGAGAGCGCAAAGCAAAAGAAAAGGCGCTCTTAAAAGAATTCGCAGCACAACAGTTGGGTTCTGAGGAGCAGCAGGAATTACGTCGCACCCGCCTGAAGACATTGATCAAGATGGGTAAGTCCAAGGGTTACTTAACTCATGGCGAAATGAATGACGTCATGTCAGATGAGCTGTCTGATGCAGACGCATTAGAAACGCTGATCAGCCTTTTAAACGACATCAACATTACTGTTTACGAGCAGGCTCCAGATGCTGAGACACTTCTTTTAAATGAAAATGCCTCAGCAACAACTTCTGAAGAAGAGGCGGAAGAAGAGGCGGAAGCTGCTTTAGCTACTGTTGATTCAGAATTCGGACGTACAACTGATCCAGTGCGTATGTATATGCGCGAGATGGGTACGGTTGACCTTTTGACTCGTGAAGGCGAGATCGTTATCGCCAAGAAGATTGAGGCTGGACTTAAAGATATGGTGATGGCTTTGGCTGCTTGCCCTGTCACGATTGGCGAGATCTTGGCTAACGTCGACAAGATTGCTAGTGGTGAGATGGAGATTGATCAGTTTGTAGATGGATTGGTTGACCCTAATGCTGAAGATATTAAGCTTGGACCAGAAGAGCCAGAAGTTGACCCAGATGCTGAAGAGGGCGGTGAAGAGGGTGAAGAGGGTGGCGCAGCTACAGCTAACGTCAAGCAATTAGAAGAATTGAAGCAGATCTCCCTTGAGAAGTTTGCGATTGTTCGTACACAAGCCGACAAGATGCGTCGTGCATTTGATAAAGAAGATTACAACTGCTCAGCTTATATCAAGGCACAAGAAGCTATCCGTGGTGAGTTGCTTGGTTTCCGCTTGACTGCAAAGAGTGTTGAGAAGTTGTGCGACACCATGCGCTCGCAAGTGGATCAAGTTTGGAAACTCGAGCGCGGTATCGTGAGCTTGTTGGTGGATAAAGTGGGCGTTAATCGTGGCGAAGTATTAAAAGACTTTCCTAAGATGTCAATGAACCTCGCCTGGACAGACAAGTTGCTGAAAGAGAACAAGCCTTACAGCGCACTCTTGCAGCGTAATGTTCCAGCAATTCAAGAGTTGCAACAGAAATTGATTGATATTCAGAAGAATGTCGTTATTCCGTTGCCAGAGTTGAAGGAAGTGAACAAGCAAATGATCGCTGGCGAGAAGCGTGCGCGTGAAGCAAAGCGTGAGATGACCGTTGCCAACTTACGCTTGGTAATCTCGATTGCTAAGAAATACACTAACCGTGGTTTGCAGTTCTTGGATTTGATCCAAGAGGGCAATATCGGTTTGATGAAGGCGGTAGATAAGTTTGAATACCGTCGTGGTTATAAGTTCTCTACTTATGCAACTTGGTGGATTCGTCAGGCGATCACCCGTTCTATCGCTGACCAAGCGCGTACGATCCGTATCCCAGTTCACATGATTGAGACAATCAATAAGATGAACCGTATTAGCCGTCAAATCTTGCAAGAAACTGGTCACGAGCCAGATGCTGCAACCTTGGCACTCAAGATGGAAATTCCTGAGGATAAGATTCGCAAGATTATGAAGATTGCGAAAGAGCCAATCTCCATGGAGGCACCAATTGGCGACGATGCAGATTCCAGTTTGGGAGACTTTATTGAGGATAACAATACATTGGCTCCCGCTGAGGCCGCATTGCATGATTCTATGCGTGATGTTGCGAAAGACGTTCTCGATTCATTAACACCACGTGAAGCAAAGGTATTGCGTATGCGCTTCGGTGTTGAGATGAGCACGGATCACACCCTGGAAGAAGTGGGTAAGCAGTTTGACGTTACACGTGAACGTATTCGTCAGATTGAAGCTAAAGCCTTGAGAAAAATGCGTCATCCAAGCCGCAGCGACAAACTCAAGACCTTCCTCGAAGAAGATTGATCCAAAGACTAACGGGCCTATAGCTCAGTTGGTTAGAGCAGAGGACTCATAATCCTTTGGTCCCAGGTTCAAGTCCTGGTGGGCCCACCAGAAGTAAGAAAGCCACTCATCAGAGTGGCTTTTCTATTGAGCGTTTCAACTTGCAAGGGTTGGTAGCGATTCATTCATTGTTCTGGTAGTCTAATAAATACCCTAATGGGCATTATTTTATATGCGATGTTTTGCTAGAATTTATCACCATTTAACCCAATTGAATTATATGAAAATCACCTTCAAGTTATCCCTATTGCTTGCATTCGGAATATCCATTAATGTGGATTTTGCTCAAAGCAATAGTGAGTCTTCTCCTATCCCCAGAATCTCAGATGCATGGCGCTTTGAAGTAACGCCTTATCTTTGGTTGCCAGGTATGAATGGTACCGTCAATCTAAATAACGACCTTGCTAAATCTGCCGATTTTTCTTCTAGTAACGTTCTAAGCAACCTTAAATCAGGTGGGATGATTGCCGCAGAGGCGCACAATGGTAACCGGGGTATTTCTGGCGACTTAATCTCCGCGACATTGCAAAATTCAGGTTCAGTTTCGATGCTAACCTCTGCTGGAGCTGCTCGTATTGCAGATAAAGTTACCGTTCAGCAAACTGTACTTACTGGCGCAGTAACTTATACCGTTGCCAACACGAAAGATGCCTATGTTGATGCACTGCTGGGTGTCAGGGCAATTGATATTACCGCTACCTTAAATGGTAATTTGGATGGCACATCGATCTCTAAGACCGTTTCCAATAAAACTTCCACTGTAGACCCAATTATTGGCGCTAAAGGTCGCTATCGTATTGCTGATTCTTCTTGGTATATTCCTGCCTATGCTGATATTGGTAGTGGCAGTGGCACTACCAATCTAACCTGGCAGGTCATGGCTGGCGTTGGTAAGTCCTTTGGTAGTTTGATTGATGCCTCTTTAACCTACCGGGCAATGTACTACGCGACATGAAGTCAGGCGGAGTATTGCAAAAAAGCACTATGCAGGGTCCACAAGCGGCTGTGACATTTAAATTCTGATCTGGGGTATCCTTTATATGACGCTACTCAAAGTCATTAGTACCGCTTTATTGCTTACTGCACTATCGGGTGCTACGCATGCTCAACAGGCTTCAGCATCCAAAAAAGAGGTGGATACAGTAGATATCGCCAAGAAATTGGCAAACCCCATTGCCGATATGATTTCCGTGCCACTGCAATATGAGTTCAGTCGTGGTGTAGGAAAAAATCAAGCCGGGCTCTGAGCAAACCTTGTTATTTCAGCCGGTAGCTCCATTTGATTTGGGCGGTGGCGATACTTTCATTGTTCGCCCGATTGTGGCAGGCGCAAGAGAAGTCAGTGTTCAGAGTGCGACTGGTCAATCCTTCTCAAGCTATGGTATTGCTAATGTCGCGATTGAGTCTTTCTATGCACCCAATACCAATTCTTCCTGGATTTGGGGTATTGGCCCTTATGCTGTATCTCCGTCGGGTAATAGTGGCAAGTTTGGCTCACAACAAACTGGCGCAGGCGTAACCGCTGTGGTGCTCAATCGTCAAGGCCCCTGGACTTATGGGCTGCTCGGCTATCAATCTTGGAGCGTCGGAGGAAATCCAGCGTTTGGCACGCAAAACAACCTATATGGCCAACCATTTGTGGCCTATACAACTAAAGATGCTTGGACTTATACCGCCAACATGGAAGCCCAATATAACTACGATACGCATCGCACATCCAATCCGCTATACGTTGGCGCTTCTAAATTGGTAGTGTTTGACGGTATCCCATTTTCATTTGGTGCTGGCCCAATGTATTACGTCAGCAACACACCTGGCGGTCCATCTGGTTGGGATGCTAGAGCAACAGCAACCTTAGTGATTTTGAAGTAATTTTTATCCAAAAGGAATTCAGTATGAAATTCGCGCCTAAACTACTTTCTGCAATATTAATGGCGCAATGCACTTTCACCTTTGCTAAGGGCAATGCCGATACTATTTTTTATGGTGGCCCAATTGTTACCGTTAATTCCAAGAATGAAGAAGTTCAAGCGCTTGCGGTTCAAAACGGCAAGATTGTTGCTGTTGGCGCTAAAGATGCGGTAACTAAAGAATGGCAATCTAGTTCTACAAAGATTGTTGATCTTCAAGGTCAAACCTTAATGCCGGGTTTTGTTGAGCCGCACGTGCATATTATTGTGACTTCAGTGTTTGAAGGCTTGGATTTAAATTTAAGCAACTTCACTCTACCTTATGACACTAAGCAGACCTTGATTCAAAAAATGAAGGCTGCGCTCAAAGATGTTCCTGCTGGTGGCTGGCTGTTTGGATTTGGTGTTGACCCATCCCGTACTTCGCCGTTTATGGCAGAACTCACTGCGAATGATTTGGATACGGTTTCAAAAGATGTGCCTATTTTTATGGTGAATCAATCCGGCCACATTGGCTACGTTAATCACAAAGCTTTAGAGTTAGCTGGAGTGACAAATACAACACCCAATCCTCCGGGCGGTAGAGTATTTGTAAAGGATGCCAAAGGCAATCTCACTGGCAAGTTGATAGAGCCACCTTCTTATTTGCCATTCATGGCGAAAATGCCGGCCCCAACAGAGGCTCAGTTGATAGGCGCTATTCAAGGCACAATGAGAAAAATGGCTTCTACTGGTGTGACTACCGCGTCTGAGATGAGTGTTGGCGGGAATTTCGGTGTAGATAAGGAAGTTGCTATTTATAAAGGTATTTTTGCAAAAAATGCATCACCCATTCGTTTGCGTGGCTATTTATTTAGCGAATCTATTCCCAATGGGAAAACTTCTGTAAAGCCAAATGAGGGGGATGATCATCTGCGCTTTATCGGAATTAAGTATATTGGGGATGGATCTACTCAAGGTCTGACTGCGGCATTGTCAAAGCCATACGCATATCCAAAAAACTCTAAGTGGAGCGGGTCTTTGGACTTTAAGGATGATGAAATTTATGCTTCCATGAAGTCCTATTTTGATCAGGGTTGGCAAATTTCCACCCACGCTAACGGTGATAAGACTATTGATCAAGCTCTCAATAGTTATAGTAAGTTGTTGGCAGACAATTCTAAGTCACAAGATCGCCGCTTACGCCTAGAGCATTTCACGGTGAATAATGAAGGCCAAGTTAAAAAGACAGTCGAATTGGGTGTTATTTCAAGCTTTACGGTTGGTCACGTGAACTATTTGGGTGCTGCATTTAATAATGAAATCTTAGGTGCAGAGCGTGCCAAGCGTATCGATCCTGCCGGTGATTTCAAGCGCTTAGGCGGTAAATTTACATTGCATAGTGATACGCCAGTTTCTAATGTGGGTCCTTTGAACTACATCAGCGAAGAAGTGACACGTTTATGGCAGTTGCCACCACCAAAAGTATTGGGCCCTGATCAGGCGGTAATAGTGGATGATGCAATTCGCGCCATCACCATTGATGCTGCTTATCAACTCTTTGTTGACAATATCGTGGGCAGCTTGGAAGTAGGTAAGCAGGCTGATTTGGTGGTGCTGGAAAAGAATCCACGAACAACGCCGCCTGCAGATATTCGCAATATCAAAGTGAATGGTACTTGGATTGATGATAAGCCCGTCACTCTAAAGTAATCGGCTATCAGTAAATTTATTTTTGTTTTCACACCTGCCTCGGCAGGTGTTTTTATTAAGTATTTCTCGTTAACGAAAGTCATCCAGTAGAAATATGAATTTCAGATCTAAAATCATTTGTGTTGCCGTTCTTTCTCTTGCCTCAGGGTTGACATTAGCGGTTCAGTTGCTTGATCCGCCATCGACCCCTAAGGTTTCAAATATCACAGTCTTTGTCTCAAAAAAGATTGTGACGATGGATCCCGCCATTCCAAATGCAACAGCAGTTGCAGTGGCTGATGGGCGTATTTTGTCGGTGGGTTCACTGGAAGACTTAAAGCCTTGGACCGATAAGTATCCAACGCAGATTAATCGTGAATTTGCAAATAAAGTAATGTATCCAGGCTTCATTGAGCCTCATGCACACCCATTGCTGGCTGGCATTTTATTTAATAAGCCGTTGCTGACCCCATCACCAATGCCAAATCCTTGGGGGCCTGCTTTTGCGGGTGTGCCCACGCTACAGGCTGCGCTGGCGCAGTTAAAGAAATATTCAGAAGATATTAAAGACCCCAACCAAACGATGCTGGCCTGGGGTTACGATATGGTGGCCATGGGTAAGATTCCTGATCGTCAGCTATTGGATCAAGCTTCTGCTACTCGGCCTATTATTGTTTGGGATGCTTCTGGACATGATATGTATGTCAATAGCGCCATGATTAAGTATTATGGAATTACGCCAGATAAGGCCGAAAACATCAAAGGGGTTGGCTTTGATAAAGATGGTCAACTGAATGGCCAGTTTTTAGAAATTCCCGCAATTCAATACATCTTGAGTCTGGCTGCTAAGGATGTCATGAAGGCCCATGAAATTCCAAATGACATGATGTATATCAACGATTTGATGCAGCAGGCAGGTATTACAACATCTAGCGATATGGCTTTTGGCACGCTGAATATTGAAATGGAAACCAAGGTTGCCAAAAGTTATACCGAATCACCAGGAGGAGCTTTGCGCTTAGTTCCAGCTGTCTATGCTCAGCCATTTATTCAAAAGTATGGGAATAAAGCAATTGCAGAAGCCCAAAATCTTGTACAACTTGATAATGATCGTCTGATATTTCAAGGTGTTAAGTTCTATAGCGATGCAGGCTATCTGCCTGAGTCAATGCGCATGGAACACCCAGGCTACACCAATGGATCGTTGGGATCTTCTAACTACAAATCATCCCAAGAGTTTGCAAATGCCATGAAGCCTTGGTGGGATGCAGGATTTCACATTCACATTCATAGCAATGGAGATGTGGGTAATCAACACTCTATTAATGCACTGCAGCTCATGATCGATGATAAGCCGCGCTTTGATCATCGCTATACGATCAATCATTTTGGTATTTCATCTACGGCAATGGCGGCAAAGATCAAGGCTCTAGGAGCGGTCGTTAGCGCGAATATGTCTTATATTTCTGAAAGGGCAAATTTAGAATATAAGGCTTTGGGAGCCGATCGCGCTTCATATGCAACTTGTCTTGGTACATTAGTTCGCAGTGATATTCCCACATCTATTCATTCCGATGCTCCGGTTTCAGCACCCGCGCCGTTAAAAGAAGTTTGTTCGGCGGTTACTCGTAGAGATGTATATAAAGACGGGAAAGTCTGGGCGCCAGCTGAGTCGGTATCAGTTGCTGATGCCATGAAGATGATTACTGTTAATGCAGCTTATACCCTGGGGATTGAGGATAAGGTTGGAACAATTGAGGCAGGTAAGTTTGCAGACTTTGCTGTTCTCGATAGCGACCCTCAAGCTGTGCCTGCAATCAAAATTAAAGATGTTCCAGTATTTGCTACGGTATTGGGTGGCAAGGTAATTCTAGTTTCAGAAACAAAGAAACCAAGACCATCGCAATAATATAGGTGGTTGTGCTCATGAAAATACCAACCCTTGGGCTGGTATTTTTTATCGATGCTTTGTCGGTCGGTTCTCTTACTGAATCCAGGAGATAAATTGTTCTTTAGTTCGTCTGACTTTCTTTAAGGTGACTAGCCAGTCCTCATCAGCTTTTCGATAGCCCAGTGGAAGCATGACTACGCTTCGTAAGCCTTTAGATTTAAGGTTTAGGATTTCATCTACCGCATCTGGGCTAAATCCTTCCATCGGTGTGCAGTCGACTTGTTCATAGGCGGCAGCAATCAGCGCTGTGTCCAGACCAATATAAGCTTGCTTGGCAGCATGAGTGAAATTAACTTCAAGGTCTCTATTTGGATAAGACTTGAGAAGCATTTGGCGATAAGCAGCTCCGGACTCACTCTTGAAGTCGCGAATGGTTTCGGTCATATCAAACGCAGCATTAATGCGCTCAGCGGTGTAGTTATCCCAAGCAGCAAATACAAGTAAATATGAGCAGTCTGTAACTTGGGATTGATCGTTGGAGGCGGCTCTAATTTTCTCTCTCAATTCTTGGTTGGTGATTACATAGATCTCATATGGCTGCAATCCGCTTGAGCTCGCGCTTAATCTAAATGTGGTTTACGACTCAGTTGCTAAAACTACTTTCTTGGGATCTCTCAAGTGTGCCGCTCCATTTGCTACGGTGGCTTTGTTTGGTGCCGCTTCTGGTCCAGCACCAGAAATTCAACCAGAGATTCTCAACAAGAAGGGCTGTCTCTTCTTAACCAGACCTTCTGTATTTCCGCATAACGCTACTCCAGAGTTGCTTCAAGAAAATGCCCGGGCGGTATTTGATGCGATTGTTCAAGGTCGAATCAAAGTGCAAATCGGTGCTAAGTTCACCCTTGAGCAAGCAGCTGAAGCGCATAAGGCGGCCGAGGGTAGAAAAGTTATGGGCGCGATTGTCATTACACCCTAATTCAGGTTTGCCCTGCATTAATCCTTTTATTTTTTATTGCTGAAGAGCCCCGTAGATACGGGCTTTTTACGTCTACCCCGTAGGCTAATTTTGATAGTTCGATTGTAGAATAATGTTAATAACTATCAATAACCCAATTGAGGATTTCCATGAATTACACCTTTTTTAAACAGCTGTTGGTTGCTTCTATTGCAACATCGTTGTCATTCGCACCCCTCATGGGGAATGCTTGTACAAGTTTTCTCTTAAAAGGTAGTGATGTCGGCTTTGTGTATGGCCGCACTATGGAGTTCGGCTTACCGCTCAAATCACAGTTAACGGTGGTCCCTAAAAATACTTCCATGCTGGGTGTTGGGGTTGATAGTAAGTCAGGGTCAGGATTAAATTGGGTAACAAAATATGCGGTTGCTGGTATGAATGGTTTTGGTATGCCCGTGCTTGTGGATGGCATGAATGAAAAAGGTTTAGTTGGCGGCTTATTGAATGCGCCAAATACCGCTGTTTATCAAGCGGTTGCTCCAGCAGACTCTGAAAATAGTATTTCTTCGATTCAGATGTTGATATATGCCTTAACAAGTTTTGCGACCGTTGATGAAGTAAAGACTGCATTTACTAAGATCAAGGTTAATCGCTCGATTATTCCGGCTTATAACAATCAATCTGCTCCGGTGCGCATGACATTGCACGATGCAAAAGGAAAAAGTATCGTAGTTGAGTACCTTAAAGGCGAATTGGTGATCACCGATAATCCCACAGGCGTAATGACGAATGATCCGGCGTTTAGAGATCAACTCAATAACATTGGTAACTATGCGAACCTCTCCAATGTTGAGCGCAATGCGCTTGTCATTAATGGCGCTAGCTATGAACCGCCAAGCTCAGGAAGTGGTTTACATGGATTGCCAGGAGATTACTTAAGCCCAAGCCGTTTCATTCGCGCACTCTTTTTAACCAAATCAGTTTCTGCAAGCTACTCTACCGCACAGCAAACGAATGCTGCTTGGCACATCTTGGGTAGTTTTGATATTCCACTAGGCGCAATTAGTCTTCCTGCTACTAATGCTTACGGTGGCGGAGCAGGCGGCATTGAAATTACCGAGTGGAGTGTCGTGGCTGATAACAAAAGCTTGATGTACTACATCAAGATGTTTGAAACGACCAACGTGCTGTCATTTGATTTGAAAAAGATCGATCCAAGTGCTAAAGGTATTCAGTTTTACAATTTAAATAAACCGCAGTCTTATATTGCTATTAATTAGGTCACTAGTCGAATATCTTTGAGGGTGAGCAAATGAAATCGCTTGCGAAATTTTTTCTTTTGGCAGTTGGTGTAGTAATTTTTTCAGTGGGGCATGCGCAAATTCCGGATACGCAACTCTCCCGGGGGATCTCTTATATCTCTGGTGGTGTCGGTGAAGAAGAATCTCAGGCGATTTTGGCGGAGGCGAAGCGGTGGCCTTTATTGGTGGAGTTATCTCAACTAGAAAATGGTCGCGGAGTTTGGATTTTTGGTGCAATGATCAAAATTCTGAACTCCCAGAATCAGGTGATATTCGATGCGCAAGCAGACGGCCCTTATATATTGATTAATTTGGCTGTTGGTCAATATCAAATTGAGGCCTCTTATCTGGGGGTAACCCAGAAGAGATCCGTCAATGCTCAGGCCTCTGCACCTCAAAAACTGGCTATTTTTTGGAAATAAGATGCTTGCTGGCGGTAATCTTGGGTAGTCCAGTCCGCTCGGTTCGTTTGAATAGTCTTTATAATGAGCTAAGCGCTTGAATTAAAGGAAATTTATTCTGTAAATGCTGTTTTAGGTCGTTTGACAGCCCTAAGTGGGTCTTGGACAATGCCTGAGGTGGTTTGATTCAAGCCATTTCTTCCGATGACAGCCACTATTTCCTCCTTTCCACCATCCGCAGTCGCGGCCCTTGAGGTTCGTGAGATCATCTGCGTGCGGGGTGAGCGAGAGCTATTTTCGGGGCTGAGCCTGCAGGTATTGCCTGGCCAGTGTTTGCATATTCGTGGTGAGAATGGAATTGGAAAAACAAGTCTATTACGCTTACTCACCGGCCTAACTTCCCCAGAGTCTGGAGAAGTTCTTTGGAATGGCTGTTCCATCAAAAAAGATGCATTGGAATATCGCAGGCAACTTTTGTTTTTAGGGCATCGCGATGCCTTGAAAGAAGATCTCAGTGCCCTGGAAAACTTACGCCTGTATGCAGCAATTGATGGGGTTGCTCTTTCAGAGCTGAATGCTTTTGCTTCCTTGTGGCGATTTGGTCTCAAAGGGCGCGAAGATTTGCCTGTTAATTGTTTATCTGCTGGCCAGAAAAAACGCGTCCTGATGGCGCGAATGGTGACACGTTACGCACAAGTTTGGATTTTGGACGAACCTTTTAATGCTTTAGATGCCCATGCAGTGCTCGAGTTGCAGGGCTTAATAGTGGAACATCTTGAGAATGGTGGGCTGGTAGTGCTGACAAGTCATCAGCCCTTAGCCATTCCTGGTCTGCGAGTGCTGGATCTATGAGCGCCTTTATTGCCATCGTCCATCGCGATCTATTGTTGGTAATGCGTCGTAAGAGCGAGGTGTTGACCGCATTATTTTTCTTTGTGATTGTGACCAGTCTCTTTCCCTTGGGTATTGGCGCTGATTCTGTCCTATTGAGAAAGATTGCATCTGGCGTCATTTGGGTTGCCGCCTTGCTTTCTACATTGCTGGGTTTGCAGCGGATGTTTGCAGCTGATTATGCAGATGGCACCCTTGAGCAATTGGTTCTGTCCTCGAATTCATTTACCGCATTAGTGCTTGGCAAGATAGTTGCTCATTGGCTAGTATGCGGACTGCCTTTAGTCTTGCTGGCGCCGGTGATTGGCATTCAGTTTGATTTGGATGTCCAGTTTTTAAAGGTGTTGATGGTAGCCTTATTATTGGGAACACCTGTTTTATCCCTGCTGGGCTCAATTGGTGCAGCCTTAACCCTCGGGGTGCGGGGTGGCAGCGTATTGATGAGTCTTCTAATCTTGCCGCTTTATATTCCTGTATTGATTTTTGGTGCTGGTGCAGTGTACGCCAGCGGCGTGGGGCTTGATATCACGGGGCATTTTTCACTATTAGGCGCTTTATTCATTTTGGCATTAGCATTTGTGCCTTGGGTTAGTGCTAATGCGGTCAAGATTGCTATCGAATGAGTAATGTAAATAATTTATCTTCTAGTCGCGTGCTGAACTGGTTCAAGTTCTCTAGCCCAAGTACGTTTTATCCGCTGGCTGGAAAAATGATCCCCTGGTTCTTGGCGCTCACTGTTATTTTTGGAGCTGCCGGATTGTGGGTGAGCTTCTTCGTGGCGCCAGTAGATGCAGTGCAGGGTCAGGGTTACCGCATTATTTTCATCCATGTCCCTGCTTCTTGGATGTCCATGTTCATTTATATAGTCATGGCCACTTGGGCGGGATTGGGTTTGGTCTTTAATACCTGCCTATCCGCCATGATGGCGCAGGCCTTAGCTCCGATTGGAGCTTGGATGGCTTTCCTGTCTTTGTGGACTGGTGCTTTCTGGGGTAAGCCTATGTGGGGTGCTTGGTGGGTGTGGGATGCGCGCTTAACTTCTGAATTAATTTTGCTCTTTCTATACCTCGGATTTATTGCCTTACAAGCCTCCATTGACAATGCTCGCCGCGCCGATAAAGCGGGCGCGATCTTGGCCTTGGTTGGTGTAGTGAACGTGCCCATTATTTATTTTTCAGTGAAATGGTGGAATACCTTGCATCAAGGCGCCTCAGTTTCATTAACCAAGACTCCAGCCATGGCCCAGACCATGCTGTGGGGAATGTTGTTGATGGCTTTATGTTTCTGGATGTACTCAATCGCAGTAGGGTTAATGCGTGTCCGTGCCATCATTCTGGAGCGCGAGGCTCATGCGGATTGGGTTAAGCAATTAAACGAGGTGAGGCCTTAATGTGGAATAGTCCAGCTGAATTCTTTGCGATGGGTGGTTACGCACTGTACGTATGGTGTAGCTTTGGCGTTTGTGCCTTAGTGCTCTTTTTAGAGCTGCTGGCTGTCCGCGCACGGCATAAAACGATCGTACGCAGACTTCAGTGTGAAGTGATGGCCGAGCAGTTTGATCAAAAGGGTGGCAAGTGAAACCAAGACATAAACGGGCAGCCATTATTGTTGGTGCACTCATTGCTATTGGTATTGCAGCGGTACTTATTTTGAATGCCCTGAATAGTAATATCGCTTTGTATGTCACTCCTAGTGAGGTAGCAGCTGGTAAATCACCTGCTGGTCAAGTTTTCCGAATTGGTGGCATGGTCAAAGATGGATCGGTTAAACGAAATGGTTTAACAGTGCACTTTGTCATCACCGATATGGTGAAGGATATTCCTGTGGCCTACACCGGCATCCTTCCGGATTTATTTAAAGAGGGTAAGGGCGCGGTCATTCAAGGTCGCCTTAATCCAGATGGGCAATTTATTGCTAGCGAAGTATTGGCTAAGCATGATGAAAACTACATGCCTCCAGAGGCTAAGCATGCTTTAGAGCAAGCTCAAAAAAATGGAAATAAATAATGATTCCTGAGTTTGGGCATTACGCATTAATCCTTGCTTTATGCATCGCCATCATTCAGGGGATGCTTCCATTAGTCGGTGTGCACCAGGGTCGTCGCGAGTGGATTTTGTTAGCAAGGCCGGCAGCACAATCGGTATTTCTATTACTAGCTATTGCATTTGTGATTTTGGCCTGGAGTTTTTATGCGAATGATTTTTCTGTCCTTTATGTAGCAGAGCATTCAAACTCACAAATGCCCGTTATCTATCGCTTAGGTGCGGTATGGGGTGGTCATGAAGGCTCCTTATTGCTTTGGATCTTTCTGTTATCTACTTGGACATTCTTGGTTGCCCAACTTTCCAAATCACTCGATGAATTTATGGTCGCTCGCGTGATTGGTGTTTTAGGTTTGGTGACTACAGGCCTTCTCTTGTTTGTGCTTACTACATCGAATCCTTTTGAGAGACTCTTGCCGGCTGCGCAAGATGGCCGCTCCTTAAATCCGCTTCTGCAAGATCCGGGATTGGTATTTCATCCACCAATGCTCTACATGGGCTACGTTGGTTTTTCAGTAGCATTTGCTTTTGCGATTGCTTCTTTACTGTCTGGCCGATTGGATGCCGCTTGGGCGCGCTGGTCGCGTCCTTGGACAACGGCTGCTTGGGTATTTCTGACGCTCGGTATTGCTCTGGGCTCTTGGTGGGCTTATTACGAATTGGGTTGGGGTGGTTGGTGGTTCTGGGATCCCGTTGAAAATGCTTCGTTCATTCCATGGCTTGTTGGTACTGCATTGCTTCACTCATTAGCAGTGACTGAAAAGCGTGGCGGATTTAAGAGTTGGACAGTGTTGCTAGCTATTACTGCTTTCTCACTTTCACTTTTGGGAACCTTCTTAGTTCGCTCGGGAGTTCTGACTTCAGTTCACGCATTTGCGACCGATCCGAGGCGCGGCATTTTTATTTTGATTTTCTTAGTCTTGGTGGTTGGCTCTTCCTTAACGCTCTATGCTTGGCGCGCTCTCAAAAGTACGCTTGGCGGTAAGTTCAGCTTAACTTCGCGCGAAACTTTTATCTTGCTTGGTAATGTTTTTTTGGTGGTGTCTGCAGCATCCGTGCTCTTGGGTACCCTCTACCCATTACTGATTGATGCCCTGCATCTAGGAAAGATCTCAGTGGGACCTCCATACTTCAATAGCGTCTTTGTGCCCATCATGATTCCTTTATTGGTGCTGATGGGAATTGGACCCTGGACTAGCTGGAAAAACTCCAATCTATTCGATGTGATTAAACGCTTATGGATTGCAGTATTGGTGGCAGTGATTGCCGCGGCTTTGATTCCATTTGTCATGGGTGAATTTAGTTGGCTTAGCAGTCTTGGTTTCTTATTGGCCTTCTGGGTGATTACTTCAGGCGTGCTACAGATTATTCGCCAGGTAAAGGCAGGTAAGCCTACACGTTCATTCATCGGCATGCAGGTAGCGCATCTCGGTATAGCGGTGTTTGTTATTGCCGTCACTATTGTGGGCGCTTACCAAGAAGAAAAAGATGTACGCATGCTTGCAGGTGAAAGTGTTAGTGTTGGCGGCTATGACATTCAGCTCAAGGGTGTCAGCGCTGTACGTGGCCCCAACTACAAAGCAATGCAGGGCACTTTCTTGCTAACCCGCAATGGGAAACTCGAAGCCACAATGTATCCAGAAAAGCGGAGTTATTTCTCTTCAACTATGCCAATGACTGAGGCGGCAATTGATGCAGGTCTCACTAGAGATATCTATGTTTCATTGGGCGAAGAGTTGGAAGATAAAACATGGGCCGTTCGTGTCTATTACAAGCCTTTTGTTGATTGGATTTGGGGCGGCTGTTTATTGATGGCATTGGGTGGCATATTGGCAATGTCGGATAAGCGCTATCGAATGAAGTTGAAGAAAGTCGCGGCATGAAAGCCAAGTTTTTAATTCCACTCCTCTTGTTTGTGATTTTAGTTGGGTTTTTAGCGGTAGGCTTAAATCGTGATCCCCATGAAGTACCTTCACCATTAATTGGCAAACAAGCTCCTGCTTTTGAATTGCCTCAATTGGCGGATCCTCAAAAAACTTTTTCTCCAGAAAGCATGAAAGGCAAGCCCTGGATTTTGAATGTGTGGGCCTCTTGGTGTGTTGCTTGCCGTGAAGAACACTCTGTTTTAGTTGAGCTAGGTAAGCTACAGGTCGCACCAATTATTGGCTTGGATTACAAAGATAAGCGTGATGATGCAACGGCCATGCTTGCTCGCCAAGGTAATCCTTATGTTTTGTCTGCATTTGATGCCAATGGTCGAGTAGGGGTTGATTACGGCGTATATGGTGTTCCAGAGACCTATGTGATTGATAAGGCTGGTGTAATCCGGTTTAAACATATCGGGCCAATCACCATGGATCTATTGAATAAGAAGATTATTCCGCTGCTGGGTGAGTTGAAGTGATTTTGAAAAAGTTTCTCCTTCTCATTCTGTCAGCGATTGTGCTTGCTTGCGCAATGAATGTTGTCTCTGCTAAGGACGCGGCTCCACTTGCGGATGACCCAATTACTGAGCAGCGTCTCATCGCTATTTCAGAAGAGATGCGTTGTTTGGTTTGTCAAAATGAATCTCTTGCGGGCTCACGCTCTGATTTAGCGAATGATTTGCGCCGAGAAATTCGCGTCCTGATTCTTGAGGGCAAGACTGATGAGCAAATTCGGAATTTTATGGTAGAGCGTTATGGCGATTTTGTTTTGTATCGCCCACCTGTAAAACCAATTACTTGGCTCCTATGGATAGGTCCTTTTATTATTTTGCTTGCCGGCATTATTGGCTTAATGATTTATCTACGCCGCAGAAATCAAAGTGTGCCGAGTACTACGCTATCCGCTGAGGATAACCGTCGTATTGATGCGCTACTTCAGGACGCAAGATCCAGCTCAACAGAAAATGCACATGACTAGTTTTTTAATGCCCGTCCTCCTTTTGTTGATCTTGATTCTGGTTCTATTGCTACACCCATTGTTTTTTCCAGCAAAAGAATCTGCAACTTCACGTCGTCAGATGAATGCCGCCATCTACAAGGAGGAGCTTGATAAGCTCGAGGCTGATCGTGCGACTGGTGCTGTTGATGCGGATAGTTATGAGCAGGCTCACGCAGAAATGCGTCAGCGCCTTTTTCAGGATACGGATGAGGCGGATGATCTTGCTGTATTAGGTTCTCCAAAGAAAACCATCATTGGAATCTGTCTTTTTGTAGTCTTGTTTTCAGCGGGCTTTTATTTCTACCTTGGAGATGCTTCTCGAATTGCTGAAAAGAATGCCGAGAAACCAATGACTCAAGAGTCAGTTGAAAAGATGGTTGCAGAGTTTGCGGCGAAGATGGAAAAAGAGCCGGACAATTTAAAGGGCTGGGCCATGCTGGCGCGCTCCTATCGAATTTTGGGCCACAATGCTGAGGCCGCAAAGGCCTACGCTCGCGCTGGATCTTTTGTCGATTCCGATCCGCAATTACTGGCAGACTATGCTGATGTATTAGCAGCAAATGCAGATGGCAATTTTGCAGGCAAGCCTCAAGAATTAATTAATAAGGCATTAGCTCTAGACCCGAATAATTTACTGACTCTGTGGCTTTCTGGCACGGCAGCCTTCAATACCCAAAACTATAAGGCGGCGGTGCAGTCTTGGGAAAGGTTAGCCAAGCAATTACCCCCCGAAACGGATGAAGCACGTGCCATTGCTGGCTCTATTGCTGAAGCTCGTAGCAATGGTGGGCTACCTCCTGCTAGCGCACCCGTGATTAACAATCAAGGTGTAAGTGGAAAGATTGGCATAACGTCTGAACTGCAGGCTAAAGTTAAGGTGGGCGATACTTTGCTGGTGATTGCTCGTAAGCCAGGTGAGCGCATGCCAGTAGCGGTGCTTAAAGCTGCTGTTGCTGCATTCCCAATGAACTTTGTTTTGAATGATTCCCTGGCGATGAGTTCCAACGCCTTAATCTCTCAATTGCCCGAAGTATCCGTTGAGGTGCGTATCTCTAAAACAGGAATGGCCATGCCAGAATCGGGCGATTTAATATCTGCACCCCAAACGATCAAGGTGGGCACCACCAATGCTCGCCTAATGATTGATCAAGTCAGACCTTAATTAGCCTCTGCCTACAAATGGCATATCGGTTGCCATAATGGTCATTGAGAGGATATTGCTTTCTAGGGGCAGTTGAGCCATGTGTAGGACGGCTTGTCCCACATGATCTACATCCATGAGAGGCTCTACCTTTTTTAAGCCATCGGGTTGCAGAATTCCAGATGCCATCGGGATAGTCATTTCGGTACCCGCGTTACCAATATCAATTTGATCGCAGGCAATATTGAATGGACGCCCATCCAAGGCAATGGATTTGGTTAAGCCGGTGATCGCATGCTTGGTAGTTGTATACGGTGCGGACATGGGGCGGGGCGCATGCGCTGAAATAGAGCCGTTGTTGATGATTCGGCCGCCTTGAGGTGATTGCGCCTTCATCATACGAATGGCTTCTTGTGAGCACAGGAAGGCGCCACAGAGATTAGCGTTGACGACATTCATCCACTGCTCATAACTCAGCTCTTCCATGGGTATAACTGGAGCTCCTATGCCGGCATTGTTGAAAAGTACATCAATATGGCCAAATTGTTTTTGGATTGTTGAAAACAAGCGCTTTACTTCCTCTGGCTTGGCTACATCACAAGCAACTGCCAAGCTATTTTGATTGTTTCCACCAATATCTTGGATGGCCTGATTGAGTTTTTCAATATTTCTACCGGTTAGGACAACGCGAAATCCGCCCTGCAAAAGTGCTTTTGCCGCAGCCTTACCGATACCCGTCTCAGCTCCAGTTACTAGAGCTACCTTATTGGGACTTGAGTTCATTGTGATCCTAATGGTTCTTTGAAAACCCCAATCTTATCCCGAATTTATTCAAATTCATGTGAATGAATTCATTCCGCTCTCGATCTTTTGGCTCGGGGCATAATGGCAAAAACGAGCAGAATTCTTATGGACTTCATACGCAAAAATATCTATAACTCCCTGGCAGTTGGTATTGCCTTTTTGATTTTGGTCGCCATACTTTTTGCCACGCTCTGGGTTTTGGTGCCATCACCACCGAGATCAATTGAGTTGGCTACTGGCTTTCCAACAGGCCTTTATCAAAAGTTTGGTGAAAAACTTCAAACCGAATTGGCTCAGGAGGGTGTGTCCCTGAAGTTGCGCACTACTAGCGGAACGGGTGATAACTTGACCTTACTAGCTGACGAGAACTCTGGTGTTGATTTTGCTATGGTCCAAGGTGGCGTGGCAGATCTGTCGAAATACCCTAACTTAGTTTCTATTGCAGGCGTGTTTTATGAGCCCGTTTGGGTTTGGCATAGGGAGTCTAGCTTTAAAAATGAAGCTGGTAAGTTAAGTCTATTAAGTCAGTTGAAGGGCAAACGCGTTTCTATAGGTAATGATGGAAGCGGCACATTAACTTTAGCCTCTCAATCGCTAGAATCAAGTGGATTGGGCATGAATGATTTTCATGCTGAAAAACTAAAGCCACTAGATGCCTTGGAGAAGTTCAAAAAAGGTGAGTTAGATGCTGTATTTTTGGTAAGCGCAGCCGAGGCGCCATTAGTAAAAAGTTTTTATGAGACTCCCGGTATTCGCTTAATGAGTTTTTAGCAGGCTGAAGCCTATGTTCATTTATTTCCTTTTTTATCCAAGGTAACGGTACCTCGTGGGGTGGTCAGTATTGAGTATGACTTGCCAAAGCAAGATATTCAGGTTTTAGCGGCAACTGCGACCTTGGTGGGTAAGCAGGATGTTAGTCCTGCATTAGTGACTTTATTGCTTAGCGAGACTTACGAGATTCTGAAAACGTACTCCTATTTACAAAAACCGGGCGAGTTTCCGTCTGGCACTGGCCTTGATTTTCCTTTGCACGTAGATGCTGAAATTTACTTAAAAGATGGGCCGTCTTTCTTGCATCGTTATCTCCCTTTTTGGATGGCTGTATGGATTGGACGATTTGCGAAAATTGTGATTCCACTACTGGTGATTTTGATTCCTTTGTTTACCTATATTCCCGCAGCCAAGAATTTACTCTTGCGACTTAAGCTATCACAGGTATACGACGATCTGAAGGTGATAGAAAGAAACGCATCAAATCCAGCTGTAAAAGAAAAGAACTTCAAGGACTTGGAGGAAATTGAGCGAAGAGTGGGCAATATCAAAGTCTCCATGCTTGATGCTAAAGAGCTGTATGACTTGAAGGGCCATGTGGGGGAGGTGCGCGGTCGCTTGAATTTGCACCCTTGATTTTTGGTAAACGCATAAAATAAATCTATGACTCTTTCAAGCCTTTCGCCACCACTGACACCTCTTAAAGAGTTGGCCGACTCTCTTCGGGGTGATGGTTTTGCGGTTGTCTCTGCGACGGATGTTGCGCAAATAGCGCATGTCGATCTCGATCAACTACAAAATCTCACCCAGTTTTGGGAAGGCTTGCCACGTGATCCTTGTCTCAGGGATGGTGGGCGTTATCGATTTCGCCGCCACTCTAGTTTTGAGATCAAAGGCGAGTCTCTGACCATGGTGCCTCATCGTGCTCATTGGCAGTCTGTGAACTACAACGCATTACATGACGGTATAGAACGTTGGTTTGAGCTTTCCCAGATTCAGCTCACCAACAATCCCGCCTGGCAATCTCTTTTACTGGGATTGGCTCATGTTCTCAATGGCGTCAAGCAGGCGAATACCTGGTTTGTTGAGGCGCACCAATTTAGGATTGATACAACAGATGGAATTGGGCGACCAACTCCTGAGGGGGCCCATCGCGATGGAGTAGATTTTGTGGCTGTATTTTTACTCAATCGAGTTGGTATTAAAGGTGGGGAAACTCGTATTTTCGATGCGGGCGGTTCAGCTGGTCTGCGGTTTACACTGACTGAGCCTTGGTCTTTATTGCTCATGAATGATGAAAGAATGATTCATGAATCTACTCCCATTCAGCCCTTGGGGCTTCACGGGTATAGGGATACTCTGGTGCTCACCTTCCGCTCAAATGGCTTCCAGGATTCACCCAATAGTAGTCAGCAGTAAACCTTTATGCGTTTTAAACCTACCGGTTACACACCTTTTATGCTCATGGCGCAAACTTGCGCTCTGCTAGGTTTTGCTTGTTATGCTGTAGTTCTGACAACTTTGCAGGAAGAGTGGCGTCTCAGCAACTTGCAATCTGGCTTAATTGCCAGCGCCTTCTTCTTTGGGTACATGCTGATGGTTCCATTGGCAACGGCACTCACAGATCGTGTTGATGCGAAAAAAGTTTATCTTATAGGTGGTCTTTCCGCAACTTGTGGCTTGTTGGGTATGAGTCTTTTTGCCTACAACTTCTGGACTGCCTTGATTTTTATGGCGCTGAATGGTGCTGGTTTAGCGGGCACGTATATGCCGGGTTTAAAAATTCTATCGGACCGCATTACGACGGGTGAACTGAGTCGTCACATTGCCTTCTATACAGCTTTTTTTGGTATTGGTATCGGTTTCTCTTACCTCTGCTCTGGCTGGATTTTGAGTGGTTTAGGTTGGCGCTATGTTTTCGGAATCATTGCCTTGGGCCCATTCACGGCTTTATTGATTGTGCTTTTATTTATTCCCGCGCTTACTCATGAAAAATGGCATGGCCCAATTCGAATTCGATTGCACGATATTTTTCCGGTTGATAAATGGCGTTTAGTCTTACAAGATAAAACTGCTTCAGGTTTTATTTTTGGTTACACCGTGCACTCGATCGAGCTGTTTGCTTCTCGCAGTTGGGTAGTAGCTTTTTTTGGTTTCTGTGCGATTGTGACAGGCGACCCTTTTTTATTGACTGCCACCACTCTTGCTGGTGTGATTAATTTTTTTGGTGTTCCGGCATCCATCATTGGAAACGAGATTGCCTTAAGAATAGGGTGTCAAAAATGGATTTTCTTTGTCATGTTATCTAGTGCAGCTTTTGGAGTTTCGCTTGCTTTTTCTACCGGACAATCCTGGTGGTTGATTGTTGCTTTGGCAGTAGGGCACACCATTTTCATCATGGCTGATTCTGCTGCTTTGACGGCTGGTTTAGTGGTTAGTGCCCAAGAAAACATTAAAGGCGCTGCAATGGGTCTGCACTCCTTGATGGGTTTCGGAGGCGGCTTATTAGGACCAGCTATTTTTGGTTTTGTTCTCGATTTAACAGGGTCACGTGCCTCGCAAATATCCTGGGTTTGTGCCTATGCCGCAGTAGTAATCTGGGGCGTTCTGTTTGTCCTTTATGAACGTCGCAATGGTTGGGTCAGTAAGCCCCTAACCCACAATCAATGACTCATTTATGGGCTCTAGTTTGCCAAGCAATAGCTGCTATCATTGTGGGAGCTTCATTCTTCCTGGCGACTCGTATGAGTTAGAGCTGAGTGGTGTCAATGGAAAATTCTGTTGCGCTGGCTGCATGGCAATTGCACAAACCATCCACGGCGAAGGGCTTGAAGTCTTTTATGCGCGTCGCGCACAGTCAAGCGACAAGCCTGCAGCTTATTTGGCTTCGAATCAAATTCCCGACAGCCTGGCTCCTTACGATGATCCCTCTTTACTAGGTCGCTACACCCGACCTAGTGGTGAGGAGGGAAATTTAGAGACAACCCTACGGCTTGAAAAAATTCGTTGTGCTGCTTGCGTCTGGTTGTGTGAGCAACATTTGCGACGTATTCCGGGCGTGAAGAATGTGCAGATTAATTATGTGAGTCAAAAAGTAAAGGCAGAATTTTCACCAGAGCAGACCAGCCTGGCTCGCTTGTTATTTGAAGTGGAGCGCATTGGCTATGAGGCCTGGCCTTTTGAGCCATCACTTTCCATTGAAAAGTCCAAAAAAGAACGCCGTCAATTACTCGCGCGGCTTGGGGTTGCACTGCTGGGCATGATGCAGGTCATGATGTATGCGTGGCCTAGCTATGTAGGCGATAGTGACATGACTGCGGAGTATGACTTGCTATTAGGCTGGACTAGTTGGGCTCTCACTGTTCCGGTGATGGTCTATTCAGCAGGTCCAATTTTTCAAGCGGCATGGCGTAGTGTTGCTTCATTTCATCAGACGCATATGTTGGGGATGGATGTGCCAATTGCCTTGGCGCTAGCTCTGGCATTTAGTGCGGGCACTGTGAATCTTGCGACTGGCTCAGGCCAGGGTTACTTTGATTCCATCACTATGTTTGTCGCCTTTATTTTGGCAGCGCGCTATGTGGAGTTATTGGCACGCCAAGATGCGCAGGGTGGAGCGGAGGCTTTAGCAAAACAGTTACCCGCTACTTGTGAGAGGGTGCCGAACTATCCCCTATCTCAACAGGTGGAAATTGTGCCAGTGATTAACTGCAATCCTGGTGAGATTCTGCGTATTCCACCTGGAGATGTTGTTCCGGCTGATGGTATTTTGATTGAATATGAGAGTGCACTGGATGAATCGCTTCTTACTGGAGAGTCGAAGCCGATTAATAAGAAGATTGGCGATCGAGTCTATGCAGGCACGCACAATATTCTGAATCCTATATTAATGAGAATCGATGCAGTCGGTCAATCAACTCGTATTGCTGGTATCGCCTCATTACTTGATCAAGCACTACAAGCAAAACCTTTAATGGTGAGTCTCGCAGAAAAGTGGGCTGGATATTTTGTTGGCTTTTTGTTGATCGCCGCTTTTTTATCTTCAGCAATTTGGTGGTACGTAGACCCCAGTAGATCTTGGACAGTTTTAGTTTCTGTATTGGTTGCCAGTTGTCCCTGTGCTTTGTCACTCGCCGTACCAACAGCAATGGCTGCTGCTCAAGGCGCTGTAACTAAATTGGGCTTATTGATCGTGCGTGGCCACGTACTTGAAGGTTTAGTCAAATCGACTGACTTGGTATTGGATAAAACCGGCACGCTCACTATGGGTCAACCAGAATTAAAAGAAGTTCTGATTGCTCCCCCAGGGTTTTCAAGAATGGATGTTCTCAGCCTAGCTGCGTCAATTGAGTCAGGCCAAAAACATCCCCTTGCACTTTCTTTATTGCGTGCTGCGGAATCTGAAAACTGCTCCCCAACCGTTTTGATTGAACCCATTACCAATCAATTGGGAAAAGGCCTAAGCTCAGGTGTCTATCGATTGGGAAGTGCTGCTTGGACAGGTGCCCAACAGATTGCGCAAGAAGGGCAATATGGCCAAGTGCATCTATCTGATGACAAAGGAGTGATTGCCAGTTTTCTATTTCTAGATACACCAAGGCCAGGACTTGAGAAATTATTGATTGCTGCAAAATCTCGCAAGATCACTGTGCATTTAGTTTCCGGTGATGACCCTGCGACGGTAGCGTGGTGGGCAGAGCGTGTAGGTATCGACAGATTCAAGGGTGCCTGCTCACCAGAAGATAAATATCACTACATTGAGCATTTGCAAAAAGAGGGTCACTTCATTTGGGCAATTGGTGACGGCATCAACGATGCACCCTTGTTGGCAAAAGCGGATGTCTCGATCGCTGTTGGAGCCGGCGCACCTCTTACCACCACAGGTGCAGATGCGATTTTGACTGCGAGCTCCTTGGCCCCTTTAGCCCAATCTCTTTTGTTAGCGGATAAAACCCAGCGGATTATTAAAGAAAACCTGATCTGGGCTTTGGTTTACAACTTGCTGGCGATTCCGGCGGCCATGATGGGTTGGGTGAACCCCTGGGTTGCGGGCATCGGCATGTCCTTATCCTCGCTGGCGGTCACATTAAACGCCTGGCGCCTCAGAAAGGCCTAGACTAGAGGGATGGAAAGCCTTTTTCTCTTAATCCCCATTTCTTTGCTATTAATTGGCCTTTTGGCCTGGATTTTCTATTGGTCGGTGAAAGCGGGGCAATTTGATGATTTAGAGGGTCCTGGGGAGGCCATTTTGATGGATGATGATACTCCTAAATCCAAAAATGTTAGTGAACACTATCAAAAATAACTATATTTTTTAAGTATTTAGACAATAAACTGAAATGAATAGAGTTGCAAGAAGCGTAAATGCACGCATCCTTTTTGATGTAGATCAAAACGCTCCTTTAAACTTACTTTGATAATGGCCTTAGTCTATTTGGATTATGTCGCTGTTTGGTCACAAAAAAAGGAGAAATCATGGGACTTATCGTTGGGAACAATCAAGATACCTTCAATTACAAGGTTGTCAGCCAATTTGCCATCGTTACGGTTCTTTGGGGAATTGTGGGCATGCTCGTGGGGGTTATCCTCGCTGCGCAGCTTATTTGGCCTGATATCACTTTTAATATCCCATGGTTAAGTTACGGTCGCTTGCGACCATTGCATACCAATGCGGTGATTTTTGCATTTGGTGGATCAGCGTTGTTTGCGACGTCCTATTACATCGTGCAGCGCACCTGCCAAGCTAGACTGTTTTGCGACAAATTAGCGGCCTTCACCTTTTGGGGCTGGCAATTAGTGATCGTATTGGCGGCAGTCACCTTGCCTTTAGGCATCTCCACCTCCAAGGAATACGCAGAACTGGAGTGGCCAATTGATATTCTGATTACTTTAGTTTGGGTTGCTTATGCGGTAGTGTTCTTCGGCACTGTCATGAAGCGCAAAACAAAACATATCTATGTGTCCAATTGGTTCTTTGGCGCATACATCCTGACGATTGCAATTCTGCATATCTTTAACAACTTAGAAATGCCAGCAAGCTTGTGGAAATCTTATTCTGCGTATGCCGGCGTGCAAGATGCCATGGTGCAGTGGTGGTATGGCCATAATGCAGTTGGCTTCTTCTTAACTACTAGCTTCTTGGGCATGATGTACTACTTCATTCCTAAGCAAGCAGAGCGTCCAATCTATTCATATCGCTTGTCCATCGTCCACTTCTGGGCTTTGAACTTCACCTATATGTGGGCAGGCCCTCACCATTTGCAACATACCTCCTTGCCAGACTGGACTCAGTCACTTGGAACTGTGTTCTCGATTATTTTATTGGCTCCATCATGGGGTGGTATGATCAACGGCATCATGACTTTATCTGGCGCTTGGTTTAAATTGCGCACGGATCCAATCTTGAAGTTCTTGGTTGTGGCATTGTCTTTCTACGGTATGTCTACGTTTGAAGGTTCAATGATGTCTATTAAGACAGTGAACAGTTTGTCACATTACACCGACTGGACTATTGGCCACGTGCACTCAGGCGCTCTTGGTTGGGTTGCAATGATAACGATCGGTTCTTTGTACTATCTGATCCCACGTTTGGTTGGGAAAAAAGATATGTACAGTACTCGCTTAATTGAAGTGCATTTCTGGATCGCTACCATTGGCGTTGTTCTTTACATCGCTGCGATGTGGATTGCCGGAGTAATGCAAGGTTTGATGTGGAGAGCTTTTGAGCCAGATGGAACCTTGACCTACAGCTTCGTTGAATCTGTAAAAGCGACATTCCCCTTCTATGTAATTCGCTTGTTGGGTGGTGTGTGTTACCTAGGCGGCATGTTCTTGATGGCATACAACGTTTATAAGACAGTGATTGGTAAAACATTCGTGAATGCCCCAATTCCACAAACATCTGCAACTGCTCACTAAGGAGAAGAAAAATGTCTAGCGAAAATAAATTCTTTTCCCACGGAAAACTTGAGAAAAACGTTGGCTGGTTAATTATTGCAACCATCGTGGTGGTCTCGATTGCCGGTTTGGTGCAAATTGTTCCATTGTTCTTTCAGCACACGACAACTGAACCAAGTCCTGGCGTAGCTCCATACACAGCATTGCGCTTGGCCGGTCGTGACGTTTACCAGCGCGAAGGTTGTGTTGGTTGCCATTCGCAACAGATCCGTACATTGCGTTCTGAAGTAGAGCGTTACGGCCCTTACTCTTTGGCTGGTGAGTCAGTATTTGATCATCCATTCTTGTGGGGTAGTAAGCGTACTGGTCCTGACTTAGCGCGTGTTGGCGCTCGCTACTCTGATGATTGGCATCGTATTCACCTGCGCAATCCACGTGACGTGGCCCCTGAGTCCAATATGCCTGGATATCCTTGGTTGCAAAAAAATGCTGCTGATGCCTCTTCCATTCAGTCTCATATGGTTGCAATGCGTCGTTTAGGTGTTCCTTATACCGATGAAATGATTGCAGACGCTCCTAAGGAGTTGGAAGGCAAGACTGAAGAAGATGCCTTAATTGCTTATCTTCAAGGTTTTGGTGTAAATCGTCGCTACATCATGGTTGATGAAGTAGTAGCGAAGTAATCGCCAAGGTTATTAATTTAAAAACTATTTAAATCAAATGGAACAGATCACGACTTATCTCTCCGCCTTTTCAACAGTAATAGGACTCGTCTTTTTTGTTGGAATTGTTTGGTGGGCTTGGTCTCCAAGTAGAAAGTCAGCTAATGAAGAATCAGCTGAACTTCCATTTGATCTTCCAGATGAATTTAGTAAGGACAAATCATGAGTGACTTTTTTAATAACGGTTGGAGCAACTACATCGCACTAGTTTCATTGGTCGGTATTGTTTGGTGTATCTGGCTCTTGTTTTCTCAGCGTAAGGCTAAAGTAGTTCACACGGCCGACGGTGCGGTAGCTGATACCGGGCACGTCTGGGATGATAATTTGCGCGAGCTCAATAATCCATTACCACGTTGGTGGATGTGGATGTTCTTGCTCTCTTGCATCTTTGGATTGGTTTACTTGGTTTTGTTTCCAGGTTTAGGTTCATTCCCTGGTGTTGTGGGTTATTCCACTGATGGTGCTTTGATGAGCTCCATGACTGAAGCAAATGATGAGTTGAAGCCGGTATACGCTAAATACGTGAAAATGGATATTGAGCAAGTTGCTGCGGATCCAAAAGCACGTGAAATGGGTCAACGTTTGTTCTTGAGCTCCTGTGCTCAGTGCCATGGTTCAGATGCGGGTGGCGCAAAAGGCTTCCCGAATTTAACTGACGGTGACTGGCTGTATGGCGGCTCCCCGGAAAATATCAAAACTACATTAATTAATGGTCGCGCAGGTGTTATGCCTCCATTCCCGCAGCTCGATAGCAAGCAAATTGTGGATGTAGCTAATTATGTACGCAACCTTTCTGGTTTGCCTGCCGATGACTTGAAAGCAGCTCGTGGCGCAGAAGTATTTAAATCCAATTGCGCAGCATGTCACAGCGCAGATGGCAAAGGTAATATTGCCTTGGGCGCACCAAACTTGACGGACAAGACTTGGTTGTATGATGGTTCTGAGGCAGCAATTGTTGAGACTGTGACCAAAGGTCGCATGGCGATGATGCCTGCTCAAGATAAAGTGTTGAGTCCTGAGAAAATTCATCTCTTGATTGCTTATGTTTGGGGTTTGTCTAATAACAAGGCTGCTGCAGCTAAGTAATCCGTGTCAGATAATTCGCCGGTTGGGAAGCCTATTCCGATTGATGTCATCGAGGAATCTCTTTACGAGGTCAGACGAAAGATTTACCCACGATCTGTTAGCGGGCTGTTTGCCCGCTGGCGTTTTATCTTGGTATTTGCAACGCAATTATTGTTTTATGGCCTTCCTTGGGTTAGCTGGAACGGCCGTCAAGCAGTACTCTTTGACTTAATTCAGCGTAAGTTTTATATCTTCGGCCTTGTTCTTTGGCCGCAGGATGTGATCTATCTCACACTCCTCTTAATTCTTTCTGCGCTTGCGTTATTTCTCTTTACTGCAATTGCTGGCCGCTTATTTTGCGGCTATGCCTGCCCACAAACGGTCTATACCGAAATCTTCATGTGGATTGAGCGCAAGGTTGAGGGTGATCGATTCGCACGTATTCGTTTGGATGGGGAAGAGTGGCCTTGGAGCATTCGCAAGTGGCGTCTCAAAATCACCAAACACTTCCTATGGCTTTTAATTGCCTTCTGGACTGGCTTTACTTTTATCGATTATTTCACGCCAATTGAAACCCTAAGCACTGCTATCTTGCATTTATCGCTTGGCCCATGGCAAACCTTCTGGTTATGTTTCTATAGCTTTGCAACCTGGGGCAATGCTGGCTTTATGCGTGAGCAAGTCTGTAAATACATGTGCCCATACGCTCGCTTCCAAAGCGTGATGGTGGATAAAGATACTTTCTTAGTTACCTACGATAAGGTCCGTGGCGAGCCACGTGGTAGCCGTAGCAAGTCGGCCGATCATGCTACGCTGGGTCTAGGGGATTGCGTAGATTGCAGTATTTGCGTGCAAGTTTGCCCAACAGGTATTGATATTCGTGATGGCTTGCAATACATGTGTATTGGTTGCGGAGCCTGTATTGATGCCTGCAATCAAGTGATGGAGAAGGTGGAGTATCCAAAAGGATTGATTCGGTATACAACTGAGCGAGCCATTGAGGATAAAGAAACCAATCAAAGCGCGATTCGTCATATCTTGCGACCACGTGTTTTGATTTACATGGCCTTCATCACGGCCCTTACA
Source organism: Polynucleobacter necessarius (assembly GCA_900095165.1). Classification (GTDB taxonomy): domain Bacteria; phylum Pseudomonadota; class Gammaproteobacteria; order Burkholderiales; family Burkholderiaceae; genus Polynucleobacter; species Polynucleobacter necessarius_J. Next base: position 1,139,063 of record LT606947.1, on the reverse strand, counting down.
AGTGCATTCCTCATTTCCTTAGTCACGCGTAATCCATTGCGCGTGGATGTGATGCGAGACCGTGGGGCATTGGCTCGTGAGGTAGACGGTGTGCGAATTGAGAACATCTATCGTATTCAGATCATGAATGCCTCTGAAAATAATATGAATGTTCGAGTGAGGGCAACGGGCTTGGATGACCTCAAAATCCTAAACTCACAAGGACAAGTGGTTACTGAGATTGAAGTAGGCTCAGCCAGCAATCTATTGATTCCGGTGAAAGTTAGTACGACTGTTGGTACGCATGAGCCTGGTAATTACCCAATTCATTTTGATGTGATTGGCCAAGAGATGTCGGGTAATCAGATGATTACTAGGACGCGCGATGAAAAATCAAGCTTTATTGTTCCTCGCTAAGCTGTATAGCGAAAGATGGAGAGGGTAAATATGTCACAACATGAAGCAAATAAGCCGTGGTTTAAGCAGCTTTGGCCATGGTTGTTAATTAGTGGCCCAGCAGTCGCCGCTATTGGTTGCGTGATTACTATTTATTTGGCTGTCAATCTATATTCAGATAAGCCGGTTCACGATGGCGTAGTCAAGCGAGGACTGAAGGTTGAGCAGATCAATAAAGTCGATCAGGATCGAAAATGAAGTACCGCCTATTCATCTGGATTATGTGGCCATCGTTTTTGGTTTCTATTTTGGCTGAGGGTTTGCTCTTTAGCATCGTACATCCTGCCGAGCTATTGTTTTTTGGCTATCACCCAAATATTTCTGATGAGGGTATTTACACCATCGGATTTTTTGTCATCTGGGTCTTTTGCTCGTTCTCCAGCGCTTTGACTGCCTATATCTTGCCCGGTATCGATGCGAACGGGAGTCAGGGTTCGGATCGCGGTTTGATTTAAAGCGGAATGGCTTAAGCGCTTATCGGCTTAATTTGAACTGTGCGGTCTGGGTTGGGGATGCTGGCTAATTCATAAAGTCCATCCATATCAATTAGTTTGATATGGCGTTGTTTAATCTGAATTAACCCTGACTCAGCAAAGCGCGAAAGCATGCGACTCACAGTTTCAATTTGAATACCCAAGTAACTACCAATTTCCACGCGACTCATGCGTAAATCAAATTCATTGTTTTGATATCCTCGTGCAGCTAGACGTTGGGAGAGGTTCAGCGGGAAGGCCGCCAAACGCTTTTCTGCGCGCAAATTATCCGGTGAGAGTAGGTGACGTTGGTCTTGCGTGAGTTCGCGGCTCAGAATACGGTGGAACTGCTTTTGCAGAACTGGAATTTGGCGCGCCAAATCCTCAAATGCTTCGTAGCGAATAATGCAGACCTCACTCTCTTCAAGGGCAATTGTATCGAATTGGTAGCTGCCTTCACCAATGTCATCAAGCCCTAAGATTTCCCCTGGAAGATGAAAGCCAATCACTTGTTGACGCCCGTCCTCGAGGCCATATTCAGTTTTCAGGGTGCCAAAGCGAACGCTATAAACCGCAGATAGCGGGTCACCATGACGATATAGGCTCTCACCTTTTTGTAAGTGGACTCTCTCTTTTACGAGGGTATCAATCTTGGCAATGTCACTCAAACTGATGCCTACTGGCAGGCAAAACTGACCCAGTACACAGACTGAGCATTTGCTACTAGGGGCATCTGAGTTGGTGTAATTCATATTGAATCAAGTTATCAGATCGGTTTATTCTACTCGGATAATGTGCAATTTTAATATTTCCCTATAGTCCTTGACGTCCAAATGTTGACTACCAGTCTTTTGTTGGCTGTATTCCTGGGTGCTCTGGTCAGCGGATGGCACTGTGCCCTGATGTGTGGCGGTATTGCGGCGGCAATTGAACGCCAAGGCGGTACCCGGCAGGTATCTTACGCCACGTTGCAGACTAAGTCTGAGTTGTTTTACCTTCAGCTGATCATGCACTTAGGGCGCTTGACGACCTATGTTCTACTCGGGGCTGTTGCTGCTTGGGTCGGCGCTATTCTTTGGCAGCAAAACTTAGTGCCGATTCAGCGCCCGCTATTTGCTTTTACCTCTTTAGTTTTATTGCTGATGGGGGTGCGTCTTTTGCGCCAGAGGCCCAATCCATTATTGGTTGGAAAGTGGCTTGGCGCACGGATCGCTAGCTATTGGGCCAAATACTTAGGTGGTTTTACGAGCCGCTCTTCTCGCTGGTTTAGTGGGATGGTGTGGGGCTTGGTTCCCTGTGGTTTGGTTTATAGCGTTTTACCCCTCGCTTTTTTATCAGGGGATGTATCTACCGGAGCAGCGCTGATGCTGGCATTTGGCTTGGGTACCTTACCCAATCTTTTGCTGATCTCTAAATTTTCAGCGCTGTTGACCCAATTCGGGCAATACATTTGGGTAAGATATATTGCTGCTGGCCTTTTGATGTCCGCAGGAATATTTGGTCTTTATCGGGCCTGGTATTTGCCTGAAGCTTTGCTAAAAGGTGGTTTCTGTATTAGTTAGTGTTGCTACTTATGGCTGCTGCTATGCCGTGATGTAAATCTGGGCAAATGCAATTAACGGGGAGTCGTCCCATGAGGCCGCCACGTAGCGCCATCTCATAGGGTTGGTGCGCTAGCCCACAAATCATCAACTTCATACCACGATTTTTGCAAACCTCTTCAAGCTCAAGTAGGGCATCCATTCCTGAAACATCAATGTAGATTACGTTCTTGAGGTCAAGCACCAATACTTTTTTAGGTAATTCATTTTCGATACGCTCTAAAATTTTTACTGCGCCAAAAAATATAGCACCATAAATTCTGAACGCAGAAACATTGCCACGGTGTTGCTCTAACTCTGGAAAGTCGATGGTACTTGCTGATTCATAGCGCGAAAGACTTGAGATGCGATAGATGAAAGTAATAAATGCTAGAAGCAAACCTACCTGGATTGCAACGGTGAGATCTAGAATGATTGTCAGAAAAAAGACGCTCAACATGGTCAAGCGATACGGTAGACGAAATTGTTTTAGGTCAGCAAATTTTCTCCACTCACCCATATTCCAAGCAACAAACATCAGAATGGCGGCTAGGCTAGCCAAGGGAATATCTTTAGCTAGTGGGGCGCCAAACAAAATAATCACAAGCAATGTAATCGAGTGAACAATTCCGGCAATTGGCGTGCTTGCGCCACTCTGTATATTGGTGACTGTTCTTGCAATGGTTCCTGTGGCGGGCATGCCGCCAAAAAATGGGCTCACTACATTGGCGATACCCTGGGCCATGAGTTCTTGATTCGACTCGTGGCGATCGTGGATAAGTCCGTCAGCAATTCGTGCGCATAGTAGCGATTCAATCGCACCAAGTAGAGCGAGAGTAATTGCCGGTGCGATCACAAGCTGTGCAGTACTCCAGCTAATAGGAATCCATTCAAAGCTTGGCAGTCCAGAGGGGATGCCTCCAAAACGACTGCCTATCGTATCCACGGGGAGATTCAAGATGCTGGTAATTATAGTAACCGCAGCCATTGCAATGACTGTTCCTGGAATATGGCTTAGGTAGCCTAGATGCTTTTGAAATGCCCGCCAACAAATTAACAGCGCTAGGCTTCCCATCGACAGCATGAGAGCAATGGGATTCACTGTATCGGCGGCTGCATATAAGGTTTGAATTATCTGAAAAAACTCAGCAGGCATCTTGGTAATTTGTAGGCCAAAAAATTCTTTGACTTGGGATAATCCAATTAATATGGCGATACCATTCGTAAATCCAATGATGACGGCGACTGGAATGAATCGAATTAAAGTGCCAAGGCGAAATAGCCCCATCAGAAATAAAAATACTCCAGATATGGCGGTTGCTAATAGTAAGTTTGCAAGGCCATAGTGCTCAACAATGCCGTACACAATGACAATAAAGGCGCCAGCTGGCCCACCAATTTGAACGCGACTGCCACCCAGTATTGAAATCAGACCGCCGGCAATAATTGCTGTAAAGATGCCCGCTTCAGGCTTAAGTCCACTGGCGATTGCAAATGCCATTGCTAGTGGCAGCGCAACTACTCCAACCGTAATGCCCGCCAATATGTCTTTGCTAAGTAGGCCTGCGTTATATCCTTTAAAAGAATCGAGTAGTTTCGGGTGAAAGAGATTCATGGGAGAAAGAGTTTCAGGCTGTGCGGCCACAAACCCAATAGGCAATAGTCGAGGAAAGTGCTGTTACTGCAGATCCCCAGGCGATATCGATAAATGCCAATCGAATAGGAAAGTCACGAATTACTGTTGGGTTGGTTAGGTCGTAGGTCATATAGCAAAAAAACCAAAAAGAGCGCCATATTGCGCTGCATATATCCAAGACTGCTTAGACAATGCTGGGAGGGTAACAAAAATTGAAGCGCCAAGTGCGTACAGAAGATAAAAACCGAGCCCAGCCATTAGCTTGGGTTCACTGGCCATAAGTGAGCCCATATCGTCGCGATAGAGATTCTTGGCGATGCCGAGAAGCCAAATTAAATCAATGATGACCAACGACAGCAGGAATGAAAAATAGACCGCTAAGTACTTGAGCAATTCAGTATCCTTTTTATGCTTTTACAGATGAATAATTAGGATTATGATAGAACGAAAGGCATTAGGGTTTAATTTAACAGGAGTCAATATGTTCAAGCACTTATTAGTACCGGTTGATGGTTCAGATGTGAGTAAAAAGTCCTTAAAGCAGGTTGCCGTGCTTGCTAAAGCGGATAAGGCTGCCGTGACATTGGTTTATGTTTCCGATCCAATGCCACCGATGGTGTATTCAGATAGTACGATGGGTTATGGGATCTCACAAAAGGATCATAAGAAGGTGTGCGAGACGTTTGCTAAAGATGTCTTCAAAAAAGCAACTATTGCATTAGGCGCTGGTATTAAGATCAACACCTTACATATTGCCAATAGCAATTTATCTGAAGGTATTTTGGACGACGCCAAGAAAGCTAATGCGGATGTGATCGTGATGGCTTCACATAAGCGCACTGGCATTAAGAGTGTTTTGTTGGGTAGCGAAACGCATGAAGTAATTGTGCATGCTAAGTTGCCGGTATTAGTTCTTGGTTGATACTCGAGACTGAAAAAATCAAAGGGGCCTAATGGGCCCCTTTTTTATTCCAGCATTATTAGGTGTTATCTAATTTTTGAGGGGTGTACCCAGCAACAGAATCTCTCTGGTGAGTAAGCCGCTATCACTGTCGCGCATATTCCATAAATCTAATTCGGTTTTGGCGCCATAGGGATCAACATAGATACCATCTTTTCTTAATTCAAAGTGAAGGTGAGGACCGGTAGAGCGTCCAGTTGATCCAACGTAGCCGATCTCTAGGCCACGTCGCATTTCGTTACCAACCTCTAGTTCGGTATTGTAATTACTTAAGTGTGCATAGTAGGTGTGGTAATTTCCAGGATGCTCAAGGATGATGAGATTGCCAAATGCGCCGCTATAGCCTAAATGCACTACCTTGCCAGTCGCTACACTGAAGATTGGCGTCCCAATCGGTGCTGAATAATCAATCCCCATGTGGGTTCGATATCGTTGCTTGGGCGCCGCCACCGCAGCACTGGTATTTTTGGATGGGGAAATTTTTTTGCTAGATGCCCTTACGCTTCCGACGCCTCTAGATATGCGTCGATAACTCAAAGGGTTGGTCCAAAAGGTGCGTTCGATAGACTCGCCACTGGCGGTATAAAAGCCGCCAGGAATATCGCTTCTCTCAATCCAAAAAGCACTAGAAAATACTTCACCGGAAACTGGGTCAATAATTTCGGCTGCCCATATTTGGGCCCAGCGTTCTTTATCGCCAAAGTCCACTATCAAGCGCGCAATGCTATTGGTATTTTCTAAGGCGCTATTATCTTCTGGGTAAATCTGCTTGATCACGGAGTTCAATTCCCAAATAAGCTCCACCGGCAATTTATCGCCTACTTTCTTGGGGTCATATAAAACATCGCGCAACGGTAGCTGAATTTCGGTAAAGCGTTTCGATTCATCTTTGAGATAGTCTTGTTGAATTAAGAAGCTGCCTGCTGCTGAGGGCGTAAAAGTCCAAATCTCTGTCTTAGCATCCTGCATTGGCCCATTCATAATGCTGAGTGATTCGAAGCGGTTGTGACTTCCTAGTGCTAGCGCATAAGGAATGCAATTGCCGCGCATCCGATCAAAAAAACCTTTAGTTTGGGCTTTAAAAAAATCATTGAAGTTGCGATCATTTAGGCCCAAATTAGCCGGGAGGCTATCTTCGTTATAACTGCGACGTAGGCAACCACGTTGGACGCGGTAATCCAAATTCGAGCCACCATCATTGCTGTACTCGCCCTCAATCCGCTTGAATAACTCAGGATTCAGGCTCATGCTTTTAGAAGATTGATTGAGCGTATTTTGTTTTACTTTGAGTCCAGCCTGTTTATTGTTTTGTACAGTAGCCTTTTGCTTGGGCTGGGTGGTTTGTGCTGAAACGCTGGTAATGAGAATGACCAGAGAGAGTCCAATACTCTGGATTGCAATTCTTAATAAGCGGGGCAAACGGTTGACTATTTGTTTCACAATCTAATTATCCAATATTGCCGTCCAGCCCCTGATTTTTTATGTTGTAGTGCAGCAAATATCTATTGAATTTGGTCAAGGAAAGTGGCGAAAGTTGTAGATACAATAAATTTTTCATCAAAGGAATTGTCATGCCCATCATTGAGTCAGTATCAGTTGCTGCAGTAGCGGTACCTCTAGATAAAGCTACCTCTTTTTCTGCTCGGACGGTTTCAGAGTGTCACTATTGCCTAGTCAAGGTACGCGGCAAGGATGATAATGAGGGTATTGGCTTTTGCTATGTCGGTAGTGCGGGCGGTGATATTGCCAAGATTGCAGTTGAGCAATTGTTAGCCCCAAAACTGATTGGTCAAAATAGCCATCGCAGTGAAGGCTTGTGGATGGATATGTATAACGAGTCCATTTTGCAGGGGCGCGCTGGTGCTGTTATGCGCGGCATCTCCATTTTGGACACGGCGCTCTGGGATCTAAATGCTCGTGCCGCCAAGTTGCCTCTTCACCATTATTTGGGGTCAGTCGTGGATGATCGCGTCCCAGCTTATGCCAGTGGTGGCTACTATCTAGATGGTAAAACTCTCCAGCCAAGTTGGGCAAGGAGATGGAGTCCTACGTCAAACAGGGCTTTAAGGCCGTCAAAATGAAAGTGGGGCGGGCCTATCCTCGAGGGAAGAGGAAGCACGCGTTAAGGCTGCCCGTAAGGCTGTTGGCGAGGATGTTTTACTGACCTTGGATGCTAAAATGCTTGGCGTGATCTGCCGACCGCTCTGGAATACATTCGTCGCTTTGAAGCTTACAACCCTTATTGGATTGAGGAGCCATTTTCACCTGATGCCATTGATCTGCATGCGGCCCTAGCCCGTCAAACCAAGATTAATGTTGCCACTGGTGAGATGGAGGCTGGGCTCTGGCGTTTCAGGGAGCTCATCGATGCTGGTGGGGCAGCGATTTTGCAGTCTGATGCAGCAGTGTGTGACGGCATTACCGAGTGGCGTGTATTTCTGCTTATGCTGATTTAAAGGGTGTGATTGTTTGCCCGCATTGGATGCATGATCTGCATGCACCTTTAGTGGCGGCAACGCCAAATGCTCGTTTCGTAGAATTTTTCCTTGATGATCAGGTCTTGAACTTCCGTAGATTGATTAACAAGCAACTGACTTTCAAGAATGGCGATTTGATCTTGCATAAAACCTCAGGCCTAGGCTTTGAGTTTGATGAAGCAGCGATTAAAAAATATGCTGGTAAGACTGCTTGGACTAAGATCGCTTAAGTTCTTTAATTAAATTCGCAGCAATAAAAAATTCCGCCTCATGTGCGGGATTTTTTATTGCAGTTTCTAGATCTAAATACCGGTGATGTTCTTAGCTAGATTTCGGGTTCAATCTGAAATGGGTGATTGACTGAGTAATCAGTACCAGACCAAAACCTACAAATCCAATGATGTCAGCCTCGGTTGATGGATAGGCTAGTGCCACACCTGCGATAACCATGATGATGCGCTCAAAGACTTTGGTCTTTTCAATAAACCAGCCTTGTAGTCCACCAGCCAAGCAGATGATGCCAACTACTGCTGTAAATGAAACCCAAGCAATCTGACCCCAATCCGCGTGCTCTAACGCGGTAGTAGAACCCATCAGCAATAAACTCACGCCTGACTTATCGAGCACAAACATGAATGGCACCAAGATTGCAGGGGCAACGTACTTCCAAGTTTGCAAAGTGGTCTTGTATGGATTGCCTTTACAAATAGCCGCAGCTGCAAAAGGGGAGAGCGCTGTCGGAGGGGATACTTCAGAAAGCACAGCGTAGTAGAAAATAAACATGTGCGCTGCAAATTCTGGAACACCCAGATTAATCAAGGCAGGTGCAGCGATCACTGCGCAAATGATGTATGACGCAGTTACTGGAACGGCGAGCCCGACAACCCAAACCACGAGGCCCGTGAAGATGGCGGTAAGCAGGAGTGAGCCACCCGCATACTGAATAACTATCGAACTGAACTTCAAGCCTAAGCCGGTCAGGGTTACAGTACCAACAATTAATCCAGCGCCAGCACAGGTTACTGCAATCGCGAGAACACCAGTTGAGCCAGATGCCAGCGCTTTAGTGAGGTTAGAGTTATACAAGCCAGCAAAGATCTTCTCTTTGCCTTGAAACCATTCCCAGGGGATGATGGCGGTATCGCGACGTAGCATGCTGGAGAGTGCTGATACGACTGTGGCCCAAAAGACTGACATGATTGGCGAGAAGCCAAACATCATGAAGACCACAATCGAAATCAATGAGAAGAAATGGAACCAATATTTTTTCGTTAACTGCCAGGCAGATTCTGCTGCTTTGAACTGGATGTTCTTCATTCCGTACTTGCGTACATCAATTTCCACCATGACTAATAAGCCAAGGTAAAACAAAATGGTGGGAATGGTTGCCATCAGCAACACATCTAAGTAGGAAATCTTTAAAAAGTCAGCAATCAAGAATGCCGCTGCGCCGAGTACGGGCGGAGAAATGATCGCTCCTAATCCACCTGCCGCCAGCAAGCCACCGGCTGCATTTTTTTCGTAACCCACTTTATCTAGCATTGGGGCTGCTACTGAACCAACTGTAACTGTAGTAGCTACGCCAGAACCTGATGGGCCGCCCAATAAAAATGAGGAAAGTACAATCGTTCTACCAACACCGGAAGACTTTCCGCCCATGGCGGCAAAAGAGAAGTCAATAAAGAATTTGCCTGCACCAGTGAACTGGAGGAAGGCGCCAAAAATAGTGAACAGAATAATGAGGGTGGCTGATACATCCACTGCAGTGCCATAAATACCCTCCAGCGTCATGAACATGTAGCCAACTAGGCGATCAAGGTCATAGCCTTTGTGTGTCCAAGGGGCTGGCAAGTAATTGCCAAAGAGGGCGTAAACCAAGAAAAGTGAAGTCACTGCTACTAAGACCATGCCATTGGTTCTTCTGACACTCTCCAGAATGAGGGCAATCAGGAAGACGCCAAACATGACATCGGTTGAATTCGGAGCGGTATTGCGATCAAACAGATCATCTCCACCGCTGAGAATGTAATAGGCGATGACTATTGATCCCGCGGCAAATAAAATATCCCACCACATAAGGCGGTTCTTAAAGCGGGCTGCAATCGGAAAGCTAAGGAATACTAAAAACAGTACCAAGGCTACGTGAATAACACGTAGCTGCTGGGTTGGAACAATCGAATAAGCGGCATAGAGGTGAAAGAGTGACATGCCAACAGCCACCAGAGTTATGAATTTGGCTAAGAGGCCTTTGTAGTCATTGGAGTCACCTTCTTCTTGCTTAATGAAGGCGTCTAATTTTTCTTGGGTTTCGTTATCAATTACAGCTTGTGTCATGTCTCTACCTATTTTTTATCTACAGCTTTTTAGTACTGCTAATACGGAACCATCAAAAGACTCAGGAGTGCTGTGAGCACTCCTGATAGTGGGATTAAGTTAAATTAATTTAACTTAATATTTTTTTCTTTGAAATACTTTGCTGCACCAGGGTGATATGCAACTGGGCTAGAGCTTTGCTTTTGATTCTCAAGGGTTACGTTAATGTACTCCTTGTGGGTGCGAACCAATTCAAGTTTGTTATCAAAGACAGCCTTGACAATTTTGTAAGCCTCATCATCGGGCATATTGGCATTGACTACGAGAATGTTGGCTACACCAGCAACTTTATTGTCTTTGCCCATGCCGCTGTAGGTTTCTTTTGGGATATTGGCAGCGAAATACAGGTTGCCATATTTTTTGTTCATTGCGGTGACTTCAGCAGCATTATCAATCATGACAATTTTCATTCCTGGACTATTGGCAAGATCAGTCACTGCCGCAGTTGGTAAGCCACCAACCCAGAAGAAAGCATCAATTTTGCGATCTTTCACTGCGTTAACGGACTCAGCCACACTTAAACGCTCGCGTTTGACGTCTTTGTCTTTATCAAGGCCAGCAGCCTCTAATAAACGAAATGCCATCACTTCAGTTGCGCTACCAGGGGCACCTGTACTAATGCGCTTACCTTTGAGATCCTTCATGGACTTAATGCCAGTGGAGTCTACCGTGACAACGTGCATGAGATTTGGGTATAGCACTAAGAGTGTCCGTAAATCGATTTTCTTATTTGTAAATTTACCTTCACCATCTTTGGCGTCTTTAGCAGCATCGGCCATAGAGAAACCAACGTAAGGCTTGCCTGTGCCAATGAGGTTCAGGTTATCTACTGAGCCGCCAGTCACTTCAGCGGTTGCAGACATTCCGGGTACTTTGCTAGAGAGTACTGAGGCAAGCCCTCCACCCATTGGGTAATAAACACCGCCGGTACCACCGGTTGCTACGGAAATATTTTGCGCTTGTGCTGCGCTAAACAACATGGTGAGCGATATAGCAATTACTTTAATAAGCTTCATTATTGTCTCCTGTTACCTGTCTATTGAATTAAAGGCCTGGCATGCTGAAATTAATCATTTGTAGTTCGCCCAATAACTTCGCCTGCTGATCTGCACTCAGTTGCATTAGTGGTGGGCGTACACGTAACCACTCTGAATCTTTGCTGAAGTGTGCAACTGCAGTTTTCATACCAGCAATCATTTGATATTGAGCAAATACTGAGCGTACTTGATCTAAGGCAGCTTGACGTTGATCTGCGTCAGATTCTCTCCAATGAGCTGCCAATTCAGCGATGGCCCTAGGGTTTACGTTAGCAGTAGCGGAGATGCAGCCAACGCCACCAGCGCGGAGGGCACGCATTAAGAAGACTTCGCTACCCGCGTATACGCGGAAGCCTGAAGGTGCCAAGAGCTTAATTACTGACTCTGTATAAGCCCAGTCACCGGAACTGTCTTTCATTCCTACAACGGTTTTTGGATACTCCTTGGCCAGGCGCTCTAGTAAAGAAAGGCTGAGATTGATTTTGGTGACGGGCGGAATGTTGTAAATGTAAATTTGTAGTGCTGCATTGCCAACCTTTTGAATGACTTCGGAGAAGTAGGCAAAGAGGCCATCATCGGTAACATCTTTGTAATAAAAAGGCGGCAACATCAATACGTCAGCGCACTTATGTTGAACTGCGTGACGCGTCATGTTCACGGTGGCATCAATCGATGTGGCACCTGTACCCGGCATCATATGTGCAGGGTTTAAGCCGCCTTCAATAAGTGCTGTTAATGTGCTCATCTTTTGCGGCGCAGACATGGAGTTGGCTTCTGAGTTTGTGCCAAAGATCGCCTGGCCAACACCATTGACTTCGAGCCATTGGCATTGCTTTAGTAATTTTTGTGCATCTGGGCTACCGTCTTCTTTAAATGGAGTCAGTACGGGTGAGAGCACCGCGGGTAGTGTGGAAGGGTGTAGGGAAATTGTCATGCTGGCTCCGTTTTTAATTTTTTACTTCAGTAAGAAGCGGTTTTTTATTATAGAAAGCTTCTAAATTATCTATTGCTAGATTCGTCATTAATTGTCGCGTTTCAGAAGTGGCGCTTCCGATATGCGGTGTCAGTAAGACATTATCAGTATTTAAGAAGTCAACGTTTGGATTTGGTTCATTTTCAAATACATCGAGCGCTGCGCCAGCAATCTTTTTTTGCTGCAGCGCAACTAAAAGTGCGGACTCATCTACTACGCTGCCTCGTGCAATGTTAATTAGATAGCCATTTGGTCCTAAGGATTGCAAGACTTCGGCATTAATCATTTTTTCTGTTTCTGGACTAGCAGGACACGCAAGAATGAGAATGTCCGATGCCTTTGCTAAGGACTTAATATCGCTAAAGTACTCGTAGGGCAATTCTTTTTGAGTGGGGCCGGTGTAGGCCAGTTTGACCTTAAAAGGTTCTAAGCGTTTTGCTAGATCTTGTCCAATCCGCCCCATGCCTGCAATACCAACGCACTTGCCTGCAAGAGTAGTAGTGATGGTGAAGGGCGCTTTGGACCAAGCAGAGCTTTTGACATACTCCTGCGCCTCAGGAATACGACGTAATAAGCCAAACAGCATGCCAATAGCTAATTCACATACGGCGTCGTTTAGGACGCCCGGGGTATTGCTCGCTTTGATCCCATGGGTTTTGAGATGGCCTAAGGGCAGGTTGTCGTAGCCCACGCCACAAGTCGCGACCATTTGTACGGCAGGCATTTTCTCCAGCAACTCTTGCGGGGTTTGGGTGTTTGAACGGGTAAGGATGGCCGTGAAGTTGCCGCTAGGAGGCTCACCCTGGGGGTCGAGTAGCTTGCTTGTGCTCAGTCGCTTATTAATCTCCAATTGCATTATTTCTGGAAATTGCCCGACCTGCAGTACCGAATTGACTGGGATCATGTCTCACTTACTTTTTTGTTGGAATAATGAAAACATTGTAAGAGGATTTGTAATCCTTATCTTGCCCCCGAAGGAGAAATTGAGATGTTGTTTACCCCATCCGAAACTAAAGTCGTCATCGTTGATGGTGGCACAATGGGTGCTGATGTGGCAGCTGTTTGCGCTCGCGGGGGTTGTGCTGTGCAGGTTTTAGAGCCCACTACCGAACGCCGCGCGCTGTTGCCAGATTACTTTGCCAACACCATGATTGAGCTTGGTTACGAGCATCGCTTGCATTTACTCTCTACCGCCGGTTCATTGGAAGAGATAGATTGGCCCGAGGTGGATTTAGTCATTGAGTGCGTGCCTGAGCGTTTAGATATTAAGCAAGAGCTGTTTGCTAAGCTGGAGCAATACGCAAAACCGGAAGCAGTTTTAGCAAGCAATAGTACGAGCTTTCCAATTAGCGATATTTCAAAAGGTTTAAAAACGGCAGCATGCATGATTGGTTTGCATTTCTTCATGCCGGCACACCTAGCCCCTTGTGTGGAGGTGGTCTACGGCCAAAAGACTTCTCCTATGGTTGACGAAAGCCTTTCTCGATTGATGACTGCTTGCGGCATGGTGCCCGTCACTGTGAAAAAAGATTTACCAGGTTTCTTGGCGAATCGCTTACAACACGCTTTATCACGTGAAGCCTTTGCCATGGTCGATGCGGTGATTGCTAGCTTAGAAGATATTGATAAGGCTGTACGTTTCGGTTTTGGTTTCCGCTACATCGCTGCTGGACCTGCAATGCAGAGAGACCATGCTGGTTTAGACGTTCATGGTGCTGGCGGCGCAACGATTTATCCTGCTCTGAATAACTCCCCAGATATTGCAAAATGTTTGAGTGATCGAATCGCCTGTGGCAAGCTAGGCATGAAAACCGGCGAAGGTTTTTATTCTTGGACTGCAGAGACGATGAAAGCAGAGCGAGCGCGTTACCAAGAAGCTTTACGTGAAGGCTTGAAGATCATTCAAAATGATCTTCCGGAGATTAAATAAATCGGGAGCAATCCCATGTGGTGATTTATTCTTCAGTTATGAAGAAAATCATTCGTGTTTGGGATTTGCCAATTCGCCTCTTTCATTGGCTCTTGGTTCTCGGCATTGTTTTAAGTTTCGTGACTGTCAAAATTGGCGGTAATGTCATGGAGCTCCATGCGCGAGTTGGTTATTGTGTTTTGACCTTAATTGTTTTCCGAATTTGTTGGGGTTTTATTGGCTCTCACCATGCCCGCTTTATTCATTTCGTACCAAGCCCTAAAGGACTGCTGAGCTATTTGTCTGGCAAGATTAAGGCGGGGCCTGGGCATAACCCCTTGGGCGCACTATCCGTTTTAGCTTTGCTCTTTTCGATTGGCCTTCAGGCTATGACTGGTCTTTTTGCGAATGACGATATCGCTTTTGAAGGGCCGTTAGCTAAACATGTTTCCAATGGAACGGTTGGGCTATTAACTTCTATTCATCATCAGAATAAAAAGATTCTGATTATTTTGATTGTTGTTCACCTCTGCGCAATTTTCTATTATCAAAAATTCAAAGGTGAAAATTTAATTAAGCCGATGTTGTTGGGCGATAAAGAAATTGACCCAAGCGAGGAGGTGAAGTATCTACCTGCTGACTTGGGCCAAGTCTCCAAGGATGGAGCCCGGCAACGGGGCCTGGCGTTGTTGCTGCTCAGTCTAATTGCGGTGATTCTGGGTTACTTGATAACGAGCTAGTTACTTTTTCTTGAATTCGTCATGGCAACCTTTGCAGGTAGCGCCAGCTGCACCGAATGCTTTTTTAATTGCCTCTTGATCGCCTGACTGCGCAGCAGTATTCAGATTTGTAACGGCAAGCTGCATTTTTTCCGATGCAGATTTAAATTTAGCGCTATCAGACCACACCTCTGGTAGTGCATTGCCGCCTTCAGTGCCTGGTCCAAAAGCTTGCCATGGCAAAGTGGAGAGCATTGCAACAACAGCTGCATTTTTGGCAACTTCATCCTTATTAAATGGTGCTTCACCTTTAACTACTGCACCAATTTTCCCAAAAGAATTTGCCATCACAGTAAACGCGCTTTGGCGATACTTAATTGCATCTTCAGGTTTTTTAAATTGCGCATACGCAATTCCACTAACTAGCAATGTTGGTGTAAGAGTGGCTAAAACGAGATGTTTGAGTTTCATAAAGGGTTCCAATAATTTCAATTCATTTGGGGGTAAGGCTATATTGGCTCAGCATACTCTCGAATACTAAATTTTGCCTATTGGAATTTATTTAAAAAATCATCCTTAAGGGGCTGGTTAGCAAGAGAATCAACCACTCAAAAAAAGCAATCAAAGGGGTCATCCAAAGGCTGCCAATAATCCCAGTAAATACGAGGCCGAGAACGATAAAAAAGCCCCAGGGCTCTAACTTGCCAAGAGCAATAGATTGGCGCGCCGGCAGGAGTCCTGCAAGAATCCGGCCGCCATCAAGAGGTGGAAGCGGAAATAGGTTGAAAACCAGCAGTCCTAAATTCCAGGTAATGCCGGCTTGAGACATTGAGATGAAGAACTTTTCATTGATGCCAAGTCCAACAAGCCCAATCAGTAGAATTAGCCAAATTAAGGCCTGAATAAAATTGGAGCCAGGGCCAGCCAGAGCCACCCAAATTGAGTCAATTCTGGGATTACGTAGACTCCCAAAGTTCACGGGTACTGGTTTGGCATAGCCAACTAAAAAAGGGGATCCTGACAAAATCAATAGTAGGGGGATGAAGATTGTCCCGACGGGATCTATATGTTTAATGGGGTTGAGGCTTACTCTACTCAGCATATAGGCTGTATTGTCCCCAAAATGACGTGCCGCATAGCCATGGGCAGCCTCATGGATGGTGATGGCAAAAATCAAGGGAATCGCATTAATTGCGACAGCTTGGATAGAATAGTCGGTAATCATGGCAATATGATATCCATAGGAGCAAAAAGTGACTGATGATAAAAAACCTGAATCAAAGAGCCCAGCTAAGCCAGTAGCCCGTCCACCAGCACCCAAGGGCCCCTCTGGTCCTGGCGGCAGGCCTCAGGCAGGCTTTGGAGGCGGAAAAGCCATGATGCGTAAGGCTGGCCGCGGCCGATAGTGGATAATTGCACTACTAATTAATGTGTTTAATGAGGATTTAGCATGAACGAATGGCATAAAGAGACGAAAGACGAAATCAACAAAAAGATCATTACTTTGATCGTGATGTTGGCAGCCGCTACTAGCTTGGCTATTTTGTTTGCATTGGTTGCAGCTCATACTGGTTACGTATTCGGTTAATTTGCATTAATGACTAGCCATCGCCAACCTGCAGTATTTGCTGGTCATGGCAGTCCGATGTACGCCATCGAGCCCAATCGCTATACAGCCGCTTGGGCCAATCTTAGTAAAGCACTCAAACGCCCAGATGCGATCTTAGTTATCTCGGCTCATTGGGTAACCCGTGGAGTATGGGTTACCGCAATGTCCAAACCTAAAACAATTCACGACTTTGGCGGATTTCCGCAGACCTTGTTTGATATTCAGTATCCAGCGCCCGGTAGTCCTGCGCTCGCGGATCGCGTAAAAGAATTGCTAGGCGTTCCTGTAGTACTTGAAGAGAATGAATGGGGCATTGATCACGGCGCCTGGTCTGTTCTTAAATATCTTTATCCAGATGCCGATATTCCTGTGGTTCAGTTGAGTTTAGATGGCTCCTTATCTGCAAAAGAGCATTACGAGCTGGCTAAAAATTTACGCCCTTTGCGTGACGAGAATATTTTGATTCTGGCAAGCGGTAATGTTGTGCATAACTTACGCACCATCCATTGGGAGGGGGGTGCAACTCCTTATCCATGGGCTAAAGAGTTCAATGATTTCTTTGTTTCAGAAATGAAGGCTAACCACCATGAACCTTTGATTCATTGGGAGCAATTTGGTGACGCTGCTCACCTGTCTATTCCAACCCCCGAACACTATTGGCCCGCTTTGTACGTGTTAGCTCAGCAAGAGCAGGGCGATGCACCTAAGACCCAAGTTGATGGAATAGAAATGGGCTCGATTGGCATGCTTACTTTTACAATCGAATAAATATTCCTATGTGGCCATCTATTCTTGCAATCTTCTGCGGTGCCAGTCTCGGTGCATTACTGAGAGCAGGTTTTAATTTTTTAGCCGTTGGCATTGCGTCCACTATTCCAGTGGGCACCCTCATCTCTAATCTGGTGGGCGGATATTTCATTGGTATCGCCGTAGCTTTCTTTGGCAACAACCCCAACCTCTCCCCTGAGTGGAGATTATTTGTTATTACAGGATTTTTGGGCGGTTTAATTACTTTCTCAAGTTTCTCGGCCGAGGTGGTGGCATTTATCCGGCGCGGGGAGTTGGGCTGGGCGCTTGGAACAGCGTTATTGCATCTCATTGGATCTTTGGTTCTAACCCTATTAGGCATTTGGACATTTCAGATATTTCGCTAGACGCCGTTGATTTTTGTTAAATTAAGGCATAGTTTGTGGCACATGTAATGTGTTACGCAATTGAAGAATAAATATAAGGAAAAAAATGAAGACAACTCGTAGAGACTTTTTGGCATATGGTTCCGCGTTTGCCCTAGTAAATAGCGTTCCTTCTTTTGTGTTTGCGCAAAGCAAACCTTTGTTTGACACCATCAATATGTTTATTCCAGCTGCACCAGGTGGTGGCTGGGATAGCACCGGTAGAGCGATTGAAGTGGCAGCTAAAGATGCTGGCCTAGTAGGTTCTTTCCAGTTTGAAAACGTTGGCGGCGCCGGCGGTATGGTGGGATTGCCTCGCTTTGTAAATCAACGTAAAGGCCAAGCCAATGCATTAATGGTTGGTGGATCAGTGATGGTGGATGCTGCAATTACAAACAAGAGTCCAGTCACTATGTCTGACGTTACTCCAATTGCTTGCTTAACTGAAGAGGCTGGAATTATCGCAGTCCCAACAGATGGCAAGATTAAATCTTGGAAAGATTTCGAAGAGGCAATTAAGGCGAATCCAAAATCTGTCTCAGTTGCCGGTGGTAGCGCTGGTGGTATCGATCATCAACTCTTAGGTTTAATTATTAAAGCGCTAGGTAAAAATCCGCGTGATGCAGCTTATGTTGCCTTTGCTGGCGGAGGCCCTGCTAATGCTGCCATCTTAGGTGCCCAAGTAGTTGCTGGTATCTCTGGTTACTCAGAGTTTGCAGAGCAAATAAAAGCTGGAAAAATGAAGGCGATTGCCGTATCTGGTAGCAAGCGCATTCCAGGTGTGGATGTACCGACCCTGAAGGAACTTGGAGTAAATGTCACTGCAGGAAATTGGCGCGGTATTTTCGGCGCCCCTGGTATTAATGCAGCTCAGAAAACAGCTTTGATCGAATTGGCGACAAAGATTCACGAAACTAAAGGTTGGTATGAGACTCTCGAGAAAAGAAAGTGGACGGATGCTTTTGTAGTAGGCGCTGCATTTGATGCCCAACTCAAAAAATACATTGCAGAAACTGAGACTGTTCTCAAAGAGTTGGGCTTAGCATGAGTACCCCGTTTAGTCGCCAGTTTTTTGCTGGTGTTTTGTGGGGTAGCGATTTGGCAGGTCTTCAGCATTCCTGAGTCCACCATGTATTCTGAGGTAGGCCCAGTGCTTGCCCCATCGATCTTGGTGGCGCTACTATCATTATTAGGCGTATTTTATTTGCTCAGCACTGTTAGCAGCAAAGTGCCTGATTGTGTTCATCATGAAGATGAGCGTCCGCTTCCAGGTGGATCAAGGCGAGTCATGTATCTTTTAGGTGACGGCCTCACTTTTATTCTGCTAACTAAGTTGATTGGCTTTTTGATTCTCGCAACACTCTGCGGTTTAGGTGTGTCGATGGCTTTTGATGCCAAGTTCAATATCAAAACAATCTTGATGGTTCTTGCCATCGCAGGCGCCTTTTGGACTCTTTTTTCAGCGCTTCTCGGCGTTGATTTGGGTCCATTCGTTAATTTTAGTTTCTAAGTAAAGATCGTTATGAGCTCATTTGACTCCCTGATGCAGGGGTTTGCTGTTGCCTTACAATCAATGACTTTGATGTATGGATTTTTAGGTTGCCTAGTAGGTACTTTGGTTGATGTGCTGCCGGGCATTGGTCCCGCACTTACCATTGCACTACTACTTCCTTTAACTTTTAAAGTTCCTGCTACTGCTATTTTTGTTTTGTTCGCCGGCATTTATTACGGCGCCATGTATGGCGGTTCCACCACTTCTATTTTGCTAAATACTCCTGGCGAATCAGCCATGATTGTGACCTCGCTTGAAGGCAATAAGATGGCGCGTCGCGGTAGAGCTGGTCCAGCACTTGCCACTGCCGCTATTGGAAGCTTTGTGGCAGGAACGATCGGCACGATTGCGCTAACCTTCTTTGCTCCTTGGGTTGTAGATGCGGCGTTGGCATTTGGACCTGCGGAGTATTTCAGTTTGATGATGCTGGCCTTGGTAACAGTTTCTGCTGTTTTGGGTAGTTCAGCTCTCCGCGGCTTGATCAGCTTGGTAGCTGGTCTCTTGTTTGGCTTAATCGGTATCGACTTGCAAGCAGGTCAACCTCGCTTTACTTTTGGCCAACCCGAGTTTTTGGACGGCATTGAAGTGACGATTGTTGCTGTTGGTTTATTTGCGATTGGCGAAACTTTGTATTTGGCTTGACAGGGCAAAGAGAACAAAAAAACTGAAGTGCTTGCGGTATCTGGAAGCCTTTGGCTTTCTAAGGAAGATTTTGCTAGGTCATAGAAGGCGTGGATCCGAGGTAGTTTATTAGGCTTCCCAATTGGTGCAATGCCGGCAGGTGGTGCAGAGTTACCTACATTACTTTCATACTTTGCAGAAAAAAAGTTATCTAAAAAACCTGAAGAGTTTGGTCATGGCGCAATTGAAGGTGTAGCTGGTCCTGAGGCTGCCAATAATGCATCTGCTGCCGGCGTGCTCATGTCTTTGCTTACGCTGGGCATTCCGACTTCTGCAACTGCGGCGATTATTTTGTCAGCCTTTGAATCTTACGGCATTCAGGTAGGACCGACTTTGTTTGCTCAACAAAGCGGCCTTGTGTGGACTTTAATTGCCAGTTTATATATTGGTAACGTGATTTTGCTGGTATTAAACCTTCCTTTAGTTGGGTTATGGGTGAAATTGTTAAAGATTCCACCGCAATGGCTCTACGCCGGCATCGTGGTGATTTCAGTGGCAGGTGTGTATGGCTCATCTAATTCAGTATTCGATGTAGGTCTACTGTTCTTCTTTGGTTTCCTCGGTTTTGGAATGCGTCGCTTTGATTTTCCTGCGGCACCAATGATTATTGGTTTGATCCTCTGTCCGATGGTTGAGCAATCGATGCGTCAAGCCTTAACTATTAGTCAGGGTAACTGGTCAACATTCTTCACTAGACCAATCTCTGGCACCTTGATGGCAGTTGCCATTGCATTGTTGGTGATCCCGAACGTATTGCGGTTCATTAGATCTCGCAAGGCAACAGCATAAATTACACCTGCCCCACCGAGTAGTGCTCCTAGCGCAATGAGGTAGAGCGGGTGAATTTTAGAGAACTGGGTAATTAACACAACAGCGATCGTTAAGATGATCGCTGTCCAGTGGTTGTTAAAGCCTACTGTCAGTTTCCATGAAGAAGTGAGCACGAGGCCGATAGCTAAAGCTGCCGCTGCGTATTGAATAATTTTCTTTTTCTCTGGATCTTCAATTCTAGTGATATAGCGTTCGAAATAAAAAACCATGACAGAAGATGGCCAGCAGATGGCTATTGATGCTACGACTGCGCCCACCAGCCCATAAAAACGCCATCCTACTAAGGTGATGGTCATGAAGTTTGGCCCGGGAGGCGCCTGAGCAATGGCAAAATAATCCGCGAAGGTAGCAGCATCAATCCAATGTTCTTGGGTAACGGCAAGCTCAAACAGGGATGGGAGTACTGCAATAATGCCGCCAAAAGCAACAAATGAGAAGAGTGATAGCTTGATAAACAAGCTTAGTAGTAGAGTCATGCCTTTTTTGCCTTTCTTCTAGCAAAGAAGTAGGCAACAGGTGCTACGATAAGCACCACCCAACCAAGCGCCAGGTCAAAATAAATCCCAGCAAGCAAAGTTAAGCCAATTACAAAAAACATAGGGGGATAACGAAACTCATCCTTGAGCATTTTGAATCCAGTGCTAGCGATCAGGCCAACACCTACAGCTGCGATACCTTTGAGCGCTCCCTTAACATATTCAAGGTAACTAAAATAGTCATAGAGGATGGCAAGCAAAATGACGATAAAAATAGGACCAGTCGTCAGGCCTGCTACCGCTGCAATTGCTCCTTTTGCTCCACAGAAACGAGAGCCAACACAAATGCCTACGTTGATCACATTCGGCCCAGGCATAATTTGACATACCCCTAGGATGGCGCTGAATTCTTCAGACGTGAGTAACTTATCTTTCTCTACCAAGCCTCTGCGAGCCCACGGAAGCACCCCTCCAAATCCTGACAGGCCAATTTTGCTAAAGCAGATAAAGAGTTGTAATGGTGTGAGCGTTTTCAAGAAAGGACGCGATTTACAACGGGCGTTATTTTGGGGTAAAGGAGTGAGGCACAGGTCTATTGTCTAGCCACGCTTCCAATGTTTCAGTAATGCCTTTTGAGAAAGTTGCAAAGATAGACTCGGCAATAAATCCTAGGTGAGGCGTTACTAGAAGATTGGGGGTATTTCGTAAGGGATCCTTTTCGGGCAATGGCTCTATATCAAATACATCGACTGCTGCCTATCCAGGTTTGCCTTGGGTAAGCGCCTTTTGCAAGTTACTCATATTAATGAGGGCTGCCCTAGAGGTGTTGACGAGTATGGAGTCAGGTCGCATAAGCGCTAATAAGCTCCTTGGTGCCTGGTCCTGCGACCAAATGCATGGTGACAATTTTCGATGTTTTGAGTAATTCTTCAAGGCTGACAGATTTTGCGTTTTCAGCTGCAGCTCTTTCTGGAGTCATTCTAGGGCTCTAGGTAACCACTTCCATGCCAAGTGCAGCCCCGACTTTTGCAACGCGACTACCAATTGAGCCTAAACCCATGACGCCAAGACGCTCACCAGAAAGCATTGGCAGGACGGAGAGCTGATCCCGCCAGCCGCCAGAAGCAATCAATTTGTTTTGCTCTACCAAGCGCTTTGATGCACCTAGAATTAGCGTCCAGGTAAGCTCGGCAGTTGTTTCTTTAGAAGAGCCGCCAGGAGTGCATGCCATAGGAATATTGCGAGCAACCAAAGCAGACGCTTCTAGCGTGCCATTACACTCGCCAGTAAACGTTAGGAACTTTAGCTTCGGAAGGCGCGCAATCATGGCCTCATTAAATGGGGCGCGGTCTCTGACAATGGCTATTGCGTCAGCATCTTTAATGGCTTCATACAAATCTTCGCCACGTAAAGGCTCATGATGAATTGTGAGATTTGTCTTTTGGTCTAATGCATCCTAATTAGAAAATCTACGTAATGCGCGCTCGTAGTCTTCGAGAATAACGATGCTTGGTAGCGAAGCCATGTAAATGATGCTTTCAGAAAATTAATCAGGAATGCACAAAGAGAGGGTCTGCTTCAGGTCAGAAGCTTTTCCTAAGTTCCAGAGTGCAGCAATCAATTGACGTGTTTTCTCTTTGCTAATCACCGGCTCTGCCAAGCTAGTGAATTTTTGCTCTAAGTTAGCATCACTCATTGGGTTCTCAACAGATCCAATCGCATTTTTCACGAAAATATGAACTTCTTTTCCGTCTTTTAAGAATGCCTTCACATCAACTGATGCTTCGCTGATAGAGGTGTCAGTGGTTGCATTAACCTTAGCGCGCAAAGCAACTACATCCGGACGATTCACAATATCGTCAGCGTATTCGCCTTCTCCTGCTTGCCCAAAAATCAAGCAAACAGCACAAGCCGTGGTAGACGCTGAATTTGCCCTCAAGGCCATCTTTAGGTGTTTTCTTGCCAGTTAATTCAAGTACGAGCGGGTGAACGCGCAATTCAATACGTTCTACATCTTCAGCCTTAACGCCTTGTGCACGCAATTGGGCACAAGCATCAATTGCCGGATGAATCACAATGCCGCAAGCAAACGGTTTGTAGGTGTTCAAAGAAATCTCAAAAGATTTTCCTAATTCACGATCAATTTCTGACCAGTCGCATTTGGTGGAAACAGTTTGCATATAGCCGTGACCTGCTTCGAGTGCTTTAGGACTAGCGGTAAAACCATGTTTTGCTAGCAATGCTGATAGTTGGCCTGCGCGTGCTGCTCCGCCCGGATGAAATGGTTTGGTCATAGTGCCAAATTGCTCGCGCATGCCCACAGGTTGTGAAGCAGCGATTCCTAAAGTCATTGTTGTCTTTTGGAGATCTAAGCCCATGAGGCGTGAACAAGCGGCTGCAGAGCCAAGCATGCCGGTCGAACCAGTGATATGCCAGCCGCGATGGTAGTGATCTGGGTACATGGCATTGCCAACTCGGCAAGCAACATCGATTCCTAGGATCAGCGAGTCGATGATTTGACGGCCATTGACATTGGTATGCTCGCCTAAGGCCAGGATGGCTGAGGCTACGGGGCCAGCAGGGTGAATTACGGTCTTTAGGTGAGTATCGTCAAAGTCAAATGTGTGCGAGCTAATGCCATTGATAAGTGCCGCGCCGCCCATATCTACTTTGTCTTTTCTGCCCAAAATACTAGCTTGTGGGGCAGGTTGAAACTCACGAATGGCGGCGAGTGAAGACTCCACACTTTCATGATTAGCAGCGCCGATTGCGCAACCTAGCCAATTTAAGAAAGTGCGATGCGCTTCATGGTCAACCTCAGGTGTCCACCCTTGGCTCGGGTGAGAGGTAACAAACTCAGCCAAGATTTTAGTAACTGGTGGTGCATTAAGATCTGCTGCTGCTGCAATAGTGTGGGACATGTGATTTCCTAAAAATTATTTAAATATGATTGCAAGATCTTATATAGGTTGGTTTACTCGATCTCAATTTTTCTGTCTTTCGCTACTTTTGCCCAGCGAGCAATATCTTCTTTGATGTATGTTGTAAATTGCCCTGGAGTCATTGGCATTAATGTCATTGCTTCGGCAGCCATTTGCTCGGCAAGATCAGGCGAGGACAACACTTTATTTAGCTCCGTATTCAACTTTTTGACGATAGGTTCTGGAATATTTGCTGGGCCTGAGATTCCATACCACTGTTGACCATCAAAACCGTTATAACCAAGCTCTTTAAATGTTGGAATATTGGGTTCGGCTGGACTGCGCTTTTGACCAGTAACTGCCAATGCTCTCACGCGATTTGTTTTAAGGTAGGGAACTGCGGCAAATAGAGTGGGGAACATTGCTTGAGTTTGTCCTGCCAGTAGATCAGTGTAGGCAGGCGCAATACCTCGATAGGGAATGTGCGCCATAAAAATATCAGCCCCGAGCTTAAATTGCTCTACTCCGAGGTGGGTAAGCGAGTCTGGTCCGGCAGATCCATAACTCAGTTTTGCAGGATTTTTCTTGGCGTACTCAACAAACTCTTTTAAATTTTTAGCTGGTACATCAGGATTGATAACGAGAACATTGGGGGTTGCTCCAATCATTCCTATTCCAGTGAAGTCCTTGATGGCATCGTAGGGTAGTTTACGAACTGCAGGGTTAGTTCCATGAGTGGCAACATAAGAGACTAGAAGGGTGTAGCCCCATCTGGAGCTGCCTTAGCAACGTATTGTGATGCAATAGTGCCACCCCCACCACCCCATATTCTCAACAACAATGCTTTGACCAAAGTTCTTAGAGAGCCTATCAGCCACTTTTCGCGCTAAATTATCCAAGCCACCACCAGCCGCTACTGGAGCAATCAATTTAATAAGTTTGGCAGGATAGGCTGCAGCTGGAGTTTGCGCGTTTACATTAAAACCAAGACTCAAACCTGCAGCAATAGCTGGCAGGGCGTATAGAAAACTCGGCAATTGCCGTAAAAAGTATTTAGACATGTCTCAAGTCCAGTTTGTTGTTGGTATTATTGGTTTAGAACTGCTAAGTAATTCTACTGTTGATGGCAAATATTTTTTTGGCGGACAAATAGATGATTTTGGAGCGCTGTGACATTGAGATTGATCCA
This sequence comes from Polynucleobacter necessarius, assembly GCA_900095165.1. Classification (GTDB taxonomy): domain Bacteria; phylum Pseudomonadota; class Gammaproteobacteria; order Burkholderiales; family Burkholderiaceae; genus Polynucleobacter; species Polynucleobacter necessarius_J. The sequence continues at coordinate 1,114,059 of LT606947.1, read as the reverse complement.
GCCAAGCAGGCAGAATTTGAGCAGGCTATATTGCGTGGGGTTGAGACGGTTATCTCTAAGGCAAAGGGATTTCAGGGGTTTAAAGTTAACCATAGCATGGAAACCCCTTCCCGCTACCTACTGCTGATTTATTGGGACACCCTTGAAAACCACACTATTGATTTTCGGGGATCACCAGCATTTGCGGAATGGCGTTCAATTGTGGGCCCATTTTTTACAAGACCTCCTATAGTCGAACATATGACCCTGGTAGGAAAGTCTAGTTAAAACCTCCTTATGAAGGCCTTCAATTGAAGCCCCCTTACATGAAGTTTTGTGATTTGTAAAAATCCATCAAGCATTGATTAAATATTTCTGGCTGTTCAATATTGGAAATATGCCCCGCATTGGGAATCTCATGGAAGTGAGCATTTGGCATTTTCTCTTTCATTGACCTTGCCATATGTGGAGGGGTGCCGTGATCGTGTTCCCCAACCATAATTAATGTTGGACAGGTGATTTCAGCTAAACGATCAAATGTATTGATGTGCGAGATTGCTTCACAGCACCCACAAAATTCATTTACTGAAGTGCTGGCAATGCCTTGTGCAATTTCTTGAATGATGGCTGGATTACTTTTTCTGAAGTCATCCGCAAACCAGCGCTGAAGAGTGCTATCAACCATGGCTGTCATACCATCGCTCTTTGCTTGAATAATCCTCTCGCCCCACATTTGCCTTGCATTGTCAGGGCGCTTACTGGTTGTATCTGCCAAAACAAGAGATGCAAATAAGTGAGGATATCAGGATTAAGGTTTGGCCTATCATGCCGCCCATAGACAGTCCTAGCCAGTGTGTGCGGTCGATCCCGAAGGTTTGAAATAGATCAAATGAATCTTGCGCAAGGTCATCAAGTGTGTAGGGGTCTAATGGGGTGGAACTTTTCCCATGACCTCGAGTATCAAATCTCAGCACCTTGAAGTGTTTGGTAAGTAGTGGCATTTGTGGGTGCCACATACTCATACTGCTTGCCAAAGAATGTGACAAAATAAGCCATGGCCCATCACCTTCAATCGCATAGACTATTCGATTGCCTGCACTCGTTAAGATTTCATTCATGGCTAAAGCGCTTTATTCAGGTTTGATGCCAGATAATTTTGCCAAGCGAGCAAACTCAATAATTTCAGCCGCAATCAATTTGTCAAACTGTTCTGGAGTGCTAGACACGGCTGTTGTTCCTAGTTCATCAAAACGCTCCTTCACACTTGGTAACTCGAGAATGCGTTTTACTTCAGCTGCAATTTTTTGAAGGATAGGTTTCGGCGTTTTTGCTGGGGCAACTAAGCCATACCAGAACTCCCATTTATATCCCGGTACACCAGATTCTGAAACGGTGGGCAAGTTAGGGAGATCTTTAAATCTCTTTGTGCTCGTGATTGCAAGAGCGCGTACTTTACCAGATTTCACCAGATTGATGGCGCTGGCATAGGGACTAATAAAAAAGTCCACCCTCCCAGACATGACCTCGGTAATGGCATCGGAAATGCCCTTGGTAGGGATATGTAAGAGCTCAACACCTGCCTTCGCTTGTATTAGCTCTGCTGCAAAGTGAGAGCCGCTGCCAACGCCAGCTGAACTATAGGTCACTTTGCCTGGGTTTTTAGCGGCATACTCAAGTAACTCTTTCATGGAGTTAACTTTAAGGTTGGGTGAAATCAACACTAAAGCAGGGCCCGTGGCGGTTAAGGTAATTCCAGAGAAATCCTTGATGGGATCAAAGGCCATCGCGGAGTAGATAGCAGGTGATATTGCGAAAGCAGATGAGATGGATAGTAGGGTGTATCCATCAGAAGGCGCATTTGCAACTAATTGAGCAGCGATATTGCTGCCTGCACTCAACTTATTTTCAACGACCACCGGTTGCTTCCAGTTTTCGCTCATATGCTGCCCAATAATTCTGGCTGCTATATCTGGCATTCCACCAGGAGAGGAACCTACAACAATTTTAATAGGCTGAGTTGGGTAGCTTTGAGCGTTTAGAGCGCTGGCAAAAAGGCAAATAAATGCCAAAATAATTTTTTTGAGTATGCGCGATGAGAGAAACATTTTTCAAATAAGGAAGGTGTTTTATCAATCCCAATCATATTTGAAAGTGAGGCTGAGTGGGGGTTGATGGTAAATAAATACCCAATCCCCCCCTAGCTTATGCGTATAAGGCTTTTGCTTGCTTTAGTTAAGCCAAGGAGCCTTTGCAAGTACGGGTTTTAAGCCTGTCTTGCGAATTTGATCTGCAACTTCTTCTGACGCCAAGAATTCAACGAGATGACGAGCTTGTTCTTCTTGCTTGGCACCACTTCCGATGCCGGCTGAAAAGAAAAAGGGTCTTTGAGATTCTGGCGGCAAATCCCCCAGAATTTTAATGCCCTGAATGGGGAGTAATTCACTCATTTGCTGAAAGCCGAGATCGGCTTCATTTCTCATGAAGATTGTGCCTACTCGTTCACTAAAGATTTTCTTAGCTTTGACAGACATTTCTTCAGCAATACCTAGTTGAGGAAATAATTCCGTAGAAAGATAGGTGCCATTCGCACTGGCGGAGTAAGCAATTCTTCCGTAGGTAAGCATTGCATGTTTGAAACACTCTAGGGTGCTCAAATCTGGCTCTGGATCACCTGCGCGAACTGCGGCTGCAATGTGTGATGAAACCAAATCTACGCGAGTATTGTTTTTAATCTGACCCGCTTGAATAAAGTTTTCAAGAGCGGATCCAGCCAAAATAAAGACATCAAATTTTTGGCCCTCATTCAATCTTGTTGGGATTGAGTCATGAGCTGCACCAATAGAGGAGCCAAATGATAGTTCAACCTTGGTCTGATATTGCTTCTCGTAGATTGGTACTAAATCCTTTAAGGCTGCTGCGAAAGCCCCTGAAGTAATGACTTTCAGTGGGCCTTCGGGTGAAATAGTTACGCTTCTCAACATCATTAATCAGCAGTAATTTTTGCGCTATCTACCAACTTCTTCCAGCGGACCACTTCTTTTTGAACTAAGTTTTTCAGCTGCGCAGGTGTACCTGTTTCTACTTCCGCGCCTTGATCTTCAATCTTTTTCTCACTCGCCTTATCGTTTAAGGTGAGGTTGAGTTCTTTGTTTAAGCGATCAATAATTGGCTTCGGTGTCTTTGCTGGCGCAAATAAGGCATACCATTGAGTAACATTTATATTCGGAATGCCTTGCTCTTTCAATGTAGGAACATTAGGAAGGACAGGGGAGCGTTTATCGCCGGTAATACCAAGAGCTTTTAACTTGCCACCAGCCACTTGCGGATAGGCGCTAAATAAACTTGGGAACATGATTTGAGTTGTGCCACTAATAGTGTCAACAATCGCTGGGGCAGATCCTTTGTAAGGTACGTGCAACATTTGTGTACCAGTATTTATTTGGAATAACTCAGCAGCCAAATGAGGTGTTGTGCCCTTGCTGGCAGAAGCGTAGCTAATAGTGTCTGGTTTTGCTTTGAGCAAGGCCACTAATTCTTTGGCATTGTTCACAGGCAAACTATTTGTAGCAACTAATAGAGTTGGTGAATTTGCAACCATACCAATTGGCTCAAAATCAGCAACAGGGTCGTACTTCAATTTTTGCAAAGCAGGATTGATGCCATGCGTTGCGATGTAACCAAACAGAATGGTGTACCCATCTGGAGCTGCACGTGCGACAAATTCAGTAGCAATTGCGCCATTGGCACCAGGCTTGTTTTCCACAATCACTGGCTGACCCATTCTTTGGCTCAGACCTTGACCAATAATGCGGGCCATAGCGTCATTTGCGCCACCAGGTGCAGTGGGCACAACGATAGTAATGGTTTTGGTTGGATAGACTTGAGCAAACACCGTCGTCGATACAAAGGCGGGGATGCACAAAGCGCTCAAAATTAGGGCTTTTAGTTTGGTTTTCATTAAAGGTCTCCGTAAAGTGTCATTTTTGATGCTTGAAAGAATTTTTGCATTAATCCTTCATTTTGCATATTGCAATATTATTAATTATTCATGCGTTTAACACATCAATATCTATGACAATAAACTTTGACCTACATGATTTACAGGCTTTTGTAGCTGCAGCAGAGATCAAGAGCTTCAAAAAAGCCGCTGAATCGATCAAATATTTCGCAGCCTGCGTTTAGTCGTCGCATTGAAAAGCTTGAGTCTGCATTGTGGGTAAAGCTCATTGATCGTGATACTCGCAATATGGAACTCACCTCAATCGGGCGTGATTTTGCAAAAAAACCAAATTTTTATTGGAGGGTCTAGATGAGGCTCTTTTAGGTATTGAAGGTGTGGGTGGTGGTCGTATGGGTGAAACTACTATCGCCTGCGTTCCTTCCGCGGTCTACTGCTTCTTGCCGAAGGTATTAAGTAAATACCACGAACTCTTTCCAAAGATTCGGATCAAAATTCATGATGCAAGTGCAAATGAGGTACTTTCAATTGTCGCTAGAGGAAGGGCCGACTTTGGAGTGAACTTTGTTGGTAACGATGAATCCAACATTGATTTTAAAACCATCTTCGAAGAGCAGTTTTTGGTGGCTTGTCGTAAAGATCACATTCTGAGCAAAAAGAAAAAAGTCACTTGGGAAGAGGTTGGTAAATATGACTTCATGACCGTTTCAAAATCCTCAGGAAATCGAATGTTGATTGACCTTGCCTTGGCAGGAAAATCACAGGCTCCAAATATTATCTACGAAGCTCAGCACGTCACCACGCTACTTGGATTGGTCGAAGCTGGGATGGGTATCGCGGTAGTGCCTTCTTTAGCGATGCCGAACAAAGATCACCCAGTATTAGCAAGCGTTCCCTTGGCTGATCCCGTTGTAACAAGACGGATTGGGCTGATTAGCAAGAAGGGACGCAGTCTTGCCCCTGCTGCTGAAAAGTTATATGAGTTATTGCTAGCCTTAAGCAGGAGCAATTAATCTACCGCTTAAGATTGCTTCGCTTTCGCTTTTCTTCTGACAGTGCGTTCGATTGGAGTAATGCTAAGATCAGAATCAAGGGCTTCACGCCCATCAAAAACAAAACAGCTGCCGGTGTAGTGTGCAGAGCCAACTTCTTCAAAATATTTGAGGATACCGCCTTCAAGTTGATAGCTATGCTCCATGCCAATTTCACGCATGAAAAGGCCAGATTTTTCACAACGGATTCCGCCAGTACAAAAGCTCACTAGAGTTTTATCGGCTAACTTATCTTTATGCGCAGTGATTGCTGCGGGAAATTCTGTAAATTTCTCGATATTGAAATGCAGCGCATTCTCGAAAGTGCCGTATTCGACTTCGAAGGCATTGCGTGTGTCTACCATGACTACAGGGCGCCCCAGGTCATCAGTGCCTCGGTCAAGCCACCCCTGTAATTTTTTTGGCGTAATGAAATTCGCACGACCTTCCCCTGGACGAATCGTCGGATGGTTCATGCGGATGATTTCATTTTTAATTTTGACCAACATTTTTTTAAAGGGCTGTGTTTCGGAGTAACTATCTTTTGCCTGAAGCGCGGTAAAGCGAGAATCTTGGCGTAGCCAATCCAGAAAGCCGCGTAATTCAGTTTCACCCCCCGCCAAAAACATGTTGATACCTTCAGCGGTTAAGAGAATCGTTCCCTTTAGGTGGCGAGAATTGCACTCATCCAATATCTTGGAGCGTAGCTCGGTTAAATCATCTAGGCTGACAAATAAATAGGCGGCTATGTTCAAAATTGGTTTCATGTTTAATCTCATCTGGCTCCGGCGTCCATTATCAAACAAGCTGCTGAGATGGGCGGTAATCTTGCAGTCTTAATTGAGGGGATGATGTGATGCCGATTTTCTTGAAAATAGCAAAAAAAGCGCTCTTATGGAGCTTATTTATGGTATTTGGCGCTTCCCTTGCCGGCGCTCAAACCGCTGGAGTGGGTGCTTGGCCCACCCAAAAACCAATTCGCCTGATCGCTGTTTTCCCGCCAGGTGGCTCTGTGGACCAAGTGGCGAGAACCTTAGCCCCAGCATTGCAGGTTGAATTAAAGCAAAACGTCATTGTTGAAAATATCGGTGGGGCATCCGGCGTTATTGGAACTGCAGCTCTAACTAGATCGGATCCAGATGGCTATACCTTTGCGGTTGTATTTGATACGCATGGCGTAAATCCAAGTCTCAAAGATAAGCTTCCCCTACGACACGATTAAAGATATCGCGCCTGTCACCTTAATTGGTGCCTCACCAATGGTTCTGGTTGCGAGTAAGAATTCTGGAATTACTAGCTTTAAGCAGCTTGTCGATCAATCCAAGACTGGTAAACAATTTAGCTATGGTTCTATTGGTATCGGTAGCTTGGGCCATTTAGCGATGGCGCGTTTGGCTAAACAAGCTGGCTTTGATTGGAATCACATTCCTTATCGTGGCGGCGGCCCTTTAATGCAAGATGTTCTTGGCGGTCAAGTACAGTTGGCTATTGGATCAGAGTTTTTGGTCAAGCCGCACATTGATAGTGGTGGTGTAATTCCCTTGGTAATTACTACCGCTAAAAGATCTCCTGAGTTGCCGAATGTGCCAACGATTTCCGAAAGTGGCTTCCCTGGATTTAATGCGCCAGCATGGTGGGCAGTATTGGCCCCTGGAAAAACTCCACTTGCAATTGTGAATGCCATGAACCAGTCTGTAACGAAAGCACTGAAGACTCCAGCGGTCGCATCCAAATTGAAATCACAAGGCATTGAAATTGTTGCTGGCAATCCAGAAGCTCTGCGTGACTTTATCGGCAAGCAAATTGCGGTCTGGGGCAAATTTGTCATTGAAAACAATATTAAAGAAGCGCAATAAGGATTGCATATGAGTGAGCGTTTAATTCCTTACCAGCCGATGGATTTGGCAGAGCCAGCTGAACTAGTGGCTGCGATTCGCCAGCGTCGAGGTGGCCAGTTCATCAATTTAGATCGCATGTTACTGCATAGCACCCCGATTGCCGAGGGCTGGAATCATTTCGTTGGTGAGATACGCAATAACCTCTCCTTGGATCCAAAGTTGCGTGAACTCGCAATGTGTGGGGTGGCCGTTCTTAATGGTGCTGAGTATGAGTTTTTTCATCACGCCCCTCCATTTATCGAGGCGGGAGGTACTGAGGGGCAAGTAAAGGCGCTGCGTTTAATTGGTCAGCCTAGCTTCCCAAGAGCTCTTTTCTCAGATGTTGAAAATGATGCTGCGGATTTGACCTTTCAGATGACGCGCAATATTCAGGTTGATAGTGCTTTGATGAGGCGTTTGTAAGCTACCTTAGGCAATACGAATACCGTAGAACTAGTCACTGTAGTGGCAGCCTACAATATGGTTTCTCGATTTTTGATTGCCTTGGATGTCAATCCTGAGGAGCATCCTCCTGGGTAATTTATGAATCAGAGTGATTTCATTCGCTGGGAGGAAGGCGGTCAGACTTGCTCGGCGATTTGGCATTCTGAAAATGGCATAGTGCCCCATAAAAAAGTAGTGACTGCCGATGACACCCTGACTGCGGATGATGCTTATCATTTGGCTTGTGAAAGCACTGCAATTATTTGGAGGGGGGATTTCCAGGATGCCCGCCAGCTATTGCAGGCTTTGGTGCGACGAATAGATAAACCTTCGAAAAAATCCAAGCGTGCGGGCAAGAGGGTGGATAAGTCAGTTGAAGCTACCCCCAAGAAAACAGCAAAAGATATCTTCAATCAGCACCGGCTCGCTCAGTCTCAACGCGCCCGAATATTGGGCATGTTGTTGATCCAATGTAATCCAGATCACACGATTTCATTACGCCGTGCACCGTATTTCTCGCAGGCATGTAGAGAGGCGTATGGCGCTGTCACCCAGTCTTATGTAGTTTCTTTACGTGAACTCTTGGGTGTGGTTAGCGCGTATGAGTGGCGTAAGAATGGCTTGCCTATTTTGGCCGATGAAAATGGTGAGCCAGTGTTTGTACATCCCGATTACGGCGTTTTCTCACCCGTTCGTGGCGAGTGCATTGAGCTAGTTTGCAATGCTCCGTTACCTGAAGCTTTAGATGCTGATTCGATGGCATTTGATGTTGGTGTCGGCACTGGAGTGCTCTCTATTATTTTGGCGATGCGAGGCATACAGAAAATTATCGCCACTGATCAAGATGATCGAGCACTCGCTTGTGCCAAAGAAAATATCGCACTGCTAAATCTGGGTTTGCAAATAGAGATTGTGAAGGTCAATTTATTCCCCGCAGGAAAAGCTTCGTTGATTGTGTGCAATCCACCTTGGGTGCCTGCAAGACCTAGCTCCACTTTAGAGCATGCGGTTTACGATCCAGAGAGTTACATGCTTAAAGGGTTTTTAGCTGGATTAAAAGATCATTTATCACCTAAATGTGAGGCTTGGTTGATTCTGTCTGATTTGGCTGAGCATCTTGAGTTGAGAACTCGACAAGAGCTGCTCTCTTGGATTGAAGCTGCGGGACTGATTGTTCTTGGTCGTATTGATACCAAGCCAAAGCATCCAAAATTAGGCGATGAGACAAAGTTGCTTTACTTCGCCAGGGCTGCAGAAACTACCTCACTCTGGCGATTGAGCATTAAGTAACTAATGCAAAAAATCAGAAATTATTTAGCAAATAATTGACTTGGGTCTTCAAATGCTTTGAACTCCAACGCATTGCCAGCTGGATCTAGAAAGAACATCGTGGCCTGCTCGCCAACTTTACCTTTAAAGCGTATCTGCGGTTCAATGATGAATTTGATGCCGCTCTTATTCAGTCTGTCTGCTAAAGCATGCCAATCAGGCATTGTTAGAACCACTCCAAAATGTTTTACGGGAACTTGATGCCCGTCAACCTCATTTGAGGCTGCATTGCCGCATTCTTGAGGTGCGAGATGGGCAACCAATTGGTGGCCAAAGAAGTCAAAGTCAATCCATTCGTCGGAGCTACGACCCTCAGCGCAACCCAAGGTGCTGCCATAAAAAGTGCGAGCTACCTCTAGGCTGTCTACGGGAAAGGCAAGGTGAAAGGGTTGAATTGTCGACATGTCGATCCTTGGTTTAAGAAGTGCGCTTCGCAAAGTTACGGCTGGAGCCGCATGAATAAATTTAAATAATTATGACGCTATTTGAACAAAAATATTGCTAAAGTTTGGTTTGTTTGAAGTTTAATATTTTTACGTTCTGGAGGCCTTATCGATACTCGTTATTTGCAGAGCTTTGTTGCTGTGGTGGATTTGGGTTCTTTTGCCGAGGCCGCAAGACGTTTGGATCTTACGCCAGCTGCGGTAGCGGCCAGAATTCATGCGCTCGAATCTGAGCTTGGCACCTCCTTGATAAGGCGAGCTGGCCGTTCTGTAAAGCCTACCGAGGCCGGTGTAAAATTATGGGTAGGTCACGGAAGATTTTGCGAGAAGTGCGTGACTTGCATGCGGTTGCCAGTGATGGCGCAGCACTAGGAGAGTTTCGCCTTGGGGTGTTTGTTTCCGCAATGACAAGCGTATTGCCCCCTGTTTTAAAGCGTTTGTATAACAAGCATCCAGAGCTAAAGCTATTTGTGACTCCCGGAAGCTCAATTGAGCTATGTCGCAAAGTTGGTATTGGCGAGTTGGATGCTGCAATTGTTATTGAGCCTCAGTTTGCAATTGCCAAAGGCTGTGAGTGGGATGTTCTTTTTAAAGAGCCCCTAGTGGTAGTTGTTCCTCTGCGTTTAGCAAATTCAAAAGATCCACATGAATTACTTCGAACAGAGTCATTTATTCGCTACGATCGCGCCGTTCTTGGGGGGCAATTGGCAGATCGATATTTAAGGGATAACAACATTCATCCGCAAGAGCGATTGGAGGTGGATGGGATTACGGCAATCGCAGCATTAGTGGAGCAAGATTTGGGGGTGACGCTTATTCCCGACTGGACTCCCTTGTGGAGATCGGGGATGAAGATTGCGAGAGTGCCTTTGCCCAAGCTGGCACCAATTAGACAGGTTGGCCTTATTTGTGGGGCGCATGGTCCGCGAGCCTCGCTGGCGCATGCCTTCTTGGAGGAGGCGAGAGCGGTTTACGAATCCAGCCCTCAGAAAAATGTAGCAGATAAGGGTGGGAAGCCGAAGTAATTTGAGTGGTATTAATGACTTATATAAACAATAAAAATATTTTTGTTTATATGTATCAAAAATTACTTTTATTAACTTCATTTATTTGTCAAACTAGCTAGGCTAAATTAATAACTAGGAGTTAAAAATGTTTATTTCTCGATTAAATAAGCTGCGCCGCTCTATTTTGATTGGCACTATGGTTTTTGGTGTTTGCGGTTTTGCTCATGCCGCTTATCCTGATAAGTCAATTAAATTAATTGTTCCCTATCCTCCTGGTGGAGCAACCGATGTGATTGGCCGTATTTTGGCTAAAAACCTTGGCGATGCATTGGGTCAGCAAGTCGTAGTTGATAACCGCGGTGGAGCGGGTGGCAATATTGGTGCGGAGGCAGTGGCAAAATCAGCTCCGGATGGTTATACCCTTTTGATGGGTGCGGTTACCTCTCACTCGACAATGGCTACCCTTGAGAAAGGTAAGTTGCGCTATGACCTTCTCAAAGATTTTTCGCCAGTAATGATTGTTGGTTCAGTGCCTTTAGTGGTGGTTGTTAATCCCAACGTTCCCGTGAGAACTCTAAAGGGCTTGGTTGACTATGCAAAAGCCAACCCAGATAAATTAAATTACGCCTCTTCTGGTGCTGGCGCTCCCCAGAGAATGGGTGCAGAAATTTTCCAAAAAGAAGCAGGTATCAAAATTACGCATGTCCCATATAAAGGTAGTGGTCCTGCCATGACCGATTTGATGGCGGGACAAGTGAATTTGATGGTTGAGAGGGTGCCTGCAGCCCTACCATTTATTAACGCTGGTCAATTGCGTCCTTTGGCTGTGACAACCGCAAAACGTATTTCTATGTTGCCAGATGTGCCTACTTCCGCTGAGTCCGGTATGTCGGCTTTAGAAGTGAGCTCTACCTTCGGAGTTTTAGCCCCAGCCGGAACCCCCGTTGCAATTGTTGATCAATTAAATGCTGCGATTGCAAAGTTACTAGTTAACCCAGAAGTGAAAGAGGCATTTCTAAAGCAGGGTGTATTTGCAGCTACGCCGACAAGCCCGAAAAAATCAGCTGAACTTCTATCTACAGAAGTTAAGCGTTGGGAAAAAGTGATTACTGAAGCTGGAATCAAAACGGACTGAATGCTTTTTGAGAAATTAAAATTAATATGACAAATAAAAAAGATGGGCAGTTGCCTGAAACGGGCCTGCGAAAAGGTTTGACCAGTTACGGAGACAAAGGCTTCTCTTTGTTTTTGCGTAAAGCATTTATCAAGGGTGCGGGCTACACAAATAGTGCACTAGATCGCCCAGTGATCGGCATTATTAATACTGGTAGTTCATACAATCCGTGCCATGGCAATATGCCGCAACTGATTGAGTCTGTAAAGCGTGGCGTGATGCTTACTGGCGGTTTGCCGATGGACTTTCCAACGATCTCTATCCATGAGAGTTTTGCCGCTCCAACCAGCATGTATTTGCGTAACTTGATGTCGATGGATACCGAAGAAATGCTGCGGGCTCAGCCAATGGATGCGGTAGTCATGATTGGTGGTTGCGATAAAACAGTGCCGGCGCAAACGATGAGTGCTGCTTCTGCAGGCCTTCCAGCAATTCAGTTGACACCGGATCCATGCTGACTGGTTCTCATCGTAGTGAGCGTGTGGGCGCCTGTACAGACTGTCGCTGCTATTGGGGAAAATTTCGCGCTGGCGAAATTGATGAAGTGGAAAAAGATGAAGTCAACGATCAATTGGTGGCCAGCGTAGGTACTTGCTCTGTGATGGGAACTGCAAGCACGATGGCTTGTATCTCTGAGGCATTGGGGATGACGGTGCCTGGTGGCGCAACGCCGCCGGCGGTAACGGCAGATCGCATTCGGGTTGCAGAAGAGACGGGCACTCGTGCTGTGCAAATGGCAAAAGACGGTCTAACAATTGACAAGGTATTAACGGCAGATGCTTTTGAAAATGCGATGCATGTTTTATTGGCTATTGGCGGATCTACAAACGGCATCGTGCATTTAGCTGCTATCGCTGGCCGCATGGGTTTAGAGATTGATTTGGATGCTCTGGATAAGATGGGTGATGAGACACCGGTGCTAGTAGACCTAAAGCCTTCTGGCGATCATTACATGGAAAACTTCCACGATGCTGGCGGTATGACAACACTGCTACGCGAGCTTAAGCCTTTACTAAAACTAAATGCGATGACAGTAACAGGTCGCACTCTAGGCGAGGAGATTGATGCAGCACCACCAAACTTTAAGCAAGATGTCGTGCGCAAGTTTGATAACCCAATTTATCCATGTGGCAGTATTGCCGTTCTGTATGGCAACCTAGCTCCTGGCGGTGCAATCATTAAACAATCTGCTGCTAATGAAGCACTTATGGAGCATGAGGGTCGCGCTGTTGTCTTTGAAAACAGCGAGGATCTAGCTAATCGTATTGATAGCTCAGACTTGGATGTGACAGCCGATGACATTTTGGTGCTCAAGAACATTGGTCCTAAGGGTGCTCCCGGTATGCCTGAAGCAGGATACATTCCGATTCCGATGAAGCTGGCTCGCGCTGGTGTCAAAGATATCGTGCGAATTTCTGATGGGCGTATGAGTGGTACAGCGTTTGGAACAATTGTCTTGCATGTGACTCCAGAAGCTGCAGTAGGTGGACCGCTGGTACACGTGAAGAACGGTGATCGTATTCGTTTGAGCGTGAAAAATCGCGAGATTAGTTTATTGATCTCCGATGAAGAGTTAGCTAAGCGTGCAAAAGACAGTCCAGTGATTGAGCCGACTGCAGAGCGTGACTATCTAAAACTATTCTTAGATACAGTCACACAAGCAGATAAGGGTGTCGATTTTGATTTCTTGAGAGCGGTGAAGATGGTTGGTAAAACACCGAAGCGTTAAAAGAAAAACGCCACCTTGATAGGTGGCGTTTGACTATTGATCAAATCAATTGACTGCTAATTGGTGGTGGGGTGCTACCAGAGGGCAAACGGCCTCAGAGTAGCCCCTGCGGGCCTCACCTAGTTTCTGCGAACAATCCCCAATTCAGCGCCATCCCTCAATGGAGACGCCTGCATTGAATGCGTCCAATTTTTTCAAAATTGCGGACGGCGGTTCAAATTCGCGAATTACCATTGTGAATCCACTTCTCCGCGTCCGATTTCAGAACCCGATAGTAAAGTATGGGTCTTGAGAGCGTGGATTGGAGTATTTGGCCGAATTCAATCCGTCCATGCCTCGCGCTTGAGGGCGCTTCGTCCCGCGAAACTTGGGTTCCCACGGCCCCATAATCGTCGAGGGTCAGTTCGATCAAGGGTGCGAGATCGAATCCGAGTCCGCAAAGCTACTCCTCGGTTGCCGACTGAACTCCCATTTTGCATCAGTATTGAACTTGTGGTGGATGTGGTTTACAATAGTTCTGAAATTATTAGTTTTTGGTAACCACTGCAACCACCCCATTTGGGGTACGAGAGGACAGCCATGTTTAGCATTCGACTCCACCGAGCTCGTAAAGCGGCAGGACTATCTCTACGCGATCTTGGCGAACGCGTAGGGGGGTGTCTCACGCGGCAATAAAGAAGTATGAAGACGGAATTGCTATGCCCTCGAGCGACGTCTTGCTCGGGCTGTCGCGCACGCTCAATGTACGCGCTGAGTATTTCTTCCGTCCGGAGCCCGTTGCTCTGGAGGGGATCGAATACCGCAAGCGCAGCTCTTTGCCTAAAAAGCGATTGGACGCGATCACGCACGAAGTGATCGATCTGATTGAGCGTCGCATCGAACTGGAAAACCTCTTCCCGCAATCGCCAGTCAAGGCGTTCGCCACAGTCGGCGGACTGGCCTCGTCTATTACAGTGATGGATCAGATCGAAGAGGCTGCCGAGCGCGTCCGTGAGGCATGGGATCTGGGATTTGACCCAATCCCCGATCTGATCGATGTACTGGAAACCAATGGCATCCGTGTCTTCATGATTGAAGCGGACGCCGAGAATAAATTTGATGGCCTTGCGGCTCGCATCAGTGGTATGCCCATCGTGGTCGTTGGTCGACACTGGCCGGGGGATCGTCAGCGATTCACACTGGCGCACGAGCTGGGCCACCTCATGCTCGAAGGTCGCCTTGCGGATGATCTGGACGAGGAAATGGCATGCAACCGCTTCGCTGGAACATTCCTGTTTCCGCGCGCATCGGTGCTGCAAGAGCTCGGACGACATCGCAACGCCATCGAACTCAAGGAGCTGGGGCTACTGAAAGAAGAGTTTGGCTTGTCGATGGCCGGAATTCTGTATCGCGCCCGAGACCTTGGCATCATCTCGCCTGCCTACCGCGAAGAGCAGGCCAAGTTGTTCCGATTTAAGGGTTGGTATCGGAAAGAGCCCGGAAGTGACTACCCGACCGAGAAGGCACACATTTTTGAGCAGCTGGTGTTTCACGCGCTTGCCGAGGAGTACATCGGTGAGTCGAAAGCTGCCGAGCTCATGAATATGCCACTGCAACAGTTTCGGCGCGTCCGTTCAATGGAGGGCCGGCGATGCTGCTGTTAATCAGTGATGCGAACATCTTGATGGATGTCGAAGTGGGCGATCTGGTCGTGCCCATGTTCAAGTCTTGGGTACCAGTTTGCGGTTCCCGATATTCTCTATTACGAGGAGCTGGAAGAACAGCACGCCCACCTGCTTGATATGGGCTTGCAAACACGCAGCTTGTCGGCGAAAAGTGTCGAGCGCGTCCAATCGCTCAGTCAAACCTACGTGCGGCCGGGGCGAATCGACTTGTTCGCACTGGCGCTTGCAGAGCTAGAAAAGTGCCCATTGCTGACCGGCGATGCCGCACTCAGGCTAGCGGCAAAATCAGAGCAGGTCGAAGTCAAAGGCACGATCTGGCTGATTGGCAAGATGGTGCGCGAGCAGCGCATCACCGTCGCGGTGGCTAGGGCGGCACTCAACAAAATGCGCGTAAACGGGCGGCGGCTTCCGTGGGAAGCTGCTGAACAAATGTTGACAAATTTTGAGCGAGGTGCCCTTTGAGTGTTACTGCCCCGATCTTGCAAGGGCTGATGAGCGCACAGCCAGCTCATTTTTCGCCTGCTGGCCTTGGTCTTCTTTCTGTCACGCAGGCAGTCCCACAATGGATAGGTGTGCGGCAGCGGTTTGAACAGTTTCATTGGAATCTTGCGCTCACCGAGCTTCAATACCAAGACGGCGTAACGAAGCGCGCCGGTGTCGTTGCGTGCCTAAACCGCAGCTACTACGGTACATCATCTCTATCCGATAACAGTTTCCTGGTCGGCTCTTGGGGGAAAGCACTGCCATCCGTCCGCCGCGAGACGTGGATTTGTATTTCGTGTTGCCAACATCGGAATACCACCGACTTCAGAGCTATCAGTGGAACCGGCAGTCCGCATTGCTGCAAGAGGTGAAAGCTGCTCTTGCGGCGACATATCCCGATACGGATATGAGTGGCGATGGGCAAGTCGTCGTCGTCCGTTTTGGAAGCTACGCCATAGAGGTCGTTCCGGCGTTTCTTCTCCAAAGCGGCCAGTACTGGATTTGTGACACCCACAATGGTGTCAGCTATAAGACAGCAGATCCTTGGGCCGAGATTCGGCACATTGACGCTGCAGATCAGGCGAACGGCAGCAACCTTCGTCCCCTTATTCGAATGCTGAAAGCATGGCAGGCAAACTGCTCGGTTCCGATCAAGTCGTTTCAGTTTGAGTTGCTTGCTGCAGATTTCATTGCTGAGTCGCCGTGGCGTTTCAAAGATTTTTTCTGGTTTGATTGGCTCCTCCGCGACCTGTTTGCCTACATGTACCACCGGGCCAATTCCAGTGTCGTGGTGCCGGGCACGCGGGAAGTGATCCCATTGGGTAATGCGTGGCAAAGTCGCGTTGAGACTGCTTATGGCCGTGCGGCAAAGGCCTGCGACTATGAGCGTGAAAACTATTTACTCGCAGCAGGCGATGAGTGGCAGAAGATTTTTGGACAACAAGTTCCGAGGGCTGTGTGATGGATGCGCGTACACAAAATCTAATTGAAGAGTGCAAACGGCAGGAAGAATCCTGTCTATATACCTCGACCACCTTGTTTGAGTGGCTAAAGTCCATGCGTCGCTATCGGGTACTGTTTGTAGTCGCCCCGATCATTTTAGGCGGCATTGCCGCTTGGCCGATTTTCAAGCGGCAGCCCGGATACGAATGGCTCACCGGCCTATGCGCTTTGCTCGCTGGCATTACACCCGCGATCTACAAAGCCTTGAACCTTGATGTCAGCCTCGATGTCATCGCCAAACACGCGCACCAATACAAAATCCTCCAGGATCGATTTCGTCAGGCGTGGCGCGTGAGTGTGCTGGGCGTGCAGGATGGGTTTATAAAAAAATTCCAAGCATTGATGGCAGGAATGGATGCCGCACGAGCTGCAAGCCTGACGCCGCCGGAGTGCTTTTTCAAGAAAGCCCGGCGGAAAATCATGGATGGTCATTACGACTTCAGTATTGATTCCACCAGTCAAAAACAATAATCAAATACTGCCTTGCATGAATCTCACCAGATTTAGGTTGATTGCGCAGCGTGAACGAAATTAAAGAGACGATCCCATGAACACCCTCCAATACGAATCAAAAATCTGGGTCACTGCTGACCTTCTACGTGGCTGTGGCATCAAAGAATCCGAATGGTCATCTTTCATGATGCCGTTTTTTGCGCTGGCCATGATTGAAAGCCGCTTGGTGCGAATGTTTGACGATCTCAAGGTCGAGATTGGGGAAGATGCTTTTGCCAAGATTCATAAGGATGATCTGTACGACCTGATCAAAGACAAAGGTCAGGGTTACAACATTTTCATTTTTGAAAAGTCTCAAGCACTAACGGATATTTGCAAGAACGATAAGTCATTTGAGATCGACTTCGATGCCTACCTGAAAGGCTTTGATGGCGAAACAAAAGACCTGCTGGGAGTCGATGCCTCCGAGGGTGAAAAATTTCTCGACATCAAAGGCGTTATCACCAAGCTCAAAGCAAAGAAGGTGCTGTTTAGTTACACCAAGCTTTGGGCAGAGATTGATCTAAAACCGTTCAACAACTCCGAAATCACTACGCTTGAAGAACACATCAAGCGCAAGTGGGCGGATATTTCTGCCGAGACCGCCGGAGAGCAATACACCCCGGATGACGTGATTGCGCTGATTGCCGAAATCATCGCCTCCAAAATCGAAGAGTCAGACACGCTACTCAAAATCTACGACTGTACCTGCGGCGGCGGCAATATGTTGTTTGGGGTCGAAGATCGCATCAACCAGAAGTTCAAACGCCTCACCCAAACCTATGGCCAAGACTGGAACGATGCGCTTTATGCGCTAGCCAAGATTGAAAGTCGCTTCCGTCCCGACTCAAAAATCGAGCACAGCAATACGCTGGTAGAAGACAAGTTTGACAACGAAGAATTCGACGTTGTCATCGCCAATCCGCCCTACGGCGTGAGCTGGAAGGGCTATGAAAAAGACATCACCAACGACAAGACCGAGCGTTTCAAATACTTGCCCTCCATTTCAGATGGACAACTGCTGTTCATGCAGCACCTCATCTCCAAGTTAGATGCCGTCGGTATGGGCGTCGTAGTTCATAACGGCTCGACCCTGTTCAGTGGTGATGCGGATTCAGCTGAGAGCAATATCCGAAAATGGATGCTCGACAGCGATATCGTCGAAGCGGTGATCCAGCTACCCACCGATGAATTTTTCAACACCGGCATATACACCTATCTGTGAGTGCTCAATAAGAATAAGCAGGCGCATCACGAGAACAAGGTGATGCTGATTAACGCCAGCGAAAAATTCAAACCTTTGAAGAAAGCCAAGGGTAACAAACGCAAAGAGGTAGACGAAGCCAGCCGCCTAGAAATTGTCGCCACGCTCACCGCCTACCAAGACAATGACTACGCCCGCGTGTTTGACAAAGAATTTTTCTACTTCAACAAACAAGCCATTATGCTCAGCAACGTTGATGAGCAAGGCCGAAGCTTTGAAGCGCACTTGCCGATGAAGGAAGATAAGTTCGGCGAAATGAATCGTATCAACTCAGTCGAACTGACACCCATCAAAATCAAGCAGGGCGACATTATGCTGACCGAATTCAGCATCACAAAGTACGATGCGACCCAATACGCATCGTTGGACAACTATTGCGCAGACGCCATCAAACCCCTCATTGCCCAGTTTGACTATAAAGAGCAGCCCTTGCTCATCGCTACGACTGATGCCAACTACTTTTACGAGGTTGAGCAAGAAACCCTGATTAAAGAAACCAACAGCAATAAAGAAGAGCTTGGCGGCGGCAAAATTATCGTGAGTGCCAGCTACAAAAAGGCCACCAAAAAACAGGACGAACGCATTGAAATCAGCGTGGAGCTGACGGCGGACTATCAAAAAGACTACGAGATCATCCCCTTCCATAAAGATGCCGCTGCCAATCAAGCCGCCATCACCGACTTTATGGCGCGCTACATCAGCAAACCATTTGTTTACATAGAAAACGTGGTCGACGTGGAGCTGAACTTCAACAAGATTTTTTATAAACCCGAAATCCTGCACCCCGTGAGCGAAATTGCGACAGAGATCTCTGAGCTGGATAAAGCGTTACAAGCACTTGAAGCGGAGCTGGCGCTATGAGCGTGGTCAAAATTGAGCGTTATTCAGCGCACAAGGATAACGGTGTTGCATGGCTCGGAATTGTACCAGCGCATTGGCGCGTCATTCGTTTGAAAGATGTTGGAAATAGCGTAATCGGCTTAACTTATGCACCTGAAGACGTTTTGGATAATGACTCAGGTACGCTAGTTTTGCGTTCGTCAAACATTCAACAGGGAAAGCTGAGCCTTCTGGACAATGTTTATGTTGGAAAGAAAATCCCTAGAAATCTTGTCCTGCGAGTTGGTGATATTTTAATTTGCTCAAGAAATGGTAGTCGTAATTTGATTGGGAAAAATATAATGATCGACGATAGAATTGTTGGTCAAACATTCGGGGCGTTCATGTCGGTTTACCGATCGAAGTATTCAAACTTTTTGCGTTATTTTTTTAATTCGCAAATATTTGAATCGCAATCGGGATTGTTTATGTCATCAACAATTAATCAGTTGACGAGCAATACTCTGAATAATTTCAGTTTTGTTTTACCCTCGACTAATGAACAAGCCGCAATCGCCACCTATCTCGACACCAAAACCGCGAAGATTGATAGTCAAATAGACTTGCTCGGCCAAAAGGCGACTCAGTATGGCAAGCTCAAACAATCGCTCATCAACGAAGCTGTTACCAGTGGTTTGGATAAATCGGTGCCGATGAAAAACAGTGATGTTGTGTGGATCGGAGAGGTGCCGGAGCATTGGGATGTTAGGCGAGATAAAGATATATTTGAGCAAACCAAGAATAAAGCTGGCTTGGATAGCTCCTCATACGACGTACTTTCATTAACTCTGAACGGAGTAATAAAGCGCGACCTTGACAATATGAAGGGAAAAATTCCCGCCTCTTTTGATGGCTATCAAATTGCGAATCTAGGCGACCTCGTTTTGTGCCTATTTGATATTGATGTAACGCCAAGAATAGTTGGTTATGTGAACAATCTTGGAATTATTACAAGTGCATACACAGTTATCAAGGGAAAGAAAAGCGTAGATATGAAGTATTTTCTTTACTACTACCTTGAGCAGAATCGCAATGG
The DNA here is from genome assembly GCA_900095165.1 of Polynucleobacter necessarius. GTDB lineage: Bacteria > Pseudomonadota > Gammaproteobacteria > Burkholderiales > Burkholderiaceae > Polynucleobacter > Polynucleobacter necessarius_J. Next base: position 1,094,268 of record LT606947.1, on the reverse strand, counting down.
TTCCCTATTGGCAAATAGCAAGACGCTGCGGTCTACCATGACTTTTGATTTGTTTTCGCAGTTGCTTTTGCCTGTGTTCCACCTTTAAAAGAGCAACGAGCTATTGCTAGTTATCTCGATGAAAAAACCGCTCAAATATATCGCATCGTCACAGCGATCAACACCCAGATAGACAAGTTGAAAGATCTGCGCAAGGCTCTGATCAACGATGTGGTGACTGGAAAAATCAAAGTGGTGAGCGAAGGGTTGGCCATATGAACGAACTTCATCTGCAAGATAAATTCCTGATCCCGTTCTTTCGGGATGGCTTGGGCTACAAGGAAGTCAAAATGAACACTGTCACCCAAGCGCTGATTATTGAAGAAGACTTGCAGGCGTTTATTGCGGAGAGTTCGCTCAACCAAAAGCCCTTCGAGATTTTACTCAAGAAATATAAGGGTGACAAAAAGGCTTTGCTTCAAGAGTTAATGACATTGATTGCTGAGCGCATCGCCAGCAGTCGGAATATGGTCTTGTTCATCAACGCCAATAAATCGATTACCTTGCAAGGTGTCAAGCTTCATCTGTTTTATACCAGTGACAGCGTGATTCACGGCAACGCCTTATTTGATGAAAATATTTTCTCGGTCGTGCAAGAGCTGCCGTACAAGTTCAACTATCAAGGTTCGCAGATATTTTCGTTTCGACCCGATCTCGTGATGTTTGTGAATGGGATTTATCTCGGCTACAGCGAACTGAAAAGCAATTATACCAGCCAGAGCGCCAGCAAGAACGGGCGTGGCAAAGTACTGAAAGACTATTTTGAAGCGGTGAAGGTGTATCACCAGCACATCGACAGCAATGAGATGCTGAGTGACAAAGAAAAGCAGAGTGTGCGCAAGGACTTTCTCAAAATCTTCGAGAGCGCCATTCATGTCACGACCACTGACATTGGCGAAACCTATGCCATTCGCACCATAGCTGATTACTTTGACGAGATATTGGCCACCTGCCGTGAAGGCAAATTCGACCGTGAAGAGATAGAGAAAAAAGCCCACGGCGTATTCAAACTCTATCCCCTACTCAAGCCCGATGCCGAAAAGAAGGACAAGCTCAAAGAGCTGTTTGCCGTTTTGTACGGCAAGCTAATGGTCGAGAAAGAAATACTGTATTACAACTTCATCGAGCGTGACGTCTACATCAACAAAGGGGTGAAGGAGGTAAAAGACCAAACAGGACATTTGATTTCACCACGTCCGAAGCAGAAGTTCGGCACCGACAAGATTATGGCCAAGATAGACGAATTTTTGGCTCACGAGCAGGAACCTGACTATTTCGAGAGGTTGTTCGAAAAGCAACTGGTGGGCGTTTCTGAAGCCAAGAAAAAAGAACTGCTGGAAAAGCGTAAAGCGTACTCCAACAACAAGAATGTGTATTCGCTGCTGATGCAATACGCCGCCGGGTTTGGCAAGTCCAACATCATCGGCTGGTCAGTTCTGCAGTTGAAGGACTTGCGCCGCCCCGATAGCCACGGCAAAACGCAGTATGTGTACGACAAAATCATGATTGTAGTGGACCGCCTGCAACTGCGCAGCCAGATTGATTCGCTCATGCTGAACATGAACATCGACAAGCGCATGGTGATCGAGGCAACCAACAAGAAGACTTTTCAAGAGGCTCTGGCGTCCGACACCCGATTGGTGATTGTCAATTTGCAGAAGTTTGGCGCGGTACGGGAAATGCTCGACGCCGATGTGCTGAAAAAGCTGGCGGGAATGCGCATTGTGTTCTTGATTGACGAGATCCATCGATCAAACAGTGGCGACCAGCATGAAGAGATGGTGAGCATTTTTGACGAACTGCAAAGCCCCTTTTGACGGCGCGGCCTATGCCGGTCAAGCCATCAAGAAGAATCTGATCATCGGTTTTACCGCCACGCCAGACGACCATACCTTGGTGCGCTTTGGCGAGTTCAGTGGCTATGCCGAAAGCGAGAAACTCTGGCGGCCATTTGACAGTTACACCATGAAAGAAGCGATTGAGGATGGCTTCATCTTGAACCCGCTGAAAAACATTGTGCCCGTCGCATCCAAGATGCTGTTTGATTTGCCTGCGAATCCGCTCGAAGGCTTTACCGAGAAGGAATACAAGGACGCGCAGAAAAAGCAGGTATATGAAAACCGTGATCGTATCGATGCTATCTCCAGGTACGTGGCCGATCTATTGGTCAAGGACGTGTACCGTCAAATACGGGGCACTGGCAAGGCGATGCTGGCAGTGAATTCAATCAAAGCGGCCATTGCCTATCAAGGCGCGGTGACGAAACACTTCAACGCCCTGATGAATGAGCCCAAGTACGAAAAGTATGCAGATGCGCCGATTCATGTGGTGTACTCCAGCAACCAGGATGAGCAAAGTGCCACCGAACTTAATGGCGGCTTGACGGAAGAGAGAAGGTACTGGAGAGTTTTGCGCTCTGCAAAAATGGTTTGATGATCGTTGTCGCCAAGCTGCAAACCGGCTTTGACGAGAAGAAATTGCACACCTTATTCCTGGACAAAGAAATCAAGAGGATCAGTGCCATTCAAACCATTTCACGCGTAAACCGCACGACGAAATACAAGAACGACTGCAAGATTGTTGATTTTTCCTACAACAACGTGAATGTGCAAAACATCAAGGATGCCTTCGAGCATTTCTCTGATGTGGTGGTGAGTGACTTCGATTCGTTTGGCGACAAAAAGGTGCTGGACGTATTGCTGACCGAATTGAGGAGGTCGGATACCTACGACAAATTCTTTGCCGTATTCATGGGTATCTATAAGGACGCCGCCAAGCGCGACGAGCCAGAGAGCTATTTGGACTTTGAAAGCAGTCTGAAGAAATACATCGATGCCAACCCGCAGCGTACCGCAGATACCAAAGCCAAGGCTTCGCAGTATTTCACCATTCTCAATCGCATTAAATACGTGATTGAGTTGGATGCAAAGTACAGCGAACCGAGCTTTTTATTCTTCTGGCGAAAGTTCAATACGCTCTACAACATGCTGCATCGAAGCGAGGACATCAAAGACCGGATTGAAGTGTATTTTGACAACCAGATTGGCATGGTTGAAGTGGTCGCTGCCGAACCGAAAAAGAAGAAAAGAAAGCCAATAGAAGTTGCTGAGGGAGCTCTACCCGACCCCGGTGGGCAGTTTGATATTTTGGCCATCATTGCCGCCCGTAACGAACAGGAAGCAAAGACAGGGATATTGATCAAAGATTTTGAAGCCAAGATTGTTGACTTCTTCCGCTACGTGCGCGAGTCCAGCGAGGGTGAACGATTGATCGTCAAGATCAATTCTCATGTTTCCGAGAATGAAATCTATGACGACTTTGCGAAGATTTATCGTCGATACAAAGCACTGCATCGACAAAGCGTAGGCGATTATTTTTTCAAGGAGACTGAAGATCTCATTGATAAGTTGTGTGACGATTTCGAGGCGAATATCAGGAACGAAGCATGAGCACGATTACCCCCCCCACTATCGGAGTGTGCAGAAGCTACTGCAAAGCCGTTCGTTTTCGATTGACGAATATCAACGTGAATACAAATGGGAAAAGAGCAACATTGACGAGCTCTTGATTGATCTTCAACTGAAGTTCCAAAGTTACTACAGGGCTGGTGACGACACCCGCATGGTGAGCAACTACGACGAATACTTCCTTGGCTCAATCATCGTCAGTAGCCGGAATGGCCGAAGCTATCTGATTGACGGTCAGCAGCGCGTCACATCCTTGTCGTTACTTCTCATCTGTTTGTACCGTGCGTCCAAAGAGCAAAATCTTCAGGTTTTGCAGACCATTGCGCCCCTGATATTTAGTGACAACTTTGGGGAGCCAAAATTCAATCTGGATATCGCAGAAAGGCTGCCAGTCATAGAAGCCCTGTTCAAAGGAGATCCTTTTAATCCAGATGGCAAGGACGAATCCATCCAAACAATGCACGCACGCTATCGTGACATTGAACAAAATGATCTCATCGCCGATTTAGGTGATTCTCTCCCATATTTCGCCTATTGGCTCATGACGCGTGTTGGTTTGATTGAAATTGCAACTGACAACGGATAACTATGCCTACGCGATTTTTGAGACCATGAACGACCGTGGCAAGCCGTTGAGCCCAGTCGATATGCTGAAGGCTTATCTGCTTGCCCCCATCCTTGACGAAGACAAACGGCGTAATGCCAACCAAGTCTGGAAAAAGAACGTACTTGAATTGATCACGTGGCGTGGTGAGCATGAAGTCGAAAGAGATGCTGCCTGCATTAAGGCGTGGTTCAGGGTCCAATACGCTGAGAGTATTCGTGACCGCAAAGCTGGATCAACTGATAAAGACTGGGAGCTGATCGGCTCAACGTTTCATCGTTGGGTGCGAGACAACCACCTGCGGCTCAAGGTGGGCGGTGACAACGAGAATTTGGCGCTGATCACTGACAAGTTTCCGTTTTTCAGTAAAGCTTATCGCATCGTTTTGGATGCAAGCTTGAACTACACCCCCGGACTTGAAGCAGTTTTTTATAACGCCCATAACGAATTCACGTGGCAAAGCACGGTACTCTTCGCGCCACTTGTCGTTACAGATGGCGACGAAGTTGTTCGAAAAAAACTGGCCGTCACTGCAACCTATCTCGACATTTGGTTGATGCGTCAAACTGTCAATTACATTTGCGTTGGCTATTCAAGCACAAGCTATGCAATGTATCTGCTGTGCAACGACATTCGCGGTAAATCACTCCCGGAACTGGTGTCCATCCTCACAAATAAACTTACGCAATCGGACATTACATTCGACGGAAGCGTCAGCAAAGGAAGGGCCGGCATCAACGGTCTGAGTCTGAATCAGTTCAGCCGCCGCTATATCTACCATTTGCTTGCGCGGGTTACTTCGTTCGTTGAGGTCGGCTCTGGCAAGTCCGACTTGTTCGATAAATACGTAGATCGAAGCAGCCCCAATCCATGCGACATAGAACATATTTGGGCTAATGACTTCGATCAATACCGCACCGAATGTGTCAGTCAACAGGAATTCGATGGGTTGAGAAACCGGGTCGGTGGGTTGTTGCCGTTACCCGCAGATGTGAACAGAAGCTACCAAGATAAGTCGTTTCAAGACAAATCGCCGCATTACGCAAAGCAAAATCTGTACGTTGCAAGCTTGACAGGAAGCACCTACGAGCATCAGCCGCAGTTTGATAATTTCAGAAGCACGCGCGGCTTGCCATTCAAGCCATATCAAAAATTTGGTAAGGCTGAGCAATTGGAGAGGACATTGCTTATCAAGCAGATGGCGAACCAAATTTGGTCACATGAACGACTGAAAGACTACCTGGTCTGATCGGCAACTAATGAAAGGGAGGTCGTGCTAATTTCAGCCTCCCGCCTCAACACAAGTCCAGGTAATACTCTGCCGCCGCCGTAAATCCACCGGCGAAGTTCCTGCACCACGCCTGGCCAATTCCGCTGATTGACCCGCCGCCGAAGCGTGGATGTCTGCAGCCGCCCAGCGCCAAGATTAAACGTGAAGTCGACGATGGCCGCCAATCGTTCTTCTGGTTCGGTGGCAAGCACTGGGCAATAACGAAGTGTCGCTGCCAATGCTGTTTGCAGATCACGCGCCAAATAGACCTCGGCTTCTGCCTCCGTGATCGCCGGGCGCTTGGGGTCGCAAAGATGGCCGTACCCAATCGTCCAAAAACCTGCGGGACAGATGTACGGAACGGCGGTGATCTCGATTTCGCGCTTCACCCTGCGCTCGAAACCCTCGAAGCGCTTGACCAGTTCGATGGCCGCATTTGGCGCCTCGATCACGACCGAACCTTGTCAAACACGCGGCCCAAAAACCAGAAGTTCAGAACCCCCCGCCCACAGCGCCTGGTCGGCCTCAGTCCAGGCGTGCAGAACTGCTGTGCCCCAGTCGGCACCAGCGGATAGGGCTGACGCAAATGCCGCTGTCTTTGCCGCGCAGTACAGCACCATGAACCAATAGGTGATCACTGGGCGCACAGTACTGGAAAGCGCATCTGCCCACGTCACCCCAGTTTTCTCACCCTGCGTGCGAACAGCCTCGCGGAGGCTTTCGATTGCGCCAGTGTTCCAAGCGCTCTCGGACGCCGCACCGATCTCGGCCATTCGCTGGGCATCGCGCAGTTTCTCAAACTCCAACGCCTTGTCCTGCATAGCCAATTCGTGGACTCGCTCCCCTTGGCGGTCGAACCATTTCAAGACCTCAGGAGCCAGGCGAAACGCACCGCCCAGCAAGCCACCCAAAAGTGTCTCGATCATTGGGGACCTCCCATCAGCCGTAACTTGATGACGATGCCGACCAGCAGTGCAGCCAACACTCCGGTGGTCAGTACCTTGACCGTGGTTTGCCAGGCCGTACGGCGCGCTTCTCGCCATGCATCAATGAGACCTCTCGCAGGTCGCGGATGTCGGCGGCGGCGTGGCCGTTTTCAAGGCCAAGATGGGCAAGACAACGTTCGGCCCCACGTTCAGCGACACGGTCGAGCAGTTCATCGAAATCTTCTTTGCGCAAGAGCAGCATGTTTTCAACAAGGGTGGCTTGGTCTGAGTCGGTCATCAAATGGTCTCCAAAAAAACAAAGCCCGCACTGGCGAACCAGGCGGGCAAATCAGTGAGGGTGGGATGTGGGTCAGACGGCAACGACCTTGATCGGAAAGGCCTTGCGCGTGCTCGCGGCCTGGCGAACTCCGGCGGCACCAAACAGGTCTTTTCTGTCCTCGCGGAAGTCCCCCTCGATGCGCACCGGAACATAGCCCGTCAGGAATTCAATCCCCGCCGCAAAGATTGGCACTGCGTCCGAGTAAGCGTTATCGCAAGAGGTGTCCCACAACGGCCCCTTCAGGAACATGCACGAGCCCTGACAGATTTGCAGCATTGGGTAATTCGGGCAGTCGTCCTGCTTACTCCAATGCGTCGCCGTGTTCAGCTTCACGTTGGCCAGATCGGAGGCATAGCCGATCTTGTGCAACTCGCCGTTGGGCGCGATCCCCTTGATGCTTACGTTTTGGCATGTCAGTACATTGCAATTCAAGTCCACGGCGATGGCGTCGGATTTATCCATCCCACACTTCTGTCCCAGGCTGGCTGCTGGGCGGGCGGTGCGAATTGAGTCAATAAACCCCGTGATGCGCCCGCCCACAGCATCGAAATTGTTGGCCATGCCTGAGCGAATCTCGCCAAAGGCTTGGTTGCGATACGGGGTCACATCCTCGGGCCGCAGCGACAGTGCTTCACCCTCTCCTCGTCATAGGCGTCCACAAAAGAACCCTCCCCGATGCGCACCTGCAGGTCGCCCGTCAACTCAATGAAGAACTGCTGCACCCCCGCCCGCGAGGTGTTCTTGCGGTTGAGCATGGCGTTGAAGAACATCATCTCTTTAGGCGCCAGGCATCGGTATAGGTCGAGGATCGCGTCGCGCTTGACTGGATCTTGCAGCGGGTCTTGGCCACGCACGCTCTGGCCGGGGCCGTCGTGTGACAGACCAATCGATAATCCGATGTCCTCAATCCAGTCGTTGATCTCCCGCGTGAGCAGCGACCCGTTGGTGATGATGCTCATCATCGCCTGGGGGTAGCGCGAGCGCATAGCCTCGGCCAGCGGGCGCAGCGTCTTGATATAGACCAGCGGGCTCACCACCCCAGAACTCTATCTTCTCGGGCGGTGTCTTGACCCATTCATCCAGACCAGCCAAAAAATCAGAAATGTCGTTCGGGTTGGTTTCGTCGGCACGCGACACGAAACGCTGGCTGCAATACTCACACTCGTAGTTGCAGTACAGGCCCAGGCTGATCTTGAGTGTCTTAGGGCTTGTCTTGGCCAGCGGCGTCTGGCGCGAGACAACCGGGGCAACGCGGCGTCTTGTTGCTGCCATCACCGGCATGACCGGATGGCCGTTTACATCGGTCAGCACGCTGGTCTGGTTGTCGTAGTGCAGCACGGCGGTATCGCCGCTGGGTTTGAGTGCGTGAAGAGTGAACTGCGCCATCAGACGACCTCCGCCCGGCTTGCAAAATACTGCGCCTGCAAGGCTCGAATGCCGGCCTTGTGCGCCGCCACGCCAGCAATCGATCCTGTCGCACCGCCGTGATCGGTGGACGAATTCGCCTCGATGGCCTGCTTCAGCTCGTCCGCCCAGGCCGGGGCTGGCTCGCCCTTCATCAGCGCGAATACGACGGCTGACAGCAGGTCAATCTGTTTTTCCAGAGCAGCGATCGAATCCTCGAGCTTGATCTGCGCCAGAAGTTTCCGCTTGGCCTTGTTGCGAATCACCAGCTCAGAGAACGTGCCCACCTGCTCGGCCAGCCACAGTCGCGGCCTAGCGTAGTGCAGGTCTTCACGGGTCATGCGTGTGTGGACAACACCGTTCGGTACTTGGCCGACCGCCAAGCGCGTGTGCAGGTGGATGTCATCGCCCACAAAGCCCATCAGGAATAACTGGCTCTTGGCCGTCACATCTGCCAGCGTCTTGCGATCGACCACGCTTGAGGCAGTCGAGCGCGTATTAAAGCGCTCGGAGTCCCACACCAGGCCAATGTCGCTCTCAGCGCCTGGGTGGCCACTGGCGATGTCGGGCTTGCGGTACGGCAGTCGCGGGTCGAGCACCACAGAGCAGCCATCCATTTCGACCCGCAAGCAGACATCATCGACCACCAACAGCGCCATCATCTCGGCCTTACCCGGCCCCTGCTGGGCGGTTGTATTGGCCTCATTTGCCTCATTGACCAGATCAGAAATCACATAAATCATCTCAAGTTCTTCCGTAATGTTGGGGCCAAGGCATACGCACCTGCGCCACGATCTGGACGAAGGGCTCGTGACCCATATAGGGGTGTGCGTTGTGCGGCAGATGCGCGGGGTAGATCGCCATCAAGCCCGGTCGCGGGCAGACATCAATCGAGTGAAGATGCTCACCCGGTAGGCGAAGGTCAGAAATATGGCGCGAGGGGTCTTCCAGCTTGAAGATCGGCACGCTGGTTCACATCGGAGCCAATCTTCGAAACGTCCCCGCTGGGCCAGTAGGCGACGCCGATATCGCTCTCCGCACTCTCGGTGTGGGTGCTGATGTGATCGCCATGACGCAGCATCACGCCGCGCTGGCCGACGTTGATGCCATCTGTCTTATTGAATCCGCAGTAATCTGCGCAAGCCTTAGCTACACATCGAGACAGCCAGCCAATTGAATCGCAGTCGGTCTCGTGCAGATCGCGCAGGCGCAGCTCATGATTCGATTCGGCTTGGCCCTCACACCCGGCAATGACAGCTTGAATCAGGCGTGCGTTATGCGCGTCCACGTCCTCGCCGAAGTGCTCAATGGTCATGACCGGGGTCGGCCAAAGGAACTGGTTTTTGATTCTTCTGGACATCTCAGCAGCCGCAGTTGCGGTCGCAATTGCAGTTGTAGTAGTGGCGGACAGTTCGAATAGCGACTTGTCCGCCGTTGTCGACCAGCTCTCGTTGATAGCCCATCATATTTCCGCCGCCGTAGCAATTGATGACGTTGGACTCTCCAGGCGAGCAGTTACCGGTGTTGCCTGCACCAAAACCTTCGCGCACGCAGTTGCTGACGGAGTTGACGAAGTAGTCATGCAACCAGCCGTAGTTGGCGGCCCATACCTGCCCGGAGTTGTTGGCATACATGTCCCAGCCGCCGCCATTGTTCAAGAACCCCATCAAGTTGCCGTTGACGTGCAGGGATCGCGTCACGTTGTCGGTGTCCTGCATCGTGATCGTCGGAGCGGTGTTTTGAATCGTCAGATTGCCTGTCATCGTGTCACCCGTCTTTGCTACCCGGCTGGACAGATCGATGTTGACGCTTGCATTGCCATTTGCATCGGGCCCAGCGCCGTTGACCGAGCGCACGAAGGCCGTGGAGTTGAGTCCATCGAGCAAATCAGAGTCGGCCGCCTTGGCTGTCTTGCCAAGATAGGCAGCATCGTGGTTGTGACCGGCGGCCGCAAAGGCAGTGGCGTGCTGACCATCGAGCAGGTCGGCATCGAGCCCGGTTCCTGACCCATCGACCGCCAGCACGTCGGCAGCGGTGTAGGACGCCGCATTCAGCTTGGCCGCGAACTGAGCATCAATGCCACTGGCCAGATCCATGATCAAGCGCCAGTTGTCTGGGTTGGTGCCGATCAGCTGGTAGAGCTTTAACTGGTCCGTGCGGTAGCACAGCATCCCAAGTTGCTGGTTGGTCGTCGGAAAAGTGCTGCCGCTGTTGCAGGAAAGCGATGTGCGGTCGTTATTCAGGATCTCGATGAGCGAGTCTGAAAGCGAACGTGACGACGGAATGTCGGTAAAGTTTTGCATTTAGTACCCCTGTGCAATCCAAGTGAAGGAACCGACAACCCGAGTGCTGAACGTGTTTTCCAGAACAGCGGTAAAGCCGCCTGTTGTGATGGGGCCAACTAGCCACGCTATTGCCACGACCGTTCCGCCTTTGTGGGTCATAGTGACTTCTGGAGGGACTCGAAAGGAGCGTGTGAAAGCAATCGAAACACTGACTGCTGCGTCGGTAATCTGCGCTGTTCCACGGTCAAAAATGTCGGGTACGTCCACCGTCACTCTCAGCGCGTCAATGAAGCCACGGTCTGAATTTTTTGACTTCAAAATTGCACGAAACAGAGCGCGCCGATAGGTGTAGTCACCCTGAATGAAATCTCGAAAGTCGGTGTAGCCCGGTGGATGTCCAGACTGAACGATGGCTAAAAAGTCATCTTCAGAGATCTCACCGCTGGCCACAATCATGTCGCTGATAACGCCATTGGCATGCCTGCGGTACTGCTCAGCAAGAAGCAACGCCTCTTGAGCGGTCAGCCTCATTGCCTTTTTCAGTGCATCGGATACGCCGAAACCGTCTGTGAGGTCGCGTCGGTATGCCACCGTTCTGCCCAGGGCTTCGCCAATGGCCACGGCTTGGGCAACTCGCTTGATTGCGTGGCGAGTCACCTGGTCGGAAGTGTCAAAGGATTCTGTCAGTGGCTTTCTTATTTGCTTGGCACCCAAATCATTTATGCCAAGGCCTTCACTAACTCGCAGTACAAAGGCAATAAGGTCGGTGTAGGTTTCAGCAAAAGCGATTGCCTCTGCAACCTGCTTTGTGATCGCCCGGTCAAGGTCGTCGTTGAGTCCAAAAGCCTCAGATCTGTTTTTAGCGATTAACTTTTGAATGGATTCTGAGACGGGCAGAACTTCAGCCAGACGCTTAATACTGTTTTGGCGAAGTGAATCGGACCATGCAAGGCTTTCATTGTTGGTTTTTGTGAGTTCGTTAGCCAGGTAGTCAGCGGACTGAAATGACTCCACAATTTGCTTTTTATTGTTTTTTGCAACGCCTTCTGCAAAGGCGATCGATTCAACCCAACGTAATACAAAAGCGATGAGGTCCGAGTAGGTTTCAGAGAATCCAACCGACTCAGACTCATGCAAAGTGAATATGTTTTTTTCGGTCTTCTGAAATTGGAAGGCTCTCACTAGAACGCTTTGTCCAGCTTCGCGATCCAGTTTCGATAAAGGAAAGCGTTGCGGCTACAGCAAGGCTGTAAACCGCTGGGTAGGCCGCTGTCCAGCTTTTACCTGCACTGGCACTCGACCATGTGAATCCAGCCGATGCCCAGGTGTATCGCGACCCCTGGGTTTCATTAACCGTCACCGTTTCAGGCATGACGTTCAGCTCATCGCGAAGGTGAAAACGGCGATCAGGCTGTCATCAGCACCTTTGTTGACAACAGGAAACACCACTCGGTCAAACATGATGCCTGCTGACGCTGCATTGAATACCCCTGCATCTGTGATTGCACCGGTGCCATCACCAGCCAGAAAATCAGCTGTGAAAGTAAATGTTTTGGTGCCAGCGGTGTGGGCGTAGGTCGCAGCGTTGCGGTCAGGCTCTGTCACCAGCGCTGACTGCGCTGCTGCGGCTGCGGTAGTCCCTGTGCCAAGGGCAATAAAGCCCATCACGTTGGGACGACTGACAGACTTTCCAATGGCATCAGCAATAAAGTCGAAGCCCACGTTGACGATGATGTTGTCCTTGTGAACGGTTTCAACCTCGCCGTTGGCACGGTGCAGGATGAGAGTCATCGCGCCATAAAGCTGCATAGATTCTTGGATCATAAAAGTCCTCATTTAAAAAAAATGACGCTGTCTCTTGCGAGAGCAGCGCCACGGTTGGGTGAAATTTGGTTGAGCTAGATTTAGTACAAACGCAGGCTTGTAAAGGTGCCGACCGGCGCTATTGCAGTGCTCGCCGAATCGACATCACCACCCATTCGTCCCGCAAAGAGTCGGCGCTCGCTGGCCGTTTGACAAACACCAAGACAAATCCGGTCCGTAATGGATACAGAGAGCGCCACGCTCACTCGCTTTGAGAGATGGTCTTCCAAGAAAAAGGAGCCATTTGAAACGTCATATCCCACGAGCAGTTGCCCCGATAAGCCTGTCGCTGCCCAGATGACACAAGTTGTAATCTTAGAAGGCGCAAACCAGAATGACGTGTGAAAGACTTCTGGAATGCTCACACTCCAAGCGACTCGGGTCGTGTCCTTGACCATCGGCCCGTCCCCATAACGACCTGCGGCGTAACTCATGCTTGCTGCATGGCTTAGCAACGGGTTACCAAGACCGCCAGTGGAACCATTAAGCCTCCAGCCGTAAATTTCTCCGATTTGCAACGCATCTTCATGCGCAATTTGAAACCGTGCATCCACGTTGGTAATTGCACCGTCATAAGCCCATTAGCGTTTGGCAGCGTCGCTGCTCCAAGGAAAGTTCGCCTCCATCCACGTTGTACGGTCATCAACCGATGCCCCCAAACTGTTGAGTAGCGTGTTCTGCGCACGGATGAGTGACACCAAGTCCAACTCAAACAAATACTCAGCCGTCTGAGCACCGGTGCTCATGCGCAGCACATTTCGGCCATTGACCGAGACGACCGATGCGAAGTGCTTGGTACCAGGAAACTCTAAGGTCTGTTCATCGCGGGCGAGGATCAGATTCGCGTTTTGAGGTTGGGCCACCACCGTCGAGACAAAGGTCGGGGTGTCGCTGTAAATCCCAGGTGAGGCGATTGCTTTGATCCAAAACTTACGCTCGCCATCAAAGCCGGAAGGCAGCGTGTAGCTGGTGGATTTGACCTCGGCAACAAAAAGCGAAGCGTCCCAAGCCGCACCTTCGCGTAACTCGTAGCCCACCACCTCTGGCTCAGGGTTAGGTTGCCAGCGAAATTCCAAACGATTGGCCGATTGCACAACATCGAACTACCGAACTGTACTTGGAGCAAGCAAATTCAGCACAAAGGTTGTGACATGCGCACTGTAATTTCCAGAGGTATCAATCGCACGAATGTGATACGGGTACTGACCAACTGCACTTTGATCATGCAACATCTGTGTACCTGACGTCTTGGCCACCAGTTGAGCGTTATCCCAACCTGGCCCAACGCGCACCTCGTATCCTGAGAGGTCAGCATCTGGCAGTTCATCCCAAGCAATCATCAGGTCTGAAACTCTGCGCTGGACCGTAAATCCAGTGACGTCCGATGGCGGTAACGTCTTGCCCAGCACTACCCCGCTGAGCGTTGCGGGAACGCTCTCCTTACGGGTGATACCAATGGCTCTTAGACTGAACTCGTACTGCCCCTCTTGGGCGACACGAATTTCAGCGTAGTTTGCGCTGGTCAGTGGCAGGCTTACGAAGTTTCCGCCTGCGACCTGGTAAGACAGCCGGTAGGCAATGGCGGTTTGAACCTCGGTCCATGAGACCTGGACCAAGACTTGAGCCTGGTCTTTTACCCGGTAAAGACTCTCTTGCATTGCCAACCCCGTAGGCGGTGGAGGAATGTCCGAAAGCACAGTAATAGAGCGTGGCTGCAACGCCAAGCCATCTTCAATTGCTGCATATTTGCTGGGGTTGTGCGCCAGTGCTGTAACTTCATGGACACCCGGATCGCGCTCAACGACAGCCACCACCCTAAAAAGCTGCGGCTCGATGATTGAGGATGCCAACATCCAAATTGCATCAACTTGGGGGACCGAGTTGAACGGTATCGTCACCGCCAGAGTGCGACTGGATACAGGCCCCACCAGTCGCTCCTCGACAGTTCCATTCGGCAAAACGACCGAGAGCCGCCAAGGTAAATCGGCTGGCAACTCTTGATCAAGCGTGACAGTGCTAGCCGTTGCAGCGGCGATCCGACCACCCATGCGCATACCGCCGCGAACAGGATCAGCGACCTTGATGACGTCACCCGGACGCACCACTGCACCTTCAAGGCCCGTTCGGAAAGTGACAATTTCTGACTCAGATTGCTCGGAGAACAAAAGCCATTTGCCCACCCGGTGGGCCTGACCTCGAGCAGTGCAACCGAGTGCAACTACATCGCTTTGCACAATCCCATAGCGGGCGATACCTGCGGCATCTTCGACATATTCAACCTTCTGGCGGTAGAAATCATCTGGATCATTCCAGGTCACGAGTGCCACGGTGTGACGAACTTTAGCTGAAGACCCTTGGTGGGCAAACTCACCGTCTACCACGTTGCCGGGGACGAATTGATACACCGCATCACTGGGTGCATCCTGCGTGACCGTGATTGCTCCACACGACCAATACACCATGCCTCGAAAAATCGAGGCCATGTCCTGCACGACCTTGTAAGCCTGCTCGCGCGTCTGAAGATACAAGTTACAGGTAAAGCGTGGCTCAAAGCCCCCAAGCCCGTTAGGAACCAACTGGTCGCAATACTGCGCCACTCGGTAAAGCGCCCATTTGTCGACCTGTGACTCAGGAATATATCCACTCAAGCCGTACCGGGTGCTGGTGACCAGGTCATAGAAACACCACGCAGGGTTGTCTGTCCATGCGATTTTGAAGGTTCCGTTCCACACGCCACTGTAGGTTCGCGTACCAGGGTCATAATTCACCGGCACACGGACACGCAGCAGTTTCATGTCGTAGCTGCGTCGTGGGATGCTTGAGAACTGAGAAGCATCTACCCTCAACGCAACCAAGGCGCTGTTGGGATAGCGCAGCCTGTTCTCAACAACTTCGGTGTAGGAGTCGAGGTAGGTCTTGTTCTGGATGGCGCTGGAGGTTGAATCCGCCGTGATACGTCGAACACGAATTTTCCACGGACCGTTACCGGTTAGCGGCACGTAGTAACTGCGCTGGTACTTGGTCGTGGTCTTACCTGAGATCGTGTCGTTTATGACTTCGACAAACCCGCCGCCGCTGACCTGCCGATCGATGGAAAACGATACTGAGCTTCCGTTCAGATCTCCATTGGTCGTGTCTTGGTTGGTCAGTTGCCCAACGCTTACCTTGATCCTGACTGCGTCTACATCCGAATCAGTGATTGAGCGAACCACAGGCTGGCTCGCCTTGATCTCAACGCCAACGGGTACCTCGTTTTCGACAGAAGAGAATCCTGGTACGTAGCTTTGCTGCTGTGTGCCATCTCTGGTATCAAGCGTTACACCAGAAAAATTGGTTGTGCCGTCGGCATTCTGTATGGGTGTGTCGTCCAGATATACCGATTGGAGTCCATCGATCAAACCCTCGATCTCACCCTCGGAAATAAGATCAACAACTCGTGCATAGGCTTTGGAGCGCAAGCTATCAGGCGCTTCTTGAGCTACGCGTGCGCTAGCACCCCCGCCCCCTTTGCCTCCACCTCCTACGCCGATGATTAGTTCAGTCATGCAGGAATCTCGTCGACATCAATACCTGCACTGATCACAGCCGAGCCCATAATCAATCGACCATAACCCACCGGCACTGGGTGACCCTGAGCTGTCGTGTTGACTGCACCGTTGAAGCTGTAACTGGGCTTGTTTTCTGGACGCTCAGATGGTTCAGTTGCTTTAGGTGTGGGTGCAATCATCTGCGCAACACCGCCAAGAATCATGGCTGTGCCCACCGAATAGAGTGTGGCCTGAGACAGAAATGCCCCCCGATGCAGCCCAGCCAAGTGGGTTCCACCATGCGACGGAAAGCAATACCGCCCCAAGCAAGATTTGTCCCAAACTATCTCCGCCTGCGCCAGACAATACCGGCGCAATCGTGATGCGCTGGGAGCCGGTAGGCTCGTGCAATCGCTCCAAGTTAAGGGAATCTCGGCCAGCAAGCACCCGGTAGCCAACCCCGCGTTCACCGGAGGCAACCAACTCTCGCTCAAAGGTAGGAAAGTTGGCACTAAGCGCGCGAATCGCTTCTGCGGCTGAGAAAATAGCAAGGGTATGCCTGCGCCCAAAGCTGCGTCCGAGTTCACCGAGAAGTATGACTGTGACCATATCGAATGACGTGCGTTGTAACTTTTTGCCAGTACCCGCCGTAGATATCGCGGCTGGAAAATCGTCCCTGTAAGTGATGCAGTATCAGTTCATCCCCGAGATAGATGGCGGCGTGATTGGGAACAGGCGAAGCAACCTGCATCAAGATGCAATCACCCATTTGAATTTCTTTTGACTTGACTTGCATAAAACCTACTTTTTCGAAGTTGTCGATGTACAAGTTCTCACCACGTTTCCACCAATCATCAAAGCGCACGAAGTTTGGAAGCACAACCCCACGCTCCGACAAGAACCAGTCCCGCAGCAACGCGTAACAATCAAGAACACCGTGAGACCATTCACGCCCCACAAGCGGTGCGACATAGCCAGAAGGCTGAATTTGCGCCCATTGACCACTTGGAAAACTGATGATGTGCCAAGGCAAACCACTGGCTTCACAAGCCACGCGGTCGGCCTGACTCGCTGTCGGAGGTAAACCCGGATGGCTGTGCACCACACCTACGATTTGCCCCCTTAAGTCAGCTTGTGCGAAGTCCTCGGGATGGATAACGAATTGATCCGTGCCCACGCCAATGTTTCGGCAAGATAAATACACCTCATAGCCACGACGGATCAAAAGCAAGCCACACGATTCGCGCGGATACTCCTCACGGGCGTGGTCCAATGCCAGAGACTGGTTCTCGCTTTGCATCAACGGATCAACCCAGCTGCGGGGAAACCGCCGAATGGAAGCTCAGCGTTTTGTCCAAACCGCATTTGGCATGAAGTCAATTGCTTGCCACAGATATCCTGAATGCTTGACACTATGGATTGATCGTTAGCGTTGAAATAATTTGAGCCTGTGTAGCCACACTCAGCTCCTCGGTAGCGCCAGGGACATACGTTTTGAACGATCTGCCTGCGCGGCAAAATTACGCCCTCAAGATCAAATGAAGCCGCGAGTTCGAACTCAACAACATCTCTTGTTTCACGTGACTTTCGATCCACGTAATAAATGTCATCGGCAAACTCCGCCAAAGGATCAGCAGTTGGGTTTGATCCGCCAGAAAAATTAACTGCGTCAAGGTATTTCGCAAGCGTTCGCTTGCGTGTGATCTTGGCACCCACCAAGTCCTGATAGGTAAGGACTAGCGCCGTAATCGCACCAGTGACGTTCGCCACGCGCAGACGCGGCCTTGGCACCTGACCATTGCCATTGAACTCAAATCCCTCGACTTCGATTGGAAATGCTTCGTAGGCGTTTGCCTGCCAAACCACAGGCTGCTGCAACGCATTTGTACCTGCATGAAAGCGCACTGGCCCCTGTCCAAAGATCGCCAGATCCAAAACGAACAGCTCAATGACACTACTGGGTGCGAGCTTTTGGATTTCCGAAGTGATGGCGACAGCAGTCATGAGAGATCAAATACCTGCTTAAAAGTTGCCCGGACAGATTCAATATTGGGCTCATCCACGGAACGACTCCATTCATCACAAACAAACTTGGCAGGCAATCCACCTGGAGGCGTCCAATCAAAGGCCTGGACTGCACCACGAGCCCGAAGAAAGTTGTCGATTGCTACGGCATCACTACTGGTACGACCGCGAAACTCCAGCGACCACACCTGCGGCTGTGTATTGATTCCGAATCCCAAGCGCTGTTCATAGCCATCACCAAAGGAGACACGGCGCACTGTGGGACGCATTGACAAATTGGCACCAACAGAAGGAGTCCAAGTAAATGTGGCCATTTATGCCCCCCTGCGACCGTCAAGTAGACCACCGGCACGTTTTTGCGCGAGGAGTTCTTTCCGCACTGCACTTGCTATAGCGCGGCCCAAATCGCGCCCACCTGGGTCATCACCACGGCCAGAGGCACCGGAGTCAATCAAACCGACGGAAATGTTGAAGACATCCCCGCCGCCGCCACCGCTCGCCCCCACACCACTCATGGTTACGGGAATTGATCGGCCATCAGGCAGCGGTACATAGGCTTCTGGGCGAGAGCCCTCACCAAAAAAGGCCAACTGAGGTGAATTGGCAATACCCCCGCTGGCATAGCTGCGTAGTGCAGTTGGACCTGCAGACGTCATGACACCACCGCTGGCAAAACCAAAGAACCCGGCCATGGCGTTGGCCAGGGGCAGTGTGATGGCCCTTTGAATCTGAATCCTGACTAAGTCAGAAATGATGGAGTTCGCCAAGGTTCTGAAATCAAGCTTGCCGCTCATCACAAAGTTCACCAAAGCATCAGTCATATCGTTAAATGCTCGGGTGGTAGCTGATTCCATTTGCTTACCGACCTGCTCGGCCTCTTCGGCAACAGAGCGCAAGCCCTTGGCAAAGCCAGCTTCCGGAGCAGACAGTTCCTTGACGCGTAAAGTCAAAAGAGATGCGCCATCGACTGCCTGTCGAGCCGCTTCCTCAATTTTTTTGAGGGCATCTGCTAGCTTTTCGTTAGCAGGCGCAGCTTCCGCCAATTCACGAGCCTGTCGAGCAAGCACTGACAATTGAAGACCACTTTCTTGGCGTGCCGTTGCCAGTTGCTGCAATGATTTCAGTTCACTGATAGCGCCCGTTTCACGCAAAGTTTTGATTTGATCTTCAACCGCACGAAGCTCCCCAAGCCCTCGGGCTGCTTGCTCTTGCAGATCCTTCATCGACTCGCCAGGCAACCGAATTTGGCGCTCCAAATTCGACTGTTGAGCGTCACGCTCTAGTCTTTGCCGTTTTAAAGTGATTTCAGCCAAACGATCCTGAAGCTTGAGTTTGTCTTGGGTGGTCTTAGCGACTGTCTCTAGGCCTCTGCGCAAGATCGTCTCTTCATCTGCAGACAGTGCACGAAGCTTTTCCGTGAAGTCTTCTTGCGCAGCCAAGCGTGCCTCACTCGCATCTTTAAAGCTCAGGTAGCCCTGACTTTCGTAGAGGTCGATGATTCTTTGCCTGTCCTTGAGGATGGCACTTTCAACATCCACCTGCCCCTGAAGACGCTTAATTTCGCTGTCTATTGCGGCCATTGCATTGGCCGAAACAGCGCCAGTCGCCGTGCTGTAATTCACTGCTTTCTGGGAGTAGCTGCCTGAGTGGCTGCGTTGGATGCCTCCGAATCTTTGCGGATCTCGTCAAATCGTTTAGTTACCGCATCTGCCAAAAGCGGCATATCCCAGAGCTCAACGTAGTTCTGGTTGGACTGCACCACGATGGCATTTCGCTTTTCAAGCGCTGCCTGCAAGCGGGAACGGTTTTCATTTGAAAAAGGATTGAGCCCTTTACCCCCCCGACAAGAATATGCCCGCCAATTCAATATCGGCCCAAACAGCAGAAAAGCTGCCGATGACCGATTTGATTGTATGGCCAATACCTCGGAAGTGCATCTATCACGACAGCAATCGCATAGGCCGATGTCTCTGCCCAATTTGTCAGAGTACCTTCAGACCGCATCCTCTGAAAACCGTCAACTGCATTGTCCGTTCCCAGCAAAAGTCGCTTGAGTTCTTGTGTCAAAACGGACATCGATGGAATAGCCGAGGTCACCAAAGTCTGAGCGACAAAATTTGACTCTGCTCGCATGCGGCCCATTGCCTTTGAAGCGTTGTCAGCCTCCTCAATTTGCTTAGCCGTTAAGCGAATGTTCAGGTCTTGGTTTTCAGCCAAATCTCTAAGAAACGGGAGCATGGTGGCACCCGACTTTCCAAAGAGCTCCATTGCAATAGCGGTTTTTCCAGCACCGTCCTCAAACTCCGCCAATTTAAGCGCGACATCATTCATGACATTTGCAGGATCGCGCAAAGTTCCACTGGCTTCTTTTGTGCGAATACCCAAAAACTGCAGCGCCTTCGTTGCTTCAGCAGTCTCATCATCAACACCTGCCAAGCCTTTGGAGAGTTTGGTGAGATTGCCGCCGATTGCCTTCATGGCCGTGCCTGAAATAGTGGCCACTGGTGCAAAGCCTGAAAGGGCCGCAGCACTTGCGCCTGTCTGCTCTGAAAGACCCTGAAGAGCCGCAGCGGCCTCGATGGTCTGACTAACAAAGTCTCTCAAGGCGGCAACAGAAGTCGCACCTATCGCTACCGCAAAGGTTATCCTGGCAATTGATGAGATCTGCTGCATCGAGGCCTTCATATCATTGGCATGTCGATCTAAAAGTCGCGCCGTCCGACCTAGATCGGCACGAAACTCAGAGGTTTCCGCCGAAAGCTTTACAACAAGTGAGCCTAGATCAGCCATGTTTTTTTGACCCTGTGTGCAAACATTGACTTAAAACGGGCGACGTTTAAAAGGACAACATCCGTACGGGCCTCTCATCCCATGGCTCTGGTCGATCGATAAACGGCATGAAATCTTCAGGCGTAAAAGAACGTGCATGCTTGGTACGGTTTGCGTTGGCAAAGGTTGACGCAATCACACTACTTCTCAAATCAGCCCGCATGTCGCCAAAGGGTTCCAGTTGATAAAAGGCCATCCACTCGGTGATCTCGTCCGAGCCGATTCGCGCCAAAAGCTCACGAACCGGCATGCCCAGCGCAAACGCCAAGCGAAAAGCGAAGCGACGAGTGGGATGGGCCTTTAGTCCTTTTTTGCTGATTCAGCCTGCTCGATACCGATACCGTTTAGACGCTGAGCTACAGCGAACACTCTGTCTAGTGCACGAGCACTTTTTCGGCCAAGCGCAACAATTTCGCCACCTTCAAAAAGACGACTTCCCATCGCATCGCACAGGGTGAGCGCAACAAGTCTGGCGCGAACGTTTTCCATACGGCCATCCCCTTTGCACCATCGCGAGCAATAAGGCTGCTCTCAAAGGCATCGCGGTCCGTACCGCTCATGGTGCGGACGTAGACGTCTCCACCCCACTCAGGCATGAGGACTGTTTCCCGCGGCAAATCATCGGCTGCAAGGATGGCTTCTTTGGTCAAAATATTCATAGTCTTTATGCCTCAGTGATGTCGCCATCGATTTCGATCGTGACGCTGGCTTCAACTACAGCATCCACATCACCTTGAACACTGAACTGTGTAACGTAGCCGTAGAAAGCCCATGTCGCAGCAGGCGTGGTGTCGGTGAAGGTGATCTTGAACTGGCGGCGCACGCGATTGGCTCGATCTGTACGAAGGCCCTGATGGACCGTGTCGTCAGGATTGAAGTGCAGGCTCAACGAGAGTTGACCTTCATCGCGAAGACCGACCTTCTTCTCTTTTGCTGTTGAAGCAAGATTGGTGACGTCAATAACTGAGGCTTAACCGCCAGGTCCCTGAAAGGAAATTACGTTGGGGATGGTCTCAAAGGTTGTGGCTCCAAACCGGGCAATGGTGATGCCCTGCGCGGTGATGGCAGTACTAGGCATAAAAGGCCTCCATGAAAGAAATAAAAAAAGACTAGCTCACCACTGTTACCGGTAGTAGCTGAAGTCCACGGAAATCCGGTAGATGCCGGCCTCGCTATCGAAATCGCTCAGGCCCATGCGCACATCGGCCAGAGTGTTGATGTCTTCCAACAAGGCGGACAGCACCTCGTCCTGCAACTGCTCGCAGGCCGCGAACGTGCGGGCATAGGGATCGACCTGCACCCGCGAGCGCTTAAGCAGATTCAGGCCGTCGAGCGCAACGATGTGGGCCTGATCCACCGGCGTGTAGACGAGAATGGGGTACTGAGCATCTGGCGGTGCCACCAAGGCATAAACCTCACCGCTGGCCAGGTGCTTGATGGCGTCATAGAAGTCTTGCATCGCTACCGCCGGTTAAGCGTTTTGGCTTCAAGCTCGATCCGCTCGGCAAGCCGTGTCTTGATTGCCTGCGCGGCCTCAGCACGTTTGGCCTCCAGTGCCGGGCGTAGGAAGGGCCGCGCACTCATCTTGCGGCTGCCGAATTCCAGGAAGCGCCAGTACCAGGCGTCCTGCGAGAGGTTTTGCTTCTTGCCTTGCTTGCGGTACTTCTTGCCGTGGCGCACCAGCACGAAGAAGGTCTGGCGTCCCGCACCGGACAATTCACGTATGCGTTTCATGATCACCGAGCGCTTGAGCGTTCCGGGCGGCGGGTGATTTGGCCCCAGAGACGCCGCAGCCTTGGGTGCGCGGACTTTCGCTTCATCCCGGATCACCTTGGCCCCGGCGTAGACCGATGCATGCAGGCCATTTCTAGCCAGCCGCTCTGGCAACTCTCGCAAAGCCCGGTCCAATTCGGCCAGGCCCTCGATGCGAACGGTTTCGCGCTTAAGCATCATCCAAGCCTTCAGAGACCAGCAAGATCAGCGCAACACGCTGCTCGTCGTCATTCAATGCCGAGTGGATGTTGAAGATCCGGCTGCGGTAGAGCACCCGCATTTGTGCGACCTGCTGCGGGTTATCAAAAATTGCCTGGTAGCGCACCGTGATCTGGTGCGTGATTTGCGCCGACAGCCTGTTTGCAATCACCGCTTCGCGCCCTGACAGCGGTTGAATGTCGGCCCAGACGGTGGCAACAGGAATCCAGATGCGCGTTAGCCCACCCAGTCTGTCCTTGGTGGTGCTGGGGCGCTCAATCCTGATTCGGTGCTTGAGTGCGCCAGAAGCTATTGCGCTCATACCATGGCCACCTTGTAAGGATCGAGCAATCCGTCGACGAAAGGCAGGGCATCGATGCGTCCCCGAGACAGCACGGCCACCTCCTCGCGGTGGCTATAGAGACTGCCCAAGCGCAACTTGATCCAGCTCTTGATGCCTTCGGGTACTTGGACAGCAGTGCCGTATCCTGTGTCAAAGGTGACGATCACAGACCCAATTTGTGGGAGAGTCGGGGGCCAAGTCTTACCAAATACCAGGGTGAGTCGCGCAGGCTCGCATGCTGCGTCCAAGACGTAATCGCCAGGCGGCATCAACTGAGGGTTGCCATTCATGTCAAGGTACTCGATGCTGACCAATGACTGCACTGGGCATTTGTCAAGAAGGATTGCGTGACCAGGCAAGCTAAAGGAAGCATCGGATGGAACATGATTGGCCAAAGAACCCGGAAAGTCGTCGAGAACAAGCTTCCAGCGGGCAGTGGTGAGCTGCCTGCCGGTCAGGGTCTCGGCTGCTTGCCGGGCCGCAGTGATGAGCGATGCGATCAGCATGTCATCCTCGTCAAAATCCACCCGCAGATGGAGTTTGGCTTCCCACAGGGACGCCGGCTCCTCTGAAGGCGGGGTGACGAGCTGCAATGGCATTTAGATCACCTGAATCACACCGGCCTGATTACCCACGTCAGCCGGTGCATAGCGGGGATTGACTCCGAGCAACTGGGCCGAGGTGATGCTGGTGGCCACGCCAACGGTCACTGTGACGCGAACAAACCCGAAGCCGTTCACGGTGTCGAGCTCTTCAGACTTGACATTGACGAGCATCTGTTTGTTGTCACCCGTGGCTTTGACGATCTGGGTGATTGTTTTGCCGCTGATGTCTTTGGCACCCGTGCCTACACTGTCCAGCGCCTGCTGCAACTTGGCGTCGACCGTGGTTGAGGTGCCAAGAACGCCAGTCTGCACCAGTGCCAGAAATCCGAGGTGGTTGGCAACGGACACCCAGCCGGTGCTGACTGCACCTGCAGCCTGTGTGGCCGGATCGATGGTTGCAAGTACTGCGAGCATCTCGCTTGCTTTTGAATTGGGATACATGGTTTTTCCTTGTAGGGTCCAGCGGCTTAGCGCGCGCCAAGTTGGATGAAGGGGGACATGGTTGTGCTGCCTTTAGCGGGCGCAATGGGGGTCACGATCTTGGATTGGCCGTCCATGCGGAAGGTCGTGCGAAAAGCCGTGAGATCGGCATCGAAGTACAGGTGCATGGAAGTAGCGGTCTGCATGCCACTTGCCTTGGTGATCGTTTGGTAGTACCTCAGGTCCACCAGCAAGATGTCGCCTTTGGCCGAGAAGGTGTTGGCGTGTTGAAACACAACCACCGGACGACCCAGGAGCGTGCCGTAAGGGGAAGCCTGAATTCCACCAACAGTCAGTCCCGTCGGGATGTGGATCGGGTAGTTTCCCAGCGTCAGCGTGAAAAGCGCTGGCAACACATTGTTGTTAACGATCCAGACCGCATTGGCAAAGGAGCCCGTCGGCAGACGCGAAATCATCTTGGCCAGGTTCTGAGGCACAAGTGTTTGTGTGGTCTGGCCAGTCTCTTTGGCAACGGTCACTGTTGCGCCCGAACTCAGAGCGCCGACAGGAACACCATTGCCAGCGCCAAACAGAATCGACTCGTTCATCTTCCACCGAATGGAGGTCGCAACTTTGTCCGGCAGGTAGCTGGTCAGCACACTGGCGTCATCCAGCAACTCGTCCGTGGTGGGCACGAGCGCCATGAGTTTTTTTAGGCGCAAAGCGGCCAAACCCAGGACTGGCTTGCTGGCAATGGCAGAAGCAGCTTCGCCCTGCCAGTAAGCACGGATGCCATTGGTACCCCAAGGAGTCGTCTCATCTTTGAGAAACGCCATGCTGTTGCCAGAGATCTCGACGTTGTCGGTCATTGGCAAAAGTGAGTCTTCGCCCAGTGAGAGCTGAAAAATCTGCTGAGAAAATTGGGGTGGCACCATGAAGCCGCCGTCCTGACCCGAGGACTCGTTGGCAAAGCTGCCGGGCGCAACAGCACCACGGCCACCGCCAATTAGCAAGCGCTCATCAAGCGACTTGCCAGGCTTTTCTGCCTGGTAGACGGCCTGCATGAACTCGCCTACCGACTGGAAGCCGTGCATTGGATCGGCCTGGCGGTTATCGGTCACGATCACGTGCGCACTGTGGGGCGGATGCATGGCTCCAATGGCCATTTGCGCCTCTTCAGCAATCAGACTGGCCTCACGGTCAATTGCAGCCGAAGCTGATTCGATACGAGCCTTTAATGCATCGAATGCGCTGACCTCCTCATCGCTCATGTCGCGATCATCAGCAGCAACGCGCTCGGTCAGCGCGCGGGCCTCTTTAACCAAGGTAGATTTGCGAGCCTGCAGCTCGCGCATTTGTTTACTCATGAAAAGTTCTCCAGAAATTAAAAAGCCACCGTATCCCGAAGGAGTCAGTGGCTGGTTGGGGAACGACCGACGGGTCGTGTCAATAAAGAGCTGTGCTCAACGGAGCACCGCCTAAGAAATCAGTGATCAGACGTCAAAGATAGGCCAGCGAATTTCTCGCTTGCAACAAACGCGATGCCTGCGGTTTGTTCTGAATCTTGGCACTGCGGCGCATCTTGCGCACCACGTCATCCAGGGTGGCAATGCCGTCGACCATGTTGCTGGCAAGGGCGGCATCGGCACCTAGCACCCGACCCTGGCCCATGCCATATCGCACATGGGCAATGGAGACCCCACGGCCCTTGGCAACTGCCTTGGTGAACGCTGCGTAGTAGTCATCGACGCGGGACTGCATAAAACCCTGAGCTTCTTCGTCCAGCGGCGCATATGGATTGCCCTCGACATTGAACTTGCCCGCCGATATGAGCGTGGTTTTAACGCCTGCCTCATCCATGACTTTGCTGTAGTCCTGGTGCGCCTGCCACACACCGATGGAGCCCACTTCACCGCCGGGAGTGACATAAAACTCGGAGGCACAAGCGCCAATCCAGTAGGCCGCCGAGGCAGCCAGACTGTTGGCAATGGCAATGACCGGCTTTTGCACCCGGGCGCTGATGATTTCATCGGCGAGCTCTGCAACGCCATAAACGCTGCCTCCGGGGCTGTCGATGTCGATCAGAATCTGGCTCACACTTTCGTCAGTGAGTGCCTGACGCAAACTTGCAGCGAACTGCTGGGTGCTGACACTTCCAGGGCCTGAGACGTCGTCGACCATGTTGCCGCGCTGGGTGACGACACCATAGAGCGGCAAAACAGCGATACCGTTTCCAGCACCACCTCCGTTGACCTGATTGGACTGACGCCGGACCTCACGGGCGCTGCGATCTGCTGCGATGCGTTGCATCACCTCGTCACTTGCGGGCGTGTTACTCGACCAGCGTGCAAGCACGGCCGCCACGGCATTCAATCGTTCGGGCATCAAAGCCCAGGGTGTCGCCAAAAACTCGGCGATCAGAAGTTGTTGGTTCAAGGTGTTTTCCCCAGTGCAATCAGTGATTGAGTCAGTTCTGCTTCATCAATCGGGTTAGCGCTGATCGCGTGAGCCCATGCAGCTGCACGATCAGGTGAGACGGCCAGTGCTTCGGCGATCAGCGCTATGTCTTTGTCATCAATCGTTCCGGCGCGGCTGATGCGCCGTGCCCATCGTTCAGCGGCGCTCGCCACCACGACCGACAAACGGACGGCGGCTGTGTCTTCTGCATCATTTTTTGCCTCAGTCTTTTCTTGGGCCGGTGGTTTTGCAGCCTCTGCATCCGCTTCAAGATCTTCAGCCGAGCCTTCTTCAACCATGTTCAAGAGGCGCAGCGGCTCATCTAGTCCGTCGATTGGGTTCAGGTTTTCTGCAATACGTGCTTCGTTACGGGTAAGCCAGCCGTTTTGAATTCCGCTTTGGTAATAACTTGAGCGGCTGGCAGCATCGCCGCGCATCAGGTTGGCGAAATCAAATTCGATCTCGATGTCATCGCCTTCAAACAGCAACTCCGATTCGATGTTGGCCTCCCAGCGCTCAGCCCAGGGTGTCATGGTATGCATGACAAATTCCAGGCTTTGCTGCTCAATGTTGGAAAACGTGGCACGCTCAAGATCGGCAATCATGTGCGGCGGCACGCGAAAGAGTCGTGCGATGTCCGTGATCTGAAACTTACGCAGCTCTAGAAACTGAGCGTCCTTGTTGGTGACACCCACTTCGTGAAACTTCATGCCGTTTTCCAGAACCAATACCTTGCCCCGGTTGGCACCGGACTGCGCTTGTTGGTAGGACTCACGAAACACCTTCTTGGCTTCGGAGTCCTTGAAGGAGCCCGGAAATTCAATCCAGCCGCCGGTGGGTTTGGCGTCGTTGGCAAAGAAGCGTGCGCCGTAGTCCTGGGCGGCCAGCGCCATGCCGAGGTTTTCTCGTGCAAGCTCAATCGGGCTCATGCCCATCAAGCCGTCCGAGGACAGTCCGCGCAGGTGCCAGACCTCGCCTCTGGGCAATATCATCTCCGTACCGGACCTGTCAGTAACCCAGTAGCGGTATTCACCAGAGCGCAGCAACTCGATCTTGACCCGGTCCGGATGGATCGGCATCAACTCGATGATCTCACCACGCGGGTTGGTGATGATCTGGTTGTAGGCGTTGCCGCGCAAAGCCAGGTGGCCTTGCAGCATCTCACGCCATTCGAAAGGATTTTGAAACCGGTTCGGGCGCTTGGCCATCAAGCGGTAGAGCCAGTGATCCGTGACCTTGTCTTTGCCACCGTCTGGGCGGCGCTGGTAAACCGCCAATGGCAGCGATGCCATGATTTCAGCCAGAATGCGCACACAGGCATACACCGCAGCCACGCGCAGCGCGCTGTCGGGTGAGACACGCATACCGCTGCCAGTCCGGGCAGAGACCGGCTCAAACCAAAATTCACCGTACGGGCTGCGGTCACCGCTGGAGGCACCGGGTTCACCGGATCCGCGAAAGCGATCAAAAAAACTAAACAGTCCCATCGATTTAGAGCAACACCAACTCGTAGTCGGATCCCAGCACCACCGAGTCGCCCGGTTTGATCGCGCGCGACAGCGCCATGATCAGTGCCACGATGCCGTCGATCTTGTTTTCTGCTCGCTCCTTGCGGGGGTAAATATTGTCTTTGGCGTCCAGATGGGCCACCACGTTGCTGACCATCCAGCCCAGCACCGGGTCGCCGTCGTGAACCAATTTCTTTTGAAGCACTAAGGCTTCAAGCGTCTTCATTGGTTCTGAAAAATTCAGCACCGTCGGACGCACTTCAATCATGGGCAGACCCTCACTCATCATTCGGGTCGAGAGTTGCGTCGCCTGAAACGGATCAAATGCAACGGCCTGCACCGCAAAGCTGGAGGACAGGTCGTTCAGATCCGCTTCAATCCAACTGAAATCAATCACATTGCCTGGCGTCACGGTGAGGCGTCCGGTATGCATCCATCCCGGATACTGACTGTTGCCATTGGCGTTAATTGTGTCCTCTGGCAGGTAGTACTTGCCGAAGACCGCAAACGCGTCGGCAATCTCAGGATAAGCAAACACAATCACCAAGGCGGCAATGTCCGTCTTGCTAGCCAGGTCCAGGCCCACCCAGCAGGGCTGACCGACAAAGGACTCGATGTCCAGGTCCTGATCAGCACACGCGTCCCAGGAGCGCATGTCCATCCATGCTGTGTCGGCATTGACCCACTCGTTCAAGTGTTTGGTCTTGAAATTGTTCATCGCACTGGGCAATTGCATGGCCTTGGCCTGCAGCGATCCCAGAATTTTCGGGCGCACGGAGATGCCCCAGTTGGGGTTGGTCTTCATCAGCGAGTCTTCGCTGGTCCAGTCATCTCCGTCATCAAGGCCATAGACGATGCCAAACTGGCTGTCGTTCTCGAACACACCATCGAGCAGCCGGGTCACAAAAGTGCGCACCTCGTAGCAAATGCCGGATCGGTTGCTGCCTGCGCTGGTGATCACCCACAGAAGTGAGTTGTCCCGTTTGCCGGTACCGGTCTCGACAACGTCGTAGACGGTTCGGGTTTTATGGGCATGCAATTCATCAATACAACCAAAGTGAATGTTCAGGCCATCAAGGGTAGAGTCTTCTGCCGAGAGCGCTTCAAACTTGGAGCCGGTCTGCAGCGCGTTCATGTTGTGTGCACCGACGTTGACAGAAAACCTGCTGTGAAACCCCGGTGATCTGCGCGTCATAGTCTGGGCATCACCAAAAACAATGCGTGCCTGGTCGCGGGTGGTGGCCAAAGAGTAAACCTCGGCACCACCTTCACCATTGGCAGCCAGCATGTACAGCGCAAGCGCAGACGACAGGGTCGACTTGACGTTGTCGCGTGGCACTTCGATGTACGAGCGCCGAAAGCGGCGATTGCCGTCGGGCTTGACCCACCCGAACACGATGGTCAGGATGAACACCTGCCAGGGTTCTAACTTGATCGTCTCGCCTGCCAGCGGTCCTTTGACGTGGGGCAGGTGCTCAATGAACGCGCACAGGTTATCGGCGGGATGAAATACCCGGCCATCCTTGGTTGTGAGCTTCGAGTTAAAGCGATAAGGGCTGTCTTTGCCTTTGAACCGGTTCAGGTCTGTCAGCTGTCGCTCGCACGCGCGCTTTACCCACTTGCAGGTCAGGATTTTTCCGGCAACGACGTCTTTGGCGTACTGGCGGGCGATGACTGCATAGTCAAGTTTGGCCATCGACATCAACCCGCAATATCGGCCCAAGGGTCGTTATCTCGTGGAGTCTCACTGGGTGCCGAGATCTGTGAACGTGCCGCCGGGGTGAAGCCCATCTCGGTCTCGTAGACCTTCATCTCCATGGCTAGTTCGCGAATCACGTCCATCAGTGGCGAGCGACGCAAGATACCGCTGGGTGTCTTGATGATCATCCCAGAGACACCGACACGATTGATCTTGGCCAGCGCCTCGCGGTACAGGCCAGAGCAGTTCGCCCAGCGTTCCAGCACGGACAAGAGTCCGGGCGGGGAATTGGCCACCGCGTAGTTCCACGCTTCCTTGGCTGCGTCGCTCATGTACTCGGGCGGCGTGCACAACGCCGTTGTTGGCCGGGGCTCGTGGGGGTTGGTCCGGCATTTCTGCACGGTGCCTTTGGATCTGCTTGATTGCCAGCGGAAGCGACTTACGACCAGCCATAGGGATGGGGCTCAATTCTTCAAAAAAATGTTTTCAATTTGCACGCGCAAAAATTTGACTAGGGCCACGCATCTTTGGCCGCCGTCTGTAGAGATTCAGACCCCCTACCCTCTAAGGAGGGGTGGTCAGCGCCGAGCAGCGGTCTCGCGTGCTGTCTTTCGGTTGTGACAAGAAACGCACAGCGCCTGCAAGTTGGCCGTGTCAAAGCGAGCACCGCCGTCCTTGAGGGGCGTGACGTGGTCAGCCACAACCGCTGGCACCACAAGCCCACGCTGCTCGCATGCGCAGCACACCGGGTGCTGTCGCAAGAAGGCAGCACGCACCGCGCGCCACTGAGTTGATTGATAGAAGCTCACCTCGGTGTCGAAGCTGCGCCGGGCACGGCCGTAGTCACGGTGCACCGCTTTGCGATGGGTATCGCAATAGCCAGGCCTTGCCAACACAGCACCACAACCGGGGTGTCTGCAAGGGGTTGGCGCTGACAGTAGCATGAAATCGACAGTCTTAAAAATGTTCGTAACTATTTGCGGGACTTGTGGGTTCAGGACTTGGCTTTACTTGTGTTCAGAGCGTTCATACGAACACCAGCAACAACCCAAAGGAAAAGCAATCATGAGCAACAGCACCCGAGACCAGCAACTCCAGCAAATCGCGCTGGATCACTTGTTTATCGCAACCCTTGAGACCCGCAGCAGCGACAGCCTTGACTTTCATGACGTCAGTGTCTGGGCCATCAAGACCGCCTTTGATGCTGGCCTCAAGGCAGCAAAAACCAAAACCACACCCACTCACACCCAATCCTGATCGGAGCCGACCATGACCATCCAACTCACACCCGCCCAACACGCCATCCTGGCCTACGCCCATCAGCACACCGAGGGCAAGATCACCTGGTTTCCCGACAACATCAAAGGCGGCGCACGCAAGAAGGTGATCGACGCCTTGTTCAACCGCGCACTCATCACGCCGCTGCGCGATGACTGGTTCGTCGCTGTCGAGGGCTACGAGGCCCTGGGTGTGCCACGCAAGGCACCGATGAGCATCAAGGCCATTGACGCTGTTATTGAGGGAGCGACGCAAGCGTCAGCAACAGCAACAGTGATCACGCCGCCACGGACGCGTGACAACAGCAAGCAAGCCCAGGTGATTGCGATGCTCAAGCGAGCCGAGAGTGCAACGATCACGCAAATCTGCGAGGCCACCGGATGGCAATCCCATACGGTACGCGGCACTTTTGCCGGAGCCTTTAAAAAGAAACTTGGACTGGAGATCATCTCCAGCAAAGCTGACGGCAGCGAGCGGACTTACCGCATCACCACGAATTGAGACCAGCCATGACATCCATGACCATCACCATTGAACGCACGCCTCGCACCCTGCAATTTGAGAGCGCTGCCATTGAGGTTGAGGAGTTGAGCGTTCGCTTGCCATTTGCCCAAAAATCTGCCAACCTCAGCGAGGTGGGCGGCGAAGGCAACTACAAAGTGTTTGTGATCGAGACCCGGGAGATGAGCCCTGCGGAGTTCGATGGCTTTGCCTGCCAACTGCTCAAGTCACGCGACTGGCTCAGTGGCAAGGGTGGCTACCTTGCGGACGGCAGGCTTTGCGTTGAGGTCCACGCCACCGGCAGGCCCATCTTGTATGTCGACCCCTCCGGCGGAGATTACGGTCGCTACGTTGCCAGAATCGGCTAACTTCATTTAGATCAATGCAGATCAGGCAACCTGGTCTGCTGTCTCATCGTCATACTGAGCTTTGATGATGTCGTAGATCATCCAGGCTTTGCGTTGCTCACCCATCTTGGCGTTGTGCACACGACCCAGGCAGACCTGGACCCAAACCTTAAAAACCTGTGCTTTAGACTGACCTCGCAGTCCCTTCACCATCTGCTTGGCCTGTTCAATTTTTTGTTCGCTCATCGTGTTCCTGTTCCAGTGCTAAATTGCACTTAAACCATTCACGCTCTGACCAAAGAGGAAGCCAAGTTACTTATTAAATACTTGCCATCACAGTGGCGTTTCAGCCATTTGAAGCGCGGACAGTGCTGGACCAAGGTCGTCAAACTTCACTTGATCAGCCTGACGTACCGCTTGTTTCCCGGAGAAAGACTGCCAGCGTTTGACGATCACATCCACGTACTTGGGATCGAGTTCAATGAGCCGGGCACGTCGGCCCGACTTTTCACAAGCGATCAGAGTGGTGCCAGAGCCGCCAAACGGATCCAGCACGATGTCTCGTGTTTTGCTGCTGTTCCTGACCGCACGCTCCATCAACTCCACCGGCTTCATAGTCGGGTGCAAATCGTTCTTGTGTGGCTTTTTGATGTGCCACACATCACCCTGGTCGCGTGCATCGCACCAGTAATGCTGAACACCGTCTTTCCAGCCGTAGAGGATGGGCTCGTACTGGCGCTGGTAATCCGCGCGGCCCATGGTGAAGGTGTTCTTGGCCCAAATGATGAAGGTGGACCATTTGCCCCCTGCGGCGCGAAACGCTGCCTGCAAGGTATCGAGTTCTGACGAACTCATGGCGATGTAGACCGCACCCTTGGTGACGTCCAGGATGTTCTGGCATGCCGACTGCAAGAACGCTCCAAAGTCAGCGCCCATGTTGTCGTTCAGGATGGGACGGTCTTTGCCGCGCATCTTGTCCTTGGCCGTGTTGGCGTAGTTGACGTTGTAGGGCGGATCGGTGGCAGTCATGTCCACCAGTTCATCGCCTAGCAGCGCCGTGTAATCTTCTGCTTTGATGGCATCGCCACACAGCAGCTTGTGCTCGCCAAGGACCCAGATGTCGCCGGTTTTGGAGACGGCTGTCTTGGCCACCTCAGGGGCCTGGTCTTCATCGGTGAGACCGTCGTTGCTGGGGTCGCCCGCGATGAGCTTGTCCCACTCTTCGACGGTAAAACCGGTAAGACCCAGATCAAAGCCAGCTTCCTGCAACTCGGCCAGTTCAAGACCCAGTAGATCTTCGTCCCAAGAAGCGTTCTCGCCGATTTTGTTGTCGGCCAGGATCAATGCTTTGCGCTGAATCTCAGTCAAGTGCTCCATGACCACGACAGGCACCTCGGACATGCCGAGCTTGCGGGCAGCAAGCAGTCGGCCGTGATCTGCGATGACGTTGTTTTGCCCGTCCACCAGGATGGGTGCATCCCAACCAAACTCGGTGATGCTGGCCGCGATCTGTGACACATGGGCGTCCGAGTGCAGCTTGGCATTTTGGGCGTAAGGGATCAGGGACTCAATCGGCCGGTATTGGATTTTGATGGTGGGCTTCATGCTGCTTCGGAAACGAAAAAGCTCGCGTGAGACATACTCGTCGCGGGCTGTTGAATGAGGGTGGCTGCAAGACACATCTCTCGCAACCGTAGACAAAATGTAAGCGAAATTCCGGCAAAACGCGACACGCTCAAATTCGCGTTTTCTCCGCAATAGCCCACAGGAACACGCGCCATTTGTATCTGGCACGCAACTACCTGCAACTACCCCACCAAACTTCCCCGCACTAGGTTGCTGGCGACGATGTACATGGCAATTTCCCAGCGACGCTGGGCAGTGCGTGGTGCACAGCCGAAGCGTTTGCCGATGTCGTACCAGCGGTAATGTGCCGCCTACATCCACACCAGGTGGCGCTGCTCGATCTCGAGCCACTGGACCCAGCCCATGACCTCGAGCATGCACTCCACCTCGGCCGGGGTGGGTGGAAACTGGTAGACCGGGGCATCGTCACTGGCCATGCGCTCGTAATCGGTTCGCACAATGGTGGGCCAGACGTTGAAGTGGCCCTGCACCCGAACTGGCGGGAGTTTGTGGGCCGTGCGTGAGGCCTGGATGAAATAGTCGGCAACCTCGTCCGCCGATCAGCCGTCCCGTGGTGTTGGTATGACCATCTCACACCTCCTGCGTGTCAATGGCCCAATGCAAGAGCGCCAGCGCATCGGTCTCGTTGTCATCGGTGACCGGGTGGCCCAGCAAACGCATGGCAGCAATCACTTCGCCCTTGGCCGCATTGCCTTTGCCGGTGGCGTGCTTTTTGATCGTGCCCACTGGCACGCCCTGATAGGCGATGTTGTGGTGCTCGCACCAGGTGGTGAGCGTGGCCATCAGGCCGCCGTAGACATGAGCTGCGTCCACCCCTGCATGACGACGAACTTCCTCGAAGTACACGGCGTGGATGTCGGTGGCCAGCGCTTTGATCTCGGTAAGCCAGCGTTTGAATCTCAGGTAACGCATACCGCCGCCTTCAAACCGCTGTGGTTTGAAGCTGGCGAAGCCGTGCGCGATCTGTCCGTCTTTGAATCTCAGTGCCCAACCAGTCGTCGTTCCAAGATCAATGGCCAGAACCACCACCCGGTTTCCCGGCAACGGTGTATCGACCGATGAAACACTCCGACGTAGGTCAGAGGGAACCACAGGTCCCTCTCCTACGTAGTGGGAGGGGGTTTTCTCCAGCTGAATTTTTCATGAAAACCCAGCATCCATGCGGGTTTGCGGCCAGTTGGCAAGTTGGCAGCGTTGCCAACTGCCAACTTACGCATAAGTCGTTGATTTATATGGGAATTAAGTTGGCAAGGGTCTGCCAACTGAATCCAGTTGGCAAAAGGTGGGGGCCAGTTGGCAAAACTTTTGCCAACTTGTTTCCGTAAACCCTTGCTGGTCCCTGCGTACTCATGCGGGTCCATGCCAGCCGTTGCTAACGGATAGCCATTGAGGGTGTTTGCAGGTTGGTACGGGTCAATACGGGCGCATAACAAAGCTGCACTTGTGCGGGTTCTATCTTGGCAAATCGTGTTCATTCTTGCTCCTGCGGGTCGTTACTAATTTCTTGGTACACCCACACTTCCGGGTTTTCGATGGGCATTGCAGCCCCGAATTGCGGGCATTTGTAGTGGGTTGGAAGCACCTCGAGCGGGCGCAGTGGCAGGCTCGCCTGTGTGCGTATTCAGGACCATGCCCTCGACGCACAGGTAGCCAAACTTGGAGCGCCCAATGGAGGGCAGTCCGTAGTCCGTGCTGTTGCGAAAAACTTGATGTAGCCCTGCGTGGAAAGGGCTGAGATCCGCTCGCCGTCCAGACCAGCCTTGCCCTCAAAGGACTCGGCCAGTTGGTTGGCTGTGTAGCAGCGCCCCTGCGCCGCTTCCTCAAAAAGGATTTGCAGGATGGCATCGCGCTTTCGCCTGCGCTCTGCATCGAGCCGCTCGCCGTACTCCTTGAGTACCAGCCTGTCATTGACATCGACCTCGTGCCACTGGCCGCCCATCTTGTCGACGAACTTGGTCTCAATGGCCGGGCCGTTGCGCAGCTCGTAGATCAGGTGGCGCGTGCTTTGCGCCTCATCGGGGCGAAACAACAGCATCCCGGACGAGTAGTAGCCGCACAGGCTGCCAGCACCTGCCAAGGCCTGAAACGGGTCTTCCTCAAACTGGCGCTTGCCCAGCTTTTTGGTGTGGTGCGCCAGGATCACGCCCGCCTCGCGAATGCGCTCCACACGCTGTGACAAGAAGTACAGCATCACGCCGTTGTCGTTCTCACCTCCTGCGTCGCCCCCATCAAAGACGTTGCGGATCGGGTCGATCACGATGATGTCGGGCGCGAGGCCATTGAAGGCAGCCACCATGGCCGGGATGACCTGAGCCAGTCCGTCGTCGTCCAGAATCAGGCGCAGCTGCGGCGTGGCGATGAAATTGGTACGCGCCAGCGTAAGGTACGCTGACGAGAGGCGAATACTTTTCACCAGCTCACGCAGGTAGTGGTACTGGACCTCGGCTTGCAGGTAGATCACCCACAGCGGTCGGGGTGGGCTCATTCCCAAAAACGACGCACCGGCAGCCATGTGGGTGAGCCAGGCCAGCAAAAAATCGCTTTTGCCGACCTTGGGTGCACCGCCAAAGACCAGCAAGCCGCCCGGGGTCAGCACGCGCGGCTGAATCAAATCATCAGGGAGCGGTGAGTCATCGTCGAGCAATGCGCCCAGCGTGAAGGTCGGCACCATGGGCGCTGCAGCTTTGAGCGCCCGGCGCTCGGCCTGCGCGATGAAGGCAGCGCAATCAAAGCCTTCCTTTGTTGCATCGGCCGCATCCCACTTGAGCGGTTTGTCAGCAGGCGGCACGAGGATAGCTACCGGACTGGCAGCCCACGGCCGCGCAGGCGCGTGCAGCGCTCTCTGCGTAGTCCCAGCCCGGCGCATCGCGGTCGGGCCAGATCAGCACATCTTTGTTCTTGAGGCGCAGACCAGTCAGTCTTGTCCACAGGTGCTTTGGTACCGTTCATGGCGGTGGTGGCCACGATGCCTGCGCCGATCAAGGCGTCGGCGCATTTTTCGCCCTCGACCAGGATCACGGTGTGGGCCTTCATCAACACTGGCAGGTTGTAAAGCGGGCGCGGATCGGGGGCATGCCACATCCGTGTGCGGACATCCCACGGCCTGAACTCCTTGCCCGATGGCGGGTCGTAGCGGTAGACACAAGCAATCAGCTCGCCATCGAGCCAGACGTAATCCCACTTGGCGGTGTAAGGGTCGAATTCATCCATCGGTACCATTCGCATATCGCGCCTGGCTCCGTGGTCGACTGGCGGCGCAAAGCCAAGCCACTGACGGATTTCATCGGCGATGCGCGGAAAATCCTGCTGCGTCGACAGCCCCCGTGATTTGGCTCAGGCTGCGATCAGGTCGCCACCATCGTCATCGGCGAAATCCTTCCACAGCCCACGCCGGGGACCATCAAGCTCCACCACCAGGCTCTTGCCCGGCGCGCCATCAATGTCACCCATATAAAACTTGTTGCCGCGAATTCGGCAACTGGGGAACAGGTACAGCAACACCGATTCGAGCCGGTCCAGCAAACCATCCCGGAGCGCCTGCGTGTCAGCCGCTGTTTCCAGTCTTTGTTCGGGGGCGTTGTTGTAGTCCAGCCAGACGATGTTGTCAGCTGTCATTGAGTCCCCCAGCGGCGGTCCTGTCAAACGCAGAACTTGCACTCCATATGGGTAGGTGTGGTGGCGAAACGTGGCAAGACCTCATCAGCGCTTGTGGCGGTGATCACGCGCACAGCGCGGTCGGACATACGCTGCGTCAGCCTACCATCAAAGGGCACTAACTCGAACCAGATTTCCTGGGTGTCTTTGTTGATGGCTGTAAAAAGCGCAGGGTTGGCAGAGATGCCAGGAATGTAGGTCTCCATGTAGGCTTGATACACAGCCACCTGCGCGGCATAGACAGGCTTGGACATGGCCACCCCGTGTTTGACGGTATCGCGCCAAGACTTGTCGTTCATGGTCTTGAACTCCCAGAGCGCCGGATAGCTCACGCCCAGATCAGCCGGACCGGTGCTCAATATCCCGTCGACATGGCCTCGGATACGGCCTCCTGCCACGGAGAAGCCGAACTGACCGTCTTGGACTTTGCGCGTGTACAAATCAAACCCCGCTATGCGCAACCAGCGGATGGCCAGATCTTCCAGCGTGTGGCCCACCTCAAAGATGCGCAGTAGGCGACCTGAAAAATCACGGCCCTCGTCCACTGGTGTGTGCGTGTACTCGTATTGCAGCGCGCGCTCGCGGATCAAGGCGACATCAATGAGCTGGCTGATCTGCTCCTGAATTTTGGGGCGGGCGTTGAAGTCCAACATCACACACGACCCTTCTGCAGGTTCAGACGCTCTTGCAAAAACGCACGGTCGCGCGCGGCCATGCGTTCATGTTCAGCCGTCATATGGCCTTGGTAGGCCGTGACC
The DNA here is from genome assembly GCA_900095165.1 of Polynucleobacter necessarius. Classification (GTDB taxonomy): domain Bacteria; phylum Pseudomonadota; class Gammaproteobacteria; order Burkholderiales; family Burkholderiaceae; genus Polynucleobacter; species Polynucleobacter necessarius_J. The sequence continues at coordinate 1,056,501 of LT606947.1, read as the reverse complement.
ACGACATCAATCAGTGTCAGTACCTCCATGCGGCTGTAACTGGCCAGCGGGCGGTCCATGCCAATTGAGCCAACGAATTCGTCCAGTGGTTGCAGGCACGTGCCCATGGCGGTGGTTTCCATTTCACTTGGATCAATCATTTTTCCCTCCGTCTTATTCATGAGTGTTGAAAAGGCGTTTTGGCAGCGGCGCGAACAAAACACCCATTGGTCTGAATAGCGACCGGGGTCGCTTCGTTTGAGGCTGGGGTTAAACCAGCCGTAGCCTTTGGCCTGGCGGGCACAGACCGCGCACTTCAAGCCGCCTCCAAAACATAGGAACGGCTGCTGCTATGCGTGTCATTGGCAGCGGTGACCAGGCGCTTAATCTCTTTGCGGTTGAATTGAAACGACAACAAAGCGGAGGCCTGGTAGCGCGTCATGCCAAAGTCGGTCCGCATCGCCTCTGGCAGGTAGACCAGTTGCTTGACCGTGGGTGGCTCGTTGAGCCAGCGCCGAGTCGGCCGACTCGTGGTCGTTGAGCCAGTCATCAGCGCGCGCCATGCACACGGTGCGCTCGCCCACAGCCAGCAAGGCAGGACGCAACGACTTGGCTCCACCGATGGCATGCCAGCGGCCGTTCAGGAAAAACATGCCGCCCCAGGCCGTAAAACCCGTGGCCATCAGGGCGTCGTCGCAGCCAAACAGATCGCACCAACGGAAATTCGAGCGCTTGAGCAGATCGATTTCACTCATGATGAAATCAGACAATGCACCGCTGTCCTCTGGCTGGCTCTCCCAAATTTGGCTGCACAGTGGGCACTCCATGCAGGACAGCGGCACGGTGGCGTCGCACTCCGGACACTCTTTGGTGGGTGCTTCGCCATCCTGCGCGCGGCCATCAAGATTGACCTCAAGTTCGAGTGCACCGTGCATCAGACTGGCGGTGTCGAAATCCAGCACCACGCAATCGGACTTGATGACGCCCGGAAACTCCTGCGGGTCCACGGTACGTAGCCCACGCCCAACCATCTGAATGAAGGTGGACTTGTAGGAACTTGGGCGCAGCAACACCACACAAGATGTGGGCGTGTAGTCATAGCCCTCAGTGAGAACCGCCACATTGACCACCACCTGGGCACTGCCGGTCTCAAATGCTTGCAGCCGAGTTTTGCGCTCAAAGGGCGTCAACTCGCCGTGGATCAGCACGGACTGCACACCGGCAGCAACAAAAGCATCGCAAACACTTTGCGCATGGGCCACCGTAGAACAAAAAACAATGGTCTTGCGATCTGCTGCTTTTTGTTTCCAGTGCGCAATCACGGCGTCGGTGATAAGCGATTTGTTGAGGATCGTGGCCACCTGCTCCATGTCGAAATCGATCGCGGTGCGGCGCACGTTCTGCAATGCCTCCTGCGCGCCGACATCAATCACAAAGGTTCGCGGTGAGACCAGATGGCCGCTTGCGATCATCTCGTCCAGACCGATCTGGTCAGCCACGTTGGAGAACACCTCGCGCAGACCCTTGCCGTCGCCCCGGTTGGGCGTGGCGGTCAGCCCGCAGATGGCCGCCTTGGGGTTCTTGGCCAACACCTGGTCGATGACCATACGGTAGCTGGGTGAGGACGCGTGATGCGCCTCATCGATGACCAGCAAATCAAGCGTGGGCATCTGCTCAAGGTGAGTTTGCCGCGAGAGCGTTTGCACCATCGTGAAGGTGGCGTCACCCGCCCAGGACTTTTCTTGAGCATCAAATACTGAAGTTTTCAAGCCCGGATTGACGCGGGAAAACTTGGCCTGGTTTTGGCCGGTTAGTTCGGTGCGATGCGCCAGAACACAGGCCTTGGCATCCGGTTCAGACAACATCTTGCCAACCACCGCCGACAACATGATGGTCTTGCCAGACCCGGTGGGCGCGACAGCCAGCGTGTTGCCATGCACAGCAAGCGCGTCCAGGGTGCGTTGGACCAGCAGGGATTGGCGGGGTCGAAGCATCATGACAGTGATCCCCGCTTACTGTGCCCAGCTCGGACGACCGGAAACCGGCGCACGACCTGTGGCTTGGGCATAGGCATTGGCTGCGGGCGCAGCACTGACCGGAGCAGGCGCTCGCGGCGCACCCATGGCAGCGGCGTAGTCCTTGTGGTCTGGCGTCACTGCCGCCTTGTCCTGGCCGTTCTGGTCTTTGTCCCAGTCCACTTTGCCCAGAAACTCAATGCCATCCAGATCCGCAAAGCCGCTTATACGCTGGGCGTTTTGCGCAGCTTGGCTGCTATCACCTGGCTGAATGTTGCGCGCCGAGTTCAGAATGGCTTTCACCATGGTGCGGCCCATGTTCGCCCACTCAACTCCCTTGGGGCTGTGCAGACCAATGAGCGACCACATCTTGCGGCGAGCAAACTCTCCATCGGTCACCACGAACTCGCAGTTCAGGTACACCGAGCCGGTGCTGCTACTTCTGGTGGCATAATCGCCGGTCCAGCCTTGCGATGCATCATCAAAGCCACCGGGCTTGATGGTCATGTGCACGCGCACCAGCGTGCCTTTGGAGATCAAATCAAAAGAGGTTTGCTCGGACGCAGAATTGAAATCGAAGTAAGTCATATTCAGGATTCCTGAGTGGGGTTGAAGGAAGTGGGGGCGAAGCTGGTGTCTTCACTTGAGGTTCTGGCTTCTGGCAAAGGAGCAACGCTGCTGGCGGGCCGTGCAAAGTCGAGCCGCTCTGGTGCGAGTTTGGCCGGGCCCGCAATCTTTTCCATGAGGCGGCTCAGGTTGAGCTCCTCTATGGCGTCAAGTCGACCCGAGCGGTCTTTGGCCGGATAGCCCCAATTGTTGAGCGTGTGGCACATAAAAGCGCGGTAGCTGCTGCCGTCAGCACTTTTGAGTTCAGTTAGCGTGACCACTTCATCGACGATGCCTGGCAACTCCAGTCCGGTTTTGGAGCCATCAACCTGCAAAGAAAATACGCGGCGATTGAAGTCGTCCAGCGCCTCGTTCAGGATGCCGACGAACCACACGTTCTTGCGCCGGGTGTGCTGCAAGTGGGTGAGCCAGTCGATCATTTCCTGACCCATCAAACCGTAAGCACCCCGGCTATCGGGCTTGCCGGTTTTTTCTGAAAAGGCTTGGGGCTGACCTTTGCACCATTGAAGGCACAGACGCCCAGCCACGGTGATCGACTCCACGAACACGGTGTCGTACTTGTCCATGGTCGAGGACTCACTGAAGCGCTGGCACACCGCATCAAAGTGCGCCTGGCTGTAGGGCTGCTCATCGCGAAGCGCCGGGTTGGGGCCGCCAATGAAGACGGCAAAGTCTCGGCACTCATGCCAAGTGCGTGGGCGTACCGTGTCACCGGCCCAGCCTTCAACAACGAGGTCGCCAGCTTCCAGGTCAAAGAACAAAGTGGCGCTGGGTTTGAGGGTCCACAGTTGGGATGTCTTCCCAATTCCGCTTTTTCCAACAAGTACGCCTTTAACGCCACGGCGCTCGGCCAGCCACTGGTCAGCAGTGATGATGGAAAGGCTCATTTGCTTTCTCCTGTGTTAAGTGCCTGCAGTGCGAGACGAAAGCCGGGCTTTCCAGTTTTGAGGGTGCGGGCCGCAGAGAACGAGCTCTTGAGCGACTCGGGCCACGCGTTGAACTTAGTTTCCGAAACGCGGTAACTGATCTCGACGTACTCGGCCGGGTTATCGCCGTTGGCGGCAATGCGTTGTGTGATGTCAGCCAGACGGGCCTGATCCCACTCAATCTTTTTGGGCAAGTCAGCAGTGATGTGCACGCGTCCGTCATCGAAATGAACAACGCCGGTGTCTTTGCCTGCGGCCAGGCGCAGCTGGTGGGCCTGCGCGGAATACTTCAAATCCAGCGCCCGGTCGATGTGCTCGACGATGGTTTTAGCCATCACCAAAAAATCGGCCGCGTTGTTTTTGAGCTGAAACAGCGACTCGCCGGACTGCTCAGCCAATGCGCCTGCAGGTGTGGACAAAATTTGATCGGGATGATCAAGTGGTAGCGTGCTCATGCTGCACCTCCTACTGCACTGGAGGTGCTTTGGCGCAAGCTGTCGGACTCGAAAGCTTCGATGTCTTCGGCGCGGTACAGCACGCGGCCCTGGATCTTCATGAAGACCGGGCCGATGCCGTCGCTGCGCCATCTCTCTAGCGTCGCTTCAGCGACGTCCCAGCGTTCTGTTAATTGGGTTTGGTTGAGGTGTTTGACCTTTTCTGCGGATTGCAATTGAATCTCCTTGGTGTTGAAAAAACGCTGGTTTTTTGAAGCTCGTTTGCTTCGCTAACCAGTGAGATGAATTTCAACAATCGGGATTCCTCAAACCATTACTCAGATTCCACAGATGCATTCTTCAAATGCGTTTCGTGCTGACAAAATGCAAAAAACCCGGACTCGTACGGGCGAGCGCCGGGTTTGAGATGGACCTGCAGGCTGGTGCAGGTTAAAGCTTAGGCTTGAGAGGTTTGCAGTGAATCAGGTAAGCGAATCAGCCCAGTGACTCAGGTCAGCCAGTCACGGTCTTCCTCCGGTATTTGCAAGACGTAAACGCCGTCACCGGACTGATACTTGATGAATCGTTTGTAGACCACCGGATTGCGATCGAACACCTTGGTGGGAGAAAACGAATTGGCTTGCGATCCGCATGCCGCACGCAGTTGTGCGTTTTCCAGTTCATGGTGCCGGGCGTCAATCAGTGCCAGCAATAAATCCCTCTGCCGTGGCTCAAGCGCATAGTCGATGCCGTCCACGCACGCCTTGCCCTGCGTGCGCACCAGACGCAGCGTGGTTTGAAACTGCGTGTCTTCAACTGCAGCTGCAACGGGCACGGTTACACGGTCACTGAAGAACTCAAACTTGCTTTGCGAGATGCGCGCAACATCACTGAGGTGAACCACATCAAAACCCATCAGAGAAGAGCCCTCGGGCAGTGGCAACGCGCCGCTGGTGAGGACCTTTGCAGACTTGTGCGCCTGGTCTTGTCGGATGGTTTCCACCATCCGCTGCGCCACCCTGTGGTCATGCAGATGGCGAGCAAAATACCAGGTCAGCGGCTTGCCACGCGCAGGCTCGGTGACGCCAATGCGCCAAGCCAGTTCGGTGGCAACTTCTTTCTTGACGCTGGGCTGCGTTCCCAGCCCAAGCATCAGCCGGTCGATGAGCTTGGACAGGCTCACCTTGTAGGTTTCCTGCAATGATCTTGGGCTGCTGACTTCACCGCATTCATCGCAGTAGAGCAGTATGTTTTCATGGGTAAGATCACGAACGACACGTGCCAGCTCCACACCACACTCAGGGCAAGTCACGTGCGAGAGCGACGCGCCAACCACGAGCAATCGTTCACGCAACAAATCACGTCCGGCGTTTCCATATTCACCCCCCAACAGTGTCATGCCGTTGATCTCGGGCTTTTCTCGCTCAAGGAGTTGGCACAGCACGCTGGTGGCACTGATTTGTGCAAGACTCACGTCGCAACCTCTTCTGCTTCGATCACGTTCAGCGAACGCAGGACGGCCAGTGCCGTGGGCTGATTTTTGTCAGCCAGGTTTTTGATGGTCGAAGATCCCGTGGCGGAGATGTCAAAGCTAAAGTGTCCGGCCTTTCGGCTTTCGGTAGCCAGTGTGTAGACGATGACCGAGGCACTGCTCATGTTGTATTCCGACTCGAAGGAGTGATGCACTTTGAGTTCCGTCAGCGCCAGCCGGATCGCATCGTCCTGGTCTTTGGCCGATGGTGCTTCCACCTGAAACGAGATACCGGTGCGTCCCATGGGCGTGAAGCGTGCACGGCGCAGGCGAACTTTCTCAATGCCGTAGGTTGACCAGTCCTCAAACGGCTCCATCATGCCGTCGCGCAAGGCATTGAGCTTGTAGCGTGTCTTCTCAATTTCTTCAGGCTTGATAGCGGTCTCCACCACATGCTTGCCAAAGAGCTCAAGCACCGCGCCATGATTCTTGGCACCACTCTTAACTACGGTTTCAATGAAGCCGGTCGACGACTGGTACACCAACGCAGTCTCCAGCGCGATTCGGGTGTTGATGCGCTTGAAACTATTCTCGGAAAAATGTGCGATCGCCGTGACGGGGCTTTTGATGTAGATGGTCAGTTGCACGCTCCCGTCGGCGGCTCGTTTGCTGACCTCAATGTGGGTGCCGTCGCCTCCGCCCACGCTTTTATAAAACTTGGCCACTTTGTGGCAAAAGGCATCGAGTTTGCTGCGGTCTTGCATTGGGTCAAGGCCTGGTTGAATGCGGTGCTTTTTCCAGTACTTTCCATTGGACTTGGCCTGAAAGGCGATGTGCATTTCTGCGTTGCGAAACGTAGTGTCTCTAAAGGTCAGCATCCACAGCGACTGCTCGCGGGCATCTCGGCTGGCAAATGCCTCCTGCACCTCGCGATCACCAGCGCATGAGGTCTGAAACTCTTGGATGGAGAGATCGTTGAACATCAGGTGTGCGCGGCGCAAGTCGTCGTGCCAGAGGTGCAACTTGTATTCAACCGACTCGCGCTCGGCTTGCGTTATCTCTGCACCCTGCATAGTTGCGTCAAGCAACGCAACTGCGTCATTGACTACGGTGGGCAGCAGTTCCTGCGCCAGGCTCCAGTCAATAGCCAGGCTCTGGCCCAGGGGATGCGCGTCGGTGAATTCGCGCAGGGTTGGCATCGAAATGTGACGCAGGAAATGTGCAGGGTTGAATATTTTCATTGTTGGTTTGCCTCATATGTATTTGCGCACAAGGCCAACCAAAACCCCAAAAATCTCAAGTTTGCCGCTGGGCCGAATGCTGGGGAAATCCGGGTTGGCGGGAATCAGGTGAAATCCGTCTTTGTCTCGTCCAAGTGTTTTGAGTGTGAATTCATCATCAACGACCGTAACCACTACTTCACCTGGTTCAGCTTGACTGCGCCGCTCGACCACAGCCAGATCCCCGCTGTGGATCCCGGCATTGATCATTGAGTCGCCTTTGACCCGCACCAGCACCGTGTTGGCGGGCCGGGCAATCAAAAAGCGGTCCAGCGTCATCTGCTCGCCACCCTCGTCGGCTGTTGGTAGGGGCATACCAGCGGCAACCGGCAGGTTGGCAATTGAGCGGTCAAAGAAGCGATCGGTCGGGGACCAGTCGCCATCCGAGGTGCGCTCCAGCATGCCCGCAGCCTCCAGCCGCTCCAGCACCTTTTTGATGCCGGACTTGGAGGCGAACCCCAAAAGCGACATCAGCCGGGTGTACGAGGGCAACACCCGGTGCTGGGCGTAATAGTCCTGCAGGGTGACCAGGTGTTCGAGATCGTTGGTTATTTTCTTCGCAGAATCATTGTAGTGAACGTTCGTTCACTTTGCAACAATTTTGTGTTTTCAATCGCAAAAGTCATTTTTACAATGATTTTTAGTTTTAACCCGCAGCAACCAGAACCAACCCACACCGGCCCGCAACTCCCTGGTAGCTTTAAAAGCAGCCCTTGCAGACAATTTTGGTTACACAAGTTTGTCAACAAGGAACGCTAGTCAATGAGCCTACAAAACACCATCAACCACCTCTCGCCTGAGCGCATGACCCCAGAGCAGCGTCGCCTGGAGATCGCCGCCATCCTCGCAAAGGGCTTGGTCCGGCTGCGCCAATCAAACCAGACCGAGCGTCAGATGCGTGCCACTGAGCGCAAAGTTTTACTTGGCTTCTCTGGTGACCAGAGCGTTCATACAGACCTCATCAACAAATGAACGAGGTCCACATGAAAACCAGCAAAACGCTCGCGACCCCAGCCCGAACTGCGGCGTCCCAGGTGCATGAACTGCACAGCCTGCCATTTCCCGAAATCAAAGCCCTGTGGCGAAAGCTGTTTGGCGGCGAGACACCGACCCACAACCGGCAGTTTCTGGAGCGCCAGCTTGCCTACAAACTTCAGGAGGTCGAATTCCGCAAGGTCGACCCGGGGCTGCTGGATCGCAACAACAAGAAGATCGCCTCGCTGATTGCCACCGGCAAGCTCAGAAAGCGCGACCGGGATTTCCACTCCACGCCCGGCACACTGTTTACCCGCGAGTACAACGGCAAGGTGTACCAGGTGATCGCCACGGCCGACAACCAGTACGAATTTGAAGGTCGCCCTTACCGCAGCCTTTCGATGATTGCGTGAGAGATCACCAGCAGCCGCTGGTCCGGGCCAGTCTTTTTTGGACTCAAGGACTACGCCGCCAAAACCTCCGCCAAGAAAGGTGGCTCCAAATGAGCGAAGTATTGAAACGCCGCATGCGCTGCGCGGTTTACACGCGCAAGTCCAGCGAAGAAGGACTGGACCAGGAATATAACTTGATTGATGCCCAGCGCGACGCCGGGCATGCCTACATCGCCAGCCAGCGCGCCGAGGGCTGGATCGCTGTGGCCGACGACTATGACGACCCGGCTTTCTCCGGCGGCAACATGGAGCGGCCCGCACTCAAGCGACTGATGGCCGACATCGAGATCGGAAAAATTGATGTGATCGTGATCTACAAGATCGACCGGCTGACCCGCAGCCTGGCTGACTTTTCCAAGATGGTCGAAGTCTTTGAGCGATAAGGCGTGTCCTTTGTATCGGTCACCCAGCAATTCAACACGACCACCAGCATGGGCCGCTTGATGCTCAACGTGCTGCTTTCCTTTGCTCAGTTCGAGCGCAAGGTGACTGGCGAGCGCATCAGGGACAAGATTGCAGCCAGCAAACGCAAGGGAATGTGAATGGGCGGCATCCCCCCGATTGGCTATGACGTTGCCAACCGACGTCTGATTTCCAATGAGACCGAAGCCAAGACGATTGCACACATCTTTCAGCGCTTTGTCGAACTAGGCTCGACCACCAAACTGGTCAAGGAATTACGGCTGGACGGTGTGACATCCAAAGCCTGGACTACTCAGGACGGTCGAGTCCGAGAAGGCAAGCCGATCGACAAGGGGCTGATTTACAAGGTTCTGAATAATCACACCTACCTGGGCGAGTTGCGCCACAAGGAGCTTTGGTATCAGGCGGAGCACCCGCCGATCATCACGAAGTCCTGTTGGGATGATGCCCACGCCATTCTTAGCGCCAATGGACGTGTGCGGGCCACCACGACCAGAGCCAAGACGCAGTACCTGCTCAAAGGCATCGTCTTTGGCAGCGACGGTCGAGCGATGTCGCCATTTCAGACTGCCAAACAAAACGGTCGCCGCTAGCGTTACTACGTGCCCCAGCGCGACATCAAGGAGCATGCCGGTGCTTCGGGCTTGTCCCGCATGCCAGCGGCTGAACTGGAGTCGACGGTGCTGGAGCAACTGCGCGGCCATTTGCGCTCGCCGGATGTGGTCAGAGATGTTTTGCCGCAGGCCCAGAAATACGATCCGACCCTGGACGAGGCCATCGTCACGGTGGCCATGAAACGACTCGACGATGTATGGGACCAACTATTCCCTGCAGAGCAGATGCGGATTGTGCGGTTACTGGTTCGCCAGGTGAATGTATCGCCCAACAACATGTCGATGGATCTGCATCCCACGGGTATCCAGCGACTGGTGCTTGAGTTGCATCACAAGAAACTTGCAGCCCGAGCCAGCCACGGAATTGGAAGCGGAGGCCATGGCATGAGCGAGATTCAAATCAGATCCACTGGCACCACGGAAGTGATTCAATCCAGCGACGGCCGGATCACGCTGTCGGTACCGATTCAGATCAAGCGCCGCAGCGGGCGAAAACAAATGACGCTGCCCAACGGGCAATCAGGTCAGCCGGGAAAACTGCTGAGGCCTTGGGACGTTGCGGCCACACCGCTGCAACTGGCGCTGGCCAGGGGCCACCGTTGGCTGGCCATGCTGGAGTCCGGCAAGGTAAAGAACCTGACGGAAATTGCAGCACTGGAGGGAGTCGACAACAGCTACGTCAGCCGGATGGTGAACCTGACAACGCTGGCACCGGACATCGTCGAGGCTATCCTGGAGGATGCGCTGCCGGACCATTTGACGCCGTTTGATCTTGCAGTGGATCCGCCTGCGCTTTGGTGGGAGCAGCCACAAATCTTGGTTTCGACGAGAAACAATCGTTGTAAGCTGTAGTTATAACAATTTTTGTTACTATGTCAAAAGTTAGTCCATAATAGAAAATTCGAGTTATCGATTTCTGGTGGCTGCAGATCAAATCTAGGCCCTAAATGAAGACTTCAGATTTGACAGCGCTTTCGGCAGTTAAACCGGTCCAAAATCGACATAGAGACTTGAATATGGAAAAGGCATCTATCGATAAATACGCGGCAGGCGAGCAAGGTTTGGGATACATTTATCAGCCTCGCTTCGATCTGTTAAAGCTTTTGCAATTACCGGAGAGTACGTCGATCCTGATTGAAAAAGACGATGATCTTGACTTCATCGACAAGGATGATGTCAAAACTCTGGCTTCCCTCAAGCACAAGAGAGTCGGTGATCGCCTGTCGGATCTATCCATAGACTTCTGGAAGTCGGCAAGAATTTGGCTTTCGCGTTACAACCGTGACGGACGTAGCGAAGCTAACCTTCGCTTCTTTCTGTTTTCGACGGGTGTGGTTGCGGATACCTCATTCTTGCGGCGTTTCCTGTTTGAGCCGCATGCAGAAGGTGACGAGGTTGTATCGCTGACGAAGATTACAGCCGATGTCCTTGCCAAGAGCGAGTCGAAACTCATCGGTCTAATCGCTGAGGAGTTCCATAAACTCAATGATGACGAGAAAGAAGATTTTCTCTCTCGCATCGTGATTTTTGATGGTGGACCTCGCATCGAGGATATTCCTTCAATTATTAAAGACCAGCACATGCGCAGCATCCGGCGCGACAACCGAGATGCCATCTTCGAGCGTCTCGAAAGCTGGTGGAATGACACTATCGTTAATCTATTGGTCGGAAAGCGTACTGACGCGATCTTTGGCTATGAAATCTCCGACAAGCTATCGGCATTCGCCGAGGAGTACAAATCAGACAACCTCTCGATCACATTCATAGGGAAATTTCCAACTCGAGAAATCGACGCAGACAATGATTCTCGACTCTTCGTTGTGCAATTGCGAGAAATTGGTATTGCATCTAATCGCATACGCAACGCCATTTTGGACTACTACCGGGCTTTCGAGCAGCGTTCTTCCTGGACTCGTGAGAGCCTTCTGATTTCGGGAGAAATGGAAGAGTACGAAGACCGTCTTGTCGATGAATGGAGCCGCTACAGGGACGTGGTGTTCGAAGAACTCGATGGGCAAAGCGCTGACGAGGTTCTTTTGGAAGCGGGAAAAGCGCTGTATCGCTGGGCGGACCTGGAGAGTGGCAACAACAGCATGCTTCGCATCAGGGAGCGTGTGACCGAACCCTACGTGGTGCGTGGCGGATTTCATGTCCTTGCCAACAGTCGGCCGCTTCCAAGAGTTTACTAGCACCCTCGCTTCCTTGATCGTGTCGGTAAGGTCTTGGGGGCAACGGAATGAAACGATGGGATCAACGGCCGTTCGAAGTCAGAAACCTTTTCAATCCCGCCTTTTGTGGCCTTGTGCTTTTCAGGGCATTGCAGGGCTATGAGGAAGAGAATCCGGATGGCATGCCGTTCTCTCTGGCACTGCTGGTGCTGCCGCTGTGTTTGCAGAAAGACGTTCGTCAAGTGATCGCAGAGAATTCCCGCCGCTACCTGTTGAAGATCGTCGAAATGAATCCTCAATTGCTGGTCGGTTTCGCCGACCGTACCAGCGACATGCTGCCATTTGCGCTTGAGGCTTTCGGTGTGCTAATGGAACGGGGATGTTTTATCGTGTCGCAGGATGGCAGGATAAAGACCTTGCCAAACCAAGTTCGAAAGTCGGTTGCGGGAACTGACGAATTTGTCTCATGTCAGCGCGTCGCACGCATCGTTGGAAAAGAATTTGCCCGCATAGCAGACCGCGTGACGGTGTACACGACCTTTGGAATACGCCCATGAAGATCAAATCGATTCATATCTATAGTCACGATGGACAGCGCCGGGATCTCCAGTTCAAGGTGGATGGCCTGAACGTCATCACGGGCCGATCCTCCACCGGAAAATCAGCACTGTCTGAGATTGTCGAATACTGCATGGGGCGTTCGACCTTTAATGTCCCAGAAGGCATCATTCGCGACAAGGTGGCGTGGTTCGCTGTGATTTATCAGTTTCCCAACGAACAGGTGTTGATCGGGAAGCCTACACCAACTGCTGGCGGGACGAGTTGCAGTACCGCCATGCAGCGAAGGGGAAGTCAACTAGCTGTCCATGCCTTCAAAGATCTGGTGATCAATACTGATGACGATGCAGTGGTTGCACTACTGTCGCGGTTGCTTGGAATTCCGGAGAACCGAACCGATGTCGCTGTCGAGCACAGCCGAGAGAGCTATGACGCAAACATCAAACACACGTACTACTACCTATTCCAGAAACAAGGCATTATGGCCAACAAGGATCAACTTTTCTATTGGCAGAATGAAGGGTTTCAGCCACAGGCGATCCGCGATACGCTGCCGATATTGCTTGGAATTTCCTCCAGCGATCGTTTCGAACTGGAAGCCAAACTGCGCGCTGCACAGCGAGAACTGAAGCTCAACGCCAAGCTCCTTGAGCAAGCCCGCGACGCCATTGACACGTCCCAGCAGAAGGGCATCGGTCTTCTTTCGGAGGCCAAGACGGTAGGCATCATTGGACCGGAGAACCAACAGGTTGGGGCCGATGGCATGATCGATGCCTCTTGCGCACGGCCTTGGAATGAAAGCCCGTCTCAGCTCCCGAGGACGACGGTCACCGAATATCTCAGCTGGAAGAAGAAATCGCACAACTACGCAAGGACCGGCGCGAGGTTCAGTCTAGGATTGATGCTGCTCGCCAGTTCTCGAAGCAGGCCGGTGGTTTTGAAAGCGAAACGCTGGAGCAGAAAGATCGACTCGCTTCTATCAAGGCTCTTTCCAAGAATACTGAGACGGAGGAATGGCAATGGCCATTCTGCGAAGCGAATCTGGCCCTGGAGACGCCGATCGCGAAAGTGCTCCTCAAAGAACTGACAACACTTGATGAGGAAATGCGCATTGTGGCCGGTCAACACCCCAAGTTGGCGGCGTACCTGATCGAACAAGATGACAAGGCGCAGGAAGTTGTAGACGCGATTAAGAGAAAGGAGGCGAAACTTTCTGCCGCGATCGCTGCAAATGAAGTGATTGCACAAATAGGTACGCGTAACAATGCAGCGGCACGGGTCGTTGGCCGCATTAGCTTGTTTTTAGAAAACCTCATCCCCAATGCTGAGCTTGCCTCGCGCGAGGCAGTGCAGCGCCGTTTGAAGCTCAAGGTAGAGGATTTGGAGAAAAAGGTCGGTGCAGACGACAGCCACGACAGACTGATTTCTATCCTGAACAACATCTCGACGCAGGTGTCACGTTACATCCAGACTTTCGAAGCGGAGTTCAGCGCCTTCCCTGTGCGGCTCGATCTCAACCACCTCACCGTTGTCTTTGATCGGCCGGATCGTCCGGTACCCATGAGTCGAACAGGTGGCGGCGAAAACCATCTGGCGTATCACCTCTCAGCATTGTTGGCTCTGCATCTCTTCGCCGCAAAGAATAACTGCCCGATCCCTCAATTTCTGCTCATCGACCAGCCAACCCAGGTTTATTTTCCGTCAGAGAAGGTCTATCAAGAAGTGGATGGATCTGTCCTGAAAACGGAAGCGGACGCCGATCTAGCGGCGGTGCGCCGATTGTTCGAACTGTTGCTGAAGTTCACCCAGCATGATGTCCCGGGCTTTCAGCTCATCGTAACTGAACACGCCAATCTTCGCGATCAGTGGTTTCAAGACACTTTGGTTGAGTCGCCTTGGACCAAGCCCCCTGCACTAGTACCGGAAGAATGGCCTTTAATTTCTAGCGCAGACTCGTGATCACCTATAGAGAGGCATTAATAATCGCCTGCGAGCAAATTCCAGTGCCTGAAAGTCCTCCCCTTACCAAAGCAATAAAAAAACCGATTGATTCGTCCGCACGTAACCCTTTGATTTATATAGAGCTGATGGGTGTGCCTTCCGGACTTCGGCCTTCAACGGGTGGGGAGGGTCGGAGAGAGAATGTGCAAACGGAGAGTAAAATCTGTCGGTTACTGGCAGAAATCGCTCACTACGAAGTCCGCAAGAACCCGCGCAAACACGCGGTAGTAGGCAAAAAAGCCAACCCCGAAGGGTTGGTTTTTCCTTTATTGGTGGAGTCGGCGGGAATCGAACCCGCGTCCGCAAATCCTCTACAACAAGTTCTACATACTTAGTCATATCATTTAATTTAGCTAGCTAGTCACAGACTGACATGTTCCACGCTGGCGATTCACTAGGTTTTCGAATCATTCCCCGTGACATGAAATGATCTTATCTCTTGTAAATGACTCTGATCTAGCTTGCGCTAGCTGACCCAAGAGAGAATCAGTTCAGGGGCAACCGCAATTAAGCGGCTAGTGCGAAACGTTCGTCGTTTGCAGTTATTACATTCCCATTGATTTACGAGATAACGGGTCCTCGGTATGTCCTTGATGCTTTGTAATCCACGTCGAAACCATGTCGACCCCGGAGTTCATGCATTGGAGGTTCTATTTTAAGACTCTTGGTTTTAAATTGCTGGATATCTTGCTGATTGCTAAAAAGCCCTACTGCGAGAAGATGATTTGGAGTAATTCTTTGGGGTGGCGCACAAGATAGTCGGCACCCCAGGCTTTTGGTGGCTCTTCACAGCCACAATAGCCATAGGCCGCTGCAATCGTCTTCATGCCTGCCGCTTTACCTGCCACGATATCTCTAATGTCATCACCAACGTATACCGAGCTGCTGGGGTCAATGTTGGCGATTCTGGCGGCGTGTAGGATGGGCTCAGGATGCGGTTTTGAGTATGCAGTGGTGTCGCCTGAGACTGTTGATGCTGCTCTGTGTCGCAAGCCCATCAAATCAGTCAGGGGGTTTGTAAAGCGCTCACTCTTATTCGTCACGATGCCCCAAGGAAGCTTGGCATTATCCAATTGGTCTAGCAGGTGATCTACACCCTCAAAAAGCACGCTGTTGACCAATAAGGCCTTCTCGTAGTTTGCAAAAAACTCATCTCTTAAAGGAATGAAGTCGGGGTGACTGGGATCAATTCCAAAAGCCCCGCCAATCAGGCCACGGGCTCCAGCTGAAGCACAGGGGCGCAAGACCTCATATTGCTTGGGAGCGAGATTTCTGGCGGTGATGAGCTGATTTGCGGCGGCTACAAGGTCTGTGGCAGTATCGGCAAGGGTGCCATCGAGGTCAAAAAAGACGCCCTTGTAAGGGCTTGCTAGCCGGCTACTCATTTATGTACAGCAATCATGTAGTTCACATCAACATCATCACCAAGGCTATAAACTTGGGTAATGGGGTTGTAGATCATCCCATTCATGCCAATCATTTCCAAGTCCGCTTGGCGTGTAAACGCAACTAATTCAGAGGGTTTGATGAATTTGGCGTATTCATGCGTACCTTTGGGTAGTAGTCGTAAGATGTATTCCGCACCAATAATGGCAAATAAGTAGGACTTGGGGCTACGATTCAAGGTGCTAAAAAAGAGGGTGCCTCCTGGCTTGCAGAGCTTAGCGCAGGCCATGACTACTGAAGCGGGATCTGGGACGTGCTCTAGCATCTCCATGCAAGTAACGACGTCGTACTGCCCCGGGTCCTTCTCAGCTAATGCTTCAGCTGATATAGAACGGTATTTGAGGGTGGCGCCGACCTCGAGTGCATGTAATTCAGCGACCTTGAGGGCTTTTTCGGATAAATCGATGCCACAGGTATCGGCGCCTGACTGTGCAATAGACTCCGCCAGAATCCCACCACCACAGCCGACATCCAGAACCTTCTTGCCTTGTAGATCAACAAAGGATTTGATCCAATTCAGGCGCAAGGGGTTGATTGCATGCAAAGGCTTGAATTCACTGTGGGGATCCCACCAGCGATGCGCTAGGGCGCTAAATTTAGCGATTTCAGATTGATCGACGTTCATAGGGATAAAGGCGCGAGAGGCCTACTGGGGTAAATGAATTACGAATATAGCGGAAATAAAAAAGCCCGGCAGAACCGGGCTTTTTACAAGCAAAAAGAATTACTTAACTGCAGCTGTACCAACAACTTCGATGTCAGTGCGGCGGTTCTTAGTGCGGCCTTCAGCAGTTGCATTTGATGCAACTGGATTGCTCTTGCCTTTTGATTCTGTGTAAATATGGCTACCGTCAACACCTTTGCTTACCAAGTAAGCTTTAACGGACTGAGCACGACGCTGGCCGAGAGCCATGTTGTAAGCATCAGTACCAACGCTATCAGTGTTACCAACAGCAATAATTACTTCTAATTTGATCTTGCTTAAGTCTTTAGCGATTTTGTCTAAAGTTGCTTTGCCTTCTGGCTTCAATGTAGCTTTGTCGAAGTCATAGAGTGTGTCAGCTTGCAAAGTGATCTTGCTTTGGCTTACACCAGCAGCAGCTTTAGGAGCCAACCAGCCATCACAACCCTTAGCAGCAGTTGCAGGTGTCCAGTTGTTATCACGCCAGCACAATGTGCCGTCACCGTTTTTCCAGTTCAAACCAGAGCTGTTTTCCCAGTTATCAGAAGCCATTGCTGCAGTAGCAGAAATAGTAACAACAGAAGCTAACAACACTTTTAGGGTTTTGTTCATTTTTAATCCTCAAAAATCTCTTTTTTAATTAAAGTCAAACTTAAATGTAATTCGCCCTACTTTGAAGCAAAAAACCGCAAAGCGACACATCTCAATTTCGTACAAACTGACAGAATCTTAGCATAGGGGCTATCAGCCATCAAAATGATATTATTTCTAAATGGAACAAGCCGCTAAAGAAACACTATCAATATCCCTAGAAGACGAAATGCGGCGGTCCTATTTGGACTACGCAATGAGCGTCATTGTCGGCAGAGCCATGCCAGACGTGCGTGACGGCCTCAAACCGGTTCATCGCCGGGTCTTATTTGCGATGTATGAATTAAACAACGATTGGAACCGAGCTTACAAAAAATCTGCCCGCATAGTTGGCGATGTGATCGGTAAATACCATCCACATGGCGATTCTGCGGTGTATGACACTATTGTTCGTATGGCTCAGGACTTCTCGCTGCGCTATATGCTGGTTGACGGACAGGGTAACTTTGGCTCCGTAGACGGCGATAACGCTGCTGCAATGCGATATACCGAGATCCGCCTCCGTAAGATTGCCCATGAGCTTTTGGCTGATTTGGACAAAGAAACCGTGGATTTTGGGCCAAATTACGACGGTAGCGAGAAAGAACCCCTGATTCTTCCTGCAAAAGTGCCTAATTTGTTGATTAATGGCAGCTCAGGCATTGCTGTGGGTATGGCGACCAATATCCCCCCGCACAACCTGGATGAGGTGGTTTCAGCCTGTTTACACGTCCTGCATAACCCAGAATGCACGATCGATGAGCTTATTGAGATTATTCCAGCCCCAGATTTCCCGACCGCCGGCATCATTTATGGCGTTCAAGGGGTTCGCGAAGGCTATCGCATTGGCCGTGGCCGTGTGGTGATGCGTGCTAAGACCCACTTTGAAGACCTTGATAAGGGTGCACGTCAGGCCATCATCGTTGACGAGTTGCCGTACCAAGTAAATAAAAAGAACTTGCTCGAGCGCATTGCTGAGTTGGTGAATGAGAAAAAAGTAGAGGGCATCTCTGATCTGCGCGATGAATCTGATAAGTCAGGTATGCGCGTTGTGATCGAGCTTAAGCGTGGCGAAGTGCCAGAAGTCGTTCTGAATAATTTGTACAAGAGCACTCAACTGCAAGATAACTTCGGTATGAATATGGTGGCATTGATTGATAACCAACCGCGCCTATTGAACTTGAAGCAAATGCTTGAGTACTTCTTGCAGCATCGTCGTGAAGTAGTTACACGCCGTACGATTTTTGAATTACGCAAAGCGCGTGAGCGTGGTCATGTTCTAGAAGGCTTGGCAGTTGCATTAGCAAACATTGATGAATTTATTGCCATCATTAAAGCTGCTGCAAATCCAGTGATCGCTAAATCAGAATTGATGAGCAAGGCATGGGACTTTTCCATGGTGCGCGAGATGTTGGCGCGTGCAGAGACGGACACTCCAGGTGGTCGTAATGCTTACCGTCCTGAAGGTTTGTTGCCAGAGTACGGCATGCAATCTACTGGCCTCTATCGTTTGTCTGATAGCCAAGCGCAAGAAATTTTGCAGATGCGTTTGCAACGTTTGACTGGCCTTGAGCAAGACAAGATCGTTAATGAGTACAAAGATGTGATGGCAGAGATTTCTGACTTACTTGATTTGCTTGCTAAGCCAGAGCGCGTCACTCAAGTCATTGAATCTGAATTGAAAAAAGTGCAAGCTGAATTTGGTATTGCGGGTGGTGACACTGGTCGTCGTTCATTTATTGAAATGAATGCAACTGAGTTGTTCACAGAAGATTTGATCACTCCGCAAGATATGGTGGTCACACTTTCTAATACTGGTTATATAAAGAGCCAGCCTCTGAGCGAATACCGTGCGCAAAAGCGTGGTGGCCGTGGCAAACAAGCTGCAGCTACGAAGAATGAAGATTGGATTGAAACACTCTTCGTTGCAAATACGCATGACATCATTCTGTGCTTCTCTGATCGTGGACGTATGTACTGGCTCAAGGTGTGGGAAGTTCCACAAGGCAGCCGTAACTCACGTGGCAAGCCGATCGTCAATATGTTCCCATTGATTGAAGGCGAAAAGATTACTGTGATTCTTCCGATTAAGGGGTATCAAGATGATCATTACGTCTTTATGGCAACGAGCCTGGGTACAGTGAAGAAGACGCGTTTATCTGACTTCTCTAATCCACGTAAGGCTGGAATTATTGCTGTCGACTTAAATGAAAACGACTTCTTAGTTGGTGCAGCCATTACTGATGGTCAGCATGATGTGATGCTGTTCTCCGATGCCGGTAAAGCGGTGCGCTTTGATGAGAATGATGTTCGCCCAATGGGTCGTACTGCGCGCGGTGTGCGCGGTATGAACTTGGGTGAAGGCCATCAAGTGATCGCGATGTTAGTTGCTCCAGCTGAAGCTGCCGAAGGCGCTGAAGCAGTTGTCGTTGATGCGACTGGCCTTGCTATTCCAAGCAGTGTATTGACTGCAACAGAAAATGGTTTTGGTAAACGTACTCCGATTGGTGAATACACCCGTCATGGTCGTGGTACTAAAGGCATGATCGCGATTCAGACAACCGAGCGTAACGGTAAAGTAGTTGCTGCTTCTCTAGTTTCACCAGAAGATCAAATTATGTTGATTACTACTGGCGGTATTTTGGTGCGCACGCGTGTGTCTGAGATTCGTGAGATGGGACGCGCAACACAAGGCGTTACTTTGATCAACGTCGATGAAGGTACACGTTTGTCTGGCTTGCAGCGTATTGCTGAAAGCGATTCTGATGAGAATGATTTGGATGATGGCGAAGAAGGTGAAAGGCGGTGACGTTGCTGCTGATCCAGCGCTTGATTCCAGCTCTGATGAAACTGGTGATGCCTAATTGGCATTCATACAAGGTTAATTAATTCATCATGACGTTTGACCGCCGCATTTTCAATTTCGCTGCGGGACCTGCTACCGTGCCTGAAGGGGTGTTGAAGCAGGCTGCCGCAGAGATGTTGAATTGGCAAGGACTTGGTACTAGCGTGATGGAGATTAGTCACCGTAGTAAAGAGTTCATGGCAGTCTACGAAGAGGTGTTGCATAACTTGCGCACCTTGATGAGCATTCCTGACTCGTATGAGATCTTGCTATTGCAAGGTGGTGGTTTAGGTCAGAATGCTGCGATTCCAATGAATCTCATGGGTCTTGCTAAGAACGGACCAAAGGCGGACTTTTTAGTAACCGGCGTTTGGTCTGAAAAGTCTTTTAAAGAAGCGGATAAATATGGCGTTGCGCATTTAGCGGCGTCTTCTGCTTCGGAAAAATTTAATACGATTCCAGCAAGATCAACTTGGCAATTGTCGGATGCTGCTGCTTACATGCATTACTGTGCAAATGAAACGATTGGTGGCGTGGAGTTCCCGTATGTCCCAGATGTTGGTGGTACGCCTTTAGTTGCAGATATTTCTAGCAATATTCTTTCTAAAGAGATGGATATTAGTAAGTGCGGCGTTTGGTTTGGCGGCGCACAAAAAAATATTGGACCATCTGGTGTAACCATCGTTATTGTTCGCAAGGATCTCATGGGTCACAGCATGAAGATCACACCATCAATTTGGGATTGGTCAAAACAAGCTGCCAATCAATCGATGCTAAATACACCGCCAACATTTGCCATCTACATGGCAGGCCTTGGGTTTAAGTGGTTGCTAAAGCAGGGTGGCGTGAAGGTGATTGAAAAGCGTAATCAAGAAAAAGCAGATTTGCTCTACAACTTCTTAGATCAAAGTAGCTTGTATGAGAATCGCGTCACTAAAGAGTATCGCTCTCGTATGAATGTGACCTTCTTTCTGAAGGATGAAAATTTAAATGCGCAGTTTTTAGAGCAATCCAATGCAGCAGGCTTAGTTGCCTTGCGCGGTCATAAGGCTGCTGGTGGTATGCGCGCCAGTATTTACAACGCAATGCCACTAGAGGGCGTTAAGGCTTTGGTGGAATTTATGCGTGACTTTGAAAGGCGTGCCTAATGAGCTCCAAAGACCAGAGTACCGAAGAACAGCGCTTGGCGCCAATTCGCGACAAGATCGATGCACTGGATGCGCAGATTTTGGATTTGTTATCGCAACGTGCAAAAGCAGCCCAAGAAGTTGGCCATATTAAAGGTGGTTTTTCATCGCCAGTGTTTAGGCCTGAACGTGAGCGACAAGTTGTTGCACGCTTGCAAGAGCTCAGCAAGGGTCCGCTATTGTCTGATGGTATCGCAGCAATCTGGCGTGAAGTCATGTCCGTATGCCGTGCCTTAGAAGCTCGTCAGACGATTGCTTATCTTGGGCCGGTCGGCACTTTTTCAGAGCAAGCTGCTCAAACCTATTTTGGTCATTCTATTGCTGGTTTGCCCTGCAATAGTCTGGATGAAGTATTTAAGGCAGTGGAGAACGGTGCAGCACAGTTTGGTGTTGTTCCTGTTGAGAACTCCAGTGAAGGTGCGATTTCTCGCACTTTAGACTTACTTCTAGATTCTCCAATGCGTATTAGCGGCGAAGTAGTGTTGCCTATTCGCCACCACCTCCTAACTAAGGGTGGCAACCTGGATGGCGTAACTACTGTGTGTGCACATGCCCAAGCTTTGGCGCAATGTCAGCAGTGGTTGAGTGTGCATGTGCTTCGATTAAAGCGTCAAGCAGTAAGCAGCAATGCTGAGGCGGCGCGCATGGCCTCGATTGACCCAACGCTCGCTGCAATTGCTGGTGATCCCGCTCAAGAGGCTTATGGCTTGCAGGCCGTAGCCGCACAGATTCAGGATGATCCGCATAACCGTACGCGTTTTGTTGTGGTTGGTACTTACGAATGCCAGCCAACCGGAAAAGATCAAACCTCTTTGGTGTTGTCGGTTGATAACCAGCCTGGTGCCGTTCATCGCCTGTTGGAGCCGTTGGCTAAGCATGGCGTATCCATGAACCGTTTTGAATCTCGCCCTGCTCGTAAGGGTACTTGGGAGTATCACTTCTATATCGATGTTGCTGGTCACGCTGAAGAAGCAAAAGTGGCCAAAGCATTGGATGAATTAAAAACAACAGCCGCTTTTTATAAAAATCTCGGCTCTTATCCCCACTCAGCATGAGCTCTAAGTCCAATATTGGTTTAAAGCATATTCATGCAATAGCGCCCTATGTGGGTGGGCGACCTATTAGCGAGGTTGCGCGTGAATATGGCCTTGATGAAAACAAGATTGTGAAGTTGGCCTCCAATGAAAATCCATTAGGCATGCCAAAGTCAGCGCAAGATGCCATGCTTAAGACAGCGGCAGACTTGGGTCGTTACCCAGACCCCAATGGCTTTGAATTAAAGAATGTTCTATCAGCGCGTCTAGGTGTTCCTGCAGATTGGATTACCTTAGGCAATGGTAGTAACGACATCTTGGAATTGGCTGCACGCGCAGTTGCTCAAGCTGGTGATGAAGTGATCTTTTCTAAACATGCCTTTGCCGTTTATCCATTGGCCACTCAAGCTGTTGGCGCTAAAGCCGTTGAGGTAGCCGCAACTGAAATGTATGGCCATGATTTGCCTGCAATGCTGCAGGCGGTAAAAGCTGCTGGCGATAAGGCTAAGTTGGTGTTTGTGGCCAACCCCAATAATCCCACCGGTAGTTACCTGACCGCAAACGAAATTGAAGATTTCTTAATTGCTGTGCCTGCTCATGTGGTCGTGGTATTGGATGAAGCTTATAACGAGTATCTTGCCGCCGATCAGCGCTATGACGCGATTGCTTGGGTGAAACGTTTCCATAATATGATTTTGTCGCGCAGTTTTTCTAAAGCATACGGTTTAGCGGGTTTACGTATTGGCTATGGAGTCGCTCAACCTGCTTTGACTGATTTGCTCAATCGTATCCGCCAGCCATTTAACGTGAATAGTCTTGCACAAGCGGCGGCGATTGCAGCATTTCAGGATTCCGCATTCTTACAGCAAGGCTTTGAACTCAATCGCGCTGGCTTTGCCCAATTAACGCAAGCCTTTGATGCGCTGGGACTGACTTATCTGCCTTCAGCGGGAAACTTTGTCCTGGTAAAGGTTGGCGAAGATGATAGCGCTGGCGCTCGCATTAATTTGGAGCTCCTCAAGCGCAGCATTATTGTTCGCCCAGTTGGAAATTACGGCTTGCCACAATGGTTGCGTATTTCGATTGGCTTGCCTGAAGAAAATGCGGCATTTATTGCTGCGCTTAAAGAAATTTTGGCGAAACAGTAATTCAGTCATTCAATAGCACATAGATAAATTTCATCAAGCAATGGCCATCATTAATCCATCCAGTAATTACGGCACTGTCACTATTGTTGGTGTTGGTTTGATCGGCGCCTCTTTAGGTTTAGCTCTTAAAGAAGCGGGTGTGGTTACCAGGGTATTGGGCGTTGGTCGCAGCAAAGAGAATTTAGATCAAGCGCAAAAAATGGGCGCCATTGATGGTGTAGTGGATTTGACTGAAGCCGCCAAACAATCTGACATCATTGTGTTGTGTGTGCCAGTAGCACAAATGCGCGCAGCCTTTGAGAAAATCGAACCTCATCTAGAGCCTCGCACCATGATCACGGATGCAGGCAGCACTAAAGGCGATGTGATCTTGGCAGCCAAAGAAGTCTTGGTTAAAAAAGCCTGTCAATTCGTGCCGGCCCATCCGATTGCAGGCGGTGCTCAGCATGGTGCAAGCGCCGCTAAGGCGGACTTATTCGAGGGCAAGCAAACGATTATTTGCCCATTGCAAGAAAACTCTCCGCAAGATACCGATTTAATTGAAGGTTTTTGGCAGTCCGTTGGCTCTACTGTGAAAAAGATTTCTTGCGTGCAGCATGATGCGATCTATGCAGCTGTTTCTCATTTGCCACATGTTCTATCTTACGCGCTGATGGCTAGCGTTGTGAACTCAGAAGATGTCGAGCAAAAACTGAGTCATGTGGGCGCAGGCTTTAAAGATTTCACACGCATTGCAGCTTCAAGCCCTGAAATGTGGCGTGATATTTGCCTGGGTAATCGCACCGCAGTTCTCAAAGAGCTTGATCAATATTTATTGATCGTTAGTCACATGCGTAAATTAATTGCTGACAATGATGGTGCAGGCTTAGAGAAATTATTTAATAAAGCAAGTAAAGCACGTCAAGATTTGGATGTGCTTTGATGAGTAGTTTGCCTGATATCAAAATTGGACCATTCAAGCGAGCGCAAGGCTCGATTGTTTTGCCGGGCTCCAAAAGCATCTCTAATCGCGCTTTGCTATTGGCAGCGCTCTCTAGTGGCACAACTACACTTAAAAATTTATTGGATGCTGACGATACTCAGGTAATGCGCAATGCTTTGCGTCAGCTGGGCTTAACAGTAACCGATCAAGAGAATCAAGTTTGTATAGTCGATGGCTGCGGTGGCAAGTTTCCCGTTCAGGATGCAGATCTCTTCATGGGCAATGCGGGTACGGCTATGCGTCCATTGACTGCAGCGCTAGCCATGCAGGGCGGTGACTACCGCTTATCTGGTGTGCCCCGTATGCATGAGCGTCCTATTCGAGATCTAGTGGATGGATTGCGACAAGTAGGTGCAACGATTGACTACGAATTGCAAGAAGGTTATCCGCCGATCAAGATCGTTGCAGCCGATATTGAAATCAACGATGTTGTGAAGGTGCGCGGCGATGTTTCTAGTCAGTTCCTAACTGCCTTGTTGATGGCTTTGCCTTTGGTGGCAAAAGAGCCTGTCAAGATTGAAATTATCGGCGAGCTTATTTCTCGCCCGTATATCGATATCACGCTCAAGCTCATGGCGCGTTTCGGTGTCAAGGTGACTTGCCCTGATGCACAGTCGTTTGTAATTCCTGCTAAAACTGCTGACGCTGTATATCAAAGTCCTGGCGTCTTATCGGTTGAGGGTGACGCATCCTCTGCCTCTTACTTCTTAGCGCTTGGCGCAATTGGTAGTGGACCAGTGCGTGTCTTGGGTGTTGGTAGCGAGAGTATTCAGGGTGACGTTGCTTTTGCTGATGCACTCGCATTAATGGGCGCAAAGATTTCTTCTGGCGAAGATTGGATTGAAGTTGCTGGTGTGAAAAATGCGAATGGCAAGCTTAACGGCATCACGATTGATTGCACAGAAATTCCGGATGCGGCGATGACGCTAGCTGTTGCTGCTTTGTTTGCTGAAGGTCCAACCCGCTTAAACAACATTGCCAGTTGGCGCGTGAAAGAGACTGATCGTATTGCGGCGATGGCAAAAGAATTGAAAAAAGTTGGCGCTATTGTTGAGGAGGGCGCAGATTACATCGTGGTTCAGGCGCCTGCATCACTTCCTGATTGGAAGTCTCCTGCTGAAGGTATTGATACATACGATGATCATCGTATGGCGATGTGTTTCTCATTGGCTGCTTTTGGACCTAATGCGCTACAGATTAATGATCCTAATTGCGTTGCTAAAACCTTCCCCACTTACTTTGCTGAGTTTGCAAAGATTGTTTCTTAAAAGTCTTTTTTGATGAATTTGCCTTCAGTCATTGCGATTGATGGACCTACCGCCTCTGGAAAAGGGACGGTAGCCTCCTTGGTAGCTGAAAAGCTGGGTTTTCATTACCTGGATAGTGGCGCCCTGTATCGACTGGTTGCCTTGGGTAGTCAAAAAGCCTCCATTGATCCCCAAAATGGCCCAGAACTGGGTATTTTGGCCAAACAACTCGTAATTTCCTTTAAAAATGGCCAAATTCTGCTTAATTCTGAGGATGTGACAGAAGCTATCCGCACGGAAAGCATAGGCTTGCGCGCTTCCACAATTGCGGTTCACCCAGAGGTTAGACAGGCTTTGGTGGGCGTTCAGCATGGTTTTAGGGTTATTCCAGGCTTGGTGGCTGATGGGCGCGACATGGCAAGCGTCATATTTCCGGATGCAGTTCTGAAGGTTTTTCTCACTGCAACGGCTGAAGCTAGAGCCGAGCGTCGGTATAAGCAATTGATAGCTAAGGGAATTTCTGCTAGACTAGAGGACTTGCTGCAGGATTTACAAGAGCGCGATGCTAGAGACAGTAGTCGAGGCACCGCACCATTGTTGGTTGCAGACGGCGCTAAAGTGCTTGAAACATCAGAATTATCGATAGATCAAGCAGTTAAGACGGTTTTGGATTGGTATCAATCCAAATTAGCTTAGTTTTTGGTGGGCGGTAGAAGTTGTTTTGGCGTCTTAAGAAACTCTACAACGCGATTTTCTAATTTAGCGTGTTTCTTGGGACTTTTTTAACCTAACCCGTCAGGCCTTCTGGCGGCACAAAATGAATATATAAATGTCTGAATCATTTGCAGAACTATTTGAAGAATCATTAACCCGATCGAATATGAAGATCGGCCAAGTTATTTCAGCTGAAGTACTTCGCATCGACCATAACTTCGTCGTTGTTAACGCTGGATTGAAATCCGAAGCGTTTATTCCTGTTGAAGAATTCCATAACGACGCTGGCGAGATTGAAGTAGCTCCTGGCGATTTCGTTTCTGTTGCTATTGACGCTCTTGAGAACGGCTATGGCGACACAATCCTTTCCCGTGACAAAGCTAAGCGCTTAGCATCATGGATGAATTTGGAAAAAACTCTCG
This sequence comes from Polynucleobacter necessarius, assembly GCA_900095165.1. Classification (GTDB taxonomy): domain Bacteria; phylum Pseudomonadota; class Gammaproteobacteria; order Burkholderiales; family Burkholderiaceae; genus Polynucleobacter; species Polynucleobacter necessarius_J. Next base: position 1,030,241 of record LT606947.1, on the reverse strand, counting down.
AGCAAGCTGAGATCGTTACCGGTACTGTTACTGGTAAGGTTAAAGGCGGCTTGACAGTCATGGTTAACGGTATCCGCGCATTCTTGCCTGGATCACTCGTTGATACACGCCCAATCAAAGACACCAGCCCTTACGAAGGTAAGACGATGGAGTTCAAGGTTATCAAGCTTGACCGTAAGCGTAACAACGTAGTGTTGTCACGTCGTGCAGTTGTTGAAGCTAGCCAAGGTGAAGAGCGCGCGAAGTTGATGTCCAACCTCAAAGAAGGTAGCGTTGTTCAAGGTATCGTTAAGAACATTACTGACTACGGCGCATTCGTGGACCTCGGTGGTATCGATGGCCTCTTGCACATTACCGATTTGGCATGGCGTCGTGTGCGTCACCCAAGCGAGATGTTGACTGTTGGTCAAGAAGTTACCGCTAAGATTTTGAAGTTCGATCAGGAAAAGAACCGTGTTTCACTTGGCGTGAAACAACTTGGTGATGATCCATGGGTTGGTATCGCTCGTCGTTACACACCAAACACCCGTTTATTCGGTAAGGTAACTAACCTGACTGACTACGGCGCATTCGTTGAGATCGAATCCGGTATCGAAGGTTTGGTGCACGTTTCTGAAATGGATTGGACTAATAAGAACGTTGCTCCAAGCAAAGCTACTGTATTAGGAGCCAAAGTTGAGGTAATGGTTCTGGATATTGATGAAGACAAGCGTCGTATCAGCTTGGGCATCAAGCAGTGCAAAGCTAATCCATGGGAAGAGTTCTCGCGTGGCCAACAAAAAGGCGACAAGCTGACTGGCGAAATCAAGTCTATTACTGACTTTGGTGTGTTCATTGGTTTGCCTGGCGGTATCGACGGTTTAGTTCATCTCTCAGACCTTTCATGGAATGAGTCAGGCGAAGAAGCTGTTAAGAAATACAAAAAAGGCGACGAAGTTGAAGCTACTGTATTGGTTATTGATGTTGAGAAAGAGCGTATCTCTCTCGGTATCAAGCAATTGTCTGGTGACCCATTCAATAACTACACATCCGTAAGCGACAAGGGTAGCCTTGTAACTGGTACTGTGAAGGCTGTTGATGCTAAGGGTGCAACTATTCACTTGGCTGATGAAGTTGAGGCTTACTTACGTGCTTCTGAGATCTCAACAGATCGCGTTGAGGATGCACGCAATGTATTGAAAGAAGGCGATAGCGTAACTGCAATGATCATCAATATTGATCGTAAGTCACGTGTAATCAATCTTTCAATCAAAGCTAAAGACAGCTCTGACCAACAAGACGCTATGAGCAAACTCCAGGGTGATGCGCAGTCCGGCACAACCAACTTGGGTGCTTTGTTGAAGGCGAAGTTGGACAATCAAGGCTAAATCAATATCGCCGCTTTCCATTAGGAGGGCGGCGGTTTTTTATTGATAGATCATGTCAGATCAAGAGCAACAAACAATTACTCGCTCCGAACTCGTGGAGAGCTTGGCGGAACAGTTTCCCCAGCTATTGCCTCGTGATGTGGAGTTGGCAGTAAAAACATTGCTAGACACTATGACTCACGCTTTGGCTGAAGGTAAGCGGATTGAGTTGCGCGGTGTTGGCAGTTTTGTTTTGCATCACCGTCCTGCGCGTACTGGTCGTAACCCTAAATCTGGTGAGAAGGTATTGATCCCAGAAAAACGGGTGCCCTATTTCAAGCCCGGAAAAGAATTACGTGAGCGCGTGGATTACAAGGCGCTGAAGCAAGTGAGCCATAAAGAGGGTTCTGGTGCTTAGTCACATAGCGCATATCCAGTGGTCCATTCGGACCATTTTTTTATTTAAGTTCTGAACAGCATGATTCAGATCGCAACCTCTTGGCTACTGTTATTACCAGTCATGTTTGGTATTGGCTGGTTGGCTTCGCGTTGGGATTTGCGTCTTGAGAGCCGCATGGATGAGCGCGAGCGCATGCGTCAGCAGCGCTCTACATTCAAAGGCTTAAGCCTTTTACTAAATGAGCAGCCAGATCAGGCGATTGAAACCTTGGTCAAGATTGCTCAGCTTGATCCCGAAACAATTGAACTGCACTTTGCATTGGGTAATTTATTCCGTCGCCGTGGCGAGACCGAGCGTGCAATTCGAGTTCACCAGCATCTTGCTAATCGCGATGATTTAAAGCCGCGCGATCGCGATCACGCGGCTTATGAATTAGGCTGTGATTTTCTGCGTGCTGGTTTATTGGATCGCGCCGAAGCATCATTAAATCGCGTGGGTGAAGGCAAGTTTGCTGCCCCTGCAAAAGAGAGTTTGCTCGAGATGTATCAGATCGAGCGAGACTGGAAGAAAGCTATCGTTGCCGCTAGCGAGCTCGAGGGCTTGCAAGGAAAATCACATCACACTGAGATTGCTCAGTTTCATTGTGAATTAGGTCAGGAAGCATTGCGCTGCAAGGATTTGCCTGAGGTGGAGCAATCCGTTCAATTGGCCTTACAAGCTGTTCCACATCATGCGCGCGCACTGATTTTGCAAGGTGATTATTTGATTGCAATGGATCGTCCAGCGCAAGCGATCGAGGTATGGGCTGTAATCGCTAAAACACATCCTGCTTATATGCACTTACTAGCAGATCGTTGGATGGCGGCGCACACTGCTCTGAATAAAGCGGATGATGGTTTAAGTGCGCTCTGTGATTTATTAAAAACCCAAGCTTCGGGTGAGTTGCTTGATATTGTTCAAAAGCATATGACCCAAATTCGTGGGGCTCAAGCTGCTGAAGTGATGTTGATTGAGGTGATGCGGCGCTCACCAAGTTTGAGTGCGCTCTCCAAGTTGGCTGAGACCCGTTTAGCTTTGGCGGAGAGTAACGGTACACCAGAGCGAGTATCGGATTTACAGGCAACATTAAGTTTATTAAAACAGCGCACGACAAGTTTGGCCCGCTACACCTGTGGCAATTGTGGTTTCCGTGCGCGACGTTTTTACTGGCAGTGCCCAGGTTGTAATCATTGGGAGGCATACTCCCCAAGACGCAGTGAGGGAGCCGTTCCTAGCGGCCCTTCAATGTAATCTGAATTGTCATTACTGATTTAATGCTGAATTATTTGGAGATATCTTGAAAGTCACCATCATCGGCAGTGGTTATGCTGGGCTTGTTACCGGCGCTTGTTTGGCGGAGCAGGGTAATAACGTCTTTTGCGTTGACGTCGATCCCAAGAAGATTGAGATCCTCAACTCGGGTGGCGTACCTATTTATGAGCCAGGCCTCAAAGAGATGATTGAGCGCAATCGCGCTGCTGGCCGTTTGCAGTTCTCTACTGATATTGCTGCTTCTGTAGCGCATGGCGATATTCAATTTATCGCGGTAGGCACCCCTCCTGATGAAGATGGCTCAGCTGATCTGCAATACGTTGTAGCGGCTGCTCGCAATATTGGTCGTCATATGACTACTCCTAAAGTGATTGTTGATAAATCGACTGTACCAGTAGGTACTGCTGATAAGGTGTCTGTTGCTATTACCGAAGAGCTTCAAAAGAGAGGCCTCTCACCAGAATTATGTTCTGTAGTCTCTAATCCGGAGTTCCTCAAAGAGGGCGCTGCAGTAGAAGACTTTATGCGCCCAGACCGGATTGTGATCGGAACGAAAAATACGCCAGCGGGACTGCGGGCTAAAGAGGAAATGCGCAAGCTCTATGCCCCTTTTAATCGCCACCATGAGCGTACCTATTACATGGATGTCAAAAGTGCTGAACTCACTAAATATGCGGCCAATGCAATGTTGGCTACCCGCATCTCCTTTATGAACGAGCTAGCCAATCTGGCTGACTTAGTGGGTGCTGACATTGAAGCGGTACGCCAAGGCATTGGTTCGGACTCCCGCATTGGTTATGGCTTTTTGTATTCCGGCACCGGTTATGGAGGTTCTTGCTTCCCGAAGGATGTTTCCGCTTTATCGAAGACCGCTATTGAGCATGGCAGAGATCTGAAGATCCTCGATGCCGTAGAAGCAGTCAATGAGGCCCAAAAATACATCTTGGTAGAAAAGATTGAAAAACGCTTTGGCAAAGATCTATCTGATAAGAAGTTCGCAATGTGGGGACTGGCCTTCAAACCCAATACCGACGATATGCGTGAAGCACCAAGCCGTGTGATTATTCAAGAGTTGGTTAAACGCGGTGCTCAGATCGCAGCCCATGACCCAGTAGCTATGCCGGAAACTCAGCATTGCCTCGAGGCGGACTTTAAAGGTAACCCAGCAGGCCTCAAACAAGTGACTTTGGTAGATGACCCTATGGTAGCCACCCAGGATGCCGATGCCTTAGTGATCGTGACTGAGTGGAAAGCATTCCGAAGCCCCGATTTTGACCTTCTTAAAGCCAAACTCAAGAACTCCATCATCTTTGATGGCCGTAATCTGTATGAGCCACAAGCTATGCAAGAATTAGGCATTGAGTACCAAGGTATTGGCCGTCATAATTAATTGCAAGTAAAAGAATCCATTAGAGAGATTAGTTACATCGTGGAAAAAGCTAACCGAGAACAGTTTTCTAAAGCCCGCTTATTGGTGGTGGGCGATGTCATGCTTGATCGCTATTGGTTTGGTGATTCGAATCGAATTTCTCCTGAGGCGCCAGTACCAGTTGTTCAGGTAGGCAAGATAGATGAGCGCTTAGGTGGTGCCGCTAACGTTGCTCGAAATGTAGCTGCGCTTGGTGCAAAGACAACCATCTTGGGTGTGATTGGTGATGATGAGCCTGGACATCGCGTCACAGACCTTTTGAAATCAAGTGGCGTCGATAGCCAGCTTGAAATCGATGGCAAAGTGCCGACAACTGTGAAGTTGCGTGTCATTGCAAGACAGCAGCAATTGATTCGTTTGGATTTTGAGGGGGCTCCTAGTGAGGCTGCTTTGGCGCATAAACTAGAGCGCTATGAGAAGCTGGTGGGCGATGCTGATGTGGTGATTTTGTCTGATTACGGCAAGGGCGCCTTAGGCCAAGTAGCTTTGATGATTGAGCAAGCTCGCGTTCAAAAGAAAATGATCCTAGTCGACCCTAAGGGTGATGACTATGGTAAATATCGTGGCGCTACCGTACTCACACCAAACCGCAGTGAGTTGCGTCAGGTAGTTGGTCAGTGGAGCAGCGAAGAAGATCTCACAAAGAGGGCGCAGGATCTCAGAAAATCTTTAGATCTCGAGGCGCTTCTGCTTACCCGTTCTGAAGAGGGTATGAGTTTATTTACTGATGCTGGAGTGAGCCACGTTAAGGCGCAGGCACGTGAAGTGTTTGATGTGTCTGGTGCGGGTGATACCGTTATTGGAACGCTCGCAGTGGCGTTAGCGGCTGGTTGGCCGCTTGAAAGAGCGATGGCCTTAGCTAATCGTGCAGGTGGTATTGTGGTGGGCAAACTAGGAACGGCTACCGTTACTTCTGAGGAATTGCAATGACGATTATCGTAACCGGCGCTGCTGGATTTATTGGTGCCAATATTGTTCAGGCGCTCAATGCGCGTGGCGAGAAAAATATTATTGCGGTCGATGATTTACGTCCCGCTGACAAATATCGCAATCTTGCCGACTTAGACATCATTGACTATCTTGATAAAGATGACTTTCTGGAAGCATTTAGAAGTGGTCGCTTTGGCAAGGTGATGGCAGTGTTTCATGAAGGGGCTTGCTCCGACACGATGGAAACTGATGGCATCTTCATGATGGCAAATAATTTCCGTTACACCATGGACTTGCTTGATATCTGCACAGAGCAAAAAGTGCAGTTGCTCTATGCCTCTTCAGCAGCCACTTATGGCGGATCTGATGTATTTGTGGAGAGTCGCGAGCATGAGAAGCCATTAAATATTTATGGTTACTCGAAGTTCTTGTTTGACCAAGTGATGCGCAAGCGCTTTGCCGAAAAATCCAATGCTGCTCAAGTAGTTGGATTTAGGTGCTTCAATGTCTATGGCCCACGTGAGTCCCATAAAGGACGTATGGCTTCCGTAGCTTTTCATCAATACCACCAATACAAAGCCAATGGGCATGTAAAGCTCTTTGGTGAGTATGGTGGCTATGGCCCTGGCGAACAAAGTCGTGACTTTGTATCTGTTGAAGATGTGGTCAAAGTAAACCTCTTTTTCCTAGATCATCCAGAAATCAGCGGTATCTTCAATTTGGGTAGTGGTCGTGCGCAACCATTTAATGATGTTGCTCATGCTGTAGCCAATGCCATGCGCAAATTAGATAAAGCTCAGCCAGCAACCCTTCAAGAATTGGTTAAAGAAAAAGCGATTGAGTACATTCCGTTTCCGGACGCGCTCAAAGGTAAATACCAGTGTTTCACACAAGCAGACTTAACTAAACTGCGTGCTGCTGGATACACAGAGGCCTTTCTAAACGTAGAGCAAGGTGTCAGCCGTTATATTGCATGGCTATCAGCCAATGCAGATTTCTTGGCAAGCCCGCTCTAGGTAGTTAAAAACAGTCAACCGACCGAATCTTCATTCGTTCTAGATGATCCACTTGCACTTCGTGTGAGTGGATTTTTTATTAACTGATGGAGATTAAATGAATCAATTATTGAAGTCTTTGATATTTTCGGCATTTGTAGCTGTCTCAGGATTGGCTGCTGGCTCACCGGTCAACGTCAATACCGCTACTCAGTCTGAGTTAGAAAGCATTAAAGGAATTGGCCCATCAAAAGCAAAAACAATCATTGCTGAGCGTTTGGATGGTGGGCATTTTCAGGATGCTAATGATCTGCAAAAACGGGTGCGCGGTATTGGCATGAAATCTGTAGAAAAAATGGTGGATAACGGTTTAACCATTGAGGCACCCAGTTCTTTTCGTGAACCGCACGGCAGGACCAATAAGGAGGACTCCAAGGCTAGCAGACGTGGCTCACGCGGTCAAAGCGGTTCGCGCCATCCTTCGGATCGTGCGGAACCAAGTCGCCGAAATTAAACCCTTTTACGTTTAGTCTGGATTATGGCTAAAATGGTTTTATGAGCACACCTTCTTACTTAACTATTTCACAGACCGTGGGCAATACACCCCTGGTTCGTTTGCAACGCATTCCTGGCGCAGAAAATGATTCCAAAAATAATCTGATTTTAGGAAAGTTGGAAGGTAATAATCCAGCGGGGTCGGTGAAAGACCGGCCTGCGCTGTCGATGATTGTATGTGCCCAAGAGTGCGGAGAAATTAAACCTGGTGACACTCTCATTGAGGCTACTAATGGAAATGCTGGTATTGCTTTAGCGATGACTGCTGCGATGTTGGGTTATAAGATGGTTTTGGTGATGCCTGAGAACCAGAGTATTGAGCGTCGACAAAGTATGGCTGCTTATGGTGCTGAGTTAATTTTGACAGCAGCTTCTGGTGGCATGGAATTTGCCCGCGACTATGCACTGCAATTGCAGAAAGAGGGCCGCGGTAGATTGCTTGATCAATTCGCGAATTCTGATAACCCACGCGCTCACATCGAAACCATTGGTCCGGAAATCTGGCGCGATACGGATGGCCAGGCTACCCATTTCATTTCAGCGATGAGAACCACTGAAACAATTACTGGAGTTTCTACCTATCTGAAGTCCATGAATCCGAATATCCAAATTATTGGAGCTCAACCAGAAGAGGGCTCACAAATTCCGGGTATTCGTAAATGGGCTCCAGAGTACCTGCCGAAGATTTATCAAGGTGATAAGGTTGATCGCATTGAGTATGTGAGTCAAGCGGACACTGAGGAGATGGCTCGTCGCCTTGCTGCAGAAGAGGGTATTTTCTGCGGTATATCTGCCGGCGGCGCGCCCTAGTGGTCGCCTTGCGAATTGCTCGCCAAGTCGAGAACGCTACGATTGTCTTTATTGTCTGTGACCGCGGTGATCGTTACCTCTCAACTGGAGTTTTTCCAGCATAAGAAATTCAGTTGGAAGTGAATTAAGTCTACTTTTGTTTTTTCTTGCTAGCGGTCTTCTTTGGCTTAGCTTTAACTGATTCACTTGACTTTACTTCTGACTTTGCTTTAGTTGTGTGGGCGGGCACTACGCTCTGGTTCTTGTATCCCAGCGCTTCTGCAAATTCAGCAACGCTTTGTGCGTAAAAGTAGCTGCGGTTGTATTGCACAATCGTCAGGAAATTATTTAAACCAACGATATAACGAACCTGATTATTGCCATCTTTATCAGGATAGGGAAGGTCAACAATGAGTGTCTTACTTTGTGGATCAACACCACCTACTTGAAGATCACCTTGCTCTTTAGTCAAGAGTCCTTTTGCGATGAGTTCTTGAACTGAGTATTTGAGTTGAGGCTCGCCATCAGCCAGGGCCCTCGCTTCACTAATGGCCGCCTCCTGCACGGGGAAGTAAATCGGCATGCTTGGTTGCCAGCCATGCTTTTTCATGAAGTTAGCTACGCTAGCAATCGCATCTTTAGGGCTTTGCTTGAGGTCAATATGCCCATCGCCATCACCGTCTACTGCAAAGCTGCGGATACTACTTGGCATGAACTGTGGTAAGCCAATCGCACCTGCGTAAGAACTATTCTGATTTAAGCAGGCATTAAAGCGACTCTGGTTTAATCCTTGCTTGCTATTGTTGGCGGGTAAACTGCCGCCACCCTCGGTCCAGCACATCAGAATGAGCTCTTGAAGTTGGTCTTTAAAGAGTTGCTCTCGACTGATTTTATTGGGTGTATTCGGATAGCTGAAAGCCAATGTTGAAAGCACATCTTTTACCCGAAAATTTCCAGTTTGACGGCCATAGATGGTTTCGATACCAATAATGGAGACGATAACTTCAGCTGGGACTCCTGATTCTTGCTCAACCTTGCTCAAGAATGCCTGGTTTTGCTCCCAAAAGACCTTGCCGGCCTTAAGGCGCACTGGTTCAATGAAACGCTTACGATAGGCCACCCAATTCTTTTTAAAGGTGCCCGATGGGGGTAACACCAATTTGCGTATGGACGGAATCGTTTTAGCATCAGAGAAGCCTAATTCAAGGCTGGTCTGAGGAATTCCTTGGTTTTGGGCAGCCTGAGTGATTAATTGATTGAGATTTTGGTTAAAACGGGCTTCTGTTGCGGCATCCTCGGATTGGTTTGCGATAGTCTCTGTAGGGCTAACTTGCTGGGTGGGAGTGCTTGAGCAAGCACCAAGCAGAATCGCTATGAGCAGTGTTGCAGTGAGGTAGGAGACGCGAAAATTCATGAATAAGAAAATGGGTTTTTGAGAGGTTGGCAGGTTTATTACATTATAAAAACTACAGTTTTGCTTTTGAGGATTTCTGATAATGACAACAGGATACATAACTCATCCAGACTTTCTAAAACATGAGATGGGTAGCCATCATTCCGAGTGCCCAGAGCGCATTCAGGCAATCAATGATCAACTTATTCGCAGCGGCATTGATCGCTTTCTGCACCATCTCGATGCGCCCTTGGCTACCGAAGATCAGCTGGAGTTAGTTCATAGCCCAGATCACATTGCCTTTGTGAAAGAGCGCTCACCTGCCAGCGGTTATTTCATGCTCGATGGTGACACCATCATGAACCCCCACACTTGGAGCGCTGCATTGCGTGCAGCAGGCGCTGCTATTGCAGGTGTTGATGCAGTGATGAAGGGTGAGGTCGAAAATGTGTTTTGTGCAGTTCGCCCTCCTGGTCACCATGCAGAACCAACCCGTTCCATGGGTTTTTGTGTTTTTGATAACGTCGCTGTAGCTGCGCGCTATGCGATGGAGGCATACGGTATTCAGCGCGTGGCTATCATCGATTTTGATGTGCATCACGGCAATGGGACTGAAGCAGCGTTTTTTAATGATCCTAATGTGCTCATGTGCAGCTTCTTTCAACACCCGTTTTATCCCTACAGCGGTTTGGATGGGGCAAACAATATGGTCAATGTTCCCTTGCCGGCCTCTACTCGAGGAGATGTAGTGCGCTCGATAGTGGAGGGGCAATGGTTGCCTCGTCTAAGGGATTTTGAACCAGAACTCATCATCATCTCTGCAGGCTTTGATGCCCACCGGGAGGATGATTTGGGGCAGATGGGCTTGGTAGAAGATGACTATGCCTGGATTACTAATCAGCTTAAGGTTATTGCAAACCAATATGCCCAAGGCCGCATTGTTAGTTGTCTGGAAGGTGGTTACAACCTTTCCGCTTTGGGACGCAGTGTGGTGGCGCACGTGAAAGCACTTACCGACATTTAAGTGAAATTAGAAATCTAGAATCAAAGAAGATCAATATCCAAGGAATGCATGGCTAATATTTTTGAACGGGGTTTAGATCGTAACTCAGCGAACTTCACCCCGATTACTCCACTCTTGTTTATTGAGCGATCAGCCGAAGTGTATCCAGATCGCTTAGCAATCATTCATGGCAAATTACGTCAGACGTGGAGTCAGACATACGAGCGTTGCCGTCGTTTTGCAAGTGCGCTGCAAAAGTATGGCATTGGTTTGGGGGATACGGTTGCGGTAATGCTGCCCAATACTCCATTTATGGTTGAGGTGCATTTTGGGATTCCAATGGCGGGGGCGGTATTGAATGCCTTGAATACGCGTCTTGATCCAGAGTCAGTCGCCTTTATGTTGAATCACGGCGAAGCAAAAGTCGTGATCGTAGATCCAGAATTCTCTGAGGTGATGAAAAAAGCCCTTGAGATCGCCAAGAAAGAAAGTGGGCGTGAGTTTTTAGTGATTGATGTCGAGGAAAAAGAGTTTGACGTTCCTGGTGAAAAGCTCGGCAAACTTACTTATGAAAAATTCTTATCTGAAGACGATCCTCGATTCCCCTGGCAGGTGCCTGCGGATGAATGGCAGGCGATTTGTCTGAATTACACCTCAGGAACAACCGGTAATCCAAAAAGCGTGGTGTATCACCATCGCGGCGCAGCAATTAATGCTGTGTCGAATATTTTGGATTGGGATATTAATAAACATCCTATTTATCTCTGGACGCTCCCAATGTTCCATTGCAATGGCTGGTGTTTCCCATGGACAGTAGCTGCACGCGCGGGCATTAATGTGTGTTTGCGTCGTGTTGATGCTCAGCATATATTCGCTGCCATTAAAGATCATGGTGTTACCCACTACTGCGCCGCCCCGATTGTCCACAACCTACTGGTGAATGCCCCTGATGAATTAAAAGAGGGGGTGCCTGCTGGCGTGAAAGGTTTAATTGCAGGTGCTGCACCTCCAGCTTCGATCATTGAGGGCATGGAAAAGCTCGGATTTGATTTGACACACGTTTACGGCTTAACTGAGATTTATGGCTCGGCAGCAGTTTGTGTAAAGCAGGACGAGTGGAATGAGGTGGACATTGGTGAGAGAGCTCGCTTGAATGCCCGCCAAGGAGTTCGTTACCACATGCAACAAGCGATTGCCGTTCTCGATCCTGAAACCCTTGAACTCGTTCCCGCCGATGGTGAGACGATGGGTGAGATTATGTTTAAGGGCAATATCGCCATGAAGGGTTACCTCAAAAATGAGAAGGCAACCAAAGAGGCCTTTGAGGGTGGCTGGTTTCATTCGGGCGACTTAGCGGTGATGAATCCCGATGGCTATGTGAAGATGAAAGATCGCAGTAAAGACATCATTATTTCTGGTGGCGAAAATATTTCTTCCGTAGAGGTTGAAGATGTTCTCTATCGTCACCCAGCAGTAATAACCGCTGCGGTTGTTGCGAAACCTGACCCTAAGTGGGGTGACACCTTGCGCCTTCTTAGAGATTAAGCCTGCTATGGAGGTGACCCCTGCTGACATCATTGCCCATTGCAAGCAGCATCTAGCTGGATTTAAGGTTCCAAGAGCGATTGTGTTCTGCGAGCTACCAAAGACCTCTACTGGCAAGATTCAGAAGTTTGAATTGCGCAAGCAGGCGGGATCCGCTTCAGCAATCGACGTCTAACCTTACTTGGTGCTAGACGGATAAAATAGAAAAGTTACTCAAAAATAGAGAATTCAGCATGAAAATTTTAGTAGCAGTAAAGCGTGTCGTTGATTACAACGTCAAAATTCGGGTGAAATCAGATAATTCTGGTGTTGATCTAGCAAATGTCAAAATGAGCATGAACCCATTTGATGAGATTGCAGTAGAAGAAGCGGTGCGATTAAAAGAGGCTGGAGTTGCCACTGAGGTGGTGGTAGTTTTTGCTGGCCCAACGCAATGTCAAGAAACACTGCGCACTGCTTTGGCGATTGGTGCTGATCGCGCTATCTTGGTAGAAACTGATGCTGAATTACAGCCTTTAGCAGTTGCGAAAATTCTTAAAGTGCTCACTGAAAAAGAACAGGCGCAGATCATCATCTTGGGTAAGCAAGCGATTGATGGCGATAGCAATCAAACTGGTCAGATGTTAGCAAGTCTCTTGGATATTCCACAGGCCACCTTTGCTTCAAAAGTGCTAGTTGCAGACGGTAAAGCGAGCGTGACTCGTGAAGTTGATGGTGGTTTAGAAACCATTGCGATTACTTTGCCTGCGGTGATTACTACCGACTTGCGTTTGAATGAGCCGCGTTATGTGACTTTGCCAAACATCATGAAAGCCAAGAAAAAGACTTTGGAAATTGTGAAACCTGAAGAACTGGGTGTTGATATTGCCCCACGTCTTAAAATCCTCAAAGTAGAAGAGCCGCCTAAGCGCTCTGCTGGTGTGATGGTGGCTGATGTAGCGGCTTTGGTGGATAAACTTAAAAATGAAGCGCAGGTGATTTAAATGGCCGCACTCGTTATTGCTGAACACGACAATCAATCTTTAAAGGCCGCTACGTTCAATGCGGTAGCAGCCGCTTTGCAGTGCTCCCCTGAGGTGGATGTATTGGTAGCTGGTAGTGGTGCTGATGCCGCCGCCTCTGCTGCGGCTCAAATCGCTGGGGTACGTAAAGTGATTCAAGTAGATGCTCCATCTTTAGCGGATCAACTGGCCGAACCTTTAGCCGCGCAGATTCTCTCTATTACTAATGGCTATAGCCATATCCTGGCACCAGCAACTGCCAATGGTAAGAATGTATTGCCACGCGTTGCTGCAAAGTTAGATGTAGCGCAGTTATCCGACATCACCAAGGTTGTCTCACCAGATACATTTGAGCGTCCGATTTATGCAGGTAATGCGATTGCCACTGTGCAATCTGGCGATCCAGTTAAGGTCATTACGGTGCGTACTACTGGATTCGATCCAGTAGCTGCAACAGGTGGCTCTGCCGCTGTAGAAAAAGCTGTCGCTAATGAAGTTACCGGTAAATCATCTTTCGTGGGTCGTGAGCTCACTAAATCAGATCGTCCCGAACTCACCGCTGCCAAGATTATTGTTTCTGGTGGTCGTGGTTTGGGTTCTGGTGAGAAGTATCAAGAGATTGTTGTACCTTTGGCTGACAAGCTTGGTGCCGCACTTGGTGCATCACGCGCCGCAGTGGATGCTGGTTATGTTCCAAATGACTATCAGGTAGGCCAGACTGGCAAGATTGTTGCTCCACAGTTGTATATCGCAGTTGGTATCTCTGGTGCGATTCAGCATTTAGCCGGCATGAAAGATTCTAAAGTAATCGTAGCAATTAACAAAGATCCCGAAGCGCCAATCTTTAGCGTTGCTGATTACGGTCTCGTTGCTGACTTAAATACTGCCGTACCTGAATTAACCAATTTACTCGGTTAAGGCAATCCAGTTATCTCTTTAACTACTTTCACCTCGGATCTATAGGAATACTTATGCCGTATGTAGCCCCAGCCAAAGATATGCTATTTGTGATGAACGAACTAGCGGGGCTATCTGAAGTTGTTTCATACCCCGCCTATGCTGAGGCCGGTGCTGATGTCGATTTGGCGCCAGCGATTTTGGAAGAGTCTGCCAAGTTTAATCAAGATGTTGTAGCGTCCCTCAATTGGCCTGGTGATCAAAACCCTAACTCATTAAAAGACGGTGTTGTGACAACTGCTCCAGGTTTTAAAGAGGCTTTTGAGCAATTTGCTGCAGCGGGTTGACAAGGTGTTGTGTACCCTGCAGAGTTTGGCGGTCAGGGCTTACATAAGCTCATTGCAACGGCGTGTTTTGAGATGGTGCATTCAGCTAGCTTATCGTTCGCCTTATGTCCGATGCTGACTGATGGTGCGATTGAAGCATTGTTAACCGCAGCTAGCCCTGAGTTGCAAGAGCGCTATGTGCCGAAGATGATCTCTGGGGAGTGGACTGGATCCATGTGCCTCACTGAGCCTCAAGCGGGCTCCGATTTATCGATGGTGCGTTCTCGTGCCGTTCCTGAGGTTGATGGCGCATACAAAATTTTTGGTACCAAGATCTTCATCACCTATGGTGAGCACGACATGGCAAGCAATATTGTCCATCTCGTATTGGCAAGAACGCCAGATGCGCCGGAAGGTGTGAAAGGTATTTCTTTATTTGTAGTGCCGAAGTTCTTAGTAAATGCAGATGGTTCGCTGGGTGAGCGCAATGATGTGCATTGTGTCTCGATTGAGCACAAACTTGGCATCAAGGCTAGCCCAACAGCAGTCTTGCAGTTTGGTAATCATGGTGGCGCAACTGGCTACTTGGTGGGCGAAGAAAATCGTGGTCTAGAGTACATGTTTGTCATGATGAACGCGGCTCGTTTTGCTGTAGGTATGCAGGGCATTGCAGTTGCAGAACGCTCTTATCAAAAAACGGTGCAATATGCAAAGGACCGAGTGCAGAGTCGCGATCTAACCGGCTCTTCAGGTCCCGTAGTAATTATCCATCAGCCTGATGTGAAGCGGATGCTGATGACGATGCGTGGCTATATTGAGGCATCTAGAGCTCTGGCGTATTACGCTGCAGCTGCTTATGATGCGCAACATGCATCCCCTGATGAAGCAGCTCGTAAGCAGAGCCAAACGGTATATGAATTTCTGGTGCCGATTGTGAAGGGCTTCTCGACGGAGATGTCGATTGAGGTCGCTAGTTTAGGTGTGCAGGTTCATGGCGGGATGGGTTTCATTGAGGAGGCTGGCGCGGCACAACACTATCGTGATGCCCGCATCCTCACAATCTATGAGGGCACTACAGCCATTCAGGCGAATGATCTGATTGGTAGAAAAACAGTGCGTGATGGTGGCGCAACTGCAAAGCTGTTCTCAGGAAAAATTCAGCAAACTGAAAAAGATCTCGCAAGTAGTGGTACCGCAGATACAAAAGCGGTTTTGAAGCAATTAACTGCAGCGCGTGAAGCATTTGAAGCTTCGGTTGCTTACATTGTGGCAAATGCCAAGACCGACATCAAAGCAGTATATGCGGGCAGCGTTGCATATTTGCGTTTGTGTGGCTTGGTATTGGGTGCATGGCAAATGGCACGTGCATTACTGGCTGCGCAAGAGTTGCGTGCAGGCGATCCGAATTTCTATGATGCCAAGATTGCTACCGCACGATTCTTTGCGGAAAATCTATTGCCACAATCTCAAGCCCTTGCAACTTCGATCTTGGAGAGTGGGCAATCTACTAATATCCTGACAGCGGAGCAGTTCTAATATTTAACTAACTATCTCTGCCGATCAAAAAGCTATCCGCATTACTGGGATAGCTTTTTTGCTTCCTGTAATTGCGAGATGAAAAATTGTTCAAATGCAATTGCTAAGAAGGTCATCATTACACCGGCGCCAAATACCAAAGAAAAAATGACGGTCAGTACCACTGGCCACCCGGATTGAGTTGCTCTGCTGGGTTCTAGGTTCGGGTTAAATTGCGCATCCCACTTTTCATCAGCGCGTAAACCAAAAGTGATGGTGGTGAGCCAGCTTGCTTCGAGAGTGATAAATCCGAAGGTGGCGACTATCCAGCCCGAAGCAGAATGGAAGTGCGTATCCCTGAGAATCAGCCAACCAGCAATTCCCCCAACAAATGAAAATAGTTGAGCCCATCCCCAAAAGGATTTAAATCCTAGTAAATAAAAACAGTTCAAGCCAGTCCCAGGGAAAAATAATCCAAGTGAGCAAAATAGGAGTTTGTATTTTTTCATGCAGACTTTCTGTGATGAACTTGTATTGCAATAGTGAGATCTTTTATTTCGCAGAATTATTTTTTTGTATGAAGTTTAAAACTTCACGATCCGCGCCAATCATCAAGAGTTGATCGCCGTTGCGCACAATCGAGCGGTAATCATTTAATTCATAGAGAAAGTCATTCTCTAGCTCCATGCGTTGTGATGTGCAGGCCATCTTTGTAGTGGCGATTTGATCAAGAGTAAAGCCTCTGCCATCTTCGGTAATGCCTGCTGTAAAGCGATTGCAGCCTGTAGATCCACTCACACGCTCACCATTGGCATCAAAGATGATTTGGATTGGATTGCTATTGTCTCCTTGAGGGGTTTGTCGGGCGCGAATCTCACCTCTGGCATTTGGTGCGAGATTCCAGCGTGCTAGCTCCCATTTGGTATTTCGGAACTCGCTACTAGGAGGGCTGGTTTTGGCGTTGCAGGGCGGAATGACATTGGCGCAGGCGGTCAAAAAACCTAAGCCAAGGCAAGAAAGAAGGGGAAAAAAGCACTTTACAGGGCCTCTGGAGGGTCTAGAAATGGTAGTTTTCATGGCGATATTTTTGTAAGTTATTGTTTTTAATAATTATTTTATGAATTACTGGGTTCTATTCTACTGTTGAAGCCAAAAGGCTGCCCGCTTAAATAGGTGGATCAAGTAGGGGTTTTCGTCTAGAATATGAGGTTTTCCGCTATACCGTGCATTTGTTTTGTTAATTTGCTCAGTTAGTTGGAGCCCAAGATTTTATAGTAATTTCATTGGATTGTAATCAACCTGTTTTCATTTTAGATTTTAAGGAATAAGTATGGTCGTCATTCGACTGGCACGCGGCGGTTCAAAGAAGCGCCCTTTTTATAGCATCGTGGCTACAGACAAGCGCAATCGTCGCGACTCGAACTTTATCGAGCGTATTGGTTACTTCAATCCACAGGCAGCAGCGACAGAGCAAGCAATACGTATTGCTCAAGATCGTTTGACCTATTGGACTGGTGTTGGTGCGCAGATCTCTCCAACAGTGGTTCGTTTGATCAAAAATAATCCTGCGGTCTAAAAACTTCAAATCCAAAGACTTTTTCTTAGTGATGAAGTCTTTGGTAGCAGAATTTACTTGTAGTGTTATTTGGGGAGTTGAGGTGGCTTCAATATGAATACACCTTCCCTAGATGATTTGATTGAGCTCGGTGCAGTTCAAGATGCTCAAGGCTTACAAGGTCAGATTAAGGTTCGCCCTCATTCTTCCGACCCTGTAGCACTCTTATCTAGCAAAGAACTTTGGTTATCTCTCATTCCTCGTCGGAGCGCTGGTGTTGCTGCGTCTCATGGGCAAGCTTCATTAAAGCTATACAAGGTGAGGCAAGCCAAGATGCATAGTGGTACTGTAGTGATTGCCTTGAATGGTGTCGGTGATCGTGACCAGGCCGAAGCTTTAAAAGGTGCGCGCATCTTAGTTGCACGCGATGTATTTCCAAAGGCGGAGAGCGATAGTTATTACTGGGTTGATCTCATTGGTTGCAAGGCAATCAATCTCCAAGGCGAGAGTCTGGGTGAGGTGATTGACGTCAACGATAACGGCGCCCATGGAATCATTGCCCTTGGCGATCCAGAAACCAAAACAGTAAAACAGTTGGTGCCTTTCGTGAAAGAGGCGGTGCAAAACGTTGACTTGCCGAACAGGCTCATTACTTTAGATTGGCAAGCTGACTGGTAGTTGACACCAAATGCAAAACAGTAATTGATCTTCTATTTCCAATATGCGCTTTGATGTAGTCACCTTATTTCCTGAAATGTTCTCTGCTTTAACGCAGTGGGGTATTACTGGACGCGTTTGTGAGCAGGGTCTTGCTAGTGTCAACACCTGGAATCCCCGTGACTACTGTTCTGATTCTCGTAAAACTGTAGATGATCGCGCCTATGGTGGCGGTCCCGGTATGGTCATGATGGCAAAACCTTTGGAAGATGCGATATCTGCTGTTAAAGCGGCCCATCAGGCTCAAAATGTCGTTTCTGGGCCAATTTGCCTTCTGGCACCTCAAGGAGAGGTCTTTTCTCAGAAGATAGCGACAGATATCTTAAATTACAGCAATTTAACCTTTATTTGTGGTCGATATGAGGCTGTTGACCAGCGTTTTATCGATCGAAACGTCGATTTGCAGCTTTCAATGGGTGATTTTGTGGTTTCTGGCGGGGAATTACCTGCTATGACCATGATGGATGCGGTTATTCGCCTCATTCCGGGTGCCTTAGGCGATGGAGAATCTGCCGTCCAAGATAGCTTTATGAATGGTCTTTTGGACTACCCACACTACACCCGCCCTGAAATATATGAAAATTTATCTGTCCCAGACGTGCTTTTGTGCGGACATCACGCTAAAATAGCAGATTGGCGTCGGCAGAAGTCTTTAGGGCTGACGCTAAGGCTTAGGCCTGATTTAATTAAATCAGCAAGGGCTAATGGGTTGCTAAGTAAGGAAGATGAGCAGTTTCTTCGAACGCTGTAAGTAATTATGGTTTTGAATAAAGTGTTTGTGTTTTGATTTAGTGAAATGGTTTTAACTGCATCCTCTGTCTGGTCCGTTGATGAAAATCTCGGGATTAAACGTTGATAAGATGTTTAAGGATTAATAATGAATTTGATCGAAAAAATTGAGCAAGAAGAAATTGCTCGCTTAAGTGCTAACAAGGTACTACCTGCTTTCGCTCCTGGCGACATAGTAGTTGTTGGCGTAAACGTAGTGGAGGGTACACGTAAGCGTACCCAGGCCTTTGAAGGCGTTGTGATTGCTAAGCGCAATCGCGGACTGAATTCTAGCTTTATCGTTCGCAAGATTTCATCTGGCGAAGGTGTAGAGCGTACATTCCAAACTTACTCACCATTGATCGCTAGCATTGAAGTGAAGCGTCGCGGTGATGTACGTCGTGCTAAGTTGTACTACTTGCGTGATCGTTCAGGTAAGTCTGCACGTATTAAAGAAAAACTTCCTGCACGCAAAGTTAAAGCAGTTGCTGAGACAGTAGCAGAATAAGGTTTGCTTTAATCTAAAAAGAAGGCGGCCTAGGTCGCCTTTTTTATTGCCCTAAAATAAGCTCATGACTCAGAATCAAAAATCCCAAGAGCAAAGATTGAGTGCAGCCGTCCCATTTGGTTTTGATGCGCAGGCGATTCCGATTCATGAGATATGTGCAGATCAACCCATAGTAGCTGTCCATCATTTGCATCCAGCGAATCTGAAAAGTCGTTTTCTAAATCCACCTGCTTGGCAGCCAGAGATCACGGATGAGAATCGACAAGTCATTGCGGCAGGGATTATTCAAAATCGCCAAGCCGCTGGAAAAATAACCCAGGCGGCAGTGTTGATCGCCTTGCTAATTAAGAGTGATGGGCTCTCGGTATTACTAACCCAAAGAACCGATCATTTGCATGATCATGCTGATCAAATTAGCTTTCCGGGCGGGCGGATGGATCCGGGTGATTCCAGCCCCAATGACACCGCTTTACGAGAAAGCGAAGAGGAAATCGGTTTAGATCGGCGGGGAGTGGAGATCATTGGCCATTTGCCGCAGTATTTAACGGTTTCAGGCTATAGTGTGACGCCAGTTGTGGGATTGGTAAAACCTCAGGCAGAATATGCCTTAGATGCTTTTGAAGTAGCAGATGTTTTTGAAGTGCCTTTACATTTTTTAATGAACCCTGCAAATCATCAAGTGCGAGTCTGGGAGGGTGAACAGGGTAGTCGTCGGTTTTATTCAATGCCCTATGAAAATCGTTTTATCTGTGGTGCTACAGCGGGCATGTTGCGTAACCTTTATCATTTATTAAAAGTATGACTTTCTTTTCTATTCTCTTCGCCCTCATTGCTGAGCAATATCGCCCAGTGACTTCGACTCATTGGATCGCGCGCACAAGCTCCCGCTGGTTAGATTGGATCGTCGGTGAATTCGGTGGCAAGACCGAAGAAGGTGCGAGCCCAGTGGGCGCTCGTATGGCGTGCTTGGTAGCTTTCATTATGCCAACGTTTTTAGTATTTGTGCTCTACATTGTGTTCATGGTGACCTTCCCAATTTTAGGTTTCATCTGGAACGTATTAATTGCTTATTTATTCTTTGGCTTTCGCCAATTTAGTCACTCTTTCGCACTAGTGCATGAGGCGATTGCAAACCATGATTTGCCGGCAGCCCGTTTGGCGCTTGCTGAATGGTATGGCCCTGAATTAGATGCTTCTAATCTCTCGGAGACTGAAGTGATTTCCATTGCATTGGAGCGCGCCATTATTGGTTCGCATCACCATGTGTTTGGTGTGCTGTTCTGGTTCTTAATGCCAATGGGCCCAGCGGGCGTGATCTTGTACCGCCTGGCTGATACAGCTGCTCAGCGCTGGTCAGAAAAAGGTGATTTCAATTTAAGTGAAGCAGCGCGTCATTTCTTCTATGTCCTAGATTGGGTGCCTGCACGCATTACAGCAATGGGCTTTGCGATTGTGGGCAACTTTGAAGGTGCGGTCTATGCATGGCGTCACTTAACTGGTAAATGGTCTGACTCTTTATCAGCAGTGATCTTGGCATCTGGAAGTGGTGCCTTAGGTGTTCGTTTGGGTGAGCCTATGAGCGAGCCTGATAGCGATGAAGCTTTGCGTATGGCTGAAGCTGGTGAGCCCGTTGTTTACGAAGTCGGCCTTGAGCCGAATGAACGCACGATGCGCTCTGCAGTTGGATTGGTATGGCGTTTAGTTATCGCTTGGATGGCTTTATTGCTAATGCTGACCATCGCTCTTTGGCTTGGCTAATTCCCTGAATCTGTGTATCGGCTGTTTTTGAGTCGGAACGTAATTGTCTAAATAGCGCTAGTCTTTCTGGCGCTATTTCATTTCTGTTTACAGCTTCCCGTATCGCACAATCTGGCTCAGATTGGTGAGCGCAGTTATGAAAGCGGCACTTGCCCAGCAGATCATGAAACTCTCTAAACGCATGCTCTAGTTCGCTAACGGACATGTGAGCTAAACCAAACTCCTGAAAGCCTGGAGAATCGATTAAAGCACCCAATTTGCCGTTAGCATCACGTCCCCAAGCTTCGGGTAACTCAAAGTAGCGGCAAGCGGTTGTGGTGTGTTTGCCGGTATCTAAGCGAACTGAGTACTCTTGGGTAATCGCTGCTGCATTTGGAATCCAGGCATTGAGTAGGCTCGATTTGCCAATGCCGGATTGACCTACAAACACAGACACTTTGCCGCAAATAGCTGGGCGCAATGCTTCGATTGAGGCTTCATCAAACTTGGCGGACACCTCTGTTACGGGATAGCCCATGCGCGCATAGGGTGCAATGATCTTGCGAGCGTGCTCTAGGTTATCTTTGAGATCACATTTGTTCAATAGGATGTGCAGGCCAATTTGATTGGTTTCCGCGGCAACAACAGCTCTCCCTAAAAGATCGGGGGAGAAAGCGGGTTGCGTAGCCAGCACGACTAATATTTGATCGACATTTGAGGCAATCAATTTGCTTTTAAATGCATCAGATCGGTAGAGTAAATTTTCTCGTGGTTCGATGTGAACAATCCGCGCTTGATCCGCTGAGGTCATCTCTACCAGCATGCGATCACCTACTGCACCAATGTGTTGCTTGGCTGGCGTAGTTACCTGGATTAATTCACCGACAGGAGATTCATTTCCACACTCATCTTTGATTAAGCGCTGCGCTAAATAATGCCTTCCGTAGGAGGCTGTGAGTAGCGCATGAAATTGTTTCATTAACTAAATATATTCCAGATGACTCAGTTAAATCGTTTGAGATTGGCAATGCGTAACGGAGCAGGAGGATGCGAGCTATAAAAAGCGGTATAGATCGGATCTGGCGTTAAGGTCGATGCGTTGTCTTGATAGAGCTTGACTAAGGCAGAGATCAAGTCACTTGCAGAGGATTTATCTGCAGCAAAACCATCTGCTTCATATTCATGTTTGCGTGAGGCTAGACTGGATAGTGGCGTTAAGAAGAAGCTGAATACAGGCGATACCAGCATGAAGAGCGCTAAAGCTAAACCACCGTTATAGCCATTAGGGTTGGGCATCACACCAAGATCACTATAGAACCAAGGCTGGGTGCTGATCCAGCCTAGGAGTGCGAATGTCGCAAAGCTCAGGGCAAGGGAAACTAACAAGCGCTTGCGAATATGGTTGCACTTGTAGTGACCCAATTCATGAGCCAGTACTGCCTCTACTTCACCGGGATTGAGTTTCTCGATCAAGGTGTCAAAAAAGACAATACGTTTGGCTTTACCCATGCCGGCAAAAAATGCATTTCCGTGGGCGCTACGTTTGCTGCCATCCATCACAAATAGGCTTTGGCTTGCAAAATCACAACGCGTTAGTAAGGCTTCAATTTGCGTTTTGAGAGCACCGTCTTCTAGTGCTTGAAACTTATTAAAGATGGGTGCGATAAAGGTCGGAAATATCCACTGCATTAACAGGCTAAAAACGGTAAGAACACCCCATGCCCAAAGCCACCAGAAGTCGCCTGTTTGAGCCATGAGGCTGAGAATGACACAGAGGAGTGGTACGCCAATTGCGCCACCAACACCCAAGCCCTTGAACATGTCACTAAAAAAGAGTTTGGCATTCATGCGATTGAAACCAAAGCGCTCTTCTAGGTAAAACTGTTTGTACCAGGAGAAGGGTAGGTCAATAATTCCAGAGATAATGACGATCGAAACAAGCAAGGCAATTTGCTGGGCAATGCTTTCACCTAGTAATTGCAGAAGTGCAATATTCAGAATCTGTAAGCCACCCAAGAGTGTGAAGCCGATCAAAATGATGGCGCTGACACCGTTCTCTAAAATACCTAAGCGTAGTTTGGCAATCGTATAGTCAGCTGCCTTTTGGTGTTCGGCTAAAGAGATCTGGGAAGCGAACTCAGCAGGCACCACATCACGGTTAATCGCAACGTGACGAATTTGGCGTTGGGATAACCAGTGGCGTAGACCAAAGCTGGCGATGAAGGCGATTAGAAAAACAATTGTGAATGTCATGAGATGATTATAGATATGAGTGAAAAAACAAGTACCCCTGCACCAAAGGTGGCGCCAGCCAATGAACACCTGATTTGGGTGGACATGGAGATGTCTGGTCTAGACCCCGAAAAAGAGCGCATTTTGGAAATTGCCGTGATCGTGACTGATGCACATCTCAATACCATTGCTACCGCCCCTGTTTGGGTGATTCATCAGGATGATGCTTTATTAGATGCGATGGATGCCTGGAATAAGGGTACCCATGGACGCTCCGGTCTAATTGACAAGGTCAAGACATCGACAACTGACGAAGCTACTGCTGAAACTGAATGCATTGTCTTCCTCAAGAAGTACATCAAACCCGGAATTGCGCCAATGTGTGGCAATACGATTGGTCAAGATCGTCGCTTCATGGCGAAATACATGCCTAAGCTTGAGGCATTTTTTCATTATCGGAATATCGACGTTTCCACTCTCAAGGAGCTCTGCAAACGCTGGCATCCTGAGTTGGTAAAGGGGTTTGCCAAAAAGCAGGCTCATACCGCCTTGGCAGATATTGAGGAATCTATTGAGGAGCTCAAATACTACCGAGAAAAGTTTATCGTGCCTTTGCCGGAGTAGGCTATCATTCAAAGGCGCGCAATGAGCAATAAAAAAAGGGTCTATTAATAGACCCTTTTTGCTTTCCAAAATGACCGCTCACCATTATTTCTTAATAGCGCTCTTGGGTCTAAAGGCCTTGACGATAGATTCATCCGTCTCGATATAGGGGCCACCGATTAAATCAATACAATAGGGGACGGCCGCAAAGATGCCTGGAACTATGGATTTGCCCTCGGCATCCTTTAATCCTTCGAGTGTTTCTTTGATGGATTTGGGTTGACATGGCAAGTTGATAACTAGGGCGGTGTGACCATCGATTTCTCGTAAAACAGCTGTTTGACGGGACAAAATCGCCGTGGGTACAAAGCGCAGGCTAATTTGGCGCATTTGCTCGCCAAATCCGGGCATTTCTCGGGTTCCGGCGTCCATTGTGGCCTTTCAGGGGTCACATTTCTGCGAGAGGGCCCTGTACCGCCTGTAGTGAGGACTAAATCGCAACCGAGATCGTCGGTCAGCTCTACGATCGTTTCGGTGATGATCTCCCTCTCATCTGCAATAAGTCGCTCATGAAAGACGCAGGGGGTGCTAATAGCGTTCTGTAGCCACAATTGCAGGGCAGGGATACCCTCATCGGTATAAACACCCTTACTCGCTCTATCGGAGATCGAGATCAGACCAATTTTGATTTCGTTTGGAGAGGATCTTTTCCAGGCTTCGGTATGCTTCATGTTTCTATTCTAGCTATTATTAGGGCATGTTTACATACTCATCAAATCAGTTTCAAGAAATCATTGATTTCATGCTCACAGAGGCCAAAAGGCGGGGTGCCTCGGATGCTGTGGCGGAGGTTTCTGAGGGTCAGGGTCTTTCAGTCACCGTTCGCAAGGGCGAGGTTGAGACCATTGAGCAAAGCTTGGATAAACAAGTTGGCGTTACCGTCTTTTTAGGCCATCGTCGCGGCAATGCTAGCACGAGTGATTTCTCTAAAGATTCTTTAAAGACAACGATAGAGGCTGCATACCATATTGCCCAGCATACAGCTGAGGATGTATGTGCCGGCCCCGCTGAAAAAGAACTTCTTGAGAAACATCCACGTGACTTGGATTTATTTCATCCGTGGGATTTGGATTCGGCAACAGCGATTAATATTGCACGTACTGCTGAAGGTGCTGCCTTTGCAGTGAGTAAGCAAATTAAAAATAGCGATGGTGCTTCGGTATCCGCGCATCATGCGCATTTCATGATGGGAACGAGTCACGGATTTATGGGAGGCTATCCTTTCTCGCGACACTATATTTCTTGCGCGCCGATTGCAAATGAGGGTGGCAAGAAATCACTAATGCAAAGAGATGACTGGTATTCCAGTTCACGCATCCCTGAGGCATTGGCTGATCCAGTAGCAATTGGTAAATACGCTGCTGAGCGCGCTCTCTCACGTCTCAAGGCAAGATCATTAACTACACGACGCTGCCCAGTGATCTTCGAAGCACCTTTAGCGGCTGACCTACTTGGTGGATTGGTGCAGGCTGTTTCTGGTGTGGCTCTGTACCGTCGCTCCAGTTTCTTATTGGATAGCTTGGGCAAGCAAGTGCTACCAAAGCACGTCAGTCTTTTTGAAAATCCTCACCTGAAGTCAATGACGGGTAGCGCACCCTTTGATGAAGAGGGCGTGAAGACAAGCGCAAGGACGGTGGTCGATAAGGGTCTATTGCAAGGCTATTTCTTGTCCACATACTCGGCCAGAAAGCTCGGCATGAAGACCACCGGTAATGCTGGTGGCTCACATCACCTGACACTGCAAAGTCGCAAGACGCCTAAGGGTGGATTGCCTGCACTTCTTAAGGAGATGGGCACAGGTTTGCTGGTTACCGAACTCATGGGGCAGGGCGTGAACTACGTTACCGGCGATTACTCTCGTGGTGCTTTTGGCTACTGGGTAGAGAATGGCGAGATCCAGTACCCAGTCGAGGGAATTACGATTGCGAGCAACTTGCGCGATATGCTGATGGATATTCAGATGATTGGTAGCGATTCATTAATTCGCGGAACTAAAGAAACAGGTTCCATTCTGATTGGATCAATGACGGTTGGTGGTAAATAAAACAGCAATAGCAAAAAATATAAAAACATAAATAAAAAAGAAATAAATTATTTTGGAGGAGAAGAAGATGCAAAGACGTTCCTTTTTGAAGAAAGTTGCCATCGGCACAGGCGCAGCGGCATTAGCTGCACCATCTATTGCCCAGAGCTTGCCAACTCTGAATTGGCGTTTGGTCTCGAGCTTCCCTAAATCTTTAGATACCTTATTTGGAACACCTGAAGTATTTGCCAACGCATTGCGTAAAGCTACTGACGGTAAGTTCAACGTCAAAGTGTTTGCCGCCGGTGAAGTAGTGCCGGCATTGCAAGTGTTGGATGCTGTACAAAATGGTACGGTGGAGTGTGGCCATACTGCTAGCTATTACTACTTAGGTAAGAACAGCGCATTTATTTTTGATACTGCCGCACCGTTTGGTATGACAGCGCGCCAGCAATCTGCTTGGATGTTGCATGGAAATGGTATGAAGTTGATACGGGAGCTCTATGCTAGCTACAACATCGTGAACTTCTTAGGCGGTCAAACTGGTACCCAGATGGGCGGTTGGTTCCGCAAAGAGATTAAGTCTCCTGAGGATATCAAGGGGCTTAAATTCCGTATCGCTGGCTTTGCTGGACAGGTGCTTGCGAAGCTAGGTGTAGTGCCACAACAGTTACCTGCTGGTGAAATTTATTCAGCCCTAGAAAAAGGCACGATTGATGCCGCTGAATTTGTGGGTCCATACGATGATGAGAAATTAGGCTTAGCTAAAGTTGCCAAGAACTATTACTACCCTGCATTCTGGGAGGGTGCGGCTGGCCTCTCATTCTTAGTCAATAAGAAGCAGTGGGATTCATTGCCGCCGTCATACCAGGCAGCATGGGAAGCAGCTTGTTTTGAGGCGCATACCGATATGTGCGCTAAGTACGATGCTTTAAATCCACCGGCATTACAACGCCTTGTTCAGGGTGGTGCAGTATTGCGTAAGTTCAATACTTCAGTAATGGATGCCTGCTTTAAGGCTAGCCAGGAAACCTATGCTGAAGAGTCCGCTAAGAATCCTCAGTTCAAGAAGATCTTTGAAGACTATCGAGCCTTCAGAAATATGGAAGCGCAATGGTTTAACGTGGCAGAACAGGCATTTTCACAATACAGTTTTGCGAAGAAACTCTAATCCTTGAGTTGCTAGCAGTGAATTAGAAAAGGGCTCCGATGAGCCCTTTATCTTTTTACCTATTCTACGTCAGATTACTTACGCTCTAGCGTAATGAAATTAAATGTAATCGCACCTTCAGAGGCTGGGGTGCGCTCCACTTCCTCCCATTCTGATTGATTGGGCACTTCAAAGAAGGTGTCACCGTCATCTACGTCGATGTCAATTTCGGTGATGTAAAGGCGATCCGCCTTCGGGAATGCTTGAGTAAAGAGCTGCTCGCCACCAATCACAAAGACGCGTGGGAATTCATTCAAGGTGGCGAGAGCTGCATCGAGGGAATGAACTACCTCAGCACCAGTCAACTTGAGATCAGCATTGCGGCTCACCACAATATTGCGGCGCCCAGGAAGAGGGCGACCAATCGATTCCCAGGTCTTGCGCCCCATGATGACGGGGTGACCCATTGTTACCTTCTTAAAGAACTGCAAATCAGCGGAAATCTTCCAAGGCATTTGATTGTCGCGACCAATCACGTGATTGCGTGAACGGGCAACAATCATTGAGATAGCTGGGTGCTTAGCTGCATTCATGGTGGATCTAATTTCTTAAACAGCTACAGGAGCTTTAATGGCGGGATGGGATTCGTAACCAGCGATTTCAAAATCTTCGAATTCATAATCAAAGATGGAATCTGGCTTACGCAGAATATTGAGTTTCGGCAACGGGAAGAAATCTCTTGAGAGTTGCAGATCGACTTGCTCTAAGTGATTGCTGTAAAGATGGCAGTCGCCACCAGTCCAGACAAAGTCACCCACTTCTAAATTGCACTGCTGAGCCATCATGTGGGTCAGTAGAGCGTAGCTGGCAATATTAAAAGGTACGCCTAAGAAAATATCCGCACTGCGTTGATAGAGTTGGCAAGATAATTTGCCATCGGCAACATAAAACTGAAAGAAAGCGTGGCAAGGTGCTAAAGCCATGCGTGGAATATCGGCTACGTTCCACGCAGAAACAATAATGCGACGCGAGTCAGGATTCTTTTTAAGGGTCTCTACAACTTCAGCGATTTGATCAATATGCTCACCATTAGGTGCGGGCCATGAGCGCCACTGGTAGCTGTAAATCGGACCTAGGTCACCATCTGGGGCTGCCCATTCATTCCAAATAGAAACACCGCGCTCCTTAAGCCAGTTATTGTCGGTACTACCCTTGAGAAACCAAAGTAATTCCAGGATGATGGATTTCAGATGCAGCTTTTTTGTGGTGACCATTGGAAAGCCTTCGGCCAGATTAAAGCGCATCTGATGGCCGAAGATAGAGATCGTTCCAGTCCCGGTTCTATCGGATTTTTGGACGCCCTTTTGGAGGACTTCCTTCATGAGATTGTGATATTGACGCATAGATGTATTCAGCTAAATGATTCGGTGATATTAAGAGCTTACTCGAATGTTGGCGGGCTTACCCCAAGCGCCTTATGCAACTTAGAGGAGGTAGTGGTGTACTGGAGTTGAATCTGCTTTTCAGGGGCCAAATAGGCTACAGCAGCAAAAGCCGCCAAGGCTGCCTCATGAAAGCCTGACAGAATGAGCTTTTTCTTGCCAGGGTAGATATTGATATCCCCAACTGCAAAAATGCCCGGCGTACTAGTCTGAAAGCGGGCCGTATCCACAACAATTTGTTTGCGATCAATATCGAGACCCCAGTCGGCAATTGGGCCTAGTTTAGGGGAGAGACCATAAAACAATAAGAGAGCGTCTAAGGCAATATTTTGAACTTCACCATCAATATTGATAACTGCAATTTCAGTGAGTTGATGATTGGAAGTTTCAAGACCGGTAATTTGGCCAATGATGAGTTGCATCTTGCCGGCTGCGCAAAGCGCGCGCATCTTAGCTATCGATTGAGGTGCTGCTTTAAATTCATCCCTGCGATGAATGAGTGTCACATTTTCCCTTTGATCGATAAAATGCAGTGCCCAGTCCAGTGCGGAATCTCCGCCACCGCAAATCACGATACGCTTGCCATTTAATTGCTCAGGATATCTGACGCGATAGAAGACTTGTGTATCTACAAATGCCTCAATGCCATCCAGATTGAGAGTGCGCGGTTGAAATGCGCCAACACCAGCAGCGATAAAAACCGTTTTTGTTAAAAACTCTCGATCTTGAGAGGTCTTAATCAGAAAGCGGCCATCAGCCTGCTTCTCAAGGGTGGAGATCTCTTGATTTAAGTGAAACTGTGGCTTGAATGACTCAATTTGTTTGAGCAGATTGCTAACGAGTTCTCGACCAGTGCAAACTGGAATTGCTGGAATGTCGTAGATCGGTTTGTCTGGATAGAGCTCAATGCATTGACCGCCTACTTCAGGCAGGGAGTCAATGACATGCACTTTAATTTCTAGGAGACCAAGCTCGAAGACTTGGAAGAGTCCCACTGGACCGGCGCCAATAATGACTGCATCGGTTTCAATGGGAGAGTGCAATTTACTTTACCAGTTGGTCGAGTTTATTTTTAACATCTTTCCACTCTTCAGCTTCTGGCAATGCGGCTTTGGATTTGGTGATGGATGTCCATGATGGTGACAACTCAGCATTTAATTTAATGAACGCTTGTTGGTCTCCCGGCACATCATCTTCAGCATAAATCGCATTGACCGGGCACTCAGGAACGCATACTGCGCAATCGATGCACTCATCGGGATCGATTACTAAAAAGTTAGGACCTTCGCGAAAACAATCGACTGGGCAGACGTCAACGCAATCGGTATATTTGCAACGGATACAGGCTTCGGTAACAACGTAAGTCATGATGGTGTACTAGTGAGGAGTCCGGATCAATGGGCTACTGAGTTATAAAACCTTAATTTTAGCCGAATCAGCCTATTTTTCAGGCAAAAGCTTCAATTTACTTGAGGTAAAGTCACGCTATGAACACACCAGCAAACACCTCCATCAATAATCCCAAGCCAAAGATTTTGGTCGCAAGGGCGATATTTCCGGAGGCCCTGGCCAAATTAGAGGAATCCTATGAGGTTCGCTCTAACCAGTCCGACAAAATTTTGACCCCAGATGAGCTTAAAAAAGCACTTTCAGAGGTGGAGGGCGCCCTAGTGGCGGGAAGTGAGCGGATTGATGCTACAGCCCTTTCGCAGGCTAAGAATTTGAAAGTGGTTGCCAATATTTCCGTTGGTTACAACAATTTTGATGTCTCAGCGATTACTGCTGCTGGTGTCATGGCTACTAATACCCCTGATGTTCTTACGGATACAACAGCTGATTTTGGCTTCGCTTTGTTAATGGCAACCGCTAGACGTATTACAGAGTCGGAACATTGGGTTAGGGCGGGCAAGTGGGATCAATGGTCGATTGTGAACAACCCGCTCGGCATGGATTTGCATCACAGCACCGTTGGCATCATTGGCATGGGTCGCATTGGTCAAGGCATTGCTAAACGTGCACTTGGTTTTGGCATGAAGGTGCTTTATCACAACCATAGCCATCTCTCAGATGCGGATGAAAAAGCTTGTGGCGCCACTTATGTTTCAAAAGAGGAATTACTTCGCACTGCTGATCATGTGGTGTTGGTGCTGCCCTACACCACACAAAATCATCACACGATTGGCGCTGCAGAAATTGCGATGATGAAACCGACTGCAACCCTGATTAACATTGCCCGCGGCGGTATTGTGGATGATGTAGCTTTGGCGCAAGCATTGCGAAGTGGAAAGATCTTTGCAGCTGGTTTGGATGTGTTTGAGGGTGAACCTCAAGTACATCCTGAGTTACTCAAGTGCAGCAATATTGTGTTGGCTCCGCATATCGCGAGCGCTACAGAAAAAACGCGTAGAGCGATGGTAGATCTCGCGGTAGAAAATTTACGAGCAGCGCTTGATGATAAGAAGCCACCAAGTTTAATTAATCCTGAAGTGCTAGAAGGTAAAAGTTAGGTTTAAAAAACGAAACGAAGTCGACTGAATAATTAGTCGGTTTCGATTTCTTCTGGGAGCTCGCGAAGAGCAAGTTCAATCCCACCAAATTTACCTGCTACCCAATTGTAGACCTTGCAGGCAATCCACAGCAAAGCAAACCCAAGTAAGGTATTGAGGATTAAAGCGGAGAGAACGGTAAATCCAGGAATGGCGCCGTCACGAATAAAAGCTACAAACAAAGCCAGCAACACAATTGGTACAGAGAAGCAGAGATAAACCAAAACTAGAGTTTTGGCCGTATGCATTGGATCTACGAAGGCAATTTCTTTTTTGGTGAGTTTCATGAGGTGCAATCTTAAAGCAGTCCATCGAAAAGCGCCACATCTACCCAGTCGCCGGCGGCCACATTTCCTTGGTCGTGAGACAGAATGACAAAACAATTAGCCTCGTTCATTGAGCGCAAAATTCCGGCGCCTTGGCTGCCAGTCAACTTGACTGTAGACTTTCCGTCTAGGCCACGCCCCAAACAATGGCGCGCTGAAACTCTGTTCGACCAGGCTTTTTCCGAATTGGGGCTTCGGCAATCGCTTGAGTCATTTGTGGCTCAGTCTGGCTTGCACCATTTAGTTGCAATAAAGCCGAGCGGACAAATTGGTAGAAGGTCACCATGACTGCAACGGGATTGCCAGGCAAGCCAAAGAAGAGGGTTTTGCGGCTAGACCCTTCAACTGGCTTGAGCATTCCAAAGGCCATAGGGCGACCTGGGCGCATAGCAATTTTCCAAAATCCTACATCACCCAACTCTTGCATGATTTGCTTGGTAAAGTCCGCCTCACCAACTGAGACCCCGCCAGATGAAATAAGAACATCCGCTTTGGAGGCGGCTTTAAGTGAGACGGAATCATCGCGCACAATGCCGCAGTCAATGATTTCTAAATTAAGGCGATTGAGTAGGCCGGTCAGGCTATAGCGATTGCTGTCATAAATACTGCCGACATCTAGGGTCTGACCAAGAGGGCTTAATTCATCTCCAGAGGAAAGAATGGCAATCTTGAGTTTGCGCTGCACTCTGAGGCTCGCAATACCCAGTGATGCAGCTAGACCAAGATCGGAAGGCCGCAATAAACGACCGGCTGCAATGGCGGCTTTTCCGCTTTTTAAGTCTTCGCCACGCAAGCGACGATTCTCTCCGCGCTTCACTTAATTTTGCTTGAAACTGACAGCCGACTCGGTTGCAGATTCAGTAAATTCTTGAGGGATAACGGTATCGCAGTCACGAGGCATGAGCGCACCAGTCATGATCTTGAGGCATTCACCTGCACTAATAGCCCCCTCATAAGGTTTGCCAGCATAGGCTGTACCAACGATCTTCAATGTGACTAGAGATTCACTCCTTCCCAAGCAATCGCCATTAAAGACGAAGCCATCCATAGCAGAGTTATCGGCAGCGGGTACATCAATCGGGGAAAGTAAGTCTTCTGCCAAGATGCGGTTGATCGCCTGATCCAAAACCACCGACTCAATATCGCTCGCATTATTCAACTTGCGAGATTCTTGGAGTAATTCATTAACAAGGCTTGAGATTGCCTTACGCGCTTCATCAACATGGAGTGAAGCGGTTAAGAGGATGGGGCTATTTGGAGAGCGTTTGATTGGATCCGTCATAACGAAATTTTTTCCAAGTTGGCCAACTATTCTGGTGTATTGACGTTGGCAAATGCTTGCGGGTTTTCAAAAACCACTGTGCCAGAACGCAATTCCTTAAACCAACGATCAATCTTCAAATCCACTTTACTTAAAAAGGCATTTAAAGAATCTTGCAAGCTACTTTTCATTAAGCAGAAAACGGGCTGCGACCAAATTTTTCCATCATTCTCTTTTGGTGGAGGCAAAAACCAGCTCTAAATGATTGTCTTCCAGTTGAGTTGCCATTCTTTTGGCAAGATCGGTTGGAAGTAAAGGGGAGTCGCAAGGCGATGTGAGTAGATAGGGTGTTTTGCAATGCTTCAGTCCGGCCGAGAATCCAGCTAATGGGCCTGAGAAGTCTGGTGTTTCATCCATGAGCACAGGATAGCCATAGCGTGAATACTTTGTAATGCTGCGGTTGGCATTAATTAAAATGGTGCTGACCTGAGGCTTGAGTCGACTGATGGCTAATTCAACCAGAAGCTTGCCATGAAAGGGGATTAAACTCTTATCGATACCACCCATACGTTGGGCGCGACCACCTGCCAGAATGAGTCCAGTAATTTGTTCTGAGGTAATCATTAGCCACCGATGTAAGACATCTCTATCTTGCAAGAAGATTTCGATCCAGCAGTATTGGATCCCCGAATTTCTGAATAGTGATCATTGCGTCCAGACCATGTGAACATGATGGCGTTGGCAATTTCTAAATCACTTCTATCAGAACGCAATAGAGTTTTGAAATCAAAACCCTCGTTTGCAAATAGGCAAAGATACATCTGTCCATCTGTTGAGATGCGTGCACGGGTGCACTCGTGACAGAAGGTTTGTGTGACGCTTGAAATAAAACCAATTTCACCAGAGCCATCAACATAGCGCCAGCGCTGCGCAACTTCACCGGGGTAATTGGCTTCAATCGATTCTATTGGAAATATAGCATTAATTCGATTGGCGACTTCTTGAGAGGGAAGTACTTGAGACATATCCCAGCCATTAGAACTTCCTACATCCATGAACTCAATGAAGCGTAGTGTTACACCGCTGCCTTTGAAATGCTTTGCCATGCCAATAATTTCTTGGTCGTTTGTACCCTTCTTAACAACCATGTTGACTTTGATATTCGTAAAGCCCACTTCTTGAGCGGCAGCAATTCCGTCGAGCACATCCGTGACCGGAAAGTTGACATCATTCATTTTTTTGAAGATCTCATCATTCAAGCCATCAAGACTGATAGTTAGGCGATGCAAGTCTGCCGCTTTTAATGCAGTCGCCTTCTTGCGCAAAATGCTGCCATTGGTAAGTGAGTGTTAAATCGAGAGCTTGATCTGCCGTAGTGCGAATTTTGGCGAGCATTTCAATGAGTACTTCGAGATTTTTACGAAGCAAGGGCTCGTTACCAGTGAGACGAATTTTTTCTACACCCAGAGAGGCAAAGATATTTGTTAAGCGAATGATCTCTTCAAAGCTCAGTAAATCGCTATGAGATAGGTAGGGGTAGTTCTTGTCGAAGATTTCCTTAGGCATGCAATAGGTGCAGCGGAAATTGCATCGATCCGTAACAGAGATGCGTAAATCACGTAGAGGGCGCCCTCGAGCATCTTTGGTTGAAGTATTGGCGGCAAACAAGTTGTCCAGGGATGGACGGCATCAGGCCTTTGCCTTCATCTAAGCGTATGGGGATTACTTTTTCAACCATGTCTAATTATGGCTGTGAAACGGTGTTTTTGCCAAACTGCCAAATATCCTTGTGGGATAAATAGCAGTCTGGAGAAATTCGATTAAACCGTTTTTTCTTGGCCGCCGGTTTCAACTAAAACCATTGGGCCATTTTGTAAACTAACTGGAGCCTTGGGAGTTCTGCCCATAGGCAAAATTTCTGATTCAGCTTTGATTTGTGATTGCGCTTCTTGATGCTTGCTAGAGTCTGTCGCTACCCAAATCATGCCAGCAGATTGAACTGCGCTATGCAATGGAGTTTCTTCAAGTGCCTGGAAGGCAACCTTAGGAAGTTCAGGCATCGGCTTGGCAATGACCTCAATTGCTGGCGCTGATTTAGCTACTGCCTGTGGGGCAGGCGCTGCAGTAGTGTTATCTGCTCGATTGCTTTGACGTGGTGCACGTTGCTCTCTTGGTTCTCTAGGCGCACGACGCGGTGCACGTTCTTTCACTTCGTTAGAAGCTGCTGGCGTAACAGTATTTCCAAAGCTTTGAGCAATGTTCTGAATCGGTATAGAAGCAGATGCTCCAGCCATTCCTGCTGGTGGGCCTGAGAATGAAGTTGCTATTGCAACAACAGAAGCAATCGCTGCATCGCCATTGACTTCAGTGCGCTCGCCACGTTGCCCGCGACCACGACCACGACGATTGCGACCACGACCACGACGCTCTTCACCATCTGCACTTGGTGCTGCATCAGTGCCGGGAGCAGCCTCGGTAGCTGGAGTTACCGCAGCTTGATTTTCTGGTTTTGGATTTTGATTGTTTTGGTTGCGATTGCCGTTATTCCCGTTGCGGTTACGACCATCTTGACGACCCCTTCCTGAACCTGCTTCGCGTGGAGCATTTCCACCTTCAGCATTTGCTGCACCTTCGGCTGGGCGGTCAGCGCGATCGTTACGTTCGCCACGACGACCGCGATTGCGGTTATTGCCATTGCGATTGTTTTGATTGCGACCACGTGGTGCGCTAGGAGCAGGTTTTACTTCTGGCGCAGGCGCTGAAGAGAATAGGCTCTTAATAAAACCAAAGAATCCACCAGTGCTTGTAGTTTCAGCATTTGCTTTTTCAGTGCGTGCAGGACGTGGCTGACTTACTGGTGCTGGTGCATTTGGCGTAATACCTTTTACAGCCGCTTCAGGACGAACCTTAAGGTCCGCATCTTTGCGGCTTACTGCAGTATCGGTCTCGAGTTCAGCAGCAGCTTCTTCGGCCATCACATAACTCGCTTTTTGATCATCAAGACGTGGATCGTCATGACGCAAACGCTCAAGTTTGTAATGTGGAGTTTCTAGGTGTTTGTTCGGAATCATCAAGACATTAACTTTGAAGCGGGTCTCAATCTTGATTACTTCAGCACGCTTCTCATTAAGCAAGAATGCAGCCACTTCGACTGGAACTTGCGTATGAATAGCGGCAGTGTTTTCTTTCATTGCCTCTTCTTGGATGATGCGCAAGACTTGCAATGCAGAAGATTCGGTATCGCGGATATGGCCTGTGCCATTACAACGTGGGCAGGTTACGTGGCTGCCTTCAGAGAGAGCAGGGCGTAAACGCTGGCGTGACATCTCCATCAAGCCAAACTTGGAGATCTTGCCCATTTGAACGCGAGCACGGTCATGACGTAGGGCATCGCGTAAACGGTTCTCAACATCCTTTTGTGCCTTGCTCGATTCCATATCAATGAAGTCGATCACGATCAAGCCACCCAAGTCACGTAAACGTGCTTGACGGGCGATTTCATCGGCAGCTTCTAGGTTGGTGCGAGTAGCAGTCTCTTCAATATCAGAGCCGCGGGTTGCACGTGCAGAGTTAACGTCTACGGAAACCAAAGCTTCAGTGTGGTCAATCACAATCGCACCGCCGGAGGGCAATGGCACGGTACGTGAGTAAGCAGTTTCAATCTGATGCTCGATTTGGAAGCGAGAGAACAATGGAACATCGTCCTGGTAACGCTTCACTCTTGGTAGATTATCTGGCATTACTAAAGACATAAAGGCTGCAGCCTGCTCGTAGATGTCATCTATATCGATGAGGATCTCGCCGATATCTGGTTGGAAGTAATCGCGAATCGCACGGATCACCAAGCTGGATTCGAGGTAGATTAATAATGGTACTGAGTTGCCTTTAGCGGCTTCGTCAATCGCTGTCCACAACTGCATGAGATAATTTAAATCCCATTGCAGCTCAGTAGCATCACGGCCAATACCGGCTGTACGAGCAATGATGCTCATGCCATCTGGTACGTGTAATTGGGACATTGCTTCACGAAGTTCTTGGCGGTCTTCACCTTCAATGCGACGAGAAACGCCGCCTCCACGTGGGTTATTTGGCATTAATACCAAATAGCGACCTGCCAGGGAGACAAAAGAGGTGAGGGCGGCGCCTTTTTGTCCGCGCTCTTCTTTTTCTACCTGAACAATGATTTCTTGGCCTTCACGTAAGGCATCTTTAATAGAGGCATTGCGGACATCAATACCCTCTTTAAAGTGGGTACGAGCAACTTCTTTAAATGGCAGGAAGCCATGGCGCTCTTCGCCGTAATTTACAAAGCAAGCTTCGAGCGAGGGCTCAATGCGGGTAATAACACCTTTGTAAATATTGCCTTTGCGTTGTTCGCGACCGGCAGCTTCGATATCGATATCGATGAGTTTTTGATCATCGACGATGGCAACTCGCAACTCTTCTTGTTGAGTTGCATTAAATAACATGCGTTTCATAACACTCTCCTATTGGTAGTGCGTCGTTGCGCGCTGCGTTAGGGACAAGTTAAGCGCCGCCTGGGGCATAGCCCATTGGCGGCTTTGGAGTGTGGATCAAGCAATTCCAGGCATTTATTGCCTGGTACACCAAGTTCAATGTTGTTAAACCGGTGCCACACTTGACGATCGTCGCAGAGACCTCCTTTAGGTCATCAATGCAGGCGCGCGCCTGAAAACTGTCTTCTAATCGCGGGTCGCGGCATACGACACACCAACCCTGCGCCTCATTACAACGGGGGAGGGGCAACCCCGGGAGTCTATTAAGGGCGACCCCAAGCTCTACGATTCGAACCTGAATCAGGTCAGTCTCTAGCCAATAAATTGGCTAGAGCGTTGATTATACGGCACAAGTTGAACGACAATGGGGTATTGTTGAGTCCCCTGTCGAGGCGACAAAAGAGATAAATCATGAAATCCGAACCCATTTCCAAGCCTTCACAGGTGAAAACCACCGCTCCAGTAGCCGTTCATCTCCAGACCATTGATCCGGAAGAGGCTGGCCAGCGACTGGATAACTACCTCTTGCGTTGGGCTAAAGGGGTTCCCAAAAGCCACGTTTACCGGATTATTCGCTCTGGAGAAGTTCGAGTAAACAAGAAAAGGGCTGACCCAACTACACGCCTGGTTGAAGGGGATGTAATCAGAGTTCCGCCAGTCCGGATCGCTGAGCCCGCCCAAATGGCAGCAGTCAATACCGCCCAAACCAAGTCTCGGGCGCAGGGATATTCCGACAAAATGCCCATTTTGTTTGAGGATGAAGCCCTATTAATAATCAATAAGCCAGCAGGTTTGGCGGTTCATGGGGGTTCAGGTATTGCCCTGGGCGTTATTGAAACCCTGCGCATTACCCGCCCTGAGCTCAAATTTTTGGAATTGGTCCATCGTTTGGATCGAGATACTTCAGGCGTCTTGCTTTTGGCAAAAAAGCGCAGCGCCTTGGTGGAATTGCATCGCCAGATCCGCGAAGGCCAAACAGACAAGCGTTACTACTTACTGGCCCATGGTGAAATTGCTCAGGGCGCAGGTACGATGCAGCTGAAGTTTGCATTACATAAATACTTATTAGCCAATGGCGAGCGTCGCGTTCGGGTTGACCCAGACGGCCTACCAAGCCATACCGCCTTGCGCGTTACTAAATTAATGAAGCGTGGGGAAGTGGCAATTACTCTTGCCGAGGCTCAGCTCAAAACGGGTCGTACCCACCAAATTCGCGTACACCTCCAAAAACTAGGTCACTCGATTTTGGGTGATGATAAGTATGGCTTAGAAGATCAAGACAAAATTGTCAAATCTAAGCGCTTGTATCTACACGCCCATTTAGCTGGCTTTACCCATCCTCGTACTGGCGAGAAAATGCGCATCGAATCTCCACTACCCGCTGAATTTACCGCGATGATGAAAACCTTTGAAGCGCCCAACAATGCCTGAAGAGCAAAAACCCGATAGACGTTACGACCTGATTGTGTGGGATTGGGATGGAACCATTATGGATTCCACGCCGACGATCGTGAACTGTATTCAGCAGGCGTGTCGCGATTTAGGTTTCAAGGAGCCAGATGACACTTTGGCTAGCTCTGTTATTGGCTTGGGTATTCAGGATTCATTGAGAAGAGCGGTGCCGTGGATTGAGCCAGCACATTTCCCAAAATTAACTGAGCGTTTTCGTTACCACTACCTCGCTAAGGATCACGAGCTGGATTTATTTCCAGGTATTCGTGAGTTACTTCACAGCTTGCGCGAGGATGGCTATCTTTTAGGTGTTGCGACGGGTAAATCTCGCGTGGGATTAGATCGATCTTTAAAGTACCATCAGCTAGAGCAGATGTTCCATGAAACGCGTACTGCAGATGAATCTTTCTCCAAGCCGCATCCTGGAATGCTCCTAGAGCTTTCGGATGTCATGCAAGTGCCGATGCGTCGTATGTTGATGATTGGCGATACTACCCATGATTTAGATATGGCGGCCAATGCTGGTGTTGATGCAGTGGCGGTAACTTACGGTGCACATCCTCCGAGCACTTTAAAAGAAGCACCATCACTCATTCATGTGGATGATGTCTCGCAGCTGGCGGGTTGGCTAAGTCGGAATCTCACCGTTAAAAACTAGTTAGTTATTAAGGATTAAAAAGATGGATCAAAATCAATCCGAGAACGCGAATCAAAATTGGGAGCGTCAAGCTCTTGAGCATTTATTGCTAGAGAATTTAAAAGAGACCCGTAAGGCGCGTCGCTGGAAAGTGGTCTTTCGCATTCTCACTCTTATCGTCTTTGTTGGTGTAGTGCTAGTAGTATTTGATTTTCATCTGCCAGGGCGCGGTATGGGTATGGAGAAGCACACAGCTTTAGTCACGCTTGAAGGAGAGATTTCTTCAAGCTCGATAGCCAATGCTTTGGATATCAATTCATCTTTAACGGCTGCTTTTGAAAATGAAAATAGTGCTGGCGTAGTCTTACGCATCAATAGTCCTGGGGGCTCCCCGGTTCAGGCTGGCATGATGAATGATGAAATTCACCGCTTACGAAAATTCTATCCAAGTAAGCCGTTTTATGTTGTCGTGGAAGATATCTGCGCCTCAGGTGGTTACTACGTTGCTGTTGCTGGTGATCAGATTTTGGTAGATAAAGCTAGCTTGGTAGGCTCGATTGGCGTGATCATGGAAGGGTTTGGTTTCACTGGTTTGATGGATAAGTTGGGTGTAACTCGTCGCATGATTACCGCTGGCTCGAACAAGGGAATGATGGATCCGTTCTCCAAAGAAAATCCACAACAAGTGGAAATGATCAAGACTATGATCGATGAGATTCATCAGCAATTTATTGCAGTGGTTAAAGCAGGTCGTGGGGATCGTCTAAAGGAAACTCCAGAGATGTTCTCAGGTCGCGTTTGGAATGGCGAGCAGGCAATCAAAATTGGCTTGGTGGATGGCTATGGAACGGTCGAGACTGTAGCGCGCGACATCTTTAAGGCACCGGATATTCTGGACTACACTATGAAAGAGAATTTCGCAGAACGTGTTGCTAAACGTTTTGGCGCTGAGGTTGGTTCTGCGGCCGGTAAGGCCTTAATTAAGACGCCCGATCTAAAGTAACAACGATAGATCAACAAGGTAGCAAACTAAACTCCTAGGCTAGCAATAGAAATACTGCTGGCCTATTTTGTAATGAGGCGCAGGCGGCTTCATTCGGAAAACGCTTACGCCAGTCTGCAATCGAAAGCGTTGTAATCGTCTCGCTTGGAAGGCTGAGATCCATGCCAAGACACAGTAATGATTGCGGTGATAGTGCGTTCAGGCAAGCCATCAGCGTGGCGATATTGCGATAGAGTGTCTCAATCCAAATTTGCGTCTGCTGTAACTTTCTAGATTCCACTTCCAACTGCTTAAGTCGTGCAATGCGATCTTGTGCATCATGCGGAATATAACCCTGAAACGCAAAGCGCTGACCATTCAAACCGCTGGCCATCAGACCCAATAAAATAGAGCTTGGACCAACCATCGGCTTTACTTTAGCGCCCAGCTTATGCGCAACCAGTACGAGTTCCGCGCCAGGATCTGCAACACCGGGAACACCTGCCTCTGACATGAGGCCCATA
Organism: Polynucleobacter necessarius; assembly: GCA_900095165.1. Lineage (GTDB taxonomy): Bacteria > Pseudomonadota > Gammaproteobacteria > Burkholderiales > Burkholderiaceae > Polynucleobacter > Polynucleobacter necessarius_J. The sequence goes on along the minus strand of LT606947.1, from coordinate 989,766 downwards.
TCTTTTCCAGCGATGAGCGGTTTGAGTAAATCCATTGGTTTGACTGCATCACCGTACTTAGCATTGCGCGCAACGCCACGCCACTCACTCATGTGCATTTCTTGAATAGTACACGCTAAAGGTGAAACGCTATCGACTGCTTTTAAAAAAGCACGGGCGGTTTTTGTATCCTCCACAATCCAGTGGGTCAGCTTGGCAGTTTGGGTAATGGTTTCGCTTGGCAGCACCCAGGGCAATTGCTCGGTACGAGAATCATCACCCAAAGTATTGGGAATTAAAAAGAGGGTGCCTAAGGTTGAGCTCATTTATTTAGTTTCGTTTTTTTTATTTCTTTACTGGAATGACAAAACCAGCATCACGCAAGAGGCCGCTCAGCGCTATCAATGGCAGGCCGATTAAGGCTGTAGGATCATCGCTCTTGATGGATTCTAAGAGTGAGATTCCTAGGCCTTCAGACTTGGCGCTACCCGCGCAGTCGTAGGGTTCTTCGGCATGGAGGTATGCCTCTAGAACATCATCCGATAGTTTGCGAAAGGTAACTTCAGTTGGAATATTGATCGTGGTTTCGACATCGCCACGCATTAGACATAGCGCTGTTTGAAAAGTGACTGTTGCACCACGCATGAGTTGGAGTTGCGCCATTGCACGCTCAAAATTTCCTGGTTTACCAATAGCAGCTCCACAAAGGTCGGCTACTTGATCAGAGCCAATAACCCAAGCCTCAGGGTGATCTTTCGCAACTGCGGCTGCTTTGGTTTTTGCTAGGCGCAAGGCTAAACCTAAGGCGCTCTCACCGGGGAGTTGGGTTTCATCCACATCTTGGGAGATGACGTCAAAAGGGATGCGCAAGCGCTCCAAGAGCTCTCGACGATAGACTGAGGTGGATGCCAGAATTAGTTTTTTTGCAGAATTGCTCATCACTACTTGTACTTTCGCTGAAGCCTTCATTTAGACTGATGTCATGAATCGTAATCAAATTTTACCTCAAGTTGAGCTATCCACTGATCCCAAGGCTTTGGGACGGATCGATTTTTACGCCCCCCCAGTCCTATCAAGGGGCTGGTTTTTTGGAGATTTCAGCCCTACCGAGGGTAGCTGAGGAGGCCTCCAGCATCGAGTCAGGTGATGGCTTCCATTGGCAAGTAAAGACTCATTTTGCCGATTCTCCGGGTTCCGAGCCCCAGAAAATCCTGGAATTAGCCGTAAAAGGCTGGATTCACCTGGTTTGTCAAAGTTGCTTGCAGGACTGTGGCCTAGATTTAGCTCAAGAAAGTCGATTTATCATGGTGGCCTCTGAGGAGGCGGCAGATGCCTTCCCAATGGAGGATGACCAACAAGAGCCATTGGTAGCAAGTCAGCACTTTGACCTTTTGGGGCTAATTGAGGACGAAATTCTCCTGTCTATGCCCTTAATTCCAAAGCATCCAGAGGGCACTTGCAAACAACATGCCTCTTCATTCGGGGAGGGAGGGGAAGCTTCAGATGCCTCTGAAAAGCCCCAAAATCCCTTTAACATATTGAAAAATATGAAGAAAAATTGATTAGACTACCCGCATTAGCGGTGGCTTTTCAAGCCTGCTTTATCAATTAATCAAGCATTTAGCTCAATTTACATGCTAGAATGTCGCCTTGCTTAGGAGTTCAATATGGCCGTCCAACAGAATAAAAAATCCCAATCCAAACGTGGCATGCACCGTGCGCACGACTTTTTGACCGCACCTGCTACGGCTGTTGAAGCCACAACTGGTGAGGCTCATTTGCGCCACCACATTTCACCAAACGGCTACTACCGTGGCCGTAAAGTTGTTAAAACTAAAAACGACTAATTTTTTAGTCTAAAAGATAAAAGCGGCTCCATTAAAAGCCGCTTTTTTCTTTGAAAAATACCACTTGCAGCAATACTTGATTTTATGAGTGTCACTCTTGCTATCGATGCCATGGGCGGAGATCACGGGGCAGTTGTTACGGTTCCCGCTTGTTGCGATTTTCTCGAAAAACATGCTGATGTAAAGATTGCCTTAGTTGGTAATCCGGAAGTGCTCAAGCAAGCTTTGAGTAAATTTCCAAAAGCGCTAATGGAGTGCATTCAAATTATTCCCGCCAGTGAAGTTGTCTTGATGGATGACCCTATTGAGGTTGCGTTGCGACGTAAAAAAGATTCTTCCATGCGCGTTGCTATTGAGCAGGTGAAAGAAGGTCTGGCTGATGCGATCATTTCTTCTGGCAATACAGGTGCTTTAATGGCGATCTCCCGCTATATCCTTAAAACCCTTAATGGTGTTGATCGTCCTGCAATTGCTACTGCGATCCCCAATGAAAAAGGGCGCGGTACGACCATGCTCGATCTCGGTGCCAACGCAGATTGCGAACCAATGCATTTAGTGCAGTTTGCACAAATGGCTAACGTGATGGTTCAAGTGGTCGATGGCACACAAAATCCTTCAATCGGTCTTCTCAATATCGGTGAAGAAGTGATTAAAGGGAATGAAGTGGTTAAGCAAACGAGTGAGTTGCTACGCCAAACAAACTTAAACTTCTACGGCAACGTAGAAGGTAATGATATTTTTAAAGGCACTACGGATATCGTTGTGTGTGACGGCTTTGTTGGTAACGTCGTTCTCAAGGCAAGCGAAGGCTTGGCGAAGATGATGAGCGGCTTAATTAAAGAAGAATTCAATCGATCATGGCTTACGAAGTTAATGGCAATCTGCGCTATGGTGCCATTGTTACGTGTGCGTAAGCGCGTGGATCATCGTCGTTACAACGGTGCGGTACTCTTGGGTTTGCGTGGCTGCGTAATTAAGAGTCATGGCTCTGCAGATCGTTTTGCATTTGGTTTTGCGCTCGATAGGGCATATGAAGCAGCAAAAAATCGCATGGTAGAGCGTATCGCTCAAACTTTTGTGGCGGAGGCAAAATAATCATGAGTACTTATTCACGGATAGCGGGAACTGGAAGTTATCTTCCAGAGCAACGTTTAAGCAATCAAAATCTCGTTGAGCGTTTGGCGAAGATTGGTCTTGAGACTAGTGATGAATGGATTGTGACTCGTAGCGGCATATCTGCTCGTCACTTCGCCGCAGATAATCAACTCACCAGTGACTTGGCGGTCAAAGCGGCTGAAGCTGCATTAGAGTCTGCTTGCTGCACTTCAGAAGATCTTGACCTTATTATTTTGGCAACATCTACGCCAGATCATTTGGGTGGCTTTCCAAGCACTGCTTGCGTAGTGCAAGATAAGCTGGGCGCTCATACAAATTGCGCAGCATTTGATGTCCAGGCGGTATGTGCTGGCTTTACTTATGCTCTCGCGATTGCGGATGCATTTATTCGTACTGGCACTTACAAAAAAGTTTTAGTTCTCGGCGCAGAAACCTTCTCTCGTATTTTGGATTTCCAAGATCGCACTACCTCTATTTTATTTGGTGATGGAGCTGGAGCGGTGGTTCTCGAAGCTTCGAAAGAGCCCGGTATTTTGGCAACCGCCTTACATGCTGATGGCAGTCAACGCGACATCCTCTGTGTTCCTGGGCGTGCAAAGCAGGGTGGTATAGAGGGAACTGCTTACTTGACTATGGACGGCCCAGCAGTATTTAAGTTGGCCGTCAAAGTGCTTGAGCAAGTTGCACATGAGGCACTAGAAAAAGCCAATCTCAAGCCAGAACAAATTGATTGGTTGGTGCCACACCAAGCCAATATTCGCATTATGGAGAGCACGGCTCGCAAGATGGGTATGTCGATGGATAAAGTAATTGTGACTGTGCATGAGCACGGCAATACTTCTGCCGCATCTATTCCGCTTGCCTTGGATGTTGGTGTGCGCTCCGGTCAAATTCAACGCGGTCAACACCTCTTATTAGAGGGTGTGGGCGGTGGCTTTGCTTGGGGTGCAGCAGCAATTAAGTACTAAGCAAAAATACATTAATAACCATTCTTCAGCGATTATTCCTATGACATTTGCATTTGTATTCCCTGGCCAAGGCTCCCAATCCGTTGGGATGCTCAACTCCATTGCTGATCGCGCTGAAGTTCGTGCAACTTTGCAAGAAGCCTCAGATGCTTTGGGTGAGGATGTTGCAAAACTGATTGCTGAAGGTCCTGCTGAAGCATTGTCCCTAACCACCAATACTCAGCCAGTGATGTTGACTGCTGCGATCGCATTTTATCGCGCTTGGTTAGCTTCTGGCGGCGCCGTTCCTCAGATGATGGCTGGTCACAGTTTGGGTGAGTATTCTGCTTTGGTTGCTGCCGGCGTAATCTCTTTTAAAGATGCTGTGCCCTTGGTGCGCTTTCGTGCTGAGGCTATGCAGACAGCTCTACCAGTTGGTACGGGTGGTATGGCTGCAATCTTAGGTTTAGATGATGAGATTGTGAAAACGGTTTGCGCTGAAGCTGCTACAGCCTCTGGTGGTGTAGTAGAGGCAGTGAATTTCAATGCGCCGGGGCAAGTAGTGATTGCGGGTGGTAGCGATGCAGTGACTAAGACCTGTGAATTACTCAAGGCAGCTGGCGCGAAACGCGCTTTGCCATTGCCAGTGTCCGCACCATTTCATTCATCTTTATTGCAGCCCGCTTCTGAAAAACTCAAAGGCTACTTGGCTGAGATTGAATTCAAGGTGCCTACTATTTCTGTGGTCAATAACGTGGATGTGAATGTCCTCAATGATCCAGCAGCTATTAAAGATGCCTTAGTGCGTCAAGCTGCCAAACCAGTGCGTTGGCAAGAGACGATCAATGCCATGGCACAGCAGGGTATCACTCAGGTGGTGGAATGCGGTCCTGGCAAGGTATTGGCCGGGCTGACTAAGCGTATCAATGAGAATGTTGTTGGTATCCCTATTTTTGATGAAGCCAGCCTCACCGAAGCCTTGGCTACAGTAAAGTAAAAATACAAATAAAAAACAAAGACACAACGGAAGACAAATATGAATCTCGACTTAAGTGGACAAATTGCATTGGTAACTGGCGCATCGCGCGGTATTGGTCAAGCGATTGCGGATGAGTTGGTGAAATGTGGTGCTAAGGTAATTGGTACCGCCACCTCTGAGGATGGCGCTAAAGCGATCAATGCCCGTTTGCAAGCGAGTGGTGGTCGTGGTGAAGTATTAAATGTGACTGATCCAAAGGCTTGTGAAGACATTATCGATTTGATCGTCAAGGATTTTGGTGGCATCAATATTTTGGTTAATAACGCTGGTATTACACGCGACAACCTCGCCATGCGCATGAAAACAGATGAGTGGACAGATGTGATCGACACCAATTTAAGTGCGGTTTTCCGCTTGTCACAGGCCGTAATGCGCCCAATGATGAAGGCACGTGCTGGCCGCATTATTAATATCACCTCGATTGTTGGTCATATGGGTAACCCGGGGCAGGCGAATTACGCAGCTGCTAAATCGGGCGTTTCTGGTATGACCCGTGCTTTAGCCCGTGAAATCGGTAGCCGCAATATCACTGTGAATTGTGTTGCACCCGGATTTATTGATACCGATATGATTCGCGCTTTGAGCGAAGAGCAGCAAAATAGCCTAAAAGCGAATATTCCCTTGGCTCGTCTGGGTAGTCCAGAGGATGTGGCTCAAGCAGTGACGTTTTTGGCATCCCCGGCGGCAGGTTACATTACGGGTAATACCTTACATGTCAATGGCGGACTCTATTTAGCCTAAAAATAAAGCAGAAATTTGATCATTTTTTGGCGGAATTGCTAATTCGGTCCGCCAAGCTGATAAAATTCTTTTCATCGTTTTTTTACAACCCTTGGGGGAATTAATGGATAACATCGAACAACGCGTTAAGAAGATCGTCGCTGAGCAATTGGGCGTCGCAGAAGCAGATATCAATAATGAATCTTCTTTTGTGAGCGACTTGGGCGCAGACTCTCTTGACACTGTTGAATTGGTAATGGCTTTGGAAGATGAATTCGAGATTGAAATTCCGGATGAAGAAGCTGAAAAAATCACTACTGTTCAGCTCGCTATCGATTTTGCTCAGTCTAAAGCTCAGGGTTAATTCCCGAGTTTAGTTAAAAGCTATTACTGTGTCAGCATCAAATGGCCGTCGCCGGATTGTTGTTACCGGCTTAGGCCTTATTTCACCAGTTGGTAACTCGGTTGATATAGCTTGGTCTAATTTGCTCGCTGGCAGATCGGGCATTGCTACCATCACGAAGTTTGACCACACTCCGCTAAGCGTACATTTCGCTGGCGAGGTGAAAGATTTCAATGTTGAAGAATATGTTTCTGCCAAAGAGGCGCGCCATATGGATACCTTTATCCATTACGGTATCGCCGCTGGTACGCAAGCAATTCGCGATAGCGGTTTACAAGTAACTGAAGAAAACGCTGAGCGCATTGGCGTCATGGTTGGTTCGGGCATTGGTGGCTTACCGATGATTGAGGAGACTGGCGCTGAGTTGCTTGCTCGCGGTCCTCGTCGCATCTCCCCATTCTTTGTGCCAGGCTCAATCATCAATATGATTTCTGGGCACCTCAGTATCTTGTTTGGCCTTAAAGGTCCAAATGTGGCTGCGGTTACTGCCTGCACTACAGGTTTGCATAGTATTGGATTGGCAGCGCGCTTAATTCAGTATGGTGATGCCGATATGATGGTTGCTGGTGGTGCCGAATCTACAATTTCTGCATTGGGGGTTGGTGGCTTTGCTTCGGCTCGCGCACTATCTACTCGTAATGATGATCCTGCAACAGCTTCACGCCCATGGGATAAAGACCGCGACGGTTTCGTGCTGGGTGAGGGTGCTGGTGTTGTGGTGCTTGAAGAGTACGAACATGCCAAAGCACGTGGCGCAAAAATCTACTGCGAACTCTTAGGCTTTGGCATGAGTGGTGATGCGTATCACATGACTGCTCCAAATATGGATGGTCCACGTCGTTGCATGGTAAACGCAATGCGCGATGCTGGTTTGAACGCCGATCAGATTCAATACATTAACGCACACGGCACTTCAACACCTTTGGGTGATAAGAACGAAACTGGTGTCATCAAGGCTGCTCTTGGCGATCATGCTAAGAAGACGCTAATTAACTCTACTAAGTCAATGACTGGCCACCTTTTAGGTGGTGCTGGTAGCTTGGAGTCTGTATTTACTATTCTGGCTTTACATAACCAGAAGTCTCCACCAACAATCAACATCTTCAATCAAGATCCTGAGTGTGATTTGGACTACTGCGCCAATACTGCTCGTGATGTGAAGATCGAACATGCTGTCAAAAACAACTTTGGCTTTGGGGGTACTAACGGTACCTTGATTTTTGGCAAACTGACCTAATATTCTTACTAGGTTATTTCCTTTCTTCGCTTCTTTAATTATTGGTTTTTACCAAGCGGGTCTATAGCATTATGAAAAAGTATTTTATTGCGCTCTTGGCTATCTTTAGCTTGGGACAAATTGCATTCATTCCTCAGGCCTGTGCTCAGAGCCCACGCGTCTCTATTTCTGATTTTGCTGATCTAGTTGAGCGAGCCAGTCCGGCCGTTGTGAATATTTGTACCACTGAAAAAGTGATGCAGCAGCAAGCCCAGGGCGGCTTCCCAGGAATGCCAGAGGATCAAGCTGAGTTCTTCCGTCGTTTCTTCGGCGTGCCCATTCCAGGTTTACCGAATGCACCTAAACAAGCGCAGCCAAACTCTGGTAAGCCTCAAGAGGCAGATCGTGGGGTAGGCTCGGGTTTCATTATTGAATCCAATGGTTTGATTTTGACGAATGCCCACGTCGTTGATGGTGCGAACACTATTTATGTCACTCTGACTGATAAGCGTGAGTACAAAGCGAAGTTACTGGGTATGGATAAGCGTACCGATGTAGCGGTTGTCAAAATCGATGTACGCGATTTACCTAAGTTGCCACTGGGTGATTCTTCTCGAGTAAGGGTGGGTGAATGGGTATTGGCCATTGGCTCCCCATTTGGCTTGGAAAATACTGTGACCGCAGGCATCGTATCAGCCAAGAGTCGTGATACTGGCGACTACTTGCCATTCATTCAGACTGACGTAGCGGTAAATCCTGGTAATTCGGGCGGTCCTTTGTTGAATACAGCTGGACAAGTTATCGGCATTAACTCACAAATCTTTAGCCGCTCTGGCGGTTATATGGGCATCTCATTTGCGATTCCGATTGATGAGGCCATGCGCGTGGCAGATCAATTACGTACCAATGGAAAAATGACACGTGGTCGTATCGGGGTCGCTTTAGGAGAAATGACTAAAGAGATTGCTGAGAGCTTGGGGTTGGGTAAGCCTCGCGGAGCTTATGTTCGTAATGTTGAGCCGGGTGGTCCAGCAGCAGCGGGCGGCATTGAGTCTGGGGACGTCATTCTGAGCTTTAATGGCCGCGATATTGGAAAATCTACCGATCTGCCTAGAGCGGTTGGTGAAACTAAACCGGGCACCAGTGCCAGCGTCCAGGTTTGGCGCAAAGGCTCTACCAAAGAATTAATGGTTTCTGTGACGGATACTGAGGCTGGTCAGGCTGCCGTGAAGAAGGCTGATAACTCTGGGGCATCCGGTGGAAATGCCAATTCTCTTGGGATAGCGGTTTCTGAGCCATCAGATAGCAAGAAGAAGGAGCTCAATATTCGCGGTGGCGTTGAGGTTACAGGCCTAGGAGACGGCCCCCTAGCGCGTGCAGGGGTGCGTCCTGGTGATGTCATTATTCGGATTGCAGATACTGACATTACTGGGGTAAAGCAGTTTGAGGGCCTAGTTAAGGGCTTGAATGTCAATAAGGCAGTCCCAGTTTTTGTCCGCAGGGCTGATAGCACCATGATTATTCCTGTTAGGCCAAAATAAGCCAAAACCTGGGTTTTTGCATGGAATAAACGGGTTCCGCGTTAAATGAGCGCCACCCATTACAATCACTTTAAGACGACTTTTTGCAGCGCATCATTGTGGTGCGTTCTGACAAGGCGTTTTTTGAAGACCACATAAGACGCTATGGATTTAATCCGCAATTTTTCTATCATCGCCCACATTGATCACGGCAAATCAACGCTTGCTGATCGCATTATTCAACTATGTGGCGGTCTATCTGATCGTGAAATGGAAGCTCAAGTGCTCGACTCAATGGATATCGAGCGTGAGCGAGGCATCACGATTAAAGCGCAAACAGCAGCGCTGACTTATAAATCCAAAGACGGTAAAACCTACAACATCAATTTGATTGATACACCGGGTCACGTTGACTTTTCCTATGAGGTTAGTCGCTCCTTATCAGCATGCGAAGGCGCGCTCTTAGTGGTGGATGCTAGTCAAGGCGTTGAAGCTCAAACAGTTGCTAACTGTTATATGGCGCTAGAGTTGGGTGTTGAAGTAGTGCCAGTGCTTAATAAGATTGATTTGCCACAGGCTGACCCCGAGCGCGCTAAAAAAGAAATTGAAGATGTTATTGGTATTGACGCTTCTGATGCAGTGACTTGCTCAGCTAAAACGGGTTTAGGTGTGCAGGATGTCATCGAAGAGATGATTGCTCGTGTACCTCCACCAAAAGGCAATGCAGCAGACCCTTTGCAAGCCTTGATTATTGATTCTTGGTTTGATAACTATGTTGGCGTGGTGATGTTAGTGCGGGTTGTGAACGGCACCTTAAAGCCAAAAGAAAAAATTACTTTGATGGCCAATGGTTCAAGTCATTTAGTTGAGCATGTTGGTGTATTTAGTCCAAAGTCCGTGGATCGTCCAGAGTTGTCTGCTGGTCAGGTGGGCTTTGTGATTGCCGGTATTAAAGAGTTAAAAGCCGCCAAGGTGGGTGACACAGTTACCCATACTCCTGGTCAGCAAGGCCGAGTTCCTGCTGCCGAGCCGCTTCCAGGCTTTAAAGAAGTTAAGCCTCAGGTTTTTGCAGGCCTATACCCAGTGGAGTCGAGTGAATACGATCAACTGCGCGAATCTTTGGAGAAGCTGCAATTAAATGATGCCTCACTCTTATATGAGCCCGAGGTTTCGCAAGCGCTTGGTTTTGGATTCCGCTGCGGCTTCTTGGGATTGCTCCATATGGAGATCGTACAAGAGCGCTTAGAGCGTCAGTACGGCATGAATCTTATTACTACCGCACCAACAGTGGTGTACCAGGTAGAGCAATCGGATGGCACCATCTTATCGGTGGATAACCCATCGAAGATGCCCGAGGCTAGCAAGATCAATACGATTCTTGAGCCAATCGTGACGGTCAATCTGTATATGCCGCAAGAGTACGTGGGTGCGATCATTACCCTGTGCGTTGGTAAGCGTGGCATACAGATGGATATGAATTACCTTGGTCGCCAAGTGAAGCTCACGTATGAGTTGCCAATGGCCGAGATTGTTTTGGATTTCTTTGACAAAATGAAATCGATTTCTCGTGGCTATGCATCCATGGATTACGAGTTCAAAGAATATCGTCCGGCTGATGTGGTTAGGGTCGACATCCTGATTAATGGCGAGCGAGTAGATGCACTGTCTGTGATTGTTCATCGCAGTAATAGCCAACATCGTGGACGCGAAGTGGTTGCAAAAATGCGTGGCATTATTCCGCGTCAAATGTTTGATGTAGCTATTCAGGCTGCAATTGGTAGCAACATCGTTGCTCGTGAAAACGTGAAGGCTTTACGTAAGAATGTGTTGGCTAAGTGTTACGGTGGTGACATTTCCCGTAAGCGCAAATTGTTAGAGAAACAAAAAGAAGGTAAGAAGCGCATGAAGCAGGTAGGTAACGTGGAGATCCCACAAGAGGCCTTCTTAGCCATTTTGCAGGTAGACGACTAATGAACTTTGCGCTAATCCTATTTATCTTAGTAGTGGTTTCGGGCGTTGCCTGGATTGCTGACCGTTACTACTTTGCCCCGCAAAGACGTATGGCTGGTATCGATCGCATGTCATTGTGGTTGGAATACACGGCTGGCTTCTTCCCGGTAATCTGTGCGGTATTTGTATTGCGTTCTTTTATTGTGGAGCCATTCAAAATCCCATCGGGCTCGATGATTCCAACTCTGCAGATTGGCGACTTTATTCTGGCGAATAAATTTACCTATGGTATTCGATTGCCAGTAATCAATCAGAAGGTTGTCGAGTTAGGCTCTCCAAAACGTGGCGATGTGGTCGTATTCCGCTATCCCCGTGACGAGTCTATTGACTACATTAAGCGCGTCATAGCATTGCCTGGTGACACCATTACCTATCAAGACAAGCGTTTAACTGTAAATGGTCAACCGCTGCAATATGGCGGTGGCGAGTTTTACTTAGACCCAGAAAACATGCGTTATGCCAAACGGTTTGCAGAGTCTTTTCCTGCGGATTTGGGTGGCAATAAGCATGAGATTCTGAATGACTCCGATCGTCCGGCTGGCATGTTCCCTGTAGAGCGTTTTCCTGGATTTGAATATTGCCAATATATTAATGCGGGCCTCACATGCAAGGTGCCTGCGGGGCATTACTTTGCCATGGGCGATAACCGCGATAACAGCGCGGATTCTCGTTACTGGGGTTTTGTACCAGATAAAAATATTGTCGGTAAAGCATTCTTTGTTTGGTTAAATCTCGGAAATCTGGGTCGCATTGGCGGCTTCGAATAAAGTCATGAACGCCCGCGCCGTCATCGAAACTGCACCGCTCCAAGCGCAACTGGGCTACACGTTCAAAAAACTAGAGCTACTTAATCAAGCTCTAACGCATCGTAGTCACAGCAAGAAAAATAATGAGCGCCTGGAATTTCTGGGCGACTCCATTCTCAATTGCGTCGTTGCTGAAATGTTCTACGAGCGTTATTCAGATCTGGATGAGGGCGATCTTTCTCGCGTACGGGCTAACTTAGTCAAGCAGCAAGCACTCTATGAGATTGCTCAAACTCTATCGTTATCAGACTATCTGCGCTTAGGCGAAGGTGAGTTGAAGAGTGGAGGCTTTCGTCGACCATCTATTCTGGCTGATACGCTTGAGGCAGTCACTGGTGCAATATTCTTAGATGGCGGGTTTGATGCTGCCAAGACTTGTTTACGCAAACTCTATTCCATTATTTTGGCCAATGTTGATCCTAAAACATTGGGTAAGGATGACAAAACTTTATTGCAAGAGTATCTGCAAAGCTATCAATTGCCGTTACCCACTTATAACGTCACGGGTACAAGCGGTGCGGCCCATAACCAGCAATTTGAGGTGGAGTGTTTAATCCCCAACCTTAAGGTATCTGTTAAGGGGGAGGGCGCATCTCGACGTGCGGCGGAGCAGGCGGCTGCGAAGATAGCTTTAATCGCCGCATTAAATGCCTTGCCACAGGCGCTAGGCAAACCCAAAAAGACTCGTTCTGCTAAAAAGAAAGCAGCAAAAAAAGTAGCAACCGAAGAGCAGTTAAATCTTAAGCTGAAGGGCTAATCGTGTTTAGATGCGGCACTATCGCCATTGTTGGCCGTCCCAATATTGGCAAATCCACCCTATTGAATGCATTGGTTGGTCAGAAGATTAGCATCACCTCTCGTAAAGCGCAAACTACGCGTCATCGTATTTTGGGTATTCAGAATCGTGAAGAGGCGCAGTTCATCTTTATTGATACGCCAGGCTTTCAGACGCGTTTAATGAATACGCTCAACAAGGCATTGAACCGTACGGTAACTACAGCCCTACAAGATGTGAATGTAGCTTGCTTTGTGGTTGAGGCTGGTTACTTTGGCGAAGATGATAAGAAGGTCTTGAAATTACTGCCGGATGACTTGCCTGTTGTCTTGGTTTTAAATAAATTGGATTTATTTAATAGTCGCTTTCAGACTCCATCTGAGCGTGATCAGGCACTACTGAATTTTATTAAAGAGATGGCCCGTCCTTGGTGTGAATTAGGTGGCCATGAAGATCAGAAGTGCGAGTTCGCTGAAATCGTACCAATGAGTGCCAAGAGTCCTGGGGATGTTGAAAGATTATTGGATGTGCTTGAGAGTTATCTACCTGAGGCATCGGCGGTCTACGATGGCGATACCATCACCGATCGCAGTGAGCGTTTCTTGGCTGCTGAGATCTTGCGTGAGAAGGTCTTCCGCTTTACCGGTGAAGAGTTGCCTTACACCAGCACAGTGGTAATTGATCAGTTCAAGATGGATGGCAAGATGCGTCGGATTGCAGCAACCATTTTGGTTGATCGCGATAGCCATAAGGCGATGATTATTGGTGCTAAAGGTGAGCGACTGAAGAAGATTTCTACCGACGCTCGCATTGATATGGAAAAGCTTTTTGATGGAAAAGTATTCCTCGAGACTTGGGTCAAAGTTAAACGTGGATGGGCTGACGATCGCGCTGAATTGCGGGCGCAAGGGCTAGAGTAACTATTCATGGCCTCGATTCGTGTTGCTGACGAACCTGCTTTTGTATTGCACAGCATTCCTTATAAGGAAACCAGCTTAATTCTGGATGTCTTTACTCGGCAGCATGGCCGTATGGCATTGATTGCTAAGGGGGCTAAGCGGCCAAACTCAGTATTGCGTCCAGTTTTACAACGCTTTCAACCTTTATTGGTCTCTTGGAGTGGCAAGTCCGAGTTGCGTACTTTGACGAAGTCGGAGTGGGTTGGCGGTACTCCTTCATTGGTGGGCGATGCATTGCTCTGCGGCTTTTATCTCAATGAGTTATTGGTCAAATTTCTAGCTCGTGAGGATGACTATGAAAAACTCTACGACCATTACACCGATACGATCTCGGCTTTATCTAATCTCGAGTTTGAATCCAAGGGTTTAGAAGAAATTCTGCGCCCCTTTGAGTTAACGCTCTTGCAAGAAACGGGATATGCGGCAGCACTGGATCGCTGCGTTGAAACCAATAGCGCTCCGATCTTGAATGAGCAATATGTCTATCAGCCGGAGCGCGGTGTGAGGCCCGTTCAAGGGGATGATCCAGGCCACTGGCCAGTTTTGAGTGGTAAATCTCTGTTAGTCATTGCTGCGGGAGACTTTTCTGATCAAGAAACGCTTTCTGAAAGCAAGCAATTGATGCGTTTCTTATTGGGTTTGCACCTTCAGGATCAAGCACTCATTACCCGTCAGATTTTGATTGATCTAAAGAAAATCTAGTAATCTACTTCAATGAATACCCAACCAAAGCTTGAGCTTGGCATCAATATTGATCACGTCGCTACTTTGCGTAATGCACGTGGCACGGTTTACCCTGACCCATTAAAAGCGGCTCGCTTGGCTGAAGAGGCGGGCGCTGATTTAATTACCTTACATTTGCGTGAGGACCGTCGCCATATTAAAGATGCAGATTTGATGGCTTTACGCCCTTTGATTCAGGCGCGAATGAATTTGAAGTGCGCCGTTACGCCGGAGATGATCAATATTACTTGTATGGTGCAACCTCATGACGTATGCCTGGTCCCTGAAAAGCGTGAAGAGATAACTACTGAGGGCGGCTTAGACGTCGTTGGTCACTTTGATGCAGTGAAGTCAGCCACTACGCAGTTAAAAGCTGCCGGCATCAGGGTCTCGCTTTTTATTGATCCTGAGGAAAAGCAAATCCAAGCCGCAAAAGACGTTGGTGCAACAGTGGTTGAATTGCATACCGGCCGATACGCGGATCTGGCTGGCGACCAACAAATTCAAGAGCTTGAGCGCATCAGAAAGGCAGCTCAGTTTGGAAAGAGTATTGGCCTACGAGCCAATGCGGGTCATGGTTTAAATGAGGCTAATGTGATCCCAGTTGCCGCTATTGCCGAGCTATCCGAGCTCAATATTGGACATGCGATTGTTGCTGAGGCCCTCTTTAAGGGTTGGCAAAATGCGATTACCGACATGAAGGCTCTGATGGATCAGAGTAGAGCTCAAGCTTAAAAGATGGCATATCAAATGATCATTGGCATAGGCACGGACATCTTGCAAATCGAGCGGCTTCAAGCTGCTTATGACCGCACTAATGGTCGCCTGGCTGAAAAGATTCTGGGGTCAGATGAGATGCTGGTTTTCAAGCATCGCTTGGCTAGAAATCACAAGAGGGGTATTGCTTTCTTGGCAACGCGCTTTGCTGCAAAAGAGGCGTTCTCAAAAGCAATTGGCCTGGGCATGAGAATGCCGATGACTTGGCGCTCCTTGCAAACCCTCAATGAGCCCAGTGGTAAGCCAGTCATTTCTTATTTAGGTGCATTGGCGAAATTCATGCAAAACAAAAATTGGGAAGCCCAGGTCACCGTCAGTGATGAGCAAGACATGGCAATAGCTCATGTCATCGTAGTTCAAAAATAAAACAAGCACTAAAAGAAAATACAACTAAAGAAATTTCGAGGAACACATGACTAAGTCGAATATGAAACCAGGCCAAGTTACTTTAGATGTTGTTGGTTTTGAGTTAAATGCGGAGGATCGCCGTCGTATCTTGCATCCACTTACTGGCGGCGTGATTTTGTTTGGCAGAAACTTTGCCAATCGCAAGCAGCTGACCAAACTCACCGCGGAAATTAAAAAGCTTCGCTCTGATGTATTAATCTCCATTGATCATGAGGGTGGACGTGTTCAGCGCTGCAGGGCTGATGGCTTTACTCATTTACCTGCCATGCGCAAGCTTGGTGAACTCTGGGGATCTAAAAATAAGTCAACAGATAAATCAAAACACGCTGCCGAATCTGCTGCGATTGCCATGGCTGCAGCTACTGCTTGTGGCTATGTCCTAGCTGCTGAGTTGCGTGCTTGCGGTGTGGACTTTAGTTTTACTCCAATTCTGGATCTTGATTTTGGTCGCAGTGGTGTAATTGGAGATCGCGCATTTAGTCGTGATCCTCAAATTACTTTTGCATTGGCCAAGAGTTTGAACGAAGGTTTGCGTCTTGCAGGTATGGCGAACTGCGGTAAGCACTTCCCAGGCCATGGATGGGCAGAGGCGGATTCTCATGTAGCCATTCCGGTTGATGAGCGTCCTTTGAAGCAAATCCTGAATGACGATGCTAAGCCTTATGAGTGGTTGGACCTCAGTTTGACTGCAGTGATGCTGGCTCATGTGATCTATCCAAAAGTAGATAAGAATCCCGCTGGATTTTCTAAGGTTTGGTTGCATTCCATTTTGCGCCAAGAGTTGGGCTTCGAAGGTGTGATCTTTAGTGATAACCTTTCAATGGAGGGTGCGAGCGTTGCTGGCTCTGTAGTGAAGGGTGCGGATATGGCGCTTGAGGCGGGATGCGATGCAGTGTTGATTTGTAATCGCCCCGATCTCGCAGATCAATTACTTAGTCAGTTAAAAGTCTCAAAAGCAAAACAAGCAGAATCTGCCATTCGACTAAATCGCTTGATGCCGACTGCCACAGCTCCAGCTTGGGATGGGTTGCAGTCTGAGGCGCAATATCAACATGCCAAAGGTTTGCTTCAGCAGTTGAAGCTCATTGCCTAGACAGTAAGTAATAAATCTAGATAATAAAAAAGCCCGGCATGCCGGGCTTTTTGCTATCGAGCGAGCTAATTAGTTAGCGCGGCTGCGATATTCACCGGTGCGAGTATCGATCTCGATCTTGTCACCAGTGTTGCAGAACAATGGAACTTGCAATTCATAGCCGGTAGCCAATTTTGCAGTCTTCAATACTTTGCCTGAGCTGGTATCGCCTTTAACCGCTGGCTCTGTGTAAATAATTTCACGAACCAAAGAGTTTGGCATTGCTACAGAGAGCGCTTTACCTTCATAGAACACGACTTCGCAAGGCATGCTTTCTTCGAGGTAATGCAATGCATCGCCCATGAATTCAGCTTCAACTTCGTATTGGTTGTAGTCCCCATCCATAAATACATACATTGGATCTGCGAAGTAAGAGTATGTGCAATCTTTCTTATCCAAGATCACCACATCAAATTTGTCATCTGCCTTGAATACGCCCTCGTTAGGCGCACCAGTTAACAAGTTCTTAAATTTCATTTTCACAACAGAAGAGTTGCGGCCTGAGCGGCTATATTCTGCTTTTAAAACGACCATGGCATCAGTGCCGATCATTACTACGTTACCAACGCAGAGTTCTTGTGCTGTTTTCATCTTTCTATTCCTGGGTGCAGAGCTGATTTTCTGCGATTTTTATCAAAAACAAGATTGTAACCGCCCGCAGGCGGATTTCGCACAAGATCAGGCTACAAAGCCCATTAGACGGACAGTAAGGCCACCATCAGCTTGTTTTTCAAGTAAATCGTCTCGCCAGACCTTGGAATGGGTGCTCCAGTCATCAATCAACTGATGCCACTCGCTAGGCATTTCCCAAGTCATAGCAGCTATTACAGCGTGTTTAAGCTCTTGTGATGCATCCTCAAGATAGAGGTCTAAGAATGCAGCTAACTTGGTCTTGTGAGCGCCATCTTCTTGAGGATAAATATGCCAAATGAAGGGCTTTCCAGCTAACTGAGCTCGGACAAATGAATCTTCACCTCGAACAATATTGAAGTCGCATTGTGAAAGCACCCAATCGTATTCATCTTGAGAAACAAAAGGAATCGAGATCAATCGAATAGAGTCGGGCAAAGCAAGTGGTTGAGTAGAGCTGCCAGAGCTGAACTGCAATTGCTCGCGTTGCCCAAGCGTCAATACAACATCGAAGTTCTCACCCAAGGTCGCCAGATCTTCCAACCATGGCAAGAGCGGCGCACCTGGGTAGCAGAAAACGCTGATGCGTTTTGTATTCGGTCGCAAGAGCTTCCAACTGGCTTCGAGGCTCTCGGGAATCAATTGCTCGGTGAGTGATTGCCCCTTAGGTATTGGGTCAATCAAAATACCACCCACATTCTTTTGGAAGCCCGGGAAGAAGAAGTACTTAGAAATGCCGTGAGCTTGAGGGGATGCCTTCTGATGAAAGTCCACAATCCAGGGCTCTGCACATAAGTACTCTAAATTGAGGATGATGGGTTTTTTGGGGGCAATCAGCAAGCCTGCTAGGTAGCGCTCAGGAAGATTACATCCAAATGCCTCAATGACGACATCAGGGGGCTCAACTGAATGGCGGCTATTGTTATGGCTTGCTTCCCAGGGCTGGATGTCGATGCGGCGCTTGATTTCTGGATCAACACCAGAAGCGAGTAAATTAAGGGTTGGCAGATCGTCACAGAAAATGCGCACGTCTTGGCCGTGAAGACTTGTTAAGTTTCTTGCTAGACGCCAGCAAACACCGGCATCACCATAGTTGTCTACGATTTGACAGAAAATATCCCAACGCATGAGCAATTCGCTTTTTGAAACCCTTCAGCAGGATGTTAAACGGCTACCCGGATTGCCGGGGGTGTATCGCTTCTTTGATGAGGCGGGACATATTTTGTATGTCGGAAAAGCGCGCAATCTCAAAAAGCGTGTATCTAGTTACTTCCAACGAACGCAGCTTTCATCACGCATAGAGTTGATGATGAGAAAAATTTCCCGCTATGAAACTACAGTAACACGCTCAGAAACCGAAGCCTTAATTCTAGAGAACAATCTCATTAAAGAGTTGGCACCTCCATTCAACATTCTCTTTCGAGATGATAAATCCTATCCCTACGTCATGTTGACTGGGCACCAATTTCCACATTTGGCCTCATATCGCGGAAAAACAGATAAGCGTAATCACTATTTTGGCCCATTCCCAAATTCATGGGCGGTACGGAATAGTGTCCAGATTTTGCAAAAAGTATTTCGCCTGAGAACTTGTGAAGACTCCGTATTTAAAAACCGCAGTCGTCCATGCCTCCTCCATCAAATTCATCGCTGTAGTGCGCCCTGTGTTGGCCGTTTAAGTGTTGAGCAGTATGGGCAGGACGTAGCTCAGGCAACACGTTTTTTAGAGGGCGACCATAGTCGCGTGCTCTCTGAGCTTGAAAAGAAAATGCACGCGTATAGCGATGCCATGGAATTTGAAATGGCGGCAGTGTTCAGAGATCGTATTGCGGATCTCTCTAGCGTCTTACAACAACAATCCATGGACACTGTTGCTGATGGTGAGGGCGATGTGGATGTGATTGCTGTTGCTCAAATGGAGGGTGTGGTCTGCGTCAATTTGGCAATGATTCGTGGTGGTCGCCATTTGGGGGATCGCGCTTACTTTCCTAAGGGCTTACGCTCAACCTCTGGAGAGCTGCCTCCGCCTGCTGAAATTCTGGAGGCATTTATTGCTCAACATTATTTGGAGGAGAAGTCAGGCGATGGTGAGGCGACTACCAATTTAATTCCGCCTGTACTGATTCTGAATCATCCCCTGAAAAAGCTAGTTGATGATATTGCAGCTCCAGAAGAGGGTGTTGAAGATGTTTCAGAGCAATCGGCTCCGGAAGGTTTGCATGATTTATTGAACGCACAAGCTGGTAAGCGCATTACCTTCTTACATCAGCCACAAGGTCAGAGGCGACATTGGTTAGCTATGGCAGAAGGTAATGCCAAGATTGCGATAGCAAAGCGTTTAGTAGAGACGGGTGGCCAGCTAGCAAGAGCGCGGGCATTGGCTGATGTCTTGGCCTTGGAATTAGAAAGTCTTGAGCAGCTACGTATTGAGTGTTTTGACATTAGTCATACCTCTGGCGAGGCTACCCAGGCTTCTTGTGTGGTGTATTCCAAAAATGCGATGCAGCCTAGTGAATATCGCCGATTCAATATTAATGACATTACGCCGGGCGATGACTACGCAGCAATGCGTCAGGTCTTGCAACGGCGTTATGCAAACTTTCAAGAACTCCTTGTTGAGAAGATGCCCCAAGTGATTTTGATCGACGGAGGCAAAGGCCAGGTTGAAATGGCAAGACAAGTCCTTTCTGAATTTGGCATGGATATTGGATTGATTGTTGGTGTCGCTAAAGGTGAGGGACGTAAGGTGGGTCTGGAGACCCTCATCTTTGCGGATGGACGTCGGTCGCTTGAGCTCGGTATCGACAGCGCTGCTTTGTTACTGGTGGCGCAGATACGTGACGAGGCACATCGCTTTGCTATCACTGGCATGCGAGCTAAACGAGCAAAAGCCAGAACAGTTTCCCAGTTAGAGGAAATTGAGGGGATAGGCGCCAAACGACGTCAAAAACTACTCGCCCGTTTTGGGGGGTTGCGTGGCGTTTCCAATGCAACTATTGAAGAGCTTTCTAGTGTTGAGGGAATTTCCACTGCATTGGCTGAGCAAATCTATAAGCAACTCCATTGATTTCCCAGCGCATTCACATTGGTTTATGCTTGAGCTATGCCTTTTAATCTACCCATTGCCCTGACCTGGTTGCGCGTTGCTGCAATTCCGCTAGTCGTTGCAGTGTTCTATTTGCCCAATAGCTGGCTTACTCCCTTCGACAAGAACCTCACTGCTACCATTATTTTTGTGTTTGCGGCTGTCACTGATTGGCTGGATGGATTTTTGGCTAGACGCATGAAACAGGAGTCGGCGTTTGGCCAATTCTTGGACCCAGTCGCTGACAAATTAATTGTGGCTGCTTCATTACTGATTCTGCTCAATATGGATCGCGTTCAAGTCTGGGTGGCTCTAATCATTATTGGTCGTGAAATTACTATCTCAGCATTAAGAGAGTGGATGGCGCTTTTAGGTGCTGGGAAAAGTGTTGCTGTACACATGGTCGGCAAGTTAAAAACTACCGCTCAACTTGTTGCCATTCCATTTTTATTGCTAAACGACACTGTATTTGGGTGGTTAAATTGTGCACAAGTTGGCACTTGGCTTATTTGGATTGCTTCCTTTTTAACGCTGTGGTCCATGTTCTATTACATGAAAAAGGCTTTACCGCAGTTGGTTGATAAGGCCGAATAAATGCCACAAACCCATGGCCGGTAAGGGTTTGGTGGAAACGTGATTCTCACCAGTTTTTAGTCTTGCTAACAAATAATGCGTTCTCCCAAATTGTTTGTTAAACTACTGCCCTGTTATGCGGGAATAGCTCAGCTGGTAGAGCGATACCTTGCCAAGGTATAGGTCGGGAGTTCGAACCTCCTTTCCCGCTCCAAGTTCGATGGGAAGCCCTAAAAAGCTTCCCATTTTTGATTCAAGCATATGGCGCGTTGGCCGAGTGGTTAGGCAGGAGCCTGCAAAGCTTCGTACGGGGGTTCGATTCCCTCACGCGCCTCCAGTAATTTAGATTGATTATCAGGGCAAGAACATGATCCAACTGAAACGACTCACTAAATTCGCATCAGCTTTATCGCTATCGCTACTCTTGGTGGCTTGTGCATCTTCAGGCGACTCCCCAACTGAAACGCCTAGTGAGGCGCAAGAAATTCAGTCGCAACTGCTGGGTGATATGCCACTACCTGCAGCATCAAAAATTATCGGTTCAGATTCTTTAATTATTGGCCGTGGCGATAACTGTGTGGGGCGTGTCGTTTTATCTGGAATTCAATCTCCAACCGATATTTATGCTTTCTTCCAGTCGGAATACCCTAAAGTGGGCTGGACCACTGTGAACGCCGTGAAATCAAAAACCAGTATTTTGGTTTTTACCAAAGGTGATCGCACTTCAACTATTGAGGTGAACGAAGGCTCATTTGGCGGACCTAAAACAATCATCACCATTACTGCGTCGCCAAAAAATGCAAACGTTGTTGCACCGACCAAGAAATAATAAAAGCTACATCAGTCAGCAATAGAAAAAGGTCTCTGAACGAGACCTTTTTCTTTATCAGCCTGGTTGGCTTAGAGTCCGCCAGCCCTGATTAGCCCAACAGCCTGACCCTCTACCGCGAAGTTCGGTTGTCGTCTATCTACCAAAATATTTTTGAAGTCTGGGTTCTCGGCTTGCAATTCAATCACCATGCCATCCGCAGTTTTCTTTTGATTCCAACGTTTCACTGTGACTTCATCATCTAAGCGCGCAACCACGATATCGCCGTTACGTACTTCAGAAGTTTTTCTTACGGCAAGATAGTCGCCATCCAAAATTCCGGCATCGCGCATGCTCATGCCAACCACTTTTAATAAATAATCTGCGCCCTTGCTAAATAGGCTTGGATCAATCGGCACTTGTTTCTCAATGTGCTCGATGGCTGTGATTGGAGAGCCTGCGGCAACACGACCAATGAGTGGCAATGTAAGTTGCTGAAGCGCGCCAGAAGGTAAAGACATCTGACGATATTTGTTTGGATTGTGCGTCTGGTTAAAGCGTTGTGGAATGCGAATACCGCGCGAAGTTCCTGGTGTCAGCTTGATGTATCCTTTTTTTGCCAAGGCACGTAAATGTTCTTCAGCTGCGTTGGCAGAAGCAAAACCTAGTTGCGTTGCAATCTCAGCGCGCGTTGGCGGTGAGCCACTTTCATCGATGGCCTTGGTAATCAATTCCAAAATCTCACTTTGACGTGAGGTGAGTTTATGAAGGGCAGTCAGCTCCTCTGGAAAATCGACTGTATTTATGTCCATACTGGGATTGTATACAGCACTATTTGAATTTTCAAGCAATTTGGAGGCGGATAATGGAGGAATGAGCTCAAACCCCAGTCTTTCTGAAAATTCACCCCATCTTCTTGTTTTAGGCATGGGAGGCACTATTGCAGGTCTCGCACCAAATCCTGAAGAAAACCCGCTCCAATATCAAGCGGGTCAAGTTGGGGTTGATGCCTTGGTGGCGCATGTCCAATCAATGGTGCCAGAGAGGGTTAAGCTGGTTTCGCGTCAGCTAGCCAACATCAATAGCCGCAATCTAACCGACGCCCACCTGACCATGCTGGGTCTGGCTGTAAAAGAGGCTTTGCTAGATGCGACAGTCAAAGGGATTGTGGTGACTCACGGCACCGATACGATCGAGGAAACGGGTTTATTTCTGCAGGTAACTTGTGGCAAGTTAGCTCAGACTCAGTCTAAGAGGATTATTTTGACTGGGGCAATGCTGCCAAGTAATGCACCTGGGGCTGATGGCCCCTCGAATCTGCTGGATGCCTTGTGCTGGGCCTCTACTTCTATTGATAACTGTCCTGGTGGCATTTATGCAGTCATGGATGGACGTGGATGCATGGCAATCGATCTAGCTAAGCGCCACGCCACAGCCCTCAATGCTCCATTGCAAGATGCCCCATCAAGCTCGGTAGGCTTAATTAATCCCTCTTGGTTGTCTGGCATCAAGGCGGTACAGGCTGCCTGGAATGAGGATTTACCAATCCCACAGGAAGGCGAGTGGCCTTGGGTTGAGATCTTGACCAGCCATGCAGGTGCACGTCCTGAAACCATCACACGGTGGCTTGGTAGCGCTGTACAAGGCTTTGTGCTTGCTGGATCAGGGCAAGGCGGCTTTCATGATGCATGGGTGAAGCCCTTGGATCAGGCAATGACTCAGGGCATTGCTTTGGTGAGAACGACTAGAACTGGTGCGGGCGCTACTTTGCAAAATATTCCTGAGGTAGATGCGCTTGGATGCCGTGCATCTGGACTCTTGACTGCACCCAGAGCCAGAATTGCGCTCCAATTAGCTTTAAATGCGGCAAAGCGGGCAAATAAAGCCGCTAAACCCCTGACTTGGCAGGATTTTTTTGCTAGAATAGCGGACTTACCTGAAATTCGGTAAGGACTTACAAGCAGTAAATATGTGTAGTTAGTTTTACTTACAATTTGTTATACCTTGTCACACTGGCGCTAACTTTAAAACCATCGGAAGTTAGCAAGACGCCCAGGTGACTTTATCCTTAAGGAGTGTTAGATGCGTCATTATGAAATCGTCTTTATCGTCCACCCGGACCAAAGCGAGCAAGTGCCTGCGATGATCGATCGCTACAAAGCGACATTAGCTGCTGCTGGCGGCAAAATTCACCGCATGGAAGATTGGGGTCGTCGTCAGATGGCTTACATGATCGACAAACTTGCTAAAGCCCATTACGTTTGTATGAACATTGAGTGCGACCAGAAAACTCTGGACGAGCTCGAGCACGCATTCAAATTTAACGATGCTGTTTTGCGTCACCTCATCATCAAGACTAAGAAAGCTGAAACAAAGCCTTCCATCATGATGAAAGAAGTGCAACGCGAAGAAGTGCGCAAATCAGCTCAATCCGACGCTTCTGTAGCAGCGGCTTAAGTTATAAATTTGAAGAGGAATACACAGACTAGAAAACGTATTAGAGTGACGGAGCGGCGTTGAATCATTTCACCCTAACTGCATTCTTGGTAGCCAAAGACGCGATTCGATTTACACCAGCAGGAATACCGGTGATGCATTGCCAGCTAGAACATAGCGGCGAAGTAAACGAGGTAGGAAGCGCAAGGAAAATTCACATGAGCGTTGAAGCCATAGCAATTGGCCCGATACAAAAGGGTTTAGAGCAAATGGATTTAGGAGCTGAGGCGGTGTTTGAGGGATTCTTAGCGCTCAAGACTCTACGTAATCAAAGACTTGTTTTCCATATCACCCATATTCAATTGAAAAATTAAAGAGGAAATCATCATGGCGTTTGGAAAGAAACCCGATTTCAAAAAGAAACCAGCTCAGAACCCATTGTTCAAGCGTAAGCGTTATTGCCGTTTCACTGTTGCTGGCGTAGAACAGATTGACTACAAAGATGTAGACACATTAAAGGACTTCATTGGCGAAAACGCCAAGATCACTCCTGCACGTTTGACAGGCACGAAAGCTAAATACCAGCGTCAGTTAGATACTGCTATCAAGCGTGCTCGTTACTTGGCTTTGTTGCCATTCTCCGATCAACACAAGAAATAATTGGGAGCCCTCAATGCAAATCATTCTTTTAGAAAAAGTAATTAACCTGGGCAACCTCGGCGACATCGTTCGTGTTAAAGACGGTTACGCTCGTAATTTTCTAATTCCACAACGTAAGGCTCGTCGTGCAACTGAAACAGCTATCGCTGACTTTGCGGTGCGTCGTGCTGAGTTGGAAAAATTGGCTGCTGAGAAATTGGCTGCTGCTGAAGCGGTTGGCGCAAAGCTCAAAGACTTGGTTCTCGAAATCGATCAAAAAGCAGGTGTTGACGGTCGTTTGTTTGGCTCTGTAACCAATCATGACATCGCTGATGCTTTGAAAGCTAAAGGCTTTGTAATTGAAAAAGCTTCTGTACGTATGCCTACTGGCCCGTTGAAGATGGTTGGTGATCACCCTGTAGCGGTAGCTGTACATACCGATGTAGTGTTTGACATCACTATCCGCGTAGTTGGCGAGCAAGCGTAAGTTTTAGATCTGTAAGCTAGCCTCATGGCTGAATCCCGCTCACGCTCTCTTATGTCAAATCCTGGCATGATGGGTTCTTGGGATGCAGCCTTGCAGGCTCTCAAAGTACCGCCGCATTCTGTAGAAGCCGAGCAATCTTTGCTCGGCGGTCTACTGATCGATAACACGGCCTGGGATCGCCTAGGTGGTGTGTTAACTGATAAAGATTTCTATCGCCCTGAACATGCTCTGATCTATAAGATCATTCAGCGTTTAGTTGGCGACAATCATCCCGCTGACGTCATTACTGTCCATGAGGCCGTAAAGTCTGAGCAAGGTGGTGATTTAGTTGGTATTGATTACCTCAACTCATTAGCGCAAAGCACACCCAGTGCAGCGAACATCAAAGGCTATGCCGACATTGTTCGAGACCGCAGCATTCTGCGTCGTCTAATTGAGGTGTCTGACAATATTGTGAACTCTGCTTTTGTTCCCGAGGGTCGTTCAGTGAGAACGCTTTTGGATGAGGCTGAATCACGCATTTTGCAAATCGGTGAAGAGAGTAGTCGCAAGGCCGATTACCTTGAGATTGAGTCCTTGCTCAAAACCGTTGTCGCTCGTATTGATGAGCTCTACAACCGCCAGGGTGGAAGTGATATCACCGGTATTGCAACTGGATTTATTGACCTAGATAAGCAAACTAGCGGCCTGCAAAAAGGCGACTTGGTGATTGTTGCTGGAAGGCCGTCGATGGGTAAAGCGCAACCACTTGATGCCAAAGTAAAGACGGTTGACGGCTGGAAGTTGATGGGCGACTTACGTTTTGGCGATCGCCTTGCCTCTGTGGATGGTGAGCATTCCATGGTTACAGGCGTCTATCCTCAGGGAATTAAACAGATTTACAAGATTACCTTCTCTGACGGTCGTGAAGCTGAATGCTGTGATGAGCATTTGTGGCGCGTCATGTATCGCGATTGGGATGCGCCCAAGGTCATCAATACTGCGCGTTTAATGGAAATGCTGTCTTGTGTTCGCTACAAGAATCGTCTGTGGATAGATCCTGTTTCGGGTGATTTTGGTCATTCAAATACATTGCCAATAAACCCTTGGGTCCTCGGTGCCTTATTGGGTGATGGAGCTTTAGCCTTATCCCATGGCGGCGTGATGTTCTCGACAAAATCTCCAGAGCTTATTGAGCGCATGAATGTTCTAGCTGGCTATGAGATGGAATTAGTTCATGCCAACGCGTATGATTGGAGATTGGTTTCCAAATCCAGAATTGCTGCCAATGGCCAACGTCAGTCCGTGCCTACGAATTATTTCCGCTCAGCCTTGCGGGATTTAGATGTTCTCGGTTGTAGAAGTTTTGATAAATACATTCCTGCTACTTATCTTGAGGCCAATAAGACTTCTCGTCTCACTCTATTCCAAGGCCTTATGGACATTGATGGGTGGATTGAGAAGTGGGGCTCTCTGCGTTTTTGTACTGCAAGCAAGCAATTGTCGGAAGACGTTGCCTCCTTGGCTAGATCATTGGGTGGCTTTTGCTCAATCGCACAAAAACAGACAAGTTATACCCACAAAGGCGAGAAGAAGCAGGGTCGTTTATCTTATGTCCTGAATATGAATTTTGGCCCCGGCTTTGAAGCATTCACATTGCCTGAGAAGAAGGAAAGACTTAGGTCAACTTGGAATCGCCAGCGCAGACTTTCATTTAAGAGTATTGAGCCGTCTAGAGTTACCGAGGCTCAATGCATCTCTGTTAATCACCCAGATAGAACCTATGTAACCAATGATTACGTAGTGACCCACAATACTGCGTTCGCATTAAATATTGCGGAGAACGTTGCATTGGCCGAAGGATTGCCTGTTGTTGTGTTCTCTATGGAGATGTCGGGTGAGCAATTAGCAGCTCGTTTACTGGGCTCAGTAGGGCGCGTTGACCAAGGTCGTATGCGTACTGGGAAGTTGCAGGATGATGAGTGGCCACGTGTTACCGATGCGATTGCCCGTTTAAGTAATACCCAAATTTTGATTGATGAGACTGGCGCTCTTTCAAGTTTAGAGTTGCGTGCACGCGCACGCCGTATTGCTCGTAACTTTGGTGGAACACTTGGCCTGGTTGTGATTGATTACTTGCAGTTGATGAGCGGCTCTGGTTCTGAGAGCCGTGCAACGGAGATATCAGAAATTTCGCGCTCGCTTAAGTCTCTTGCAAAAGAATTGCAGTGCCCAGTAGTCGCGTTGTCGCAGTTAAATCGTGGCCTTGAGCAGCGCCCTAATAAGCGCCCAATCATGTCTGATTTGCGTGAGTCAGGCGCGATTGAGCAGGATGCTGACTTAATTATGTTTATCTATCGCGATGAGGTTTATCACCCAGATACCACCCAGGACAAAGGCATCGCTGAAATCATCATTAGTAAGCAACGTAACGGTCCAATCGGAACAATCCGCCTCAGCTGGCAAGGTCCGTATACCAAGTTTGATAACTTGGCGATGGGATCAGTTGGCTACTCCTCTGGTGGATACGAGCCGTTCTAATTCACAAGCAATTAAGAATAAAACAGCCTCGCAATGCGAGGCTGTTTAACTAAGGCGATATGTGTTTACTTGCTACCTTCACACTTTTTAATTGAGGCTGCTTTAGCGGCGCCATACAGTGGCTTACCATCTTTGCTCACTGCCTTGGCTTCGCAATCATTGGGCTTGGCATCACCCATGCATTTCTTGATAGAAGCATCTTTAGCTGCTCCATACAATGGCTTACCATCTTTGCTTACTGCTTTGGCTTCACAAGCTGCTTGATCTGCAAAAGCGATAGATGGAATAGCAAAACTCAATGCAATACTTAAAGCGATGATGTTTTTCTTCATACGAGCCACCCCCAAGTGAGTAATCTAAAGAACCAATTGTTCTATCTAGCAATGTAAACAATATTCAGTCTTTTGGGAATACGGTGTTAATGCTATCTCGAAAGGCTAATAATTAAGGCGTTAACCTTCTCGCCTCAGTAAATCTGGCTGCCCAGTAGGGTGTAGTGATGAACTCCAGGCGTACGGTTCCCCCAGCGCTTGGGGCATGCACAAATCTGCCTTGTCCCACATATATTCCTGCGTGTGAATACTTTTCACCAGTGGTATTAAAGAAAATGAGATCACCTGGTGCAGGGGGTTGATTTTCAACACTTTGACCTTTGACGCTAATTTCTTGAATGGTCCGCGGTAGCTTGATATTGGCTGACTTTTGGTAGACGTAAGCAATCAGCCCGCTGCAATCAAATCCGCCCTTCGGATTATTTCCGCCGTAGCGATAGGGCACGCCAATTAAACCTACTGCTGCAATGGAGATGTTCTCTGTGCCTACACTGGTATCTTGTTTGAATTGGGCGACTTTAGCCGCATTATTTTTTGAGCCAAAGCTTCCGCAACCCGAGAGTGATAGTAGGGCGAAAATAAAAATGCCACACCCTATTAGAGTGCGGCATGAGGGGGGTAGCTTAGAGTGCGTCAGCAGCATGATCCGCAAGACGTGAACGCTCGCCACTGGCAAGTGTCACATGCCCACCATGACGCCAGCCTTTGAAGCGATCAACCACATAAGTAAGACCTGAAGAGCCTTCAGTTAAGTAGGGCGTATCGATTTGGGCAATATTACCTAAACAAACAATCTTAGTTCCTGGACCTGCACGAGTGACTAACGTCTTCATTTGTTTGGGCGTTAAGTTTTGCGCCTCATCAATAATCACAAACTTGCTCACAAAGGTTCTGCCACGCATGAAGTTCATGCTCTTCACTTTGATGCGTGAGCGAATCAGCTCCTGAGTGGCGGCACGACCCCATTCGCCGGCGCCATCCTCATTGCGTTGCAATATCTCAAGGTTGTCGTCAAACGCACCCATCCAAGGCTGCATTTTCTCTTCTTCAGTGCCTGGTAAGAAGCCGATATCTTCACCAACAGGAACTGTGGCGCGGGTAATAATGATTTCGTTATAGCGCTTACTATCGAGCACTTGTTCTAAGCCGGCAGCTAAGGCCAGCAAGGTTTTACCAGTACCCGCTTGACCCAATAGCGTGATGAAATCCACATCTGGGTTCATGAGTAAGTTCATGGCGAAGTTTTGCTCACGATTGCGCGCAGTTACACTCCACACATTATTTTTCTGATGAGAAAAGTCTCTCAAGGTTTGAAGGAGGGCAGTCTTGTCATTAATTTCTTTGACTTGCGCGTAGAAAGGCGTAGAGCCATCCGGATTTTCTTGGTAGACAAATTCATTTACCAGCATGCTCGCAACTGAAGGGCCGGTTACGCGATAGAACATCGTTCCAGATTTACCATCAGCCCAGCTTTCCATATCTTTACCATGCTTAGGCCAAAAGTCTGCGGGCAATGACATGACACCGGAATACATCAGGTCACGATCTTCTAAGATCTGGTCGTTGAAGTAATCTTCAGCAGGCAATCCTAAGGCGCGCGTCTTAATGCGCATATTGATATCTTTGGATACCAATACCACCTCTTGGCCTTTACGGGTCTTTTGTAGCTCACTAACAACCGCCAAGATGAGGTTGTCACATTTACCTTCAGGTAATCCCTCAGGCAATGCCTGGGTAGTAAGTTTGGTTTGGAAAAAGAGTCGACCAGAGACATCCTGATTGCCTAACTTGTTGAGTGGAATACCTTCATCTAATGTGCCGCTAGTACCTGCAACCAATTGATCTAAAGAACGGCTGACGGTACGAGCATTGCGAGCAACCTCTGTCATTCCTTTCTTATGGTTATCCAACTCCTCAAGAGTGGTCATTTGGAGGAAAAGGTCGTGTTCAGAGAAGCGGAATAGCGAGCTTGGATCATGCATCAATACGTTGGTATCTAAGACAAATAGACTTGGAGAGCCAGTTCTAATGATGCGCTTTGGTTTTTCTGGAACGATTACTGCTTTGTTATCGCTGCGCTCACTACGGGCCGCTGCCGGCCTGCGATCGCCTTTAATTTTCTCAAGCGCTACTTCCAGCGGCAGAGAGATCCTCTTCAGCATCTGTTGCCCAATCTGGCGCATGGCTTTCCATCACAACGGTTTTTGCTGGCGCAGGACGTTTCTTTAAGTTTGGAGTGTTCTTACTGCTAATTTTTACTTGGCCAGCAATTTGAGTTGGGATTGGGGGTAATGGCATGCAGACTCTCCTAAAAGAAAAAACCGTCAAGCGAATTGCATTGACGGTTTATAACGAAACTGGGTGTAAAACGATCTGTAAAACGGTGGGGAATGTTTACCGAGCCTGTTCTTAAATATTCAGGTTGATGAGTCAAACGGATTATTAGACTTTCCCGTCGTTTACGGTGCATATGAACAACTTTACCCCAAATTTTGGGCTTTGCAAGTACCCTAGATTAAATTAATTTAAAAAATTATTTAGCTGCTTGGGCTGCTTGTAATACCTCTGTCACATGTCCTGGAACTTTAAGTCCGCGCCACTCTTTTACAAGCTTGCCCGAGGAGTCAAAGAGGAAGGTACTGCGCTCAACACCGCGAACTTGTTTGCCATACATATTCTTGAGCTTCATCACGTCAAAAAGCTGACATAGGGTTTCCTCGGTGTCAGCAACGAGCTCAAATGGTAGCTCAAGTTTGCTGCGGAAGTTGTCGTGCGATTTGAGGCTATCCCGAGATACGCCAACGATCAAAGTATTGGCTTTGGTGAAGGCATCAATGTTGTCCCTAAACTCACCAGACTCTGCAGTGCAGCCAGAAGTCATATCTTTTTGGTAAAAGTAGATAACCAGCTTTTTGCCTTTAGCAGAATCTGGCGTAAAGGTTAATCCTGATGTTGCTGGGATTGCACGCTGAGGCATTGGCTTACCGATTTCTACTGTCATGATGGTCTCTCTAATTTAACTTTATGTATTACGTATTGTGATGCTACTTAAACTGCTTGCAAAATGAGTTCACCGCTGCGGTTAGGTATTTCTCCCCAAGTAACTGGCTGCACTGCTATTTTATCGAGTTGCTTTGTAGCCTCCCAGGATTGATGCAGTTCGCCCATGGTGACTAGGTCATGGCCTTGCTTGAGCCATCCAGCAAGCAATTGCTCAAATGCGGGCAGTAGCTTTTGACCTTCAAGCTCTGCATGCAGAGTAAATGCCTGATCATTTGGATTGCTTTGTGTAATTTCCAAGAGTTTATTTACAGCGCCAAACTCGTCGGCATTATCAATACCAATCAATTCATCAAAAGTGGGCAATGTCGTTGGGTACTGGACATGTTTCGCTTTGCCAGAAGGCAGGTCAAATCGATAAGGCATTAAGTTAGGATTGGCTCTGCCATCGGAAGAATATTTAATACCCCATTGATCGAGTTGCTCAAAAGCTGCCTCATTCATTTGCCAGCCAGCAGCACCATAAGTAACTGGCGGGTGGCCAAAGATCTCCACAAAACGATCCCAGCTTTTTTGCATCTGTGCTTTAGTCCATTGAGTATCACGATTACGCACGGCATCTTGCCAAGCCACATGATCCCAAGTATGAATACCAGTTTCATGGCCGGCCAAATCAATCGCACGCATTTCGGCAGCCGCTTGTTTGCCAATGTCGGGTCCAGGTAAAAGGACGCCGTAGAGTAGGGTTTTGATGCCATAGTGCTCAACAACGGAAGTGCGGCTCACCTTCTTCAGAAAGCCTGGCTTAAAGACCCGCTTGAGAGCCCAGCCTGTGTGGTCGGGACCTAAACTAAATAGGAAGGTGGCTTTGAGGCCAAAACACTCAAGCGTACGCGCTAGATTAGGGGCGCCTTCTTTGGTGCCGCGTAAGGTGTCAACATCTACCTTGAGAACAATCTTAGCCATGAACCTCTGTGCTTATTCGTTATCAACCAAGTGACGTGCTTTTTCTACGTCCTCGCGATAGGCTTCGAAAATATTCTTCAGCGCGTCGCTCATATTGGTAGTTGGCTTCCAGCCTAATTCACTCATTGTGTTATCAATTGCAGGAACGCGGTTCTGAACGTCTTGATAGCCTTCGCCGTAGTAAGCGCCAGAAGTGGTTTCTACAATCTTTACTTCATTGGCTGTCTTTGCATACTCTGGAATGCTGCGAGCAATCTCCAGCATTTGATTAGCCAGTTCGCGAATGGAGTTATTGTTCTTTGGATTGCCGATGTTATAGATCTTGCCATTTGCAACGCCATCTTTGTTGTCGATGATGCGCATCAAGGCATCGATACCATCGTCAACATAAGTAAAGGCACGTTTCTGCGCGCCGCCATCAACCACGTTGATGGATTCGCCGCGAACGATGTGACCCAAGAACTGAGTCACTACGCGAGAAGAGCCTTCTTTGGGTGTGTAGATGCTGTCTAGCCCAGGCCCAATCCAGTTAAATGGACGGAAGAGGGTAAGGCGCAAGCCTTCCATGCCATAGCCCCAGATCACGCGATCCATCAATTGCTTAGAGCAAGCGTAGATCCAGCGTGGCTTATTGATTGGGCCATAAACCATATTGGATTTAGCGGCATCAAATTCACCGTCTTCACACATGCCATAGACTTCAGATGTGGATGGAAATACCAAATGCTTTTTGTATTTAACGGCCGAACGCACGATGGGCAAATTGGCTTCGAAGTCGAGTTCAAATACTTTTAATGGTTGCTGAACGTAAGTTGCTGGTGTCGCAATTGCTACTAAAGGCAGAATGACATCGCATTTACGGATGTGATATTCAACCCATTCTTTATTGATTGTGATATCGCCTTCAAAGAAGTGCATGCGGGGATGGTTCACCAAATCGCCCAAGCGATCGTTTTGCATATCCATGCCATAGACATCCCAATTGGTTGTCTCTAGGATGCGCTTGGAAAGGTGGTGACCAATAAAGCCGTTTACGCCAAGAATGAGTACTTTTTTCATCTTTACTGCCTTGTTTTTAATCTAAAGAGTGCTGCTTTTAATTTATTGGCTGTTTGCTGGGAACCAGTCCAGTATTGCTACCGCTCTCTGGTCACCACAAACGCCGAATACCTGATTATCAACCACTTGGATACCGGGGGTTTGAAGATCTAGCTGCCCCACAACTGGCCCTTCCAGACTCGTACGGGCCACAATCATGCGCTGACCTTGCCAGTCGGTAAAAGCCCCGGGATAAGGGGGTGAAACGGCTCTAACGAGGTCGTGAACCTGTTGAGCTGTCTGATGCCACAGAATCTGCCCATCGGCAGGCTTTCGACCCCCAAAATAGCTTCCTTGAGCTAAATTATTGGGTTTTCTGGGGATGTGACCTTGAACTAGTTCCGGCAGGACCTGGTTTATTACGACAACAGCTGCTTGACTTACCTTGGCAAAGACTTCTGTAGCAGTTTCATTGGGGCCAATGGAAACCTTAGATTGCCCAACAATGTCGCCTGCATCTGGCTTGACTTCCATGATGTGCAATGTGGCACCAGTTTCAGCTTCTCCATGGAGAATGGCCCAATTGACTGGAGCTCGGCCACGATACTTTGGCAGCAGTGAGCCATGCATATTCAAAGCGCCAATCTTCGCGCAAGCCAAGATCTCAGCTGGAATCATATGGCGGTAGTAGAAAGAGAAAAGATAATCAGGTGCTAACTTCTGAATCTGCGGCACAAGATCCATCAACTGATTTGCATTTGGTGTGATGTAAGGAATCTTTTTTTCCTCACAGAGCTTGGCAACACTCCCAAACCAGACATTCTCATTGGGGTCATCTTGATGGGTGACAACCAGGTCAATCTGGATGTCTGCACTCAGTAATGCCTTGAGGCAATTAACACCAACATCATGGTAAGCAAAGACGACTGCGCGCAATTATTTTTTCTCTAAAACAGTTTGCACAACATAGCGTGGACGCTCGCGAACCTGCTGGTAGATGCGGCCAATGTATTCACCAAGTAAGCCAAGGCCAAACAGCATTACGCCAATCAAGAAGAAGGTAAGGGCAAATAATGTAAATACGCCTTCAACCTCAGCGCCTAGTACAAAGCGGCGGACTAAGAGGTAGATAAACAAGCTACCTGCAGCCATTGCCAAGAGCATTCCCAGGATTGAGAAAATCTGCAAAGGCATTACGGAGAAGCCGGTCACCAAATCAAAGTTCAAGCGAATGAGTTGATACAGGCTGTACTTGGATTCACCAGCAAAACGCTCTTCATGTTTTACGCTGATTTCTGTTGGGTTGGATGCGAAGGTGTAAGCCAGCGCCGGAATAAATGTGTTGCTTTCATCGCACTGACGCACGAGATCAACAATGCGACGGCTGTAGCCACGCAGCATGCAACCTTGGTCAGTCATCGTGATGCGGGTAATTTTTTCGCGTAAATGATTCATCGCGCGGGAAGCGAATTTTCTGAAGAAGCTATCGCGACGATTAGCGCGAATAGTGCCGACGTAGTCGTGACCTTTAAGTAATTCATTTACCGGGGCGTCAATTTCTTCGGGGGGATTCTGCAAATCAGCATCCAGCGTGATGATGTATTCGCCGCAAGAGTATTCAAAGCCGGCCATGATCGCCATATGCTGACCAAAGTTGCTATGAAATAACACTGCGCGAGTCACATCAGGGCGCAGTTCAACTTGTTTAGCCAGGAAGTCGGCAGAGCGATCTTTGCTGCCATCATTCACAAACACCACTTCATAAGTAATGTTGCGCTTGCTCGCCATGACATCCAACGCGGGATATAGGCGATCAAAGAGGGCCTGAAGGCCATCTTCCTCGTTGTAAACGGGAATGACAATGCTGAGTGTCGGATTGCAGGCTTGGGTAGCTAAATTTGCAGTCATGCTGCAATTTTGCCTTATTCCGCTCTTGATACTAGTTTTTGCGATGTTTCTTCAGAATTCCAGTCAAAGCACTAGCTATACGGCCAATATCTTCATCTGCCATGCCTGGGAAGAGGGGGAGGGTCAAAATTGAACGGCCAATACGCTCCGCTATTGGAGTGGCATTAACTTTGTAACCCAGTTTTTGGTAAAGGGTGAATCCAGTAATGGTAGGGTAGTGAACACCAGTGCCAATACCCAAATCTTTGAGTTCAGTCATCACCTGTGCGCGATCTACATTCAACTGCTCAAGCGGAAGTACAACTTGAAACATGTGCCAGTTGCCATCGGTGAAGTTTTCTACCGGCAGTTCTAAGTTGAGATTATCTAAGCTGGCGGATTTCATTTCAGTGCGAATGACATCAAAGTACTGCCTAGCTAAAGCGCTTCTGCGCGTCTGAAATGCTGGCAATTGTTTGAGTTGATGTAAGCCAATCACTGCATTGACATCTGTCAGGTTATCTTTGCCGCCTAAAACATCTACATCCATGCCATCCATGCCTTGGCGAGTAAGGCCTTGTAGGCGAAACTTCTCAGCAAGCTTAGCTTCGTCAGCATTATTGAGAACAAGGCAGCCGCCCTCAACGGTAGATAAATTTTTATTTGCCTGAAAGCTAAAGCTTACGAGATCACCAATGCTGCCAATCTTTTGGCCTTTCCATTGCGATCCAAAGGCTTGCGCTGCATCTTCAATCACGCGCAGCTTGTACTGCTTGGCCAAGTCATAGAGTTGATCCATATTGACAGGCAGCCCAGCTAAGTAGACGGGCATGATGGCACGCGTCTTCGATGTAATCGCTGCAGCCAGCTTGCTTAAATCAATATTGCGGGTGACAGGGTCAATATCCACAAAGACAGGTCTTGCACCAACACTCAGAATCACATTGGAGGTTGCTACCCAAGAGATTGGGGTAGTAATCACTTCATCACCCGATCCAATTCCAGCAACCTGCAGAGCGATTTTCATGGTGGCAGTGCCGTTGGCAAAACAACGTACAGGGCGACCGCCAAAGTATTCACTCAAGGTAGCTTCAAACTCCGCTAGTTTCGGCCCTGAAGTTACCCAGCCAGAGCGCAATACCTCTGCAACTGCATCAATCGTTTCTTGATTGAAGTGTGGACGCGTAAAAGGAATGAAGGGCGGGGAGTTTTGAGTGACTGACATGGGAGCCTTAAGTATTTATTGTGCTGAGCTGCTTTGTGAATCCGGGTGCTTAATAATGACGCGCCGAGAGTCTCTGCCCACTTCCTGCATTGGGACGTTTAGTTTTTGTAATTCGATAAATTGCTCTGGAACCATCAAGGCGTAAGCGGATTGATCCTCTTTCCAGCACTCAATAAAGGCATCGAAAGTGGGGAGCCACAACTCAGGTTCTTGCTTCACACCAAACTCAAGTTCATCTGGTGATTCCACCATGATCATCGTTCTACCAAGATAGAAAGGCACTGTGTGATCAAGTATTCTGACTGAATAGAAATTCACCCTCTCTGGAATACCCACTTTCACTTTCTCAATTAAATCTATACCCGAGACTGCGCGGCCGAGAGTTTCATGGCCCGTGCCTGCGATGATTGCGCAGAGAAAAAACCCACTTGCAAAGCTCGTAATACTGCTTAAGCCATTGCGCTTACTTTGAATGTTCGCTAGTAGGCTAAATGAAATCAAGGCGATGAGTGCTGCAATGATCCAATAGGTGTATTGCACATAGGATTCAATTTCATCCGGCCTTGCTTGTTTGCCAACTGCATCTAAAAAGAAAAAGCCCACGCCGCCCAAAATTGCAAAGAAGAGGATTTGCAATTTCCAGGGCAATCCCAGCGAATTACTAAAACCTAGATTGCGATCTAAGCGATGACCGACAAGCATTGCTAACGCCGGAAAGACTGGGATGATGTAGCCAGGCAATTTCGATTGAGACATGCTAAAGAAGCCCATGATCACGGTAAACCAGCAGGCGAGTAACCAGTCGCTCGAGAACTCACGGTTGCGCTCGCGCCAAGCTTGAGCCAGGGCTCCAGGAGTTTGTGTAATCCATGGCAAAAAGCCGAGAAGTAGTAGTGGAATGAAGTAATAAATCGGACCGGTTCTGCTATGAGCAGTTTGCGTAAAACGTTGCAGGTGCTCATGAATAAAAAAGAACTCTAGAAATTCTGGATTGCGTTGTGCCACCAGAACAAACCATGGCGCAGTAATTGCTAAAAATAAAATGGCGCCACTAATGATGTGCAGGCGCTTCCAGATTTTCCAGTCCCATGCAGTAATCGAATAAACAATGAATACCATGCCGGGGATGGCAACTCCGATGACGCCTTTAGATAACGTTGCTAAGGCCATGAAGGCCCAGCAGGCCCACATCCACTTTCTGGTGTCACTTGAGTTGTGAGCCGTTTGCGCCAACAAGAAACTGCACAGTGCTGCAACTAAAAAGGCTGACAATCCCATATCCAATGAGTTGATGTGCCCACCAATTACCCACATTGGGCTAGATGCTAAAGCGATTGCAGCCAGCCAGCCTGCTCGCGCGCTGTAGATGCGTGCACCAGTAAATCCAATAAATGCAATCGTTAGAAAACCAGTGAGTGCAGTCCATAGGCGCGCTTGCCAATCGCCGATGCCAAAAAGATTAAAAGCGGTGGCAGTAGCCCAAATTTGTAATGGGGGTTTTTCAAAATACTTGTAACCGTTGTAGCGTGGGGTGACCCAATCTCCAGTGACGAGCATCTCGCGGGCAATCTCGGCATAACGTCCTTCGTCAGAGGGGATGAGATGACGGTAGTTGAGGGTGCCAAACCAGAGTAGGGCGTATACCAGGACCAGAATCAAAATAGACGCCGGGTTGATGACGCTTGACTGTCGAATTTGGCCAAATTGCATTAGGCGGCTTCCACAATAAGGGCGAGTAGAACCTGGCGACCTTCGCCGACAAGAATGTTATAGGTGCGACAAGCTGCTTGAGAATCCATTACCTCAAATCCAACCTTGGCTTCTATGAGGGTCTTTAATAACTCAGGTTTTGGAAAGCGCTGGCGTTTACCGGTACCAATAATGATTAATTCAGGTTTAAGGGAGGCCATTTGAGTGAAATCTGCTGGACTCAGATCATCAAAGGACTTTCTGGCCCATTCGAGGATTTCACCGTCGGAACTCAATAAAACCGCGTGACTATAGGGGATCTTATTGATCTCGATGTAGCCATCGCCGTAACCGGTGATCGTATTGGCTCCGGAATGGGGGTCAGATTGAAGCTTCACATGGACTCTCTGTCATAATTATGAGGATTATAGCTAGCTGTTTTTTCCTAGATTTCAAGAACTTACCCTTTAATTTATTGTGAAACCGATCCTAAAGTCCGAAAAACTCAATCACGTCTGTTATGACATTCGCGGACCCGTGCTGGAGCTCGCTCAGCGCATGGAGGAAGAAGGTCACAAAATCATTAAATTAAACATCGGCAATGTGGGTGTTTTTGGTTTTGATCCTCCAGAAGAGATTCAGTTGAACATGATTCGCAATTTGGGTAATGCTTCAGCGTACTCTGATTCCAAAGGAATCTTTGCAGCTCATAATGCCATCATGCAGTATTGCCAAGAAAAAGGCATCCAAGGGGTTACCTTGGATGACATCTATACCGGCAATGGCGTTTCTGAATTAATCGTCTTGGCAAT
Source organism: Polynucleobacter necessarius (assembly GCA_900095165.1). GTDB lineage: Bacteria > Pseudomonadota > Gammaproteobacteria > Burkholderiales > Burkholderiaceae > Polynucleobacter > Polynucleobacter necessarius_J. The sequence continues at coordinate 951,262 of LT606947.1, read as the reverse complement.
GAACGCATTGCTGAACAACGGTGATGAAGTATTGGTACCAGCCCCTGACTATCCATTGTGGACGGCTGCAGTCAGTCTATCTGGCGGTACTCCAGTGCACTACCTTTGTGATGAGTCAAAGGAGTGGGCTCCAGACCTGGCGGATTTACGCAAACGAATTACGCCGCGCACAAAGGCAATTGTGGTGATCAACCCCAACAATCCAACGGGTGCAATCTACTCAAAAGAAGTGTTGATTGAGTTAACTTCAATTGCGCGTGAGCATGGTCTGATTCTATTTGCCGACGAGATTTACGACAAGATATTGTACGACAAAGAGAAGCACATCTCTTTGGCATCCTTATCTACCGATGTAGTTACCATCACTTTTAACGGTTTATCTAAGAACTATCGCTCTTGCGGCTACCGTGCTGGCTGGATGGTAGTTTCTGGGGACAAAGAACTGATTCGTGATTACATTGAGGGCCTCAACATGCTGTCCTCAATGCGCTTGTGCGCCAATGTGCCTGGCCAGTACGCTATTCAAGCGGCATTGGGTGGCTATCAAAGTATTAATGATTTGGTAAATGAAGGTGGTCGTTTAGCTAAGCAGCGCGATCTTGCCTGGAAACTCATTACCGATATCCCTGGTGTGACTTGCGTTAAGCCAAAGTCCGCTTTGTACTTATTTCCAAAACTCGATCCCGAGATGTATCCGATCGAGGATGATCAGCAATTTGTAGCCGATCTTTTGAAAGAGGAAAAAGTGTTATTGGTTCAGGGCTCCGGTTTTAACTGGGGCAAACCAGACCACTTCCGCGTAGTGTTCTTGCCTCACGAAGATGTGCTGAAAGAGGCGATTGCTCGTCTGGCACGCTTTCTGGAGCGTTATCGTCAAAAACATAGTCGTAAAGCGGCTAACTCAACTGCAACAAAGGCATCATGAAACCGATTCAAGTTGGTCTATTAGGCATTGGCACCGTAGGTGGTGGCGTATTTACTGTTCTGGAGCGCAATCAAGATGAGATTACGCGTCGCGCTGGTCGTAGCATTCGCATCAATACGGTTGCCGATCTCAATGTAGAGCGCGCTAAAGAGTTGGTTAAAGATCATGCCCAAGTAGTGAGTGATGCTCGTGCAGTCATTAACAACCCCGAGATTGATATCGTTGTTGAGTTGATCGGCGGTTACGGTATTGCTAAAGACTTGGTACTAGAGGCAATCGCTGCTGGTAAACATGTCGTGACAGCTAATAAAGCTTTGATCGCTGTACATGGTAATGAGATTTTTAAGGCCGCCCATGAAAAGGGTGTGATGGTCGCTTTTGAAGCGGCTGTTGCTGGCGGTATTCCAATCATCAAAGCGCTTCGTGAAGGCTTGACTGCAAACCGCATTGAGTGGATCGCCGGCATCATTAACGGCACTACTAACTTTATTCTTTCTGAGATGCGCGACAAGGGCTTGGACTTTGCGACCGCCTTAAAAGAGGCACAGCGTTTGGGTTATGCAGAAGCGGACCCTACATTTGATATTGAAGGTGTAGATGCTGCCCACAAGGCAACCATCATGAGTGCAATTGCATTTGGTATTCCAATGCAGTTTGAGAAAGCCCACGTTGAAGGTATTACGAAGTTAGATGCCATCGATATTAAATATGCTGAGCAGTTAGGCTATCGCATTAAGTTGTTGGGTATTGCTAAGAAGACAACAACAGGTGTTGAGTTGCGTGTGCACCCAACCTTGATTTCCACCAAGCGTTTAATTGCAAACGTTGAGGGCGCCATGAATGCTGTTCAGGTATTTGGTGACGCTGTTGGGACTACGCTTTACTACGGTAAGGGTGCGGGCTCAGAGCCAACCGCCTCTGCTGTGATTGCCGACTTAGTGGATATCACCCGTCTATTGGGTGCAAGCCGTGAGAATCACGTTCCGTATTTGGCATTCCAGCCTGATGCAGTGCGCGACATCACCGTATTGCCAATGAGCGAAATCACTACCAGCTATTATTTACGTTTGCGCGTAGCGGATCAAGCTGGTGTGTTGGCTGATATCACAAAGATTTTGGCGGCTCACGGCATTTCGATTGATGCACTTTTGCAAAAAGAAGCGGACGAGGGTGAAAGTCAAACTGATTTGGTGGCGCTAACTCATGAGACCAAAGAAAAGCACATGCTGGCTGCAATTCAGGAAATTCAGAATCTGAAAACGGTTGCTGGCGAAGTGGTGAAGATCCGTTTAGAAAATCTTTCCTAAGATAAATACATGTGTTACCAATCAACCCGGGGCAATAGCCCACAGCAATCCTTTTTAGAAATCTTGCTCGGCGGATTGGCGCCGGATGGCGGCTTGTATCTTCCTGCTGAGTATCCACAAGTCACTAAAGAGCAGTTGGATTCTTGGCGTGGATTGTCTTATGCCGATCTTGCTTATGAAGTGTTGAGTCTGTATTGCGACGATATTCCTGAAGCGGATTTGCGTGCATTACTGCGCAAAACTTATACAGAGCAGGTCTATTGCAATGGCCGCGCTGAAGATAATGCTAAAGACATTACTCCATTGCATTGGTTGGGTGAAGAGCAGGGTGCTCGCATTGGCTTATTGAGCCTGTCTAACGGACCAACATTGGCATTTAAAGATATGGCGATGCAGTTACTCGGCAATCTCTTTGAATACGCGCTAAAGAAAAAAGGTCAAAAACTCAATATCTTGGGCGCGACCTCTGGTGATACTGGTAGTGCTGCTGAATACGCTATGCGTGGCAAAGAAGGTGTTAAGGTATTTATGCTTTCACCACGTGGCAAGATGAGCGCTTTCCAATCTGCGCAAATGTATTCTTTGCAAGATCCTAATATTTTTAACCTGGCAGTTGCTGGTGTATTTGATGACTGTCAAGATATTGTCAAAGCAGTCAGCAATGACCATGCCTTTAAAGCAAATAATCAAATCGGTACCGTGAACTCGATTAACTGGGGTCGTGTAGTTGCTCAAGTGGTTTACTACTTCCAAGGTTATTTACTCGCGACAAAATCAAGCTCAGAAAAAGTCTCTTTCACCGTACCATCTGGCAACTTTGGCAATATCTGCGCTGGGCACATTGCGCGTATGATGGGTTTGCCAATTGCGCATTTGATTGCTGCCACTAACGAGAATGATGTTCTCGATGAGTTCTTCCGTACAGGCGTTTACCGTGCGCGCAAGTCTGCCGAGACTTTACATACCTCTAGCCCATCCATGGACATTTCGAAGGCAAGTAATTTTGAGCGCTTTGTATTTGATCTTATGGGTAAAGATGGCAAAGCAACTGCAGGCATGTTCAAACAAGTGGATGAAGTTGGTGGCTTTGATATTTCTAAAGACGCTGTCTTTAAAGATATTGCGAAGTATGGATTTCAATCTGGTCGCAGCACCCATCAAAATCGCCTAGAAACCATTCGTGATATTGATAAGCAATATGGTGTGATGATTGATACTCATACTGCCGATGGTTTGAAGGTGGCGCGTGAGCATTTAGAAGCAGGTGTGCCGATGATTGTCTTGGAAACTGCCTTGCCAATTAAGTTTGAAGAAACGATTGAAGTGGCTTTAGGTCGTCCCGCAGAGTGCCCGGTGGCATTTAAGGATATTAAGTCAAAGCCACAGCGCGTTGAAAATATCGATGCTGATGTCCGTCAAGTGAAAAACTTCATTACTGCCCACGTCAATTAACCCAGAAAAAGTACTATGACCAAGCCTCCGATGTTGACTGCTCAGCAGGCTTTAGACCATCTGCTGTCAAATGCAAAATCTGTAGGTGAGAGTGAGGCGGTTGCTATGCAGGCTGCGCTCGGCCGTGTGCTTGCGGAAAACGTTAACAGCTTGGTAGATGTGCCTCCGCTTGATAACACCTCAATGGATGGTTTTGCGGTGCGCACTGCGGACACCCAAAGTCCTGGATGTACCCTCAAGATTGTACAACGTATTCCGGCGGGCTCGATGGGTACACAGTTAGAGCCAGGCACTGCCGCCAGAATCTTCACGGGGGCTCCAGTTCCTCCTGGTGCTGATGCTGTTGTGATGCAAGAAGACTGCGCCATTCCAGAGGGGTCAAGCGATCAAGTGCAGGTCAATATTGCACCAACATCAGGTCAATGGATTCGTCGAAGAGGTGAGGATTTGACTGCCGGCAAAGTTGCCCTAACTGCCAGTACTTTTTTGCGGCCACAAGAGTTAGGCGTTGCAGCATCTGCTGGCTTAACGCACTTGAATGTAAAACGTAAAGTCAGGGTTGCTGCCTTTTTCACTGGTGACGGAACTTTCTCTGCCGGGTGAGCCACTCAAGCCGGGCGGTATCTACAACTCGAATCGCGACACTTTGTTAGCCTGTATTAAGTCCCTGGGATGTGATGCCACAGATTTTGGAATCGTTCCCGATAGTCTTGAGTCAACCAAGGAAACCCTGCGTAAGGCGAGCAAGGATCATGATCTGATCATTACTTCTGGTGGCGTCTCAGTTGGTGAAGAGGATCACATCAAACCTGCAGTGACAGCTGAGGGTCGGTTGGATCTCTGGCAGATTGCTATTAAGCCTGGTAAGCCTTTGGCTTTTGGTGCTGTGCGCAAGTCAAGTGAGAATCAGGATGGAGAAACCTGGTTTATTGGACTACCCGGTAACCCAATATCGAGTTTTGTAACCTTCCTATTATTTGTGCGACCATTCATTCTGAGGTTGCAGGGGCGAGATGCGGGCGCACCTCAGTCTTACCCAATGCGTGCTGACTTTGATTGGCTTAAAGGGGATCGTCGTAATGAATTTTTGCGCGTCAAGATCAATGCGCAGGGTGGCTTAGATTTATTCCCCAATCAAAGCTCCGGGGTGCTTACAAGCGCTTCATGGGGTGATGGTTTGCTGGATTGCCCCCCAGGACATACTTTTAAAGCAGGTGAGCTGGTGAAGTACATTCCATTTAACGCGCTCCTCGCCTAATCGTATTACGATTCCCTTATGAAACTCGAATTACGATTCTTTGCCTCCTTAAGAGAAGGCCTTGGACTTTCTGGTGAGAGCATCACTACGCCACCAGAAGTAAAAACCATTGCTGACTTAAGAGGCTACCTTGCTCAGCGAGGAAATCCTTGGGCCGAAGTATTGGCTAGCACTAAGGTGATCCGTTGCGCCATAAATCAAGAGATGGTGGCCGATTCCACTGCGCTAGTAGAGGGTGCTGAGGTCGCATTCTTTCCCCCGGTTACTGGCGGCTAAGATGCAGAGCGATTTCATCCGCATTCAAGAGCAAGACTTTGATCTCACTGCTGAAGTAAAGGCGTTACGCAAGGATGATCCTCGTGTTGGTGCGATAGTAAATTTTGTGGGTACCGTCCGAGATATGAATGATGGCAGTCAAGTTAAGGGTATGACGCTTGAGCACTACCCTGGTATGACAGAAAAATCCCTAGAGTAAATCATCCAACAAGCTAGAGGCCGCTGGGATCTTTACAAGACTCTAGTGATCCATCGAGTGGGCCCGCTTCTGCCAGAAGATCAAATTGTCCTAGTCGCGGTTACTAGTGCTCACCGAGGAGAGGCATTCACTGCTTGTGAGTTCATCATGGATTACCTCAAAACTGCGGCGCCATTTTGGAAGAAGGAAGAGACCCCAGATGGTGGTAAGTGGGTTGATGCCCGTGTGACGGACGATGCTGCAATGGCGCGTTGGAAATAATTTAGCGCTCACCCCTTTTTAATCTAAAGACTAGTTCAAGACGCTATAGCCAAGTCCTCTCACATTCAGGGAAATATTTTCCGAAAAGTGAGATTGATGCGTGGACCTGTAACAGTTTTTGTTTTGAGAAGGCTGTGATACCAATGTTTTTGAATCGGCGGATGCATGATCAGTAGACTGCCATTCATAAAGAGCTAGTCGTTTTATCTTGCTTATGGCGGAATGCAAATTTACGTTGAGCGCCTAAGCTGACTGAGGCAATGGGAGTTGTGGGATCCAGCTCTTTCTCATCGTCACTGTGCCAGCCCATACCTTCAGTGCCGCTATGATATAGATTGAGCAAGCAAGAGTTATAGGTATGGCCAGTTAATTGTTCAAGCTTATGCTTCATTTTGAATAAGTCATTGGTCCAGGCCTGAGGCTTTTTTTGAACTTCAGAGTAGGTATATGCGCACTCTGGATCACCCACCCAGACAACTTTTCTTGCGGTCCTTACTAACCTGCCAAACATCTTGAGCTCATCCGACTCCCAGGGGAGAGGGTTCAGCAAGCTTTTATAAAGATGATCTGATTCATCCGCATCATAAAAATAATTGAAATATTCAGCCCGACCATCTCTTTCCAGTGCGCATATTGGATCAGATGAGTTGAATTGCTTGAATAAGGAGTTTTGCATGCTGGGTAACTCTAGGCGGGGTGTGGGCGCAATTAAGATAAAAACCATAGAATAGGCTTCATTATGAATTGTCTAGAACGAATAGGTTAATCATGAAGGCGCCAGATAAACGTTGCTGTGGCTCAGGTGTTTGCATCATCAATGAAACAGGGGAGTGTTGGTGTGGCCAAGTATGGGATGGCGAGAAAATGAGCGCGCCACCCCTGATCCCTGTGGGTGGCAATTCTTCGAACTCAATACCCAATCCCGAAAAAAATTGTCCAGAATGAAAACCTGGAAGATGAGGCAAAATTGCGCGCTGACCCCAGGTCAGTTGCTCAAGCTCTATATCGCCCTAGTTTGTCTTTCATTAACCGTTGCCACTGGTTTTCTATTGGCTGGCGTAAAAATTATTCTCATCTTTACAGCAATTGAGTTGACTGCTGTCACCGCGGGTTTTTTGATTTACTGTCGACATGCTTTGGATTTTGAGGAAATTGAAATTAGTGGAACCCGCTTAATTGTGAGGAAATTTATCGCCTACAAAGAGACTGTTCTTGAATTTAATACTCGCTGGGCTAGGATTTCCTCGCCACAAGAAACTGAAAAAGTTTTTTTAATCGAGGAGGCTGATCAAAGCGTGCAGATCGGTCAGTTTTTAAGGGCCGAGCAGTTTAAAAGGCTTATCTCTGAGCTTAGATCCTGTTTGGACTAATCATTGGGATCGCGATGCCTGAGATCCTGCGAAGATTAAACCCATCTTTTAGGCATTAAAAAAGCCCAACTTTTCAGATCTAGGTAATTTCTTCAATCTAGCCTCCGCCTTGGAGGCCTCAGATCGATCTAGGTGCTCTTGCGTGGCCAAGAGGGTAACAGGTTCTGCGCGCTCTCGTATACCGAGCACCATCCCCTGAATTATGGGCTGCCAAGCGATGTTCTAGGTGGTTTGTAATACCAGCATAATAGCTGCCATCAGAACATTCTAGGAGGTAAACAAGCCAGGTCAAAATAGGGATAAATTCGCTTAAAAAGAGGTCCAACAGACTTGAAGTTATCAAGAATGCCCCTATATTCTATAGATAGATATGTGTGAAAAATAGCTGTAGTAGATAGGGCTTAAAAAATGAGAATAGATAAATTAACTACGAAGTTTCAAGAGGCGCTCAGCGAGGCGCAAAGCCTTGCTTTGGCAAAAGACAATCAATATATCGAGCCTGCTCACTTGCTCTTAGCGATGTTGTGCGACTCCGATGGTGGTGCCAAGAGTTTATTAACCCGCGCTGGCGTTAACGTACCCGGCCTTGAGAAGGCAGCCGAGAAGCTAATTAGCAATCTCCCAGAAGTGCAAGGTACTAGCGGTGAGGTTCAGGTTGGTCGCGATTTAAGCAACTGGCTCAACTTATGTGAAAAAGAGGCCAATAAGCGCAATGATCAGTTTATTGCTGGCGAGCTTTTCTTGCTGGTAGTAGCAGATGATAAAGGCGAGCTGGGCAGGGTTGCTCGTGAGAATGGCTTAAATCGTAAATCGTTAGAGGCGGCTATTGATTTAGTGCGCGGAGGAGAATCAGTGAATAGTGCAGATGCTGAAGGTCAACGTGAGGCCTTAAAGAAATACACCGTCGATTTAACTGAGCGTGCTCGCATGGGCAAGCTTGATCCTGTCATTGGTCGCGACGATGAAATTCGTCGCACCATTCAGATCTTGCAGCGTCGCGGAAAAAATAACCCAGTACTCATTGGTGAGCCGGGTGTTGGTAAGACCGCCATCGTCGAGGGTTTAGCTCAACGCATTATTAATGATGAAGTTCCTGAAACCCTCAAGAACAAACGTGTCCTTGTATTGGATATGGCCTTGTTATTAGCGGGTGCCAAGTACCGCGGTGAATTCGAAGAACGTCTAAAGGCTGTTCTGAGCGATGTAGCGAAAGACGAAGGTCAGACCATCATCTTTATTGATGAGATCCATACGATGGTTGGTGCCGGTAAAGGCGATGGCGCAATGGATGCCGGCAATATGCTCAAGCCAGCCTTAGCGCGTGGTGAATTGCATTGCATCGGTGCAACGACCTTAGATGAGTACCGCAAGTACATTGAGAAAGATCCTGCACTTGAGCGTCGCTTCCAAAAAGTCATGGTGGAAGAGCCTAGCGTAGAGGCAACTATTGCCATTTTGCGTGGTTTGCAAGAGCGTTATGAGCTTCACCATGGTATAGAGATTACTGATCCTGCCATTGTGGCAGCGGCAGAGTTATCTCATCGTTACATTACAGATCGCTTCTTGCCGGATAAGGCGATTGACTTAATTGATGAGGCTGGTTCACGCATTCGGATGGAGATCGATTCCAAGCCTGAAGTGATGGATAAGTTGGAGCGTCGCCTTATTCAGCTCAAGATTGAGCGTGAAGCTGTTAAGAAAGAAAAGGATGAGGCATCACAAAAACGTCTTAGCCTCATTGAAGAGGAGATCAAGCGTCTTGGTGCTGAGTATGCCGACCTAGAAGAAATCTGGAAAGCGGAAAAGGGTGCCGTATTGGGCGCTGCTCATCTCAAAGAAGAAATTGAAAAAGTTCGTGCTGATATTGCTAAGCTACAGCGCGACGGTAAGTTGGAGCAAGTTGCCGAGTTGCAGTACGGTAAGTTGCCTGAGCTTGAGGCTAAGCTCAAATCTGCCGCCGCTGCTGAAGCAAAGTGTGATAAAGATGGCGTAGTGAAGAACAAGCTCTTGCGCACCCAGGTGGGCGCAGAAGAGATTGCAGAGGTAGTCTCTCGAGCAACTGGTATTCCGGTATCGAAGATGATGCAGGGTGAGCGCGATAAGCTATTGAAGATGGAGGAATTGCTGCATAAGCGCGTAGTTGGCCAAGAGGAAGCTATTCGTGCGGTATCGGATGCTATTCGTCGCTCCCGTGCTGGACTTGCCGAAGAGAATCGTCCGTATGGCTCATTCTTATTCTTAGGGCCTACAGGTGTCGGTAAGACTGAGCTTTGCAAAGCCTTGGCTGGTTTCTTATTCGATAGTGAGGATCACCTCATTCGTATCGACATGAGTGAGTTCATGGAGAAGCACAGCGTAGCTCGTTTAATCGGTGCGCCTCCAGGCTATGTAGGTTACGAAGAGGGTGGTTACTTAACCGAACAAGTACGTCGCCATCCGTATAGCGTTATCTTGTTTGATGAGATTGAAAAAGCACACCCAGATGTCTTTAACGTACTCTTGCAGGTCTTAGACGATGGCCGCCTAACCGATGGTCAAGGTCGTACTGTGGGCTTTAAGAATACAGTGATCGTGATGACCAGCAATATCGGCTCGCATCTCATCCAGTGCATGACGGATAAGAAGCAATCCGAAATCAAAGATGCGGTGTTTGAAGAGCTGAAGAATCATTTCCGTCCTGAGTTCCTTAATCGTATTGATGAGATCGTGGTATTCCAAGGCTTGGATAAAGACAATATCGCCAATATCGCGAAGATCTTGCTTAAGAACTTGTCAGATCGTTTGGCAAAGGTGAATATGCAAATGAAGGTCAGTGATGCCGCTCTGAGCAAGATTGCAGAGGTCGGCTTTGATCCTGTATTTGGAGCTAGACCGCTCAAGCGTGCGATTCAGCAATATATCGAGAACCCAGTATCCAAGATGATTTTGGAAGGCAAGTTTGGTCCTAAGGACACCGTTCCTGTGGGCGTCGATAAGAACGGCGATTTCAGTTTTAGTAAGTAATACCGCTTTATTTCAGCAGGAATTTCTCTGCACCAGTAAACTCGGCACATGACTGACGCCCTGATAAGTAGGCGCGCTAGTGATGTTCGGGTTGTTGGTCTCATTAGCCTGGTTCACGGCAGCTCCCATTTCTTTCATTTAATCCTGCCGCCCATGTTCTCATGGCTGAAGGCGGAGTTTGGCTTTAACTATGCTGAACTAGGTCTGCTCATGACCATTTTCTTTGTGGTCTCCTGCATTATTCAGGCTGCATCTGGTTTTTTGGTGGACCGTATTGGCGCTCGTCCCGTGCTGTTTGCTGGATTTGGCTTGCTTGCATTGGCTGCGCTCATTTATTCGCAAAGCAATGGCTATGCCATGTTAGTTTTGGGTGCGGTAATAGCGGGATGTGGCAACGGCATTTTCCATCCCGTGGATTACACGCTGATTAATCACAAAATTTCACCACCTAATTTGCCCTATGCTTACTCCATTCATGGGGTAACAGGCTATATCGGTTGGGCGGCAGCGCCAGCCTTTATGGTGGCTGTGGCTACTATCGCTGATTGGCGTATTGCCTTTTTATCTGCTGCAGTGCTTGAAGTATTGATCTTTTTAACCTTGTGGATTAGTAGGGTGCGCTTAATTGATGACGTTCATGCAAGACGTGAGGAGTCACAGGCTAGTCATGCCCAAAGCAATCCCGGCGGTGCACCGATGAACACCTTTGGATTTTTGAAGCTACCGGTTGTATGGCTTTGCTGGATTTTCTTTTTCTTTAGCATGGCTGCAACTACCGGCCTGCAGTCATTTGCTCCAACCGCGCTTTTAAAGATCTATAACATTGCCGTGAGTTCCGGTAATTACTACCTGACACTCATGTCTATGGGTGGTGCTGGAGGAATGCTGTTGGGTGGTTATCTGGCTACCAAGTTAAAAGTGCCCGAGCACATTATTATGATTTGTTTTACCATCAATATCGTGATGGGTCTTTTATTGGCTACTGGTTTAGTGCCTGTCGAATTGATTGTGATTGCCTTCATTGTGATTGGACTTGGCTTGGGTATTGCTGCGCCATCACGTGATTTTATGATTCGCTCGGCGACACCATCAGGCTCATCGGAAAGGGTGTACGGCATCGTCTATTCTGGCATCGATCTAGGCGCCGCTCTCAGCCCATTAATCTTTGGAATCTTCTTGGATGTGGGCTTGCCAAAGCTTTTGTTTATTGGCGTAGCTCTTCTACAACTCATGATCATCTTGACTGGATTCAAGGTCGCCACTATCAGTAGCTCTAAAACCCCCTAGGCAAGCTCCTCTTTTCATATTATGAAAAGACATTCCCATATATAAAATGCAGTGCAACATTTCAAGTTGGGGGTGTTTTCGCCCTTTGGATGTTTATTTCATATTGTAAAATACTCTATTTAAACCTTTGAATTAATTGAACTAATTATTTTCAATAAATATTGAAATAATGCTTGCATGCTTTTCCTGGATCCTTAAACTCTTATATAAGACATAAGACATAAGACTTGAATGTTCAAATACTTGAAGTACTTGTTTAACTTAGGGAGAAAAACATGGCAGATCGCAAAGCAGAAATCGCAGCATTACAAAAAGACTGGGATACCAATCAGCGCTGGAAGGGTATTACACGTGGCTACACAGCTGAAGACGTCATTCGTTTCCGCGGCTCATTGAAGATTGAGCACACATTAGCTAAGCATGGCGCAGAGCGTCTCTGGGACTTGGTTAATAACGAAGCTTACGTTAACTGTTTAGGTGCTTTGACTGGTGGCCAGGCAATGCAACAGGTTAAAGCTGGCGTTCAAGCTATTTACTTGTCAGGTTGGTAGGTTGCGGCTGACGATAACTCATACGCAGCAATGTATCCGGACCAATCTTTGTATCCAGTTGACTCAGTTCCTAAGATGGTTGAGCGCATTAACAACTCATTCCAACGTGCCGATGAAATTCAAACAGCCAAAGGTATCAACAAAGGTGACGCTGGTTATATCGAGTATTTTGCTCCAATCGTTGCTGATGCTGAAGCTGGTTTCGGTGGCGTATTGAATGCATTCGAATTAAGCAAGGCATTGATCAAGCAGGGCGCCGCTGGTGTTCACTTCGAAGATCAACTCTCTTCTGTTAAGAAGTGCGGTCACTTGGGTGGTAAGGTATTGTTGCCAACTACTGAATCTGTTCAGAAATTGATCTCTGCACGTTTAGCTGCTGACGTTATGGGCGTTCCAACCATCATCTTGGCTCGTACTGATGCTGAGGCTGCTGATTTGTTGACATCTGACTATGATGCAAACGACAAGCCATTCTTGACAGGCGAGCGTACTGCTGAAGGCTCCTACAAAACACGTAAGGGCTTGGATCAAGCGATCTCCCGTGGTTTGGCATACGCTGATATGGTTTGGTGTGAAACTGGTACACCTGACCTCGAGTTTGCTCGTCAGTTCGCTGAAGCAATTCGTGCGAAGTTCCCAGGCAAGATGTTGGCTTACAACTGCTCACCATCTTTCAACTGGAAGAAAAACTTGGACGACGCAACTATTGCGAAGTTCCAACGCGAATTAGGTGCAATGGGCTACAAGTATCAGTTCATCATATTGGCTGGTATTCACTCCATGTGGTACAACATGTTCGACTTGGCTCAAGACTACATGCAGCGCGGTATGACTGCTTACATCGAGAAAGTACAAGAACCAGAATTCGCTGCGCGTGATCGTGGTTACACATTCGTATCGCATCAGCAAGAAGTTGGTACTGGTTATTTCGATGACGTAACTACCGTGATTCAAGGTGGTAAGTCTTCAGTAATAGCGTTGACTGGTTCTACAGAAGAAGAGCAGTTCCACTAAGAAATCCCTAAGTAGTGCGTAGTAGCAGCATAGTAAAAATCTGTCCTTACTGTACCGGCATCTAAATTACCCCACAAGGGTGACTTAGATGCCGTTTTCGTATACATTCTTCCCATGACTAATTGCGTACTCTGTAAAGAAGAGCTCAGGCCTGAAGAGGGGCAGTTGATTTGGCGCGGCGATGACTGCCGTGTCATCCTCGTAAATGATCCCGATCTTCCTGGTTTTTGCCGCGTGATCTGGAATCGTCATGTTGCTGAAATGACTGATCTGAGCCATGGCGAGCACGAACACGTTATGTCGCTGGTATTTGCGGTGGAGGAGGCCGTGCGTCATGTGATGCACCCAGACAAGATCAATATTGCGGCGCTGGGTAATATGGTTCCTCATATCCATTGGCATGTGATCCCTAGATATCAAGATGATGCTTTCTTTCCGGGGTCGGCCTGGTCTCAAAAAATTCAGAAAACTCCCGCGGCAAATTTAGAAGCAAGAAGAAAAATGGCCCAAGAGTTGCCGTCAGCGATTAAGTCTGCAATAGCTGGGCTTTGCTAAACCAACTTCTTCAAGGCTTCAAGATATTTGTCTGGTTGCAATGGTTGCCCTTGACGCTGCGCATCCCACATCACTTGCCCTAAGCATTCCATCATCAAATGCTGAGATTCATGCATTGAGCCCGTCTTCTGCGATAACGTATCTGCGATCTCTTTAATGCCAGGCGGTTGATCGATGGAGATTTGCTCGCTAATCGAGAGATGCATTGACAAATGAAGGAAGGGGTTGGTCTCGCCGCGTTCTGGTGTGTAGTCTTGTGCCGCTGCGCCTTCTGGATCCGATAGGAGTGGATGATATTCCGGGTGCTCAACCATCCAGTCGCTAGCAATGATTTCCATTGGCGTCAGAATATGGTTCTCGGTTTTCTTCTTCCAGGTGTCACAGAAAAAGCGACGCACTTCTTCGCGAGTGGGATTAAATATTGTCACGAACTTTTCCTTTGCCAGTTTTTTGCTTAAAGCCACAGAGTGGTTCAACAATACATTGTTCGCAATCAGGGTTACGAGCCTTGCAGGTATATCTACCATGCAGAATAAGCCAATGGTGAGCATCCATTAAAAACTCTTTTGGAACGCGCTTCAGTAATTGCTCTTCTACATTTACAGCATCCTTGCCAGGCGCTAAGCCTGTTCGGTTTGAGACCCTAAAGATATGGGTGTCAACAGCCATGGTGGGTTGGCCAAAAGCCGTGTTGAGAATGACGTTTGCAGTCTTTCTGCCAACGCCTGGCAGTGCCTCTAGTTCCACCCTGTTTTGCGGAACTTCGCCGCCATGTTTTTCAAGGAGTAGCCGACAGGTTTCTTGGATATGCCTACCTTTGGAATTGAATAAACCAATGTGCTGAATGAAGGGCTTAACGCCTTCCTCACCTAGATCCAACAGTGCTTGAGGCGTATTGGCAATCTTAAATAGCTTGCGTGTACCTTTATTCACTGAAATGTCAGTGGCTTGTGCAGATAGCAAAACAGCAATGAGTAATTCAAATGGGGAGCTGTATTCCAGTTCTGTTTCTGGGTGGGGATTATTTTCCCGGAGCAACTCAAAGAAGGCTTGGCGCTTTTCGAGATTCATCATTTCTTTTGCTGGGCTCTCGCAATGACAGCAGCGATGATGGTGCGCTTTCGTTCCTGTTCTTTTGAAGCCGCTTCAGAATCTAGGCTCTCTGCATTGACTATTGCTAATTTGGCAGCGGCTTTCTTTGCTAGCCGCTCATCATTGTCGCGCTGTTCACGATCCAGTCGGGCATCACGCGTTTCATATCGTGAGCGTGCAAGTTTTGCCAATTCTGGTGACCAAGCATCCCAGCCGGTTTTCTCATCCGTCACATCAATCATGGTGATGCAATCTACAGGGCAGGGCGGTATGCACAGATCGCAACCCGTGCACCAATTACTCAAGACCACGTGCATTTGTTTTGAGGCTCCCACAATCGCGTCTACAGGACACGCCTGAATGCATAAGGTGCAGCCAATGCAAGTCTTAGGGTCTATAAATGCTAGCGGCCTGGGACGTTCCATACCGCATTCAGAATCAATCTGCGGGTGCAGTTCAAAAGTATCCTGGGGGAAGATGAGGGCAAGGATAGCGCTGAGTCTTTGAATGCCCTCTACGTCACCAGGAGGGCAGCGATTGGGTAAGGCCTCACCCATTGCCATTGCTTCTGCATAGGCTCTGCAGTCTGGGTAGCTGCATTTGGTGCATTGGGTTTGAGGAAGAATATCCTCGAGACGATTAGCAAGTTCTTTCGTCTGTCTGATATTCATTGCAATTAAGGCGCCCTAAAGCTAGAAGCGCGACCTGAAAGTTGCGCCGCTGGTTTATACAGCTTTCTTAGAGCCCAGCTTTGGGGGTCTGACCTTTGTTTTTTTCTGAACACCTTGGTGCTCACGAATAAACGATTTAATTTTTGGGTACACCTTCTCACGCCAACGACGGCCAGAGAAGATGCCATAGTGACTAGCGCCAGCAACTTCGTAATGGTCTTTATCGGCCTTAGGAATGCCTGCACACAATGCATGTGCTGAGCGAGTTTGTCCACTACCAGAGATGTCGTCCAACTCACCTTCAACAGTAAGAATGGCGGTTTTCTTAATATCCTGTGGCTTGACTAGATCGCCTGCAACTGTCCAAGTGCCATTTGGTAATGAGTAGTCTTGGAAGACGGTCTTAATGGTGTCTAAGTAAAACTTCGCATCCATATCCAGAACAGCGTTGTACTCATCATAGAAACGAATGTGGGCTTCGGCATCCTGCTCATCGCCACGTACTAAGTTTTGGAAATAATCCTAGTGTGACTGCAAGTGGTTCTGGGGGTTCATTGCAATAAAACCAGTGTGTTGCAAGAAACCTGGATACACCTTACGGCCAGCACCTGGGTAACTTGGCGGTACTTTGTAAATTACATGGCTTTCAAACCAATCATAAGACTTTTGATCGGCTAAATTATTAACAGCAGTTGGAGATTTGCGTGCATCAATTGGGCCGCCCATCATGATCATGGAGGCCGGTGTTTTTTCTCCGGCAGAGGCCATTAAGGAGATTGCGCCTAATGTA
The DNA here is from genome assembly GCA_900095165.1 of Polynucleobacter necessarius. Lineage (GTDB taxonomy): Bacteria > Pseudomonadota > Gammaproteobacteria > Burkholderiales > Burkholderiaceae > Polynucleobacter > Polynucleobacter necessarius_J. The sequence continues at coordinate 935,251 of LT606947.1, read as the reverse complement.
GGAACGGTTGGTTGGCAGACGGAGATCACATGTAAGTTTTCTGCACCAATCGCGCGGATGAAATCTTGAACATAGTGAGCGTAATCATCAAGACCAAAATCACCTGCATCGACTGGAACAATACGTGCATCGATCCAATCAGTAATGTAAACCTTGTGGTCTTGCAATAGTGTGCGCACAGTGTCACGCAACAAAGTGGAGTGGTGTCCAGATAGTGGTGCAACGACTAAGACTGCTGGATCATCTTTCAGCTTCTTGATGACATCAAGATCATCGGAGAAGCGCTTGAAACGAATGAGGTTGCAAAATGGCTTAGCTATGATGGTTCTCTCATGAATCGCTATTTCGCGACCATGCGCTTGTACAGCGCGAATACCAAACTCGGGTTTCTTATAGTTTTTACTTAGGCGGTATAAAAGCTCATAGCTAGCAGCTAAGCGATCCGAACCTGGAACCTTTGATGCGGGATTGGAAGCATTAATAAATACCTCAGATGCTGCTCGAGCCCATGAGCTTACCGGTTGAAGTAAAGCTTTTTGAAATTCATGTAACTGATATAGCATGTTGCCTCCTGATAATGCAGTGTAACTGTTTATTACGGGCTTTTACGCCAGTACACGGGCTATCGCTTGAGCTACCTTATCAATATTTTTAGTATTGAGAGCGGCCACACAAATACGACCAGTGGAGAGGGCGTAAATACCATCTTCTTTTTGTAAACGCTCTACTTGCTCGGCGCTTAGTCCGGAGTAAGAGAACATGCCGCGCTGAGCCTCAATAAATGCAAAATCTTGCTTTACGCCAGCTGCAGCGAGTTTTTGCACAAGCCTCTGACGCATTGCTTTAATGCGATCACGCATTTCGACTAATTCATCCTCCCAAAGCTTTCTTAGTTCCGGTGAATTCAGAACGGCAGCTGTAATCGCAGCACCATGAGTTGGAGGGTTGGAGTAGTTTGTGCGAATCACACGCTTCAATTGAGACAGCACGCGAGTAGATTCATCTTTGCTTTGGGTCACGATAGACAAAGCACCAACACGCTCACCATAGAGTGAGAATGATTTGGAGAAAGAGCTCGACACAAAGAAAGACATTCCAGATTCTGCGAACAAGCGCACTGCAATGCCGTCTTGCTCAATACCAGCGGCAAAGCCTTGGTAAGCCATATCCAAGAACGGAATCAATTCTTTTGCTTTGCAAATCTCAATTACTTGACGCCATTGCACTTCAGTGATGTCGGCGCCAGTTGGGTTATGGCAGCAAGCATGGAGTAGTACGGTGGTGAACTTAGAGAAAGACTCTAGTGACTTCACCATGCCATCAAAATCAACGCCACGAGTTTTGCCGTCGAAGTAGGTGTACTCAACTACTTCAAATCCTGCGGATTCAAAAATGCCGCGGTGGTTTTCCCAAGTTGGATTACTAATAGCGCAAGGCGCATTTAAATTGAGACGCTTGATAAAGTCTGCGCCAACGCGTAACGCACCGGTCCCACCAAGGCACTCAGCAGTAACAACGCGACCATCTTTAATGAGGGAAGAATCAGCGCCGAACAATAGGTTTTGTACCGCGCTGTTGTATGGGTTTGGACCTTCAATCGGAATGTAGCTGCGAGGAGAGTGCTTTGCAACAATTGCTTCCTCGGCTTTAATAACCGCCTTCAAAAGAGGTACCTTGCCCTCATCGGTGTAGTACACACCAACACCCAGGTTAACCTTGTCTGCGCGTTGATCGGCGACATAGGCTTCTGTGAGGCCAAAAATAGGATCTTTAGGGGCTAGCTGGACTGAGGTGAAAAGGTTCATTTGAGGGTCGAAAAGGGTGGTTAATGAGGTATTTCGGGATTAATTTACGTTAAATTCAGTTAAATTTACTTTAAATGGCTGTTTTTGAGGCTAGATTCAACTATTTCCAAATAAAAACGGTAAAATCAATGTTTGTACAAAATTCGCTGTGAACTAACAGTCACAGATGAAATGATAGCTGAGATGCCCCCTAAGTTGCCTAAAACTTCCTCAAATTCCAAAGTCGCTGAAAACAAGAAAAGCCCTATAGCTGATCCTTTGGGCGAGGTAGGGCACGACCTGGATCCAGCTAAGTTCGTTTCCTTCCCAGATTCATCGTTTCAGCTATACCAGCCATTTCCGCCCGCAGGAGATCAACCGGCTGCAATTGATGCTTTAGTGGCAGGAATTGAGGATGGATTGACCTTTCAGACCCTTTTAGGCGTCACTGGCTCGGGCAAAACCTTCACGATGGCCAATGTGATTGCCAAAACTGGTCGTCCAGCCATTATTTTTGCCCCTAATAAGACCTTAGCCGCTCAGCTCTATAGTGAATTTCGGGAGTTTTTCCCCAAAAATGCGGTGGAGTATTTCGTTAGTTACTACGATTACTATCAGCCAGAGGCTTATGTCCCGACGCGGGATTTGTTTATTGAAAAGGATTTATCCATCAATGAGCACATTGAGCAAATGCGACTATCCGCTACCAAGAGCTTATTGGAGAGACGTGATGTCATCATCGTAGCAACCGTTTCCGCAATTTACGGTATTGGTAATCCCGGCGACTATCACAGTATGGTGATGACTTTACGTCCTGGCGACAAGATGAGTCAGCGCGATATTTTGATGCGCTTAATTGCAATGCAATATGACCGTAACGAAACTGATTTCAAGCGCGGTGTGTTTAGAGTGCGGGGCGACACAATTGACATTTTCCCAGCTGAGCATAACGAATTAGCCGTGCGCGTCGAACTCTTTGATGATGTCATCGAGAGCTTGCAATTCTTTGATCCACTCACTGGAAGAATTCGTCAAAAAATCCCTCGCTTTACTGTCTACCCAAGTTCGCATTACGTTACACCGCGCGATACAGTTCTTAAAGCGATTGAAACGATTAAGGCGGAATTGCGCACTCGTTTAGATGAATTCGTTAAAGATGGCAAGCTAGTTGAGGTGCAACGTTTGGAGCAGCGCACACGCTTTGATTTGGAGATGCTCAATGAATTAGGGTTTTGTAAGGGTATTGAGAACTACTCCCGTCACCTCTCTGGTGCCATGCCTGGTGAGGCTCCGCCTACCTTGGTGGACTACTTACCAAATGATGCTTTGATGTTCTTAGATGAGAGTCATGTTCTGATTGGCCAGCTGAATGCCATGTACAACGGGGATAAGTCACGAAAACATACTTTGGTTGAATTTGGTTTCCGCTTGCCTTCGGCAATGGATAACCGCCCACTCAAGTTCACTGAGTTTGAAACCAAGATGCGTCAAACAGTTTTCGTTTCTGCAACACCTGCTGATTATGAAAATACGCACACGGGACAAGTTGTAGAGCAAGTTGCTAGACCAACTGGATTAATCGATCCAGAAATTGAAGTGTTGCCAGCAAGCACACAAGTAGATGATTTATTAAATCAGATTCATGAACGAGTCAAAGTGCATGAACGTGTCTTGGTGACCGTGCTAACAAAACGCATGGCTGAACAACTTACTGATTATTTATCTGATAACGGGGTAAAGGTACGCTACGTGCATTCGGATATTGATACGGTAGAGCGTGTAGAAATTCTGCGCGATTTACGCTTAGGCGTCTTCGATGTTTTGGTCGGCATTAATTTATTGCGCGAGGGCTTGGATATTCCGGAGGTTTCACTGGTGGCTATCTTGGATGCGGATAAAGAAGGCTTCTTGCGTTCTGAGCGCAGCTTGATTCAGACGATTGGTAGGGCAGCACGGAACGTCAAAGGTAAGGCGATTTTGTATGCCGATCGCATTACCAATTCCATGAAGCGGGCGATGGGGGAAACTGAGCGTCGCCGAACCAAGCAAATCGCCTTTAACAAGGCCAATGGGATTGAACCTCGTGGCGTTCAAAAGCGCATTAAAGACATTATTGATGGGGTCTATGACGTCAAGGAGAAGCGCTCTGAGATGCAGGTGGAGCAGGAGCGGGCTCGCTACGAGAATATGAGCGAGAAGGACCTGGCGGGCGAAATCAAGCGCTTGGAGAAGCAGATGAACTCTGAGGCTAAGAATTTAGAGTTTGAGAAGGCTGCAGCTACCCGTGATCGCCTTACTAAGGTTAAGGAAATGGCTTTTGGGGCGCGCTCCAGGGATGCTATCTAGGGCTGTTTTAATCCTGAGCAGATTAGTTGGGTATATGGTAAAGTTGAGCGGAATGGTCGGGTATTACCCGCCCGACTGTTAGCTGTCCATAACAATCCATTACCAAGGTGACATATGAGACTTACAACCAAAGGCCGTTTTGCAGTAACCGCAATGATTGATTTAGCCCTGCGCGAGACGCACGGGCCTGTAACTTTGGCCGGAATTAGCCAAAGACAGAAGATTTCCCTGTCTTACTTAGAGCAGTTGTTCGGCAAATTACGCCGTTTCAATATTGTTGAGAGTACTCGCGGTCCTGGCGGTGGTTACACCCTAGCCCGCAAGTCAGAAGACATTAGTGTGGCCGACATTATTGTGGCCGTGGATGAGCCCTTAGATGCAACCCAATGTGGTGGCAAAGGCAATTGCCATAGCGATGAAGAAAATCATGGGCGTTGTATGACTCATGATCTTTGGTCAAACCTGAATGCCAAGATGGTGGAGCACCTGAGTTCCGTGTCATTGCGTGACTTGGTGCAACGGCAATCTGGACGTGGAATCGTATTGCATGATTTGCGCTCTAAGAAAATCAAGACTGAAAGTGTTAAGGCAGAAAAGCCGGCATCAGCAGTTACCGCAGTAAAAGAAGTCGCTCCAAAGCGACCTCTTGTGAATTCTGTTTTTAACCTAGCTCAGCAAAGTTAAGTCAATAACTTCTGAGTCTATTTATCGATAAGTAAAAAATGAACACACCACAAGACATTCCTCAACAGCCGATACCGATGTTTAGTCCCAAACACTTCCCGGTATATATGGACTACTCAGCTACCACGCCGATTGATCCGCGTGTAGTGGATAAGATGTTGCCTTACTTGCGCGAGCAGTTTGGTAATGCGGCATCTCGTAGTCATGCCTACGGTTGGGCTGCAGAAGAGGCAGTTGAGTGGGCGCGTTCAGAAGTTGCCCAGTTAGTTCACGCGGATCCAAGAGAGATCGTATTTACTAGCGGTGCAACTGAAAGTATTAACTTGGCACTCAAAGGTGCCGCCCACTTTTATAAAGATCGCGGTAATCACATCATTACCGTGAAGACTGAGCATAAGGCAACTTTAGATACTTGCCGTGAGCTGGAGCGCGAAGGTTACGAGGTGACCTACTTAGATGTATTGCCTGATGGCTTGATTGATTTTGCGCAACTTGAAGCAGCAATGAAGCCTGGCACTATCTTGGCATCAGTGATGTATGTGAATAATGAAATTGGCGTTGTGCAAGATATCCCGCGTATTGGCGAGCTATGCCGTTCGCGTGGCGTCATTTTTCATGTGGATGCAGCGCAAGCTACTGGCAAAGTAGAGATCGACTTAGAGAAAATCAAAGTCGATTTAATGAGTTTTTCTGCTCACAAGACTTATGGTCCAAAAGGTATCGGCGCATTGTTTGTTCGTCGTAAGCCCCGTATCCGTATTGAGGCGCAGATTCATGGTGGTGGTCATGAGCGCGGTATGCGTTCTGGAACATTGGCCGTTCACCAAATTCTTGGAATGGGCGAAGCTTTTCGCATTGCTCGTGTTGAAATGGTTGAAGAGAACGCTCGCATTCGTGCATTGCGCGATCGTTTGCTGACAGGGATAAAAGATATCGAAGAGGTCTATGTCAATGGCGATATGGATCACCGTGTTCCACACAATCTCAATATTAGCTTTAACTATATTGAAGGTGAGTCAATGTTGATGGCATTGAAGGATTTGGCAATCTCATCTGGCTCTGCCTGTACTTCAGCATCCCTGGAGCCATCCTATGTATTGCGTGCACTGGGTCGCAATGATGAATTGACGCACAGCTCGATTCGCTTTACCCTAGGTCGCTTTACTACTGAAGAAGAAGTGGATTTCACAATCAAGTTGGTGAAAGAGAAGATTGCGAAGTTGCGTGAACTATCACCACTTTGGGAAATGTTTAAAGATGGTATTGATCTTAGTACCATCCAGTGGGCAGCACATTGAGTAAGATAAAAAGATAAAAGAAATAACGAGGAAATACCATGGCATATAGCGACAAAGTAATCGATCATTATGAGAATCCCCGCAACGTGGGCTTTTTTGAAAAGGGTGATGACCAGGTGGGCACTGGTATGGTTGGCGCGCCTGCATGCGGCGACGTTATGAAATTACAAATCCGTGTCAACGATCAAGGTGTAATTGGGGATGCCAAGTTCAAGACCTATGGTTGCGGCTCTGCAATTGCTTCATCTTCTTTGGTAACCGAGTGGGTGAAAGGTAAAACTTTGGATCAAGCCTTAGAGATTAAGAACTCCTTAATTGCAGAAGAGTTGGCTTTGCCGCCTATAAAAATTCATTGCTCAATTTTGGCGGAAGATGCTATCAAGGCGGCAGTAGCTGATTACAAAGAAAAGCATCCAGCCAAGCAAAAATAAAGAGGCTTCCATCATGGCAATTACCTTAACTGATAAAGCGGCAAAACACGTTCAGCGCAACTTGGATAAGCGTGGGAAAGGTTGTGGCTTGCGTTTGGGTGTTCGTACCACGGGTTGCTCTGGCTTAGCTTATCAACTGGAGTATGTGGATGAAGCCGCTCCCGAAGATACTCAGTTTGAATCCAATGGTATTACGATCTTTGTTGATCCAAAGAGCTTGGCTTATTTGGATGGTACCGAATTGGATTTTGTGCGCGAAGGTTTGAACGAAGGTTTTAAATTCCAGAATCCGAATGTAAAAGATGAGTGTGGTTGTGGTGAATCCTTCCGCGTCTGACGATTACTTTCGTTTCTTTGGTGTAGAACAGCAATTCAATTTAGATTTGTCTGCATTGGATCAGGCATACCTAGCAATCCAAAAAGAAGTGCACCCCGATCGTCATGTTCGTGGTAGTGATACTGAGCAGCGATTGGCCATGCAAATGGCAACCTTAGCCAATACCGCTTTTCAAACTCTCAAGAATCCCATTCAGCGCGGCCTTTATCTTTGTCAACTTCATGGTGTGGATGCTCGTCTTGAAACGAATACTGCAATGCCGGCTGCTTTTCTGATGAAGCAAATGGAATGGCGTGAAAGTCTTGAGGATCAAGATGAGGATCTTGGTGCGCTAGAGGCTTTGGCTGAAGAGGTTGATCAATCTAAGCGAGCAACCTTAGTGGAAATTACACAAGCTATCGATAGTGCTAAAAACTATGAGCAAGCAGCGGAGCTACTCAGAGGCCTGCTTTTTATTGATAAGTTTGCGCTTGAGCTCGATGATGCCATCTCAGCTCTGGTATAGCTTTACACTCTCATCCCTATGGCCTTATTACAAATCTCTGAACCTGGTAAATCACTCGCTCCGCATCAGCGTCGTATTGCGGTAGGCATTGACCTGGGCACCACCAATTCTTTGGTGGCGATTGTGCGAGATGCTTTGCCTAAAGTGCTTCCTGATTCTGAAGGGCGAGAGTTGCTTCCTTCGGTGGTGCGTTACTTACCCAATGGTAAAACGCAGGCTGGCTTTGAGGCCATTGAAAGCATTGTTTCTGATCCTAAGAACACGATTGTTTCTGTAAAACGTTTTATGGGTCGAGGCATTGTTGATGTAGAAAACGTTGAGAGCACTCCTTACGATTTTGTTGATGAGCCTGGCATGTTGAAGTTAAGAACGGTGGCAGGCGACAAGAGTCCTATAGAAGTCTCTGCAGAAATTCTGGCGCGATTACGTCAGCTGGCTGAGGACTCGGTAAACGATGATATCGTTGGTGCGGTGATTACTGTTCCAGCATATTTCGATGATGCGCAACGTCAGGCAACTAAAGATGCTGCCAAGTTAGCTGGCATCGAAGTCTTGCGTTTACTTAATGAACCTACGGCGGCTGCGATTGCCTATGGCCTAGACAATGCTTCCGAGGGTATCTACGCTGTTTATGATTTAGGCGGCGGAACTTTTGATATCTCTATCCTGCGTATGAGCAGGGGAGTATTTGAAGTTCTTTCTACTGGTGGCGATTCTGTCCTGGGTGGTGATGACTTTGATCATCGCCTCTATTGCTTGATGATTGAGCAAGCTAAGCTTCCACCGCTCTCGATTCAGGATCATCGTAAGTTGTTGCTCTCCTGCAAGCATGCAAAAGAACAATTAAGTCACAACCCATTGGCCCGCGTCCATGAAACGCTTGCAGATGGCACGGTGGTTAATGTGGGTATCAGCCAAGCTCAATTCTTTGAGATTACTCAGAACCTAATTAGCAAAACACTCACAGCAGTAAAAAAAGCATTGCGTGACGCTGGGCTCAAGGCCGATGAAGTCAAAGGCGTGGTCATGGTGGGCGGAGCAACGCGTATGCCTCATGTGCAGCGTGCGGTTGGTGAACTCTTTGGCACTAAACCATTAAACAACCTCAATCCAGATCAGGTTGTGGTTTTAGGTGCTGCCATGCAGGCAGACTTGCTGGCAGGCAATCAAAGTAAAGATGATGAGTGGTTATTGTTGAATGTCATTCCGCTCTCCCTCGGTATTGAGACCATGGGTGGCTTGGTAGAAAAAATTATTTCGCGCAATACGCCGATTCCAGTGGCGCGTGCCCAGGATTTCACGACCTTTAAGGACGGCCAAACAGCTTTAGCTATTCAGGTAGTGCAGGGTGAGCGTGAGTTAGCGCAAGATTGCCGTTCTCTAGGTAAGTTTGAGTTGCGTGGGATTCCGCCGATGGCTGCTGGTGCTGCCCGAATTCGGGTGACATTTCAGGTGGATGCTGATGGCTTGCTATCCGTTAGCGCAACAGAGCAAGGCTCCGGTGTGCAAGCCTCGATTGATATCAAACCATCCTATGGTTTAACTGATGCTGAGATTGCTCGCATGTTACAAGATGGGTTTGCCTCTGCCAAGGTAGATCTCTTGGCTAGATCTTTACGTGAAGAACAGGTAAATGCGCAGCGACTATTGGATGCTGTACAAACCGCATTAGATTCTGATCGCAGCTTATTGAATGCTGGGGAGCAGGCTGTTGTTGATCTAGAGATGGCTACTTTGCAAAAGATTCTTACAGAGGAAACGGATAGCGCTGTTTTAAGAAGAGTAGTAGATCATGCAGCAAAGGCTACCGATGATTTTGCCCAGAAGCGTATGAACGCGAGCATTCAGAAAGCTTTGGCTGGCAAGAATGTAGCAGAAATTTAAGAAAAGAAAATTACCAAGATGACTCAGATCGTTGTTTTACCGCATAGTGAATATTGCCCCGAAGGTGCTGTAGTTGAAGTAACGCCCGGCACCTCCATTTGTGAAGCGCTATTGGAAAACAATATTCCGATTGAGCATGCCTGCGATATGGTGTGCGCTTGCACCACCTGTCATGTGATTGTGAAAGAGGGTTATCAGAGTCTGAATACACCCGATGAAAATGAAGAAGACTTGTTGGATCGCGCATGGGGTCTTAACCCTCAGTCCCGCTTGTCTTGCCAAGCGATTGTTGCCCGCCAAGATTTAGTGATTGAGATTCCGAAATACTCAATCAATCACGCAAAAGAAAATCACTAAGCTTTTATAAAAAAGATTCCTTTGGAATGAAAAAATGCCGCTCTTTTAAGCGGCATTTTTGTTTTTAGATGGCAAAGATCTAATAATGCCCATTACTTTTTGCAGGGGAAGATGCCCTCTAAAAACTTCAACATGGTTTCTGCGGCAGATTTAGGGCCGCTAGTTGGGTTGGCGTTTGCCCAGGCGATATATTCATCCACCACTTGAATGCGTGTTGAAGCAGGTTGCGTAACGCAAATCTTGCTAGGAGCAGTTTTAGGATTCCGAGCCGCTAAATAGGTGTCATAAACGGCTTGGCCGTAGATTTGGCAAGGTCATATTAGTGTTTCCTTCGCTTTTGCAGTATTGCAATAGCTCATCAGTAGTTGTTGCATTTGCTGCTTGCGTGCTAGCGGCCATTCCGAAGGCTAGGGTGGCGGCAATTAAAAATTTCTTCATGTTCATTCCTTTAATCAAATTTGCCTGTATCTATTGAGATGGTTTGGATAATTAGCGGCGACCGCGAAAACCATCGCCACCACCAAAGCCGCCGTGGTTACCGCCGCCAAAATGCTCGCCACCGCCATCAAAGCGTGCATTGCGAGTGTCCCCAAAGCCACCACCACCAAATCGATCGCCGCCTGCTCTGTCAGCACTCGCGCGATTACCAGCGTGGTCATCACCTGCATTGCCAGCCCGATCTCCGGGGCGACTACTGCTCTGGTCGCCGCGCTGCAGGTTTTGGCGCAATTGATCTCGTTCAACATTGCAGTTCGCATCTCCAGCGCCACCACCAAGGTTCGCGTTGCGACGTTGTTGATCCGGCTTCCAGTCGATGGACCCGCTGTTGCGATTATCACTCCACTTATTATTGGTGTTCTTGTTGAAGTTATTGAAGTTATTATTATTTACTGTTAATGATCCGCCGCTATAACTACCTCCCCAGTGACAGCCACCCCACAGAGCCGCACCAACTGCCATGCCAACTCCAAACGACAGTAGTGCTGTGCCGGCTACATATCCAGGTGGATAGTATGCGTATGGGGGATATGCTGGGTAACCCCATGCGCCGTAAACAAGCGTTGGGTTGTAGGTGGGAACATAAACCACTTGAGGGTTCGCAGGTTCAATGATGATGGTCTGGCTACTGCCGCTGCCTTGAGTTGTCACCGTCTGTTGGGAGTTGGATTGCAATGAACCAGCTTGCTTGGCTTTTGCGCGCAATGCTTGAATTGCGCTCATAGTTTCAGATTGCTGTGCCAAGACGGCATTGCCAAGTTGTTGAGTCCAGCTCAACTGGGTTCCCATCATTTCTAGCGCTGGTGGAAATGACGCTAAAGATTTGACACTGGCATCCCAATTTTGTTGCTGCAATGCTTTATTTAGATTGTCGCCTTTTAGGTTGGCGTTAGATTTAACCCAATTGGAGGCCTCAGCAACCTCCAAAGGGTATGTCGATGCCATCAGCACTTGAGAAACAAGTGCATCTGGGTAGAGGGCAATCGGTGCCACCAAAGCTTCTAGCCGTGCTTGTGTAAGCTTTGCCGCCTGCTGTTGGCTAGAGCTTGGGCGTATGCCAAAGGAGTCGCTGCAGGAATGGTAAGTACGGCCGTAAGTAGGCTTGCTATTAAACGAGATGGAATGCCTATCTTCCTTATCGCCAACATTGGCACCCCTTTATATAGGTTGAATATGATTTAATTCTACCGAATGGCACGCATCCTAAAATATGCACCATATCGAAGCATAACGCACTTAAAGTAGGCAAACCGGTAAATGAGCAACAAGCCTGAATAATATTATGAGGTTGTTGTTCATTCTTTAGTAGTGCCTCCATAGAATTTCTTTAAAGCCATCTTTTTCGAGGTGGCTTTTTTCTTTATATCTTGATGGATAGCAATTTCTTGAAGGAGTTAGGGATTTAGAATTCAAATCTCAATGAGCTGGCTAACATTTAGGTCTCAGCTTTTCATATTGATCCCTGTTGCTTAAAGTTAGATATACCCATCGGAAGCTAATGATTTGTTAAAGATAGTCAGTAATTATTGCCTCGGGCTAATGATCTGCGTTGCTATTTGTATAGCTACTAGCTTACTTTCCCAAAATTATGGCGGCCCACAGCTCTTATATGCATTATTAATTGGGTTATCGCTTCATTTCGCGTATGCCAAAGAGTTCATGAAGCCCGGCATAGATTTCTGCGCAAAAAATATGCTTCGCTTAGGGGTTGCTTGTTTGGGCATACGAATTACATTTGCCGACATTGCTGCAATTGGATTAAACACAGGTTTAATGTTGGTGATTGCTGTGGCTGCAACGGTATGTCTAGGACTTATCTTGGCTAAGTTATTTAAGCTATCGCCTGATTGTGGATTAATAGCGGGTGGATCTGTGGGAATCTGCGGCGCTTCCGCCGCATTAGCTATCGCTTCTGTCTTGCCGAAAACAAAAGAGAGTGATCGCTTTACCCTCTTAGTTGTTGTTGGGGTCACCGTTTTATCAACGCTCGCCATGGTGATATACCCCTTTCTTTTGCAGTCGATGGAGATAAGTCCATTGTTGGCGGGTATTTTTCTGGGTGCCACTATTCATGATGTAGCTCAAGTAGTAGCTGCGGGAATGATATTTGGTGCGGAGACCGGTGATGTAGCAACTGTAGTCAAATTATTTCGAGTGGCTTTGCTTTTACCGGTTGTTTTATTTATTTCATTTTTTTCAGTGCCCAAGCCGCATCTAACAAGCTAGGATGGGCTAGTTTTTGATTGATTCCCAATTTTCTCTTGGGTTTCATGGTGCTCTCAGTAATAGCTTCTATGCAAATTCTACCCTTACCGGTAGTTGAATCTGTTGGGGGTTTGTCGCGCTGGCTCTTAGTCATTGCGATTGCAGCTTCAGGACTCAAAACAAGTTTTAAGGAATTGGGAAGGCTTGGCTGGAAACCGGTGCTCATGTTGCTAGTTGAGACAATTTTTATTGCCTCAATTGGTTTTGCATTTATCGTTGGGTTTATTTAGATTTTTCCAATCAATTAAGCGCCTCTCGAATCATGCCTGCAGCAACTGTATGGTTAGTAGCTTCATCAATGAGGATAAATGCACCGGTTTTTTGAGACTGGCTAAACAAATCGGCAGCAATCGGTTTTTGCAATACAAACTCTACGCGTCCAATTTCATTTGCGGCGAGTGGATGTGTTTCAATAGCGTGAGATAGTGTTTGCACATCCAGCACTTGTTGGATTTCTTTAACCTTGGCGCCAATGGTATTGGTGGTGTGGCGCAAGGCATACTTGCGACTCAATGACAATGGCTCACTATCTAGCCAGCAAAGATCGGCAGAAATCTGCTTGCTCGGTGTTGGCGGCGAAGAATCTTCAGCGCTAATGAATATGCAGCCTCTAGAAACATCGATATCTTCTGCCAAACTAATGACCACGGCATCTCCAGTCTGAGCTGACTCTACTTCATTATTAACCTTATCCTGATCTCGATTTGAACGATTTCCTAAATAAATCTTAGATACGGTCGCCTCTCGATTTTCTGGGAGAACGGTAATTTTTTGGCCGACCCGAATGCTTCCTGACTCGATTTGACCAAGGTAAGCACGCAAGTCATCGGAGGCGCTACCATCTTGACGGGCAACATACTGCACCGGTAAACGTAAGCCAGTCTTTTCAGACTGAGGGCTGGTATCTAGGCTTTCCAGCCACTCTAGCAATGTTGGGCCCTTATACCAGGTCGTATCTTTAGTGGCGGTTACAACGTTTGCACCCAATAAAGCCGACATTGGAATTAACGTCGGCGCAGGCAAACCAATCTTGTTGCATAAGTCTTCAATCGATGCTTTGATGGTGTTAAACACTTTCTCATCAAAGTTAAGTAAGTCCATCTTATTAACGGCAAAAACCACATGGCGTAGGCCAAGTAAATGTACGATTGCTGCATGGCGCTTAGTTTGCGCTAATAAAGTTGCAGGATTAGTGCTCAGATCAACGCGGGTTGCATCAACCAAAATCACAGCTACATCAGATTGCGATGCGCCTGTTACCAAGTTACGCGTGTATTGCTCATGTCCTGGTGCGTCGGCCACGATGAACTTACATTTTGGGGTTGAGAAATAGCGATAAGCTACATCAATCGTGATGCCTTGTTCACGCTCAGCCTCAAGACCGTCAGTCAGTAGCGCCAAGTCAACACCCGCATCTGATGAGGTCACTCGTGCATGCTTGGTTTTCGATAAGGACTCAAGTTGATCCACCAAAATAGATTTAGTGTCGTAGAGTAAGCGGCCAATGAGGGTGCTCTTACCGTCATCCACGCTACCGGCGGTAATGAAGCGAACTACGTTTTGGTGTGAATTTTCAGAATGCGTTTGAATGGTAGTCATCAGAAGTAACCCTCTTTCTTACGGCGCTCCATCGAGGCCTCATTTGTTTGATCGTCCATGCGCGTTGCGCCACGTTCTGTAGTTTCGGTAATGGCAGTTTCAGCAATGATGTCGATTGGTGTAGCGGCAGAACTGAGAGCTGGGCAGGTGCAACTAATGTCACCTACAGTACGAAAACGCACGCTCAGCACTTCGTTGACATCACCGGGTGCTTTGTGGGTGATGTTGGTAACGGGAACCAAGAGGCTGTTTTTGCGCACCACTTCACGTTGATGTGTGTAGTAGATGCTTGGAAGCTCTAACTTCTCGCGCGCAATGTATTGCTAGATGTCGAGTTCGGTCCAATTGGAGATGGGGAACACTCGCATATTTTCTCCTTTGGAAATACGGGCGTTGTAGAGATTCCAAAGTTCTGGGCGCTGTGCCTTAGGATCCCATTGGCCGAATTCATCGCGGAAGGAGAAGATACGTTCTTTAGCGCGGGCCTTTTCTTCATTGCGGCGCGCGCCACCCATCAGCGCATCAAACTCATGCTCAGCAATCGACTCAAGTAATGTGATTGCCTGTGCGGCATTTCTAGAATCGGCTTCTTTGCGTAATCGAACAGTCCCTTTTTTAATTGAGTTTTCAACGTGCCCAACAATAAGTTTCACACCAGTTTTTTTAACAACGGCATCCCGATAAGAGATTACCTCAGGATAGTTGTGGCCAGTATCGATATGCAAAATAGGGAAGGGGAGTTTTACCGGACGATTGCCAAGCTGGAAGGCTTTGCGAGCCAAGTGAAACATCACAATGGAGTCCTTGCCGCCAGAGAACAGCATGGCAGGGTTTGCGCACTGTGCTACTACTTCACGAATGATGTAGATTGACTCAGCCTCCAGTCAGTCCAAATGATCATCTAATAATTTTTGTTCTTGCATTTCGTAATTCATTCTTTGCTATTAAATAATTATTTTTTTACGTGAAGGCCGCACTCTTTACTATCGCTTTGTAACCACCACCAGCGACCTGCGCGAATATTCTCACCTTTTTTGACTTGACGTGTGCAAGGCTCGCAACCAATACTAGGGTAGCCCTTTAAGTGCAGCGGATGAATGGGTACATTCTCCTGCTTGATGTAAGCCCAGATATCGCTTTCGGCCCAATCAAATAGAGGGTTGAATTTGGCAATGCCGCGAGTATCGTCATGTTCCTCAAAATCTAACTCAACCCTAGTGGTCGATTGCTCGCGTCTTTGTCCAGTTAGCCACGCATCAGCACCCGAAAGTGCTGCATTTAAGGGTTTAATTTTTCTGGCGCCGCAGCAAACTTTCTTGGCTACTTCACCATCGTAAAAACCATTCATGCCATATTGATCGATGAATGCTTGAAGATCACTTTCTTCCGGATAGACTTTCGCAATTGAAATTCCATAGTGCTTTTCTGTGGCCTTGGTCATGTCCACCGTCTCTTGATGCAGACGACCAATGGCTAAGGTGAATAACTGAATATTGACCTTGCATTTAGCAATCGCATCTGTGATCACCATGTCTTCAGCGGCCAAGCTTGTAGCAAAGCGAACATCAGCAAGCGTAAATCGATATCTAGTAAGCGTTGTTTGAGGGTGGCCGTCTTTCTGACTAATTCAGATTCAGAAGGGGCATCTACGGGAATGGACCAAAATTCTGGAGTAATCATGAAGATACCAGCTTAATTCCAACCAAAAATAATGTTCCCGCAAGTGTTGTTCTGGTGGCTCGATCGGACAACACGCTGGAAAGTTTTGCGCCTAACCAAATGGCGGGCACAGATCCAATGAGTAATCCAAACAGCAGGTCAAAATGTACGTTGCCGAGCCACCAATGCCCCAGTCCAGCCAGTGCAGTCAATGGTACGGCGTAGGCAATATCGGTGCCAGCAACTTCAGATGCTTTTAAATGTGGATAGAGTAACAGGATGAGTGTTGCCCCAATTGCACCAGCACCAATTGAAGAGACCGTTACCAGAATTCCGATTATGGCACCAACGCTTATGGTTGCAGTCTTGAGGGTGGCGCCAGCGGGAAGGTAGCGTGGATTCTCTTGCACCCATTTTAAGATCTTGGATCTAAAGAGAAGAGATGCCGCCGTTAATAAAACAGATATTCCAATCGAAATGCTAATGAGGTGATTCCAGTCTTTTGAGACTGGGCCGACATACTTTAAAACGAGAATAGAAAGTATTGCCGTGCTAATGCTGCCAATGCAGAGTAGGCGAACAATATCCCAGCGTACATTTCCGTTAAGGCGATGTGCGGCAGTGCCAAACCCTTTAGTAATTGCTGCGAATGCTAGATCTGTCCCAACAGCGGCCGTAGGAGAAACCCCGAATATAAGCGTCAGTAATGGCGTCATTAGTGACTCGCCGCCAACCCCTGTCATACCAACAAGCAGTCCTACTAGCGCTCCCGAAATTATGAAATGCGAGGAATCAAGTAAAAAATGAGTCATGTAAGGGTCGCGCTCTAATTAAGCGAAGGCTTGTTCAAACTCATCGAGCTTGATGGCATTCATGAGAAACAGAATTTGACGTTGGAAGCTTTTACGCTCACTGATATTCTCGTGAGACAACTGATCATGCTGGCGTAGTAGCTGAGTAATGATTGGGTTGTAATGCTCGCGTACGGGGGACATCTGACTTTCTTGGTAAATATCTTGTTAAGAAGAATTTACCAAGGGGTCCATATATCCACAAGGAATATATGGCGATACCTAAATCACTTTTCTACGAATGCGCGCTCGAATACATAGTCACCTAATTGACCTAGGCTGGGAGATACCTTGAATCCTTTGGCATCGAGCATCTCAGCAGTTTCTTTGAGCATTGATGGGCTACCGCAGATCATGGCGCGATCAACCGCCGGATCTAATGGAGGCAATCCAATATCCTTAAAGAGTTGACCCGACTCAATCGCAGTTGTTAAGCGTCCAGTGTGTTTGAATGCTTCTCGCGTTACTGTTGGGTAGTAGATTAACTTCTCACGAATGATCTCGCCAATGTATTCGTCTTGCGTGAGCTCATTCTTAATGTAATCAGCGTAGGCCAATTCACTGACTAAACGCACGCCATGAATCAGAACTACTTTTTCGAACTTCTCATAGGTATCAGGATCACGAATGATGCTCATGAATGGCGCTAACCCTGTGCCAGTGCTAAACAAGTAGAGATGTTTTCCTGGGTTTAAATCATCAATCACTAAGGTGCCAACGGATTTCTCGCTTACCAAAATGGGGTCACCAACCTGAATCTTCTGAAGCCGAGAGGTGAGGGGGCCATCTTGAATCTTGATGCTCAAAAACTCTAAATGCTCTTCATAGTTTGGGCTTGCCACGCTATAGGCGCGTACCAATGGCTTGCCTTCAACCTCTAAGCCAATCATTAAAAAATGGCCGCTACGAAAGCGCAGCCCTTTGTTTCTGGTCGTAGTAAAGCTAAATAGGGTGTCGTTCCAGTGATGGACTGTGAGGACGGTTTCGGTGTTATAGGCTGCCATAAACGCTTAATAATGAGGTGTAAACCTCAATTATCCCCATTCTTGGGGTGGTTCTATAGATAAAAAAGTATTTAGCATATAAAAAGCGATTCTTTTACTTATCACTGCTAGCTCCCTATGATTTCTTATTACCAAAACGAAAGAATTACATGTCCGCCAAGCCTGCAGCCCAAAAACCCTTGTTTTTGACAATCACTCAAATCTTTCTGGGATTGGCTTTATTGAGCCTGTCGACTCATTTGGCGCTGGAGAGCTCCCTTTATCTTGAGGTCCTCAATCAGAGCGGCCTGAACCAATGCCATGCCTTTGGGTTGCTGGTTTGTCTAAGTTTTATTTCAGGGGTGTTTCTTATTGCGCAGCATGTGCTTACGCAAGACCAGGCGAGCATCGATGACCACTTTAATCGGGTCGTGAACTACTAAAGCGAGATAGACTATGACCTTATTCCCATAAGGTCATAACATGAATTTCTCACTCCATAAATCCATCTTCGAAAAAGGTGCGTGGTATGCGGTGGTTCAAGGTGTCTTGATTTGCCTAATCTTGTTTGGACCCCCAAGACTCCCATCTAGTTAGCTCAGAGTCACTTACTCATGTTCTTCAATTTTGTGGCATTGCGATTGGTTTGCTAGCTTGTTTAATTATGGTGATTGCTGTCATTAATCTAGGAAAAATCTCACCCCTTTGCCTTGTCCTAAAGACGATGCTGTTCTGGTTCAGACTGGCTTATACAGATATGTTCGGCATCCCATTTATTGCGGAGTGCTCTTGGCAGCTCTGGCCTGGCTACTCATATTCCCAGGGGTGTATATATTGGCATATTCAATTTGCTTATTTCTGTTGTTTGACTTGAAAGCGAGGCGTGAAGAGGTTTGGTTGGTGGAGCGCTTTCCAGTTTATCGGGGCTATCAGCGTAGGGTCAAAAAATTAATCCCTGACATCTATTAATATAGAGTTTTAAGTTATTGGAGTATTCATGAGTGGCGAACCTTCTGTAAGGCTGGTCCAGCAAGCTGATTATCAATTCGCTATCCATTACAATGAAGATCGCGATCCTATTTATGGGGATGAGCCGCCCCCATTGGGTAGATCTCAAGGCGCTACGCCATCACAGTTTCTATTGGCCGGAGTAGCCAATTGTCTATCCGATTCTTTGCTATTCGCATTGCGAAAGTTCAAGCAGAATCCTGAGCCAATTGAAACCAAAGCCAGTTGCGAGATCGGTAGAAACGCAGAAAACCGCCTGCGTATTCTGGCAATCCATGTTGAGATTCGTATTGGTGTACCAGGAAAGACTTTGGAAAACCTTGATCGCGTATTGGCGCAATTTCAGGATTTCTGTACCGTATCTTCTAGCGTCAGCCTGGGTATTTCGGTCAATGTTACGGTATTCGATAGTGATAACACGAGGCTATATCCAGCAAGCTGAGTTATTCGAGTCCGCAAAAAGAAAAAGCCGCAGAGGTTAAATTCTGCGGCTTTTGTATTTCTAAAAAGTAGTGATTGGGTCGATTACTCTTCTTCGCGACGCAGATGTGGAAACAAAATCACATCACGAATATTGGGTGCGTCAGTCAATAGCATGACTAAGCGGTCAATCCCGATACCGCAACCACCGGTCGGAGGCATGCCGTATTCGAGTGCACGAATGAAGTCATGGTCAAAGTACATTGCTTCTTCGTCACCAGCTTTTTTTTGCTCTACTTGCTTACGGAAGCGATTGGCTTGATCTTCTGCGTCATTTAACTCTGAGAAGCCGTTGGCGATCTCGCGACCAGTGATGAATAATTCAAAACGTTCAGTAATACCAGGGCGTGTATCAGATTCGCGGGCAAGGGGGCTTACTTCGATTGGGTAATCAATGATGTAGGTTGGTTCCCATAGGTGTGACTCGGCAACCAATTCAAATAGAGCTAATTGAAGGGCGCCAATACCAGCGTTCTTTAAAGTAGGGGAATCTGGATTCTCACCACCTTTTTTCAGTTCAGTACGAATGAATGCAGCATCCTCTAATTGAGCTGGCTCATAGCTCTTGTTAGATTGGCTGCAATATTTAAGAATTGCCTCGGTAATGGTTAGGCGCTGGAAAGGTTTGCTCAAATCCAGTTCACGGCCTTGGTGATTCAATACTGCAGTACCCTGCGCATCGATCGCTGTGGCGCGAATCAAGCCCTCTGTGAAGTCCATTAACCAGCGGTAATCCGTATAGGCCACATAGAACTCCATCATTGTGAATTCTGGATTGTGGCTCGGGCTAACGCCTTCGTTGCGGAAGTTGCGGTTAATTTCAAATACGCGTTCAAAGCCACCAACTACCAAGCGCTTCAAATACAGTTCTGGTGCAATACGCAAGAACATTTGCATATCCAAAGCATTGTGGTGCGTGATGAATGGCTTTGCAGTGGCGCCACCAGGAATCGGGTGAAGCATAGGTGTTTCAACTTCCATGAAGTCGGCATCCAACATATGGCGACGTAAGGAGGCGATCGTATTACTACGCGCCCTAAAAGTATTGCGACTCTCTGGATTCACAATTAAATCGACATAGCGTTGACGATACTTGGTCTCTAAATCTGAGAGGCCATGGAATTTATCTGGAAGAGGGCGCAGGGATTTGCTTAGGAGGCGCAGATTGCTACATTCAACCGAGAGCTCACCCTTATTGGTTTTAAATAGATTGCCTTCAGCAGAAATGAAGTCACCCATATCCCAGTGCTTAAATGCTCCATGGGTATCGGCACCACTGATTTCATTGTTGATGTAGAACTGAATCTGACCGCTGCGATCTTGAATAGTCGCAAAGCTGGCCTTACCCATCACGCGCTTGAGCACCATGCGGCCAGCAACTTTGACGTGAACCTTTTTGGCGGCCAGATCTTCTTTGGTGAGGCTGTCGTAGTGAGTGTGGAGATCCGCTGCTAAGTGAGTTGGTACGAAGTCATTTGGAAACGCAACTCCGCCTTCGCGTAGCTTAACTAATTTCTCGCGACGCTCGGCAATGATGTGGTTTTCATCAACAGCCTCAGTGACAGGGGTTTGGTTGGAATTCACTTGATCGTTCATATGGAGTATTAATAACTGGAATAGGGTAAGGAATCAAACACCTTGTTTCAGGCTCGCTTCAATAAAGGCATCAAGATCACCATCTAATACTTTTTGTGTATTGGAGATCTCAACGTTAGTACGCAAATCTTTAATGCGGCTTTGATCCAGCACATAGGAGCGGATCTGATGACCCCAGCCCACATCAGTTTTGCTGGCTTCAAGCTTATCCTGTTCAGCGCGACGCTTTTGCATCTCATGCTCATACAAACGAGATTTGAGCATCGTCATCGCTTCAGCTCTATTGCGGTGCTGGCTTCGGTCGTTCTGACACTGAACCACAATTCCAGTTGGAAGGTGGGTTAAACGAACGGCGGAGTCAGTCTTATTGATGTGCTGACCACCTGCACCAGAGGCGCGATAGGTGTCCGTACGGATATCAGCTGGATTGACGTCAATCTCAATCGAGTCATCAATCTCTGGGTACACATAAATACTGGCAAAAGAAGTGTGGCGACCATTGGATGAGTCAAATGGTGATTTGCGTACCAAGCGGTGTACACCAGTCTCTGAGCGGAGATGGCCATAAGCGTACTCACCATCAACTTTGATAGTGGCACTCTTAATGCCTACAACGTCGCCATCAGATTCTTCCAAGATTTCTGTTTTATAGCCTTTGCGTTCGCAATACTTCAGATATTGGCGGAATAACATGCTGGCCCAGTCGCAGGCTTCTGTTCCACCTGCGCCTGCTTGAATATCGATAAAGCAATTGTATGAATCCATCTCGTTATGGAACATGCGGCGGAACTCAAGATCATGAATGATCTTGCTATAGCTCTCTACGTCTTGTTCGATAACAGTGATGGTTTCAAAATCACTCTCTTCTTTAGCCATGTCGAATAATTCGAGGGCGCCAGTGATATTGCTATTTAAATCGGTGAGTGTGGCAACAACACCATCAAGCAACTTCTTTTCTTTGCCGAGGGCTTGTGCTTTCTTTTGATCGTCCCAGATGGTGGGATCCTCAAGAATAGAGTTAACTTCAGTAAGGCGTCGTGACTTTACTTCGAAGTCAAAGATACCCCCGAAGTGCTTGCTCACGAGTGAGCAGATCTGACAGGGTATTTGAAATAATATTGAGTTGTTCAGCTTCCATCCCCTAATTATAAGGGGGTTATTGCGACTCAGCCCTCGTCATGGGACTCAATCATGAGTTGCACGCGTGCCTGCCTCTGAAAGCGGTCTGTTACTAGGCGATATGCAAGTTTGGCCTTGGTTGGCAGGGGCTGGGTTCGATTGAACCAAACCCCTGTAAATGGTTTGCTAGCCAGTTGACCATCACCAATAGGGCGAAGCTGCAAGCGCAGATGTTTTTCTTTCATGAGACTTTGTTGGCCAACTTCAAATTCCCCATAAAAAATCGGCTGAGGAAAGCCTTGTCCCCAGATTTCTTCAGCAAGAAGATCGCCTGTTTCGGGTGTGAATTCAGAAAGATCAAGCGAGCCATCATGAATATGACGGCGCTCTAATAATTCATCGTTCAGCAATTCATTGGCCACCTGCGCAAACACCACATCAAACTTTTCAAAATCCGCTTTTCTGATGCTCAGGCCTGCTGCCATGGCATGACCACCAAATTTGAGAATCAGACCTGGCTCGCGTTTGGAAACAATGTCTAAGGCATCACGTAGATGAAAGCCTGTTAGCGATCTACCTGAACCTCGCAACTCTTTTCCGCTTGCGCCATCAGCGGGCGCAAACACAATCGCAGGACGATTAAAGCGCTCTTTCAGACGCGAAGCCACAATGCCAACTACGCCTTGATGCCATTCTGGATTCCAAAGACAAATACTCGAACGATCGGCCATGGTGCCCGCCAATTGATCTTCGGCCAGATGGGCAAGAGCAGTTTCCTGCATGCCACCCTCAATCACACGTCGCTCGCGATTAATGCGATCAAGCTCGTAAGCCAGCTCGGTAGCCTCATCTGCCTTATCGCTCAGCAAGAGGCGAATGCCTAGCGTCATATCCGCTAAGCGCCCAGCCGCATTCAGACGAGGACCAATTGCAAAGCCCAAGTCAAAGGTATTGACTTTGCGAGGATCGCGTACAGCAGCCTGAAACAGCGCTTGAATCCCCGCTTGTGACACCCCGGCACGAATACGCTTCAAGCCATTGGAAACCAAGATGCGGTTATTGCGATCGAGTTGCGCCACATCCGCTACGGTGCCTAATGCCACAAGGTCTAACAGGTTCTCAATTTTTGGTTGAGTCTCAGCAGTAAATTTGCCACGCTTACGAAGCTCCGCACGCAGAGCAACCAATAAATAAAACATCACTCCCACACCCGCAAGTGCTTTACTTGGAAAGCTACAGCCAGGCTGATTGGGGTTCACGATTGCAGTGGCCTTAGGTAATCGATCGCTTGGCAGGTGATGATCAGTCACAATCACTTCCATTCCCAACTCGCGAGCTCGATCTACCCCAGCTTCACTAGCAATGCCGTTATCTACTGTGATGAGATATTTCGGTTTAGGGTTTTGTTGAGCAGCTAGGTCTACTACCTCTGGAGTTAATCCATAGCCCATCGTAAAACGGTTTGGTACTAAGAACTGAATGGGGGTATCTGCGCCACCCAACATCTTCAAACCGCGGAGTGCAACGGCGCAAGCAGTGGCACCATCGCAGTCATAGTCAGCAACTACCAGCATAGGCTCTTTGCGTTCCAAAATATCGGCTAGCAGGGTGGCAGTGCTGATACAGCTCTTCAATTCCACTGGCGAGAGTAGTTGCTTGAGATCTAAAGAGAGTTCATCTGGCTTATCAATACCGCGGGCTGCATATAGCCTGGCCAGCAATGGGTGCAAGCCACTCTGCTGTAACCAGTTGGTCGTACGATCAGAGAAGGGGCGCCTTGAAAATACACTCATGCTGAAATAATTTCTTGCCAAGTTAGAGGCTCTGATTTTTTCCAGAATGCCCATGACTTTTTATTTAAGTCTTTAGCTGTGAAGATTCTGTGGCGACTATGACCATTTGGAAAATCGATGATTTCAATTTCATCCAACGCATTACTCAAGAGGGCGTTTCTCAGATTGCCCAAAATGTTCTCAGGGCGATTAATCCATGCAAAGGTATTTTGCAATTTTGAGAAATCAATATCACTCTGCTGGGGAACGCCAAGATATTTACTTAGCCCGGCTAGAAGAGGATGACCCCCATATATCTGACTTACATTTTTAAGGGATTGCGGAATCTGAATATCCGCCAGCTTGCCAATACCGCTAATCCACAGGGAGTTAATGCTTGGCAGTCTGCGTTGCTCGCGTTCTTCATTCACGGAATCAATGTGCCAAAGCATTTGAATTTCATTTTGAAGTTTGCGCCAAAGCTTAGCGATACCAATGTTGCTGGTATCGCGTGGCATCCACCAATCAATATTGCGACCATGAGCCTGATCAATGGAGTGAGTTGCTAAGCTAGCAAATGGCCCCGCTGGAATAAACCAATCACTTTGACCCTGAAATAAGACCTTACTTCCAAAATCCTCTTCGATAAAAGGGAGTGCAACCTGAAGTAGCTTGGCAGACTCATTTGCCGTTAGATCAATCTGATTTTGAGTCATCAAGATCAAATGATCTCGGGTGGCGTGAAGGTGAACTGGCTGAAGGCAGGCAATGGTTTCGTTTGGGTTGACAGCTAAGTCACTCTGACCCAACAGTAAGACTGGGGCTATTGGCAACTGATCACCCAATAGAAAACGCTCATGCGGCAGACCGCGGGGTGGCACATTCTGCTCAAATCCAGTGTCAACAGCATCTTCCCCTGACACCATCAGGGTAAAGCGTCGCGAAGCGCTTCTTTGGGAGGTCAAATTAGCAGTCATTCCCCTGATTTTAGGTGGCATTTACAGAATCCATTGGTTTACTCGTTTAATTCACTAAACTGTAGCTATGTTGAGACTTCCTATTGAACTAGAAATTGGCCTGCGCTATACCCGATCCAAGCGTCGCAAGACAGTGGGCAAGCGTGATGGCTTCCTCTCTTTTATTTCTGGAATCTCTACTGCAGGTATTGCTTTAGGTGTTGCAGCCCTGATTGTGGTGCTCTCAGTCATGAATGGCT
Organism: Polynucleobacter necessarius; assembly: GCA_900095165.1. Taxonomy (GTDB): domain Bacteria; phylum Pseudomonadota; class Gammaproteobacteria; order Burkholderiales; family Burkholderiaceae; genus Polynucleobacter; species Polynucleobacter necessarius_J. Next base: position 910,579 of record LT606947.1, on the reverse strand, counting down.
TCCAGAAGGAAGTGCGCGACCGTATGCTGTCCGTACTCTCCCATATTGAAATTACCGCCCCAGATGGTTTAGCTAATTGGGAACCGATTGCGCTGAGGGTGGCTGCTCAACCTCACGTAGTTGGTGTCGCCCCGATGGTAAGTTCTCAGGGATTGTTAAGTCGTGAGAATGTTATGCGTGGTGTAGCTATCCGCGGAGTTCTTCCGGGTGAAGAGGGTAAGGTTTCGGATTTGCCTAAACAGTTTGTTGCCGGCAATATTGATGATTTGAAGCCAGGCTCTTTCGGTGTCGCTTTAGGTGCTCAGCTTGCCAATATCGTTGGTGCGCGTGTGGGCGATCGTATTAATTTGATCGTGCCAGAAAATGATCTCACGCCTGCAGGTGCCATGCCCAGAATGCGAACACTGCAAGTTGTCGGCATTGTGGATAGTGGCCATTATGAATACGACAGTTCATTAGCCATCATGCATTGGAAAGATGCTGCAGCCTTGTTGCGCTTGCAAGACCCATCTGGGTTACGTGTGAAGGTGGATGATATGCAGCGCGCCCCAGAAATTGCTGCTGAATTAGCTCAGGTTGTTCCACAGGCTTTATGGGTGAGCGATTGGTCGCGCTCTAACCGAAATTGGTTTGCTGCCGTTCAAACCGAAAGAAAGATGATGTTCATCATCCTCACATTGATCATTGCTGTAGCGGCTTTTAATTTGGTCTCTACCTTGGTGATGACCGTAAACGAGAAACAGGCAGATATTGCAATCCTCAGAACAATGGGCGCAAGCCCTGGGCTCATTCAACGGATCTTCTTGGTACAAGGCTTGGCGATTGGTTTATTAGGCTCTCTATCGGGTGTTGGTTTGGGTCTGCTGATTGCTTTAAATATTGATGTGATTGTTCCTGCAATCGAAGCGATCTTCCGGGTACGCTTCTTGCCGCGTGATGTGTACTTTATTAGTGAGCTACCTTCAGATGTGCGTTTGTCTGATGTCGTGACCGTGGGCTTGATGGCCTTTGATCTTTCTGTATTGGCCACTTTGTACCCAAGCCGCCGCGCAGCCCAAGTGCAACCTGCGGAGGCATTGCGTTATGAGTAATTCCAATCCAATCATTTTGAGTGCCTTGGGCCTAGCAAAGACCTATGGCAAAGGCGCAACAGCGGTTGATGTTCTCAAAGCGATTGATTTGCAGGTAAGCGCTTCTGAGAAGGTGGCTATCGTTGGATCCTCTGGTTCGGGTAAAAGTACTTTGCTGCATCTCTTGGGTGGCTTGGATACACCGAGCGCAGGCACGGTGATATTGGCCGAAGAGAATCTCCATAAATTACCCGTTAGAAAGCTAGATCAGCTGCGTAACCAGAGTCTAGGATTTATCTATCAGTTTCATCATCTCTTGGAGGAATTCAGTGCTGTTGAGAATGTGGCCTTGCCTTTACGTATTCGTGGCTTAAGTAATGAAGAGTCTATGGAGCGAGCAAATACGATGTTGCATGCGGTTGGTCTAGCAAGGCGAGTGCAGCATACCCCAGGTGAATTATCTGGCGGCGAACGCCAACGTGTCGCTGTGGCCCGCGCATTAGTCGGTAATCCTGCTTGCGTTTTAGCCGATGAGCCTACTGGTAATCTCGATGCTGAAACTGCTGATGGCGTGTTTGACTTAATGTTGGATATTGCTCGTGAGCAAAGTACTGCCTTTGTGATTGTGACTCATGATCCGATTCGCGCAAAACGTTGTGATCGAATTTTGCATTTAGAGCGCGGAGTATTAAAGACATTTGCACAATGAGCGATGCCAGCACAGAGCACGCTTGGGTTGATACCCACTGCCATCTAGACGCTCCAGAGTTTGTGGGCGTACTCCATGACATCGTTTCAATGGCTTCAAGCAAAGGCGTTAGGGCTATATTGCTGCCGACAGTGCAAGCCTCCGATTGGGGGCGGGCTAAAAATTTAGTAAACCAGTACGGCAATCAAATTCCAGGCTTGGTTTATGCACTAGACATTCATCCTCTGTATATCAATCAAGCCCAAGAGAGTGATATCGACACTCTTAAAAATCAAATTGAGCAATCATTGGATGATCCTCGATTTGTGGGTATTGGTGAGATTGGTCTTGATTATTTTGTCGAAGACCTTGATCCTCAGCGCCAAGAGTATTTCTTTCATGCGCAGCTGGATTTAGCTCAGCAATTTCAGTTGCCAGTGATTTTGCATGTGCGTCGTTCACAAGACGCTATTCTCAAAGCCTTACGTAGGAGAAAAGTCTCCAGCGGTATAGCGCATGCTTTTAATGGCAGTCATCAGCAAGCCGAGAAATTTATTGAGTTGGGCTTCAAGCTTGGCTTTGGGGGTGCTGCAACTTACGATCGAGCCTTACAGATTCGCCGCCTCCTGCAAGATCTTCCGCTGGAGAGTATCGTTACCGAAACTGATGCCCTCGATATCCCGCTGGCATGGCTTAAGGAGGAGGGCGGTCAATTTAATGAGTCTGCTTTACTTCCCAGAATTGCTCAGCAATTGGCTGACATTCGTGGAATCAGTGAAGAAGTATTTTCAAAGGCGGTTTGGCAAAATGCCATGCAAGCATTACCCCGTTGGTCATCTCTAATGACTAACAACCCAAAACCACAATCCGCTTCTTAAGAACTTGCGTATTAATATTGCGGCGTTCATCGCCGAGGGATCATTTCTTCTATTTTTGTCTACTGTGCCAGAGCATTGGGCTTGGATCTGTACAGCGATCATCATCATTTCTCTATTTGGCATTTGCATCAATTACGTCTCAATCCAAAATTACTATGCCAATAGCGCATTACTTGCGGTCACCTGTTTTACCTTGGGATTTTCTTGGAATGCACATTACGCACAAAGTCGATTGGCTAATGTCCTTTCAATCGAGCATGAGAGTAAAGATCTTATTCTCGAGGGTAGAGTGAATGCTTTGCCACAGAGCTCTCCTGCTGGTGCAAAGTTTTCATTTGAGGTGGATCAAGCCTTTTTGGGTAAGGGGTTGATTGAATCATTTCCACCGCAGGTGTATTTGAGTTGGCAGCCAGCATGGCGTAATCCTCAAGCTGTGCCCGAGGTCATTCCAGGTCAGCGCTGGGAATTGAAGGTCAAAATCAAACGACCCTATGGATCCCTCAATCCCTATACCTTTGATTTTGAGCGCTGGTTTTTTCATCAAGACTTTGGTGCCAGTGGATCCGTGCGATCTGGAAAATTAATTTCTGAGAAAGATATTCGTTTTACTGAATTCACTTTAGCCATGGAGTATCAGCGCTGGAAATTAAGGCAAAAGATTCAGCGCTTGCTGCCAAAAGATGCGCGTTATGGTGGCGTAATTGCAGCGCTCGTGATGGGTGATCAAAATGCGATCAATCAAGAAGATTGGCGCGTATTTAATGCCACTGGTATTCGGCATCTCATCAGCATCTCAGGGCTCCATGTCACAATGTTGGCCGGATTTGGCGCCATGCTTGCGACATTTTTATGGCGTCGTAATACTCTGCCCCTATTGATTCCTGTTAGTAAGGTTGCTGCGGCCGTGGGATTTCTGACGGCATTTGTATATGCCTGGTTGGCAGGATTAGATTCCGACGCAACGCACGATGTATATGGTGGGCGTAGTTGCCTTTGCACTTTGGTCTGGCAGAAACCCACGCTCATTTGACATCTGGTGGTGGGCGTTAGCCTTTGTGCTGCTCATTGATCCAATGGCACCCTATACACCTGGATTCTGGCTTTCATTTGGGGCGGTGGCTGCAATCCTATATGCGATGCAAGACTCGGATGGTTTGCTTGGTTTGCCCGCTGGCAGAGAGCTAGAGCTTAATTGGAGGTATAGAGTTACTCAAGCGCTACGCGAGGCTTGTCGAGTGCAAGCGGTTGTCACTATCGCACTTTTACCATTAACCTTGTATTGGTTTTATCAAGTTTCAATAGTGTCGCCATTAGCTAATGCGGTCGCTATCCCTGTGGTGAGCTATATCGTGACGCCTCTAGCCATAGCTGGCGCATTATTACCTGACTTCATTGGGAAATGGTTGCTGATACCAGCGCATGCCACGATGGACTACTTATCCATCATGCTTGCTTGGATGGCGAGTTGGAAGTGGGCAATTGCCTGGTCAAGTCAGCCTACTTGGTGGGCTCTAGCCTTATCAGCCATTGGCATAGTGACGGCAATTCGTCCTGGACTTATTCGGGAGAATTGGATTTCTAGAGTCTTAGGACTTGCACTAACTGCGAGTGTATTTATTCAGCCAATCCAAAACACGAATTTAACTCAAGGCGAGTTTCTGGCAACGGCACTCGATATCGGTCAAGGTACTGCAGTCCTAATAGAAACTAAAACAAAAAGATTGCTATATGACACAGGGCCTATTCAAGAAAAAGATAATGCTGGCCAAAGAATTATCTTGCCCAACCTGAGGGGTCGAGGAATTAATCATATTGATCGCATGGTAATTAGTCACAGCGATAGCGATCACATTGGAGGTGCCGCAAGCTTGCTTAAAGAGGTTGCCTTTGATTTCATAATGGGATCATTGCCAAGCACCAATCCTTTGCTCGTTAATTTAGAGCATAGAAGCATTCCCGCTATCCATTGCCGCTTTGGTCAGAAATGGACATGGGATGGGGTGGAGTTTCACATTTGGCATCCCAATGGGTTCGCGGTTTTTGAGGATCAACATCCTAGAAAACCTAATGAGGTAAGTTGTGTACTGGAAGTTCGCAATCAATCCACTTCGTTTTGGTTAACGGGTGACGTGGAAAAGCAGGGTGAGGCTGAGATCGTTGAGCGACTAACTCAAGAAGTCCTTGATAATTTAAAGGATAGAGTGTTGATATTCATGGCGCCACATCACGGCAGCAAAACATCCTCATCTCAAGAACTGTTAACAGCATTAAGCCCTGATGAAGCGTTTGCACAAAACGGCTATCGGAATCGTTATGGTCACCCACACCCTACGGTGACGGCTCGATACCAAAGCATGGATATTCCGTTTTATCAAACGCCAAATACTGGTGCACAAGTTTGGGAATTTCGTTCCACATCAGATCCGAGAGGGCTTAAACCGCTATTTTGGCGTCAGGATAGTAGGCGTCTGTGGCATCGACAGCCTGAATAAGGCGTAAACTAACCATATGAAGAAATTCATCGCAGCACTTTTTCTTAGCCTCTTCGTCAGCCAAATTAATGCTGCGATGATGCCTGTTGATCTCAGTTCGGTAAGTGGCACATCTATCAGCTCTGATCATGAGCATTGTCAGGAAACCTCATCCATTAGCAACCCTCAAGACGGTAAGACTAACGCTCCTAGCGCCACTCATTATTGCTGTGCAGTGGTGCAATATTAATGACGCCATCCACCTTCTCTGCACCTAAGCAGGGTGATGTGTATCTGCATGGCAATGTTGTGGTGCTCACATCTAATATTGCCGAATCTATATATAAGTCTCCCAAAACTTATCTGTAATCACTTTTGATTGTGGCATCTAGATGCCTTTAGATAATTTCCGTTTTGGAGAGTGGTAATGAACATGACTCACTATATGCAGTTATTGGCTGATAACCAGCCTTGGAATCTATTGATCTTTATGGCCATACTCGTTGTATTGGCTGAGACCTTAGCAATCACTAAGCTTTATATTCTGTTTACGCGAAAGTTTGATGGCCTTGTTTATCACCTGAATCGTTTTTCAGGAACAACAGTAGGCTTATATTTTATTGGTGTCATCGCTTATTTAATGACTACCGCGGTACTGCCCATCACAAAAAATAATGAACGGCGTACTGCAATTGATGTGATTGCAGTTGGCAGTTATTTGATTGGCGGCCTACCTTTAATCTGGATTGCTTTGCAGGAGTTTGGTTTTGTAAATAAAGCCTTAGATCAAATGGGTAAACTCAAGATTCATGCGATTTGTGTTGCGTTGTTTTTGGTGTTTGGGCATATCGCCATGATTGCTGGCATGCTTGATCCTGCTTTATTGGGTTACCAGGGCGCCAGTGCCCATCAAATGGGCAATGCTAGCAGCAGTGCTGGTCATGAGTATTGCGATTCAGCGGTACATGAAGGAATGAAAGCAATGTATCAGCAGATGATGAATGGCGGAAATATGCTAAACGGTAATCCCAACAAAATGCCAATCAACTCACAAGGTCATTCGCATTAAGAGTGGATGTAAGGAGATGTAAAAAAACCGCCCTCTGGCGGTTTTTGATTGACCTGCTTAGAAATTATTCAAGTTCCAATTTCTGTTTAGCAACAACGCCTTTATAGGTGGCATATTCTGCAGCAATCTCTTTTGAGAAGGCTTCTGGGCCATTGACGTTAATGATCGAGCCAGTGTCTTCAATGCGTTTTCTGACGGCGGGATCGAGAACTGCTTTTTGAGCTGCAGCATAAATTTTATCTACAACATCTTTAGGTAAGCCTGCTGGGCCCAATAGGCCGTAGTAGGCCATTCTATTTGCTGGTGCTAAACCAACCTCAGAAAATGTTGGAACGTTAGGCAAGATCGCCAGGCGCTTTGGTGCGGCAATCACAATTGGAATCAACCTGCCGTCTTTGATGAAAGGGAGGGCAGAGGGTAAGTTATCGAACATGATGGGTGCTTGACCGGCCACAACATCGATAAGACCAGGGCCTGCACCACGGAAAGGGATGTGAACGATAAATGTCCCAGTCAAACTCTTAAACAACTTTGTTTGCATGTGACCGATCCCGCCAGTGCCTGAGCTCGCATAAGAATATTTGCCAGGATTCTTTTTGATGACTTCGATAAAGGTTTTGTAATCTTTTGCTGGAAATGAGGGGTTCACCACAATGACATTTGGTGTCGCAGCAATATTCGTAATCGCCGTGAAATCCTTCAGTGGGTCATAACCAATCTTGCCATTAATTGCTGGGTTAGATGCTGTAGTCGAGATTGTTGCAATTCCTAGTGTGTAGCCATCCTTTGGCGCGCGTACCACCTCTAGCGCACCAACAGAGCCGCCACCACCTGCTTTGTTTTCTACGATGACAGATTGACCTAGTTGCTTGCTTAAAGGGTCTGCCATGCTGCGTGCAATGATGTCGGTACTACCACCAGGGGCAAAGGGAACAATGATCTTGATGGGTTTGCTGGGGTAGTTTTGGGCTATTGCACCAAAGCTAATCAATGCGCCGCAGGCTACCGCGATCAACTTGCTTGCTAATGTCATTGCTTAATCTCCAAAATAGGGAATTCATGGGAATTGATCATTCATTCCCCACATTAAGTTAAGAATAGTAGACGACTGAAGGCGTAGAGAATAATCTTTTCCCTCATTTGGGGCAGAGCTTTTATGCTCCAAGGCTGGAGAAAAGCAAAAAGGCTTCTGAGTCAATTGACCTAGAAACCTTTTATTTGTTTGGTTGCGGGGGCGGGAGTTCAGTCTACGAGGGTCGTCGAGTTAGAGGCCCACTGTATAAGTCGCCATCACAGTAGTTGTTTGAACTGCTTGATACGGCTTTTGACGATAGATGCCAGTAATTCCCAGTCGTTGATTTTTTTCAACATCATAGTAGGCGCCCAATGTGGCTGTTGGTCTAGTTTTTACTGGGTTTGGATTAAAGTTCACTGGCGTAATGTCGGGAATGCCAGGGTTTGACCCATAGTAGGATCCATTCGAGGTGTTGGTATCCAATTCAACGCCTGCACTAGCGAATAAAGTTGTCTGAGAAATGCCTTTGTAGGATGCACCAAGGTCTATTAATGCTGTAGTTGCATTTGTATTTAGTGTTGAGTAAGTTAGCGGTAAGGTAGTAGTGTTAGATGCTACCTCAGTGTAGTCGTTCATATTATTTTTGGTATATCTCATCCCGACATAAGGCGAGACTATAGTATCTACAGAAATTTTAAATCCGTACTTTGCTGCTACTTGTACCCCTTGGCTATTCAACTGGGACGATCCCGTCCCTGACTCGCCTAACCCCACTGCCTGACGATTAATGGTTGTATTTTTTTGACCATATCCAGCAGAAATTTTGACTTCAGTGCCTGTGCCATCTAGTCGTTCGTTCCAGACGCCAAAGATGCCAATAAGCGGAGTGTTGTTACCTAGATTAACTGCTGCGCCCGCATTATTAACTGAAAGGTTTTGGTCTGCATAAGCGCCGATTCGGTAATTTGGATAAGGACGATATGCTGCGATTAAAAGAGCACTGCTGTTATTCAAGCCGTTGGCAGCGAATACTGCAGTATTGCGACCACCAGCGGATATGCACACATTATTTACGCTAAAAGTATTGCAGTCATAGGAGAAGCTATTAGCCAGTACAGAATTTTGGAGGGTGAAAATAGGTGCAAGCGAGTTAGCGGTATTCGCTAAAGACTGTTGCGTAACCATTAGCGAGATGCCAGTGAAGGCTATGTCCCAGTAGCCCGTTGATATGTTGTTGACCAAAGTAACTGTCATATTGTCATATACACTTTGCAAGTTGGTGACCGTTACATCATTAGACAAGATGCTCGCATATATTCTGGAGGTTAAGAGTGGCGTGCCATAAATCCCAACATTTGCAATAGTCACACCAGGATCGGTTGTAAGTTGACCGTAGTGAGTTGGGCTAACAAAGGCAATGTTGTAATTGGTTGGCATATTTCCTGAAAAACTCAGGGCAGTGGTCGATGGCAAAGATTGGTGGCCGCCTTGGCTATTATTTAAAGTGGTAATGGTGCCCATATTATTAATCCCAACACCTCCATCGCCCACACTTATTGAGCCTGTATTTGTTAAGGTTGAAATAGTGCCCGAACCGTCTACATAAATACCGCTCCCACCAACTCCGGAATTTATTGAGCCAGTGTTTGTAAGAGCGGTAATGGCACCACTGTTGTAGATGGTGTAACTGACTCCATCGCCAATAGTCATGGTTCCATAATTATTAAGAGCGTTAAGGGTGCCGCTATTGGAGACAGCACTGGCATTAGTGCCTTCAACAGTTATAGATCCAAAATTATTTAAAGTTGTAAAAGTTCCACTATTCGCAACACCAACTCCACTATCAGCACTCGTAATATTTATTGAGTTTATGTTGTTAAGAGTGATTAAAGTTCCAGTGTTGTTAACTCCAACATTAGAACCAGCCAAAAAAGAATAGTTATTTAGTGTGCCAATGGTGCCCTGATTCAAGATATCGCCGCCCCCAGTATTTATAGTGCCTGAGTTGTTAAGAGTGGTAATGGCGCCGCTAGTATTCCAGATTCCCTTTCCATTCACGACATTTATCGAGCCTGAATTATTAAGGGTAGTAATTACATTCGAATTGGATATACCGTACCCATCATCAAGAAGGCTTATAGATCCTGAATTATTAAGGGTTGTGATGACGCCTCCATTAGAAATGCCCCAGCTTCCGCCACCATGAGCACTACCTACAGTTATGGTGCCTGAATTATTAAGGGTTGTGATGACGCCATCCCCGCCGTTAGCAACTCCGGTTCCAATATTTCCAACCGTTATCGAACCTAGGTTGTTGAATGAGGATATAAAGCCATTGTTGTAAGTGCCATTAGCGCCTACCCCCCACTGTTATTGAACCAATGTTGTATATATTTTGTTTATGCTGCCCGCATTATTCCAAATGCCACCATTTGTAGACGATATAGCGCCATAGTTATAAAGGGATGCAATGGTTCCATCATTCCAAACAGCATTTTCTGCTATCAATGAACCATAGTTATAGATGCCACTGATAGTGCTACCGCTGTTATTTTGAATTGCGTTACCAGTTGCGATATCGCCAATCGTATTGTTAGCTTTATTTGAAATTGAGCCCAAAGTACTACTGTTTGTTTCTATAGCAGCAACATCGATGGTGTTGGTTATAGATATGCTGGTATTGTTATTTCCAATCGTTAAACTCCCTCCTGTCCAAACAATACCTGTTGAACAAGAGCTAGTAATTGTTGTATCCGAAGAGACCGAAGGGCAAGTTTGTGCTCCTGCTGACACAAGCCAAGCAGTCAATAAAGTGAAAACAAGTAACTTTTTGATATTCGAAAAATTCATATGGACTGGTGCAATCTTTTGGGTAAATTTCGATTGAGTATAGGGTTGATTGCCCTATTGGCTATCAACGCTAATGAGCAAAATACGCTTAAATACCCTTTGAATCACGACATAGCCACGATTTTTGATTTATCAAGTAAAAAGGCTTCTAAGCGAATCACCCTAGAAGCCTTATAGATACTGGTTGCGGGGGCAGGATTTGAACCTACGACCTTCGGGTTATGAGCCCGACGAGCTGCCAGACTGCTCCACCCCGCGTCTGAAGCTAAGATTCTACCATTTTTTAGCGGTCCCTGTCGAGGTGTACCTTAAAATGGAGCTGAAATAAGCGGTTTTTTGGGGCCAATAAGACTCCTGAGTCTTGCTGCATAAGAAGTAACATATTGCCACGCAACATTGAGATGAGACTTAATAATGTCAGTCAGTAACCAAGAGTTTTCCCAATCCTCTTTATTGAGGCCGGTTGAGATTTCTCGGCAAGAGCATGGTCATCCAAAAGGAGCCTCCTTTTCTTTAATGCTTGCAGCAATTGGAGTGGTCTTTGGGGATATCGGCACTAGCCCGCTCTATGCGCTTAAGGAGTGCTTCAGTCCAGAGCACGGCATACCCTTCTCGAATGAAGCTGTCTATGGCGTGATATCTATGGTTTTCTGGGCATTCGCAATTGTAGTTTCACTCAAGTATGTCATGTTTGTGATGCGTGCAAACAATCATGGTGAGGGTGGCATTCTGGCATTGATGGCCTTGGCATTGCGAACAGCGCCCACTGGCTCTAAGCGCTCTTTACTGATCATTATGGCCGGGGTTTTTGGTGCATGCATGTTTTATGGCGATGCCATCATTACACCGGCGATCTCCGTACTATCTGCGGTTGAAGGTATGGAGGTTATATCGCATGATTTAACTCGCTACATTATTCCAGTCACCATTGTTATTTTGATGAGTCTTTTTGTGATTCAAAAAACAGGCACTGCGGTAGTAGGAAATTTATTTGGCCCAGTAATGCTGATTTGGTTTGTGGTGATCGGTTTGATGGGGGTCTATCAAGTGATTGAGAATCCTCAAATTTTTGCAGCCATCAATCCTTTGTATGCCATTCAGTTTATGGAAGAGCATGCACTGCAAGGGTTTATCGTTCTTGGTGCCGTCTTCTTAGTTCTTACAGGTGCTGAAGCGCTGTATGCGGATATGGGGCACTTCGGCGCAAAACCAATTCGCCTAGGCTGGTTTTTCATTGTGATGCCTTGCTTGATTCTCAATTACTTTGGTCAGGGCGCCATGTTCTTGAGTCATCCTGAAAACATCACCAACCCATTTTTCCTAATGGTTCCAGAGGCGCTTGTTTTTCCTTTGGTGATTTTGGCTACTCTAGCTACGGTGATTGCTTCCCAGGCTGTCATTTCTGGCGCGTTTTCTATGACGAGTCAGGCTATCTTGTTGGGCTTTGTCCCCCGCATGAAAATTCGCCATACATCTGATCGTGAAATCGGCCAGATCTATATGCCTTTAGTGAACTGGACTTTATTAGTTTTAGTGATCGCAGTTGTCCTTGCATTCAAGAAGTCTGAAAATTTAGCTGCTGCTTACGGTATTGCTGTCACTACCACCATGATTGTGACAACCTTTTTAGCGGCCATCGTCATGCGCGTGGTTTGGCGTTGGAATACTCTTTTGGTAACTCTGGTTATTAGTGCATTCTTAATTGTTGATCTTGCCTTTTTGTCTGCAAATCTATTGAAGATTATGGAGGGTGGTTGGTTCCCATTGTTATTGGGCGCAGCCTGCTTCTTGTTGCTCATGACTTGGTATCAAGGAAGAAAGTTGCTGCGTCAACGCGCCATGGAAGAGGGTATTGAGCTCAAAGGATTCATTGACGTATTGATGAAAAACCCTCCCCATCGCGTAGAAGGTACTGCTATCTTTTTGACTGTTCACGTTGACTACTTGCCAGTTTCTTTCTTGCATAACCTCAAGCACAACCACGTTCTTCATGGGAGAGTTTTCTTTCTGAAAGTGAGTATTTGGGATGTCCCTTATGTTAAAGATGAAGAGCGCATTACTTTGCGAGACTTAGGAAATAATATTTTTGTAGTCAGGGCGGTATACGGCTTTAATGAGACGCCAGATATGGGTAGGATCATCGAGTTGATTGAGAAATCATCTGGCCTTAAATTTAACTTGATGGATACCTCCTTCTTCTTATCTCGCGACACTATCGTTGCAACTGATGCTCCGGGCATGGCTTTATGGCGTGAACGCCTGTTCTGCTGGATGTACCAGAACGCAGGTCGCCAATCTGACTTTTTCAAGATTCCTGCTAATCGATTGGTTGAGCTTGGTGCAAAGGTAGAGATTTGAGAAGGCCGATCACCTTTCGTTCGCTGCTTTCATTGGGAACATTCCTGCTGGTTTGCTCCTTCAGCTCTCTAGTTTTTGCTACACCGGCTGAAGAAGCTCAGCTAGAGCAGTTGGACAAGATTGAAGGTGAGCTGGAGTTACAGCGAGATTGGGCTAAATATCGCTGGGATAAAAAGAATTCTGAGTGCTATCAAAAGTACTGGGTTAATAGTTGCCTCAAAGACTCTCGTGCTGAGTACCGTAAAGAGATAGATCCAATTCGTGCGCAAGAAGTGGAGTTGCATGAAGTGCAGCGTAAGTTGCGAGCAAGCATTAAGGATCAACGTGATGTGGCGAAGATTGCTGAACGTGCTTCTGCTGAAAAAGCGGCTGAACGCTCAGCCAACCAAAAAGAATTTGAAGAAAAACAAAAGGCAGCAGCTGCTCGTGCGGCAGATGTTGAGCAACGCCGTAAAGATGCGCCTAAGCGTGCTCAAGAGAATAAAGCGGGCACACAGCTCGATTAATTTTTTTTTACCGCTTTACTCCTTACTAACTAATTTACTCATTCGCTAGGTGCTACTTTGGCCAAGATTAAAACAATCTACATCTGTCAGTCATGCGGTGGAACATCTGCTAAATGGCAAGGTCAGTGCCCGTCCTGTCAGGCCTGGAATACTCTAGAAGAGGGCTTACCCGAGGTCAGCTCGAATACTCGCTTTCAGGGTTTGGCGCAGTCATTGCCTCGTCAAAAGCTGTCCGCCATTTCTGCAGAAGATTTGCCGCGACTCAGTACGAGCGTAGAAGAGTTTGATCGTGTACTTGGCGGTGTTGTGCTCTTGGGTGGTGATCCAGGCATTGGTAAATCCACGCTATTGTTACAAGCGCTTGCGGAGATGAGTGCTTCAGGTATGAATGCTCTCTACAGTAGCGGCGAAGAGTCTGCTGCACAAATCGCATTGCGTGCAAAACGTATTGCATTAGATGCCCATCAATTAGAGGTGCTCGCTGAAATTCAGTTGGAAAAACTCCTATCCATCATGGATACAGTGAAGCCGCAGGTCTTGGTGGTTGATTCCATTCAGACTCTGTATTCAGAAGTGCTGAGCTCTGCTCCAGGCTCGGTTGCGCAAGTGCGTGAGTGTGCTGCACAACTTACGAGGGCTGCTAAATCCAGTGGTATCTGCGTTTTAATGGTGGGTCACGTGACTAAAGACGGTCACTTGGCCGGCCCTCGCGTGCTCGAGCATATTGTGGATACCGTTCTGTACTTTGAGGGTGATACGCACTCTTCATTTAGGTTGGTGCGCTCGATTAAAAACCGATTTGGCGCAGTCAACGAGCTTGGTGTATTTGCCATGACTGAAAAAGGTCTGCGTGGTGTTGCAAATCCTTCAGCAATTTTCTTATCCCAGCATGCAGAAATGGTTCCGGGTGCTTGCGTGCTTGTTACGCAAGAGGGTAGCCGTCCACTTTTGGTTGAAATTCAGGCATTGGTTGATACCGCCCACATCCCCAATCCACGCCGTCTTGCGGTGTGGGCTTAGAGCAAGCTCGTTTAGCCATGCTCTTGGCAGTATTGCATCGTCATGCAGGTGTTGCCTGTTTTGATCAAGATGTCTTCTTAAATGCGGTTGGTGGCGTGAAGATCTCAGAGCCAGCAGCTGATTTAGCTGTATTGTTGGCAATTCAATCATCGATTCGTAATAAGGCCCTACCAAAAGAATTAATTGTGTTTGGTGAGGTTGGTTTAGCTGGAGAGATTCGTCCATGCCCACGTGGCCAGGAGCGCCTTAAAGAGGCGGCTAAGCTCGGCTTTACTGTGGCGATTATTCCGAAGGCCAATATGCCTAAGACGAAGATTCCGGGATTAAGAGCGATACCGGTAGAGCGGATTGATCAGGCTATCTCTGCAACTGCAGAACTCAATTAAGCACAACGCCCAGAGGGATTAACGCAAGTCTTCTGCTTGAATCAGCAATACTTGCTCGTCGCCTGCAGATACTTCCATCCAAATGACGGGGATCTGCGGAAACGCTCTTTTAAAGTGCTCATACTCATTGCCAATCTCAATCAGTATGGCGCCGCGCTCAGATAGATAGTCAGGAGCGCCAGCAATAATCCTGCGAATGAGATCCATGCCATCATCGCCACCCGCCAATGCGAGAGCAGGCTCCGCATGATATTCAGCTGGAAGGGCATTCATGGAATTGGCGTTGACGTAAGGCGGGTTGCAAATGATTAGATCAAAGAGATTGTCTTCATGCGGTTCTGGCAATGCATCCCAGAGATCACTCTCAAAAAGTTCCACATGAGAAGTAAGGCCATGACGATCGAGATTGCGAGATGCCACTGCTAATGCAGGCAGGCTAATGTCACAAGCGCTGACATGGATGTCTGGGCAAGCCATGGCCAACAAAATTGCTAGTGAGCCATTACCCGTACAAAGATCAAGTGCTTTGCCATCTGCCGGCAACCAAGGCTCGAGTGAGCCATCAACGATTAACTCGGCAATCCAGGAGCGGGGCACAATACTTTGTTCGCTGGAGAGAAATGGCACACCCATTAACCAGGCTTCACCCAAGATGTAAGCCAAAGGCTTTCGTGAGGAGATGCGGATTTCTGTAACCTCAAATGCCATAGCAATTTGCTCGGCATTCATTACTCGCTCCAGGTGGTCCAGTGCATCAGTGGGGCTGAGATCTAACTGTTTGCTGACAATCCACAGTGCTTCGCTCTGAGCATCGATGGCGCCATGACCATAATGCAAATCTGCTGCTTCTAGTCGTTGTGCAATTTGATCAATGCATTGATCAAGTGTCAGAGATTGCTGGGGCGCAGGATCCATTAATTTTTTATGAAAAGTAAATGACTAAATAGTCTTAAGCAATGAGTTGCTCGAGAGTCTTGCGGAAGATATTTTTTAGTGGGACAACATCATCCACAATCACGCACTCATCAATTTTGTGACTAGTTGCATTGAGTGGGCCAAACTCGACCACTTCTTTGCAGATCTTGGCAATGAATCGACCATCACTTGTACCGCCAGTAGTGGAGAGTTTTGTATCGACTTTAGTTTCAGCTTTGATAGCCTTGCGCAGAGCGCCAGCCAGTGCGCCATCGCCAGTGATAAAGGGGCTGCCACCTAAGACCCAGTCAATTTCAAACTCAACACCCGCAGCAGTGAGAATGCTTTCTAGGCGACCGCGTAATTCTTCCGGTTTACTTTCTGTGGAGAAACGGAAGTTGAAGTCAATCCCCAATTCACCAGGGATGACATTGTTCGCACCAGTGCCTGCATGAATATTGGAAATCTGAAAACTAGTAGGCTGGAAATACTGATTACCTTTATCCCACTCAGTCTCCACTAGCGCTTGAATTGCTGGCGCAGAAATATGAATCGGATTTTTGCCTAGGTGAGGATAGGCAATATGCGCCTGAATACCTTTGACTCTAAGCTTGCCCGAGAGTGACCCACGGCGACCATTCTTAATCATGTCGCCCAATTGGTCGACTGAGGTTGGTTCACCAATGACGCAGTAATCTAAACGCTGCCCCTGTTTTTGCAAGCGTTCGCACATAATGACCGTGCCATCATTTGCTGGGCCTTCTTCATCGCTGGTAATCAAAAAGGCAACGGAGCCTTTGTGATTCTGGTGGGTAATTACGAATTCTTCTGTAGCAACAACAAATGCCGCAAGAGAGGTTTTCATATCGGCAGCACCACGACCGTAGAGCATGCCATCTCGAATGGTTGGTGTGAATGGATCATTAGTCCATTTTTCGAGCGGGCCAGCAGGAACCACATCGGTGTGACCAGCAAACATCAAGACTTCGCCTTGATCACCTGCTGCACCTTTTTTGATTGCCCATAGATTGGTGACCTGAAAACTCTCTGGGCCACTGATCACGTTCTCAGTATGAAAGCCAATTGCTTGAAGGCGTCTAGCGATGAGCTCCTGACAGCCTCCGTCCGCTGGCGTTACCGAGCGACAGGAGATGAGGGCTTCAGTTAACTCAAGGGTAGCGCTCATTTTTAGCTTAATCGCGCAAGAGTTCATTAATTGCAGTCTTTGCTCTGGTTTGAGCATCAACCTTTTTCACGATGATCGCAGCGTACAGACTGTATTTGCCGCAAGCAGAAGGAAGCGAGCCTGGAACCACAACAGAACCTGCCGGCACACGACCGTAATGAATCTCACCAGTTTCGCGGTCGTAGATCTTGGTGCTTTGACCAATGTACACGCCCATAGAGAGAACGGCGTTTTCTTCAATGACGACGCCTTCAACTACCTCAGAACGCGCGCCAATAAAGCAGTTGTCTTCAATAATGACTGGACCAGCCTGAATTGGCTCTAAAACACCACCAATACCAACACCACCAGACAGGTGAACGTTTTTACCGATTTGGGCACATGAACCTACCGTTGCCCAAGTATCAACCATGGTGCCTTCACCTACGTAAGCGCCAATATTGACGTAAGAAGGCATTAAAACGGCATTTTTACCAATAAACGAGCCACGGCGAGCCATTGCAGGGGGAACTACACGGAAGCCGCCATTGGCGAAGTCTTTAGCGGTGTAGTGTTCAAGCTTACTTGGCACCTTGTCGTAAAACTGGGTATACCCACCAGCACCAATAGGTTTGTTGTCTTCCAGGCGGAAAGAGAGCAAGACAGCCTTCTTTACCCACTGGTTTACTTCCCATTTGCCGACGCTACGGCGTTCAGCCACGCGAATGCTGCCTGTATTAAGGCCCTCGAGTACGGCATTAACGGCGTTGCGGATTTCCCCAGAAATGGCCTCAGGAGACAGGTTTGCGCGGTTTTCCCAGGCTTGTTCGATGATCCTTTGTGGTGATTGGCTCATGCTTTTCAGTTAACTATCAGATTGTTAAGGGGTTTTGCCCCTGGATGTAGATTAATCATTATATCGGTGGGGCAAAAACCCGTGTGGAGAGCCCTAAGCTTGCTATCATTTTCCCACTTTAGTAATAATTTTTACCCCCTTTTTTCCTGCAAAGTACGCCGTGCAACTGAAATCCATCAAACTTTCCGGCTTTAAGTCCTTCGTCGATCCAACCCATTTTGAAATGCCAGGCCAGTTGATTGGTGTTGTGGGGTCTAACGGTTGCGGAAAGTCGAACATTATTGACGCCGTACGCTGGGTTTTGGGCGAGTCTCGCGCTAGTGAATTGCGTGGCGAATCCATGCAGGACGTTATTTTTAATGGTTCTGGTTTACGTAAGCCATCTGGTCGTGCCAGCGTAGAACTCATTTTTGATAACTCAGAAGGGCGCGCTCAAGGTCAGTGGAGTGCTTTTACAGAATTGGGTATTAAGCGTGTTCTGACGCGTGATGGCAATTCTAGTTACTACGTGAATAACCAAGTGGTGCGTCGTAAAGATATTCAAGATATTTTCTTGGGTACCGGCATGGGGCCAAAAGGCTACGCGATCATCGGACAAGGCGCTATCAACCGTATCTTGGAAGCAAAGCCAGAAGAACTCCGTGTTTTCTTGGAAGAGGCTGCAGGCGTATCTAAATACAAAGAGCGCCGCAAAGAAACAGCTTCCCGTCTTGAGGATACAAAAGAAAATCTTGTGCGCGTGGAAGATATTCTGCGTGAGCTCGATCAGCAGGTAACTCGCTTAGAGAAGCAGGCTACTGTCGCTGAGCGCCATGCTGAACTGTCTACTGAGATGAAGTCTCAGCAACAGTTGCTCTGGTTCGTACGTCAGATTGAGACTGGTAAAGAGCAAGAACGTCACGCTAACGGTATTCGTGACACACAAGTGAGTTTAGAAGAGCAGACCGCCAAAATGCGTCATGTAGAGACTGAGCTCGAGACAATGCGCACCGAGCAATATGCCTTACAGGATAAGGTTTCTCAAGCCCAAGGCGACTTGTATCAAACTAACGCTGATGTAAGTCAAGTAGAGTCACAAATTCGTTACGTGCAAGAAGCGCGTCAGCGTCTACAACAACAATCTCAAGATTTACAAGCCCAACTTCAACGTTGGACTGTTCAAGAAACAGATGCTGCTCAAGCGCAATGCACTGCTGAGCAAGAGCTCGGCTTAGCCGCAGAAAAAGAGCAGGCATTAATTGCTGACTTATCTGGCTTGCAAGAGCAAATGCCAGCTCGTGAAGAGGCTTATCAAGTACACGCACGCGAACTCAACGATGCCCGTGAAAACCTAGCTACGATCGATCGGCGCTTAGTCAGTTTGGGTGAGCGGGTTAAAGCCATTACGACTCAGGTGGAAGAGCTTAAAGCGCGCGATACGCGTCTTGAGGCTGAGTTTGCTGGTATGCGCAGGCCCGATGCTGAAGCATTGCAAACGGCAATTGATCGTCATGCCATGGCGCAACGCAAAGTGGATGAGGCAAGACAAAAAGCAGGGGAGGCGCAACAACGCGTACCAGTTGCGGATGAGGCTCGTAATACCGCCCAACAACAGATCCAGTCTGCCAACCAAGAGTTAGCTCAAACCGAGGCAAAGCTCACTGCACTAACAGCGTTGCAAGCTAGTGTTCAAGCTCAAGGCAAGATCGGCCCATGGCTTGAGAGTAAAGGATTAAAAGAGAGCAAGCGTTTGTGGCAAGAACTCAAAGTCGAGAGTGGCTGGGAAGCTGCTTTGGAGTCCGTATTGCGCGAGCGCTTAGCTGCTGTTACGGCAAAGAGCGTTCAAGAAACTTTAACCTTAGCAAATGACGCTCCTCCAAGTCGTTTAGCGATTTTATTAACGGAAAATATTTCTCCTGCGCACACCGCTGTGCCAGCGGATTTCATTCCATTGTTGACTCGTGTTCAAAGCGCAGGCGCTCCACGTGTTGCCGCTGTACTCCAAGAGTGGTTAGACAATATCTATATCGCCAATAGCTTGGAAGATGCATTGCATCGCCGCGAGAAGTTACCTGCAGGCGGTGCTTTTGTTACTCAACATGGCCATTTAGTGAGCCGTGTGGGCGTGCAGTTGTACGCCGCCGACTCTGAGCAATCCGGCATGTTGGCACGTGCTCAAGAGATGGAAGGTCTCGAGAAGCAATTGCGTGCACAGAAGTTAATTCAGAGTGAGTTGCAAGGTGAGTTAGATCAATCTGTTGCCAACTATCAGGCCGCCCACCAAACTGCCGAGCAAACTCGCATCGCTGCTGAGCAAGCAGTACAAGAAGTACATGGCTTTGAAGTGGAAAGAATGCAATTAACTCAAGCTGAAGAAAAGTACAGCCAACGCGCCGAACAAATTCAGGGTGAGTTAAGTGAGTTGCGCCAACAAATGGAGCAATTAATTCAAACTCAAGAGCAATCAGCGGAAGAGCTTGCTCAGTCAGAAGAGTCTAAGCAAGGCTTGCAAGAAAACCTCGCTATCGCTCAAGAAAAACTTGAGCTAGCTACCCAAGAGCGTGATCGTTTGCGCGAATCTTTGCGTTCATCAGAAATGTCTGCTCAAGAAGCGGCATTTGCTACCCGTTCCTTACAACAGCGCATTGCTGACTTGCAGCGCGATCAAAGTACTGCACGCGTGCAGATTATGGAGATCCAGGATAAGCAGGCAACTTCTGAGCAAGAGCTTGAAACACTCAGCGATGAAGAGGCTCAAGATAAATTGCAAGGCCTATTACTGGCTCGCAGCGCTCGTGAAGTGGCGTTAGCAAATGCGCGTACCGAACAAGATGCTTTACTGCATCAATTGCGTGAAGCGGACGAAGTGCGCTTACAGATTGAGCGCAGTCTTCAGCCAATGCGTGACAAGGTTGTGGATTTGCAGTTGCGTGAACAGGCTGCCCGTTTGAACTTTGAGCAGTTCGCAACTTTGCTATCAGATGCCGAAGCAGACTTAACTGCATTAGAAGCAAGCTTTAGTCCTGACTTGAAGGTGGGCGCTTTACAAAGCGAGGTGACTCGTCTTGGTAATGAGATTCAGTCTTTAGGTCCAGTGAACATGGCTGCCTTAGATGAACTCTCAAGTTCACGTGAGCGCAAGCAGTTCTTGGATGCACAATCTGCCGACTTGAATGAAGCGATGCAAACATTGACTGATGCGATTGCCAAGATTGACGCGGAAACCCGTGATCTATTGCAAGGCACCTTTGATCAGGTCAATACCCACTTCGGAAAACTGTTCCCTGAGTTATTCGGTGGCGGGCATGCTGAGTTGGTAATGACTGGTGAAGAGATTTTGGATGCTGGCGTTCAAGTGATGGCTCAGCCTCCAGGCAAGAAAAACAGCTCTATCTATCTCCTCTCTGGTGGTGAAAAGGCTTTGACCGCGATTGCATTGGTCTTCTCCTTATTCCTTCTCAATCCTGCCCCATTCTGCTTGCTCGATGAGGTTGATGCGTCTTTAGATGATGCGAACACCTTGCGTTATGCGCAGATGGTTGCCAAAATGTCTAATAAGACTCAATTTGTGTTCATCTCACATAACAAGATCACCATGGAAATTGCCCATCAGTTGATTGGTGTCACCATGCAAGAGCAGGGTGTATCTCGTATTGTGGCGGTGGATATTTCTTCTGCGGTATCTATGGTGGAGGCAGCTTAAGTGGATCTAGAGCAATTCATGACAATGTTAGGTTTGTCTGACTTGCAGTTCGCTTTGGCTGTTATTGGCCTACTGATTCTCATTTCAGTCGCCATTCTGAACCTTAAATATGCTCGTGCTCGCCGTAAGGCAAAGGCTGCCGGCGAATACTCTACCGATGATCGATTTGCCAAAGAACCTTCTTTTGGTCAAGGTTTTGCTGAGGCTGAAGAGCGAACCGAACCTTCTTTTGGCGATATTGCAGTTCCAACCCCATCCGCTCCAGAAAGCTTTTCAATTGACCCTCGGATCGATTGCGTCATCACTCTGCGTTTTGATGAGGGTATTAGTGGTGCTGAAATCTTAGAAGAAATCAATGCTTGGAATGATGTACCTGCAACCTCAACAGCGCGTTGGATGTGCGAAGGTTTAAACGCCGATCTTGATGCTGCTGAAGATTGGGAGGCTTTGCGCTCGGAAGCGTCTTATTCTGAGTTGCAATTAGCAATTCAGTTGGCTAGCCGCCGTGGCCCAATTGGTGTTTTGGAGCTATCTGATTTTTGTTCTCGCGCTCAAGCTCTTGTGGAAACATTAGGCTCTCAGATCGATATGCCAAGCGTCAACACCATGCTAGAGAGTGCTAAAGAACTCGATGCTATGGCTGCTGAGAGTGATATTCAGTTAAGCATTAATGTGCTTTTCGATGAAGCAACTCCTGGCGCCAACTTTGATGCCTTGATGCGCAAACGCGGTTTTAGACTTTCTCGCAATGGCCGTAGCTATGAGTTTTATAGCAACGGCACACTCATCTTTACTAGCGCAGAAATCGACCCCAATGCAGCAGTTAAACAAGTAACTCTATTGCTTGAAGTGCCCTTGGTGTCCCAGGAAGAGCGTGCGTTCGAGCGTATGCTGGGCGAGGGTATCGAGATCGCCCAAGCTGCCCACGGTCGCTTGGTCGATGACAACGGCATTAATCTGACTGAAGCTGCTGTGATTAGCATTCGTCAGTATCTTGATGTTTTGTATGCCAATCTTGAGAATGGGGGCGTTCCAGCCGGCTCTTCTACTGCCAGCAGACTCTTTAATTAAGGAATCGCTTTGTCGTCCTCTAGTCCGACAAATTTAGCGGATCGCTACGCATTCTTACAAGCCGAGTTAGCACGCCTAGAGCATGCTTATTACGTTCTCGATAACCCAATAGTCCCAGATAGCGAGTATGACCGTTTGTATCGAGAGCTCATTGAGACGGAGGCAAATCATCCAGAATTGATTACCGCAGACTCACTCTCACAAAGAGTGGGTGGCATTGCGTTAAAAGAGTTTGACTCCGTTACCCATGCTGTGCCGATGCTCTCCTTAAATAATGCATTTGAAGATTCTGAACTCATTGCTTTTGATCGTCGCTGTCGTGAAGGTCTTCATGTTGACCAAGTAGATTACGCGGGAGAACTTAAATTTGATGGTCTGGCAATTTCTCTGCATTATGAGTATGGCTCATTAGTCAGAGCAGCCACTCGTGGTGATGGTGCTAGCGGTGAAGATGTCACTGCTAATATCAAAACAATTCGGGCTATTCCATTGAAATTATCTGGTGACAATATTCCGGCAGTCTTAGAGGTGCGTGGAGAAGTCTTTATGTATCTCAAAGATTTTCAAAATATGAATCAGCAAGCAGCCGCTCAGGGTGAAAAAGAATTCGCTAACCCTCGCAATGCTGCAGCAGGGAGTTTGCGACAACTCGATTCCAAAATCACGGCCAAAAGATCACTTTCATTCTTTGCTTATGGCATAGGGGCGCTAGAGCCGCAATCCTGGCTACCAAAAACTCATGAAGAGTTGCTCAACGCTTATGTCAGGCTGGGCTTGCCAGTTTGCTCAGAGCGCCGAGTCCTCAAATCAGTAGAAGAGATTTTGGCTTTCTATAACGAAGTGGGTGCCAAACGTGACTCTTTACCTTACGACATTGATGGTGTTGTCTATAAGGTCAACTCTTTTGCAGAGCAAGCCAGGTTAGGCTTTGTATCCAGAGCCCCACGTTTTGCTTTAGCTCATAAATTCCCGGCTCAAGAGGCATTAACCACTGTACTCGGGATTGATGTGCAAGTAGGGCGCACTGGTGCTATCACTCCAGTTGCAAGACTCTCTCCGGTAGAGGTTGGTGGCGTCACAGTTACAAACGCGACGCTCCACAACGAGGATGAGGTGAAGCGCAAGGACGTACGTATTGGTGACACCGTTTCCGTCAGAAGAGCGGGGGATGTAATTCCGGAAGTGGTTTCGGTGGTCAAAGAGCGTCGTCCTGCCAATGCAACAGAATTTGTAATGCCAAAAAATTGTCCAGTATGTGATTCACATATCGAGCGATTAGCGGATGAAGCTGTAGCTCGTTGTAGTGGCGGCTTATTTTGTGGCGCACAGCGCAAGCAGGCGCTAATTCATTTTGCGCATAGACGGGCATTAGATATTGAAGGTCTGGGTGAAAAGATTGTTGATCAATTAGTTGATCACAATCTTGTGAGAACGCCGGCCGATCTCTATCGCCTCGGCTTTACCGCAATTACGAACCTGGAGCGCATGGGTGAAAAGTCAGCCGATAATCTGATTGCGGCCATTAATCAATCCAGAAATACGACGCTAGCGAGATTCATCTTTGCATTAGGTATTCGCCATGTAGGCGAGACAACCGCCAAAGACTTGGCCAATCATTACCGGTCCATGCATGCCCTGATGGATGCTACTCTCGAAGACTTGCTGACAGTAAAAGACGTTGGCCCTGTAGTGGCCAACTCCATCACTAGCTTCATGGAAGAAGCTCATAACCGTGAAGTGATTGAACAACTCTTAGTTTCAGGTATGCAGCTTTCGGTAGAGGAAAAAGTGATTAGCGCAGCAGTCGCAGGAAAAACCTTCGTACTCACTGGCACATTCCCAACAATGACAAGAGATGAAGCAAAAGATTTGCTCGAAAAAGCTGGTGCCAAAGTGGCGGGCTCGGTCTCCAAGAAAACTGACTATGTAGTTGCTGGATCGGATGCTGGTAGTAAGCTGACTAAAGCTGAAGAGTTGGGTGTTTTGGTAATTGACGAGGCTTCAATGTTGGGTTTATTAGACTAAATTTCCCTTCAATTTAAATGGCCACTTTCGACCAATAAGGTGCGCCTAATGATCCTCTTTTTTATTTATCTCTAAGAGTTGCTTGAATTAATCCTGTGGCTTTTGAACTCTTCCAGCAAGAAGTCAACAAAAGCACGAGATTTCGCAGATAGATTATTTCGCGTTGGAAAGACCATATAAATATCGGCGCTAGGTAAATCCCAGTCAGGGAGAATCGCTCTTAACTGCCCACCCTTGATATATTGCTCTGCGTCCCAAATAGAGCGGACCATAATGCCTCGACCCTCTAATGCCCACCTGATAACAGACTCACCATCATTGCTGGTTAGTGGCCCCTGTACCTTTATAGTCTCCGTCTTTTGCCCTTGATGAAAGTGCCAGGTGCCATAGGATTCGTCGGCTTCGCGGATAAATAAACATTGGTGCTTGCTTAAATCCTTAGGGTGCTCAGGCTCGCTCATTCTCTGCAAATAAGCCGGAGCGGCACATAGTATTCGGTGATTGTTTGCTAACAGTCTTGCAGTTAAACGTACGTCTGGCAATTCACCAAAGCGAATTACTACGTCCAATCCCTTCTCAACAATATTAATTGGTCGATCATTTAAAGTGAGTTGAACTTCCACTTCGGGATAAATGTCGGAGAATTTAGCAATTGCTGGCGCAATGAAGCGTCTTCCAAAGCCTAGTGTTGCGCCGACTTTAATCACGCCTTTTGGAGTATTGCGACTTCGGGACACTGAACGCTCCAACTCTTCAAAATTAGCAAGAACATGAGCCCCTTAATTTAAGTAAGTTTCACCCTCTGGCGTCAGACTGATTTGCCGAGTAGTTCGTTGAAGTAATCTAACCCCAAGTCGCTTTTCAATTTGAGCAAGCCGTTTGCTAACTGCTGGAGGTGTCAAGCCAAGCTCTTGGGCTGTGGCTGCCATGCTCCCTTCCTTGACTAGCAAGGCGAAAAAGCCGATATCAGAAAAACTATCCATCTTTTAATTATTAACTAAAACGACTGAAAGTTGTAATTTAAATGACATTAAGTTTGTTTGTTTTACGGGTAGGATAGCAGTACACATAGATCGGAGCAGATATCCATGAAATGCAAGACCGCTTTAATCGCCTTATTGGGCGCTGTAGGTTTTACCGCCTCTGTAATTGGCGCAAACGTTCCCAGATCGCCCTGTAAAGTTAATCGTCCCTTACGCTCCGGGTGGAAGTGCGGACATTACTGCTCGCATGATTTCTGAGGATTGGGGTAAGGCATTAGGTCAGCCAATGATTGTTGAGAATCGTGCTGGCGCTGGTGGTAATGCTAGTGTTGATGCAGTTGCTAAATCAAAGCCCGATGGTTACACCATTGGTATTCACGCATTATCTTTATCGGTCAATCCAGCCCTTTACCCAAAGATGCCTTTTGATACCTTAAAAGATTTATCGCCAATTGGTATGGTGGCAAGTTCTTAGCACGTATTGGTAGTGAATCCTAAAGTGCCTGCACAAAACTTAAAAGAATTGTTGGCGCTCCTTAAAAAGGATCCGGGAAAGTTAACTTATGGTTCGGCTGGCAATGGCAGCACGATGCATATTGCCCCTGAATTATTCAAAGCAACTTCAAATACATTTATTACTCACATTCCATACAGAGGCGGTGGCCCTGCTTTAAGTGATGCTGCAGGCGGCCAAGTAGATATGAGTTTTCCAGTGGCATCTGCCGCAGCCCAGTTTGTTCAAGGCGGTATGCTCCGAGGCATTGGCGTGACGGGTACAAAACGTTCCCCATTAATGCCCAATGTTCCTACGCTGGCTGAAGCAGGTTTGTCAGCTTATAGCTTTGAGACATGGTTCATCGTATTTGCTCCAGCTGGAACATCGCAGGTGGTAGTTGATAAGCTCAATACAACACTCAATGGCACGTTAAACAACCCAACATTAAAAGCTCGTATGACTAAAGAAGGTTTTGACCCAATTCCATCTACACCAGCACAAGCCCATCAGCGCTTAGAAAAAGAAATTCCAGTGTGGGCAAAACTTATCAAAGAGTGCGGCATTAACGCTGACTAAATTAAAGCAAGAAAGTTATGACATTCAAGCAATTATTCCCTGGATTTGAAGTTTGTTCATTTGAGGTCAATGGGGTTGAAATTACTGGGCATATAGGGGGTGGCGGACCTCCGCTTTTGCTTTTTCATGGGCATCCCCAAACCCATGCTATTTAGCATAAAGTTGCCCCGGAGTTGATGAAAACCCACACCCTAGTAATGACTGATTTACGAGGTTATGGAGATTCCTCTAAACCGCAAGGAGATCAGGATCATGGTAATTACTCAAAACGCACAATGGCCTTAGACCAGTTGAAGGTTATGAGGCAATTAGGCTTTGAACATTTTGATGTGCTGGCCCATGATCGTGGCGCACGAGTAGCGCATAGATTGGCAATGGATCACGCTGATTCAATTAAGAGATTGATCATGTTAGATATTGCGCCAACAGTAGCAATGTATGACGGAGCCAGCGATACTTTTGCAAGGGCGTATTGGCACTGGTTCTTTTTAATTCAGCCCTCACCAATGCCTGAGCGATTTATAGAAGCCGACCCAGCTGCCTACATTAAGGATGTCATGGGTAAACGAAGTGCTGGCTTAACACCGTTTGATCCTCTAGCCCTAGCGGAATATATGCGTTGCCTTGCCTTGCCTTGCCTAGAGCAGCTCATGGTATTTGCGAGGATTATCGAGCAGCCGCTGGAATTGATTTAATTCATGATCGGGCAGATATTGCTGCTGGTAATAAATTAGTAGTTCCAACAATGGTTTTGTGGGGTGGTGATGGAGTGGTTCATAAATGCTTCAAGCCCCTCGAAGAGTGGCAGGAAATTTGTACGGATGTAATTGGTGAGGCATTGCCTTGTGACCATTACATAGCTGAAGAGGCTCCAGAAGTTCTACTCAAAAAAGTTATTCCATTTTTAAATCAAGACAAGAAATGAACAATAAAACCTTATATCAAAAGTTAGTCGATTCACATACTGTGGCAACGCTAGATACGGAGAACGTATTACTTTTCTGCGACTTACATTTAATGAATGAATACACCAGCCCACAAGCATTTTCAGGTTTAGATGAGAAGAATCGCAGCGTTCTAATTCCAGGGCAAAACGTATCTGTAGTGAGCCACATTATTCCCGCTCATAATGAAATGCCACGAAAGATTGCTGACCCAGCTTCTTCAATGCAGGCATTAAACCTGAAGAAGAACTGTGCAAAACACAACATCCCATTGTTTGATACTAACGATGCTTTACAGGGTATTGAGCACGTGGTGTCGCCTGAGCATGGCATGGTTCGTCCTGGAATGGTAATTATTTGTGGCGATAGTCATACAACCGCCTATGGAGCATTAGGCGTACTAGGTTTCGGTATCGGTACGTCAGAAGTGGAGAATGTATTAGCAACACAAACATTGGTGTATCGCTTAGCCAAAGATATGCGCATTAAGATCAATGGCAAGTTGCCTGTTGGTACAACATCAAAAGACATGATTCTGAACATCATTAGTCAAATTGGCGCCAAGGGCGCTATTGGCTACGCGGTTGAGTATTGTGGTTCTGCAACTTGAGGGCTTGAGTACAGAAGCTCGCTTCACCCTTTGCAACATGACAGTGGAGACAGGAGCTAGCGGTGCTTTGATTGCTCCGGATAAAACAGCCATTGATTATGTATTGGTAAGATGCCCAGATATTACTGGCGCAATTAAAGAACGTGCATTGGCTCATTGGGCAACTTTATATTCTGATAAAGATGCAATGTTTGATAAAGAGTATGAGTTTGATGCGAGCAATATGGCTCCTTTTGTCACCTGGGGTACAAGTCCAGATCAGGCCATTGCGATTAATGCCGCCATCCCAACTAAAGACTCGATCAAAGACCCAGTAGATAAGCTTAGCCTTGAGAAAGCCTTGAAATACACCAAACTATCAGATGGGCAAACACTTGAAGGCACACCAATTAACCATGTGTTTATTGGCTCTTGTACCAACGGACGTATTGAGGACTTGCGTAATGTTATTGCCGCTATTGGTGGTCGTAAGGTTGCCGCTGGAGTCCGGGCAATGGTTGTTCCTGGCTCTGGCGCGGTAAAAATGCAAGCAAAAAAAGAAGGTATCGCCGATAAGTTAATTGCGGCAGGCTTTGAATGGCGCAAGCCGGGTTGCTCCATGTGCTTGGCAATGAATGATGACATCCTCACTTCAGGCGCTCGTTGCGCATCAACAACCAATCGTAATTTTGAAGGTCGTCAAGGGCGGGGAGCAATTACTCATTTAATGAGCCCTGCGATGTCAGCCGGCGCAGCTGTCACAGGAATGATTACTGATGTTCGTAAATTGCAAGGAGCTGTAAATGAATAAGCAGTCAAAAATTAAAGGCCATGCAGCCGCCTTGCGTATTGTTAACTTTGACACTGACCAGGTTATGCCAAAGCAGTTTTTGCGCGGCATTGATAAATCAGGATTGAAAGAGGGCTTGTTCTATGACTTGCGCTTTGATGAGGCTGGCAAACCTAAGCCAAACTTATTTTTAAATCAACCTGCCTATGCTTCTACAGATGTGTTGATTGCAGGTCCTAACTATGGCTGTGGCTCTAGCCGTGAACATGCTGTTTGGGGTATGCAACAGTTTGGATTTAAAGCGGTAATTGCATCTAGCTTTGCGGAGATTTTTTATTCCAATGCAATGGGCAATGGTTTATTGCTAGTTGTTTTGCTAGAAGATCAAGTTCAGGCCTTAATGAAAGAGGCGGACGATAACGGCGCTCCTATTAGCATTGATATTGACATTGAAAACCTCATGGTCCGCACCTTGAAGCATGAATTCAAGTTCACAATGTCCACAAGACATCAGCAGATGCTCTTGGAAGGGCTAGATGTGATTGGGCTCACCCTGAAATACAAGCCACAGATTGACGCATTTGCAGAACAGTATTGGAAGGCTCAGCCTTGGGTGAAGGATGTAGCTAGAAAGACTATTGATAGATTGGCTGTGTAGAGTTTATTAATTAAGCCCCTAAAGCCTCTAGCAAATCTGTTTCCAACAAGATCTGGAGCTTTGGATTCTTGCTCAAGTTGGCCGCATCTAATAAGAATACGTCTTCTACTCGCTCGCCCAGGGTATTGATGCGCGCGGTATGAAGTGAAACTTGATGCTTAGCTAAGACTCTAGAAATCGCATAAAGGAGGCCGGTGCGATCATTTGCTGAAAGGGAGAGTGCATAGTAGTGACCTCGCTCATCCGGAGTCATGTGCACGCGTGGCTGAATGGGGAAGGTGCGAGACTGTCTTGAAAGTCTTCCCATGCTTGGTGCTGGCAGTGGATCACTATTTTGTAGCGCTGCTGTAAGTTCATACTCCACCAGCTGAATGAGGTCGCGGTAACTTCCACCTTCATCCACTAAGTTGCTACCAGAGATCTGGAAGGTATCCAGCGCATATCCATGCTTTGTTGTATGAATGCGCGCATCCCAAATCGAGAAGCCATGACGCTCAAAGTAGGCGCAAATTCTGGCAAAGAGATCCTCTTGGTCTTTAACGTAGACCGCAATTTGTAATCCCTCACCAACTGGGGAGAGGCGGGCACGTACGACCGGTGTTTCGCTATCAACCTTGTTAAATAGATGGCGCGTTAACCAAGCAATATCGGCGGCGTCTTGTCTTAAGAAGAATGCAACATCCAACTGCTTCCAGAGATTTTCATAGGCCGAGTCCTCGATTGCATAAAGCCGTAGCTTGGCACGTGATTCCTCTTGGTGTTGCGCAAGCTCTGAAGAGGCATCTGGTTTTGCGCCGCCCAATACACGCAGCGTCACGCGATAGAGGTCTTCCAGTAGTTTGCCTTTCCAGGCATTCCACACTTTAGGGCTGGTTCCGCGGACATCGGCAACGGTTAATAAATAGAGGGCGGTCAGATGACGCTCATCGCCAACCTTTTTAGCAAATGCTTGCACCACCTCCGGGTCTGTAATGTCTTGTTTCTGAGCAACTTGACTCATATTCAAGTGTTCAGCAACCAGCCAAATCAAAAGCTCGGTATCCGCTTTTTCTAAGCCATGGTCTTTTGCAAACTTGCGCATATCTGCTTTACCAAGCTCGGAGTGATCGCCACCACGTCCTTTAGCAATGTCATGAAAGAGGGCAGCAATAACTAATAGCCAGGGTTTTTCAAAATGGGCAATCAGGCTGCTGCAGAAAGGAAACTCATGCGTATGTTCAACCACCATAAAGCGACGAACATTACGCAGCACCATCAAGATATGTTGATCGACCGTATATACGTGGAATAAGTCATGCTGCATTTGGCCAACGATTTTTCTGAAGGCAGGCAGGTAGCGACCGAGAACGCTGGTGCGGTTCATGAGTTGGAAGGCGCGGCTAACTTCCTCTGGCTCTTTCAGAATCTCAATAAAGAGTGCGCGATTGACCGGGTCTTTGCGCCATTTGCTATCCATCTTCTGACGCGCGTTGTATAGCGCTCTAAAGATCGTCGCAGATAAGCTCTTGACGTTGGCTGTTTGTGCAAACACCAAAAAGGTGCGCAGAATTTGCTCTGGATGCTTCTGAAATAGTTGGGGGTCGGTGATATCTAAGACACCTTGACGCTCAATAAAGCACTCATTGCCTTCACCGTTAATAGCATGAGTAGTTTTAGATTCTTGAGGGAAGAGAAGCGCTTCAATGTTTTGCAGAAGTACGTCGTTCAATTGATTGGCTGCTTTTGCTGCCCAATAGTAGCGACGCATGATTGCTTCACTAGCTAGTTTAGAAGATTCTTCTTGGATACCCATTGCTGCAGCAAGCGGTGCCTGCAAGTCAAACGCCAATACATCTTGTCTGCGCTTAGCAAGTAGATGTAGATTTGCGCGCAGAGTTTCTAAAAAACGCTGGTTACGATTGAGTTCTGTTAACTCGCGTTGCGTAACTAGGCCGGCAAGACTGAGATCTTTAAATGTATTGCCTAGGTGCGCTGCTTTACTGACCCAAGAAATCACTTGAAGATCGCGCAATCCACCGGGGCTCTCTTTGCAATTGGGCTCTAAAGAGTAGGGCGTATCTTGGTATTTGTAGTGACGCTGAATTTGCTCTGCTAGCTTTGCCTGAAAGAATGACTTGGGATCCAAAGTTTTTTCATAAACAGATTCAAATTCTTTGAAGAGGGATTTTTTGCCGCAGATCAGTCTTGATTCCAATAGAGAGGTGCGAACGGTAATGTCCTGCTCCGCTTCGGAAACGCATTCGGCAATAGTACGAACGGAAGATCCAATCTCTAACCCTGTATCCCAGCATTGGGCTACAAACTTCTCAATCTTGCTTGCCAGTACATCTTCAAAGTATTTCTTATCCGCAGGCAGTAGAATCAAAATATCAATATCGGAGTGAGGAAACAGCGCGCCTCTGCCGAACCCGCCCACGGCCACTAAGGCAGCATCGGTATTTAGGTCACATGAATTCCATAGGCTGATGAGGAGTTCATCGCTGAGCTTGCTCAATTGCTTGGTTAATCGCCCAACAACTTGATGTTCACGAAAATCGGCATAGGCTAATTCTCGCGCAGCCCTTAAACTGGCAATATCCGCAATAGGTTTTATCGCTGCGAGAGTTTGACCCATTGTGCTTGAGCTAATTGAGTGGTTAAGCGTTGGCTAGATTTGGCCTAAATGAAAGGCCTTTAACGCAATCGGGAATCGGATTGCTTCCCTCCGACCAAGTTAATACCTCAACGCCTGTAGCTGTTACCAAAAGCGTGTGCTCCCACTGTGCAGAGAGACTGCGATCTTTAGTCTTTACAGTCCATTGATCAGGCATGGTGCGAATATCGCGCTTGCCAGCATTAATCATGGGCTCAATCGTGAAGGTCATGCCTTCTTTTAACTTCTCACCAGTGCCAGGGCGACCATAGTGAAGAATCTGTGGATCTTGATGGAACACTTTGCCAATGCCGTGGCCGCAATATTCACGGACAACAGAGTAGCCAGCATTTTCAGCATGAATCTGAATAACGTGGCCGATATCACCTAGTGATGCACCAGGTTTGACTTGTGAAATACCAAGCCACATGCATTCAAAAGTAATTTGAGTGAGACGCTTTGCCAATACCGAAACTTCACCAACCATGAACATGCGGCTGGTATCACCGTAGTAACCATCGGGGGTAATTACGGTGATATCGAGATTCACGACATCACCGGCTTTCAAAATCTTCTCGCCAGGAATGCCATGGCAAATCACATCATTGACCGAAGTGCAGATGGATGCTGGAAAGGATGGGTAGCCTGGTGGCTGGTAGTTCAGTGGGGCTGGAATAGTCTTTTGGACATCACGCATGTATTCGTGACAAATGCGGTCCAACTCAGCCGTGCTGACCCCGGCTTTGACGTGTGGGGCTACATGGTCAAGAACCTCGCTGGCTAAGCGGCCAGCTTCGCGCATCCCTTGGATGTCTTTTTCGGCGGTAAATACACTATTCATGTCTTGATTATCAACGACTTGGCAGTTTTTGGTAGATCTATGGCGCTCAAAAAATAGGCAGATTGCTCATTTGAAGGTATTCCCAAGCGAGTTTCGATCGCTCACGTGGGCTTTGGGCGGTCTAGATGATTGATATTTCAGCTATAATTTCGTTCTCGGGTCAATTTTGATCTGAAATCGCGGGTTAAGCCTTCCAGGGTGGCGCTTTTTAGCGCAGCTAGGACTCAATCTCAGAAACTAACCCTTAGGAGAAGTTATGTCAGTAACTATGCGTCAAATGCTGGAAGCCGGTTGCCATTTTGGTCATCAAACCCGTTTCTGGTCTCCAAGAATGGCCCCTTATATTTTCGGCCATCGCAACAAAATTCACATCATCAACTTAGAAAAAACATTGCCAATGTTTCAGGACGCCCTGAAATTTGCAAAACAAGTTGCTGCTAACCGTGGAACTATCTTATTCGTTGGTACTAAGCGCCAATCACGCGAGATCATTGCTGAAGAAGCTGCTCGTGCTGGTATGCCTTATATCGACAGTCGTTGGTTGGGCGGTACGCTCACAAACTTCAAAACTGTTAAAGGTTCCCTCAAGCGTTTGAAGGATATGGCAGTTGCTAAAGAAGCTGGCGATTGGGAAAAGCTTTCCAAGAAAGAAGCTTTGACTAACGATCGCGATCTCGACAAGTTGCAAAAAGCACTTGGCGGTATTCAAGATTTGAACGGCGTTCCTGATGCGATTTTCGTAGTGGACGTTGGTTATCACAAGATTGCAATTACCGAAGCTAACAAGCTTGGTATTCCTGTCATCGCTGTAGTGGATACCAACCACTCACCAGAAGGTGTTGATTACATCATTCCTGGTAACGATGACTCGAGCAAAGCTGTTCTTCTTTACGCTCGTGGTATTGCTGATGCAATCCTCGAAGGTAAATCAAACTCTGTTCAAGAAATCTTGACCGTCGTTAAAGAAGGCGAAGAAGAGTTTGTTGAAGAAGGGAAGGCTGAATAATGGCCGCTATTACCGCTGCAATGGTTGGCGAGTTACGCGCCAAGACTGATGCCCCGATGATGGAGTGCAAAAAAGCATTGACTGAAGCTGATGGCGATATGGCTCGTGCAGAAGAAATTCTGCGTGTAAAGCTCGGTAGCAAAGCTGGTAAAGCGGCATCCCGCGTTACTGCTGAAGGTATTGTTGCTTCATCAATTAGTGGCACTACTGGTGCATTGCTTGAAGTGAACTGCGAGACTGACTTCGTTTCTAAGAACGATGATTTCTTGGCATTTACACAAGCTTGCGCAAATCTGATTTCTGAAAAGAATCCAGTTGACGTTGCTGCATTACTTGCATTGCCAATGAATGGTCAAACTGTTGATGAAGTTCGTAGCGCCTTGATCGGTAAGATCGGCGAGAACATCATGCCACGTCGCTTCAAGCGTTTTGCTGATAGTAACAAGTTGGTTTCTTACCTCCACGGTACTCGTATTGGCGTTATGGTTGAGTTCGAAGGTGATGAGACTGCAGCTAAAGACGTAGCAATGCATATTGCTGCAATGAAGCCAGTGGCTTTGTCGATGGCGGATGTTTCTGCTGAAGCAATTGCAGTAGAGCGTAGTGTTGCTGTTCAAAAAGCTGCTGAATCTGGCAAACCACCAGAAATCGTTGAGAAGATGGTTGAAGGTTCTATTCAGAAGTACCTCAAAGAGGTTTCTTTGTTGAATCAAACTTTCGTTAAAAACGACAAACAATCTGTTGAGCAAATGCTCAAGGCTGCAAACACCACAATCAAGTGTTTCACCATGTTTGTTGTGGGTGAAGGCATTGAGAAGCGTTAAGATGACTTTGCGGCTGAAGTTGCTGCTCAAGTTGCAGCCGCTAAAGGCGCTTAATTAGCCCCAAAACTGCTGGGCTTGCCCAGTAAGGCTGTAATATTCAAAAGGGCATAGAAATCTCGGTTTCTATGCCCTTTTGTTTGATCTATGCCAAGCCCTTTATAATTTGGGCAAGATATTAAAAAGCACTTAAAGATCAATAAGCTAAGCAGGTAAATTGCTTGGCAAATTACGGAAAATAAAACGATGCCAGCCTACAAACGTGTTCTCTTAAAGCTCTCTGGTGAAGCTCTTATGGGCGATGATGCTTTTGGCATCAATCCAGTCACTATTGATTCGATGGTGAAAGAAATTGCCGATGTGGTGAATAGCGGCGTTCAGTTGGCTATCGTGATCGGTGGTGGAAACATTTTCCGAGGCGTAGCTGGTGGTGCGGCCGGTATGGATCGCGCAACAGCGGACTACATGGGAATGTTGGCCACCATGATGAATTCTCTTGCATTGCAAGATGCTTTGCGCCAAAAAGGTGTGGAGGCTCGCGTGCAGTCTGCGTTAAGAATGGATCAAGTGGTCGAGCCTTACATTCGCCCTCGTGCAATTCGTGCATTGAACGAAGGCAAAGTGGTGATCTTTGCTGCGGGTACTGGTAACCCGTTCTTCACTACCGATACAGCTGCCGCCTTGCGCGGTGCTGAAATGGCCGCAGAGATCGTTTTAAAAGCCACCAAGGTCGATGGCATTTACAGTGCCGATCCAATGAAGGATCCAACAGCAACCCTCTACAAGACAATTACTTTTGATGAGGCAATCATTAAAAACTTACAAGTGATGGATGCAACTGCTTTTGCATTGTGTCGTGATCGCAAATTACCAATCAAAGTGTTTTCGATTCTCAAGCCAGGCGCATTGATGCGCGTGGTTCAAGACGAATCTGAAGGCACTTTAGTACACGTTTAATAGGAGGCTTGATGTCCGCAGCAGAAATTAAAACCACTGCCGAGCAAAAGATGCAAAAGTCTCTTGAGGCTTTGAAATCCAATTTAGCAAAGATTCGTTCTGGCCGTGCAAACCCAGGAATTTTGGAGCACATCCAGGTCGATTACTACGGCAACCCAACACCGTTAAGCCAAGTGGCTAGCTTGGGTTTGGCTGATGCCAGAACCATTAACGTTCAACCATTCGAAAAGATCATGGTTGGCGCAATTGAGAAAGCGATTCGTGATTCTGACTTAGGTCTTAATCCAGCCTCACAAGGTACCGTGATTCGCGTACCAATGCCTGCTTTGACAGAAGAGCGCCGTCGTGATTTAACCAAGGTGGTGAAGAACGAGGGTGAAGATGCAAAAATCGCCGTACGTAATTTACGTCGCGATGCCAATGAGCATCTTAAGCGCCTCACCAAAGATAAAGAAATTTCCGAGGACGATGAGCGTCGCGCAACTGACGACATTCAGAAGATGACAGATCGCACAGTGGTTGAGATCGATAAGATAGTTTCTGAAAAAGAAAAAGAGATCATGACGGTTTAATCGTCAGGCTATCTTTTTACCATTCGCCTTATGACACAACACGCTAGCTCAACCTTAGTTGTCCCTGAGGTTAGTGCTATCCCTCGCCATGTTGCCATCATCATGGACGGTAACGGGCGTTGGGCTAGTAAGCGTTTCATGCCGCGAGTAGCGGGGCATTCCGAGGGCTTGGGTGCTGTTCGCAAGATTGTGCAAGAGTGTCGCCGCCTTGGTGTTGAGTACCTCACCGTATTCGCATTTAGCTCTGAAAATTGGCGTCGCCCACCGGAAGAGGTGGGCTTTTTAATGAAGTTGTTTCTTAAGTCATTAAAGAGTGAAGTCTCTCGTCTTGCCGAAAACGATATCTCCTTACGCCTCATTGGCGACCTTAGCCGCTTTGATTTTGCGATTCAGGAGATGGTGCAATTCTCTGAAGAAAAAACAGCTGGCTGCAAAGGTTTAACTTTCACGATTGCGGCAAACTACGGCGGTCGTTGGGATATCTTGCACGCGATGCGCCAGTGTTTAATTGCCAATCCTGGCTTGAAGTCGGAGCAAGTATCAGAAGAATTATTACAACCCCATCTATCAATGGCGTACGCTCCGGAACCGGATTTATTTATTCGTACTGGTGGTGAGCAGCGTGTCAGTAACTTCTTGCTATGGCAACTTGCCTATACCGAGCTGTATTTCACGGATACCCTTTGGCCTGATTTTGATGAGGCTGAACTACATAAAGCGTTTGACTGGTTTAGTCAGCGCGAGCGTCGCTTCGGACGTACCAGTGCTCAGCTGGCTTCCGAGCCTTTGAGTGACGCAGTCTAAGTAGCTCTCACTTTCCCATATGCTTAAAACCCGAATCATTACTGCCACTATTTTGATGGCAGTGCTATTGCCCATCTTGTTTTTATTGCCATCGATCTATTTAGACGGCTTCTTCTTGGTGGCCTTAGTTTCTGCCGCATGGGAGTGGAGTCGCATGATTGCCCCTGAGGCAAAAAAAGCTGCATGGCTCTATGCTGCATTTTGCTTGGCCATCATTTTGTTTTTGCTGGGTACGCAGGCAATCTCATGGCAATTTTCTTTGCTCATGATGACGGTCTTGTTTTGGTTCTTTCTGGCGCCATTCATTTTGGCCAAGGGAATGAATCTTTCTCTTCAAAAATTCAAACCTTTCTACAGTATTTTGGGTTTAATTATTCTGCCGGCCACTTGGTTCGCATTGGTATTCCTGCGTGAACTCGGCTTAGTTTTTTTATTAAGCAGTATGGCCTTAGTTTGGGTTGCTGATATTGGTGCGTATTTCGTTGGCAAGGCTTTTGGTAAGCATAAGTTGGCCGTCAATATCAGCCCAGGGAAGTCGATTGAAGGAGCATTGGGCGGTCTTGTGCTTTGCTATATCTATGCCTTCTTGTGTGTAATGTATTTACCTCTTGGCGATACGCTCTTTGGTGCTTGGGCCTTTCGCTTTGGTTGGGTCCCCATGTTCTTAATGGTTACCGTATTGGCTGCGTTTAGCGTTTTCGGGGATTTATTTGAGTCTCAGTTAAAGCGATTGGCTGGTGTTAAAGATAGCAGTCATTTATTGCCCGGTCATGGTGGTGTACTCGATCGGGTTGATGCACTTATCCCAACAATGCCGATAGCCGCTCTACTGGCTGGATTAATTTGATGTCTTTTAAGCAAGTTGCCATTCTAGGATCTACAGGATCGATTGGTGTCAACACCTTAGATGTGATTCGTGCTCATCCTGATCGCTTTAAAGTCTTGGCTCTGACAGCCGCAAAGCAAATTGATCGTTTAGCTGAGCAATGTGTTGAGTTCAAGCCAACTATTGCGGTTGTGGCTGATGCTGATGGGGCCGCCCAACTGACTTGTCGCTTGCAAGCAAAAAAGATTGCTACTCAAGTTCTCTATGGGCCTCAGGCTTTGGTCAGCGCAGTTACTGAGTCTAGCTGCGACACCGTCATGGCTGCGATTGTTGGTGCTGCCGGTCTCGTTCCAGCCTTGGCTGCGGCGCAAGCGGGAAAGCGCGTATTGCTGGCCAACAAAGAGGCGTTGGTGATGTCGGGTAATTTATTTATGCAGGCTATGAAAGCGGGTGGCGGTGAGTTGCTCCCAATCGATAGTGAGCACAATGCAATTTTTCAATGTTTGCCAGATCGCTTCATCAAAAATCCATCGGACCATTTAGGAGTTGAAGAGCTTTGGTTAACCGCTTCTGGTGGACCCTTCAGGGATAGATTGCTTGCAGATTTAGCAGGCATTACTCCGGAGCAGGCTTGTGCCCATCCAAACTGGGCGATGGGTAGAAAGATTTCGGTTGATTCAGCAACGATGATGAATAAAGGTCTCGAGGTGATTGAGGCTTTCTGGTTGTTTGGTTTACCGCTAGAAAAGATTAAAGTGTTGATTCATCCGCAAAGCGTAGTGCACTCCATGGTGCGCTACCGAGATGGCTCAGTTCTGGCGCAAATGGGTCAACCTGACATGCGTACCCCGATTGCCTATGGATTGGCTTGGCCCGAACGCATCGATGCAGGTGTCGCCCCCTTGAATCTGACACAGTTGACTGGCCTGAGCTTTACTGAGCCCAAACTCACACAATTCCCTTGCTTGAGTTTGGCCTTTGCTGCAGCAAAAGCAGGGGGCACTGCTCCTGCCGTATTAAATGCTGCGAACGAAGTTGCGGTTGCCGCTTTCTTGAATGAAGGATTGCCTTACTTAAACATTCCAAATGTAGTGGAGTACTGCTTAAACGCCCTGCCTCCAGTAGAGGCCGATTCGCTTGAAACGATTCTTGATGTTGATGCTCGAGCTCGTCAGACTGCGAATCAGTTCATCCACGCAATACAAAAATAGATCGGCAGATTTTGCAGGCTTTAATAACCCTCGGCGCATTCTTAGTCACACTGGGTGTGTTGGTCAGCTTTCATGAGTACGGCCATTTTTTGGCGGCCCGTTTATGTGGTGTCAAAGTTCTTCGCTTTGCTATAGGCTTTGGAAGGTCGCTGTTTACTTATCGCGCCAGCAACGGAACTGAGTGGGTTCTTGCTTCCATCCCCCTTGGCGGCTATGTCAAATTATTGGATGGTCGTGATAGTCAGCA
Organism: Polynucleobacter necessarius; assembly: GCA_900095165.1. GTDB lineage: Bacteria > Pseudomonadota > Gammaproteobacteria > Burkholderiales > Burkholderiaceae > Polynucleobacter > Polynucleobacter necessarius_J. The sequence continues at coordinate 871,601 of LT606947.1, read as the reverse complement.
AACCATTCCATTAGAAGAGCGCCCCCAGTCTTTTGATAGAAAGCCACTATGGCAGCGTTCTTTGATTGTGGCCGCAGGACCGTTCGCCAATTTTCTGTTGGCTGTTATTTTATTTTCAGTAATTTATGTCTCGGGTGTGCCTCAATTGCCTGCTCGACTCCAAGCTCCCTCCGAGCAATCGATTGCCGCAAAGCTAGGGATTACAGCGAGAGATCAAGTTGTTGGCTGGCAATCTTTATCCTCCAGCTACAACGGCACCCCAGTCCTTGAAGGGTTTGACCCCGTCCCAAGTTGGAATGCCTTGCGCTGGCTCCTTTTAGATGCGATCACCGGAGAGCAGGGTTTTGCTCTGGAGGTTCAGGATGCTTCTGGTGCTCTCCTGGTTAAATCCTTTCGGCAGGGCGATTTACCCCAAATTTCACCAGAATCTGACCCATTTCAAGCCTTGGGTTTGATTCCACAAGTTAGCCCACCTTCTGAGTGGAGAGAGCTCAAATTGGGGCCTATAGAGGCCTTAGGATTTGCTAGCCAACGGGTGTACCTTATAACCAAGGTCTCCACCCGACTTATGCTGGGCTTATTTACAGATAAAACTACCCTAAAGCAGCTCGGCGGCCCATTGAGTATTGCAGATATGGCGGGGAAGTCCGCCCAAGTGGGTTGGCAACCATTTATAGCCTTCTTAGCCCTCATGAGCATCAGTATTGGACTCTTGAATTTAGTGCCTTTACCAATGCTAGATGGGGGTCAGCTCCTGTATGATGCATGGGAGTTGGTTGCTGGTAAGCGAATATCTTTATCCCTGCAGGAAAAGCTCCAAAAAGTGGGTTTTTTGCTATTGATATCCCTTTCCTTGCTAGCCTTGTTTAACGATTTGCAACGCTACCTTTCACCTTGAATTTTTTGACCTCCTCTTTTCGCTCTGTAACTCGATTTGTTGCCCAAGTCGCCCTTATTCTTGCGGCTGGTTTCTGTGTAAATGCACATGCAGCTGACGCCTTCGTTATTAAAGATATTCGCATTGAGGGTTTGCAGCGAGTGGAGCCGGGCACTGTCTTTAGCTATCTTCCAGTTCAAGTAGGCGATACCTTTATTGAGGAGAAGAGTGCCGAAGCTATCAAAGCTCTCTACAGCACGGGCTTTTTTAGAGACGTGCAGATTCAGGCGCAGGGTAACGTCTTAATTGTCATCGTTGAAGAGCGTCCCACCATCTCTCGTATTGAATTTACTGGGATGAAAGAGTTTGACCAGGAAGTGGTGCGTAAATCCTTAAAAGCAGTCGGCGTGGCAGAAGCCCGCTTTTATGACAAGGCTCTAATTGATAAGACTGAGCAAGAGCTCAAGCGCCAGTATGTTGGCAAAGGTATGTATGCAGCTGAGGTGATTGCAACTGTTACTCCGGTAGAGCGCAACCAAGTAGCGATTTATTTCAATGTTGATGAAGGTTCTGTGGCCAAGATTCAAGAGATCAATTTTATTGGCAATAAGGTGTTTAGTGAAGGCACTCTTAAAAGCGAGATGCAGCTCAAGACTGGCGGTTGGTTATCCTGGTACAGCAAGGACAATCTCTACTCTAAGCAAAAGCTCACGGCAGACTTGGAGAATATTCGCTCTTACTACCTCAATCGTGGTTATCTTGAGTTTGTGATTGAATCGACACAAGTTTCCATCACTCCCGATAAAAAAGGTATTTACCTCACCATCAGTATTCGTGAGGGCAATAAATTCACTGTTAAAGATGTGCGTTTAGCCGGCGAGTTATTGGGTAAAGAAGCCGAATTGATTCAGTTGGTAAAACTTAAGCCGGGAGACACCTTCTCATCTGCCAAGTTGACTGAGAGCACAAAGGCGATTGCCGAAATTTTGGGTTCATATGGTTATGCGTTCGCAACTATCAATCCGCAGCCGGACATTCGTCGTGATCTGAGTGAGGTTGACCTTACTTTGATGATTGATCCCGGTCGCCGTGTTTATGTGCGTCAAGTCAATATTTCTGGAAATGCCAAAACTCGCGATATGGTAATTCGTCGCGAGATGCGCCAGTTTGAGAGCTCATGGTTCGATAGCGAAAAGATTGATCTATCCAAAAAACGTTTAGGTCGTTTGGGTTACTTCACAGAGACAGATGTCTCTACGCAAGACGTTCCTGGATCTCCAGACCAGGTTGATGTCAATGTGAAGGTGACAGAAAAGCCAACTGGCGCGATTACCTTAGGTGCTGGTTTCTCCTCAACAGAAAAATTAATCCTTTCTGCTGGTATTAATCAGGAAAACGCCTTTGGTACCGGTACAGCCGTAGGCTTGAATATGTCCCTAGGTAAGATTAATCAAAGCTTGGCTTTGTCCAATTACGATCCTTACTTCACAGAGGACGGCATTAGTCGCTATATCGATTTGTTTTACCGTTCATCCAAGCCGCTTTACTATGTAGGCGATCCTGATTACCAAATTAAATCCGTAGGTTCAAATATCAAGTTTGGCGTTCCTTACACTGAAGTGGATCGAGTTTTCTTTGGAACAGGTATTGAGGTGTTTCAAATTAAGTCCAGCCTCAACACGCCAACTCCATATTTAAACTATATGCAGGACTACGGTATTGCCGCGCCAGGCTATCCCGCAACACTGAATACTTATAACGTTCCAATTACCATTGGCTGGTCTCGCGATGGTCGTGATAGCGCGCTGATTCCGTCCACCGGCTCCCTTCAGCAACTCAATGCTGAGGTCGGCACTCCTGTTGGCAATATGATGTTCTATCGCCTCTTTGGTCAGTACCAAAAGTATCACTCCTTCTCAAAAGGCAATATTTTGTCCTTTAATGGTGAGGTTGGTTACGGTGAGGCTTACGGCAAGTACCCACTTCCAATTACTAAAAACTACTACGTGGGTGGTATTGGGTCGGTTCGAGGCTATGCACCAGGATCGCTTGGACCCACCTATGTCAATGCCTATACCGGCCTGAATCAGCCTACTGGTGGTCAGTCCAAAATTGTCAGTAACGTTGAATACACCGTTCCAGTTCCTGGATCTGGCATTGATAAAACCTTACGGGTATTTGGCTTCGTAGATGGAGGTAATGTCTATAGCGAGAATATCAATCTCGTCTTGCGATATTCTTATGGCTTAGGTTTATCATGGATATCACCACTGGGCCCGCTAAAATTCAGTTACGGTATTCCGATCAAATCGTTACCTACGGATAACGTCCAGCGTTTGCAGTTCCAAGTGGGTACGGCGTTTTAATTGTTTAAGGAAAGTTTTATGAAACTTCGTCAATCTTCTAAATGGATTCAATACGGCTTAATTGCTGTTTCTTCATTGATCGCTTTGCCACAGGCATTCGCTCAAGATACTGGAACTCGGGTTGCGGCTGTGAACGTTGAAAAGGTATTCAACGAATCCAATATGGCCAAGGCAAGCCAAACTAAACTGCAAAATGAATTTATGAGGCGTCAGAATGAAATTCGTGAAAGCATTCAAAAAATTAAGACTGCCGCAGAAAAATTGGATCGCGACTCCGCTGTAATGTCCGAAGCAGATCGTGTGCGTCGTCAACGTGAGTTGTCGGATCAAGATCGCGAATTACAACGCAAACAACGCGAATACACTGAAGATCTGAATCAGCGTAACTTTGAAGAGCGCGCCAAGATTGCTGAAAAAGCCAATCAAGCCCTCAAGCAAATTGCTGACCAAAGAAAAATTGACGTCATTATTCAAGATCCAGCCTATGCCAATCCAAAGATTGACGTTACTGATGATGTCATCAAGGCTTTGAATAGTCTCAAGTAAGTTTTATGCCCACCGCCATTGAGCTGGCCGAACAGTTTCAAGTAAGCTTGGTGGGGGATGACTCCCTCGCGCTTCAGGGTCTCGCTTCTCTCGAGCGGGCTCAGTCAGGCCAGATCTCTTTTCTATCTAATCCCTTATATCGTCAACAGGCTAGCGATAGCGCTGCTGGTGGACTAATTGTTAGTCAAGCGGATCTAGGTTTTCTTCAAGCAAATCCTGGAAACAGCTCAGTTGGGCGGGTATATTTTGTTTCCAAAAATCCCTACGCTACTTTTGCCAGAATGGCTCAGCATTTTGCCAAAGCATCTGCACCTATTTATTCTCCTGGCATACATTCAAGTGCGGCAGTAGACCCATCTGCAAGTATTCCAGTTTCCTGTCATATCGGACCGTTTGTACAGGTCGGACCCGGCGTGAAACTCGGTGAGCGCGTTACTTTATTGGGTAACACTTCGGTTGCTAGAAACTCCACAATCGGTAGTGACACTTTGATTTACCCTAATGTTTCTCTGTATTCGGAGACCACGATTGGCGAGCGTTGCATTATTCACAGTGGCGCTGTCATTGGCGCTGATGGTTTTGGTTTTGCCCCCGACTTTTCTGCCGCTGGTGCCGAGTGGGTCAAGATCCCTCAGACTGGTGCGGTAGTGATTGGTAATGATGTCGAAATTGGAGCATCTACTGCGATTGATCGTGGTGCAATGAGCGATACCATCATAGGCAATGGAACTAAGATTGATAACCAGGTGCAAATTGCGCACAACGTAGTAGTGGGCAATTGCTGTGTGATTGCTGGGTGTGCAGCCATTTCAGGAAGTACTAAGATCGGCAACTTCTGCATTATTGGTGGGGCAGCTAATTTTGCCGGTCATCTCACCATCGCAGATAGAACAACGGTATCTGGTAATACATCAATTATTCGCTCTATCACCGAACCAGGCCAGCACTACACGGGTGTTTACCCGTCAATGCTCCATAGTGCTTGGGAGAAAAATGCAGCCATTTTGCGTGGCCTCGATAAAATACGTCAACGCCTACGATTATTAGACAAATCTAAATAAATCATCACCACATTAAAAAATTAGAAACTTTATTCAGCAGGTAAATACATGAGCAAACCTATCGCCATCGACATCAATCAAATCTTGAAGTTATTGCCACACCGTTACCCATTTTTATTGGTTGATCGGGTGTTGGAGATTGAGCCTCGTCAAAGTATTACTGCTTTAAAGAATGTCACCATGAATGAGCCATTCTTTCAGGGGCATTTTCCAGATTTTCCGGTAATGCCCGGTGTCTTAATTATTGAGGCGCTTGCTCAAACTGCTGCATTACTTACTTTTTCAGAAGTCCGCGAAGAGAATGCGATTTATTACTTTGCCGGTATTGATGGTGCGCGCTTTAAGAAGCCGGTATTGCCTGGCGATCAACTGATCATGACGGCCAAGTTAGAGCGCGAGCGTGCTGGTATCTATAAGTTTCAAGTGCAAGCTACAGTTGATGGTGAGCTCGCTGCTGAGGCAAATATCACTTGTACTGTTCGTACGAAAGGTGCGTAATGACTCAGATTCATGCATCTGCTGTAGTTGATAGCAAGGCTGAAATCGCTAGCGACGTAGAGATAGGCCCTTACTCGGTCATCGGGCCGAATGTCAAAATTGGCGCTGGCTGCAAGATCGGCTCTCATACTGTGATCGAGGGTTACACCACGATCGGCAAAGAGAATAACTTTGCCCACTTTGCTGCTATTGGTGGCGCTCCTCAGGATATGAAATACCGTGGAGAGCCTACTCAATTAATTATTGGCGATCGTAATACGATTCGTGAGTTCACCACTATTCATACTGGCACATCTCAGGATGAAGGTATCACCCGCATCGGTAACGACAACTGGATCATGGCTTACGTGCATATTGCACATGACTGCCAAATAGGCAACCATACGATTTTCTCAAGTAATGCACAAATTGCTGGTCACGTGAAGGTGAGTGGCTGGGCAATTATGGGTGGCATGTCGGGTGTTCATCAGTTTGTTCGTATTGGCCAACATGCCATGCTCGGTGGCGCTTCCGCATTAGTGCAGGACATCCCACCATTTGTGATTGCAGCCGGAGACAAGGCTTCTCCACACGGTATCAACGTGGAAGGTCTAAAGCGTCGCGGTTTCTCGAGTGAAACCATTTCTGCATTGCGGCAGGCATATAAAGTTCTCTATAAAGATGGTCTTAGTTTCGAAGAGGCTAAAGTGGAGATTCAGAAGATGGCCCTTGCTAGTGTCTCAGATGCCGCTACTGCAGAAAAGCTGACAGAGTTTCATGACTTTATTGCCGCCTCTACGCGCGGCATTATTCGATAGAGTAGATCGAGTGCCTAAACTTGCTTGTGTTGCTGGAGAGCCTTCGGGTGACTTGCTGGCAGCGCCAGTACTAAGTGCGCTAAAGCAGATCCCAGATACCTCCGATTTGGAGGTATACGGCATCGGCGGGCCTCGCATGCAAGCAGAAGGCCTGCGGTCTGATTGGCCTATGGAGACCCTCAGTGTTCGTGGGTACGTTGAGGCCATCAAGCAACTTCCCGCTATTCTGAGGCTACGAAAAGAACTGATTGCCAACCTCACAGGCGAAGGGCGACCTGATGTCTATCTCGGTATTGATGCTCCAGATTTCAATTTAGGTGTCGAGTTAGCTTTGCGTAAAGCCGGTATTCCGACTTTACGTTTTGTTTCTCCATCAATTTGGGCTTGGAGAGCGGGGCGCATCACCAAGATCAAGCAAGCTGTTGAACGCATACTCTGCATCTTCCCATTTGAAACTGAGATCTATGAGCGTGCCGGGATCAGCGCGACTTATGTTGGACATCCGCTGGCAAGCGAGATTCCTCTTGAACCAAATCCAGCCTCAGCCAAACAACGAATCGAACAAGCATTAAACCTACCCACCAATGCATTAAATGGAATTGTTGTCTCTGTTCTACCAGGTAGTCGCGGTTCAGAAATTGAGTTGATTGCACCGGTCTTCTTTGAAACCATGGCTGAGCTTGTGAAGCGCGCGCCAGGGCAGCCTCTACATTTTGTAATCCCAGTTGCTACATCGCGCTTGCGCGCACCACTTGAGGCTTTGCTGAAAAGCACGCTAGAGAAGAATGCAGGTCTGAAGATTTACTTAATCGATGGTGAGGCGGATGTGGTCCTAGAAGCTGCCGACGTTGTGCTCATTGCGAGTGGCACTGCAACCTTGCAGGCTGCACTCTGGAAAAAGCCGATGGTGATTTCGTATAAGGTGCCTTGGCTTACAGCCCAGATTATGAAGCGACAGGGATATCTGCCTTATGTCGGACTTCCTAATATTTTGTGTGGCGAGTTTGTTGTTCCAGAACTTTTGCAGAATGATGCAACTCCAAGCAAGTTGGCTGATGCTTTATTGAGTTGGTTAAATAATCCTAGCAAAGTTACTCAGCTAAAAACACGCTTTGCAGAAATGCATGAGACCTTACGCCGTCCAACCGGATTATTGGTTGCTCAGGCTGTGGCGCAAACGATTGCTGCAACTAAACAACGGACTACTGTGTGAGTGTCATTTGGGTGTGCGGTGTTGATGAGGCGGGGCGTGGCCCATTAGCGGGGGCAGTTGTCGCTGGTGCAGTTGTTCTTGATCCTGAAAACCCTATCGCTGGATTAAAAGATTCTAAGAAGTTATCAGCCTCCAGGCGTGAATTTCTGTTTGAACAGATTCAGCTTAAGGCAAAAGCCTGGGGTATCGGCGAAGCTAGTCCAGCTGAGATTGATGAAATCAATATCCTGCAAGCAACGATGCTGGCAATGCGCCGAGCAATTGAAGATCTCACTACACGTTTTGGGGTCTGGCCAGACAAAGCATTGATTGATGGAAATCGCTGTCCTGAGCTTCCGATTTTGGCAGAGGCTATTGTCAAAGGTGATGTCAAGGAGCCTGCGATTTCGGCGGCATCGATTCTGGCTAAAGTGACGCGCGATCGTCAAATGATGGCTTTGCATGAATTGCATCCAGAGTATGGCTTTGCTCAACATATGGGATATCCAACGGAGACGCATTTTGCGGCCCTAAAAGAATTTGGTGTCTGCGATCAACATCGTCGGAGCTTTTCACCAGTACGCAATGTTTTAGTTCTTCATAGTCGATAATCCTAATCATGAAAATGGAATTCATCAGCTCAAAAGACAATTCCCTATTTAAGGAGATTCGTCAGTTACAAGCTACTGGCCCAAAGGGTCAGAAGGCACGATTTGCTTGTGGCCAAGCTTTGCTGGAAGGTATTCATTTAGTGCAAACCTGGGTGGGCAATCCAGAACTCAAGACTTTAATTACCTCTGAATTGGGTTTACAGAATCCAGAGATCGCCCAAGCTGTCTACGACCATGTCGAAATTTGTCCTGAGACTCGCGTTTATCAATTGGATAAAGGTCTCTGGGATTTGCTATCGGATTTGGTGAATGCTCCGCAAATTGCAGGATTGTTGGATCTCCCTGAGTCTGCCTTAAATCCACAAAAGTCAGTTGCGACAATTTCTGGTGATGTGATTATTTTGGATCGCATTCAGGACGCAGGTAATGTGGGCTCTATCTTGCGTACTGCAGCCGCAGCAGGTTTTACACAAGTGATTGCCTTAACGGGTTGCGCCCATCTTTGGTCAAGTAAGGTATTGCGTGCCGGCATGGGCGCTCATCGATTGCTAGATCTTTACGAGGGTTGGTCAATCCCGCAAGTACTTAGTGCTGTAACAGCGCCCTTACTAGCCACCACCGCTGATGGTGAACTCGATCTCTTTAATATGCCTAAGGTCTTGATTCATCCCGTAGCTTGGGTAATGGGAAGCGAGGGGCAGGGCGTTTCTGAAGATCTAATGGCTCAAGCTAAAGGCGTATCCATTCCAATTGATTCGAGTGTGGAATCCCTCAATGTTTCCACGGCAGCAGCAATCTGCCTATTTGAAACCGTGCGCGTTCGCAGGAGTTAAAAAGCTAACCCAGAATTGTTTTATCAGACTTAATTGATTGCAATACAGTAGTGGCGATCTCTTCAATCGATTTGCTAGTTGTTGCCACCCACGGAATAGATTCCTTTTTCATCATGGCGGTAGCTTCATTAATTTCGTAGCGGCAGTTTTCTAGTTTCGCATAATTGCTGCCAGGGCGTCGCTCATTGCAAATCTCGGACAAGCGTTCAGCATCAATTATTAGGCCAAAAATCTTACTGCGGTATGGAATCAAATCCTTTGGCAATTGCCCACGTTCAAAGTCTTCAGGAATGAGAGGGTAGTTAGCTGCCTTCATGCCGTATTGCATGGCTAGGTAGAAGCTGGTTGGCGTCTTTCCTGCACGGGATATGCCAACCAGAATGACATCGGCTTCCGCCAAATTACGGTTAGATTGGCCGTCATCGTGGGCTAGGGAATAGTTAATAGCCTCAATACGGTTTTTGTAGGCCTCGGTATCGGCATTGTGATGCAGGCGATTCATGGCATGGGTTGATTTGACCCCTAGGGCTTGCTCTAAAGGCGCCACAAAAGTCTGGAACATGTCCAGAATTAGCCCCTTAGCCTTGCCGACAATCTGGTTGAGCTCGGGATTCACCAAAGCGGTGAAAACGATGGGCTGAACTCCATATTTGGAGGCTGCCTGATTGATGCTAGAAACGGCATCATGAGCCTTTTCAGGGCCTGTCTACAAATGGCACCAGAATGTGCTTAAAAGTGGCCTCAAACTGGGCCAAAATCGATTGGCTAAAGTTCTCAGCGGTAATTCCGGTGCCGTCAGAAACGATAAAAACAATACGGGTTTGAGTAGACATGAGATTGGCCTAAAAGTCGTGGTCAGCACTACAATATGTAGTTAATGAAGTATGCCGTATTTTATTCGGCCGCTCGACCAGTTTCCTTGTCTTTAGAGAGTATTTTATGTCCAATCCACAGCAACAAAGTAGCGATGTAGCAAATGCCTATGTTTTGCCTTTTGAGCAACTCCGAATGACTGACGTTGAGTCAGTCGGCGGTAAAAATGCCTCATTGGGTGAAATGATTTCTCAGTTGTCTTCCACTGGTGTGCGTGTACCCACTGGATTTGCAACCACCTCACTGGCATTTCGTGATTTCTTAGAGCACAACAATTTGACTGAGCGCATTCAGAAGCGTTTAGAAAATCTGAACATTGATGATGTACGCGCGCTTGCTGAGGCCGGTAAAGAAATTCGTGGCTGAATTGAGACTGCCCAGTTTCAACCACGTTTGGATGAAGAGATTCGTACATCGTTTAAAAAATTAGACGACTCTGGTAAAGGCTCTTTTGCGGTTCGTTCTTCAACAACTGCAGAAGACTTGCCGGATGCTTCATTTGCTGGACAACAAGAAACCTTCTTAAACGTTGAGGGTATTGATGATGTTCTGAAGAAGATTCGTGAAGTATTTGCTTCTTTGTATAACGACCGCGCGATTTCTTACCGTGTTCATAAGGGCTTTGCCCACGCTGAAGTAGCCCTGTCTGCTGGTATTCAGCGCATGGTTCGCTCTGACTTGGGCGCAGCTGGTGTGATGTTTACTCTGGATACCGAATCTGGCTTTGAAGATGTCGTATTTATCACCTCCAGCTATGGCTTGGGTGAAACGGTGGTGCAGGGTGCAGTGAATCCAGATGAGTTCTATGTATTCAAAACAACTTTGGCGCAAGATAAGAAGGCGATTATTCGCCGCTCCTTAGACTCCAAGTTGATCCAGATGCAATTCGCCCCTTCAGGTTCTGCTGAGAAGGTAATGACTGTAGATGTTGCTCCAGAGAAACGTAATCGTTTTTCACTGGAAGATGCAGACATCACTGAATTGGCAAAATATGCCGTCATCATTGAGAAGCACTACGGTCGCCCGATGGATATTGAGTGGGGTAAAGATGGTCAAGACGGTCGCATTTATATCCTGCAAGCACGTCCAGAGACAGTAAAGAGTCAAGCTGCTGGCCAAGTGGAGATGCGTTACAAACTCAGGGACACATCCAAGGTGCTTGCTAAAGGCCGTGCGATTGGTCAAAAGATTGGTGCAGGTCCAGTTCGCGTGATTCGTGATCCAAGTGAGATGGATCGTGTACAGCCAGGTGACGTTTTGGTTGCTGATATGACTGACCCTAACTGGGAGCCAGTCATGAAGCGCACTTCTGCTATTGTGACTAATCGCGGTGGACGTACTTGTCACGCAGCGATTATTGCTCGTGAGTTGGGCGTTCCTGCGGTAGTGGGTTGCGGTGATGCGACTGAGCATTTGCAAGACGGCATGATGATCACAGTTTCTTGCGCAGAAGGCGACGAAGGTCATATTTATGATGGCTTGATTGAAACTGAAGTGACTGAAGTGTCTCGTGGTGTATTGCCAGAGATCCCAGTCAAGATCACCATGAATATTGGTAATCCACAGTTGGCATTTGATTTCTGTCAAATCCCAAATGCCGGTGTTGGCCTTGCTCGTCTTGAGTTTATTATCAATAACTACATCGGTGTGCACCCACGTGCTGTTTTGGAGTATCCAAACATTGATCCAGATCTCAAGCGCGCTGTTGAAAGCGTTGCCAGTGGTTATGCAAGCCCACGTCAGTTCTATGAAGATAAATTGGTGGAGGGTGTAACAACTATTGCTGCAGCTTTCTATCCAAAACCGGTAATCGTGCGTTTGTCTGACTTTAAGTCAAATGAGTACAAGAAGCTCATTGGTGGTTCACACTATGAGCCGGATGAAGAGAATCCAATGCTCGGTTTCCGTGGCGCATCCCGTTACGTATCAGCAGACTTCGGCGAAGCCTTTGCCCTAGAGTGCGCTGCGATGAAGCGTGTTCGTGAAGATATGGGTCTGGATAACGTTGAGATTATGGTGCCGTTTGTCCGCACTATTAAGCAAGCTGAGCGCGTGATCGATATGATGGCGAAGGTTTGGTCTCAAGCGCGGTGTGAATGGCTTGCGCCTGATTATGATGTGCGAGATTCCTTTCAATGCAATCTTAGCCGACCAATTCCTAGAGCATTTCGATGGGTTCTCAATCGGCTCAAACGATATGACTCAGTTAACTTTGGGTCTAGATCGCGACTCCGGTATGGAATTGCTGGCAATTGACTTTGATGAGCGCGACCCTGCTGTTGAGTTCATGATTGCTCGCTCTATTGAGGCTTGCCGCAAGCAAAACAAATATGTTGGTATTTGCGGTCAAGGCCCTTCAGACCATCCCAACTTTGCGCGTTGGTTGGTTGCCAAGGGCATCACTTCAATCTCCCTCAATCCAGACAGCGTAGTAGCTACTTGGGAGATGTTGGGCAAGAAAGAGGTTTAACTACACTTGCCGACTATTGTCAGCAAGTAAAAAAGGGCTAGATGCAAATCTAGCCATTTTGGTTTACAGCGTATAACCAAACTAGCACTTAGCTTTTGCAACCACTTTTTTCTTTGGACTAGCTTTAGCTGCCGTCTTAGTCGGTGCAGCAGACTTCTTTATGGCCTTGCTACTGCGATGAATAGGGACTGCTCCTATCTTCTTGGCAGGTGACGCAATCGAGCGCGAAGGAGTTGTACCAGACCAGCTGGGTTCTGCAATAGAGTTAAATGCTGAGCGTAGTTTTTCACCCCACAGTTGGTGAATCATTTGGAAGTAAGGGTTGGACTCATCCATAGTGACCAATTTACTCGCCTGCAATGAATTCTTTTCATAAACCAATAGATCTAGCGGAAGGCCAACAGAGATATTGCTGTTGAGCGTTGAATCCATTGAGATGAGGGCGCACTTAGTGGCCAAGTTGAGTGCTGTATCAAAACTGATCACTCTATCTAAGATTGGCTTACCGTATTTAGATTCCCCAATCTGGAAGTAACAAGTTTCTGGCGTGGCCTCGATAAAATTGCCAGCTGAGTAGATATTGAAGAGTCGTGGGCGCTCACCCTTAATCTGCCCACCAAAGATCAGATTGCAATTGAAATCAATACCGGCTTTTTCTAGCGCCTTATGATCTCGATCGTAAACCTGCTTGATGGCATCGCCGATGACGACAGCTGCATCATGAGTGCTTTCCGCATTCCATAGATTCTTACCATTTAGGAATTGGCCTTGCAATAAGATCTCTTTAACAGCTTGGGTGATAGCAAGGTTGCCAGCACTCATGAGGGTGAAAAAGCGATCTTTATCCTTTTGGAACAAAGACATTTTTCTGAAGGTACCAATTTGATCAACACCCGCATTGGTGCGTGTATCTGATAACAAAACCAAGCCATCTTTTAGGCAAAGCCCAACGCAATACGTCATCCTGCAACCCCTTTAATTATTTCTCTGAATTATCTCTTACTTGACTTTAATGGGGTGTTATTTAATTGACTTGAGTAATCGAGATGCTGGCACTTAACTCTTCACCGTCTCCATCGGAGCGCACTCCCTTAACCGGTGCTGCTGAATAGTAATCCCTGCCTATTGCTAGGCGAACATGGCGAGCATCCGTAAAACAGGCGTTAGTGATGTCGATGCTAAACCAGAGACCTTTAGCAATATCTACGCAGAAATCAATCCAAGCATGGCTAGCTAGGTTAGGGGATTCTTCGGCAAAGAAATATCCACTGACATAGCGTGCAGGAATGCCTGAGGCGCGGCATAGGCCCAGCATGATATGAGCATGATCCTGGCAAACACCGGATTTCATAGCAAAAGACTGAGCTGCTGTTGTGGCGAAGTTGGTTTTTCCTGGAAAGTAGAGGATGGCGCTTTGTACTGCAGCAGCCAATTTCATGACTGTATCTACGGAGTTTTCCTTCGGAAGCGATGAGTCAAAAAACGCCAACATTTCTACTGTGGGTTCAGTCAAATTGGTTTGTTAGAGTAGGTGGTACGGAGACACTGCCTTTGGGTTATCAATAAACTCAAAAGCATCTTGAGTATGAACTTCCCCTTCGGCCTCAATCATCATTGAAGTGTAAGAATTCTCTTGTACGAAAACGCTATACACATTTCCAAATGCATCTAATGAGGTGCTTGCCTTAATCGGCGTGCTCACATTCCATTTATCAATTGTTTGGCCTGCTACTTCCGGTGGAGTCAGTCGCAGTTCTTGGATGGAGTAGCGCACCGGTGTCTCATAGCGGTATTCTGTGCGGTGACGAATCTTCAGGTGCATGGTGATCTCTAAGCTACGGCTAGTGGTATGAGGTAGGCATTACTGAATTCATCAGCAATATGATTGATGCGCTCTAAGAATTCTTCAATAAATTCTTCCAGTCCCTGAGAAAAGACTTCATCAATATCGGAGTACTCTAAGCTTGCCTTGAGCTTACCAAGCAGACGCTCAATTTCTTTAGATTGCTGATTTTTCACTTCTGAAATTAATGGAATGAGTTCGTTCACGCAGCTAACCAGGGAGCGCGGCATTTGCTTATTAAAAATCAATAGTTCGGCGACTTGCTTAGGAGTCACTTGATCAGAGTAAATCTGTCTATAGATCTCAAATGCGGAAACTGATCGAAGTAGAGCGGCCCAGTGATAAAAGTCAAAGAAATCACCATCCGCACCATCAGCCTCCACTTTTTTATCTGTGCGCAATACTTTGAGCGTCGCCTGGTCTTCGTACTTGGTTTCTAAAATACGAGCGGTGTTATCGGCGCGCTCTAAAAGTGTTCCTACATTCATAAAATAGAAGGCTTCATTCTTGAGCATCGTGCCATGCATCACACCCCGGAATAGATGGCAGCGATGCTTTACCCACTCGAGTAGTCGACTAGGATCTGCTTGATTTCTAGCTTCTAAAATACGTTGTAACTCTAACCAAGTGGTGTTTTGTATTTCCCATGCTTCTGAGGTAATTCTTCCGCGAATGACGCGAGCGTTCTCTCGGGCGGCAAATAAACAGGAAACAATGCTGGACGGATTGCTGGTTTCATAAATCATGAAGTCCAAGACATTTTCTCGAGTGATTACATCGTATTTCATTAAGAAAGCCTCTTCAAGCTTGGAGGTTGTAAGCAACTTCTTCCAGCTTTGCTCTAAAAACTCTGCAGGCTGCGGGAGCATGGAGGTTTGGTGATTAACATCCAATATGCGGGCAGTATTTTCTGCACGCTCTGTGTAGCGGGCCATCCAGTAAAGGCAATCAGCAGTACGACTCAACATATTTACTTATCCTCTTATTCTTCTAGAACCCAGGTGTCTTTAGTGCCGCCACCCTGCGAGGAGTTCACAACTAAAGAGCCTTCTTTGATGGCAACGCGAGTAAGGCCGCCTGGAACCATCTTGATTGTTTTGCCCGACAGTACAAATGGACGTAAATCAATGTGGCGTGGAGCAACACCGGGCTCAACAAAAGTTGGACAAGTGGAGAGTGCAAGCGTTGGTTGCGCAATATATTTATCTGGATTAGCAATCAGATGACCACGGAATTCTTCGATCTCTGCTTTGGTAGATGCCGGTCCAACCAGCATGCCATAACCGCCAGCACCATGCGTTAACTTCACCACTAGCTTATCTAAATTGGCCAAGGTATAGACAAGATCATCTGGTTTTCGACATTGGAAGGTCGATGCGTTATTGAGGATTGGTTTCTTGCTCAAATAGAATTCGATCATATCCGGTACGTAAGGGTAGATTGACTTGTCATCAGCAATGCCATTACCAATAGCATTGGTCAGGGTCACATTGCCAGCGCGATGCGCAGACAGCAATCCAGCAACACCTAATGTGGAGTCGGAACGGAAAGCGAGTGGGTCCAAAAAGTCGTCATCGACGCGGCGATAAATCACATCCACACGCTCAGGGCCTTGAGTGGTGCGCATAAACACTTGTTCGTTCTTCACAAACAAATCTTTACCCTCAACCAATTCAACTCCCATTTGCTGAGCTAAGTAGCTATGCTCAAAATAGGCAGAGTTGTACATACCTGGTGTGAGTGCTACAACATTTGGTTTCTTGATGTCATCCGGTTTGACAGACTTTAAGCATTCCAATAAAAAATCGGGATAGTGCTCGACAGGTGCAACCCGATATTTTTGAAATAAGTCTGGAAAGAGCCGCATCATCATCTTGCGATCCTCAACCATATAAGACACACCAGATGGAACGCGCAGGTTATCTTCTAGAACGTAGAATTCGCCTTCACCAGCGCGCACGATATCAATCCCGGCGATCTGCGCATAGATATCTCTTGGCACATTGACGTTACGCATCTCTGGGCGATATTGCGCGTTGTTATAAATTTGCTCAGCAGGAATAATTCCCGCTTTGATAATTTCTTTTTCGTGATAGACGTCATAAATAAAGCGATTGAGCGCTTTAACCCGTTGACGCAGGCCAGCCTCTAATTGTTTCCATTCTTTGGCAGTAAAGATGCGGGGGGCTTGATCAAAAGGAATGGTCCGCTCAGATCCAAGATCATCTCCATAGACGGCAAAAGTAATGCCAACTCGTCGGAAGATGAGGTCAGCTTCAGCGCGCTTAAGACTCATTAGGGTATCGCTCTGCTGCTTAAGCCAGCCATGGAAAGCTTGGTAATGGGAACGCGCTTTTCCGCTGGCGTCGAGCATTTCATCAAAAGGCAATTTCATAGTTACAAACTAATGCCTTTGCTTAAGCTCTATTTTTGGGGATGAAGCAGCTTAGTGCCTCAATGCACTTCATTGGTGCATTAATGCCTGTGAAACATGCCCTAGGAATTAGGCGTTGAGGTCGCCTCTAGCAATGCGCCCCTTTTGAACTTCCCATTCACGCTCTTTGGTTGCCGCACGCTTGTCATGCTGCTTCTTGCCTCGGGCTAGCCCAATCTCGCATTTCACATTCCCTTTCGAGAAATGCAGATTCAATGGAACGAGGGTGTAGCCCTTTTGCTCAACTTTGCCAATAAGTTTTTTAATCTCAATTGCATTGAGAAGAAGTTTGCGGGTGCGAGTGCTATCTGGGACGATATGAGTAGAGGCCGATAGTAGTGGGGTGATATGACAGCCGATGAGGAATAGCTCCGCCCGACGGATGACGACATACGCTTCTTTAATGTGGACTCGACCAGCGCGGATGGCTTTTACTTCCCAGCCTTCCAGAACTAGTCCAGCCTCGAACCGTTCCTCGATAAAATAATCGAAGAAGGCTTTTTTGTTATCGACGATACTCATATTTATTTAGCTTCTCAAGATCGATTATGGCAGACGTCTACAAGACCGTTTTAATTGGCCAATCAGCCGACCGCATGTATGGCTTAGTCACCGACGTTGCGCGCTACTCTGAGTTCCTACCCTGGTGTGGCGGGGTGGAAATTTTTGAGCAGTCTGAAACTGTTTTGGACGCCAAAATCAACATTCACTTCAAGGGTATTAATCAGTACTTTCATACCCGAAACATCAATCACCGCCCTGAAACCATTGATATGGTCTTTGTAGATGGCCCATTCAAGCATTTTTCCGGGCAATGGAACTTCATTCCCCTCAAGGAAGATGCCTGCAAGGTGGAGTTCAAGCTCCATTGGGAGTTTAAGAGCGTCATCCTAGACAAGATCATTGGCCCGGTATTTGGCCATATTGCGGATACCTTTGTAGATTGCTTCGTAAAGCGAGCTGAAGACTTGTATGGCTAATCAGTCGATGGAGATTCTGATCTGCGATGCTCGCTTGGGTGAGCCTCAACTGAACCCCTTCATGCTCCATTTGTCGTCTTCCGAAGCTCCCACAGTCGGGTTAGCTCTTGTTCAGACGGGAATCGCTCAGGGTCCCGATGACCCCATCTTGGCTAGAAAAGGCTGTTTTGGGGTCTTTGGCAAGCGCAAGGACTGGGATAGCCCTATTTATGAGGGGTGATCGTTTGGAGTTGTATTCCCCCTTCTGGTAGACCCCAAGGCCGTCCGCCGTAAGAAGGCAAACCAGAACCAAGATGCCAAATTCCAGGCTGCCGCAGCTAAAAGAAAGGCTAGAAGGCTATAATCGATTTTTGTGACTAGGGGTTTTGCATGCGACTCATTCAAAAAGCACTCACTTTTGACGATGTGCTCCTCGTACCGGCTTATTCTTCGGTACTCCCTCGAGATGCCAGCTTGGCAAGTAAGTTAACTCGAGATATTTCACTCAATACACCATTGGTGTCCGCAGCGATGGATACCGTCACTGAAGGTCGCTTAGCAATTGCCATGGCCAGCGAAGGTGGCATTGGTATTGTTCATAAAAATCTCAAGCCAGCTGAGCAGATTAGGGAAGTGGCCAAGGTCAAACGTTACGAATCTGGCATTCTGCGTGATCCTATTACGGTGGGTCCCGATGTCACGCTTCGTCAAATTATTCAACTTTCCCGTGAACATGGTTTCTCTGGATTCCCAGTTCTTACTGGTAAAGAGGTAGTGGGCATTATCACCAACCGTGATTTGCGCTTTGAAGAAGACTTGGATGCACCAGTGAAATCCAAGATGACTCCGCGTGAACGCTTAATTACAGTTAAAGAAGGTTGCTCCCTAGATGAGGCGAAGCGTTTGATGAGTCAGCATCGCTTAGAGCGCGTGCTGGTTGTTAACGATAAGTTTGAATTGCGCGGCCTCATTACTGTTAAAGATATCTTGAAAGCTACTGAGCACCCAAATGCTTGTAAAGATAGCGAAGGTAAGTTGCGCGTTGGGGCTGCCGTTGGTGTGAGTCCTGATAACGATGAGCGTATTGAACTTCTGGTTCGCGCAGGCGTCGATGTGATTGTGGTGGATACCGCTCACGGCCATAGCCAAGGTGTATTGGATCGCGTTAAGTGGGTTAAGAAAAATTACCCTCACGTACAAGTGATTGGCGGAAACATTGCTACTGGCGATGCTGCTAGAGCATTGGCTGATTATGGTGCTGACGGTGTGAAAGTTGGTATTGGCCCGGGCTCTATTTGCACAACCCGTATTGTTGCTGGTGTAGGCGTTCCTCAAATTAGCGCCATTGTGAATGTGGCTGCCGCACTCAAAGGTACAGGCATTCCGTTAATTGCAGACGGCGGTGTGCGTTACTCCGGTGACGTTGCTAAAGCCTTAGTTGCTGGCGCAAGCTCCGTCATGATGGGCGGCATGTTTGCCGGCACCGAAGAAGCGCCAGGTGAAGTTTTCTTGTATCAAGGTCGTTCATACAAGAGCTATCGCGGCATGGGTTCTTTGGGCGCGATGGCAGATGGTTCTGCTGATCGTTATTTCCAGAGTGATATCAGTGCTGCAAATGCAGAGAAGCTAGTGCCCGAAGGTATTGAAGGCCAAGTGCCTTACAAGGGTAGTGTCCTTGCTATCTTGCATCAACTGACTGGTGGTATTCGTTCTTCAATGGGTTATCTGGGATGCAAAACGATTGATGAGCTTCATGAAAAAGCGAATTTTGTGGAAATCACTTCAGCGGGTGTACGCGAGTCACACGTTCATGATGTGAAGATCACTAAGGAAACCCCGAATTACCATATTGATTAAGACTGATTCTTTCGTGCACGACAAAATACTGATTATCGACTTTGGTTCACAAGTCACCCAATTGATTGCAAGACGCGTGCGTGATGCCCGCGTCTACTCTGAAATCCATCCTTATGACTGCGATCCAGAATTTATTCGCAAGTTCATTCAAGAGCAGGGTGGTAAGGGCATTATTCTTTCGGGTGGACCAAGTTCGGTTACCGAAGAGGGGAGTCCTCGCGCACCAAAAATCGTTTTTGAATTAGGCGTTCCTGTTCTCGGCATTTGCTACGGTATGCAAACCATGGCAACTCAACTTGGCGGAGCTGTTGCTTCTGCTGAATCTTTTGGTAAAGCCCGTGAGTTTGGCTACTCCGAAGTACGTGCCCATGGTCATACCCATTTACTTAAAGGCATTCAGGATTTATCCACCAGTGAGGGCCACGGCATTCTGAAGGTATGGATGAGTCATGGTGACTCTGTAACGACACTGCCACCAGCATTTAAGTTAATGGCTTCAACAGAATCTTGTCCGATTGCCGGTATGGCCGACGATGAGCGCCGTTTCTATGCATTTCAATTTCACCCCGAAGTAACCCATACCTTGCAAGGTGAGGCCATCTTAGGCCGCTTTGTGCATGAGATCTGCAAATGTAAGCCAGACTGGGTAATGGGCGACTACATTAGCGAAGCGGTTGAGCATATTCGTAAGCAAGTTGGTGATGAAGAGGTCATTCTTGGTTTATCTGGTGGCGTTGACTCTAGCGTAGCGGCGACATTAATCCATCGCGCGATTGGTGACAAACTTACTTGTGTATTTGTTGATCATGGCTTGCTTCGTTTGAACGAAGGCGACATGGTGATGGAAATGTTTGCCCGCAATCTCGGTGTCAAAGTAATTCGCGTGGATGCCAAAGAGAAATTCATGTCCGAGCTTGCTGGTGTTGCAGATCCAGAGGCTAAACGCAAAATCATTGGTAAAGAATTCGTTGAGATCTTCCAGGTCGAGTCTAGCAAGATTAAAAATGCCAAGTGGCTTGCCCAAGGAACTATTTATCCAGACGTGATTGAGTCTGCCGGTAAAGGCAAGAATGGCGCGCATACGATTAAGAGTCACCACAACGTGGGCGGCTTGCCTGAGGATATGCACCTCAAACTGCTTGAGCCATTGCGTGAGTTGTTTAAGGATGAGGTGCGTGAGCTTGGTGTTGCTTTAGGTTTGCCGCGTGAGATGGTGTATCGCCATCCATTCCCGGGCCCAGGCCTTGGAGTTCGCATCTTGGGCGAAGTGAAGTCAGAGTTTGCCAATCTCTTGCAACGTGCTGACGCTATCTTTATTGAGGAATTGCGCAATACGATTGATGAAGTAAGTCAAAAATCTTGGTATGACCTAACTAGTCAAGCCTTTGCAGTGTTCTTGCCAGTGAAATCTGTTGGCGTTATGGGTGACGGTAGAACCTATGAGTATGTAGTTGCGCTCAGAGCAGTTCAAACACAAGACTTTATGACTGCGCATTGGGCTCACTTACCGCATGATTTGCTGGGCAAGGTATCGAATCGCATTATCAATGAAGTGCGTGATATTAATCGCGTGGTCTACGACATTAGCGGAAAACCTCCAGCAACTATTGAGTGGGAATAGGCGACTTAAGCTCGCCTTTGCCCATAACCATGCTTGAGTTACGAGAAACTTCCCTCGCAATACTGGCAAACACCGATGTGCAATCCAAGGTTAGTCAGCTGGCTAACTTATTCAATGATTACCAGGCTGGACGCATTGTTGTTAATCTCTCCGATAAGCCCACAAGTCAGGATCTCATTCTTCCTGGTCGACCTAATCAGCCAGAACTAGTCGCACCAAAGTTTGTTCCCAAAAGAAAAATGGATACGGTTGAGGGTAGGGCTATCCTTTGGCACTCCTTAGCCCATATCGAATTTAATGCTATGAATTTAGCGCTGGATGCAATCTGGCGTTTTCCGAATATGCCTAAGGCGTATTACGAAGATTGGTTAAGGGTAGCCAAAGAAGAAGCTTACCATTTCAGCTTGATCAACGCCCATTTGCAGTCCTTTGGATTTGGTTATGGTGATTTTCCAGCTCACAATAGTTTGTGGGAGATGGTGGAGCGAACGACTGATTCAGTAATTGCTCGAATGGCTTTGGTTCCTCGAACCATGGAAGCAAGAGGTCTTGATGCGGTTCCGGAGATTCGGGATCGGTTTAAGCAAATTAAAGATGAACGCGCAGTAGAGATTCTGGAAATCATTCTCCATGATGAGATTGGGCATGTACTTATTGGCAATCGATGGTTTAACTTCTTATGTGCCAATGAAGGCTTGTCTCCAATTGTGACTTATCGAGAACTGGCTGAGAAATACCGCGCACCCACTTTGAGGGGGCCATTTAATTTTGATGCCCGTGAGCAAGCTGGCTTTACTTCTGAGGAATTGGAGTCACTGGAATCCCTCGGTGATAAACGGGCGCAAGTAGCATGAAGATTCTGAGCCTCATTCCACCGATGACGCAGCTTAATACGCCGTATCCATCAACAGCCTATCTCACTGGCTTTCTGCGCTCGCGTGGCTTTGATGCAGTTCAAGAGGATTTGGCGCTGGCCTTGGTCCTAGGTTTCTTTACTCCGCAGGGTTTGCTAGAGATTCAGGGGCAAGCCTTAAAACTCCCCGAAGAAAACCGTAGTGCGAGTGCTAATTTCTTTCTAGATTACTTTTCAGATTATCAAAGCACCATCGCCTTGGTAATTGCATTTTTACAAGGGCGCGATAGCACTCTTGCTCATCGCATCAATAGCCGTACTTTGCTACCTGAAGGACCGCGTTTCGCATCCTTAGATTCTTATGATGAAGAAGAGGGTGGCGACTCATTAGCATGGGCATTTGGTGCGCTTGGCTCTCAGGATCGGGCGCATCATTTAGCTACCCTCTATCTCAACGATCTATCGGATGTCCTGCGTGATGCGGTAGATGAGCGTTTTGAGTTTGTTCGCTATGCGGAATCCTTGGCAGGTAGTCAACCCACCTTTACGCCTTTAGCTAATGCTTTGGCAGCAAGCCCCACATTAATGGATTTGCATTTACAAGAGCTAACAAAGTCTTCCATTGAAAAGCATCGGCCTAGCTTGGTGCTACTCTCAGTACCGTTCCATGGGGCAATGTACGCCGCATTACGAATTGCCCAAACCATCAAGCAAGATTACTCTAATATCAAGATTGGTCTTGGTGGCGGCTACGTCAATACTGAGTTGCGTGAACTCACCAACCCACATATATTTGATTTTGTGGACCACATCACCCTAAACTCGGGTGAGAGACCATTGCTTGCTCTGCTCGAGAATTTGAATGGCAAGCGCTCTACGGAAAGATTGGTGTGTACATTTATCCGCACCACAGCTAACGAGGTTCGCTACATCAATTGGCAAGAGCCGGATATTCCATTTGAAGATGTTGGAACGGCCACCTGGGATGGTTTGCCGCTCAACTCCTATTTATCTTTGCTGGATATGCTCAATCCCATGCATCGCCTGTGGAGTGATGGGCGCTGGAATAAGCTTACCGTTGCACACGGTTGCTATTGGAAAAAATGTAGTTTTTGCGATGTCAGCTTGGATTACATCTCTCGTTATGAAACTGCTTCAGCTAGCCTATTGGTCGATCGCATCGAGGCAATCGTTGCTGAGACTGGTCAGACGAGATTTCATTTTGTGGATGAGGCTGCGCCACCCAAAATCCTAAAAGCCCTTGCGGAAGAATTAATCCGCCGGAAGGTAGTGATTTCTTGGTGGGGGAATATTCGTTTCGAAAAGACGTTTACGCCTGAGTTATGTGAGTTGTTAGCGCAAAGAGATTGCATTGCAATGTCTGGTAGTCTAGAAGTGGCTTCAGACAGACTTCTTGATTTGATGAAAAAAGGTGTTTCAGTTGAGCAGGTAGCTCAAGTGACTAAAGGGTTCTCGAATGCCGGCATCTTGGTGCATGCCTATCTCATGTACGGATTCCCAACGCAAACCGTTCAAGAGACTGTCGACTCATTGGAGTATGTTCGTCAGCTATTTGAAAACGGCTGCATCCAAAGTGATTTCTTCCATCGATTTACTTGCACAGTCCATTCTCCGGTGGGTCTTGATCCAGCAGCTTATGGAATTGAACTCGTGCCATTACCTCTCATCAGTTTTGCTAAGAATGATGTCGCATTTATTGATTCCGCGGAGGTCGATCATGATCTGCTTGGTGTTGGTCTGAAGAAAGCGATTTACAACTTTATGCATGGTGTTGGCTTTGAGGGGGATGCGCATAAATGGTTTGATATAGCCGGTATTCCAAAGGCCTCGGTAGGTCGCAATAAAATAGCCAACGCATTAAGGCATATATAAACTTGAGCAATCTCAATCGCTAAATTAATTCACTATGGATAGCAATATGAATCTATCTCGCCGCACTTTCATTGTATCAGCCGCTTTAGCCCCAGTTGCGTGCGGTGGACTTTCTTATGAGCATGGCATTCCAGTCGCGCAACCAAAACCGCTGACTGTGGTTCGTCCTCCACAAATTGGTCAAGGGTGGACCTATATCAAGAAAAATATCTTTGACGGGAAAACTTTGGATGTGATTACTGAGCGCGTTGCCAATATTGGCTCAAGCATTGTGATTGATCGCATAACTGCAGATGGTGCTCGCTTGCCTAGTGAAATTCAAACTTCATGGGGAATGGTTTCTACAGATACCCAGTGGTCGCGTTTACTTAACTTCAGCCCATCTCTACCGCTTTGGCCAGAGCAGTACTCCAGTACTTGGGCAAAACAGTTCAATACTAAGTACAGCATTGCCGGCTATTCAGATTCGAGATTAAATTGGCAGGAATACATGAGCGTGCAGGGCTGGGAAAAAATTACCATTCCTGCTGGAGAATTCGTGGCGTTGCGCTTCCAAACCCTGATTAATTACGAGAGTGAAGATCCAAACAAGGTCGATTGCATTCGCAAAGAAACAGTTTGGTTTGCTCCGCAGATCGGTCGCTGGGTTGCTCGCGAGGCTTCTGGTTCTTATCAAATTCAGGGGCAAATTGGGGCAGTGATTTTAGAGGGTAGCTACCAATGGCAACTCAGTTCTTACAAATAAACACTGTGCGTAGACTATTTGTGTTGCTATCACCAGCTTTGTTGGTGGCTTGTATTGCTGCGCAACCTTATCCAGCTTCGACTCCTTTGCCGCAACCGATCAACCCTCCTAGGGTGAGGGCGCTGCAAGTTGGGCAACAGTTGGTCTACAACGTGCGCAATGTCTTTAATCAAGAGCTGGTGGATATTGTTACGGAGAAGGTGGTATCTATTTGGCCTCAGATTCGGATTCAACGTAGCGGAGTAAAAGCGGGAGCACTTCCAGATGAAATTCAGCAGCCGTGGGGTTATGTTTTACAGGACCCACACTGGAACCCGCCTCAAAAATTTTTGCAGCCAATCCCCTTGTGGTCCGAGCAGTTGATTCCTGGATGGTCTGGTTTCTATCGCGATCGCTATCAAGTGATTGGCTATCCTGACAACGATTTTTACTGGGGTTTGAATGTGTCCGCTTTAGGTTGGGAGGGCGTGAGTGTTCCTGCAGATCTATTTCCGACGTTGAAATACCAAAATGAGGCGCCTTATTTCACAAGTAATGACTTCTCTCGAGTGGCCAACTACCGTCAAGAGGACGTTTGGTTTTCCCCAGAAATTGGTCGGTGGGTTATTCGGCGTGGCTATGGACGTTATTTATGGGCTGGTATGTTTTGGAGCAATACCCTTTGGGAAGATTGCTTAGAGTGGGAACTTGTGTCTTGGAAGTAAGTAAAGCGCTTAAAATCAGCACATAGCTATGTATACCGTAAAAGAACTCTTTCCAACCCTGCAGGGTGAAGGTGCCCACGCAGGTCGTGCGGCTGTATTTTGTCGTTTTGCCGGTTGTAATTTGTGGAGTGATCGCGAAGAAGATCGCGCTTCTGCGGTTTGCCAATTTTGCGATACCGATTTTGTTGGCAGTGATGGAGCTGGCGGTGGCAAGTTTGAGAAAGCCGACCAATTGGCCGATACCATAGAAGAGGTATGGAATAGCACCTCGGCTGGACCACAGCAGCGTTATGTTGTTTTCACTGGTGGCGAACCATTACTTCAGCTCGATAGGGCTTTAATCGACGCTTTGCATGTTAAAGGCTTCTCTGTTGCTATCGAGATTAACGGGACGATTAAAGTTCCCAAGGGCGTTGACTGGGTATGCGTCAGCCCAAAGGCTGGCTCAGAGCTGATTGTGCTTCAGGCCGATGAGATTAAAGTGGTGATTCCCCAGGTAGGCCATAACTCCTTAGAAACTCTATTGGCTAGATTTGAGAAGATGGATTACCGCAATCGTTTCTTGCAGGCCATGAATGGTCCAGACCTTCAAGAAAACCTCGCATTAGCCGTTCGCCTATGTCAAAAGCGGCCTTTATGGCGTTTGAGTGTTCAGACCAATAAAATGATCGGTATTCGATAGTAGTTCTACTAAGCAATGTTTGTGCATTCAGAAAAGTAATCATGACCACCAAACAAGAAGCCATCTTCATTACCCGCCGACTTGAGTTTGACTCAGGTCATCGCATCCCGAATCATGATGAACAGTGTCGCCATTTGCATGGTCATTGTTATGCGATCGAGGTCACTTTGACTGGTGTAATTGCAGATCATCCCGGTAAAGCGGACGATGGTATGGTCTTGGATTTTGGGGATATCAAGCGCCTCACCAATCAATATGTTGTGGAGCCTTGGGACCATGCATTTTTGGTTGCTAAAGAAGATGCTGAATTAGTGGCTTACTTAAATTCGATCCCGAATCACAAGACTGTCGTAATGGAGCATGTTCCAACTGTTGAGAACTTGGCTAGTGTAGCCTTTAGAGTATTGCAGCCTGTTTTTGAAAAAGCCTTTGATGGCCGGACTCAAGCTCGCATCGATTCGTCTTTATGAAACCCCCAATTGCTGGGCCGACGTATCCCGCTCATAAGAAGTAATATGAAAGCTGAGCTTGACCGTCAATTTATGCAGCAAGCTTTGAATCAAGCTAGGCTCGGTGCTGCTGCTGACGAGGTTCCGGTTGGTGCCGTGCTCGTACGTGATGGCCACATTATTTCAACCGGCTTTAATCAACCAATTACGAATAGCGATCCTAGCGCCCATGCCGAGATGATGGCATTGCGTGCTGCTGCCCAAAGTGAATCCAATTACCGCCTGCCAGGCACCACTCTTTATGTCACATTAGAGCCTTGCACCATGTGTGCTGGAGCGATGTTGCATGCCAGAGTGGAGCGCGTAGTATTTGGTGCGACAGACCCTAAAACAGGGGCCGCCGGTAGCGTGCTCAATGTATTCTCAGAAAAGCAGATTAATCACCAGACTCAGGTTGAAGGTGGCATTATGAGCGACGAGTGTGGTCAAGTACTACGTGATTTTTTTAAGGAGCGGCGTTGAAGAAAATTCATTTGATTGCTCCTTCCGGGACAAGTCTAGATGTTAGTAGCCCATTAGCTGGAATCGAGTGGCTTCAGAAACAGGGTATTGAGGTTTTTAATGCGGATTGCACAAACCGAGTTGAGCAACGTTTTGCCGGCTCGGATGCAGAACGTTTAACTGAAATTAATCAACTCGCCACTTTATCTCCTGATAGGACGGTTGTAGCGATGCGTGGTGGTTACGGATTACATCGCTTGTTGTCGGATATTCAGTGGAGTGCTATCGCTAAAGCTATTCAGAATGGTTTACAGATTTGTGGGCATAGTGATTTCACATTTTTCCAGTTGGGCTTATTAGCAAAGACTAGCGCAGTCACTCTGGCGGGCCCTATGCTCAATTTTGATTTTGCATGCCAAGGTGAACGGGGTGACAGTGTGACTCCTAATGCATTTATGTGGGCGCATTTTCAAAAAGCTATCAACGAGCGTAAATTGGATTGCACTATTCAGGCTCCGCAACTCTTTTTAAGAAAAGCTACTGCTGGTAAAGCGTCTGGAATGCTCTGGGGCGGGAATTTAACGGTGCTCACAGGTCTTGTTGGCACGCCTTACTTGCCAACGCAAGAACAAACGCAAGGTGGAATCCTATTTTTAGAGGATGTAAATGAGCATCCGTATCGTATTGAGCGCATGCTCATTCAATTATTGGATGCCGACGTATTGAGCAATCAAAGCGCTATTCTGTTGGGTGGGTTCTCAGCCTATCGTCTTTACGACAATGATCGTGGCTATACGCTGGAAAGTGCGATTGAGGCTATTCGTAAGCATCTTCCCGATAACATCCCTATGTTAACTGGCTTGCCGTTCGGCCATCAAGCTGAGAAACTCACATTGCCAGTAGGTGCGCAAGCGCACATTCAATATGATGAATCGGGATTTAGCATTCAGTCTGAATGGTAGCAAACCGTCATGATGAAGTCATGATCCAGGCCTTAGATTGGGCCTCAAAATTCTTTAATACAAACCCGGCACCACTGTCTTGGCCAAGCGCCTTGACAAGGATAGGCAAGCTTTCAGCTAATTGCTTTTCTAGAGTCCAGGGTGGATTGATGATGAACATGCCGCTTGCCTGAAGTCGGCGTTCCTTAGGAGCATTCTCAACCCGTAGCTCAACTTGCAACCAAGACCGTTTATATGTCGCCGCAATCTTCTTCATGTGATCGGGTAGTGATGCTGATTCTCTTCTAGAGAGGCATGGGTACCAAATTGCATAACAACCAGTAGCGAAGCGCTGTAAGGCTTCCTCCATCGCGGTTTCAAGATAATGATAGTCTTGCTTATCTTCGTAAGAGGGGTCAATTAAAACAAGCCCGCGCCTACTGGGTGGCGGCATCAAGCCCTTTAATCTTGCAAAGCTATCCTCTGCATAGATATCTATTTGCTTTGACTGCTTGAGCTCGCTGACATTGTGGCGCAAGATATCAATCTCTTTAGGGTGAAGCTCAAAAAGCTTCAAACGGTCTGACGATCTTAGTAATCGCGCCAAAATAAATGGGGATCCTGGATAGATGGCGATTTTATCTGAGGTATTCTCGGTCTGAATGAACTTGAGATAACTGGCAATGCCCGAACTGATAGGGTTGGTCTTTGCAAACGTAGCTAAGCGATAAATACTTTGATCCGCTTCTTTGCTCACCGTGGCAAAGCCATCTATTAGACTGTAAATACCAGCGCCAGCATGAGTATCAACAATCGTGAGGGCGCCTGGTTTTTCTTGGAGGTATTCGACTAAGTGAATCATCACTAGATGCTTGAGAATATCGGCGTGACTACCCGCATGAAAAGCGTGGCGATAGCTAAACATCTTAAATGCCTCTCGGTTTTTGCACTTTAATAAACAAAGCTAGAGTGATGCTGATTAATGCCGCACAAGCATATTGCAAGGATTGGTTAAGTTCTGAGTCCAGGGTTTGGGTGAGAAGCACATAGATTGTCACAAGCCCGCCCAGAGCAAGCAAACGAGCACCGATCTTGTTGGGCGCCAACTGCGCTTCCGGAATAAACTCAACTAATAGCGCCCCAAGCAAGCCCGACCAAATTCCAATGGCACAGCCAGCTAAAACATCTGTAAGCCAATGAGCGCCAAGGGCATTGCGAGAGATACCGACTAAGCTTGCAATGATGAAGATCCACCACAAAGAACTTCTTTTATCGCGATCGCTAGCAAAGTAAATTCCAGACACCACTGCAAAAGCGGTTAAGGTGTGACCCGAAGGCATTGCCCTATGCAATAAAGGCTCGCCAATGCGATAAAAATCTTCTAAAGCCAGTACGCCGGCAGGGCGAGGGAGGGCTAAAAAAGGTTTGATAATTTGACTAATAGCGCCACCAATCAGGGATGCCAATAGTCCAGCACTCAACAATCGAGGCGCTAGCAATAAAAGCGGAAAACACAAGGCAAAGATTCCCCAGCCATTACCAATGAAAGTGAGCCAAGCCCATAGGGTGTCCGGCAGAATCTGGGTGTAGCGATTGATGAATAAAAACGTCGGAATTTGCAGTTCACCAAAGTAAATAGCAATTGCAAGGGCAAGCGGCAGGAGGGGGGCAAACCAAACCCAAAGAGAGGCAACTGCTAAAGCTGATTTGCGCTGCTCAGTCATGCGAATTAACGTGCTCGCTCTTGATCAGCTTCATTCAATTGATGCACAATTTTCTCCAGTACCTGCAGAACGGTAATTGCTTGCATGCAGACATTGTCATGGCAGGGTGTCTTGCGATGATTGGCCGCGCTGACACATGGAGAGCACGCCAAGTTAGCCGTAATCGAAATAGACTTGCCAACTGAGCCATAGAGAGCTGGAGTCTCTGGTCCGAAAAGGACAACGGTGCGCAATGGAGTAACAGCAGAGAAGTGGCCTGGCCCAGAATCGTTAGTGACCATCACATCAGACAGTGTGTAGAGGGGCGGTAGTTCTGCGAAGCTCACTTGACCAGCAAAGTTCAGGGCATTTTTAACGTTAGCAACTGCGCGTACTTTTTCAACATACTCGAATTCGGCGGGGGAGCCGGTAATCAGAATGAGGTCATTTGGATAGCGTTGATTTAGTCCTTGAATAAGCCCAGAGAAACGTTGCTGTGCCCAACGTCTTTGCGACAACAAATCACTTGCATTAGGATTTACCAAAATGAGACGTTGCTGACCTTGCTTAAATTCAATACCAGCTTCTGCGGCGAACTTTTCAATACGTTCACGCACTTTGTTTAGTGCTGAGGGATCAATCACCGCCTGCTCTAAGCGAACTTCCGAATCTGCAATATGAATTTTACTGAATGGCACTTCAATCTCTTTGGCAAATGCCGCATGGATGAGAGAAAAAAAATTCTTAGTAATGTGGATATGTGGGTTGTAATGCACTTTGCGAGTCAGCATAAAACCGCGCCACAAGCCTTCACCATGAAAGATGTGATAGCCCACACGACGACGCGCACCACAGAGGCCAGTTAGTAGCGCAGTGAAGCGGGAGAACAATTCCAAATCAATAACGGTA
Organism: Polynucleobacter necessarius; assembly: GCA_900095165.1. Classification (GTDB taxonomy): domain Bacteria; phylum Pseudomonadota; class Gammaproteobacteria; order Burkholderiales; family Burkholderiaceae; genus Polynucleobacter; species Polynucleobacter necessarius_J. The sequence goes on along the minus strand of LT606947.1, from coordinate 841,383 downwards.
TCGATGCGATGCTTGCGTGCGACTAATAAAAATTTGACGGTATCCTTAATGAGACCGCCCAAGCTAGACGAGTCAATCGTGAAAATGTTTTCAGGCTTGACTGTATTTAATAAAGTTAAGCTCGCACGATTGCTTTTGAAGATGAGGAAAAATAATTCGGCACCACGAGCCTGCGCATTTCGCATGGCTGGGTCAACCAAAATTGCACTACCCATTTCTGATAACTCAATAAAGAGCAGTTTGCGTGGCGTATCTGGGCCATGACTGAAGAGATATTTGATGCCATCAATCAGCGCGACTATTGGACTTGCTACTGCGCAGAGTGGCACACCAACCCAGTGGTCGATGGCGCGCATGGTGTTGACGCTAATACTCATAGTGGGGCTCTAAAAGAATTATTTCCGTTTTAATAAAAAGTAAGCGCCAGGCAATACCGATAATACAGTAATGGCGCCATAGCTAATGGAAGCTAATACTGTCATGGAGGGGCTTACGCCCCACAATGCCAGTATAGAAGAGAGTGTAGCCTCGCGTAAGCCCCAACCAGAGATGCTGATTGGTAGCATCAACAAGAGACTTAATGCAGGCAAGCCAATCATGAGGGCTTCGATCGGTGCGTCTACTCCATAAGCCTTTAAGCAGAAGAGTAAAGTCAAAATAGTGAGGGAGTGAATGCCGATCGCAAATGCAGCTTGAGCCATATTCATGGGCCAAGAAAAGGCCAACTTCATGCCAGGCAAAGCGTGATTCATTTGTAGGCGATCCAATAGCTTTTGCAAGAGATTGCAGCTAGGGCCCCAGGCCAAAATTGCAGCAAGTAATAAACCCGCCAAAATCATGATGCCGGTGACGGCATAACCCAAGTCTGTCCCCCAAGCGGCTAGAGTGGCGCCACCCAAAATGAGTCCAAGCCCGCCGAGCAAATTGTTTCCAGCCAGGCCAAGTAGTCGGTCGACTAGAACCATGGAAAAACTCAAGCGTAGTTTGGGAGTGGCATGCCCCAAGTCAACGGAGTGATGAAGTTCTGCATCAAGCTCCTTTGCTTCAGTTAATTTGCCGCTGCCATTTAAATGGGTCGCAGTAATAGCGCGATAGCTATCACCACCAAGCGTACTCGGCAATCCTTGATTGATAAGTCCGCCTGCAAAGTAGAGTGCTACAAAATTGATGAGGCTTCCCTGAAAGCCGACTTTGCGCATTAAGAATCCCCAGCGTAATCCACCGCAAATAAATGCTGACAGCATCATCAAGCCCGCCGCTAAAAACCACCAGTGCTGCATCTGAATTTCAGAATCTAATAGAGCGTGCCAATCGATTCCGCTAGTGGCTTTCCAAAGGAGGGCTATCGACAGAAAAATGCGAATCGTGGGCCAAGCCCGCTTGAGAATTGCTTTCCACCCAGATGTGGCTTTTTGGGTGGTTTGGGGTTGTGAACTCATAGGCGTAAGGATAATGCCTTGAGAGTCTAAGGTCTTGAATTTGGGGAATTAACGCGCTACCCCAGCATCCTGCCAGTTACGGCAAAGGCTATAGTCAAATTTGGATAAAACCTGCCCAAATCGGATAATTTCTAGGCTATCTAAGGACTCGCATGCCTCAAAAGCCATATTGCCTCCAATCGGCGGCTTAAAAGCCATGCCTGACCGGTTGATTAGCAAGACACTTGCACCAACTGGCAATTGCCCAAACCAAAGGTCAAATTGGTCCTGTCGTTGATCCAATACAAAGACTGGGAGAGGCTGCGTATACCAAGCAGCGCGACTACCTAAAGTCCAGTTTTGCACCGCGATTCCGTTTGCTTTAGTGGCTGCTGCCAATTCAGAAGCTTTCTGTCCGGCAAGCTTCCAGCCATAGAGATCGGCAATCGGATTGGATTTGATTGCGGCGGTATTGATACCTCCGGCCAAAACAAAGCCAAAACCTAGCAAGCAAATGAGTAGTTGTGCAATGAGTAGGGTGCGAATGGCTATGCGATGTTGTGTGGCCCATGCCTTGGCTATCCCAATGCCAGCAAATGGTGCCAGACAAAACCAAGCTGGTGTAGTCCAGTGAGGTAGGCCGCCGCCGCCAGATAGTGCAGCAAAAATGATGAAGGGGATCGCGAAGAAACCGAGCAAGGCAATGAGCAGGAGCTTCTGCGAGTGGAGGCAATTCTTCAGAAATAAATAGGTGCCTAAAAGCAATAAGGGGCCAAAGCAGACAATCTGAATACCCGCAAAAGCTGCGACTCTGCGCCATGCCCAAATGCCACCACTGCCGTGAGCAATTTGATACTTGAATGAGATCCAATCATTGACCCAGTTCCAATACAGGACTGGACTAATCACTATCAAGGCGATGACTGTAGCTATCCAGAAACCAGTTTTGGTAATCCAGGCTTTTTTGGGTGAGGCTAGGAATGCAAAGAGCAAAGCAAATGCAGTAAATGCAGCCGTGTATTTACTCAATCCTGCCAAGCCTAATAACAAGCCAGTGATAACCCAGTCCGCAATGGAGAAGTGATCTTTTCGGGTCCAACGCAATGCCATCAACATCAAGCCAAGGCTTAATGGCGTAAGAAGGGTGTCAGGCAAAAGACCAATTGCTAAAACATGAGGTAGTGGCGCTGCAATGATTGTTAAAACGGCCATGAACCCACAGAGCTTGGCAGAGGGAAGGGTGGTAGTTAAGTAGCCTGCATTGCGCCCTTGTATCAAGCGATGAATTTCTAAAGTAACTTGATGGACAAGCAAAGCAGAGCTTACCCAGAGTAATTCCGGAATAAGACGAATGATCCCCTCGGATGATGTCAACGTAACCAGTGGCCACTGTATCCAGCCCACTAGTGGTGGGTGATCAAAGTAACTCCAAGCAAGATGTTTTGCATATAAAGCGTAATGAGCTTCGTCGACAGAGAATTCAATCGAGAAGCCGAGGGCAAAATGCACTACTGCAGCAATGCAGATGCTGATAGTAGCCCAGCTAGAGGGTGATTGATGGCGCATCACCTGATTTTAGACTTAGCAGCTCATTCTTTGGGACAATTCAAGAGATGTTTACAAAAAACCGCTTTCGATCCCTGTTGCTATTTACTGCGATGGCCGCCTTATTGGCAGGCTGTGCTGGCTTGACTGGGAATTCGATCGAGAATGAGGCGGGTCAAGCATTTAATGCTGACTAGTTACCTGCGCAAGAGGACTTGCCAAAATTCTCTGCGGAGAAGCCACGAGATGGCATGCCAGATGGTTGGCATTTCTATCGCATTGCGCCTTATAAGAAGAACACGGTTTACCGTCTTGAAAAATACCAAGGCCGCACGGTACTAGCTGCCAATTCCAAAACATCGGCATCCGGTCTTGCTGTAAAGCTTCGCCCTCGCTCCGTACAAAACTTATGGCTTCAGTGTGAATGGAAAGCGGTAGGTGCAATCCCGCAAGCAGACAATGCAGATAGTCAGAGTGACGATGCACCGCTTCGTATCTTGGTGGTCTTTGATGACAATAAATCCAAACTTCCTTTAAAAGAAAAACTCATTTTTGAGATGGCCAGCTTGATTAGCGGTCAAGAGATGCCGTATGCCACGGTGATGTATATCTGGTCAGGAAAAAATTCAGTAAACACGGTTTTAAATAATGCTCACACCTCTCGCGTGAAGATGATTGTGGTTGACTCAGGCTGGGATGGCTTGGGTGAGTGGCGCAAGCACGAGCGCGATTTAGCGGCGGACTATAAGTCGGCCTATGGAGAGTCGCCAGGCAATGTCATTGGCATTGCACTTTTGACGGATACTGATAACACTAAATCAGAAACCCGCGCCCTTTACGGTGATATCGAGTTGGTGCGCAAGAACCCCAAATAACTTAAGAATGCTTAGGGCGCCAACGTTTGAGAAGTAGGGCATTACTCAAGACGCAGAAGCTAGAAAGCGCCATTGCACTGCCAGCAAGCATGGGTGATAAATAGTCCAGAGCTGCCATTGGAATGCCAATCGTATTAAATGCAAACGCCCAGAATAAATTTTGACGAATTTTGCTCCAAGTCTTTTTAGAGATATCAATTGCATCCGCAACTAAAGTAGGATCGCCGCGCATTAAGGTAATTCCAGCAGCCTGCATTGCTACATCAGTTCCTGTAGACATCGCCATACCAACATCTGCCATTGCTAAAGCAGGGGCGTCGTTGACACCATCGCCAACCATCGCTACGAAATGTTTTCGACCTTCGGGGTCGGTCTGCAACCTTTGAATAATTTCCGCTTTATTGCTCGGCATGATTTGTGCAAAGACTTCATCAATGCCGATTGTTTTTCCTACTCGAGTAGCTGCAGCTAAATTGTCGCCGGACAGCATTACTGTCCGAATATGTAATGCATGAAGTGCATCAACTGCTGATTGAGCGTTTGCCTTAAGCTCATCACCAAAGGCAATCACAGCAATTGGGGTTAGAGCTTCTTCAATCTTGCTGCCTGCAGTCATCAAGGCGGAAACAGTCTGACCCTGCTCAAAACAGGCCTGTGCTTGTTGCAAAACAATGTTGTGCTGAGCACTTCCTTGGAGAGAGGCTACGCTCTGCAAGCGAAGCGTCTGACCAGCAAAGAGGCCGTTACTCGGAATGCCTTCGATGCCAATGCCGGGCAATCCTTTGCTAGATGAGGTGGCGATGGGTGCGACACCTGTTGCTTTTTGCGGCATCAAGCAAGGCTTTAGCCAGCGGGTGTTCGCTTCCCAACTGCAAGTCTGCAGCAGTGGCAAGAATTTGATCCTTGTCGGTAAATGACTGATTAAAAGGAAGTAGAGCAAGCATGCGTGGCTTACCAATAGTTAATGTCCCAGTTTTATCAAAGGCAACGACGTCGAGTCGGTGCGCTAACTCCAATACTTGTGGATCCTTAATCAGAATGCCAAAGCGTGCGGCTATGCCAGTGCCCGCCATGATTGCGGCTGGAGTAGCTAGGCCAAGTGCGCATGGGCAAGCAATGACCAGAACTGACACTGCACGCAAAATGGAGATAGAGATGGAGTCTAGGTAAAGCCAGTTGCCGATGCCCGTGATAAGCGCAAGAATAATCACGGTAGGAACGAAAATAGCGCTCACCTGATCAACTAACTTTTGAATTGGTGCCTTTTGAGTTTGCGCTTCTTCTACTAAGTTAATGATTTGTGAGAGTACGCTTTCAACACCAACAGCTTCAGCCATTACTACTAGTACACCTTCACCGTTTAGGGCGCCCCCAATCACTTTTGAGTCCAATGCTTTCTTAATGGGCTCGCTTTCGCCAGTGAGCAGGGATTCATCTACGTGGCTAGCACCAAACAGAATGACACCATCAACTGGAATGCGTTCACCAGAGAGTACAAAAACCCGATCACCTGGAAGCACTTGATCCAAAGGTAGGTCGCGATATTGATCTGTATCGATACCTATATTCATTTGGAGCTCAATATCAGCGTTTAAAACTTTTGCATGTTCGGGCCAGAGTTTTTGTAGGGCGCGAATGGCTTCACTGGTTTGTTGTTTGGCACGCGCCTCCAACCATTTGCCCAGTAAGACCATGCAAATAATGACTGCTGACCCTTCAAAATAGAGTTCATGAGCGAGGCTCGAGGCGAGCAAAATGTAGAGGCTAAGTCCATAGGCGGCACTAGTACCGATTGCTACCAGTAGATCCATATTGCCGGCGCCAGCCATCAAAGATTTGAAGTCTGCCCTATAGAAGCGCCATCCCAAGATAAATTGCACTGGCGTCGCCAAAGCTGGCTGCCACCAGCCCGATAAAGACCAATGAATGCCAAAAGGCATCAAGATCATAGGTAAGAAGAGGGGGCTGAAAGCAAGAAACTGAGGGCGACACGACCCAAGCCGTCAGCAGCCCAAAATGACTTTGCAATTTTCTGATCCAAATCACCTCGAACTGAGCTCTCTTTGGCCTCATAACCTGTCTTTTTAATCAGGGCGATGATCTCGGCAAGGCTGGAGGCGCCACGCTTTATCCGGACTCTTGCTTGCTCAGTAGCTAAATTGACAGTAGCTGCCTTAACCCAAGGAATCTTATCCAAAGCTTTTTCTACCCGGCTGACGCACGAGGCACAGGTCATTCCGCCAATATCGAGGCTAAAAAACTCTGAATTACTGGGTTCTGTGGGGGTCATGTAGAAGATAATCTACCGTAAGGTGAAAAAAGGCCATCAACAGCTGTATTTTGACATTTTTTAAGGAGCAGCTATGTTTACGCTTAAGGTATCAGGAATGACTTGTGGTGGTTGTATTAACGCCGTGACGCGAGCGGTACAAGTCCAAGATCCTCAAGCGCAGATTCAGGCGGACTTAGCGGCCCAGCTGGTAAGACTTGAAACAACCCTCTCGCCTGAATTGGCCGCTGGGCTTATAACAGAGGCTGGATTTCCAGTATCGAATTAAGGCATTATTTGGCTCTTACTGATCATTACTGGTTACGCAGAAGCGGGCGCGAGTATACCGCCTACCTGGACGATTATTTCTTGCTACATCGCTATTGCGATGGGTACGATGTTTGGTGGCTGGCGGATCGTTAAAACAATGGGTCAGAAACTGACGAAGCTTAAACCCGTCGGCGGTTTCTGTGCTGAGACAGGCGGGGCAATCACCTTATTCATGGCAACGGCTCTTGGGGTTCCGGTATCTACTACCCACACAATCACCGGGGCTATTGTTGGCGTTGGCTCAACTCAACGTGCTAGCGCATTTCGTTGGGGGGTTGCTGGCAATATCGTTTGGGCCTGGATCTTTACTATTCCCGCCACTGCCTTGATGTCGATGGCGGTTTACTACCTCAGCCTCCTCATTTTTTAAGTTGATTCAACGAGATTTCCCAATTTCGTTTTAAGCAATTTTTTGCCTGTGCGGTTAAGCTACCCACTATTCCATTATTTGTAATACCTCTCAATAGACTTTATTGGGATTCCCTTGCGGGATTGTTCTTCTTAGGAGATGTCGGTGGCGCTAACTATAGAGTCTGTGCAAGCAGCATTAAAGGGTTTAATTGACCCAAATACACAAATCGATTTTGTGTCGACAAAGAGCGTTAAGAATCTAAAGGTAGATGGTGGCGATATTAGTCTGGATATCGTTTTAGGTTATCCAGCGAAAAGCCAGTTTGATGCTATCCGTAAATCCGTGATTACTGCCCTCCGCGAATTGCCTGAGGTTAAAAATGTTAGCGTCAATGTCAACAGTCAAATCGTTGCACATGCTGTGCAACGCGGCGTCAAGCTATTGCCGAATGTAAAAAATATTATTGCCGTTGCTAGTGGTAAGGGCGGGGTCGGAAAGTCCACCACTGCAGTTAACCTGGCTTTAGCTTTAGCGGTCGAAGGTGCGCAGGTCGGTATGTTGGATGCGGATATTTATGGGCCTAGCCAGCCAATGATGTTGGGCATTACTGGTAGACCTGAGTCCATTGAAGAAAACACGATGGAGCCAATGGAAGGTCACGGCCTTCAGGCAAGTTCAATCGGTTTCTTGATCGATGACGATGCGCCGATGGTGTGGCGCGGTCCTATGGTGACCTCTGCCTTGGAGCAATTGCTGCGTCAAACTCGTTGGCGCGATCTGGATTACCTGATTGTAGATATGCCCCCTGGTACAGGTGATATTCAGTTAACGCTTGCACAAAAGGTGCCCGTAACTGGCGCGGTCATTGTCACTACCCCTCAAGATATCGCTTTGCTTGATGCGCGTAAGGGCCTTAAGATGTTTGAAAAGGTTGGTGTGCCGATTGTGGGCATCATCGAAAATATGAGTACCTATGTCTGTCCAAGCTGCGGCCATGAAGAGCATGTGTTTGGTACTGGCGGTGGCCAAAAGATGTGCAAAGAATACGGCGTTGATTTCTTGGGTGACTTGCCACTGAATTTATCGATTCGTGAGCAGGCGGATGCAGGTCGTCCAACAGTAGTGGCTGATCCTGATGGCGCTATCAGTGCAATTTATAAAACAATTGCAAGACGCGTTGCCATTAAGGTAGCGGCGTTTTCAAAAGATATGAGCAGTAAGTTTCCTAATATCGTGTTTCAAAACACCTGAGGTCTTATGTGTTTTGCAGTGCTCATGCGTAAGCAGTTCGTTGATAACCCCTGGGTTTCCTTTAGCTGGGCACCTCAAGAGGTGGTGCCAGACTTTGGGCAATTTACTCACGCAGTCAGCGCAGAGAGCAAAATTGTTGGGCAGTTTTTAGGGCGTGATGATCAAGGTGAGTCTTGGTTGTTTACTGGCTACGAGCTCAATCTTTTTCCAGATGAGGCCGAAGGCTACTATCTGAATCTTTCTGCTGCACAACCTTGTTGGTTTGTGATGTGGCGTCTAGAAGAAAATGTTGAGCGTTACGTGGATGCTGAATCTATCGATTTAACTAAATCTGAAGCAACAATTGCAGTTCCACATCGTATTTGCGTAAGTTATAACGAAGCAGGGTGCTTGTTAGATGGCGGTGAATCGGTTGATAACGTCCCCTTGTCTGCGGAGCATGCTTCTTGGCTGCAAGAATTTGTGAATGAGAACTATCGCCCCGAACCGAAGAAGCGTCATCATCCTGAATCATTCAAGGGTGCTAATCGCGGGTCGGAGGATTAATGGCTGGCGGATTCCTAAATCGTTGATCGCGCCTCAAGTCTGGAGAGCAGCTTGAACCTGAGAAAAAATCAACAGATCAGCTTAATCAAGAATCGGCTTCTAGCCTAGAGGAAGCAATTCCTAATGCGGATACCCGCGACACTCTTCCATCGGCAACTCTGGAGGATGTTGAGAAGATAGATCGCTTTGCTCCCGATTTCTCTGCTTTTATGAAGCCGGATGTAGATCCAGCAGTTCAGCAGGCGGCCATGAAAAAGATGTTCTCCGACCCGCACTTCAATGTCATGGATGGTCTGGATATCTATATTGATGATTACTCCAAGCCGGATCCCATCCCACTGGAAATGCTCAAACGCATGGTGCAATCTGACTTGCTTAACATTTTCCGTAAAGATAGTGACGATGAAACCCCGGGCACTCAAACTGATGCCAAAAAAGAATCCGAACCGGAAGAGCAGGCTTTACCCCTAAGTCCGCAGACTGATTTAACATCCACACCAGCAGTTATTCAGGAAGTGGGGGGCAAAGACCCCGTGCCCGTGGTTAAGAAAACCAGTTAAGAAGAAATCAATGAGTCAAAAATTAGTCTGTAATTGCAATGGAACCATGTCTTTGGATTCAAAGGCCCTGGGCGTCACCATGCATACCTCCTTATGTAGACAGGAAATTGGCTCAGTCATTAAGGCATTTGATGAGAGTGACTCTATCGTGATCGCCTGCACTCAGGAGCGCGCTTTGTTTGGTGAGCTAGCCGAGCAATCAGAAAAACCTTTGGTAGCGCCATTACGCTTCGTCAATATTCGCGAAGTAGCCGGTTGGACTCAAGAGGCTAAATCCTCTACACCGAAGATCGCTGCACTGCTTGCCTTGGCTGATATGCCTGAGGCAGAGCCTGTACCAGCCGTGAATTATGAAAGCCAAGGCCGTTTACTTATTGTCGGCCCTGGAGATCAAGCTTTGCCTTGGGCTGAAAAACTCAGCGATTTTCTCGATGTATCTGTTTTATGTACAGAACCGGGTGCATTGTCGATTGCAAGAAACTTTCCAAGTTATACCGGTGAAGTAGTTAAGTTAGACGGGTATCTGGGTAAATTTTCAGTTGACTGGAATTTACAAAATCCGATCGATCCAGAGATGTGCACTCGTTGTGGCGCCTGTGTTGAGGTTTGCCCAGAAGGTGCAATTGATGAAGCATTTCAGATTGATTTGAATAAATGTAAATCCCATCGCGCTTGTGTTGTCGCCTGCGCTAGCATTGGGGCGATTAACTTTGATCGAGTTGAGCGTCAGCGTAATGCTGAGTTTGATTTGATTATGGATCTGCGCGCTGATCCGAAGATGCGTATGAGTCAAACGCCTCAAGGTTATTTTGCCCCCGGAAAAGATCCGCTTGAGCAGGCCTTGGTAGCAAATCAATTGTTGGGTTTAGTCGGTGAATTTGAAAAGCCTAAATACTTTGCCTATGCCGAAAAGATTTGCGCACATGGCCGTAATGGCAAAGTGGGGTGCAGTGCTTGTATCGACGTCTGTTCTACGGGCGCCATCTCCTCCTTATTTAAGAATGGACAGGGCACCGTAGAAGTTAATCCTAATTTGTGTATGGGTTGTGGAGCTTGCTCGACAGTATGTCCATCGGGTGCAATGCGCTACAACTATCCAAGCGTCAGTCATCAAGGTAAAGAGATTAAAACTCTCGCGAATGTATTTGCTGCCGAGAGCGCCAAGATCAAACAGGTGCAAGCACTCGCTTTGCTCTTGCATACGCTTAAGGCTGTAGATTCTCTCGGGCGCTTGGCTCACTTAAGGCCAAAGCAGTTTGAGGCATTGCCATCTTTTGTATTGCCTTATGGAATCGAACACATTGCCTCCACTGGCCTGGATTTATGGCTTGGGTAACCAAAAGCGTGAAACTGTTGAGATGGTTTTGGAGCATTTGCAAAAGCAAGCTAAAGCACCGATTCCAACTGGTGGCGCCGTATTGCCAAAGTCTTCATTCTTGGGCGGTCTCAATATCAATAAAGATGCCTGCACCCTGTGTATGTCTTGCGTGGGTGGCTGCCCCGAAGGCGCTTTGCTCGATAACTTAGATGAGCCCAAGCTTTCCTTTATTGAAAAGCAATGTGTTCAGTGCGGTATCTGTGTTTCAACCTGCCCAGAACAAGCTCTGTTATTGGCACCTCGTTTGCAGACGGTTGAGGGGCGCAAGCAAAAGGTTGAGCTCAACGAGACTAAGCCTTTTCATTGCATCAGTTGTGGCAAGGTTTTTGGCACAGCAAAGATGGTGGATTTAATGTTGGTGAAGCTGGGCGCTCATGGTGCCTTCGCCGGAGCCGCTTTAGATAGACTTAAGATGTGTGGCGATTGTCGCGTTGTCGATATGGTGAAAAAAGAAATATGAGTGAGCAGATAAAAGAGAGCGCCTCAACTGAGGTTGGTGATGTGGGTCTGCCAGAGGATTTGGCTAGAGCGGATTTGTATGGCTTGATTGCAAGATTCTTTCATCAACCGCCAGATCAGGAATTATTGGATCAAATAGCTGCCTCCATTCCGGATGGGCAGGAGAGTCAGGCTGATGATGCGCTCCTAGCTAAGGTATGGAGTAGCGCGGTAGAGGTTGCCAAGAACAACCCTGCCAGAGCATGGCACGAGGAATTCGACCGCAACTTCATCAGCGTGGGGCACCCCAATGTGATTCTGAATGGATTCTTTTACATGGCGGGCCATCTTAATGAGAGGCCGCTGGTGGATATTCGTCGCGCTTTAGATACCTTTGGTTTGGAGTCAGCCGAGGAGGTTACCGAGACCGAGAACTACCTATCGGCACTTTGTGAAGTAATGCGTTATCTCATAGCGGGGGATGATGTCGAGGTGTCTAACCTCACCAATCAACGTGCTTTTTTTAATGACCACATTCGCCTTTGGTATGACGAATTGTGCGATGCAATAGAAGAGATTCCAGATATGCATCTTTACCATCCGGTAGCTGCATTAACTCGAGAGTTTCTTGCTATCGAAGGACAGAGTTTTGACATGATTTGATGTTGCATTGCACAAGGGGAAAACCCCTAGAAAAACAGTAATTGCAAATATGCAAAAAATGCAATTACCAATTACACTTGCTCTATATCAATTTGCACTAAATAGGAGCATGCGATGAGCGCTAAATCTGCAACTACAGTAAACGAAGGAAATCAGCCTTCTCGTAGAAAGTTCTTCATTGGAGCGGGTGCCAGAGTTGGCGCCGTTGCTGTTGCTTCACAAACATCCATTGGCAAGGCAGTGATCCAGGAAATTGGTAGCACGGTTCAAGGTAAGGATGATGGTTATCAGTTGTCTGCGCACATTCGTAAGTATTACGAAACCACCATGCTTTAAACCCAGTTGTGAATGAAGCCGTTTCCAAATAATGAAATAAAAATATTTTCTCAGGGACAACATATGAGTCTGACTCGTAAATCCAACACCCCACAGAGTAGCCGCTCTACACCTGCATCGCGTCTCATCGGCAGCTTGTCACGTGGACTTCAGTCCGCCGTGCCAACGATGGATCGTCGCACCTTCCTTAAGCGCTCTGGCGTTGGCGTTGGTGCCGGTATCGCGGCAAGTCAACTCAGCTTGGTGCAAAAAGCAGTTGCTGAACCAAGTAAGGCAATGCTTGACGGCAAGGGCAAGATTGAAGTCAAGAGAACTATTTGCACCCACTGCTCCGTAGGCTGTGCAACTGACGCTACTGTTGAAAATGGTGTTTGGGTTCGTCAAGATTCCGCATTTGATTCTCCCCGATTAACTTGGGTGCTTACTGTGCCAAAGGTGCATCTTTGCGCGAGCATGGGCATGGAGATTTCCGCCTTCGCTATCCAATGAAGTTGGTAGATGGTAAATACCAAAGAATTTCGTGGGACCAGGCTTTAACTGAAATCACTGCGCAGATGAAAGATTTGCGGAGTAAGTACAGCCCAGATTCACTCTTCTTCATTGGCTTCTCTAAGCACAATAACGAACAAGCGTACTTAATGCGTAAGTGGGTTTCTTTCTTTGGAACCAACAACACAGACCATCAAGCTCGTATCTGTCACTCTACTACAGTTGCTGGTGTTGCTAACACCTGGGGCTATGGTGCGATGACCAATAGCTACAACGATATGATGAATGCCAAGGCAGCTTTGTACATTGGCTCTAACGCTGCAGAAGCGCATCCAGTATCTATGCTCAGCTTGTTGCATGCAAAAGAAAATGGTTGCAAGGTGATTGTGGTTGACCCACGCTACACCCGTACTGCAGCGAAGTCTGACCAGTATGTTCGCATTCGTTCTGGTACAGATATTCCATTTTTGTTCGGTGTTCTGTATCACATCTTCAACAATGGTTGGGAAGATAAGAAGTACATCAATGACCGTGTATACGGCATGGATGAGATCCGCAAAGAAGTGATGGAGAAGTGGACTCCTAAGAATGTGGAGGAGGCTTGTGGAGTTCCAGAAGCGCAGATGTACAAAGTTGCTGAAACAATGGCTAAGAATCGCCCAAGCACTTTGGTTTGGTGTATGGGTCAAACACAGCACACCATTGGTAATGCCATGGTTCGTGCGTCGTGCATCTTGCACTTGGCTTTAGGCAACATCGGTAAATCCGGTGGTGGCGCAAATATTTTCCGCGGTCATGATAACGTTCAAGGCGCAACTGACGTAGGTCCTAATCCAGACTCATTGCCAGGCTACTATGGTCTTGCAGCAGGTTCATGGAAACACTTTGCAACCGTATGGGGTGTTGACTACGAGTGGATCAAAGGCCGCTACGCACCAGATATGATGGAGAAGTCCGGTACAACGGTTTCTCGTTGGGTGGATGCGGTGCTTGAAAAGAATGACATGATTGATCAACAAACCAATGTCAAAGGTTTGTTCTTCTGGGGTCATGCGCCAAACTCACAAACTCGCGGCTTAGATATGAAGCGCGCGATGGATAAGTTGGGTTTATTGGTTGTGGTTGACCCTTACCCTAGTGCTACTGCTGCAATGGCAGCAATGCCACCCGCTGAAAGTCAGACAGTAAATAAAAATCGTAATGTTTACTTATTGCCGGCTACAACTCAGTTCGAGACAACGGGTTCAGCTACCGCCTCAAACCGCTCATTGCAATGGCGTGAGAAGGTGATCGATCCATTGTTTGAGTCTGTACCTGACCACGTCATCATGCAAACGTTTGCTGATCGACTTGGCTTTGGTGAAGAGTTATCCAAGAACTACAAGATGCTCAATTCCAAATTTGCTGGTAAGCAATGGAAAGGGCCCGAAATCGAATCCATCTTGCGCGAAATTAATCGCTCAGTATGGACCATTGGTTACACCGGTCAAACTCATGAGCGCTTGAAGGCGCACATGAGAATGGCGGGTGTATTTGATCCGAAGACATTGAAGTCACGTGGTGGCGTTGATCCAGTAACTGGTTATGACACAGCTGGCGATTACTATGGATTGCCTTGGCCTTGCTACGGTATTGCAGCGATCAAGCACCCTGGTTCACCAAACCTCTATGACACCAGCAAGAGTGTTATGGAAGGGGGTGGTAACTTCCGCGCGAACTTTGGTGTAGAAAAAGATGGTAAGAATTTGTTGGCCGAAGATGGCTCTTGCTCCAAGGGTTCAGCGATTACCACCGCATATCCAGAGTTTGATCACGTGTTCGTGAAAAAACTAGGTTGGTGGAATCAGTTAACTGAAGAAGAGCAAAAGCTGGCAGAAGGTAAGAATTGGAAGGCTGACTTATCTGGTGGTATTCAGCGCGTTGTAATGAAGAATGGTTGCCATCCATTTGGTAACGCCAAAGCGCGTGCAGTGGTTTGGAATTTCCCTGATGCGATTCCAATTCATCGCGAGGCGCTTTACAGCACCAATGCGCCGATGATGCGCAAGTACCCAACTGCGGCCGATAAGAAGAATTTCTGGCGCTTGCCAACTCTCTACAAAACAGTTCAGGATAAGAACTTGAATGAGAAGTTCCCAATTATTTTGACTTCTGATCGCCTAGTTGAGTACGAAGGTGGAGGAGACGAAACTCGTTCCAACCCATGGTTGGCTGAGTTACAACAAGAAAACTTTGTGGAGATCAATTCTAAGGCCGCAGAAGATCGTGGCATTAAGAATTGGGATTACGTATGGGTTAAGTCACCAACAGGCGCCAAGATCAAAGTGCGCGCATTGGTAACTCCACGCGTTGACCAAGGTATTGCATTCGCGCCTTTCCACTTTGCCGGTTGGTGGCAAGGTAATGACTTGCGCAAATATTACCCTGAGGGCGCTGCCCCAGTGGTTCAAGGTGAAGCGGTGAATACTGCAACAACCTATGGCTACGATATGGTAACGATGATGCAAGAAACCAAAACCACCATGTGCCAAATCGAAAAATTTGCCTAAGTTAAAAAATAAAGTCAGGAGAACATCATGGCAAGAATGAAATTTATCTGCGATACAGAGTGATGCATTGAGTGCAACGGCTGTGTTACAGCCTGCAAGAACGATAACGAAGTACCTTGGGGCATCACTCGCCGCCGCGTTGTAACCGTAAATGACGGTGTGATTGGTCAAGAGAAATCAGTTTCAGTTGCTTGTATGCACTGCTCAGATGCGCCTTGTATGGCTGTTTGCCCAGTGGATTGCTTCTACCGTACCGATGAAGGCGTCGTATTGCACGATAAAGATATCTGTATCGGTTGTGGCTACTGTTCTTTTGCTTGTCCATTTGGTGCCCCTCAGTTCCTGAGCAAAGGTGCCTTTGGTTCACGCAGCAAAATGGATAAGTGTACATTCTGTAGCGGCGGTCCAGAAGCAAACGGTAGCATTGCTGAATTTGAGAAATATGGCCGTAACCGCTTGGCTGAAGGTAAGTTGCCTTTATGCGCTGAGATGTGTTCAACCAAGGTATTGATTGGTGGTGATGACGAAGTGATTTCTTCTATTTACGCCAAACGAGTATCGGTTCGCGAAGCGAGCGGTAGGTACCCAAGTAACGATATCTTTGGCTGGTCCACAGCTTACGGCCCTTCAGGATCTCCTGCTCCTAAACCAACGCCTGCTGACAAAATTCCAGGAGCAAAGTCATGAAATTAAATTTCAAAACTCTTGGTTTATGTTTGGTGGCTGACGCTTTTCTGGCCGCTTGCTCAGAGCCGCCTGAAATTGCAGCGAAGGTTGCGAAACGTCCTGACGTAGCCCCTTACATGGGTGCTGATAATGGATTTATGACGAAGGGCTGGACTCCGGGTGATCGAGCTAGTTGGACGGAGGCGATTAACAAGCGCAATCAGAGGCAATCTGAGTATTCACGCGCTAAGTGATCAGTTAAACAACAATAAATAAAACGAAAACGTTTAAGGATATTTGTATGAATCGATCATTTTCAAGTGTTAGCCGCTCATGGGTGCTTGCTCTGGATGTATCACTTAGCTTATTGAGTGGTGTGAGCTTGGCCGAGCGCGCGCCAATGCAACCATTGCCAAGCCCAAGCGGAATTGATATTCCTAAGAATCTCAATGCGATTCCGAATGGAACTCAAGCTCAGTCACAGTCAGCAAATACAGCCCCTAAAGAGGGTGCTATTTGGGATGCGGCTAATAGCGATCCGTATAACTACGTCAGCATTCCGGACAAAGAGGCGAGTGTTTTAATTCAGCGCTCAGGCCAGCAGTGGCGCTTAATTCGTAACGGCGTGATTACTGTCTATGGTGGCTGGCTCTTAGCTCTGGCTTTCTTTGGTGTGATTGCAATGTATATGCTTAAAGGCCCAATCAAGTTGCATGAGCCTATGTCTGGTGTAAAGATTAAGCGTTTCAATGGTTTTGATCGTCTTACTCATTGGACTATGGCATTTAGCTTTATTGCCCTTGCATTTACTGGCTTGTTAATTTTGTACGGCAAGTACTTTGCTATGCCACTGATGGGTGGTGCAGCTTATGGCTCATTCTTGATGCTTTGCAAAAACATCCATAACTTCACTGGCCCATTGTTTACATTGAGCATCGTGATTTTCTTCCTTCTCTTTGTTCGTAAGAATATTTTTGGAGAGGGTGATATGGCCTGGTTGATGTCCTTTGGTGGAATCTTCTCTGGCAAGCATGTGCCAGCCGGTTTCTTTAACTTTGGTGAGAAGTTCTGGTTCTGGTTTGGAATGGTATTCCTGGGCTTGATTATTTCTGCCTCAGGATTTGTGCTCGACATGATCGTGCCATTCATGAATATCCAATACTTGCGTGGCACTATGCAGTTAGCCAACATTATTCATGGTTCTGCCGCTATCTTGATGACTGCGATGGCAATGGGCCATATCTACATCGGTACAGTTGGTATGCAAGGTTCAATCGACGGCATGAAGATTGGCTACGTTGATGCAACTTGGGCTAAAGAACACCATGAAATTTGGTACAACAAGATTAATAAATAAGGACAAAGCCATGAAAAACATCATCGCTTTCGCAATCTGCTCATTTGCAACCGCAGCTGCATTTGCCGCCTTGCCACCCTTATCTCCAGAAGCTCAAGAAGCTGCAGCCTTGGCAAAAGCAAAATCTGCATATGGGGATAGGGTAGGGGCATTCAAGTTATGTCAGGCGCAGAATCGAGTGGCCGATCAATTTAGAGTGTCTGGCACTCCAGCCCCGGCTGCTTGTGTGGCTCCACCACCATTTGTGGCACCAGTGGCAGCTGCTGCGCCTGCGCCAGCAGCAAAGTAATTAGTCTAAGAGTATCTCTTGATATAGGTAGCGCTTAGCTGCTTGTGTTTGAGGGTTAGCAAAGAAAGGACCTACGGGTCCTTTTTTTATCTGGCCCTGATCAATAAAGATGATGTATTCCGCTAGCCTTTGTACTTGCGCAAGCTGATGGGATGTGAAGATCACATTTGAGCCTTGAAGCTTGAACTGACGAATCATTTCTTCAACTTGCTCCGTCGTATTGGGATCGAGATTCGTTGTAGGCTCATCGAGTAAAACCAAATTCGGTTCTTGCAAAATAGCTCTTCCTAGGCAAAGCTTTTGTCTTTCGCCTGCCGAGAGTTTGTGGGCTGGACTGTTGGCAAGATGACTTAAGCCAATTTGCTTAATGACCGCATTAACGTGCGCTGAATGAATGGAAGAATCTGAGTCTTTAACCATAGCAAGATTGGTTCTTGCTGAGGCTTTGATCATTGGCGTATGGTGGAGCACTAGGGCAGAGCGGGTGTCTGAAGTTGAATAAGTCACCGTTCCTAAATCGGGTTTAATCAAGCCGTCTAGCAGCTTCAGTAGCGTGGTCTTTCCAGCACCATTGGGTCCAATGCAGGCGCAAATTCGATCTGCCGGAATGACTGCATGGGGTATGTCTAAGATGATCCGCCCATCACTTTTGACGATGACATCTTTGAGCTCGATGAACTGCTGGAATTGTTCTGAGGAATTAACCATAGCGACGCTCTGCAATTTGGCGAACTGCGAATGTAAAAAGGTTTGCCAGTAATACAATGCCAAGCAAAATAATGCCCAAGTCTAGGGCTAGCGGCAGATCCCCTTTACTAGTTTCAAGAGCAATTGCCGTGGTCATTGTTCTGGTAGAGCGGTCAATATTGCCGCCCACGATCATGACGGCGCCTACTTCTGATATATTGCCCTGGTTAATCCAGCCAAGGACGGCAATTGTCAGAGAAAAGCGGCAGCCCCAAATCAGCCACTTTAGAGTGGAAAACCTGGGTAGTCGAAGTGCTCTAAATGAATCCCGATGAATCCTCCAGGAATCCTCTAGGATTTGGCGGCTTAGGGCGGCAATTAGAGGGGTTGTCAGCAGTGTTTGGGCTAAGGATCATGCCTTTAGGCGTAAAAAGCCATCCCCACGCCCCTAAAGGCCCTGTGCGGGAAAGTAGGAGGTAGACCACAACACCAACGATGACTGTTGGTACGCCAATCAGAGTATTTAAGGTGACGGTTATTGACCGTTTACCCCGAAATTCTTCAGTAGCTAGTAGGGCGCTCAAACTAACTTGAAGTGAGACCGGTACGATGCCAATAACTCCCGCATCTAAATGCACAAGCAGTCTGAAGGCGTCCTGAAAGGTCGTAAACATGGGCTTGATTCTAACAAGGCAGTGGCAAAATGGCATAAATGCAAACAATTTCCCTTATTTAACTCATGGCTGAAGTCATTTGCCTCTGTAACGAGGTTCTCGATGTTGATCTTCGTGAATATCTCGATGGACATCCGATCGACTCCATTGATGAGTTGCGTGAGCAGGCATCTATTTGTAATAAGTGCATGCAATGCCAGGATTTAGTTGAAGGCGAAATCTATTTAGCGCGCATAAGACGGCAACGTGCCGCGGGACAGTTTTAATGGCTCAGCCTCATATAGGTCGCTTTAGCGTCATGACCATCAATGTGCACAAGGGTTTATCTCCCTTGCACAGAAAATCTACAATCTACGAGCTGCGTCAAAAAATGCGTAGCCATCATCCTGATTTATTTTTCCTGCAAGAACTTCAGCAAGAGCATCGGGGTCGAATCAGGCGATTTGGTCAATGGCCCTTGACGGAGTTAACCCATTTTCTATCGGAAGATTTTTGGCATGATTGGCATTACGGCAAAAATGTCGAGTATCCCGATGGTCACCATGGCAATGCCATTCTTTCTAAAAGACCATTGCACAAGGGAGAAAACTACGATATTTCTGCCTATCGATTTGAGAGGCGTGGATTACTGCATAGCATTACTCAATTAGAGGGCGTGCCAACACCCATACATTGTTTTTGTGTGCACTTGGCCTTATTTCAACGAGGGCGGGAACGTCAATTAGATGAGATTATTCGCCATATTGATTCTCTTGCGTGCAGCGGCCCAACCATTGTGGCGGGCGACTTTAATGATTGGCGCAATCGTGTCAGTGCGCCCATGCAAGCAGCTGGCTTTAATGAAGTCTTTGAGGTTCTCACTGGCTCTCCTGCAAAAACCTTTCCTAGCGTGAAGCCCATACTTCCGATGGATCGAATTTATGTGCGAGGCTTAAAAATTCATTCTGCAGAAGTATTGTATGAATGGCTTAAATTATCGGATCACCTAGGTATTACTGCAGAACTGGAAATCTTATGAGTCTATTGAACTTTCTATTGGGATCTATTTTTGGATTTTCATTGATTTGGGTTCCTATCGTTCACGCGATCATCGTTATTCTGTTTGGATTTCGCTTAATCTCAGTAAGAAGGCCGGTAGGTGTTGCCATTGCGTGGTTTCTGATCGTCGTCCTATTTCCGCTAGCGGGAATCAGCCTTTATATCCTTATTGGAGAGCGCCCAGTTGGTCGCAAGTTAACCCGAAAAATTATTCGCATGGATAAGGAATATGCAGCCATCACTGAAAATATTCGGCAGCGATATCAGGCGGATAGGCAGTTACTGCCAATTGAGGGCAGAGCGTTAAGTCTACTGGCGGAGTCGAATAATGGTTCGCCAGTAATTGCTGACAATAAGATTGAATTGTTTACGAGCTCTCGTCAGATCTTGCAGCTATTTATTGATGAGATTAATCAAGCAAAAAAAACGCTGCATTTGGAATTCTATATATGGGCTCTTGGTGGTGATGCCGATCGCGTTGGTGAGGCCTTGATTGCAGCTGCCAAGCGTGGTGTAGTTTGTAAAGTGTTACTAGATTCTTTAGGTAGTAAGGATTGGTTTAAATCGACTTGGCCGACTCGTTTCAGGAATGCTGGAATTGAAGTTACTGAGGCCTTGCTGATTCAGATTGGCCGCTTTCAATTTCGCCGTGCCGATCTTCGACTGCATCGAAAAATATTTGTGATTGATAGCGCCATCGTTTGGACTGGCAGCATGAATATGGTCGATCCACGCAGCTTTAAGCAGGACTCGGGGGTTGGTGAATGGGTTGATGCGATGGTCCGAATTGAAGGGCCGGTTGCATCCCAGTTTGAGCTGACCTTTTCATTCGACTGGAGCGTGGACAATCCGAAGATTACGCATTTCAATGATGTGGCGCCGGCTGCAACCCCGACCGAGGGTCACGCTCTGGCTCAAGAGTTTTCCTCTGGACCGGTATACCGCGACGATATCTTGTACCAAGTGCTGCTATCCGCCATCATGGATGCGCGTAAAGAGCTGACAATTACTACGCCTTACTTTGGTCCGGATGACGGTTTGATTCAAGCATTGATGGCAGCAGCGGGTCGGGGTGTCAATGTAACACTCATTGTTCCTAAATTAAATAATTCCACATTGGTCGCTTGGAGTAGTCGCAGCTTCTATGCTGATCTCATGAATGCTGGCGTCAATATCGCTGAATTTCATGGCGGTCTATTGCATACCAAGAGCTTGTTAATAGATAAGCGCGTAGCAATTTTTGGATCAGTTAATTTTGATCAACGCAGCTTGCGTCTGAATTTTGAAATTAGCTTAATCGTATACAACGATGAGTTTTGCGCCAAACTAGAAATTTTGCTTGACTCCTATTTGACTCAATCTGATATGGTGAATCCGGTAAGCTGGGCTAAGCGTCCACGGTGGCGCCTTTTGCTGGAGAACGCAGCCCACTTAGCTTCACCCTTGCTTTAAATTGCTCCTTGAGCGAGCATAACCCCAATCTCGCTCGCAGTAATACCAAGCTCACCTAGGATTGCATTGGTGTGCTGACCTACTGAAGGGATTTCATCCATACGGTAGTCGAAGCTGCTATTGCTTCCTGGGGGGAGCATGGCTGGAATGGGACCCACAGGCGAACCAACTTGTACCCAGCGATCTCACGCTTTGAGCTGATCGTGATTCCATAAGCCCTGCATGTCGTTCAGACGGGCATTCGCAATTTGAGCTTGATCCAATTTTGCAATCACTTGTTCGGTGGTGAGTTTATTAAAACAAGCATCTATGATCGAAAGTAGTTCATCCCGTTTTTCATTGCGCTTGAAGTTTTTATCAAAACGTTCATCTTTGGCTAAAGCCTGATTCTCAAGAACTACCTCGCAGAATAAAACCCACTCACGGTCGTTTTGGAGGCCCAGCATAACTGTGCCACCATCACCTGCCTTAAACGGCCCATAGGGGTAGATCGTGGCATGAGATGCACCATTACGAGGAGGGGGTGGCGCCTTCATAGGCATAGTAGAGCGGATAGCTCATCCATTCACCCAATGATTCAAGCATGGATACATCGATCGTAGACCCTTTGCCCGTCTTGCCTCTTTGCAACAGAGATGCCAGAACATTGGTGTAGGCATACATGCCTGCGGCAATATCGGCAATGGAGCTTCCTGCTTTGCTGGGGGTTTCTGGGGTGCCGGTAACGGATAAGAATCCCGCTTCACTTTGAATCAGCAAGTCATACGCTTTTTTATCGCGATAAGGGCCGTTATTTCCGTAGCCGGAGATGTCGCACAAAATTAAACCGGGATTGTCCTTTTGGAGAAGCTCTGCAGTCAGCCCCATGCGTGCAGCTGCACCAGGCGCCAAATTTTGCACTAACACATCAGCCGTTTTTAGAAGCGCCTTGAGTGCTGTTAGTGCAGATTCTTGTTTGAGATCTAAGGTTAAGCTTTCTTTAGAGCGATTTACCCAGGTGAAGTGGGATGACATACCATTGACGCGCTCATCGTACGCACGAGCGAAGTCACCGGTGCCAGGCCGCTCAACCTTAATGACGCGTGCGCCTAAATCAGCCAATTGGCGGGTGCAAAAAGGAGCTGCGATAGCGTGCTCCAAGGAAACTACCGTAACACCATCTAAAGGGCGAATGCTCATGTAATTACATACCCAACTGAAAAATTAAAAGACCTAAAGAATTAGAAAGAGCGGGGGAGTCCTAGGACATGCTCAGCTACATAGGAATAAATTAGATTAGTCGAAATTGGCGCCACTTGGTAGAGGCGGGTTTCTCGGAACTTACGCTCAACATCATATTCATTGGCAAAGCCAAAGCCACCATGCGTTTGCAGGCACACGTTCGCCGTCTCCCAGGAAGCCTTGGCAGCCAAGTACTTAGCCATATTGGCTTCAGCACCGCACTGCTGTTTTGCATCAAATAACTCGCACGCTTTGAAGCGCATCAGGTTGGCCGCCTCTGTTTCGATATAAGAGTCGGCAATCGGAAACTGAATGCCTTGGTTCTTACCAATGGGCCGATCAAATATCACGCGCTCATTTGCATAGCGACGCGCTTTATCTACAAACCAGTAAGCATCACCAATGCATTCCGCAGCGATGAGCGTGCGCTCAGCATTAAGCCCATCAAGAATGTATTTAAATCCTTGACCTTCTTCGCCGATTAAATTCTCAGTAGGAATTTCTAGATTATCAAAAAAGACTTCATTGGTTTCATGGTTGACCATATTGGCAATGGGTTGGATATCCATCCCTTTACCAATCGCCTCCTTGAGATCTACGATGAAGATCGACATGCCCTCTGATTTTTTCTTCACCTCTGCTAGGGGCGTAGTGCGTGTCAGCAAAATCATTAAATCAGAATGTTGAATACGAGAGATCCATACCTTTTGACTGTTGACTACATACTTGTCACCTTTTTTAACGGCAGTGGTCTTCAACTTAGTGGTGTCGGTGCCTGTCGTTGGCTCGGTGACTGCCATTGTCTGGAGGCGTAATTCACCTGTAGCGATTTTTGGCAGGTAGAGTTTTTTCTGTGCATCAGAGCCATGGCGCAACAAAGTTTCCATGTTGTACATCTGACCATGACAGGAGCCAGCATTGCCGCCAGAGAAATTAATTTCCTCCATGATTACGGAGACTTCAGCAAGGCCTAAACTGGAGTCGCCGAATTCTTCCGGGATAAGAGCTGCTAACCAGCCCGCCTGAGCCATTGCATCGACAAACGCTTCGGGGTAGGCGCGCTCATGATCTACTTTTTGCCAGTATGCGGAGTCAAAACTTCCGCAAAGGTCGCGTAAGGCTTCACGCATGTCTTGGTATTGGTCTGGTTTGGGGATGGGGTGATTCATTTAATGATCTGCCAATAAAGGAGGTTAATAAATATGGGGCTCCCTCTAGTTTAAGCAAGCTTCTGGAATGGTGGGCAACCCTAAAAGGATCTCAGCTTTTATCCAAAGGGCTGATCTCAATTCCTATGGGGCATACTTGAGGGATGGTTATATCCTTGCTTTCTAGCCTACTTGAAGCCTTTGCTTAATGGAGCAAATGCTAGCCCAATTGTTTGATTTCTTTGGTATGCCTTCGGTAGGTCTATCGGCGGTATTTATGAGTGCCTTTATCTCCGCCACCTTGATCCCAGTCGGCTCCGAACCTATTTTGTTCGGCTACATCACCCTCAACCCCAATTACTACTGGATCGCCATTGGTCTTGCAACTGTTGGCAACACTCTTGGGGGGATGCTGGATTGGTGGCTTGGACTTCTTTCTAGCAATAGTTTTGAGTCTCTAAAGGGGCCTACGCATAGCCGCATGCAAAGATGGCTTGAAGCGCGAGGACCAAAAATGCTATTGCTTTCCTGGCTGCCGGGGTTTGGGGATCCGCTGTGTTTGGTTGCTGGATGGTTGAGATTGCCATGGAGGCCGTGCTTGGCCTATATGGCTGTTGGCAAGTTGTTGCGCTACTTCACAATGACCTGGCTGTTAACGCTTGTTCCAGATAGCGTTTGGCACCAATTGGGGCATTGGCTTCATATCATTTGAATTCTTCCGTTGTATCCTATATTTTTATTGCAAATATCACGAGAGAACAATCATGTCTCATTTAAAAGATAAAACAGCTCTTGTCACTGGCTCAACCAGCGGCATTGGTTTGGCAATGGCCATTGGATTGGCAAAGCAGGGCGTCAATATTATGGTGAATGGCTTTGGCGAGAAAGACGCTGCTATTGCAGCCATCAAAGTTTGTGGTGTTGAGGTCGACTATCACGGCGCTGACATGAGCAAGCCTACTGAGATTGAGGATTTGATTAAGCAAACTGAAAAACGCTTTGGTTCACTCGATATATTAGTGAATAACGCAGGCATTCAGTACACGGCCAATGTTGAGGACTTCCCGGCTGATAAGTGGGAATCGATCATTGCGATTAACTTAAGTTCAGCTTTCTATACATCTCACCATGCTCTGCCTGGAATGAAGAGGCGTAATTGGGGTCGCATTATTAATATTGCCTCGGTTCATGGTTTAGTTGGCTCCATCCAAAAATCTGCCTATGTTGCTGCAAAGCATGGCATCGTTGGTTTAACTAAAGTGACTGCACTCGAGAATGCCAAAACTGGAGTTACCTGCAATGCAATTTGCCCGGGATGGGTTCTCACCCCGCTCGTTCAAAAACAGGTTGATGCTCGCGCAGAACGCGATGGAATTTCTAACGAAGAGGCCAAAAAATTCTTGGTTTCAGAGAAGCAGTCTTCCGGTGAATTCGTGGCTCCGGAGCAATTGGCTGCGTTGGCTGTTTTCCTGTGCGGTCCTGACGCCTCTGAAGTGCGTGGAGTCGCTTGGAATATGGATGGGGGCTGGACAGCCCAGTAAAGCAGCAATGTTTGGCCTTCAAACAAAAGCAGCAGAATCGTTTATAGTTACACCGAATTCTTATATTTAGGAGATACCTTTATGTCATCCATTTTGACCTCATTAGGGCGTACAGTTTTAGCTGGTTTTGTACTCCTCGTTTTAATTGTTTTGGCTTTAGGTGCAAACCTCGGCTCTATTGAATTGCCATTCTTGTTCCGCTGGATTCATGTGATGGTTGGCGTGATGTGGATTGGCTTGCTTTGGTACTTCAATTTTGTGCAGATTCCTTCTATGCCAAAAATTCCAGATGAGCAAAAGCCTGCGATTGGTAAAATAATTGCGCCAACAGCATTGTTTTGGTTCCGCTGGGCAGCCTTATTTACCGTTGTTAGTGGTTTAATCTTGGCTGTATTAAATGGCTATGCTCACCAAGCGTTTACCTTGCAAACCCCATTCCGCGCCATCGGTTTAGGTATGTGGATTGCTTTGGTGATGGCCTTCAACGTTTGGTTCATTATTTGGCCAAATCAAAAGCGTGCCTTAGGCATCGTTGCAGTTGAGCCGGACGTTAAAGCCAAGTCAGCACGTGTTGCAATGTTGACTTCACGCTTTAATACGATGCTTTCTGTACCAATGTTGTTTTTGATGGTTGCTCAGTCACACAACAGCACATGGTTTGTGATCGTTTCTTAATCAAGCCGCTGTAGATCATTAAAAAGGCCCGCATCTGCGGGCCTTTTCTTATTCCTAAATCGATTCAGATAATTAGGAGGGTGATCGCGAAGACTTGCCTTTATTGCAGTATTGGGGGCAGTTCTTTTGTGAGGGCGCCACGTTGGGCTGTCGCAGATCCAAGTAAAGCAAAGCCAAGCAATTTTCCATCACTTGATTCAAAGCGGGCTTCGAGGCCACCTTTCACTGGAATAATTTTCCAAACGCCAACTGCACCCTTTGCTGGTGGTGAAGCAATGGTCGGTGGTGAGGGTGTCTTAATCATCACTGGCATAGCAGGGTAGGTCAGAGCTGCTGCTTATCCAAGTAAGCTTGGTGCCAAAGCCCGCGCTGCCTGCATGATGGGCATGACATAAGGTAGGACTAAGCCATCTACTTCAGCGCAGTCGCCAATAGCAAATACATTTTTAGCGCTAGTTTCTAATTGGCGATTAACAGTAATGCCTGTACCAGTGGCAATTCCAGCAGCCTTGGCTAAATCCAATCTCGGCTTCAAACCAACGGCTGATAGAAAGACATCACTAGTCATGGTCGATCCATTGGCCAGGGTGATTTTTAGGGAGTCACCGTTGCGATCAATAGATTGCACAGTAGTTCCAAAGTGCCAACGCACGCCGGCTTCACCTAATTTCGTATGTAGTGCTTGTGCTGCTACTTCGGGAAGAAGTCTACCCAAAGCTTGGGGTGCCAAATCAATCACATCAACTTCGTAAGAGCCTAAAACTAAATCATTCGCAAACTCACAGCCAATGAGGCCAGCCACAAGAATGGCGATACGTTTCTTGCCTTCAATCGTTTTACGAAACTGGGCGTATTCCCCAAGATCGTTAACCGTGATTACCTCATTGGCCGCATTGCCTTGTAAGGGTAGGCGAATTTGATCTGCGTCTAAGCCCAGCACTAACTTCCCGTAAGGAATATTTCCTTTAGAAGTTGTAATTGTATGGGCGACAGTATCAATTGCTGTGACATCGGCATCACTCACAATCGTCATTTCTAGTTGGGCTGACATTCCTTCAGCATTTGTGGAAACCAGTTGCTCTGCAGACTTGTTGCTAGCGAGCGCAGTAGAGAGCATAGGCTTTGAATAGAAATAGCCTGGCTCCCGAGTCACTAGGGTAATGGGTACAGTCTTATCGAGTTTGCGAAGTTCACGAACAACGGTAAAGCCAGCTAAGCCACTGCCAATAATGACAATGCCTGATTGAGATAAATCGTTTTGATGATCCAAGGCGGAGTTTCCTATTGATATGCTGTGTTGCGTTTGTGATGTACTTCAAAGCGAATAATGTTTTGAGCAAATTAAGACGCTTGAACCATCTCAAAATCAGACTTAGCGACACCGCAGTCGGGGCACTCCCAATTATCTGGAATGTCAGCCCAAGCAGTGCCAGGAGGAATGCCTTCTTCTGGCAAGCCTGTTGCTTCGTCATAGTTAAAGCCGCACACGATACATTGCCAAGTTTTCATAGAGATTCCTTGCTAAAAGAGATTGTTAGCAGTTTAAATATAATTTCAAATTCTGTTGCAGTATGGGGTCAAGCAATATTGGGTGAGGCCGCTAAATAATGATTTATATGGTAAATAGGAATGCTATTATTTATCTAATAAATTGATTATAGGGACATCTACAGATTATGGCTGCTCTACCTTCATTACGTCAGCTTCGCTACTTTGTGGCAATTGCCCAAGAGCTTAATTTCACCCGAGCTGCAGAAGTCTGTTTTGTGGGTCAATCTACCTTGAGCGCGGGTTTAAAAGAGCTTGAGGATGGCTTGGGTATCCGTTTGGTTGAGCGGGATCGTCAAAATGTGGCGATTACCCCCATTGGATTGGAGATTCTTGAGAGGGCCAAGACAATTCTGGCCTCATCTCAAGATTTAGTGGAATACGCCGATACCGCAGGCAAGCCCATGGCTGGGACTATCCGTCTTGGTATGATTCCAACCATTGCACCATTCCTGCTTCCAAATGTGTTGCCGGATATTCGGGCCCGTTTTCCGAGCTTGAGGATTGCATTACGCGAGGACCTGACCGCCAATCTCTTAACAAGATTGGCTGAACATCAATTGGATTTCATTTTGATTGCGTTGCCATATGAGACCTCGGGCTTATTGGTTAAAGAATTATTTGATGATGAGTTTTGGTTGGTTGCTCGAGCGGATGACCCAGCCCTCAAGGGTAAGGAGATCCATCTGCTGGCAAAAATGGCGGAGAGACTGTTGTTCTTGGAAGAAGGGCACTGCTTGCGTGAGCACACGTTACAAGCTTGTAGGCGTTCAGATATTCGTAAGGCTGACGGAATGGAGGCAACAAGCCTACTTACACTCCTGCAGATGGTCGATTCTGGAATGGGAATTGCATTGCTACCAGAGATGGCGGTGAGAGGTGGCTTGTTAAATGGCACCAGTTTGGAGGCACGTCCATTAGCGCCCTCAGCGCCTAAGCGAGTTATTGCCTTAGTTGCTCGTTCGTCTACCGCTCATGTAGAAGAGTTCCAAGCTTTTTCTGATTGCATTCAGTCTAGATTTAAGAAGGGCGCCAAGAGTAGTCGTGGCGCAGTGAAGGGTCTGCGTTAAGATTGAGCTACCCTCAGCAAGAATGCATCATTCTTGCTACAGCCCATGATTGAATAATTTATCAGCAATCAAGAAAGAGTCTCATGTCCGGAAAAGATATCATGTTTACCCCCGTTAAGCTTAGCTCTATAGAACTAAAGAATCGCCTGGTGATGGCGCCATTAACCAGAATGCGTGCCATTGATGGGGATGTGCCAAATCCTTTGGCAAAAACATACTACGAACAAAGAGCTAGTGCTGGCCTCATCATTAGCGAAGCAACCCAAATTTCCCCAATCGGAAAAGGTTATCCAGCAACCCCTGGAATTTATTCGGCTGAGCAAACTGCTGCTTGGAAAGAAGTCGTGAATGCTGTACACGCTAAGGGTGGCAAGATGGTTGCTCAACTTTGGCATGTAGGTCGTATTTCTCATTCATCTTTGCATCCAGAACAGGGTTTACCGGAAGCCCCGTCCGCGATCGCACCCGCCAGCCAAATTTACGGTGCTGATTGGAAGTTGCATGATTATGAAACCCCAAAGGCAATGACTGCTGAAGACATTGCTAGGCTTCTAAAAGATTTTGAATTGGCCGCTACCAATGCAAAAGCAGCCGGTTTTGATGGTGTGGAAATCCATTCTGCTAACGGTTATTTATTGGATCAGTTTTTACAAGATAAAACCAATCAACGTACTGATGGGTATGGCGGCTCTATCGAAAATCGTGTGCGTCTATTGGGCGAGGTGATTGAGTCGGTTGCTAAAGTATTTCCAAGTGATCGTATCGGTGTGCGTCTCTCACCTTACGGTAGTTTTAACGATATGGCTGATAGTGATCCAATTGCCTTGTTTAATGCAGTGATTCAAAAAATCAATGGTTACCAGTTATCCTATGTGCACATGATCGAGCCGCGTTCAACAACTGCCGGTGGCAATGATCAGATTGATGCGGGCGCCCCAATCACCTCAGAGATTTTCCGAAGCGCATACAAAGGTCAATTTATCAGTGTTGGTGGGTATGACCAGGCTATGGGAGAGGCGGTTCTTGAGGCCGGCTTAGCCGATGCCGTTGCTTATGGTCGTTTGTATATTGCTAACCCAGATTTGGCTGAGCGCTTTGAGCAAGGTACTGCACTCAATGCTTATAACCGCGCAACGTTCTACGGCGGGGCAGAGGTGGGGTACACCGACTACTCAACGCTCTAATTTAAATAACTATTTATAGGGCCTCTATCGAAAGATGGGGTCTTATTTTTTGTCTTCAGGATCTTTCAATAGATCGTAGTGGTTTGCAACGAGCAGCAGTGCAATCGATGCGCAACCCATTGCAAAGAATTGCCATTGATGCAACATGGCAGTGCCGATTACCGTCATCAGGATGGTCCAGCCAACTGCCATCTTGGCTTTTTTGCTTAAGGGTTTCATATATCGGAATTCAAGTAAAAATTATCTAACGGAAAGTCTGGCTCTGGCGCTCAGCTCATTTATGGCTCCGCGCTTATCGATCTGAGAAAGTCTAAAAGCCTCTTGTTCAAAATCAATTTGGGCTGGATGAAATTCAATATTGCCAAGATGAATAACGTAAGTCCATATCAGCTCACGACCCCTGTTTTTATATACATCTACAACGCGCTTCATTTTTTACCGCCTATGGTGGGTGCCAAGTTTTGCCCGGCGTTCATATTGTGTTTTAAATCAATCAAATTTCGTGGATCGATACGAATCACGCCACCACGAGGGCTATCAATGTCTGCGATCAAAAAGAAGGAGATGGCAATCATCATTGGAAAAATCATAAAGAGGCAGACATTGTGCTTAAAGTTCCTTGCGCCAAAACCAATCAGAATATTGGCGCCAATTGCGATTGCTGCCATGAGCCACCAGGCAGCTGTTGGAATGCGATTCCACCAGGCGGTCTGAGTGTAGCCTTGAGAGTTAATCACATCATTCATTCCGGAGATGGCTAGCGCTATAGCGGGGGTTGATTGTGTTCGCGCAACGGGGAGCAGCTCATTCCACATAGCATTCTCTAGCGCAATCGTACGCTGCGTAATTTGCCTAGCAGTTTCATAATCTTGCTTGGAGTAGAACAAGATACGTTGATCCAAGTATTCGCTCAGCAAGCCTTTGATGGCCGCTGCAGTTTTACTGGGCAGAAGGTCCGCCCTTAAAAACTCAGTGCCAATAACATTTGCTTCGGCCTCTTCATAAGTCTGCCTCAAGTCATATCGTGCAATCGCCATCGAGAAGGTAAAGCCAATGATCAAGCCAAGCAGGGTGAGCGTGGCTGTCTGGATGATTCCTAAATCCGTCGAGGTTTCAGTGTCCTTGCTGCGGTACTTACTGAGAACAGCATTGCCAAACCACGCTGCGCCCGAGAGAGTTACAGCGGAAATTGCAAATACGAGTAAGGGGGAATTGACGAAGTGTGGAATCTTAAAAAGTCCCTGGGTACAAAATATCTTTAGTCACATTCTGAATGTCACGGTGCCCTGTAAACGCCATCGTGATATCCAATTCATTGTGAATAATTTCGAGGCACTTAGTCACGCCAACTTCACCCATGGCACCCAAGCCATACAGGAATGGGCGGCCAATCATCGTCCCGCGCGCACCGAGTGCCCATGCTTTCAATACATCTTGGCCAGACCGAATGCCGCCATCCATCCAAACTTCAATATCTTTGCCAACCGCATTAACAATGCCGGGCAAAGCTTTGATGCTGGAGACAGCACCATCTAATTGACGGCCACAATGATTGGAAACAATCAAGGCATCAGCGCCTGAGTTGGCAGCTAAGCGGGCATCCTCTTCGTCTAAGATGCCCTTAATGATTAACTTGCCACCCCAGAGTTTTTTAATCCACTCCACATCATCCCAACTTAGGCCTGGATCAAACTGTTCGACAGTTCAAGAGGAGAGGGAAGACATATTGCCAACCCCAGTAGCGTGACCAACAATATTTCGAAAGGTTCTGCGGGGAGTCATTGCCATGCCCATACACCAGCGTGGCTTGGTCATCATGTTGATCATATTGGCAATAGTCAGCTTTGGAGGGGCGGATAAACCGTTCTTTAAATCCTTATGACGTTGCCCCAAAATTTGTAAATCCAAAGTCAATACAAGTGCAGAGCATTTGGCAGCTTTAGCGCGTTCAATAAGATGCTCAATAAAGTCACGGTCTTTCATGACATAAAGCTGAAACCAAAACGGTTTAGTGGTTCGCTCTGCTACATCTTCAATCGAGCAAATGCTCATAGTCGATAAGCAGAAAGGAACACCAAACTTTTCAGCGGCACGGGCGGCCAGGATTTCTCCATCGGCGTGTTGCATACCGGTTAAACCGGTCGGTGCAAGTGCTACAGGCATTGCAACCTCTTGACCCACCATCGTTGTTTTGGTGGTGCGATTGGTCATATCTACAGCAACGCGCTGGCGCAGTTTGATCTTCTGAAAATCGGATTCGTTGGCTCGGTAGGTGAATTCAGTCCATGACCCGGAGTCTGCATAGTCATAGAACATCTTAGGGGTGCGTTTTTGGTGCAGAACTCGTAAATCTTCAATATTGGTGATGATTGCCACTAAAACCCCTTTGTATATTGCCAATGCCAGATATCTGGCGCTAATTTAAGCTCTATCTTAGCAATACTGGGCAATTTGTTTCTACAATGCGTAGGCAAAGCCCTTCTTGGGGCCCAAAATACCCATTTTTTACCTAAATCACTCCAAATGCCTCAATTACCGCTGTCGACCGTTTTCTATTTAACGCTAGCTACCATTCTTTGAGCGGGTAATGCGATAGCTGGTCGAGTGTTGGTGGGGAGTATTTCACCAATAAATTTGAGTGCGGTTCGTTGGGGTTTGGCAGCTCTCATATTGCTCCCTTTCGGATGGAAGATCTTTAAGCCCGGTAGCGCCCTATGGCAAAACACAGGCCGCTTCTTGGTTTTGGGGCTTTTGGGTGTCGGTAGCTACAACGTGCTGCTCTATCTTGCCTTGCAAACCTCAACCGCAATTAATGTCACCCTCATCGGTGCCAGTATGCCGATTTAGATGCTCTTTATCGGCGCTGTCTTTTATAAGCTAAGGCCAACGCTGTTGCAGATGGTGGACGCAATTGTTTCTTTGGTGGGAGTTACTGTTGTTCTGACGCGTGGCGAGCCTGCTAGCCTGCTGAGTATGGAAGTGGTGATGGGTGATTTACTCATTATGTTGGCCACAATTCTTTGGGCTTTCTGTAGCTGGATGATTAGTCGTCCAGGGGGGTACTGAACGGCAGTGGCCATGGGCTGAGTTTTTGATGGCTCAGGTCTTTATTGGTTTTATGTGGACGATGTTATTCGAGGGTGCGGAGATTGCTACGGGACACGCCTTTATTGATCTCAATTACTGGACTGGGTCATTGATTATTTTTGTGGCTATCGGCCCATCATTAATTGCTTATCGATGCTGGGGTCTTGGTGTTAGCGAATCAGGGCCAACCGTCGCCGCATTTTTTGCCAACTTAATCCCCTTGTTTACCGCTCTTTTATCGGCAGCCATGTTTGGTGATCCACCAAAGCTATTTCATGGCCTTGCCTTCATTCTGATTGTTGGCGGAATTATTATTTCCTCCATAAGTCGTGAACCGCGTTAAATGGATATTCTTGAGTGCGATCTGGGTGGGAATCTGAAAAAAATAGTACATTTAGCAATTCACAATTCATTAAGTCATGTATATGTTTGATGTTTTAGTTATTGGAGGCGGAAATGCCGCACTCTGCACTGCTTTAGTTGCCAGGGAGGCTGGTGCTAGCGTGCTATTGCTTGAGGCTGCTCCCAAAGAGTGGCGCGGCGGTAATTCAATCCACACGCGCAATATCCGATCGATGCATGATGCCCCCCAGGATGTATTGCTCGATGCCTATTCTGAAGAGGAATATTGGCAAGACATGTTAAAGGTTACCGGTGGCTTGACTGATGAGAAATTAGCTCGTTTTGTGATTCGCTCCACCTCAAATTGTCGAGGGTGGATGCAAAAACATGGGGTGCGCTTTCAACCCTCTCTTTCTGGGACGCTTAACTTATCCAGAGCCAATGCGTTTTTCATGGGTGGTGGCAAGGCTTTGGTCAACGCTTATTACCGTAGTGCCGAGCAGCTTGGTATTGAGATTCGTTATAACTCGCCAGTAGATTCTTTGGATGTTGAGGACGGACAGTTCCGCGCCGCTTATGTTGGTGGAACCCGAATAGAGGCAAAGGCATGCGTGTTGGCCGCCGGTGGATTTGAGTCCAATCGCGAATGGCTCGATGAGGCATGGGGAATAAATGAGCTTGGAGAGCGCCCAGCAAAAAATTTCTTGATTAGGAGAACTCGTTTCAACAACGGAGTTCTTTTGAAGCAGTTATTAGGTATTTGTGCCGATTCTGTTAGTGATGCTACGCAAGCACATATGGTGGCTGTTGATGCACGAGCGCCCTTATATGATGGCGGCATTTGTGCTCGAGTTGATTGTGTTTCTTTCGGCATTGTTGTCAATAAACATGCGCAACGTTTTTCAGATGAAGGTGAAGATTTTTGGCCAAAGCGTTATGCATTTTGGGGAAGGCTGGTCGCCCATCAACCCAGTCAAATTGGATACTCCATCATTGATTCAAAAGTATTGGGAAGATTTATGCCGCCAGTATTTCCAGGTGAAAAAGCAGACACGCTTGAAGAGTTAGCTGACAAGCTAGGTTTAGATCGCGAAGATTTGTTAGCTACCGTTGCAAATTACAACGCAGCTTGCCGAGTTGGCACTTTTGATCATACCGCTATGGATGATTGCCATACTGAGGGCATAGAGCCGGCAAAAACACATTGGGCTTTACCAATTGATCAGGGTCCGTTTTATGGATACACCTTGAAGCCCGGAGTGACCTTTACCTATTTAGGTCTTAAAACTGATGAAACGGCAGCAGTGAGATTTAACGGTGAAGCAAGTCGCAATCTCTTTGTTGCTGGTGAAATGATGGCTGGAAATGTCTTAGGTAAAGGTTATGCCGCCGGAGTAGGCATGGCTATTGGCACAGCATTCGGAATGGCGGCTGGTGCTGAAGCTGCAAAATCAGTATTTGGCAAGAGAGGCGAAAAATATGCAGCAGCTTAAGGGTTTGATTCAAGAGGCTGCGACACTAGCATCGCCAGCGCCAGAAACTGAGGCAGCGCGGATGCTACAAATATGCAATGCCTGCCGTTATTGCGAAGGGTTTTGTGCTGTTTTTCCAGCAATGACTCGCCGTGTTGACTTTAATCCGGTTGATATGCGCTACCTAGCAAATTTGTGCCACAACTGTGGCGCTTGTTTGCATGCGTGCCAATATGCTCCGCCCCATGAATTTGGTGTCAACATTCCTAGGGTAATGGCTCAAGTAAGGGGTGAGACTTACGTTGCGTATGCATGACCAAAATTCATGGGGGCAGCATACCGAAAGAGTGGGCTCTTTGTGGCTTTGGCAAGCTCGCTAAGTTTGATTGCCTTTTTATTGTTTACGCAATTGCTTAATGGCAGCCTAACAACGACATCTAGAGCAGGAAACTTCTACGAAGTCTATTCTCATAACGCCTTGGCAATTGTGTTTGGTGCTGTTTTCCTATTTGTCATCGCGTCATTAGGACTGGGGTTGTTGCGCTTTTGGTCCAGCATTATTCCGGGCGCTATCTCATCTACAGCCGGCGCAGAAGCAGTGCATGATGCGCTGACACTCAAATATCTTGGTGGTGGACATGGCGATGGATGCAATAACGAAGACGACCGCTTTTCTCTTTGGAGGAGGCGTTTCCATCATTTCACCTTTTATGGATTTGTGCTTTGTTTTGCTGCGACAAGCGTGGCGACTCTGTATCATTATTTGCTTGGTTTGCAGGCCCCATATGCCTTAACTAGTTTGCCTGTAATTTTGGGAACGTTATGGGGTATTGGTCTTTTGATTGGACCTGCGGGATTGCTATATTTGAATTTCATGCGTAATGCCGATCACGGTGACAAGAGTCAGAGGCCAATGGATCGGGCTTTTATCGTGCCACTATTTTTGATTAGCTTGTCTGGCCTTGTGTTACTTGTTTATCGCGAGACTGCTAGCATGCCTGTCCTCCTATCAATTCATCTTGGTGTAGTGATGGGGTTCTTTTTAACCATGCCGTATGGAAAATTTGGACATGGCTTTTATCGCCTAGTTGCGCTGCTCAAGAATTCTATTGAGAAGCGTCAAAAAAATAATATGTTGTTTGGTTCGGATTAAATGGAGACTAAAAAATGAGACTAATTACATTTACGCGCAAAGATGCACAACACCCTGAAATTGGAGCGAGACTGCCTAAGCCCAGTGGCGATCTTATTTTGCCTTTTGCAGATTGCGCCAAACTTAAAAATGTTGCTCACTTTCCATCTGGAATGAAAGAGTTTTTGCATGCTGGAGATTTAGTGATGAACCAGGCAAAATACTGGATGCAAACCGCTCATGCGGATTTCGGCAGCATATTACTGTCAGCCAACGAAATAACCTATTTGCCGCCGATTATGGATGCTGAAAAGTTTTTGTGCGTTGGAAAAAACTACCGCACTCATTTAGAGGAATTAAAGCGCACCAATCTGATTAAAGAGATTCCCCGGGAACCAACTTCATTTATTAAGTTGAACTCTTGTTTATCTGGACACTTTGCTGAAGTGGTTCTCCCCAAAGGCATTACTAAGCTTGACTACAAGCCTGAGTTGGTATTTGTTATTGGCAGGCGCACCTTGGGTGCGAAGAAAGCTGATGCAATGAATTATGTGGCGGGTGTGACGATCCTAAATGACCTTACCTGTCGCGACTTGCAGTTGCGCGAAGTGACTTCTGGTTCGCGCTTTTGGACTGGAAAGAATATCCCGGACTTTGGGCCCCTAGGCCCTGAGATTGTCACGATCGATAAAATCCCCAATGTCTATGATTTGTGGATGACTTGCTCTGTTAATGGTGAAGAGCGAATGAGAGTTAATACCTCTGACCAGATCTGGAAGATCTCCGATATTTTGGAGCGCTTCTCAAGATTTATTCCGATTGAGTCGGGGGATATGTTTTCTACAGGGGCTCCAGGTGGAGTAGCGGTTGGAAAGGAAAATGCTGACGCTTTATATTTAAAGCCAGGTGATGTTGTGGAGTGTTCAATTGACGGGGTTTCTACACTCCGAACCATTATCGTTGATGAGGTCTAGTATGTCTCGTGCAAAGCGAATTGTTGCCCAATGTGTTTTGCTGATTGGCTTGTTGTCATCTAATCTCGCGATTGCCCAATCTGCAGAGGCGTTCCCAACCAAGACGGTTAAGGTCATCGTGCCGTTTCCTTCTGGTGGAAGGGCAGACACTTTAATCCGTTTGCTAACTCCGTCTTTAACGGAGTCTTGGAGACGATCCTTGATTGTCGAGAATCGTCCTGGGGCTAGTGGCTCGATTGATTCGGATGTGGTCGCACAATCTACGCCAGATGGCTATGTCTTGTTGATAGGCACTACAGCAGCCGTTACTGATAAGAATATTTCTAAGTTTGCTCCGGTTGCTTTGGTATCG
Source organism: Polynucleobacter necessarius (assembly GCA_900095165.1). Taxonomy (GTDB): domain Bacteria; phylum Pseudomonadota; class Gammaproteobacteria; order Burkholderiales; family Burkholderiaceae; genus Polynucleobacter; species Polynucleobacter necessarius_J. Next base: position 804,475 of record LT606947.1, on the reverse strand, counting down.
GCATCTCCCTATATAGTTACAGTTAATTCAGCGTTAAATATTTCTTCTATCCGTAGTTTGATTGCCTACGCAAAGACAAACCCTGGAAAGCTGCGCTACGGCTCATCTGGTCCCGGGTCTGCATCTCATTTGTCAGCTGAATTATTTGCCTCTATGGCTGGAATTAATTTAATGCATATTCCATATAAGGGAACAGGTCAGGCGCTAACAGATCTACTAGCTGGCCATATTGACATCATGTTTGCTCCAGCCCAAACTGTCATGCCACAGGTGGAGTCTGGAAAATTACTGGCTCTAGCAGAGACCGGTTCGAAGCGATCTGAGTCTTTGCCGAATATCTCAACCGTTGCAGAGTCCGGTTTACCTGGATATAGTTCGGTCGGTTGGTTTGGGATTTTTGCGCCTGCTGGAACGCCTAGGCCAATTGTGCAAAGAATCAACCAAGCCGTTATGGCAGTCATGGCGCAAAGTAAGATTCGTAAGTCCATGATGGAGCGTGGTAGCGACCCTGCAAGTGGTAGCGCTGATGATTTCGCTGCTTTTTTGCGGGTAGATCAGGCTAAATGGTCGAAATTGATCAAAGAAAATAACATTGCAGTGCAATAAAAAAACCTATTTCAGTATCATTTAGGTCTATTGAATTAATTCCCTAGGAAAATACTATGCCAGGCTTACTCCCCAATATTGATCCAGACGGATTGTTAGAGTTCTCAGTTGTTTACACAGACCGCTCGCTAAACCACATGTCTGAAGAATTCAAAAAAGTCATGGTGGATATCTCTAGCGTCCTGAAGGATGCTTATAACGCTAGCTCGGCCGTCATCGTTCCAGGTAGCGGTACTTTTGGCATGGAAGCAGTTGCCCGCCAATTTGCCAACAATGAAAAGTGTCTTGTATTACGTAACGGTTGGTTTAGCTATCGTTGGACTCAAATTTTTGATCTAGCCAATATTACCCAGAACATTACCGTTCTCAAAGGGAAGCAATTGGAAGATGTTGCGCAGGGTGTGTTTGCTCCAGCGCCGATCGAAGAAGTGGTGGCTTTTATTAAGAAAGAAAAGCCAGCAGTAGTTTTTGCTCCTCATGTAGAAACGTCTGCCGGAATTATTTTGCCTGACGACTATCTCAAAGCGGTTGGCGAAGCAGTTAGCTCAGTCAACGGTTTATTTGTGCTCGATTGCATCGCTTCAGGCGCAATGTGGGTAGATATGAAGGCTTGCAATGTTGATGTGTTGATTATCGCACCTCAAAAAGGTTGGAGTAGTTCACCTTGTTGCGCCTTGATTGCCATGGGTGATAGAGCCCGTGAGCGTATTGAGTCTACTCAAAGCAGTAGTTTCTCAATGGACCTCAAGAAGTGGCTCCAAATTATGGAAGCCTATGAAAAGGGTAGTCACGTGTATCACACCACCATGCCAACAGACGCACTCAAAATCTTACGCAATGTAATGAAAGAAACTCAGGCCTTGGGCTTTGCTGCACTGAAAGCGAAGCAACAGGAGTTGGGTGACAAGGTCCGCGCCTTATTGGTATCGAATGGTTATCACTCGGTTTCAGCAAAGGGCTTTCAGTCTCCCGGCGTAGTAGTGAGCTATACCAAGGATCCTGATATTCAGTCAGGTAAGAAATTTATTGCGCTGGGTTTGCAAACCGCTGCTGGTGTGCCTTTGCAGTGTGATGAGCGCCCAGACTTCCGTACTTTCTGCATTGGTTTATTTGGCCTTGAGAAGTTAGCGCATGTTGATCGTACTGTTGGTCATCTTGCAGCAGCTCTAGAAAAGATAACTGAGACTGAAGCGCTACCAGCTTAAGTAGTAAAAAGAGTAATTCAAAAAAGCCGTCTTAGGACGGCTTTTTCATTGCCTCTAGTGCCAAAGGGTTGGGGGTGGCTTCACCGACCTTGGTGAGTACATTCGTGTCTAGATGATGAAAGGGCTCATCCTGGCCTTTGATCATCATCACTGTGTCTTGCTCGTAAGACCAAGTGCCATCATCCAATATGGTCACCATGATGCGGTACTCAATGGTTTTAAATGCGTAGTCTAAGAATGGGCTTGAAAAGATCCCGGCAGTTGGGTCATCAATTTTGGCAATGCATTCAAACTGGGTTGTATTGGCAGAAGCTTTTCCTGTTGCCATCGTGACCATGCCTCGAGGAATTGTGAGGGTGTGAACAATGGACCCAGTCGCAGGCTCCCAAAGCCAATAGCCAACTTGATCGTGATAGGTTTTCACTTGATCTAGTTTGGTGACGTGGAGGTGATAGCGCAAGCCATAAAACAACTGTGGCCCATTGGTTTGTGGGTCAATTGGCTGCATCTCAATGCATTCGGTATAAACCTGTTCCTTTGGGCCTTCGGCTTTGGGTTTGATGTCTAAACCCCGTTGGCCTTCCCAAATCCCGGCAAGGCGGGTAAGGGGGCCTAGGTTTTCTAGGGTATTGATTGAGTATCCTTGAGGCTCTGTATAGATATCAGCGGGAAAAGAGTTCATGCGGACGCCTTAGTTAAATAAAGCATTAATAGCAAATAAATGAGTATTATCAAATTATCCACAAACCTTATGGAGTCTCAAATGAATACTCGTTTTGCAAAGCTCACTTTGGCCACACTCATTTCCGCCTCTATTGGTTTATCACCGCTAACTGTAATGGCGGCTGATCCAGCACCAGCTCCAGCGGCAGTACCTGCCACTCCTGCACCTGCTGCTCAGCTAGAGAAGGCTGCAAAGAAGTCGGCGAAGAAGTCTAAGAAAGATAAAAAAGCAGAGAAGAAGGCCAAGAAAAAATCAAAGAAAAAAGCTAAAGCTGCACAAGAGCCTACGGCAGCCCAAGCTCCTCAGCAATAAATTCGTAGTAATTAAGTTAGGGGGTCGGATCTCTCAAGGTCTAAGGGCTTTGTGGAATTCAACCCCTTTTGCTTGTCTGGTGCATTGTTGCGCACTAGCAACCACATTGTCCCCATCACCAAACTCATCCCGCCTACCTGAATCCAGGTAATCGGTTCGGACAGCACAATCCAACCCATAAATAATGTTGAGACGGGTCCTAGTATTCCGGCTTGTGCAACAAGGGATGAGCCGATGCGATTGATGGCAATCATGATTAACAGCATCGGAATGACAGTGCACAGACTGGCATTGAGAAGGCTAAGCCAATAGATCTGATGCACCTGTACAAATACAGCTGCGGGATCGTAAATCAGAATTTGAATGACGCTCAGAAGTGCGGATGCGGAACTGGCGTAGACCACTAAGCGCACACTACCTACGCGTTTTACCATTTCTCCAGAACCAATCATGTAAATTGCATATGAGCATGCGCTGGCAAAAACCAAGAGCATGCCGAGCACGGCCAAAGAACCAGTTGAGCTGGCATCCTGAATGAACACCACAATTACGCCAAGATATCCAACAACAAGCGCATACCATTGCAAGCGACTAATGGATTTATTTAATACAAAATAAGAAATCAATAGGACGATAGTTGGGGTGAGATAAAGAACAATTCGCTCCAACCCAACAGAAATATATTGCAACCCTAGAAAGTCTAGATAGCTGGAAAGAAAGTAGCCCATAAATCCGAGGGTAAATATCTTTATCTGATCTTGCCAAGTGAGCGGGCTCATGGTCTGCCTGCGTGCTTGCCACCAATAGATTCCCCAGAAGAGAGGGAGGGCCATCAACATCCGCAAGGCAATTAATGTCTCGGTATTTGCGCCATAGCTAAATGCAAGTTTAATCAGAATGGCTTTCCCGGAAAACAGGACTAAGCCCAAGCCGGCCATAAAGAGGCCGTACACATAACGACGATGTTGGAGAATTCCGCTAGCTGATTGCATGCTGTTTTATAACAGCTTATTCAGAAGACTCCGCATCTCCAAAATGACCTCTGAGGGAGTAAGTCCAATCGGACCAATTTGCTTAGCCACCAAACTATCCGCTGCTGATGCATGTAGCTGAACTCCAATGCAGGCAGCCTCCCACAGATTGAGATTGTGCTGTAGTCCTTGGGCAGCAATCGCCGCAATAGTGCCGGTTAACACATCGCCCATTCCACCAACGGCCATGCCGGGATTGCCTTCTGTGCATTGCACTGCTAAATGAGTGGGGGAGGCAATCATCGTATGTTGACCTTTGAGAACCACAATGGACTTAGTTAGTTTCACTAAGTCAGATAGGGCGCCCAGGCGGTTCGCCTGGACATCCGAAGCCGTCCTATTTAAAAGATGTGCGGCTTCACCAGGATGTGGGGTCAAAATACTCATGTTTGGAAAGGTCTGATTACGCTCTTTCAGAAGAGCCAAATATTCAGGAGTATTAGCAATGAGATTGAGTGCATCGGCATCGATGACTAAAGGGGCTTTTGGGTAGCGCAAAGAGGCTATCAGCCAATCCCGAGCTAACGCAGAAAAACCCAAGCCTGGTCCAATCGCAATTACATCAGGTGCCGTAGCCTCTAATTGTTCTTGGGCATTAAAGCTGGCTAAGCGAACCATCAGCTCAGCCTGTTCTGGCATGGCGTGAGCAGCTGTCGGATCAAGCATCTCCAAAATAGTCCAGCCAGATCCTAAGTGAAGCGCGGCGCTACCGGATAGCATCAGGGCGCCAGCCATACCAGGCGCACCACCAATCAGTAGCACCTTGCCAGCATTCCCCTTGTGTTCTGAGGGTGTTCGCTTAAGGCGAGTAATTAATTCTAGAGATCTCAGTTCGGCAGGAGGATTCATTTGAATAGTATCGCTCTAATGAGTGCCTTAACAATCGATTTTATCGGGAGTATGCTTTAACCATGAAAATACAATTTCTTGGTGCGGCAGGTGAGGTTACTGGTTCGAGGCATTCTGTTCAGGCCACTGTGGGTGGGCGTGAAGTCCGATTCATGGTGGATTTTGGGATGTTTCAGGGTGGGCGCGAGGCCACTGCAAAGAATCTCGAGCCTTTGCTGTTTTCACCCAAGGAAATAGATTTTGTCGCACTAACGCATGCGCATATTGACCATAGTGGTTTATTGCCCAGGCTGTGTGCTCAAGGTTTTTCCGGGCTCATCTATTGCACTGATGCGACATTTGAACTATTAAAAATTATACTTCCCGATAGTGCGCATTTGCAGCGCTCCGATGTAGAGCGGGCAGAGCCGTAGACAAAAGGCGGGCAAGTGGCGTGGCGAGCTTCCCGTGGCTTTGTATTCCATGGAGGAGGCGGAGCTTGCTCTTGGGCAATGCGAAATACTTCCTTATGGAAAAGTTGCAGAGCTTGCCCAGGGGATTAATCTCGAGTTTCAGAATGCAGGCCATATTCTGGGATCGGCAATTGCCGTCATCGATGTTACCGAAGACCATGCCAAGAAAAAGCGCTGTGTATTTTCTGGGGATATTGGCATGAAGGGCAAGCTATTGATGCCTGATCCCGCCAAAATTAATCAAGCCGACGTGGTGGTAGTGGAGTCAACCTATGGTGATCGATTGCATAAGACTTTGGCGGATACCGAGTCTGAATTAATTGACGTGGTAACCAGCACCTTGAGTGCGCGCGGCAATATTGTGATCCCTGCATTTGCTGTAGGTCGCACACAAGAAATTTTATTTCTATTGATTGATTTGGTGAAGCGCAATTTATTGCCTCACCTCAGTATTTGGGTCGACTCTCCAATGGCAACTGCCGCCACTCATTTAGCTCAGCATTTCTTTTCGCAGTTAGATAAAGAGTCACAGTCAACTTTTGAGTGGTTTAAAAAGAACCCGGGCGCAGTGGATCTGAGGTTCATAGCAGATGTGGAAGAGTCTAAGGACTTAAATAAAATCAAGGGTGGGGCGATTATTATTTCAGCGAGCGGTATGTGCGATGCAGGTCGCATTGTTCATCATCTACAGAATAATTTGCCGCGTGCACAAAATGCAATTGTGATTACTGGGTTTCAGGCCTATGGCAGCTTAGGCCGTCGCTTGGTAGATGAGGCAACTAAAGTACGCCTCTTCGGTGAAGAGGTTGCGGTTCGCGCTTCTATTCATACGATCGGCGGCTTATCTGCTCATGCGGATCAGGCTGGTCTGTTGGATTGGTTGCGGAATTTTAAATCTGCGCCACAATCCGTATTTGTGGTTCATGGAGAGCCTGAGGCTTCTGCCGTCTTGGCTCAATCAATCCGGGAAGAACTTGAGTGGAAGAATGTCATTATTCCAGAGCGCTTGCATACCTACACTTGTTGATACTCAATCAGCCACTTTAGCGCCTTGAACCTTGTGGCGAAGCATCGCATCGGCAATAAACCCAGAGGTTTTTAGTTCTTGAATCACGCTACTGAGATAGGCAGTTATTTTTTCAAAATTGATCCGTGCCTTAGGTGTACCAATGGCCTGATTGATCACCATGAATCTATTGGGCAGCATGTGCAAACCTTCATAACGCTGTGCATCACTTTCTAATTGCTGCTTCACTCCGGCAGCAACGTTTCCAAACCCAGACATAAAGTCATCTACTACTGCTTGGGAGTTTGCTGAACGTAGCAGGCTAGCTTGTTTGAGTTCACGGGTGAGGTAAAGATCGTAAGCGCTGCCTTTACCAACAACTATCTCATTGCCGACTACATCTACATCTTCATTCTTGATCAGTGGCGAAGACTCCTTAACCATATAGGCGCCTTCAATCTGAATATATGCAGGGGTGTAACTGATATCAGCTCCACGAACGGGATCAATCGCCACAAATACTAAATCCACATCTCCCGCTTTAATAGAATCAACTGTAGCGCACGCCATTTGGTAGCAGGTAAAAGTAATTGGAAGCTGTAACTTGCGTGCAATATGATTTGCTATGTCAACCGAAATTCCTTTGGGGGTATCTCCATCCAAACTAGCCAAAAGCGGATTGCCTAAATTGATATCCACTCGCAAGCTGCCTGTTGGGGCAACGGATCTGAGTAATGAAGGGTCGAGTTTATTCATTTTAATGAAAAGGGTGAATAAAAAAGCTATAAAAAACCGCGGCGAATCGCGGCTGATTTTTCTCGAGAAGAGATTACTTCTTAGCGTCAGCTGCTGGAGCATCTTTCTTAGCTTCTTTCATGTGTGCTGCTTCAGCACCATGCTTCTCGCCACCCATATCAATGTCGCCGTCGCCTTTGAGGAGTAAATAGGCTGTGGCACCAACTAATACTAGTACCATGATGATGATTGAACGATTGCTCATTGCTTTTCCTTCGGTTTGGTTGATATTCTGCTGCAATATTAACTCCTGAAGCACTGGCGGTAAATCCGAATAAGCCCTAGATGCCTAATTAATGCGCTATTCTAGGTAGTAATACTGATTTAGAGGCCATCTTCCTCAGTCTCATTGGCTCAGTGATAATAATCAGAATTCAAGGTGGACCATTCTTAATGCTTGGAATAAAGGTGTAAATATGAGTCTCGGACTCCCTGTAAACAACTCCCAAACGATTACTGATTTTCTGAATCTACAAAAAAGCCAAATAGTGGAAGATACTTCCGAAGACTCCTATCGTTTTGCTTTTGATGATCAAGCCTTTTTAGCTCGCCGTGAAACTTTAGGTCTGCGATTTCAGTTAGAGTTATTGAAGCCAGAAATACTCTTGCATGAGCGCGGCATTGAGCACACGATTACTGTCTTTGGATCCACTCGCTTTGTGAGCTCTGAAAAAGCGCAAGAGTTAGATAGGAATGCAAAAACACCCGAAGCTATAGCTGAAGCTAAACAAGCATTGCTTCACTGCAAGTACTACGATTCTGCAAGAGAATTCGGAGCAATCGTTGCAGGCTATAACGCCACCCAATCTGAAGATAGAAATAAATTACATATTGCTACCGGCGGTGACCCCGGAATTATGGAGGCTGCAAATCGTGGTGCTTTTGAGGCTGGGGATCAAACCATTGGTTTTAATATCAGTTTACCGAGAGAGCAGCATCCCAACCCCTATCTCACCCCGGGATTAAGTTTTCGCTTCCATTATTTTGCTATTCGCAAAATGCATTTCATGCTTAGGGCGAGAGCGATTGTTGCCTATCCAGGAGGCTTTGGCTCTTTTGATGAGTTGTTTGAGGTTTTAACTTTGATGCAAACCAAAAAGGTGGAGCGCTTTCCAATCATCTTGGTTGGAAAAGCGTTCTGGCATGAGGTTATCAGCTTTAAGCAAATGCTTGAGCATGGGGTGATAGAGCAAGCGGATTTGGATTTAATTCACTTTGTTGAGACCACCCAAGAGGTTTGGACGGTAATTCGAGGTAGGTATCAGTTGGCTTAAATGCACACGAGAACTGTAAAATAGGCAGCCAGACACTATGACTATCTCCAATACCGCAACCTTAACTTCCGAACTGGATCTGCCGGCCTATTTGTTTGGCATTGCGATGCTTCTAGTTGTGATGTTTGTGCATGGATTTTCTTTGCTCCAAATCGCAAAGCGCTATGAGGTGAAGTCATTTCTATATCTCTCGGAGCATAAATATTCTTCGGTGGCTTTTGTGTTTTATGTCAGCGTGCTGTATTTATTTTTGATCCATATCTTTGAGATTATTCTTTGGGGAATTGCACTAAGAGCATTTAATCTCTTGCCGAACTTAGGTGAGAGCATATTGTTTAGTGGCAGCACTTACACTGCAATGGGCTTCATGGATGATCTTCTGCCAAGTGGCTGGAAGATGCTAGCGATCATCATTGCCCTCTCGGGGATGTTTGCCTTTGCTTGGACTGCATCCGTCATGATCTCGATGACCAAGAATTTTCGCCAAGCCTACACCCGTTCGCATATGCAAAAACTTAAGCTTCCGTCCGAAGTCATTGAGCGCTTTAAGTAAGTCATGACTAAATCTTAGGATGCCATCGTAATCGGTGGTGGTGCGGCTGGATTATTTTGTGTCGGCGTTGCTGGTCAGTTGGATAAAAAAGTATTGGCGCTAAACCATGCCGATGTCCTATGCGAAAAGATTCGCATTAGTGGCGGAGGTCGATGTAACTTCACTAATCTACACAGCAGCCCAACCAATTTCCTCTATTTAAATCCGAACTTTGTAAAAAGCGCCTTAGCTCGGTATCCCGCAAAAGAGTTCATCAAGCTAGTCCAGTCCTATCGCATTGCTTATCACGAGAAACATCAGGGGCAGCTATTTTGTGATGACTCTGCTATGCAGATCATCGAGATGTTGCTGGGGGAGTGCGCAAAAGGACGTGTTGATGTTCGTCATCCGGTTATTGTGGAGTCTGTATCCAATGAAGGCGGCGCATGGATTGTCAAGGCTAATGCTAGTACTGAGCGTTCAAAGTCTATCGTGATGGCGACTGGTGGCTTGCCGGTTCCCGCAATTGGTGCAACGGCTTATTCCCTAGACATTGCCAAGCAATTTGGATTGAAGATGGTTGATCCGCGACCTGCATTGGTGCCGCTGTCATTTACTTCTGGTGAGTTCGATAATCTGATTGAGTTATCGGGCCTCAGCTTGCCAGTACGTATTGCCTCTGGATCAAAGGGTCATCGTTATGGTGCCTGTCGCTTTAACGAGGATTTACTTCTAACGCATAAAGGCCTTTCAGGGCCTGCAGTCTTGCAGGCAAGTAGCTATTGGACTGAGGGCGAGGCAATACATATTGATTGGTTGGGTGCAGTCGAAGCTAATGGGCGTTTCACCTGCGATGAGTTATTTGATAACGAAGATAATCGTCTCAAACTCACTGAAAATATCTTAGCCTCAGTGATGCCACTACGCTTGGCAAAAGCATTCGCAGATCAGAAAAATCTCTTGGGTAAAAAGTGGGCTGAAGTTTCTAAAAAAGATCGTCAAGCCCTCAAAGAGCTTATTACTAATTGGTCAGTAAAACCTGCGGGAACGCTGGGTTGGAAAAAGGCCGAGGTAATGTTGGGTGGGGTTGATACCAAAGAACTTGATGGCCAAACGATGATGGCTCGGAATCATCCCGGCCTGTATTTCATTGGCGAGTGCGTTGATGTGACGGGACATCTTGGAGGTCATAATTTCCAGTGGGCCTGGGCTAGTGGTTTTGCCTGTGCAAGTGCCTTATAGACTCCTGCAACTTTAATTTATTGTTAGTCAGGCCTTTAAGGAAACCTTGGATTCTCCTGAGGTTCAAAGAAGAATGCTGGAGCAGGGCGCAGACCCAGCTTATCTGAATGCGGATCAATTTACGAAGTTTCTGGCAGGTGAAATGCCTCGTTGGACTAAGGCAGTAAAACAGGCTGGAGCTAAGTTGGATTAGTTTTCCTGATTTCTCATCCAGTCAGCAGTATTAAAGAAAGACTCTTCTAGTTGGGCGCCGATCTGACCATCAATGCCGCAATCTTCCATTGCTCGATACATGCAAGCCAACCATTGATTGCGCTCCTTAAGGCCAATCTTAAAAGGTAGATGTCTGGTTCGCAGCATTGGGTGACCATATTTTGGGGAGTAGATATCCGGACCTCCCAGCCATCCCGATAAAAAAGCTTGAGCTTATCTCTTGAGTTTGTGAGATCTTCAGAATGCATAGCCCGCAATTCTGCGAAGGACTCTTCTAGCGCCATCAAATCATAGAAACGGTCGACTAATTCCTCAACCTTCGTTGCGCCACCAATAATCTCGTATGGGTTTTTTCGTTCGCTCATGCCCTAATTTTAATGCTTATAAAGCCGGGAATTGGCAAGTCTTCGTTTTCGGTATAGAGTGGAAGGATAGCTTTAGCAGTTTCTTAAACCCTTAATGCACCTGAAAGAGAGTGGTAATGGATAAAAAAGATATACAAGCTTGGCAACAAGAAAAGGCAAAAGAGTTGTTTGCGTATTCCCATAAGTTGCTAGATGCAGCTAAAGATCTGAGCGCGCACCATCTTGAGGAAATTCAGTGGGGCATGAAAAATGCAATGGAGAGCGCCAAGTCTGCAGCTAAAAATGATCTTACCAAACTTAAAGAGTTACAAGAATCTGCAACAAATGAAGCTGCAAAGCGTGCAACCGTATATCAAAAGAAAGTGAAGTCCGTTTTAAGGGATATTGGCGAAGATGCAGCTGACAGCACTGAAAAACATCTGGAAAAAGTACGCAATTCTTTGGTGAGCTGGCTTGAAGATGTTGAAGACAAAATTCCAGGCCATGCAGATAAATTATCTAAGGTAGTTCATGAGATGTCGACTGCAGGGCAAAAGATGTTTAAAGAAGGTCGAAAAATTGTGAATCAAGTTGCAGATGCTGCTGAGAAAAATATTGAGGAATATAGAAAAACTTCGGATTCAAAGAAGAAATCTAAGTAATCAATTTTCATGCAAGGTAAGTCGTAAAAAACCATCCAAGATGGGTGGTTTTTTATGCCCAACCCTGAAGCCAGACACTGGAATCCTTAAGCTCACGCCAGGTGATAAGCTTTATCTCCTTATCAAATACTGCTTCGATCTCAATAAATTCAATTGCACTCTCAGGGGGTTCTGGAAAAATGACCTTGCTCACCAAAAAATGTTTTCGCTTCTGAATGGGCTTAACTGCCGTCCATTTGGTGAGCAGTAATTTTTTTGGATTGAGTGGGTTTTGTTCTTTAGAGGGCATTGCACTGAAACTCGTTTGCGCTGCTGAGGAGTTTTCCCGAGTCATGGGTAAAGCTGTAGTGCGAGTCTTTAATCTGGGCGAGGCACTTTAAATCAAAGTAACTTACGGGGCCCAAGCTTCCACAGTAATCGTATTGCCGATCCTGAAATTGCATCTGCGCTTTTTTGAGCACCATGGCAGATTTTGATCCAGAGCCATCTATGCATGACCAGGTGATATAGGTTTCTCTTCCGCAGGCTGAGAGTGCTAAAGACAGTATGAAGAGAGTGATTGGTTTAAGCATAAATATCAACAGTTGGTAGCGCCAAAGTGACGCTACCATTTTGGATTAAAGCACCCAGAAGTGATGAGTGCCATCCTTCCCCAGTTGCTCAACCAAACCAAATTCCCAATCTAGATAAGCCTGCATTGCTGCTGGATCTACGCTGGTTCCTTCATAGGGTCGTTTGTAACGATCTAATGGCGGAGAGGCTAAATGAGTCGGACCTTTTTCAATATCGAGGCCGGCAGCAATCCAAAATTTATTTCCACCAGACAATACCAGCACCTCTGATTTTGTTAGTGCTTGTATTTCTGGGGCGGCAAATACGGCAAGCTCACCAGTGGTGCTAGTGAGCACGTAGCGATTGGCTTTGGGCAACTGCTCTAAAGCTTTAGAGAATTGGGAGCGAAGTGCAAACCAACTACCTGGAATATGTCCCTTCACATAATTGGCATGCGTACTGAGGTCTACACAGACGGTGTCCTTGTCATCCTGGAGCCATCCTGCTGCTGTCTTGGCATCCACAGTTTTAATCTTGGGCACCGGTGGAAGAGAGGGGGTCCAAGCACCTTTTTCAGTGAGATCTGATGTATTGATGCCATCGATAACGTAGACATCCCAAGCCATCTGAGCAAGCCATGAGGCGGGCATATTGGCTCTAACTCCACTGGGGTCTGACAAAACAATGCGGGCACCACGAACAGGGGCGACCATTTCTATTTCTTATACCAACTGGCCGCCAGGGGTAGAACGAAATCCAGGAAGGTGCCCGACCTCATATTCCTCGGGCGTTCTAGTATCAAAGAAATAGGTTGTTCGCCCAACTTGGGATTTCCATTGCTCGATATCAGCAAGCTTTACTCGTTTAACCCCGGCTTGATCAGCAACGCTACGCGCACGGTCAGCGGCAACCATCGCGGTGCCTTCGCTCACTTCCTTAAATTTACGACTTTGTCCCTTATCCAGTTCTTGACCAGCCAAGGTCCAACCAATTGTGCCATTACGTAATGCATTCGCTTCATTTGGGATGCCTGCATTAATCAGGGATTGGGTGCCGATGATGCTTCGAGTCCGTCCTGTGCAGTTCACAATGATCTTGGTCTTTGGGTTTGGTGCTAACTCAGGAACGCGTAAGACTAACTCAGCGCCAGGGACGCTGATACCAGTAGGGATGCTCATGGTTTGATATTCATCAAAGCGACGGACATCCACTACCACTACATCTTTCTTGTCATCAATCAATTTCTTTACTTCTTGCGCGGATAAGGAGGGTGTATGTCTTTTGGATTCCACAAGCTCACCAAAAGATTTGCTCGGTACGTTTACATCTTTAAATACTTTACCGCCAGCAGCTATTCAAGCCTTAACACCACCGTCAAATACAGCAACATCAACATAGCCGAGCGTAGAAAGTTTTTTGTCGCCAGTTGCGCATCTCCTTGACCATCATCTAAAGTGACAATCGGTACATCTTTTCGGGGGAGTTTGCTAAGTGCATCGACCTCAATGCGAGACAGTGGAAAATTGGCTGCAAATAAAGGGTGCTCCTGTGCATGTGGGTCTTCCTCACGTACATCCAATAAGGCAATCTCCTCGTTTTTGAGGAGTTTGTTTCTAACAAAAGCGTAATCTTGTTTTTTTAATCGACATCAATTTCTTCTTTATTTTTGTGGTTATGCATTAATCTAATTTAGCGTTGGATTTTTTTACTACTTCAGCCCAGCGAACAATCTCTTGGTTGATATAGTTGGTCAATTCTGGACGGCTCATTTTTGGAGCGGTAGCACCCATGCCTGCCCAGCGCTCTTTGATCTCCGGTGAGGCAAGGGCAGTCTGCACTTCCGCACTCATCTTGTCGACGATATCTTTTGGCGTTCCCTTGATCGCCCACATTGCATACCAGCTATAAACTACAAAGTCCTTGATGCCAAGTTCTTGAGCGGTTGGAACGTTGGGGAAAGCGTCTACTCTTTTTTGTGTTGCTACAGCAACGGCAATCAACTGACCATTTTTAATAAATGGAGCTGCGCCTGCTAGTGTGTCAAACATCATATCCACTTGACCGGCTACCAAATCTTGTAGGGCTGGGCCGGTACCGCGATAGGGGATGTGGGTGATGAACAGCTTGTTTTGCATCTTGAATAATTCGCCGGTTAAATGCTGGGATGTGCCGTTACCGGTTGATGCGTAGTTGTACTTTCCTGGGTGCTTACGAATTTCATCAATAATTGATTTCAGATCATTTTTCGGAAATTTGGTTGGATTGACAACGATGACATGGGGTACGCTGCCAATGATGGCAACCGGCTCAAAATCTTTGACGATGTCATAGGACAGGTTGGTGTACATGCTTGGGGCAATAGAGTGGTGCACTGCGCCAAGAAGCCAAGCGTAGCCATCCGGAGCCATTTTTGCGGCCGCTGCTGCACCAACAGTTCCGCCAGCGCCACCTTTGTTCTCGACAATGATGGAAGTGCCCATTTGCGTGGAAATCTGCTTCGCCAGGGGGGCGCCCAAAAGCATCCACAGTGCCACCGGGTGGAAATGGATTAATAAAGGTAATGGGCTTGTTGGGGATTGGCCAATTGCTGGCCTGAGCAAAGGATTGCAGGCTAAGCAGTGCGCCAGCCAATAAAACAAGGATATTTCTGATTCTCACGTTTGTCTCCATTGGTTTTTTAGTAGTTTTCCCTAATTTAGAGGATTTGCGGAATATAAGAGTTATCCATGATATCAACCCCGAATTCCTCTGGATTTTCTAGGGATATACTGATTCCGAGCTCAGTACTCACACTTTGATTAGACATATAGGAGACAAGATGTCACAACACGATACATTGTTGGCTGCTTTCGAAACTTACAAAGCGGAAAACGAAAAGTTTATTGAAAAGGGCGTTAAGGCATCTGCTGCGCGTGCTCGTAAAGCTTTACAAGAAATTGCTGGTGCATGTAAAGAGCGTCGTAAAGAAATTACAGCCACTAAAGAGGCGATGGAAGCTAAGAAGTAATTCTTCTTACCCTGAATTGAATTCAGCCTGGCCTCCAAAAGGGGCTGGGCTTTATTTTTATACGCTGACAGAAAACAAAGCGAGCTTCATGGCTTTGCTCCGAATGGCTAGCAAGCTTTGGTACTCTGGGCTACTAGACCAAGAGTGAGAATGCTCCTGATCGGGAAACTCCAACTCAACAAATGCGCTAAAGGAATCACAATTTAATTCATTCCAGAAGAATGTATTGAGCGATCTGCGCGACGTAATTTTCCCTTGATAGAGGGCTACCGTATTTCCCACTTGAGACCGATACTCCTCAAATTCCTCCGGATCATTTAACTGAATTAGGCCAATCACTTTGGTAGTCATGCCATCTCCTGGTAATTTATTGGACTAGTTTATAAGCAAGCTATAGTGAGATCTTAGAGCTTCACTATCTCATACGAGGCGTATATGAAAGTTGCATTTTAGGTTTGGGCAATATGGGTCTGCCAATGGCTCTCAATTTAATTCAAGCGGGGCATCAAGTTCAAGGATTTGATTTGGCGCAGACCCAGCTTGAAGCTTTTAAGGCTGGTGGCGGTATTCCTGTGCAGAGTGCATCAGAGGCTGACAAGGATGCGGATGCCATTATTAGCATGCTTCCAGCCTCACGCCATGTCGAGGCTTTGTATTTTGGGTGAAGCTGGCTTACTTGCCACGGCCAATCCGAAAGCCTTGCTTATTGACTGCTCTACGATTTCGCCGAAGGTATCTCAAGTTGTGGCCGCTGCCGCAAAAGCCAAGGGCTTTGCCATGATTGATGCCCCAGTCTCTGGTGGAACTGCAGGTGCTCAGGCGGGGATCTTAACCTTTATGGTCGGCGGTGA
The DNA here is from genome assembly GCA_900095165.1 of Polynucleobacter necessarius. Classification (GTDB taxonomy): domain Bacteria; phylum Pseudomonadota; class Gammaproteobacteria; order Burkholderiales; family Burkholderiaceae; genus Polynucleobacter; species Polynucleobacter necessarius_J. The sequence goes on along the minus strand of LT606947.1, from coordinate 788,818 downwards.
TGCTTCAGCTCTTGAGTGCGCTTGGCCACTATTGGAAAAGATGGGTAAGAATATCTTTCATGCTGGGGCAAGTGGGAGCGGGCAAACCGTTAAGGTCTGCAACAATATGTTGCTCGGTATTCAGATGCTGGAGACAAGTGAGGTATTGCAAATGGCATGGATTCCAAGGTGCTTTCCGACATCATGTCTAAGAGCTCTTGTCGAAATTGGGCTTTAGAACTTTACAACCCATGCCCTGGGGTGATGAAAACGTCCCATCCTCAAAAGATTATGCAGGGGGTTTTGGTGTGGATCTGATGTTAAAAGACTTGAGCTTGGCCACCGAAAATGCTGGCGATCTAGACGCTAGCGTTCCATTGGAAGAGTTATCCCGCAAGCTGTACGAAGCGCACAGCAAGGCAGGAAATGGTCAGCTTGATTTCTCAAGCGTCTTTAATCTAAAGACAGATTAAAGTAAAGCTTCTAAATGCTGGTTTAGTTTGTTGGTCATTTGCCCAATGACGCAGGCACTAGCGAAGTGATGCTGTTGAAAGATTTCTAAAACAGCATTCACGGTATCTGGGCTGCAAGACACTAGCAGGCCGCCGCTAGTTTGGGGGTCCGTTAGAAGCGCTTGCTGTGCAGGGCTAAATTGCTCCGGTAAACAAACCTGTGCTCCATAGCTTTGCCAGTTACGATCTGATGCGCCAGTGATGACGCCTTGATCAGCCAGGCTCTGAACATTAGAAAGCAGGGGAACTTGACTCCATTGAATTTGAGCCGTGAGCTTAGAGCCTCGAGCCAATTCTAGAGTGTGGCCGGCAAGACCAAAACCAGTAACGTCAGTTAGTGCATGTACACCAGGTAGCTTTGCAAGATCAGGGCCTGCAGAATTTAACTTGGTCATGTTGGTAATCATCTCTTGGTAGCCTGCGTTATCCAGAAGATCTTTTTTAAGGGCTGCGGATAAGATGCCGACGCCCAGTTGTTTGCCCAGAATTAAGACATCTCCAGTCTGAGCGGCCGCATTGCTCTTTACGCGCTTAGGATCAACAATGCCGATGGCAACTAAGCCATAGATAGGCTCAACAGAATCAATCGTATGTCCACCCGCAATTGGAATGCCGGCTGATCTACAAGCTTCAGCGCCGCCTTCAAGAATGCGTGCAATCGTGGTATTTGAAAGCACTTTAATTGGCATGCCGACAAGTGCTAATGCAAATAGCGAGGTGCCCCCCATTGCATAAATATCGCTAATAGCGTTGGTAGCGGCGATCTTGCCAAAGTCAAATGGATCATCCACGATTGGCATGAAGAAATCGGTTGTCGCAACAATCGCCTGAGACTCGTTTATTTGATACACGGCGGCATCATCAGAGGTTTCAATGCCAATCAAGAGTTCTTTTGGAAAAGGTAACTGCGGAACATTTTTCAGGATTTCTGAAAGAACGCCTGGCGCAATCTTGCAGCCACAACCGCCACCATGGGATAAGGAGGTTAAGCGGGGTTCTTGAGTTTTTGTATTTGTCATCAGGCGCTTTAATGGAATTAACCAAACATATCATCAAACATCAGGCCGGCCCATTTGAAATTCTCTGTAACGAACTCAGGCGTACGTTGATTGAAGTCAATTTGCGTTTGCTCAATAATGCCCTGCGCATTAATTTTGTAATCAAATTGGACATTAATTGCTTCTCTAGGGCTGCCATTAACCATCATGTAGCAAAGATTGTCAGGCAAACTAACTTTGGGATCTCGATCGGCTAAGCGCTCGCTAATGTAAGCCGCGACAATCTTTCCATGGCGGTTGGCAATGTGCCCACTCTTTGGATAGAAGAGAAATTGTGGGGAAACAATGCCTACCGCATCGCCAATGACATAGACGCGATCATCCTTCTTCAGTGTGAGCATTTTATTGTCAACATCTGCCCAACCGGTAGCCTTGCCTTGAGAATTTGTGCCAATACCTCCCGCTTTCCAAACCAAGTCGCCAGTCTGATGAGGTGCCATCAAAATGGCATGATCAAACTTCATATCTCCAGCAGCAGTTTGAATGCGCTTATTAAATGGGTCTACTTTTTGAATATGAGCATTAGGCGCATACTCGATGTAGTCTTTATATAGCCTTCTAAAAGCTTGCTTAAAGCCAGGCCCGATGGGGCGGACATCATCCTTGTGATCTAGGATGGTCACTTTTGCCTTGATCTTATTGGTCTTGAAATACCAGGCGATCATGCAGGCCCGCTCATATGGGGAAGGTGGGCAACGCTGTGGAGGAGAGGGAAGTGTCATTACCCAGTCGCCACCCTTAAAACTATGCAATGCTCGCTTTAAGTTAAAGTGCTCGCCGTTGGGAATGTAAGCTGCTGGAAAGCGTGCTTTAGTAGCGCTTGCTGCTTCACGGTCATCATCAAACCAAGCCTCGTAGTTATAGCGAATGCCTGGTGCAATCACAAGGTAGTCATACTCAATGGAGCCTTGGCTTGTCACTACATTTCTAGACTCGCGATCTATATTTAGGATTTCACATTGAATAAATTGATAGCCGTACTTTTGGGAAACTTGCAAATAGTCTTGGATTAAGAAATTGGTATCGACCATATCGACCAACCACTTATTGCTGATTGGGCAAGAGAAAAACACGGGATTACGTTCTAGCAATACAACCTCAGCCTGCGGAGACATCTTGCGCAGGTATTTGGCGGTAACGGTTCCGCCCCAACCGCCACCAGCAACAACAATACGAGGCGCTTTGTCTTTGGGCATTAGCACTTTTTGCGGGTTGCAATTTTGCTCGTCTGATCAGTTTGTGCTGATGAGCATCCTGTGAGATATGCGCTAGCGCCTAAGGCAGCGATTGTTCCTAAAAACTTACGGCGATTGATTTTCATTTGCTTTTTTAGATTGTATTTATTAACGTATTTTAGATTGAATCAGCTTATCTACCAAAACTTCGCTTCGGCGGGCTACCACGCTTGGCAGCCGGCTTGCCTCCGCCATTGCCACTACCAGCATTACCTGGTCTAGGCTTGCGAGATTGTTGGTGTTGCTGGCTGCACAATTGAATCGGTTGTGTCACAGCATTTGGATCTGGTTCAAATCCAGCAATCACTTCTTGCGGCAGTTTTTGCTTGATGAGTTTTTCAATATCTCGGAGCATTTGATGTTCATCAACGCAAACCAAAGACACTGCAACACCATTTGAGCCAGCTCTACCGGTTCTACCGATACGGTGCACATAATCCTCAGATACGTTTGGCAAGTCGTAGTTCACGACGCGGGGGAGTTGATCGATATCGATGCCACGCGCTGCAATATCGATAGCAACCAGTACGGTGATCTTTCCATCTTTAAATTCTGCAAAAGCCTTGGTACGCGCACTCTGACTTTTATTGCCATGAATCGCCATCGCAGTAATGCCATCTTTTTCCAGCTGGGTCACTAATTTATTGGCACCATGTTTGGTGCGAGTAAAGACTAGCACCTGCTGCCACTGATTAGTTTTAATTAGATGTGTCAATAAAGGATGCTTTTGATTTCTGTCTACCGGGTGAATGAGTTGAGCAATCGCCTCATTCGCACTATTGCTACGTGCCACCTCTATCAATGCTGGTGAATTCAGTAAGCCATCGGCCAAAGCTCTGATCTCGGTAGAGAAGGTGGCTGAAAAAAGTAAATTCTGGCGTTGCTTTGGTAGTGCCGCTAATATTTTTTTAATGTCGCGTAAGAAGCCCATATTCAACATGTGATCGGCTTCGTCTAGGACGAGGATTTCAATATTGGCAAGTGAGACGCAGTTCTGCGACATTAAATCGAGCAGGCGACCTGGTGTTGCCACCAAAAATATCTAAACCAGCAGCAATTGCTTTAATTTGTTGGTTGGCGCCGACATCACCAAAAATCACGGTAGATTTAAGGTCAGTGTATTTCCCGTAGGTCACAACGGATTCTTGAACTTGAGCAGCTAACTCACGGGTAGGGGTCAAAATCAGTACGCGCAACTGACGTTTGCCGCCCGCTTTGGCTGTGCTGCTTAAGCGTTGAAGAATCGGTAGGGTAAAGCCAGCGGTTTTACCGGTACCAGTTTGTGCGGCGGCAAGTAAATCTCCGCCTTTTAATACAGCGGGAATAGACTTTTCTTGAATGGGGGTATGGCTGGTGTAGCCTTCTTCATTAATAGCACGAAGAATCGACTCTGATAAATCAAGATCTGTAAATAACATAGGGACCAAATAAATATTGACCCGTATTCAATTAAACGACTATCCCGGCCAATGGGGTGAGCTGCCACACTTGCAGTGTTTGCAGAAAGAGCTCCTATTTTAAGCTATCAGGCCGCATTCCAAAGATTTGGCGTCACCGAGTTTGCATAACCTGATATGAATAATTTTTCTAAACCTGTAACCGGGTCAAAGACGGCGCGCTGAATGCGGCCAATATTGCCACCATAAACATGAATGCTGATAGAAGTTTGGCCACTCAAGGCATTCTCGACCACATGGATGTCATGTGTAGAAGGCGACACGGTAGCAACTTGACCTGGCCTGCAAAGGAATGACTCATTCGGTTTATAGCTGCCATCTGTCTGTTGGTGATAGTCCGCGCTACGCTCTTGCCCTCGTAACTGTCCAATCATGCCCCAGACGGTATGGTTATGTAATGGCGTCTTTTGGCCAGGACCCCAAACAAAGCTGACTACTGAAAATCGATCAAGTGGATCTGCATATAGCAAATATTGTTGATAGTACTGAGGATGCGGTTTGCAAAATTCTTCTGGAAGCCAGTCATCAACCTGAATTAAGTTTTTTAAGAGCTTTTTGCCTTTAGAGAAAACAATCTCTTCGCTTGGTTTGCTCTCTAGGAGTATTGCGAGTTCTTTAACAAAAGTCAGTAGCTTGCCTTCTTGCATTGAAGTCTCTTCAGTATTGATGTTATTGATCTGCCGCAAAGAGCCAGTCAGGCAGACCCTTCAGCTTTAGGGTGCTGGTGTCAACACAGACAATATGCAGCAATGCGGTAGCAAGCAGCTCTGGTTCTAATCCTTCAGCAATACGTTTAGCAGTTTGTTTCACCGCAATTTTGGTACGACCACGGTGCTCGATGATTTGATCAATACTCAAGAGATCATCTAAGCGCCCCAGTCTATGAAAGTTCATCATGATTTCTCGAACTGGAAGAACAATCCCAAATTCCTTGACTAATTTTGTTGGGCTTAAACCTCTTTGCTGTAGCCATTCAGAGCGGCTTCTTTCAAAGATCTCTAAATAACGAGCGTGATACACAAATCCTGCTGCATCGGTATCCGAGTAACAAACGCGAAAGAGGAAAGGGGGGTTGCTTGATTGGGTCATGGGGGTAAGGTGCTTTTTAGATGTATAGAATCATATCGCGATGTGCAATGCCAGCCTCATCGTAGATATCCCCTTGTGCAATAAACCCAAATTGCTCATAAAACAGCATGGCGGATAGTTGGGCATGCAATTCGAATTGAGTAAGGCCTTGGGATTTGCTGATCTCCAGTAAGGCTTGAAGTAATTCCCCGCCAATACCTTGCCTTCGATGTATCGGCAATACTGCCATGCGTCCAATTCTTCCAACTTTTCCAGCGCTCCCAGGTAACGTAACTAAGCGAGCAGCGCCAATGCATTCGGAGTTCAGGTATGCCAGGACATGTTGTGCGGGCGGGGTCATACTCATCAAGCTCCATCTCTTCCGGAACCCCCTGCTCTTGAATAAAGACGCGTTTTCGAATGGAGTAGGCCTCTCGCTCGGCATCCGACCAGGATTTAATCAGGATCACGCGTTATCTCTCCACTATCTATATAGGGGGAAATTGACCATTCAGCCTCAAATGTAGCAAATTGCACCTACTTAGATGCAAATATTAGCTCTAAGGCCTATAAGTAAATCACTTCATGGTTAAAATGAATTGGCGGTGCCAAGGTGATGGGCGCCCCTCACAAACCTTTATCTAGGAGTTATCTTGAAGAAATCTTTATTAGCTACATTAATTGCTTCACTTGGTTTAGTTGTTGCAAGTTCAGTTTTTGCTCAAGCACCAGCAAAAATGTTGCCTTTGGCAGCCGAAACGGTTGTCTTGACTGCTACTGTTGATTCGGTAGACGTAAAGAAGCGCATCGTAGTTCTTAAAGATGCTAACGGTAACTTGGCTCAAATGAATGTATCCAAACAAGTAAATGATTTGGATAAAGTAAAGAAGGGCGATGTGTTTGTTGTTGAGCATGCTCAAGCTATTGCAGTCGGTTTAGTTGCCGCTCTTAAAGATGCTAAACCAGGTGTTCATTCTGTTGTGATCTCTGGCAAAGGTTCTGCTAAGCCATTCGAAGAGACTACTGATGCTGTTTATGCAACAGTAAAGATCAGCACAATCGATGCAAAAACTCGGGTTGTGACATTTACTTTGCCATCAGGCGAGAAGCAAAAAGTTAAAGTAGATCAAAGCGTTTTAGGTCTTGAGAAATTCAAGGCTGGTGACGACGTGATGGTTGAGTTCGTTGACGATACAGCAATTGGTTTCGTAACACCAAAGAAATAAGCATTAAAAACGAATTCAGCAGCAATATGCTGGAGCGACAAAGAAAAAAGGCCCGCACTGCGGGCCTTTTGCATGTCAACTTAAGATTAAGCGTCTTTAGCAATCATGACATCAGAGGCTTTTATTACTGCCCAAGCCTGATCACCAACTTTGAGATTTAGTTCGTCTACAGCCTCGTTGGTAATGGAGGCAGTGACGATGTGGCCAGCGCCAATATCTAATTTCACGTGAGAAGTAGTCTGACCCATTTTAAGTTCAACCACTTTACCGCTAAGAGTATTGCGTGCGCTGAGTTTGACTTTAAGTTCCATAATTTCTCCTAGTGAATATATTGTTTGGCATAGACAGCATCATTGTAGAGTGCTTCTTTGTACTGCGACTTCCCGTAGTTACGAATGATGGCCTGACCCTCATCCGAGGATACAAACTGAATGAACTTAGCCGCAATATCACGGTTCTCAGTGGCGCCAACGGGAGCCACTAAAGCATCATAGGTGTTGACTAGGTAGGGGTCGCCGCGATACAGAATCTGGAGATCGGGTGCGACATTTTTCTCCGCTACCCAAGTGCTGCTATCTGTCATGAAATACGCCTTCTCAACATTTGCTCGCTTAAGAGAGGCTGTCATAAAGTCATTGGTCACTATGTACCAATTGCCTTCAGGTGTAATGCCTGCCTTTTTCCAGATATCCATTTCTTTCTGGTGGGTCCCTGATTTGTCGCCGCGAGAGATAAAGTTAGACTGCGCTTTAGAGATCTTGGCATAAGCATCTGCGTCACTGCTCGCAGATTTAATTTTGGCGCTGTCTGCTTTAGGCCCAACAATATAAAATTCATTAGAGCCAATCAGTGTTCTACCAGTTGCCCATCCTTCGGCAATTGCTTTATTAACACCCTCCGGCGCATGCACCATGATCATGTCAACCTGTTGTGTTTTCAATAGATTAAGAGAGGCACCACTTCCAGCCTTAATCCACACCAAACGGGCGCCTTCCTTTTTGTCGACAGCCTCACCAAGTTGTTGCAGTAGACCTAGTTCCCCAGGGCTTCCAGTTGCCAATTTAAAACTCTTGGCACCTTGTCCATAAGTAGCCTCCACTTTTGGAGGGTTAGATTGCGCTAATGACGTTTGCATTCCAAGTCCAATGAATACGGCTGAGAGAAGTGTGCTGAATAACTGTTGCGAATTTTTCATGTTTATTGTTTCTTGGCGTTCGGGAAGAATAGTTGCTCACCACCAATTTGATAACTTGCAATGACATCTTGACCATTTTTCGAAGTGATCCAATCAATGAATGCCTGACCTTCAGCTTTTTTCACGTGAGGAAATTTTGCTGGGTTTACTAGCATCACGCCATATTGATTAAATAGCTTTGGATCACCTTGAACCAGGATGGCTAAATCACCGCGGTTTTTAAATGAAAGCCAAGTAGCGCGATCAGTCAAAATATAACCATTCATCGCCGATGCGGTATTGAGGGCAGGGCCCATGCCAGAACCGGTTTCTTTATACCAAGCACTAGGTGCCACTGTGATTCCAGCATCTTTCCAGTAGCGCAACTCCGCAGCATGTGTGCCACTCTTGTCGCCACGCGATACAAATGGCGCTTGAGCAGTCGCAATTTTCTGAAACGCGACTTTTATATCTTTACCGCCCCCGATCTTTGCCGGATCAGATTTAGGGCCAATCAAAACAAAGTCGTTATACATTACTTCAATCCGTTTTGTGGCGAAACCCTCAGCTACAAATTTTTCCTCTGCAGGTTTGTCATGTACAAACACGACATTAGCATCGCCTCGGCGCCCAATATCTAATGTTTGACCAGTGCCAACCGCAACAACCTTCACATCGATGCCGGTTTTCATTTTGAAGATTGGCAACATAAAGCCAAAAATCCCAGATTGCTCTGTTGAGGTTGTTGATGACACAACAATATTTTTTTCTTGTGCGTAAGTTGGATTGCTTAAAAGTACTAGTGCTGTAATTGCACATACCAGTAGTCGGTTGAATGAGAATTTCATTTGAGTTCACTTCCCTTTGGTAGGTTCGGTTAAGATTTGTCATATTACAAAACATGAATATGCAAAAAATTACATATGAGAATTCAGATTCGGCCAACCCTGGTTTTTGGAAGTAAAAACACAAAAGATCCGGCTATAGTCGATTTGGTGTGGTTGAGCGCCTTATTAAAGGACATTGACCATGGCAAAACGCTGATGTCCGCCTGCAAAAAAATGGGCTTGTCTTATAGGAATGTGTGGAAAAAACTGAATGATGTCGAGCAGGCTCTGGGGTTTAAATTAATTGATCGAGTCAGGGGGCATGGCTCCCAATTATCTGAATACGCTAGATACTTGATTCAATTTACTGAGGACTTTGATCAAAAGACTATGCGACTGGGTCAAACAAGCCTATTGCACCTGGAAGAAGGATTTGCTCAATTTCGGGTAAAGACAAAAAAGCAGTGGCGTTTTGCCAGCAGTAGTGATCCGATTATTCAAAAAGCAGTTTTTGATATTGGTGGCTTTGAATTGATTGCCGCCGGATCAGGTGAGGCTTTAGAGCGCCTTCTCAATTACGAAGTCGATATAGCAGGCTTTCATGTATCAGACCCTCAAAGTTCTCAAATAATATCTAAACGATTGCAAAAAGAGGGGATGCAAATATTTCCTGTCATGAAGCGTGTGCAGGGTCTAATGGTAGCCAAAGGAAACCCCCTTAATATCATTTCGGCTAAAGATTTACTCAGCCTGAAGATTCGTTTTATCAATCGGCAGAAGGGGTCTGGAACGCGCTTATTGTTTGATACCATTTTGGCCAAAGAGGGGATAGATGCCCGGAATATTCAGGGTTACGAGAATGAAGAGTTCACCCACTCTGCAATTGCTACGGCGATATTAGCTAAAAAAGCAGATGTCGGTATGGGGGTAAAAAGTATTGCTCTGGAGAATGGCCTGGACTTTATTCAACTAAAAGATGAAATCTTTTTTCTGGCGATGAATGAGGACTTGAGCGCCAATGTCGAACTTGCAAAGCTGATACGAAAAATTCGCACTCTCTCGGGGGGGCTAGTCCGGACTATAAGTCAGTCGGATTAAAGAAGCAGATTGCCGGCTGGCTTTAAGGCGCGCATTATCCCAATATTAGCCAGCTATTTAACCTGGATTTGGGCTCAATCATTACATTGGATTAAATATTGAGATACATTGTGGTAACTCTCAACAATTCCTACTGGTATCGATATGACTTCATCTCTCCGTCCCTGGATCTTTGCGGCTAGCATCCTGAGTTTTTCTGCCTTTGCTGAGCCTGGCGAAAATACCTATAAGCAAGTTTGTGCTGCCTGCCACGGCGCCGGCGTTTTAAATGCTCCCAAGCTTGGCGATAAGACCAAGTGGACCCCATTGATTGCCGAGGGTCAGGTGACTCTTACTGCCCATGCCTATGTTGGTGTGCGGGGAATGCCTGCTAAAGGGGGTAATCCCAATATGACAATTGAAACGTTTTCTGATGCGGTAGCCTATATGGCTAGCAAGGCGGGCGGTAACTGGAAGACGCCGAATGCAAAAACATTGGCTGCTATCAACAAAGAAATTGAAGCGCGCAAGGCCGGTCTAAATCAGAAGCCATAAGCGCATGAATTTACAGGCTCACCAGATCGAAATTATTGGCTACTGCGCTGCATTTTTGACAACAATTGCTTTTTTGCCTCAGGCTATTCAATCCTGGCGCATCCGAGATCTCTCTGGAATCTCATTGGGAATGTATAGCTTATTCACCGCTGGGGTAGGCTTATGGCTTGTCTATGGCCTCATGATTGAAACTTGGCCTTTAATCCTGGCCAATGCTTTGACCTTTTCCCTAGCCTTGAGCATTTTGGTTCTCAAATTTCGCACCAAAAATCCCAAATGACCTTCCTCTAAGTGATGTCATAATGACTTCAAATAATAATTAATAAAAATTAGACACCCTTTAGAAAGGCTATTTATGAGCATTGCATACGTTATTGATCCACCAATCGTTCCATCACTTCCAGTAGTGGGTGATACCCGCCGTTTTGCTGTGAACCGTATTTATTGCGTTGGTCGCAACTATGCTGATCACGCCCGTGAAATGGGTCATGATCCCGACCGTGAGCCGCCATTCTTTTTCATGAAGCCAGCCAATTCAATCGTAGCTGATGGTAAAGACATGCAATATCCAAACTTATCAAATGATGTTCATCATGAGATTGAAATGGTTGTTGCCATCGGCAAAGGCGGCGCCAATATTCCTGCGGATAAAGCGCTAGAGCATGTTTATGGTTACGGTGTTGGCTTAGACATGACTCGTCGTGACTTGCAGGGTGAGGCTAAAAAGATGGGCCGCCCTTGGGATACCGGTAAAGCATTTGATCAATCTGCTCCGTGTGCAGCGATTACTCCAGCGGCTCAGTTCGGACATCCGAACAAAGGCGTAGTCAAGCTATTAGTCAATGGTGAAGTACGTCAAGAGGGCGACTTAAATCAATTGATTTGGAATGTTCCTGACACCATTGCTTACCTATCAACTTTGTTCACGCTCGAGCCAGGCGACTTGATTATGTCGGGCACACCTGCAGGTGTTGGTACTGTAAATAAAGGTGATGTACTGGAAGGTAGTGTCGAAGGTCTGACACCACTCAAAATTAAGATTGTTTAAATACTTAAAACGAATCAAATACAAGAGAAAAAATAAACTAAAGAGACAAAGGTTTGGAGATGAATTTAAGGGCGCTTGGAGCGGCTTCAGTAATGTGTATTGGCTCAATCTTCATCTCTGCCTGTACATCGTTGACCAGACTAAAGCGGGCGCTCAAACGCCTAGCCGCTATGCCAATTCCAGCCCCTTGGATTTGCGCTTGAGTACCTGGCCCTATCCATATCCAACCAAAGAATTTAAAACTACTTTGCAGGGTCAATCTGCCAGCATGGTTTATATGGACGTACCTGGGATGGGTAAGCAGAAGGGTGTTGTCGTTTTATTTCATGGGAAGAATTTTTCAAGCGATTATTGGGTGCCTACTATTCAAGGGTTAACTGCTGCAGGCTATCGTGTTATTGCTCCAGATCAAATTGGTTTTGGTAAGTCTACCAAGCCTGATGTCGCTTATCATTTTGATGATCTGGCTCGTAATACTCAGGTTTTACTCAAATCTCTTGGTATCAACAAGGCATCTGTCGTAGCCAATTCGATGGGTGGGATGGTGGGCATTCGTTTCGCGCGCCTCTATCCGCGAACAGTCCAAAAACTCGTTTTGGAGAATCCATTGGGTCTCGAGGATTACAGTAAAGATATCCCACCTCAAACGAATGACAATTTGCTTAAGCTGGAAATGGCGCAAACAGAAACGAGTTATCGTCTTTTCTTGCAATCGTATTTTCCAGTATGGCAGCCAAGCTTTGAGCAGTTTATAGAGGTCTATGTTAGAGTTCAAAAAGGGTCAGACTATCCTGCCTATGCAAGAACTTCCGTTTTGACTTATCAGATGATTGCCGAAAAACCGGTGGTAGGGGATTTGCCAAATCTCAAGATGCCGGTGTTGCTGGTGATTGGTCAGAAAGACAGGACGGTATTTGGTCGTCGCTTTGCCCCACCCGAGACCGTGAAGTCTTTAGGAAACTTTCCTGAATTAGGTAAAAAAGCTGCTCAGGTCATTCCGAATGCTAAGTTAGTTCCCCTGGAAAATGTCGGCCATATTCCCCATATTGAAGTGCCTGATATTTTTGTACAGACGGTAGTTGATTTCTTAAACTCTAAATCCTAAATGGCTAAATCGCTGGCTCCATAGTCTAGTGTTACCTTCCAATCCACTTTGGCAAGCGTCCTTCAAGGAAGGCATTAACCCCTTCTTTGAAATCGATGCTGTTGTATGTTTCTCTCATGAGTTCGGTGCAATCCGGTAAATTGCTTTCCATTAAGCGAGCTAAGGTAATTTTGCTTGCCTTTTGAGTAATCGGGGCAAGCGATGCTAATTTAACTGCCAAAGATTCCGTTGCTTCCACAATGCCTTCAGGAGTGGTGGTTTGATATAGGTAGCCCGAATTCAGCAACTCGGGTGCCTTGATCAGCTCTGCAGTTAGGAGCATCCGCTTCACCATCGGCATACCAAAATGATTGGCAATCCAAGAGAGATTGCTTGGTGATAGACAATTGCCTAAAGTCTTTGCTGCTGGAATGCCAAAGCGTGCATCATCAGTCGATATTCTGAAATCACATGCAGTAGCAATGAGTAAACCGCTACCAACTGCCAAGCCTTCGATTAGGGCAATCGTTGGAATAGGCAAGTGTTGCAAAGAGAGAAAAATAGCATCCACCGCAACTTCATATGCCTCATTTTCTTGAAGATCTACAAATTGTTGGATGTCGCTACCGGATACAAAGGCATTTTCACCGGCGCCTCTAAAAATCGCTACCTTGATTTCTGGCCTACTCGCCAACTCATCGCAAATGCGTTTGAGTTCTTCATACATCGGCCAAGTTAAGGCATTACGTGCCGCAGGATTATTGAAGGTAACGCGGGCGATGGGCCCATCGAGCTGGAAGTCGATGCAGGGTGGGGTGGTGTTCATGACTTTATTCTATACAAAAGACCCTTTAAGCCGCTTGTTTTTAGCTTCTAGAACGACCTGCGATAGAATTCTTTTGTGTACATGTTCCTACCTTTTCTGACAGCCTTTATCGGCCTTGTCCTTGTCTGGTTTGAGAGGCGTCTTGCGGGTCTTGTTGTGCTTGCCATTACCGTCGGCATCTTGATGTTCTGGTTCCGCGTTCATGCCACGAGCCATCTCAATATCAGTCTGTAAAGAGCGTGAGTAAACATTCCTTTCCTTCGTTAGCTGCCCTAGGCAATCAATTGGCTTTGGCCGCCATCATTGGCATGTTGTCTTATGCCTTTGTGGATCAACTCTATTTTGGTGAGTTGCCTTGCCCGCTTTGCTTAATGCAGCGCATGGGTTTTGTGATCATCGGTTTTGCGCTGGTGCTCAATATTCGTTGCGGTGCGCATTCTGCTCACTACGGTTGGGGCATCATCGGCGGCTTAACGGAGATGATGGTTTCCTTGCGCCAAGTTTTATTGCATATTCTTCCGGGTGACAAGGGATTTGGAAAAACGGTTCTTGAGTTGCATTTTTATGCTTGGGCTTACGTAGGTTACGTTGGCCTGTTAGCTGGTCTTGCGATTCTTCTCATGTTGCCTAACCGTGATGTGCGCTCTCGCTCACTGTTTGCAAATACATTAATCATTCTCTTTATTGTTTTAGTCTTTGCTAACCTCGCTTCCACGCTTTTGGAATGCGGCATTGGCCCTTGCGCTGATGATCCCGTTAAATATGACGGATGGATTTGGTTGCGCACACGTTTTGGTTTTTAAGTTAGGGTGAGTGATCTCATGCTGATCACCTCTATGGTGGTTAAGGCTTTGGCAGCTCTATTGATTTGCCTAGGTTTTGCCAATACCGCTCATTCTCAAACCAAAGCTAATACCGCTTGGCCTAAACAAGCGATTCGGATTGTGGTGACATTTACTCCTGGTGGGGCGTCTGATATTTTGGCGCGTGTACTTGCGGAGAGTTGGCAACAAAGCCTGGGAGTGCCAGTCCTCGTAGAAAACCGTCCTGGCTACGGCGGTAATATCGATGCTGACCTTGTGGCAAAGAGTGAGCCGGATGGCCACACACTTCTCATTGGCACGGTAGGCATCCACACAATTAATGGCGCCCTCTATGAGAAGATGTCTTTTCATCCGATAAATGATTTCACGCCCATTAGTTTCTTAGCGAGCACTCCCAATGTGTTGGTAGTCAATAAGAAGTTGGGTGTGAGCAATTTGCACGAACTGATTGATCTGGCTAAAGCCAAACCCAACGAGCTTACTTTTGGCTCCTTCGGCGTTGGCACTTCCTTACATATGTCTGGCGAACTTTTTAAAGAAATGACTGGGGTGCAAATTCGGCACATTCCCTACAAAGGCAGAGCCCAATCTTTGCCGGATCTCATCAGCGGCCGGATTTCTATGCTCTTTGATAATCTGTCTTCATCACTGCCCTTGATTAAGGCGGGAGAGGTCTAGGCTTTGGCAGTAATCACCTTAAAACGCTCCCCAGCAGCTCAGGAGATTCCGACCATGGCTGAGCAAGGCTTGCCTGGATTTGAGGCAACATCGTGGTTCTCGCTCATGGCGCCAGCAAATCTTCCTCCGGGCCTGCAAAAGCGCTTAAATACCTTGACCCGCCAAACCCTCAATCGACCCGATGTCAGAAACAAGTTGCTGGCTAGCGGCTTGGATCCTGCTCCAGGTAGCCCGCAAGAGCTTTCTAAGTTGATTCAAGCGGAGACCAATAAATGGGGTAGAGTGATTTACAAATTAGGTGCAAAATTAGAGTAATTAATCAAAAAGCTAATGCGATAAATATTCTGATAAAAACCCAATTTCTGTCAGCCTGGATTTGGGTGAAGCGTTAAGGTAGTAGGAGGCGACCAATCAATGGGGTCCACTATGAAAACAAGCCAAAAGCAATACAAATCAGTTGTGTCTAAAGCGGTTCTGACGCTCTTTGCGGCGGCGGGCCTATATACCATTTCTCCGATAGCAGCTCAAGCGGGTAATGTGGGTTGGGCCGTCTTTGTTGGGGGCGGTTACGGCGGTTGGCGACCAGCAGCTTATGGTCCAGGTTGGCGTGATGGATATTACGGCCCTGGCTATGGTTATCCATATGCAGCTGGCTACTATGCTCCACCCGTGGTTTATGCAAGCCCGCCGGTAGTTTACTTATGCAGCACCACAACAGCCAATGGTTTTAGCTTCCCAGCCTCAGCCTTCAGTTTGGTATTACTGTGAAGCGAGCGGACAATATTTTCCATATGTGCAAAGTTGCGCATCTGGATGGCAGGCTCAGCCAGCGATGCCACCATCAGGCAATGTGTCAATACGACAACGTAGCCACAATTAAATAATTACTTGATTTAAGGAATCAATATGAAGCGTACTGTACTGACATTGGCACTCATCAGCTCTTTAGCTGCCTGCGTCTCTGCGCCCACCGGCCCAACCGTCGCCATCATGCCGCGTGAAGGTAAGCCGTTTGAGGTCTTCCAGCAAGAAGATCAACAATGCCGTGAGTTCGCTGCAAATGCGATTAAGGACACCAGTAATGCAGCTATCAAAGAGGGTGCGACTAGTGCAGCCATTGGTGCAGCTTTAGGCGCTGCTGCAGGTGCAGTCATTCAGGGTGGAAGTAGTCAGAACATTGGTACTGGCGCAGGTATTGGTTTACTTGGTGGTGCCGCTATGGGCGCCATGAACTCCTCTGGCAAGCAAAATCAATCTCAAGCTCAGTACAACATCGCCTATCAGCAATGTATGTATTCCAAAGGCAATCAGGTGCCTAGTTATCCAACTCAAAATTATGGTGGCAGTGGTAGCAATAGCAACAATGGCTACAACATTCCACAAGTCAAGCCATCAATGCCGCCCAATGGATTTAAACCGATTCAGTAAATCCTTTTGCTGAAATTGAATCTCAGCTAAAGCTCAACCGGCGGATGCGTTTTCTCAAAACGCGCCGCTGTTTTTCTAAAGAGGTAGAGTAAAAGCAGTCCAGCTAATCCTAGGCTCATGCTGTTACCAGCCCAAAAGCCATTGGCACCTTGTAAAAACTCAGGCGTATTGCCAAAGACATTAAAGCCCATTAAGTAGCCACCACCCAAGCCTACACCCCAAAGTGAACCAGCATAAATCATCATCGGCCAGAAGGCGATGCGGTAAGCACGCAGAATAAATGCCGCAGTAATCTGCAGAGCATCAAACACTTGATAAAAAGCGATAAACAAAAATAGCGGAATCGAAAACATTTTAACTTCTGCAGGTGGATCGTAGAGATCTAAGAGTTGTACCCGGAAAATCCATACCGCAATACCAATCGTGATGCATAAAGTGGTTGTGAAAAAAACCGATGACCAGCCAATCTCTTCAGCACGTTCCTGCTTGTTAGCTCCAATCGATTGAGAGACTAGTGTCATAGTTGCAATGGATAGGGATAAGGGCACCATGTAAATCACAGTCCCCATATTGGCCACAATTTGGTGGCCAGCTAAAGCAGTACTGCCAAGGCGCGCAATGAAGAGCGACATAAAGGTGAAGGAGGTTACTTCAATCAAATAACTAAAGCCAATGGGCGCACCTAGTTTCAGTAAAGTCCAGATGCGATGCCAGTCAGGCCAGCTAAAACGCGCAAAGATCTTGAATGGCCTATAAAAGCCATCAAAGAGTACAAAGCCAAGAGTGATGATGAGCCAGAACCAATTAATGATGACGGTGGCCACAGCACAACCTGGACCACCCATGCCTTCAATACCAAGGCCGCCATAAATAAATAAGAGATTGAGCGGCAGCTTTAAACTCAAGCCAATCAGTTGCACTACGGTAATCACTGCTGGTCTAGAAACCACATTGTGTAGAACCATGAACACGCGCATGGCCATGCTGGCGGGTAAGCCAATGGCAAGGATATTGAGATATAGCTTAGCCTTGCCTTCAATATCGGGCGTGACTTGAGAGATTTGAAGAAGGTGATCCGCATTGAGCAGAATGGCACCACCTAATACGGTGAGGCCTAGGGCTAGCCAAGTGGCTTGACGCACTTCTTCACCAATTTCACTGAAATGCTTAGCACCGAATAGTTGTCCTGCAATTGGAGTAAGAGCAGAGACCACGCCAGTCAGGCCAACATAGATGCTGATAAAGATGGCAGATGCCATCGCAAGCGCTGCTAAGTCATCAGCGGAGTAGCGCGCTGTCATAGCGGTATCTAAAACACCAAAGGTAATCACTGCTAGCTGTCCAATCAGTAATGGGCCAGCGAGTTTTAGTAGGGAGGGGATATCCTCGCGCAAACGCGATAACTTAAAGTGCAGCACGTATTATTCTTTACCAGCAGGGGTAATTTGATAGAGGCGAAGACGCTCGTCACGATCAGATGCCCGGCGATCTTCCCAAAGTAATTCAATTTTCTTTTTATTAAGGCTTGCGTATGCCTTAGCTTCTAAGGAGCTATGCGTCAGCATGAGATTGCAGCTGGGATCATCACGCAAAGGAAGCTTGGTGAAGTAGCTAAATGAAGCTAGCTGCGCAGAACCAAGATTGCTGGTATCAATGCATCCCGGTGTGTTGACAATAATTTGCACCAGACGATCAGAAACATAGCGATAAGTTTTAGCGTAATTGATTGTTGGTAACCACAAGGTCATTAATAAGACCCACATCAGGGTAGTGCCAGAGGCGGAGATGATGAGGCAACGCCAGATTTCTTTTGGAGCGCGAGAAGTTCTCCAGCGAACGATGGCTAACCACACGCCAGTAATGATGAGGGCAACAAGAAACCCAATATAGTCAAACTGCGCCTGAAAGCCCGGCAGGAATCTTGCCAAATTGGCGGCGGTAGATTCTGGGAACCCGGTTACTTTAGCAATCCAAATAATCCAAATAGCCAAAGCGATCATGGTGAAACTAAACATCGCAAACCAATCGATGAAGCTAATTAAACTGCGCTTCAGAATTGGCAGGCTAAATGCGGCAATGATCGACAAACTAGGAATCAAAATGATGAGGTCATGTTCATTGGCTTCTAGTCTGAACAGAACATAAATTAAGCAACCGATAAATAGGCTGAGCGGAATGCAGAGATGAGGTGCGCGCCATTGACCTGCTTCTTTCACTCGACCCCAATGAGCGAAGGAGATGATGGCTAATGGCCAAACTGGCCAGGCATAGGCCCAGAAGTTGACACTCAAAAATCCGAGGGATTCAATAGAAGGTGTTGCGCGCATCTCTGGCATATTGCGCCAGCCTTCTTCGGCGATATGACGCCATTCTGGAGTCAGGTTGCCCAAATACCAAAGCGCAGGCCAGATCGCAAAACCAATCAGACCTAAGACAGTACTAGTTAAAGCCCAACGAAAACGTAACTTCGCATTACTAGCAATGACTGCAATGATGGTGGAACTCACGATGATGAGGCTGAGTGTGAGATTGCTTGAAAGCGCAACGATCGCAATGCCCAGACCAGTCCATAAGCCACCTTGCCATGGCTTATCCAGGCCGCGCACTGTGCCATACAAAACAATGCTGATACCCATCAGTTGGGCCATCATTGGCGTAGTCTCATGCGCGCGTTGTGCAAGACCGACACATGCCAAGAAAATCAATAGTGCACCGTCAGCCAAAGTCATGCCGTAGTTTTTGCGACCAGGCTGACCGCCAACTGCTAAGACCATCGGTTGAACTTCTTGACGACGACCTAATAGATAAGTTGCGTACCAAATAGCTAATGCAGAAGCAAAAAAGCAAACTGCCGCATAAAGGCGCGCAGCATTCGTCGCGCCAATCAATGGGCCAAATAGATCCATGAGGGTGGCGCCTAGCCAATAAGGAAAGGGTGAGCCAAGCGAGATATCGCGCCCAGCAAGATGCGGGACAATCCAGTCGAGTGCTTTGCCATGTTGCAAAGTCCACATGCCACCAAATCCGATGGCATCTTCGTTCTTCCAGGGATCGTGCGCAAAGAGGCCGGCGAAACCATAGACCAAAGTCAGCGCAAAAATAATGATGCGTGGGATGGAGGTGGTGGCGGCGGCGGTAAGTTTGACCATAAAAAACCAGCAATAATTAAGGCAGCAAACGCTGCCTTAATTATCTCGCAGGGGAGGACGAATGGTGGATACCCAAACCCCAGCCCCTTTGAAGAGTGAGTCTATTACTTCTTCTTAGCTGGCTTTTCAGCAGCCTTAGCTTCTGCAGCGGCAGCTTTTTTCTCAGCTGTTTTAACAGCGCCATCGCCAGTTGCTTTAGCAACAGCTTTAGTGCCGAATTTCTGACGGAATTTCTCAACACGACCGGCAGTATCCATAATCTTCTGGGTACCAGTGTAGAAAGGGTGTGACTCAGATGAAGTCTCGATCTTGGCCAATGGATATTCATTGCCATCTTCCCACTTGATTGTCTCTTTAGTAGACATAGTGGAGCGAGTCTTGAAGCTGAAGTTATTAGAAACGTCTACAAAGACGATTTCACGATATTCGGGATGAATGCCAGGTTTCATTATTAAGTCCTATTAGCAGGCAGCCGTTCGGGTCCAAAGACCCAAATACTTACCCAAGTTAAATGCAAATTATTAAAGCGGTAAAGGCGAAATTATGCCATGAAATCAACAACAAAGCGCACTTTTACCGTCTCTGGGAGCCTAAATTAGCCACCCTTACGCATTAAATCGAAGAATTCACCGTTATTTTTGGTGGATTTGAGCTTATCAACGATAAAGTTCATCGCCTCAATATCGTCCATATCGGCCAATAATTTACGTAAAACCCAGATTTTCTGGAGATTTTCAGCTTTAACCAGCAACTCTTCACGGCGGGTGCCGGACTTGTTAAGGTTAATCGATGGGTAAACACGACGCTCAGCCAAGCGACGTTCAAGGTGAACTTCCATATTGCCGGTACCTTTGAACTCTTCGTAGATGAGGTCATCCATACGGCTACCAGTTTCAATCAAGGCGGTAGCGATGATGGTGAGTGAGCCATCTTCTTCAACGTTACGTGCAGCACCGAAGAAACGTTTTGGACGTTGTAATGCGTTGGCATCCACACCACCAGAGAGTACTTTTCCAGATGAAGGGATAACAGTGTTGTAAGCGCGAGCAAGGCGGGTAATCGAGTCCAGCAGGATGATCACATCTTTTTTCATCTCAACTAAACGCTTAGCCTTTTCAATCACCATCTCGGCTACTTGAACGTGACGAACAGCTGGCTCATCAAATGTAGAGGCAACCACTTCACCGCGGACAGAGCGTTGCATTTCAGTAACTTCTTCAGGGCGCTCATCAACCAACAAGACGATCAAGATCGCATCTGGGTTGTTCGCAGAAATCGCATGCGCGATGTGCTGCATCATCACAGTCTTGCCGGATTTAGGTGAAGACACGATCAAGCCGCGCTGGCCATAGCCAATCGGGGAGATCATGTCGATGATGCGACCAGTTAAATTCTCTTCAGCTTTGATGTCACGCTCTAACTGAATGACGCGATTTGGATGCAAAGGCGTTAAGTTCTCGAACATGATGCGGTTCTTTAGGACCTCAGGCGCTAAACCGTTAATCTTGTCTACCTTAACCAATGCAAAGTAACGCTCACCATCCTTAGGGGTGTGAACTTCACCTTCAACGCTGTCACCAGTGTGCAGGTTAAAGCGGCGGATCTGTGCAGGGGAGATGTAGATGTCATCTGGTGAAGCCATGTAAGAGGCGTCTGGTGAGCGCAAGAAACCAAAGCCATCGGGCAATACTTCCAAAGTACCGTCACCGAAAACAGATTCACCTTCCTTGGCGCGTTTCTTCAAGATGGCAAACATCAACTCTTGCTTGCGCATACGTTGCGTATTTTCAATCTCCAGGCTGGCTGCCATTTCAAGCAGGGCGGATACGTGGAGTACTTTGAGTTCAGATAATTGCATGTGGTTCTCGGGTGTAGATAAGGATGTGGATGTGTTTTGAAGTATCGCTGTCTAGATGAATATCAGACAGATTGGAAAAACAGAATTTTTGGGGGGTTGCTAAAAAAAGAAGGAGAGGGAAATTACTTGGAATTTTGCTGGAAATCGTGGCACTGAAAGTGCGTTGAAATAGATACTACACTAAAAACAGCTAAAAACCACAGGCTCACCCAGTGAACCTGTGATCAAGGACTATTTACAGGTGACTATCAATAAATGCAGTCAATTGGGATTTAGCCAAAGCGCCTACTTTTTGAGCAGCAACGGTGCCGTTCTTAAAGAGGATCAATGTAGGGATGCCGCGAATATTGAACTGGGCAGGAACACCTTGGTTCTCATCCACGTTCATCTTAGCGATTTGGATCTTGTCGCCGTATTCACCAGACAGCTCTTCAAGGATAGGGCCAATCATCTTGCAAGGACCACACCACTCAGCCCAGAAGTCGAGGAGAACAGGTTTATCGGACTTGAGAACGTCTTGCTCGAAAGAAGCGTCAGTTACATATTTGATGCCGGCACTCATGAAAATTCCTTAGTTAGTCTTATTTAGTTTTATATAGTTATTGCGCTACAACGCTTATATTAGCAATAAGCCACACTTTCTGCCTAAATACTAAAAAAACCAGCCTCAGAACCACCCTCAATGCCACACCCATTCCCAGCCCTAAATGAGCAAAAGCAGCCACATACTTGGGCAATAGCGCCCAACGCCAGCGCTCTGAAATCGCTCGCCGAGGGTATTTGGAATTGTGCAGTGCAAACGAACCAGCGCCCCTTGGTGGTGCTGAGTACTGCAGGCCCATTAATGGGGGTGAGAGCTGCCCTAGAAAAGTATCGACCTAACAATCTACCAAGCCATATAGCCTTCCTGCCCCAAGTCATGAGTTTTAATGACTGGCTAGAAGCTGCGCCAGGAGCATGGAGGTTTCCCAAGAAGCAAACCGATTTAGAGCGTTGGTTATCTGTCTATATCAATCTACGCAGACACAAAACATTGCAAAGCTGGTTTAAGGCTGAGAGCGAAGCGGGAGCTTGGGGTTTGGCGCAGGCGGTAATCGATGCATGTGATTCATTGTCGGAGGCGGTTGTACCG
Organism: Polynucleobacter necessarius; assembly: GCA_900095165.1. Classification (GTDB taxonomy): domain Bacteria; phylum Pseudomonadota; class Gammaproteobacteria; order Burkholderiales; family Burkholderiaceae; genus Polynucleobacter; species Polynucleobacter necessarius_J. Next base: position 766,623 of record LT606947.1, on the reverse strand, counting down.
CTGATGCAAAGTGAGATTAATGCCTTGGTGCAAAACCAAACCCTCGATTCAGAGTTGTGGGTAAAAAAAGTAGAAACGCTGCTAGATCAAGCGATCGCTAAAGCCTATGTTGGTTTATCTCGTAAGGTTGTTGATCAAGAGTCGACTGTTTTATTGGCTTTCTGGCGCTATCTCAGTAGTCCTGGTGATCCTGTCATGCGTAAGCATTTCGCATTAGCTGCTCATCTGCAAGCAGCAAGTGCCAATCAAGCTTTAGCAAGACCTTTGATCTGGGTAGAGACTGCCGATCCCAAACCAATTGATCAAGAGACGATGTCTCGGTATTTGTGGGAGTATTCACAATTTTCACCTGTAGTGAATATTGGAATGGATTGGCATTCAGTGGCATTGTGGTCTGAGGCACTAACTGGGCAAGATGCTGAAGGGCAACTCAAACCAGCGGATAGCGAACAGCAGATCCTGATAGATCGCAATATTCAAGCAAGTTTCCATGATGGGTGGAAGTTGCTCGCAGCTAGACGGTTTGAAGAATTATCTTGGGCAGCAGCCAAAGCCATTGAGGCTCATTTAATTTCTGGCAATACCAATATCGCATTAGTTGCGCAAGATCGTTTGGCTGCAAGAAGGGCGCGCGCATTGCTGTCACGCTTTGGCCCAAGTCTGCGTATTCGTGACGAGACTGGTTGGAAACTTTCAACTACCCGTGCCGCAGCATCACTCAATAGTTGGTTGGAGTTGATTCGCTCGCCAAAAAAAGGGCCGAGTGCAAGCACCTTGCTAGAGTTTTTGCAGAATTCATTTTTTGATATTGCCAATACCTTGCAAAAACCAGCGGAGGCTTGTGTCAGTCTGATAGCTCAGCTTGAAGATATTTTGATTGCAAGCCAAGCAAAGTCGGGCTGGGAAACCTTTCGGATGGCGATCGAGCGAGCCAACTTCTACTCATCATCGCGCGGTAGTGTGCCGCATGAATCGCTCTTGCAATTACTAACTTTATTGCAACAGCGCCATGCGGAGTGGTTGGAGCTCAAACTCGATTGTGAAAATGCATATGTGCTCCTGCAATCTAATCTGCAAGAGATGGGCATGGCACAGCAACTTGAAAAACACTCCGCTGGTAAGCAATTACTCGAAGTGCTCAAGACTTTTGATTTAGGCGCAGGAGCTTATCGGCAGGTCACTATGCGTTTGCCGGAGTGGTTGAGCTTACTCAAGACTGTAATTGAGGAGGCCTCCTATCAAGAGGTGGGTCAGCAAGCGCAAGCAACGTTGAGTATTTTGCCTCTGAGCTCAACACGTTTGCGTGAGTTTGATGCGGTTGTCTTGGTGGGTTGCGATGAGCAACAGTTGCCAGCGTTTTCTGAGCCGCCATTATTTTTCTCAGATACGCTCAATCGATTATTAAAAGCTTCCACCGTTACGGCTCAATACATTCAGCAGGCTAGAGATCTCTCGCAATTACTGGTTTCCTGTCCACAAGTTGATCTACTTTGGCAAAGTAAAAGCAAAAGCGGTGAACCTCTCAGACCGTCAGCCTGGATTAGTCGCCTACGCACCCAACTGCCAGATTGGCCGATATTAAAAGTAAGGCCTGATACATATGCAGGTCACTCTAATCCATTGCGGGAGGCGGTCACTACGGTCAGTTCGGATATTGCTATACCGATTAGCATGTCTCCTAGCGCTTACAAAGCATTAAGAGATTGCCCTTATCGTTACTATGTCCGTAGCATCCTAGGTTTACGTAAAGCAAAAGAATTCGAAGAAGGCTTCGATGCTTCATTGGCAGGGCAGGTTTTACATGCCTTATTAAAGAACTTCTTCCAAGCATTAAAAACAGAAGAACAAAAACCCCACTCAAGTATTCATCAGGGTGAAGATGCTCGTTGCGATTGGATGCAAAAGCATCTCACCAAGCATTCAGAAAAAGAGTTTGAGCGCTTGATTAAGGGTGATGCCAGAGTCACTGGCACTTTGCGTGATTGGCAAAAACAGATTCCTAGCTTTGTAGATTGGCAGCTTAAGCGTGAGGCAGAGGGTTGGCAATTTCACGATGCAGAGTTGCCGGTTGGATTCATGGTGATGCTGACAGATCCAGATGGTGTGCAAAGAGAGATTGAGATTGCTGGGCGCGCTGACCGCTTTGACGTGAATACTGATAATGCCAATGTTGCAGCAGTCATTGACTACAAGAACCAAGGCATTGCCAAAATCAAGAAGCGGGCAGAACGTTTTTTAGATGATCCGCAATTATTGATCTATGCCCGCGCTGTTAATGAGAATGCCATTGCAGCGCATCTTCCTGGTCGTACCGTCAAGCAAGCCGAGTGGGTGTCATTAAAGGCAGACCTCAAGAAAGCCGATGACAAGATTGTGAGGGCTCATCCGGTTGAAAAGATGCCGGAGATGATGGAGCAATTTTCAGGGCAACTCAATGAAGACCTGGAAGTCTTATGGGCACGCAAACCCATGAAAGCTTTTGCACCGGATAGCGTTTGCCAGTATTGCGAAGCCAGAGGTATTTGCAGAAAGGGGATGTGGTGAGCGATAAGTTTGATTACCCTGTAGCCTGCAACCCAAATAATTCGGTGATTGTTTCTGCTTGTGCGGGCAGTGGTAAGACCTGGCTCTTGGTTGCTCGCATGGTGCGCTTATTGCTTGCTGGCGCTAAGCCTCAAGAGATTCTAGCGTTGACCTTTACTCGCAAAGCTGCTCAAGAAATGCGTGATCGACTATGCGGATTACTGGAGCAGTTCTCCCAAATGACTGATGAGCAGCTAATGCATGAGCTCACAATCAGAGGTTTAGATGATGCCGAAGCTAAGAAGTTGCTACCGCAAGCAAGAGCGCTGTATTCCAAAGTATTAATGAGTCCTCAATCGATTGTGATTGATACCTTTCATGGATGGTTTGGCAGGCTTCTTGGAGCAGCGCCAATTTCAGCAGAAGTCCAACCTGGATTTAATCTTTGTGAAGATGCTAAGCGTTTACAAGAAGAGTGTATGCAAGATTGGTGGGGGGGTTTGCCTGCTGATCTTAAAAAACACTATGACGTTTTACTCAAAGAGTTTGGCGCTTTTGAAACCGACAAATTCTTGATGGGTAATTACAGCCTCTTTAAACAAAGAGGTGCTTGGACGTTCTTTTTGGCTTCTTGCAAGACTAAGGGCATTAGTCCAGCCGATGCTTTAGCGCAATGCTTACCGAATCTATCTTTGCCAAGCCCGCTAGAAGAGTTTTGGCGTCGCCCTGGCACTAAAGAAGATTTACAAGTGATGCTCGATTGCTTTAGTAATGGCACTGCCACTCAAAAAAAGAGAGTGTCGTTGATTCAGAAGGCGATCGAGCTTCATGCTGCAGGGCAATCCATCGTAGAGATTGAGAATGCATGGCAAAGCTGCTTTTTAAATCAGAAGCGCGCTCCATCGGACGACATAGCAAACATGTCTTCACCTATGCAGAAGTATTTTGCTGCGACTGGCGGCGACCCAACGCAGATCACCTCCATTCGTAATGCTTGGGTAAATGCATATGAGGCATGGTTCTCTTGGAAGAATGATCAAGATGCTTATGCAATCAATGTCGCTTGGTTCGCTATGAGTGAAGCAATGCTAGGTCATATGCAAAAGGCAAAAGAGTCGATGCGTGTGCGTGACTTTGATGACTTAGAAATTGGGGTTAGCCGGTTAATGGCTGATCCGGCTAATGCCGCTTACCTACAATCAAGATTGGATGCTAAGTACAGCCATATTCTGATTGATGAGTTTCAGGATACCAATCCACTGCAATGGCAGATTTTGCGTTCTTGGCTGGAAGGTTATGGGCAAGACGGCTCTCGTCCAAGCGTCTTTATTGTCGGAGATCCCAAGCAGTCGATCTATCGATTCCGCCGTGCTGATCCAAGATTGTTTACCAGCGCCAGAAAATTCTTGGAATCGACTTTAGAGGCGAAGTATTTAGAAAAGAACACCACCCGCAGAAATGCTGATGCAATTAATGATGTGGTTAACAAGATCTTTTTAGCGGATACAGTTCCACCGAGCTATATATTTGCCAAACAAGATACTGACTGGAAAGCGCCGATAGAGGGTATTGCTGAACAGGATTTTGCCGCCAAGGGTGAGGCGATGTTATTGCCACTCATTGAGCGTACAGAGCAAGATCAAGCTGAACGCACTGGTAGCGCTCTAGATAATCCAATTGAGGATTCAGGGCTTACTGTCGGAGTGCAACAACGTTATTGGGAAGGTCAACAAGTAAGTCGCTTGATTCATCGTGTTTTGGCAACACGCCAAGTGATTGATAAAAAAGATGGCAACGAGTATTGGCGCCCAGCAAGAGCTAGTGACTTTATATTGCTCGTCAAGCGCCGAGCCTACTTGCCGCAATTTGAGCGAGCACTGCGCGAAGCAGGCTTGGCGTACGATAGTTCTCGCTTAGGCGGCCTCCTTAATACTTTGGAGATCGATGACTTAATTGCCTTACTTACTGTCTTGGTATCCCCGAGGCATGATTTACCGCTAGCGCAGGTGCTACGTAGCCCTATCTTTGGTTTTACTGAGCAGCAAATGCAGGCGATCAGTAGTCATGTTGGTGATAGCTACGGTGAAATCCAAGGTCAAACTAAATCATCTTGGTGGGATGCTTTACAGGGTAGCATCGATACATCTATACAAAAAGCCGCACGCTATTTAGAGCGCTGGAGAGGGTTGGGCGAACTGTTGCCTGTGCATGACCTGCTTGATCTAATTTATCAAGAGAGTAATTTACGAGTCAGTTATGTGGTGGCCTCGCAAAATCTAGCGCGCGCTCAGGTATTGGCTAATTTGGATGTCTTCTTGGAACTCGCCTTAAATCAAGATGGTGGTCGCTATCCGAGCTTGAGTCGCTTTATCGAAGAGATTAACGTGATGCGTCGGGGTGACGATGATGAGACCCCGGATGAAGGGGACGTGGATGCAGAGGTTGAAGACGACATTGGTGAAGTTGATTTCGACAGCGAGATGTCCGATGAAGATCAGCACAAGCGCGTGCGCCTCATGACTATCCATGGCGCTAAGGGGCTAGAAGCACCATTTGTTATCATGCTCGATGCCAACCACACAGAGTGGAAGGCACCTCATCGTGGTGTACTAATGAACTGGTCTCCAGATGAGAGTAGCCCAAGCCATCTTTCTCTGTATACCGCAAAGTCTTTGACAGAGAAGCGTGCGGCAATCTACGAAAAAGAAAATGAAGTTAGTGAGAATGAAAATTGGAACGTCCTATACGTTGCGATGACACGCGCACAGCAAGGCTTATGGATTAGCGGTGTTCAATCTCACATCGGAGATGGTATTAGCAAAAAATCTTGGTATGGCAGAGCGCTTGCCGCAGATGTCGAGACTTTGGATGTTACCCAGTTAGGTGAGCCGCCACCCCAAGAGCAGGAGAAGGTAAATTCCAGCAGTAGCGAACCATTCCAGATAAATCATTTCCAATTGTCATGGGATGCGGCAAAACAATCTCATCAAGAAACAATTTCTAATATTGAAAGCGGTGCGCTAGCGATTGCTGAAAAAGCAAAAGAACAGACGCAAGCGGTAGAGCAACCCGATCCAGAGATTTTGGAAGAGGGAACGCATTTCCATAAATTACTAGAGTTCTTAACTCCACATTCAGGCAGTCAAACAACAACCCTAATGCCAAGCGAGCAAGAGCTTATGAATTGGCTCAACATCAATCAAGAGCAGGCCAAAAAACTGACAGAGCGAGTTCAGGTTGTTATGAGTGCAAAAGCGCTGCAAAAGTACCTCGCCGAAAACCAGTGGGTTCAAGCCTGGAATGAGATCGACATCGCTGATAAGGAAGGCAAGGGCTTCCGTTTAGATCGCCTAGTAGAATTTGACGATCACCTGGCCATACTTGATTACAAGCTCACCGTTCCAGAAGAGGGTAGTGAGGCGCATGAGAAGTACCGCGCACAGCTAAACAACTACAAACAAGAGCTGGGCAGAATTCGGCCAGATAAGCCTGCTAAGGCGTATTTAATCTCCGCAAAGGGTGAGATTAAGGAGATGAATTAAGAGCATCCTTAGGTGGCAATTTTTAGTTTGCTTGAAATTAAATTACCTTTGATGATTTTTTTCTCAACGGCAGAAACCGATTTGGCCTCTTTTTTGATTTCACCTAGCACCTGATTGATGAAAGTTTGCCAACCTTCGCCTTTAGATTTATAGAAATCTAAAACATCCTTGTCTATCCTAAGGGTGACCAGCAATGAATTTATATAGCTACAAAATTAAGGGCATTCAAGTCTGAAAGAGGTGATATGCCTCTTGAAATCCCCCTTAAAGACCCTATATAAATAAGGAATAGCAAAAATCCCCAAACTAGGGATAATGAAATTCACACGAAACATCCTGCAAGGAGTCCTGATGACAATTCGTAAAGTAATTAATTTATTGGTTGGCGTATTCGCAGCAGCGCTACTGTTAATCAGCAACGCAGCTTTTGCCGAGGCAACTTTGCCTGAGGTATACCAAGCGGTGCAGTCTGGGCAGATGGCTAAAGCCGATGCCATGATGAAAGAGGTTTTACAAAACCATCCTAATAGCGCCAAAGCCCACTATGTGGCTTCTGAGCTTTACATCAAGGAAGGCAAGTTAGAAGCAGCTCGCAATCATTTCATCAAAGCGCAAAACTTAGCGCCTGGTTTGCCATTTGCTCAAGCTGAGTCTGTGCAAAAACTCCAGATGCAATTGGCTGGCACTCAGGTTGCACCTGTCGCCACTCAGGCATCCATTTTTAGTAATCCACTCTTCTGGGGTTTGATTGCCATCCTGGTAATTGGCGTCGTGATCGTGATGAAGCGTCGTAAGGCTGAAGCAGTGCAGGTCTATAACGCACCGAGTGCTGGCTATCCAGGTACTCCAGGCGGTCCTGCTGGTTATCCAGGCGGTCCTGGTAATTCTGGGTACCCTGGTGCCCCAGCAGGCGGCATGGGAAGTGGTCTTATGGGTAGCTTAGCTACTGGCGCCGCATTGGGTGCTGGTATGTATGCTGGTCAAGCATTAGCAAGCAACCTCATGGGTGGTCACGATAATGGTCATTCCAATGCGAATTCAAATCCCAATCTCAATCAAGTAGGTGGCCCAGCTTCTTTAGACCCAAACTTTGGTGTGCGTGATGCCAGCTCTTGGGATGATGGTGGCGCTAGTTCATGGGATGACAGTGGCGGCGGCGATTTTATGAGTGATATCTAAAAGCAATGGAGCGCTTGGCTGAGATCATCGAAGTGGGGTATACCTGGTTTTACCGGGCAAGCATCTACACCTCGAATGCTTTCTTAGATGATCCAGCCATTTTGGCCTTTGCTTTTTGCTAAGAACAAGCGACTTACGCCAACCACCTGCGGGCGATTTTTTATTGCTCAATATTTAGGTAAATAGCTCAAAAGCAACAAAAAGAGCGTCATTTTTAAGGTTTTTACATATACTGTATAAACATACAGTATATTAATACCTATGACGACTCAGATGACCCCCCAAAAGCGACCTTAAGCCAGGCTCCACAAGCCTTAGCTGCTCATAGTGCCTATGAGTTCAAGCTTCTGAGTCACCGTATTTCAGCGGGATTTCCGAGTCCAGCGGCTGATTATGCTGAGGAAGGGCTCGATCTGAACAGCTATCTCGTTCAAAACAAGCCAGCCACTTTCATGTTCACCGTCAAGAGTGATTCGATGATGGGTGCGGGTATTTGTGACGGCGACAAAGTAGTGGTCGATAAAGCCCTCAAGCCAAAACATAAAGACATCGTGGTTGCCGTAGTGGATGACGAGTACACCATCAAGCGCCTCTATCAATTATGCGGAAAAACAGAGCTCCAACCTGAGAATCCAAGTTACCAAACCATTACTTTTAATGAGAACAGCGAACTTCAAATCTGGGGTGTGGTTGTTGGAGTGGTGCGCCGATATAGCCACGCTAGTAGCAAAAACGGTAAATCGATATGAGCACCAAAACGTCAGCAAACACCATAAACCAAGCAGGCCAGACTAATCAGCTATTCGCACTCGTGGATGTGAACAACTTCTATGTATCTTGCGAGCGTGTGTTTGCCCCCAAGTTAGAGGGTGTACCCATGGTGGTGCTCTCCAATAATGATGGTTGCGCCGTAGCGCGTAGTGCGGAAATCAAGGCGCTGGGTGTGAAGATGGCAACCCCATGGTTTCAGATGAAGGATCTCGCTAAACAACATGGCATTCAAGCTTATTCATCAAACTACAACCTTGTATGGCGACATGAGTAGCAGGGTAGTCGAAGTCTTAAGAAGGTTCACGCCCAATTTAGAGGTCTACAGTATCGATGAGAGCTTTCTCCAAATCGAGACAGTGCTTAAGCAATATGCTGATCCAACTAGCTTAGGTCAAATCATCAAGCAAGATGTTAAAGCCGCTACAGGCTTGCCTGTATGTGTTGGTATTGGTGCTAGTAAGACACTCGCTAAGTTGGCTAACCACTTGGCTAAAAAACATCCTCAGTTCGCTGACGTATGTGACATTAGCTCCATGCCCAAAGAAGCGCTCTATCAATGGATAGCGGAGACAGCGGTAGGTGAGGTATGGGGTATTGGCGGTAAGACTGCTAAGAAACTCAAAGAACTCAAGATCAATAGCGTATTTGATCTCGTGCAAGTATCGCCACAAGCCATGCGCCAACAGTTCAGTATTGTGATTGAGCGTATTTGCTATGAGTTGCGTGGCGTATCTTGCTTGCAGCTCGAAGAAGTGGCTCCAGCTAAACAACAGATTATTTCTTCAAGAAGCTTTGGTAAGCCAGTGACCTCCATGGAGGAGTTGGCTGAGTCTGTAGCTACCCATGCTGCAAGAGGTGCTGAGAAATTGAGGAGCCAAAAGTCCGTTACGGGCGCGCTCACCATCTTTGTGCAAACCAATCCGCATAAACCGTTTGAGCCGCAACATCACCAAAGCATCGCAGTGGTGCTGAGTGATCCCAGTGATAACACCTTAATACTCACAAGCGCAGCATTAAAAGGACTAAAGCAAATCTATAAGGCCGGCTTTAAGTACAAGAAAGCGGGCGTCATTCTCAATCTCTTGTCTGACAAGCCCACCATGCAGCAATCATTATTTGATGACATGGAAGTTAAGGGCAAGTCCGCTGGATTGATGAAGGCGATGGACTCAATCAATAGTCGCTTTGGTAATGCCGCCATCAAAACTGCCGCATCCGGAACCAAGCAAGACTGGCAAATGAGATCAGGCAATAGATCGCCAAACTACACCACAGATTGGGATGAATTGCCGGTGGCGAGGTAAGGAATATGAAAAACTGATCAATAAACCCCGGTATTTTTTACAAGCTCATTTCGTGAGTTTCATATTCAATATTCTGAATTCATAGCGGTAATTAAATAGCAAAAAGGAGAAAAAAATGAACACTTTAAGCAACTTGATGAATAACTTTAACGGGATCTCATTGGCAGTGATAATGATTCTGTCTTACTGCACAGTGTTGAAAAACACTAAGCGCAGTGAGGCTTCTAACAAACAAGTATTTACTCGTAAGTGCCAGTAAAAGCAGTAGGTAGGGGGGGATAAGGAAATCACGGATTCCTTATCCCCTACTACGGCCATTTAGCTCTGGGTTTGCTTCTGCATTTACTTTTACCGTGAAATGAACTGACCACCAAGAAGTCCGGTTAACTTATTTGCACTAGCCTTAACGGCTAATGTTTTGCTAAGGTCAAAGCGGTAGGTTGGCATCGTTAGTGTGATGACGCCAATTAGCCCATCAGCAGTAAATACTGGGGCAGAGATTCCAAAGATTTCTTTAGTTCTGTCGCCTGAAATTGCAAGCACCATATCCGATCTAATTTGGTTAAATACCTTTCCAGTAGCGCCTTCGAAAGCTTGTAATACTTTGCCACCGGCACCCTTATCAATAGGTAATAAATCTCCAACTTTGATGTGGTCTCTTAAAGCTTGTTGAGAATCTACGCGGAATAGGCAGAGCAGCTTATTTCCCTCGCGCACATGAAATGCCGCACTTTCCTGGGTAGATTTCACAAGATTCTCCAAGGCCGGAATAATCAACATGCCTAAAGATTCTTGTTCTTGATAAGCGGTATTTAGCAATGCAATGGCAGGCCCAAGCATATACATTCCATCTGCACGTTTCACCACCAATAGTGCATTACCAAGGGAGGCTAGCATGCGCAATGCCGTACTTTTATAAAGGCCAGTGCTTGTAGAAATTTGATGTAGAGATAGTTCGCGTTGTGTAGAGGAAAACAGCCGCAGTATGGCCAAAGACTTATCAACTGCTGCCACCCCGGATGTGGAAATTGGAATGCTCTCAGTTGTGGGCTTGGAGGATTTTTTTGGCATCGACAGAGCTGGGTAATTATGTTTTAATAATAGAACAGAATTCTATAGGATAGAACTTAATGAACTCCGCGTCAACCGATGTATTAATTAGCGAAGTGGGCCCTAGGGATGGGCTTCAATCCATTAAGTCCATCATGCCAACGGCAGCAAAACATGCGTGAATTAATGCGCTATACCAGGCGGGCGTTAAAGAGATTGAAGTAGCCTCATTTGTGCCGGCTAAGTTATTGCCACAAATGGCTGATGCAGCAGAGGTGGTTCGCTACGCAAAAACATTGCCTGGTTTAACGGTCATGGCCTTAGTGCCAAACCTACGGGGTGCGCAAGCTGCAATTGAGGCAGGCGTAGACAAGATCACCATTCCAGTATCAGCAAGTGCTGCACATTCATTGGCCAATGTTCGCAAGACGCGCGAAGAGATGATTGAGGAAGTAAAGAAAATTTCTGCTTATCGAAAAGAAGTTGCCCCTCAAGTGAAAGTGGAGGCTGGTATAGCAACTGCATTTGGATGCACCTTGCAAGGATTGGTGGCTGAAGATGATGTTATTAGAATGGCTGAGCAGGTGATTGAGGCTGGTGCTGACGAGTCTGGTTTGTCGGATACTACTGGCTATGCAAATCCTGCGCAAATCCAAAGATTATTTAAGCGCTTAAAAATTGCCATTGGTCAGCATGCTGGGGCTGCTCATTTGCACAATACTCGTGGACTGGGCCTGGCAAATTGCCTGGCGGCATATGAAGTTGGTGTGACTTCATTTGATTCTTCCATGGGTGGTATAGGTGGATGCCCATATGTTCCTGGGGCTTCAGGAAACGTGGTCACTGAGGATTTGGTATTTATGTTTGAGGCGATGGGAATCAAAACAGGCATTCATTTGGATTTGTTATTAGAGTCGCGCAAGCCCCTGCGGGCCGGTGTTTCTAATGAGCAAATTTATGGAATGATTGCTGAGGCTGGAGTGCCCAAAGGTTTTGAGGCGGCAATACAGTGAAGTGCGAAATGAGTGATCAAAAAATGCTTCCATACGCAGGTATTCGTATTGTTGAATTTACTCACATGGTGATGGGCCCCACTTGTGGCATGGTGCTGAGCGATCTTGGTGCAGAAGTTATTAAAGTTGAGCCAATCGATGGGGATAAGACGCGAGATTTAGTGGGGTCGGGTGCAGGATTTTTCCCTATGTTCAATCGCAATAAGAAAAGCATTGCTGTGGATATGAAGTCGGCAGAGGGTATCGAGTTGGTAAAAAAGTTAATAACTACGGCAGATGTCGTTAGTGAAAACTTTAAGCCGCAGACGATGTCAAAGCTGGGATTAGATTATGCGACTTTAAAAAAGACCAATCCCAGGCTTATTTACGTATCTCATAAAGGCTTTTTGCCCGGTCCGTATGATCACCGCACTGCTTTAGATGAGGTTGTGCAGATGATGGGCGGTCTAGCTTATATGACTGGGCCAGAGGATAGGCCGTTGCGTGCGGGATCTTCTGTGAATGACATTATGGGCGGCGTTTTTGGTGCTATCGGCGTGATGGCGGCATTAAGGCAAAGAGATATCACTGGAGAAGGGCAAGAAATTCAGAGCTCTCTATTTGAGAACAATGTATTTTTGGTTGGTCAGCACATGATGCAGTATGCGGTGACAGGTAAACCAGCCAAGCCGATGCCCAGTCGTATCTCTGCATGGGCAATTTATGATGTGTTTGAATTGGGAAATGGCGAAAAAGTATTTTTAGCTGTTGTTACTGATACACAGTGGAAAATATTTTGCGATGTATTCGGTTTTTCAGATCTATTCGACGATCCGAGTCTTAAATTAAATAATCAGAGAGTGGCAGCAAGACCTACTCTAATTCCAGAAATCAAAAAAAGAATCTCTGGGTACAGCGCTGCGCAGATATCTGCAATTTTTGAAGAGCATGGCTTACCTTTTGCTCCCATCACCAAGCCAGAAGAATTGTTTAACGACCCGCACTTGATCGCTACTGGTGGATTAGTGCCAATTACCCTAACGGATGGTCCAAGAGCGGGGGATCAAACCGCCGCTCCTTTATTACCCATCATGATGAATGGTCAGAGATTGGGCGTGCGCTTAAATCCACCCAAATCCGGAGAGCAGACTAAAGAAATCTTGGCTGAGCTTGGGTATTCAGAGGGTGAGATTAAAAATCTTTTGTCTAAGGGTTCTGTTGCTGCGTAGCAATAAGCGAAGACTCTCGTTCTTGAGGGTCCGCTTTACTTAATCAATGATTGCAGCCGAAACCCGCCTGGTAATTTTAGGGAGGTGAGAATCAATGTGATAGCGATGGCGCTCCTCTTGCATCTTGAGGTCTTCGGCTGTAAAGCGATCAAACCTTCTTAGGTAATCGGCCCAGGTGTTAAATACGAAATACTCAACAAACTTGCCAAGATGCTCGGCATCATTGAACGGACTCCAGGAAAGAGTGCTTTGCCTTAGGCGTGACTTTCGAGATTTAGCCATCAACTTTTTAAATTCTTCAGATTTTTCTGGATGAATTTGATACTCAATCGAAATCATGGCAGGGCCAACAGCCATATCAATATCGGCGCTTGGGTGAGAGCGCTCTAGTTGGCAAACTGGAGTGAAGTCTTCTAAAGGATGATTGTCAATGCGATGCTTGCGAACGAAAAAAGCACCATGAATCCAAAGGCGGAGCTGATCAGAATGCTATTAACTACCCCAAATTCAGTGGCTAATTTCCCCCAAACTGCAGCTCCAGATGCACTTCCTCCCATTAAGCCCATTTGGTAGATGGACATACCTCGCGCACGAACCCAACTAGGCAGGCTCATCTGCGTAGAAGTCGTTAATGAGTTCGCCACAGCAATCCATGCTGCACCACAAGCCATCATCAATAAGGATGCAAGCCAAAGATCTGTAACTAGAACAACGCCACTCGAGGCGACTGTTAAAAGGATTAATCCGTAGGTAATTAAATTACTGGTTTTGATTTGCTTTCTAAGGCGCGGTAATTGTGAGCCCGCAACGATTGCTCCTAAGCCCAGCGAGGAAAGTAGCAAGGTGAATGTATGGGCATCGCCCTGGAAGTGATCCTTGGCAATTATGGGCAATAGAGCAATTAGACCAGTAGATTGGAAGAAGAATAAAAATCCCCTGCCAATAATGGTGCGCATGCGATTTGATTGCCAAGCGTGCTGCATGCCAACCCTCATGGCGTCGACGAAACGCTCACCCGGAAGTGCAGAAACATAGTTTTGATATTTCCAGCGTATCACAACGATAACGGTGATGAGCGATAAAGCCGTATTTAAAGCAAAAACATATTTACTGCCAGCAGCCGCAATGATTGCTCCAGCTGTTATGGGGCCAACAATTCTGGAGATATTCATAGCAATCGCATTAAGGGCGAGTGCTGAGGGGAGGATATCGCGTGGCACGAGATCGGGAATAATGGCGGCAAAGATAGGCCAGCGCATTGCAAGACCGATACCGTTAGTAAAGGTCAGTAAAAGTAGTAAATAGGGGTTGAGTGCATCAAAGACCAGGAACAGCATTAACACAGTGGCATTGGTGGCAAGCCAAATTTGCGCAAATAGAAAATAATGTTTGCGATTGATGATATCTGCAAGTGCGCCGCTAGGAATCCCTAAAAGTAAAACTGGCAAGTTTGAAGCGGTTTGTACCAGCGCAATCAAAGTTGCCGAGTTGGTCAAGGAGGTCATTGTCCATGCTGCAGCAACATCATTCATCCACATGCAGATATTGGCGATTAGCCATACTGACCACAGCGATCTAAACACGCTATGCCTCAAGGGCGATAGCCAGCCCTCAGTGCGCGGTGTTTGGGTCGGAGTTTGATTCATAAGATCTCGATGTTAGATGCATTCAATCACCATGGCGATACGTTAGCTAACACCAATACACATTGTACATAGTGCATAACGCTTTTGCTTTTGCTCAAGCTCAACTAGCGCAGTAGTGACTAGGTGTGCACCACTCATACCTAGTGGATTGCCTAAAGCGATAGCGCCGCCGTTAGGATTTACTCGCGCATCATCGTCAGCAACCCCTAGATCACGAAGAGTAACCGGGCCTTGAGAAGCAAATGCTTCATGAGTTCAATGACATCCATTTGATCGACGGTCATACCAAGACGCTGCAGAATCTTTTTGGATGCAGGGGCAGGGCCAATCCCCATAATTCGAGGAGGAACGCCAGCTGTTGCCATACCCAAAATCTTGGCTCTTGGCTTGAGTTGATATTTTTTAACTGCTTCTTCACTGGCAAGCAGTAGTGCACAGGCGTCATCATTAACCCCAGAAGCATTTCCTGTTGTCACGGTTCCGTCAGGGCGAACGATGGGTTTTAATTTAGCAAGCGCCTCGATAGTAGTTGCGCGAGGATGTTCGTCCTGATCAACAACGATAGGATCCCATTTTTTCTAGGGGATGGTGACCGGTGTAATTTCTTTGGCAAAGCGACCACTCGCTTGTGAGGCAGCAGCTTTAATTTGGCTTCGCAGCGCCATCTGGTCTTGATCTGCGCGATTGATCTTAAAGTCATCGGCAACATTTTCTGCGGTCTCAGGCATCGAATCTACGCCATACGCTTTTTTGATTAAAGGATTAATAAAGCGCCAACCAATAGTGGTGTCTTGTAAAGAGTGTCCGCGTGAAAATGCAGAGTCTGCTTTTGGCATGACATAAGGTGCGCGACTCATGCTTTCTGCGCCACCAGCAATCGCCAAATGAATTTCCCCTGAGGCAATAGCGCGTGCGGCAGTTCCAATAGCATCCATGCCTGATCCGCATAATCGATTGATTGTGGAGCCTGGAACATCTGGTGATAGGCCCTGCTAATAAGGAACTCATGCGTGCAAGATTGCGATTATCTTCACCTGCTTGATTTGCGCAGCCATAAATTACCTCATCTACCTCTCCGGCAGCATTTGCAAAGTTTCTGGCAGAGGATGAAAAGTTTTAGGTCAAGCTAGTTAAGACAACGGAAGTAACGGTTGATTGATTAGATGGTTGCAAACTAACGTAGTAGCACTGGATGAAAAGCAAAATAGGAGGTTAATGCCCCCTGTTTTATTTGGTTTCAAGCGCTTTGCGCAGATACTCTGAAATATTTTCCTGACGTAGCAGCCACTGTTTGTAATCACGCGACACTTGGCTAATAAGCTCACCTTTATGTTTTCCATACGGCATTACTGTAGGGATTCTGGCTTTTTCAGACATTTCCCATAAGGCATCCAAAGAAACGGGGCGCAACTTCTCAATAATTTGAGCAACGATTTTTGAGCAGATCCAAACATCAGCTAAGGCACTATGCGCATTGCGTAATTGCTCTCTTGCAGTATCGCGTTCGAAGTAATAGAGCAGAGCGCTTTGGGTATGACTATCTAAATTAGGCCAAAGGCTACGAGCAAGCGCCAGTGTGCAGATGCGCTTTACATCTGGAATTCCAATAGCAACCCAATCAAAGTCGATGTTGTGACCAATTAAATATTTAGCGCCAGGAGGCAATCTAAATGAGCTGCTAGCAGGGCAATTAACCAAATCTTCATCCATGATGTGGTGAGTCGATAAAGCACCCAAACTAATTGGTTTACCAGGATTGTAACGCTGCACCCAAGGATTGCCAACTGCAAGTGGATTAATCGAGGTGACATCCAAAGAAGCGGCCTCAATAATGACGGCATTGTTCTTATCGGTTGCTTCTACATCGAAAATAATGGCTTGTGGCATGGGCTTTTTCAGTACAGGGTATTTGAGTGGCTATTGTGCCTTGAGTTTGACTTGTCTATGCCAAAGATCATGTTTAATGAAACTCAAGCCGCTTTCATTTCAAACTTAATCATCTTGCCAAGTGCGGATGCAGCGCTTGTTAATGTCAGTAGCGTGAGGCTGGTATCCGATTCATCAAGCAAGCGATTGAGGGCTGCTCGGCTGGCGTGCATTTTCTTTGCCATCAAAGTCTTAGTAAGCTTTTGTTTGATCATTTCTTGTTCAATTTGCCAGGCGATAGCTCTTTTGACCGCTACTGCACTAGAGTGATCAAAGATCGATTCCTCTTTTAAGAAATCATCAAAGCTACTGCCGATATGTTTTTTCTTCATAAGCGCCTCCTTAATTTCTTTACTCTATCTTTTGCCAGATCTAGATTAGACTTCAATGTCTTCTACTGCTTTTTGATAAATCCATGAATCAATATCATTGAGCTCTTATCTAGTGCAAACAAGATTCTGGCGATACTCTTACTGAGATTCACTCGAACCTCCCAAATATCCCCATCAAGATGTTTGACCAAAAGCATTCATAGTGGCCATCAAAATTGAACAGTCTTAATGTCTTCCCCAATACGTTTCCTATCAACAGCACTTAAGGACTTAAGCCACACACTAACTGGTTCATTTCCGTGTTCGGTTGCATAAAAGTGAACTTCTAGGATGGAATTTCTCATCCAAGTAGCGCACCAATTATGGTGCATATATTACATCATCTTTTACGGAAAAGATTGTAGGAAAGTACGCAACATAGAAAATCAAAGCTTGCTTGTTTAGGATTTTTAACAAGCTGATGCTGACCAAGTCAAGCCATTTAACTTGCTGCTGGAGGGGTCTAGCTACATCGCATTCCTACGGTTAAATAATCTCTGACTTATGTAATTCCAACCCTTAAATGTCTACGCTAAATCTTTCAGACTACGGCGGGGATTTAGATGCGACTATCTATCGAATGCTCTCACAAGCATTTAATGCTATTTCGAATCTCTTTAGATTCAAGAGTCATGCTGGTTTTATTGATTATTTGGATGATTTGGGGAATCTTCAGAGTCTTAAAGATCCTGTAATTGGGCTAAATCTAGCTTGGGGAAGGTGGACGAGCCCGACCCCCGGCACTGACAGAATTGGGTTTGGCTGCTTCGTTCCCGACCTGACCAGGTTATCCAAACCGCCATGCGGGGAGGCCCGTCCAATTCCATTTTAGCTTGTTAGAATGTAATACATGACAGCATTGGCTTTAGCCCGTTCGTGGCGCCCTAAAACTTTCTCCCAATTGGTAGGACAAGACCATGTGGTTAAGGCATTAACCCATGCCTTAGACCAGGGTCGACTACACCACGCTTGGCTCTTTACAGGTACCCGTGGGGTCGGAAAGACCACTATTGCCCGAATAATGGCCAAAGCCCTCAATTGCACCGGGGAAGATGGTCAAGGTCGCATGACCTCAGAACCCTGCGGAAAATGCCCAGCTTGCCTAGAAATTGATGCTGGCCGCTTTGTTGACTATATTGAGATGGATGCTGCGAGTAATCGCGGGGTAGATGATATTGCCGCTCTATTAGAGAAAGCAGCCTACGCTCCAAGTAATGCGCGTTACAAGGTGTACATGATTGACGAGGTGCACATGCTCACCAATCATGCCTTTAATGCCATGCTCAAGACGCTCGAAGAGCCGCCTGAACATGTGAAGTTCATACTTGCGACTACTGATCTCCAAAAGATTCCGGTAACTATTCTGTCCCGTTGCTTGCAATTCAACCTCAAGCAAATGCCAGTACCGCTTATCGTTGAGCATTTAGAAAAAGTGCTCGCCGCAGAAAAAGTTGATTACGAAACCAATGCGCTGCGCGTCTTGGCTAAAGCTGCCCAAGGCTCAATGCGCGATGCCTTATCGTTGACCGATCAAGCTATTGCATACGCAGCCGGGAAAGTATCTGAAGAAGCAGTGCGTGGCATGCTCGGCACCCTGGATGATGCGTACCTTATGCGTATTCTAGATGCTTTGATTGCAAAAGATGGTGCGACATTGCTCGCTATCTCTAATGAGATGGGTGAGCGCAGTATGTCTTTCTCATTAGCGCTTGCTGATTTATCAAGTCTCATTCAAAAGATTGCTGCTGCACAAATCGTTCCCCAATCCGTATTGGAAGATTGGCCTGAAGCATCAGAGATTCGTCGCTTAGCTAGCGCGCTGACAAAGGAAGAAGCACAACTCTTCTATCAAATTAGTATTACTAGTCGTCCTGACTTATCGCTCGCACCGGATGAGCAAACTGGCTTTGCAATGACGCTCTTGCGCATGCTGGCTTTTCGTCCCGGTAATGAAACGCCAGGCAGAGTAGGGGGGAGCTCCACACCGCCAGTGGCAAGCGCCCCAAGACCAGTGGCACCAGCAAATCAAACAGCTACTCCAGTTAAATCTTCTGCTCCTCCAGCTCCTGTACCAGCAGCCAACCGTCCAGACTGGCATGCCTTGATGCGTCAGTTGCCGGTTAAAGGTTTGGTTCAGCAGTTAGCGTTTCAGACAGAATTGCAAGATTGGGAAGATTCACCAGCAGGTGTGCGCGCAACCGTTGTGACGCCAATGCCGCAACTCGCTTCTGAAGCTTCGGTTGTCCGTCTCGCTGATGCATTAAGTACGCACTTTGGTAAACCGATCAAAGTATTAATAGAGAAAGGTGAAGTTGAAGGCAAGACGGTAGCTAAAGTCGATGCGCAGATTCATCAAGAGAAAAGACAAAATGCTGAGCAGATGATTGCTCAGGATCCATTTATTCAGCAATTGGAAAAAGAGTTTGGAGCCAAAGTAGTTGGTGGTTCTGTGAAGCCTCTTTGATTGCTAGATTTAACAATATTAAATAAAGGGAACTAAGGCGATGATGAAAGGTGGCCTTGCTGGTCTGATGAAACAAGCCCAGCAGATGCAAGAGAAGATGAAAGTGGCGCAAGAGCAATTGGCTGCGCTAGAAGTCACCGGTCAAGCTGCTGGTGGTTTGGTTAAAGTCACCATCTCCGGAAAACACGAAATGAAGCGCGTACAGATTGATCCAGGCGCAATGGATGATCGCGAAATGCTAGAAGACTTATTAGTCACCGCCTATACAGAAGCATTCAAACAAGTAGAAGCTGCTAGCTCACAAGTGATGTCTGGTGCTACAGCTGGAATGCCAATGCCTCCAGGATTCAAACTGCCTTTTTAATCACTAATACAAAACTATTTATTTAATGGCACGTCAAGAGGCCCCACAATATGCTCTCGGTCGTTTGATCGAGGCATTGCGCGTATTGCCTGGAGTAGGACCAAAGTCAGCGCAACGCATGGCTTTCTATCTATTGCAGCATGATCGCAATGGCGCAGCTGTATTGGCTCGATCATTAGGTGAGGCAGTAGAGACAGTAGGGCACTGTGCCCGTTGCAACACCTTCTCCGAAACCCAAATCTGCGCCACTTGTAATGATGATCGTCGCGATCCATCCTTACTATGCATTGTGGAAACGCCGGCAGACCAAGTGATGGTTGAGCAGACCTTGAGTTTCAAAGGCAACTATTTTGTCTTGATGGGTCGTATCTCGCCACTTGATGGTATTGGCCCAAATGAAATCCATTTCGATCGACTGCTTAATCGCATTGAAGCCCCTGACACTGGAGTGCCGGTAAGAGAAGTTGTTCTGGCAACCAACTTCACTAGTGAAGGCGAGGCCACTGCCCACTACATTGGTGAAGCGCTTAAAGCCAAAGGCATCAAAGTCACCAGAATTGCC
This sequence comes from Polynucleobacter necessarius, assembly GCA_900095165.1. Lineage (GTDB taxonomy): Bacteria > Pseudomonadota > Gammaproteobacteria > Burkholderiales > Burkholderiaceae > Polynucleobacter > Polynucleobacter necessarius_J. The sequence continues at coordinate 746,700 of LT606947.1, read as the reverse complement.
AGGGGTATTCCGGTGGATGGTGAGCTTGAGTATGTTGATGCGGGCACATTAGCTAGAGCGCTGATGGATCGCCGTACTGTTGGCTAAGCGCCACCTCAACACTCCCCCTGACATCAATCGTCACTAAATCGACATAAATTCTAGGTAAATTGCCTCTTTTTGGGGATAATTTGGCCTGCACCAATGTTGAGCTTCAATCTCACACTGTGCCTATCCGAGCTGTCTTGTTTTTACCCAGGTAGATCTGGTCCTGAGTATTCATTGGCCATTGATGCCAAGCATTGTGAAATTGTGAATGACCCACAAATCCCATCTTCTTCTATTGAGCTTGCTTGCTGCATTTTGCAGCACGACCTCGCTCGCCCAGAAGGCGGGATCAGGTTCAGACCAAATCGCAAGTTTTGCTTCCCCCATTCAGGATCTGCCCACTGAGGGGGAGTTGTTTGGTTTGCCTGTAAATATTCACGGGCAAACTACTTACATCAATCAGCGTTACAACAATTTCACTTCATCCTACTCTGGTCAGAATAGCTTGGATGCTCAGAAGTCGATGAGCTATACCTGGTCCGGTACTTTGTTTATGGGTGCCCGCCTTGCGCCAAATACCGATGTGTATTTCAATCCAGAAGTAGTTTCTGGTGTCCCATTCTCCAATCTTTCTGGTTTAGGTGGTTTCACAAATGGTGAGGCTACTAAAGCCAATGGCGCGCAAGCGAAGTTTTATTCTGCACGTGCCTTTGTTCGTCAAACCATTAATCAAGAGGGCGATAAAGTCGTCCTTGAAAATGAAGCGAATCAAATTACGCAAACTGTCAGTAGCAATCGTGTAGTTCTGACTGGCGGTCAGTTCTCCACACTCGATACCTTCGATGACAGCCGTTACGATAAAGATCCCCGCATTCAGTTTATGAACTGGGGCAATATGACCTATCTTGCCTATGACTACGCTGCCGATGCAAGAGGCTACAGCTGGGGTTTGGCGGGTGAGTGGTACCTCGATAACTGGGTGATGCGCGCCTCACGCATGCTCACCCCCAAGTCACCAAATGGCCGTGATCTCAATTGGCAAATCTTTAACACCTATGGTGATCAAGTAGAGATATAGCGTCAGCATAATATTGCCGATTTCCCCGGTAAGGTGAGTGTCTTGGCTTATCGCAACAAAATGATGTTGGCGCGCTTCTCAGACGCTACTAATTACGTCATTCAAAATAATGCACAGGGCACTCAAGCAATAAATAATGTACGAAATAGCATGCAATACAAAACCGGCATCGGTTTGCATGGAGAGCAAGCTTTAACAAAAGACCTGGGCATCTATGGCCGCGCCTTTACATCGGATGGCCATACCGAGACCATGTCGTTCACTGAGGCGGACAACTCCATCTCTGTTGGTATGGGTATGAATGGCACAAGTTGGAAGCGCCCCAATGACAGTATTGGTATCTCGATGATGCAAAACGGCTTGTCTAGCTATCGCCGTGCTTATCTGCAAGCAGGAGGTGTTTCTTACTTTATTGACGACTATGCGAGCCCAAGCCAAACGATTTCATACTCACCAGAGCGGATTGGCGAGGTGTATTACAACGTCACCGTAATTAAGAATGTTCTAGCAGGATTGAACTTTCAACACGTCATCAATCCAGCCTATAACTCTGCCCGCGGATCTGTAAATATCCTGTCTTTTAGGATTCATGCTGAGTTTTAAGTATTTGCAAGACATTCGGATTAATTATTGTCTTTAGAATCAATCGGTTACAAATTCTTAATTAATAGACTTTTGTCTTTTCTCACCTATAATCGTTCAAAACCCCCATTAATTACAGGGAAACCTGCATTTGGGGCTATAAAAACAGCATTAGTACAGATTTAGAGGCAGCCGATTTGATTTACGGCCACATAAATACGAGCGCATTTATAGATGCAAAATTAACTCTCAAAAACCGGGTTGCTGGTGCAGTTGCCTCTCTACTTTTTGTATCTTCTGTTTTTGCCCAGTCAAACGCCCCAATTCCTGTTAGCGTCACAGTTCAAACGAATGAATCAAAAGATTTCCTATCTGCACCGCCAGTAGTTAGCAAGGAGAGCAACCAAGCCAATCCTGCCAATGCAGCATCCTTGTTTGCGCCAATAAAGCCAGGTAATACGCCGAAGATCTATACCAAGGGCGCACCATCAGGCCCAGCCGAAATGAATTTGCGTCAGCTCGGGACTGAACTTAAGTTGAATAACCCGCAACTGTCTTCCTTACGCGAATCCTATTTATCTGCAAAAGCAACGGTGCCACAGATCAATGCACCAGCTAACCCACAGGTCGGCTTGGTGTGGTCTGGTATGCCAGTAAATTCACCGTTGGGATTGGGCGGGGCTAATGCGCCTTCACCGCAGTACCTCAATGGCATTAGTAGTAATAACGCTATTTCTATTGCACAACCATTTCAGTTTCCAAGCAAGAAGAGTTTGGCATCCGATATCGCCAATACCAATGCTGAAGCGCTCCTAGCCCAAAGCGAATCCACTTACTTGCAACTCTGGGTGCGCAGTTATCGACCTTGTATTACAACGCTCTAGCATCACAAAAGCAGCTACAGGTCCTTAAAGAATCTGTCATGCGCTTGGAGATGATTAAGAATGTGGCTAAGGCGCGTTACTCTAATAATGCCGCGGCTTATGTTGAATATCTCAATGCGCAAGTGGCACAAAGCGCAGCACAAGCTGATCAATTTACCGTCGAGCGTCAGTTATCAGTTGCTCTAAACAGCATCAACACTTTGGTGGGTCGTCACTCCAGAGAAAAGCTTGCACTGCGCGGGGATGTACGCCGCGCCATGAATAGCGTGCCAACCTTAATTGAGCTGGAGGACTATGCAGAGACCAGTCACCCCTCATTAAAGAGTTCAGCATTGCAACTAGAGGCTGCCCGTAAAGGCGTAGATCTGGCGAAGAAGGCTTACTTGCCAGATTTCCAGGTCATTGGTTCTTCATTTACTCCGCGCGGCCCATTCTCGGCCAATAATGGGGCGATGTTTTATCAGTTTGAGTTAGATCTCATCATTCCTCTGTATTTCTTTACTAAAGAAAAGTATGGAGTGGAGCAGGCGCAGCGCAGTCAGGCGGCAGCAGAGGCTGGCAACATCTCCAATCGTCAGCAAATTGTGTTGGCGGTCAATAGTGCTTATGCCACATATGAGCAGGCCAAGAGTCAGGCGCAATTCTTGAAGGATCGTCAAGTGCCTCAAGCAGATGCTGCTTATAAGGTTGGTCTGACTCAATACTCTAATAATGGTCAGGGATTTAATGATTTGCTGACAGCGCAAACCCAATTGCGTAGTCTCGAAGTTCAATTAGCGCTAGCGGAAAGTAATCTGCTGCAAGCGCAAGCAATATTGCTAGTGACATCTGGCAAAGAACCTTTTTAAGGAGCGGTGTTGAAAGACAAAATTCTTTCTTTTCTAGAGCAGCTTGCTGATAAAGCAAAGCCTATCGTTGATAAGGCTTTGCATTTTTGTGGCCGCAGACTGCATGTAGCTCTTGCTAGTGTCGCTGGACTGTATTGGAATCTCAGCCCGCAAAATCGTTATCGCGTTCGCTTGGCTGCCTTTGCTTTTGCTATTCTTTCAGTGGGTATTGTTGTTGGTCGCATTACCAACGTGAACCGTAATGTCAAAATTGAAGCTTCTGATAAGGCTCTCAAAGTAGAGAAGAGCGGTATCTTGGAATTAAAACTTCCTGGCATCAAGCTCAACCCAGAAATTTACATCTTCCAAACTGCCGAAAAAGTCCAAGTGCCGGTTGACATCAAAGTGCCTGGCCGTTTAACGTTTAATGCCGAAAAGTCTAAGGTACTCTCAGCTTGAGCACCAGGGCGGGTAGAGCGGATTTATGCGTTTGATGGTGCTGAGATCAATATTGGTTCTCCAATAGTAGAGCTCTATAGCCCTGAATTTATGTCGGCCTAGCAAGAGTATTTGCTTTCCTCAAAAATGGCGAAGGTACTAGAGTCGAATAAGACCATGAGTGACTTGCTTGGCGATGCTCGCATTACCCAACAAGCAGCCGCAAACCGCATGCGTAATCTCGCTGCTGGCGATGGCGATATTAAAGTAATTGAAACTACTGGCAAAACCCAAAACAATTTAGTAATGCGCTCCCCACTCAAGGGTGTGGTCGTAAAGCGGAATGTTGAGCCTGGTTCAGCGCTCAGTTCTGGTGATGTGATTGCAACTTTGGCCGACCCAAAACAACTCTGGTTCTTGGGTAACGTGTTTGAGCAAGACTTCCGCTTAATTCAGCCAGGTCAAAAAATGATTTTGCAAGTGGAAGCCTATCCAGATAAAGAATTTGTAGCTTATGCGAATTACGTTGCTCCAGCGATTGATCCGCAAACTCGCGCTTTATTGATTCGTGCGGATATTGAGAACAATGATGATCTTTTGCGCCCAGATATGTACGCTTCTGCCAAGTTAACTACTGGCATGGCTGATGCAATTGTTGTTCCACAGACAGCGGTAGTGCGTATTCGTGAGATGCGCTATGTCATCGTGAAAGCTGGTGACGAGGTTTACCGTCGCTTGCCTGTTAAAGGCTACGACCTCAATAGCAAAGCTTTTGCGATCACCGAAGGTGTGGAGCCAGGTTCACGTGTCTTAGCCGAAGACGCGGTTTTGTTAAATGATCGATTTGCGAAGCAGGAAGACTAAGTGAGTGCATTTACTTCCTTTATTCGAGGCGTACTTGAGAAGCGAGTATTGGTTATCGTTGGCTCAATCGTGCTCCTGGGTTTGGGAATGTTTAGCCTCTCTAAACTACCAATTCAGCCTTACCCAGGCGTAGCGCCATTAACCATTCAGGCAATTTCACAATGGCCAGGCAGAAGTACGACAGAGGTAGAGCGGCAAGTCACCATTCCGGTAGAAAATGCCTTAGCTGGTATCCCAGGTCTTCAAGCCTTCCGTTCGGTATCCTTATTTGGCTTATCCGTTGTAATACTCAAGTTCAATGACACTACAGATTCATTCAAGGCGCGTCAAACATTTATTACTAGTCTTTCCAATGTAAGTTTTCCGTCTGAAGTCACTTCCAGTATTAGTTCGGATTCTGACGCAACGGGCGAGATCATGCGTTATGAGGTCAAGTCCGACTATGCCTCATCAACTCATCTTAAAACTTTACAGAACTATGAGATTTATAAAGAGCTTAAGCAAACCCCTGGTGTAGCTGACGTTTCCTCTTTTGGCGGCAAGGTTCGTCAATATCAGGTGATCGTTAGTCCAGAGAGCCTGCAATCGAAGGGTGTTACCGTTAATGAATTGATTGCAGCTTTAACGAATGCTAATAGCAATACCGGTGGCGGACTATTGCCTAGTGATGAACAGCAATTTGTGGTCCGTGGTGTTGGCTTGCTGAGAAACATTGACGATATTAAGCGGGTGGTGATCTCTATTCACAACGGGGTACCCATTCGAATTGGTGATGTAGCTCGAGTAGAGATTGGTAATGCACCGCGTTTAGGTATGTTCCAATTCAATGAGAACCCAGACTCTGTTGAAGGCATCGTGTACTTACGCCGTGGTGAGAACGCCACTGAAGTTTTAGCTCGCGTTCGCAATACCGTTGAAAACATTAACAAACAAGCGCTCCCACCCGGAATTGAAGTCGTACCGTTCTATGATCGCCAAGTACTTTTAGATATCACCATCGGTACTGTGAAGCACACATTGTTCTTTGGTATCTCTTTAGTTCTTGCGGTTCTCTTTTTCTTCTTAGGTAATTTACGCGCAGCAGCAGTAGTGGCTGCAGTCATTCCGTTGGCGCTGTGCGTCTCGTTTATTCAGATGCATCTTTGGAGTGTGCCAGCGAACTTGATCTCTCTTGGCGCGATTGACTTTGGTGTGATCGTAGACTCTGCGGTGATTCTGACGGAGAACGTCATGCGTCACTTGGAAGAGGGTGGCAAGCGTCTTGTATCGGTTGCTGTATTTGTTTTAGACCTGACTTTATTAAGTGTGACTCGTCTTGGAACAGCCTTTTTGCCAACTTTGGAAGAAAACAATATTTGGCTACGCGTCACTCTGCCAAATACTGTGGACTTAGATTGCTCGGTCAAAATTGCCAATCAGTTGCGTGAGACCTTCTTAAGGCAACCAGAGATTGATAAGGTTGCCGCCCAGATTGGTCTTCCGGATGATGGTACGGATTCCACTGGCGTATTTAATCAAGAATACGGCCTCTATTTAAAGAGTCCAGACAAGATGCCAAATGGCTCTAGCAAGAAAGACTTGATCGCCCATCTTGAGGCGGAGCTCAATAAAATTCCGGGCGTTAACTATAGCTTCTCGCAATATATTCAGGACAATGTGAACGAAGCCCTTTCTGGCGTCAAAGGCGAGAACTCCGTCAAGATTTACGGAACTGACCTCGAGGTCTTGGATCAAAAAGCACACGAGGTGATTGATCAACTCAAAAAAGTGCGCGGCGTAGCGGACGAGGGCATTCTGAAAAAGTTGGGTCAGCCAACTTTGAATATTCAAATTGATCGCGAACGTGCGGCGCGTTACGGCATTAATGTGAATGACATTCAGGCGGTGATTGCTAACGCTATTGGTGGGGCAGCCGTTACCAATCTCCTCGAAGATGAAAAGACTTTCGGTATCGCTATTCGCTTGAATGAAGGAAGCCGTAACGATGTTGCTGATATCGGCCACCTATTGGTTGATTCTCAAAACGGCCCATCCATTCCTTTGTCGATGGCCCATTCTTTATCTATCGTGAAGCTGGTAAGCGCTACATCGCCATTAAATTCAGTGTACGTAACCGTGACTTAGGTAGCGCGGTAGAGGATGCGCAGTTCCTGGTTGAGAAAAATATCACTTTGCCACCAAACTACTCGATTAGTTGGGATGGTCAATTCAATCAAATGAAACAAGCGCAGAAGAAATTGATGCTGATCGTACCACTGGCGTTACTGGGCATTTTCTTGCTGCTCGTTAGTGCTTTTGGTAATTTCCGTGATGCGGTGATTGTCATGATCAATGTGCCATTTGCAGCGATTGGGGGTGTTATTGCATTGCATCTGGCCGGTGAGACTTTGAGTATTTCCGCATTCTTTGGATTCTTATCCTTATTTGGTATTACGATTCAGGATGGCGTGATTCTGATCTCCTTTATTAATAAGACTGCCGCTACTGAGCATGACGAGATGAAAGATGTGATGGTGGAAGGTGCTTCACTCCGGGTTCGCCCAGTACTTATGACAGCCGCACTTTCAGGTTTAGGATTATTACCTGCTACCTTATCTCATTCGATTGTTTCTGAGGCTCAACGCCCTCTGGCTCTGGTGATTGTGGGTGGTATGGTGACTACAACCATTTTGACTTTCTTGGTGTTGCCAGTAATATATGGATGGTTCAGAGGTCGCGCATTAACCCAGATGGCTAAGGCCTAGGGCGACTAGAAAGGCATTGAATTCATGAATGAAAATACAAAACAGCCACACATTCTGATTTCGAATGACGATGGCTATCTTGCTCCCGGTCTTTTGGCCCTGGTCAATGCGATTCGTACATTAGGACGCGTAACAGTCATTGCCCCAGAGCAAAATCACAGCGGCGCCTCTAACTCTCTCACTCTTTCGCGACCGCTATCAATCCATCGAGTTGCTGGGGGTGAGCGCGATTGCTTCCTATTTATTAACGGCACTCCTACGGATTGCGTTCATATCGCGATGACCGGTTTTTTAGATGAGAAACCCGATCTCGTAGTTTCTGGAATTAATCAAGGTGAGAATATGGGCGAAGATACCCTGTACTCTGGCACGGTTGCCGCCGCAATTGAGGGTGTGATGTTTGGTGTTCCTGGCATTGCTTTCTCGCAAATTGATAAAGGCTGGAACCGTATTGAAGATGCCGCAAAAGCGGCGCACGATATCGTTGCACAAATGCTGGTATCCAGGATGGCCCATAGCGACGGCCCTGCAACTTTGCTGAACGTGAATATCCCCAATCGTTCTTATGCTGATCTGTATCGCTGGAGAGTGACTCGTTTGGGTAATCGCCACCATTCGCAGCCAGTAGTAGTTCAAAAAAGCCCGCGTGGTGATGATATTTACTGGATTGGTGCGGCAGGGCATGCGAAGGATAGTTCTGAAGGAACAGACTTTCATGCGATTGATGAGGGTTGTATTTCGATTACCCCAATGCAATTAGATTTAACCCATCATGCTCGTTTAGCCGCTATGCGTGCGAATGGTTGGGATCGCGGTTGAGGTCAGCGGCAGAGCGTAATGCCGGTCATCGGCAAGCTTTAGCAGCGAAAGTACTCGCTGCTGGGGTTAAGCACGGTAAAACATTAGAAGCGATTGCCACTGTTCCACGTCATGCGTTTATGGATGCAGGTATGCACCCTCAAGCCTATGAAGATACCGCTTTACCAATTGGCCACTCACAAACAATTTCCAAGCCATCTGTAGTGGCTCGGATGATTGAGCTCTTACACAGGCCAAAGCAAAAACTAGGAAAAGTATTGGAGATCGGCACTGGCTGTGGCTACCAAGCAGCAGTGCTCAGTTTGCTATCCGATGAAGTCTATTCCATAGAGCGTATTCGCCCATTGCACGATATGGCTAGAGAGAAATTGCGTCCATTTCGGATTAAAAATCTACGCCTTATCTACGGAGATGGCATCTTGGGGTTGCCTCAAGCTGCACCATTTGATGGAATTATTCTAGCGGCAGCAGGTTTGGGCATTCCTGATGCCTTATTGGATCAATTGGCCATTGGCGGACGCCTGGTAGCACCAGTTGCCAAGAATGAGAAAGAGCAGCAATTGATCATGGTCGAGCGGATGAGCTCCCAGCGCTATCAAAGAACCGTTCTGGACGAGGTCTTTTTTGTACCCTTACAATCAGGGGTAGTATGAAAAAGCCAATGAATACCTTCCCTAGATGCCTCTTATTGCTAGCGGCAACTGCATCCCTGGTGCTTGGTACCGGTTGTTCAACAACCCCAAGAGCGAAGCCAGCAAATGTCGTTGATCGCAGTGGCGGAAACAGTGAGCCTACGCCTCCTGGCTACTATCGGGTGAAGCGTGGCGATACTTTAGCTCGCATTGCATTGGATAACGGTCAATCTCCTCGGGATGTGGCGCAGTGGAATAATATGTCCAACCCCAATCAGATTGAAGTGGGGGATTTGATATTGGTGAAACCACCAGTAGGATCTAAATCTGCGGTAAAGCCAGCCGTTAAGCCGAAATCAAATATTGATACTGCAAAAACAGATACACCAAAACCAGAAGCCTCAAAAGAACTGGTTGCTAAGCCTGGCATTCGTTTGTCATGGCCAGCTAAGGGTAAAGTAACTGAAGAATTCAATGACAAGAACAAAGGTATTGATATTGCTGGTAAGTTAGGTGATCCTGTGATTGCAGCTTCTGATGGAAAAGTGGTTTACGCTGGCAATAGCTTGCGCGGCTATGGCAATCTAGTCATCATTAAGCACGACAACACCTACCTCACAGCCTATGCCCATAACCGCACACTCCTGGTTAAAGAAGGTGATGCGGTAAAGAAAGGTCAGAAGATTGCTGAGATGGGCGATACCGATGCAACATCGGTCAAGCTCCACCTCGAACTCCGCGTGAATGGCAAGCCAGTAAATCCTACGCCATACTTGCAGTAATTCCCCCTTAATAAATTGCTAGTGATTTAAGTATGGCAACGGTTCTCGTTTTCGATATTGAAACTATTCCAGATGTAGCGGGACTGCGTCCCCTCAACGGCTACCCCGATACGCTGTCAGATCATGAAGTCGCTGCTCAAGTGATGGCAGAGCGTGCCGAGAAGACGGGTAGTGAGTTTCTGCCACTCTATCTGCAGCGTATCTGCGCTATCTCCTGCGTCATACGCAGAACAACTAAGGATGGTTTGCCCCAAATTAAGGTTGGAGCCTTAGGCACTCCACAAGATGATGAAAAGGTATTGATTCAGACCTTCTTTGAGCTCGTTGAAAAATACACACCCCAATTAGTGTCGTGGAATGGCAGTGGCTTTGATCTGCCGGTCTTGCACTACCGCGCATTAGCAAACCATGTGCAAGCACCCCGCTATTGGGAAATGGGTGAGAGCCAAGAAAACGATAGCCGTGAATTTAAGTGGAACAACTACATCAGTCGATACCACATGCGTCATCTCGACTTGATGGATCTCCTGGCTAAATTTAATGATCGCGCCAATGCACCGCTAGATGGATTGGCAAAATTCTGTGGTTTCCCAGGCAAGATGGGTATGGATGGCAGTCAAGTCTGGCCTGCTTATTAAGAGGGCAGGATTGATGAGATTCGTCGCTATTGCGAAACCGATGTGGTCAATACTTACCTGATGTATTGCCGCTTTCAGTTGATGCGTGGCGGTTTCTCATTAGAAGAGTACAAAGAAGAAATCACTTTTGTTAAAGCCTACCTAGAAAAAGAATCTAAAGAGCCGCATGGCGAGCAGTGGCAAGAATATCTCTCGGATTTCGCTCTCGATGCGTAGAGGAGAAAAGCCGGTCCACATTGTTGTGACTGAGCCAGTACGAGTTGATTCCCTTGATCTAGATGCCCAAGGCATTGCGCGCTTAGCGCCAAATGAAGATGAGCTTGCTGAAGGTCAAAGTGGTAAGGTGGTTTTCATTCAGAGTGCGCTCCCAACTGAGCTTGTGACTTATGTTGTTACGCGCGACAAAGCCCGTTTCAGTAAGGCTAAAGTGTTCGACATTCTTAAGCCTGCAGTATTTCGAGCTGAGCCTAAATGCAAGGCCTTTGGTGTTTGCGGTGGTTGCTCCATGCAACATTTGGATATTCGGGCGCAGGTTGCAATGAAGCAGCGTGTGCTTGAGAATGATCTAAAACACATAGCAAAAGTCGCTCCTGAAGAAATTCTGCGCCCAATGGGTGGCCCCGCTTGGGAATATCGTCATCGCGCGCGCTTGAGTGCTGTTAATCGCTCCATCAAAAAAGGCACCGTGCTGATTGACTTTCATGAGGGCAAGAGTGGGTATGTAGCGGACATGACTGCTTGCGAGATTTTGCCTAAACATGTTTCTGATTTGCTACCAGAAATGCGTAAATTAGTAATGGGCTTATCCATTGTTGATCGCATGTCGCAGATTGAGATTGCTGTAGGCGAGCCCGAGGATTCTAATTCGGATGATCCTATAAAAACAAAACCAGTGACTGCATTGGTTTTCAGAAACCTCTTACCTTTAACGCCAGCCGATGAGCAGTTACTCAGAGACTTTGCAGACACCCATTAAGTCTGGGTATGGTTGCAGCCTAAAGGCATTGACACCGTTGCACCGTTCTATCCATTAACAGGCAAGCTTTGTTATCGCCTACCTGAGTTTGAAATCGAAATGCCATTTAAGCCGGCGGATTTCACGCAAGTGAATCACATGATGAACCGCGCATTGGTCAGCAGGGCTATTCGCCTCCTAGGGGTTCAAGCAAGCGATCGAGTGCTCGATTTGTTCTGCGGTATTGGTAATTTCACATTGCCTCTCGCAAGGCGATTAAAAACTGTCTTGGGTATTGAGGGTCTAGAAAGCCTGACCACCAGAGCCAAAGCCAATGCGGAACACAATCAGCTTGCAGATAAAGTTAGCTTCATGCAAAGCAATTTATTTGAGGTGAGCACGGAAACGATTGCCTCATGGAGCAAGGCTGAGCGCTGGTTGATGGATCCCCCACGCGAGGGCGCCATGGAGATCTGTCAGGCTTTAGCTCAGCTGCATGAGCAGGGCAGTGATCTGCTGCCGCAACGCATTGTGTATGTCTCCTGCAATCCAAAGACCTTAGCTAGAGATACGGATATACTCGGCCATCAAGCGGGCTATGTTCTCAAGAGTGCGGGCATTGTCAATATGTTCCCCCATACATCCCATGTGGAGTCGATGGCGGTATTTGAAAGGCCTTAAGGACTCAAGGAATAAGTATCAAGATAAAGAAAAAGGCACCCGCGGGTGCCTTTTCTATTGAAGCTTGAAGTAATGCTTAGTCTCTGTCGCCACCCACAATGCCCAAGAGTGCGAGCAAGTTAGTGAAGACGTTATAGACATCTAGGTAGATGGCTAAAGTAGCCATGATGTAGTTGGTCTCGCCACCATTGATGATGCGCTGCACATCAACCAAGATAAAGGCCGAGAAGATTGCGATAGCCAGAACCATCACAGTCAACATCAAGGCAGGCAACTGCAACCAGATATTTGCCAATGAGGCAACGATCAAGAGCAGTACGCCTACCATCAACCATTTGCCCATGCCTGAGAAGTCGCTCTTGCTGACGGTTGCAATAGTTGCCATTACAGCAAAAATCGCTGCAGTACCACCGAAAGCCAGCATGATGAGGGCGGCTCCATTGCTGTAGCTATTGAGTGTGTAGCCCACCAAGCCAGACATCATGATGCCCATAAAGAAGGTGAAGCCTAAGAGCAGTAGAACACCGGCGCCGGTGTCTTTGTTTTTCTCAATTGCCCAGAAAAAACCAAAAGCAATTGCCATAAAGACGATAAAACCCAAGAAAGGGCTGCTCGCCATGAAGTTAAGCCCAAAAGCAACGCCAAGCCATGCGCCAATGACGGTAGGGACCATTGAGAGCGCCAAAAGGGCGTAGGTATTACGCAGTACGCGGTTACGTATTTGCGGGGTGCTAATCGAGCTAGTTTGCCCAAAGCCGTAAGAGTTCAGATCACTCATATTGACTCCTTTTTCAAAGTTAATACACGAGCCCACGAGGGACTGTTGACAGTAAGTATAGACAAAATGGGGAAATTTCAAGCCCCCTATGAAAAGAACTACAAGTTAAAGGGTTATGCCCTGTAAATTCAATGGCTTAGCTATGCCTAGATCAGGGTAAATACGGTCAGGCGTTGTATAATTCGGGGGTCGCTGAATTCCTAGCGCGTTGTAGGAAATGGGGCAGATGTTCGCCCCGAGTCCAAATTGGCGCTAATTTCAGCAAAATCTTTGAAATCACTATTGGAGTTTTACATGGCTATCGAACGCACCCTTTCTATTATCAAACCAGATGCTGTTGCAAAAAACGTAATCGGCAAGATCTATGACCGTTTCGAATCTGCTGGTTTGAAGATTGTTGCGTCCAGAATGGCGCATTTGTCACAAGCTGAAGCAGAGCAGTTCTACGCTGTGCACGCTGTCCGTCCTTTCTTTAAAGATTTGGTGAGCTTCATGATTTCTGGTCCTGTAATGATTCAGGTATTGGAAGGCGAAGGCGCAATTGCTAAGAACCGTGACTTGATGGGTGCCACTGATCCTAAGAAGGCAGATAAAGGCACTATCCGTGCTGATTTTGCTGACAGCATCAATGCAAACGCTGTTCATGGCTCTGATGCTCCTGAAACTGCTGCTGTCGAAGTTGCATTTTTCTTCGCTGGCATGAACGTTTTCAATCGTTAATTCACGATTGCTAACGAATAACCTATTTAATACATAAGTAGGCGCATTGACCTCCCCGCGCGTAAATCTCTTAGATTTTGACGCTGACCAAATGGCAGCGTATGTCGCGGGGTTGAATGAAAAGCCCTTCAGGGCGAAGCAGCTCATGCAGTGGATACACCAACGTGGTGTTTCTGACATCAACGACATGAGTGACCTAGCAAAAAGCTTTAGAGTGACCCTGCTTGATAAAGCAGAAGTCCTTTCTCTCCCAGTTATTAAAGATGAGCATGCAGCTGACGGCACTCGCAAATGGTTGCTGGACGTTGGTGCTGGTAATGCTGTGGAGTCTGTATTTATTCCTGAAGATGATCGTGGCACTCTGTGCATCTCATCGCAGGCTGGTTGTGCAGTCAATTGCCGTTTTTGCTCTACAGGGCATCAGGGCTTCTCGCGCAACCTCACCGCTGGTGAAATCATTGGTCAACTCTGGTTTGCAGAGCATTTGCTCCGCACGGATCCGAATGCAGTTCGCCGTATTGAGAAATACCCAACGCCAGGTTGGGAGCACGCCGGTCGCGTGATCTCGAATGTGGTCTTGATGGGTATGGGCGAGCCCTTACTCAACTATGACAACGTTGTTACTGCTTTGCGCTTAATGCTCGATGACCGAGCTTATGGTTTGTCACGTCGCCGTGTAACCGTATCGACCTCTGGCGTCGTGCCAATGATTGATCGCTTGGCGAAAGATTGCCCGGTAGCATTGGCGGTATCGCTACATGCGCCCAATGACAAACTGCGTGATCAACTTGTCCCGCTCAACCAAAAATATCCTTTAAGAGAATTGCTTGCTGCGTGCGAACGGTATTTGCCTTTTGCCCCAAGGGATTTCTTAACCTTTGAATATTGCATGCTCGATGGCGTGAATGACTCTGACATTCAGGCAAAAGAATTGGTGCGCTTATTGGCGAACATCAAGTGCAAGATCAATCTCATTCCATTCAATCCATTTCCAGAATCTGGATTGAAGCGCTCAACAGCCCAACGCGTTCACGCCTTTGCTAGCATATTGTTAGACGCTGGCATGGTGGCAACTGTTCGTAAAACCCGTGGCGATGATATTGCAGCTGCTTGTGGCCAGTTAGCAGGTGATGTAGTCGATCGCACAAGAGTGCGCGAGCGTGCGGTGCATGACAAACAAATAGAGCATGATTTAGATGATGATGTTCAAGAGCTCGAAGATGAAGAGGAGCGGGGCTATCAAGCCGAGCACCCAGTGCAGTGGCTCAAAAGATTAGACGACTGATTTCACAAGATAAGTCCAATGAGTAATTCATCTAACAATCTTCTAAAGTTGCCCTTAGGCCCATCACCCAAGAGAGCTACACGTCAGGCAACCGTTGCCTGGAAAACCAACATCATTACGATTGGTGGTGATGCTCCAGTGCGCGTCCAATCCATGACCAATACCGATACTGCTGATGCAGTAGCTACCGCAATTCAAGCGAAAGAGTTGGCTCGTGCTGGCTCAGAGATGGTGCGTATTACGGTAGACACGCCAGCCGCTGCTGAAGCCGTGCCTTATATTCGTGAGCAGTTAGACAAGATGGATGTTTTGGTTCCATTAATTGGTGACTTCCATTACAACGGCCACACCTTATTAAATGACTACCCAGAGTGCGCCAAAGCTTTGTCCAAGTATCGCATCAATCCAGGTAACGTAGGCAAGGGCGCAAAACGCGATCCGCAATTTGCACAAATGATCGAGGCCGCCTGTAAATATGACAAGCCAATTCGAATTGGTGTGAACTGGGGTAGCTTGGATCAAGACTTGCTCGCTAGCATTATGGATAGCAACGCAGCTTTGCCAGTTCCGAAGACTGCGCAAGAAGTCATGATTGAAGCATTGATTCAGTCGGCACTGCAGTCTGCAGAAAAGGCCGTGGAGTTTGGCATGAATCCCAATCAAATTTTATTGTCTTGCAAGGTCAGCAATGTGCAAGACTTAGTGGCTGTGTATCGCGACCTCTCTCGTCGTTCCGACTACCCATTGCATTTGGGTTTGACTGAAGCGGGTATGGGAAGCAAAGGTATTGTGTCTTCAACGGCGGCAATGGGCATTTTGTTGCAAGAGGGTATTGGCGACACCATTCGTGTTTCCTTGACGCCTGATCCTGGTGCGCCTCGTGAGAATGAAATTATTGTGGCGCAAGAGATTTTGCAAACCATGGGATTGCGCAATTTCACGCCGATGGTGATTGCGTGTCCTGGCTGCGGCAGAACAACAAGCACGACATTTCAGGAGTTGGCTGCGAATATTCAGTCATATCTCCGACAGCAAATGCCAGTCTGGAAAAAAACTCACCCTGGTGTTGAGGCAATGAATGTGGCCGTCATGGGTTGCATTGTGAATGGGCCGGGAGAAAGTAAGCACGCTAATATTGGCATCTCATTGCCTGGCATTGGTGAGACTCCCGCTGCCCCTGTCTTTGTTGATGGCGTCAAAGTAAAAACTTTGCGTGGTAACAATATTGCCAAAGAGTTTCAGGTAATTGTGGATGAGTACGTGAATCAGAATTACGCACCGAAATAAATTAAGTAAAAAAGAACAACACAGAAGAACTGAAGCGTACATCATGACTGACCAGGCTAAGCAAGCAAATCTAGCTAAAACACAAAAGATTCAAAAAATTAATGGCGTGCGTGGCATGAATGATCTCTTGCCGGCTGATGCTGCGCAATGGGTACATTTGGAGCATGTCCTGCGTGATCTCACTCGCGCCTATGGCTATGAGTTCTTGCGTACCCCGATCGTAGAAGCGACTGCAGTATTTCAGCGCGGCATTGGTGAAGTAACCGATATCGTTGAAAAGGAAATGTATTCTTTTGAGGATCGCCTCAATGGTGAGCAACTCACATTGCGCCCAGAAGGTACTGCTGCTGTAGTTCGTGCTGTAGTTGAGAACAATCTCCTCTATGAAGGACCAAAGCGTCTTTGGTACACGGGTCCGATGTTCCGCCACGAGCGTCCACAACGTGGTCGCTATCGCCAGTTCCATCAATTTGGTATTGAGGCGATGGGCTTTGCTGGCCCTGATATTGATGCTGAAATCATTTTGATGGGTCAGCGCCTATGGGATGAGCTCGGTTTGAAGGGTGTACGCCTGGAGATTAATTCCTTAGGGCAGGCTCCTGAGCGTGCTGAACATCGTGCCGCTTTGGTAACGTACTTCGAGAAAAATAAAGAGCAGCTCGATGAGGATTCTCAGCGTCGTCTCTTGACTAATCCATTGCGCATCTTGGATTCTAAAAATCCAGCAATGCAGGATTTGATTGAAGGCGCGCCAAAGTTATTGGATTTCTTGGGTGAAGAGTCGCTCAAGCATTTCGAGGCAGTTCAGGCATTACTCAAGGCCAATAACATTCCCTGCAAGATCAACCCCCGTTTAGTGCGTGGCTTGGATTACTACAACCTGACTGTTTTTGAGTGGGTTACCGAGGAGTTAGGTGCCCAGGGCACGATCGCTGGTGGCGGTCGTTACGATCCTCTAATCGAGCGAATGGGCGGTAAAGCTGCGCCAGCCTGTGGTTGGGCAATGGGTATGGAACGTGTTTTGGAGTTGATGAAAGTTTCCGGATCTCTGCCAGAGCCGCAAGCCCAGTGCGATGCCTTTGTGATTCACCAGGGCAGAGAAACCTTGACTGCCGCCATGATCATTGCAGAGCGCCTGCGTAACGCAGGTATCGATGTCATACTCTTTTGCCCTCCAGATGGCCATACTGCCAGCTTTAAGTCTCAAATGAAGAAGGCGGATGCGAGTGGGGCAGCCTATGCCGTCATTATTGGTCCGGACGAATTGGCTAAAAATGAGGCTCAACTCAAGGATTTGCGTAGTAGCGGTGAGCAGAAGGCTGTAGCGCTAGATAGCGTTGTGGAGGTTGTAATTGATGCCATAGTTGGCGCCACCGAATAGAATTAAGCCATTAATATTAAAATTGCATTTATTAGCTTGGATTGACATGCCTTTAGACCTAGAAGAACAAGAACAACTAGATCAACTTAAAGCATTCTGGCAAAAGTATCGCAACCTGATTACCGGCGTTGTGACTGTTGCTTTATTTGCCTATGCAGTCTATAGCGGATATCAATGGTGGCGTACTAGTCAGGCTGTAGCTGCATCTCAGCTATACGAAACCATGGTTACTGCGATTAATAAGGGTGATAAAGATCAAACCTTGCGCGCAGCCGATGATTTGCAAAAGCAGTTTTCAGGTACGCCGTATGCAGCCATTTCCAGCCTAGTAGCTGCGAAGATTGCATCTGATGCGGGTGACTCAGCAAAGGCCATGGATTATTTGCGTTGGGCCGCTAAGAATTCATCGGACCAAGGATATTTGGCTTTAGCCAAATTACGTTTAACAGCCCAGTTGATAGAGCAGGGTGCTGAAAAAGATTTTGTAGAAGCTGATGTCATTCTGAAAGAAAAGCCTGTTGCAGGCTTTGAGGCATTGTGGTTTGAGCGCCGCGGCGATTGGTATTTAGTTCAAAAGAATACTGCGGATGCACGCAAGAGTTATGAAGCTGCATGGAAGCAGTTGAATGATGCAAAAGAATTCCCTGAAGAGGCACGTCGTCTCTTGAAGGTTAAATTGGATGCAGTTGGAGGAGTAGCCCAGTGATGATGGATTGCAAACGTGTAGCAAAACTAGTAACTGCAACTCTCGTATTGGGTTCTGTAGCGCTAGCCTTAACAGCTTGTTCTGGTGGCTCACGTGTACGCAAGCCTGCTGAGCTTCTCCCGGTTAGCAATCAATTCGACTTGTCTCCTGTGTGGTCAACTAGTGTTGGCTCATCGAAGTCATTTAACTTTCATCCTGCGGTAGCAGGTGATGCGGTCTACGCCGCTTCGCATCGCGGCAATCTCGCTAAGATTGATTTGCGTACGGGTGAAAAGGTGTGGGAGGCATCAGTACCAGATCGTTTTTCTATTGGCCCAGGATCTGATGGACGAACTACTGTCGTAGTCACGACTAAAGGCACTGTCTATGCATATGATGATACCGGCAAGCCCATCTGGAATTTAAGTGTTGGTAGCGAGGTCTTATCAGAACCAGTGGTTGCAGGCGGGGTAGTCATTATTCGTACTTTAGATAATCGCTTTGTTGGTCTTGATGCACAGACGGGCGTTCGTAAGTGGACCTATCAACGCCAACAATCTGCATTGTCTTTGCGCGTAGGCTACGGCATGCTCCCCATTGGCAATGAGGTCATTGTGACTGGATTTTCAGGTGGCCGTTTTGGCATGATTGCAATTGCCAATGGTGGTCTAGTCTGGGAGACCCCAGTTTCATTTCCTAAAGGCTTTTCTGAAATTGAGCGCCTTAATGATGTGACTGCTAAACCCAGCATGGAAGGTGAAATTATTTGCGCTGTTTCATATCAGGGTCGTGTGGGTTGCGGTCAAGCGCGTACCGGAAACCTTTTATGGTTTAAGGATTATTCAAGCTATACCGGTACAGCACAAAGTCCTGATCTAGTTTTTTCCTCCAACGAAAAGTCGTATGTCACTGCATTTGCAGTCAAAGATGGTTCACAAGTTTGGGAAAACACTCAGCTGACATTTAGGGATGTTGGTGAGCCGATGGCTGTTGGAAAAGTATTACTCGTGGGTGATGCACAGGGTTATGTGCATGCACTCTCACAAGCGAATGGTGAAATGCTGGCACGCATTCGTCATGATAGTAGTCCAATCACAGCCGCACCGATTGCGGTGAACGGCCTCATCTTGGTTCAATCTCAAGGTGGCAAACTAGCAGCGTACAGTCCAAAATGAATCCAGTAATTACTATTGTCGGTCGTCCTAATGTTGGAAAGTCGACACTCTTCAATCGCTTAACGCGTTCCCGTGATGCTTTGGTTGCGGACTTCTCGGGTTTAACTCGCGATCGTCACTACGGCAAAGGACGTATTGGTGAGCGTGCTTTTATTTGCGTAGACACTGGCGGTTTTGAGCCAGTAGCCAAGACCGGCATCGTAGCCGAGATGGCCAAGCAAACCAAGCAAGCTGTTGCCGAATCTGACATCATCATTTTCTTGGTAGACGGCCGTTTAGGTATGGCGCCGCAAGACCGTGTGATTGCTGATTTCTTGCGCAAGACAGGTAGACCAGTCATTCTGGCGGTAAATAAAACAGAAGGTATGCAAGCTGGTGTTGTTACTGCAGACTTTCATGAGCTGGGTCTTGGTGAGTCGTTCCCGATTTCATCAGCACATGGCGATGGTGTTCGTGGTTTGATTGATGACGCCTTGGATTCTTTGGGGATTCCAGAGCCAGAACCAGAAGAGCAGGAAAACGATCCTAATCGCCCAATGAAGATTGCGGTAGTAGGTCGTCCTAACGTCGGTAAATCTACCTTGATCAATAAATTGATCGGCGAAGAGCGCGTGATTGCATTTGATATGCCAGGGACAACGCGCGATGCGATTGAAGTTCCTTTTGAGCGTAACAGTAAGCCTTACATCTTGATCGATACTGCAGGCTTGCGTCGCCGTGGAAAAGTATTTGAAGCGATTGAGAAGTTCTCCGTTGTGAAGACATTGCAAGCGATTGCAGATTGCAATGTGGTGATCTTGATGCTCGATGCCCAGCAGGATATTTCTGAGCAAGATGCACACATTGCTGGCTTTATTGTGGAAGCAGGGCGTGCGCTAGTAGTTGCAGTCAATAAATGGGATGGCTTGGATGCTTATGTTAAAGAGCGTGCGCGTCTAGAGATTGCCCAAAAACTGCGCTTCCTTGATTTTGCAAACGTACATCCAATCTCAGCCAAAAAAGGCACTGGCCTCAAAGAGCTCTTTAAAGATGTAGATCTTGCCTATGCTGCAGCGATGGCGAAATTACCAACACCTAAACTCACCCGTATTTTGCAAGAGGCAATTGAGCATCAGCAGCCTAAGCGCGTGGGTATGGGCCGTCCAAAATTACGCTATGCTCACCAAGGCGGCATGAATCCCCTAATTGTGGTGATTCACGGAACATCCTTGAGTGGTGTTACTGATAGCTATAAGCGCTATTTAGAAGGCCGCTTTAGGGATGTCTTTAAGCTACGTGGCACCCCATTGCGCATTCAGATGAATGCCGCCAAAAACCCCTATGTTGATGCTGAAAAAGGCAAAAAAGGCAAAAAGAAGTAAAAAGGCATAAATGGCGGTACAGTTTTAACTATGTTTTAGACGGGGGCTTGATTTTTGAATATCAGACTCCCTTATGTTGGAGGTAGACAGTGGTTGTAAGCAGTAGCAGTAGGCAGTAGATCATTTAATAAAAAAAGCAAGACTCCCAAAATAGAAAAAGCAAATAAAAACCAATAAGGAGCAGTATGAATAACAGCAAAATCCAATTACTACAGGATCCTTTTCTTAATGCCTTGCGTAAAGAGCATGTTCCTGTCTCTATCTATCTTGTTAACGGCATCAAGCTGCAAGGCAATATTGAATCTTTTGATCAATATGTAGTCCTTTTGCGCAATACCGTGACTCAGATGGTTTACAAACACGCCATTTCCACGATTGTTCCCGCTCGTGCAGTGGAGTTCCGTACGGAAGAAGTTAGCTCTGTATAAAACAGGTGTAGATGCGGTGCGTGCCGTTCTAGTGGGAGTCGACACGGGCCGCGAGGATTTTGCGGACAGCATGGCAGAGCTCAGCCTTTTGGCTGACAGTGCCGGCTCTATACCTACAGCTAGCGTGATTGCTCGTAAGGGCAAAACTGATCCAGCCTTGTTCATCGGTTCAGGCAAGGCAAATGAAGTCAAAAAAGTGATGGAAGAGCAAGGTGCCGAATTTGTCATCTTTAATCATCCATTATCCCCAACACAGCAACGCAATCTCGAGCGCCATATTGGCTTTCATGTCATGGACCGTACAGGCCTGATTTTGGATATTTTTAGCCAAAGAGCGCAAAGCCATATTGGTAAAACTCAGGTTGAGCTGGCTCAAGTGCGCTATCGCATGTCACGTTTAGTGCGCGCCTGGAGTCACTTGGAGCGTCAACGTGGCGGTATCGGTGTTCGCGGTGGCCCTGGTGAAACCCAGATGGAGCTCGATCGACGGATGCTGGCAACTAAGGCCAAGCGTCTAGAAACAGAGCTTGAGAAGCTCCAGCGCCAGCAAAGAACCCAAAGAAAGGCACGTAACCGCAAGGACGTCTTTTCGGTGTTTCTGGTTGGCTATACCAATGCTGGTAAGTCCACCTTGTTTAATTCCCTCACAAAAGCAGGGACATATGCCGCAGATCAGTTATTTGCGACCCTCGATACCACCTCTCGAAAGGTCCATTTAGATGGTGTGGGCTCCACATTGTGGTCTCCGATACGGTTGGATTTATCCGCGAATTACCCCACCAGTTGGTGGAGGCATTTAGAGCCACCTTGGATGAAACCATCCATGCAGACCTGATTTTGCACGTCATTGAGGCCTGTAGCCCGGTGGCACTGGAGCAAAAGGCAGAAGTAGAGGCTGTTTTACGGGAAATTGGTGCAGATGACATCCCTCGTATTGAGGTGATGAACAAAATTGACCAGATGCCCCAGACCTTTACGGAGGGTGCGGCTCTAGTCCGTGATTCCGAGGGAATTCCGAGTCAGGTTTTCCTCTCTGCCAAGACTGGCTTGGGCCTGGATTTATTGTGTTTGGCCCTTGCCGAATGCTCTCAAATGACTGATAGAATAAGGGTCGAGCAGAATCGCGCCAAGGTCCAAATGGACCCAGATGAGTTTTTAGCTCCTTTACCCGAACGACCAGAGACCTCTGAATTTAATCCAATTCCCAACCGAAAATATTCACCAAACGATGCGTAAATTTCTTGAGCTGTTTTCGGTCAATGATCCAGGCTGGGGCAATAGTCACCAAGGCAGTGGATCCAAAGATGCCAAAGGTGGGCAGGGTAGCGATCAATCTCCTCAAGCCGAACCGAGCAATCCGGATGCTGAAAAGCCTGCTGAGGTTCAGCCAAACAAGCAGCCGGCTAAGCCAGATGGCCCTCCAGATTTGGATGAGCTGTGGCGTGATTTCAACGACCGTCTCAGCGGTATTTTTGGTGGCAAGAAAAAGCCCGGCGCAACATCAAGTAAACCCGCCAACAAACCAAACAGCACTGACATTCCTCCGCCATCTCAACGCGGTAATGGCGGCGGCATGAGTGCGCCTAATTTCAATTTTAGCAATCCATTTGGTTCAAAAGCTACGATCCTTTTGGCTGCTGGTGGCGTTCTATTAATTTGGATCTTCAGTGGCTTCTTTATTATTCAAGAAGGCCAAGCTGGAGTGATTTCTACGTTTGGTAAATACGATTACACCGCCAAGCCAGGCATCAACTGGCGCATGCCTTGGCCAATTCAATCTCAAGAGACGGTTAATTTATCCGGTGTGAGATCTGTGGAAGTGGGTCGCCCAACATTAATTAAGGCAACCAATCAAAAAGATTCTTCGATGCTGACCGAAGATGAAAACATTATTGATGTGCGCTTTGCTGTTCAATACAGATTAAAAGATCCTACCGATTATTTATTTAATAATCGCGATCCTGATGCTACAGTAGTTCAAGCAGCAGAGACTTCTGTTCGTGAAATCGTAGCTCGTAGCAAGATGGATACCGTCTTGTATGAAGGGCGCGAGAAGATTGGTGTTGATCTCGCAAACTCAATTCAGAAAATTTTAGATAGCTACAAGACCGGCATCTATGTAACTAGCGTGACCGTTCAAAACGTTCAACCCCCAGAGCAAGTCCAAGCGGCGTTTGATGATGCCGTGAAAGCAGGGCAAGACCAAGAGCGTTTAAAGAGTGAAGGTCAGGCTTATGCAAACGATATTATTCCGCGTGCCAAAGGTACGGCAGCTCGTTTGATTCAAGAGGCTGAGGGTTACAAGGCACGTGTGGTGGCTACGGCTGAAGGTGACGCTGCCCGCTTTAAACAAGTATTTGTGGAGTATGCAAAAGCTCCCGGCGTGACGCGTGATCGTATGTATATCGACAGCATGCGCGAGATGTATAACAACGTCACTAAAGTTTTGGTGGACACGACTAAAAACAATAGCCTCCTGTATCTCCCATTAGATAAGTTAGTAGCCCAAGTGAGTGCTGAGAGCACTCAAGTAGCAACAGGACAAGCACCTGCAATTACACCAACTGGATCTGTCACAGTAGTCGGGGCAACAGACAATCCTGCTGCACCAATCGTAAGCTCTCCAAGTGCCGTTACTCCAAACACTGCTGATAAACGTGATGGCTTACGTAGTCGTGATCGGGAAGCAAGATAATGAATGCAAATCGTCTCCTAGCTGCTATTGCTGGATTAATTGCTCTTACTTATGTTCTAGCATCCAGCATTTTTATTGTTGATCAACGCAACTTTGCTGTTGTCTTTGCTTTTGGCCAGATCGTTCGTGTGATCGAGCAACCTGGTTTGCAAATCAAATATCCAGCGCCATTTGAAAGTGTGCGCTTCTTTGATCGCCGTATTCTCACAATCGATAACCCTGAAGCAGAACGTTTTATTACTGCTGAGAAGAAAAATCTCCTAGTGGATTCGTATGTGAAATGGCGCATTGTTGACCCGCGTAAATTCTTCATCAGCTTCAAGGGTGATGAGCGCTTGGCGCAAGATCGTTTAATTCAGTTGGTTCGCTCCGCCTTGAACGAGGAGTTCACCAAGCGGACTGTACGTGAGTTGATTTCCGATCAGCGTGAACAAGTTATGCAAGGCATACGCAAGAAGGTGGCTGATGATGCTTCAGATATCGGCGTAGAAATTGTGGATGTTCGACTCAAGCGTGTTGACTTGCTTGCCGAGATCAGTGATTCTGTTTATCGCCGCATGGAAGCGGAGCGTAAACGCGTTGCCAATGAGCTCCGCTCTACGGGCGCAGCAGAATCAGACAAGATCCGAGCAAATGCTGAGCGTCAACGTGACACGATTTTGGCTGAAGCCTATCGTGATGCGCAAAAGATTAAAGGTTCAGGCGACGCAAAGGCTACCGCGCTTTATGCAGAAGCGTTTGGTCGCGATCCACAGTTTGCTCGGTTCTATCAGAGTCTTGAGGCTTACCGCAGCTCCTTCAAAGACAAGAAGGATGTGATGGTGGTTGAGCCTAATGGCGAGTTCTTTAAGTTCTTGCACAAAAAAAATTGAAAGTGAATATTTCAGATCATGAATCGTTGGTTACTTCCTGAAGATATTGCTGATGTTTTACCAGCCGAGGCTCGTAAGGTAGAGACTCTGCGTCGTGCCATTCTGGATTTGTACGAGTCTTATGGCTATGAGCTGGTTGCCCCTCCGATTCTGGAATTCTTAGGTTCCTTGCTAACAGGCACCGGTTCAGATCTCAATTTGCAAACATTCAAATTGGTCGATCAATTATCTGGTCGTACATTGGGTTTGCGTGCGGACATGACTCCACAGGTTGCTCGTATTGATGCGCACTTGCTGAATCGTAAAGGTGTAACCCGTCTTTGTTACGCAGGTTCTATTGCGCACGCTCGCACTCCGGTGGGTAGCTCTGCTCGCGAAGAATTGCAGCTTGGCACTGAGATTTATGGCTGCGCAAGTTGGGAGGCAGATTTCGAAGCGGTTTCATTGTTATTGCAAACTCTAAGTGTTGCTGGTTTGAACAAGGTGTACTTAGATCTGTCTCACGCAGGTGTGCTCGCCGGAATTCTGGATGGGCAGAGTCTTGAGAAGGG
Source organism: Polynucleobacter necessarius (assembly GCA_900095165.1). Classification (GTDB taxonomy): domain Bacteria; phylum Pseudomonadota; class Gammaproteobacteria; order Burkholderiales; family Burkholderiaceae; genus Polynucleobacter; species Polynucleobacter necessarius_J. The sequence continues at coordinate 721,531 of LT606947.1, read as the reverse complement.
TGATATCGAAGCGCTCTATAGCTTGCTGCAAAGTAAGGATCGACCACGTTTGGCTATTTGGGCTAAATGCCTGCCGGCTAAATCTGCTGAAGCTTTAATGGCTCTCACCGAATTAAATGGTCCGTGCACACAAGTATTAGTTAACACTAAAAAGTCTTTGCCAAAACACAAGTTCATTGATGAGGCCTTAGCTCAATTAGAAAAGCTTGCTGCTGCAATTGCTGCCTTGCCTAATGATGTTGAGCTCAGTATTGATTTGGCAGATTTACGTGGATATCAATATCACAGTGGTGTGATGTTTGCGGCGTATGTTGATAAGTTGCCGCAACCAATAGCACGCGGTGGTAGATATGACCATGTTGGCCAAGCATTTGGACGTCCTCGACCTGCCACTGGATTTTCAATGGATTTGTTGACTCTCGCCAATCTTGCGTCTACAGCACCAAGAAAGTCTGCCATCGTAGCACCTTGGATTATCGACGCAAGCCTGGCTAGTAAGATCGTAAAATTACGCAATGCTGGTGAGGTAGTCATTCAAGCAATAGACGGCGACGCTGTAGAAACCGCTGAATATATTTGTGATCGTGAACTGATAAAGCAAGGCAGTTCATGGGAGTTAAAAAATAAATAACTCACTTTATTAATAACGTACTAATTCTGTAATTACCTTTTGGATTTCATTATGTCTTCAAAGCAACAAGCTCATGGTCGTAACGTTGTTGTCATTGGCACCCAGTGGGGTGATGAGGGCAAGGGCAAAGTAGTGGATTGGTTAACTGACCATGCCCAAGCAGTCGTGCGTTTTCAGGGTGGACATAATGCTGGTCACACCTTAATCATTGGCGATAAGAAAACCATTCTGCGCTTGATTCCATCAGGAATCATGCATAAGAATGTCATTTGCTACATTGGTAATGGTGTGGTGCTTTCGCCTGAAGCGCTCTTTAAAGAAATTGGTGAGCTAGAAGCTGCGGGATTGAATGTTCAATCTCGCTTGAAGATTTCTGAGGCAACTACATTGATTCTTCCGTATCACGTAGCGATTGACCATGCGCGTGAGAAAAAACGTGGCAATGCCAAGATCGGCACTACTGGCCGCGGTATTGGGCCTGCATATGAGGACAAGGTCGCACGTCGCGCTTTACGTGTACAAGATTTGTTTTATCCAGAAAAGTTTGCCGCGCAATTGCGTGAGAATTTGGAATACCACAACTTCATGCTTACAAACTACTATGGAGCAGAGCCAGTAGATTTCCAAAAAACTTTAGAAGAAGCCATGTCTTATGCAGAACGCATTAAGCCAATGGTAGTTGATGTCTCTAGCGCTTTATATGCAGCAGAGCAGGCTGGTCAAAATTTATTGTTTGAAGGCGCACAAGGTACTTTGCTCGATATCGATCACGGTACCTATCCTTACGTAACTTCAAGCAACTGCGTAGCTGGTAATGCTGCTGCAGGATCAGGTGTTGGTCCGGATTCATTGCAATATATCCTGGGTATTACTAAAGCCTATTGCACGCGTGTTGGTGCAGGCCCATTCCCAAGCGAGTTATATGACTTTGATAATCCAGCTAAACAATATCCCGTTGGTGTGCGTTTAGCTGAGGTAGGCAAAGAGTTTGGCTCCGTTACTGGTCGTCCACGTCGCACTGGTTGGTTGGATGCTGCTGCGTTGAAGCGCTCTATTCAGATCAATGGCCTTTCTGGCTTGTGCATCACCAAACTTGATGTCTTGGATGGCTTTGAGACTATTCGTCTTTGCGTGGGTTACACTCTTGATGGTCAAAAATTAGATGTATTACCACGTGGCGCTGAAGCTGTTGCGCGCTGTGAGCCAATTTATGAGGATTTCCCAGGTTGGAAGGGAACTACTTTTGGTATTCGTGAATGGGACAAACTCCCAATAGAGGCACAGAAGTTCCTGCGTCGTATCGAAGAAGTTGCAGGAAAGCCGATCGCCATGGTCTCAACAGGACCTGAACGTGATGAAACGATTCTTCTGCAACATCCATTCAAAGGTTAATAAGATTTTTTCTTAGCTCACTTTTGTATATTTAATTTATATATTTGTTTTGAGGTTTATAAATGACTGCACGTACACAATGCAATAGCCTACAAGTGGCTACACCGCTATATCGTTTTATTGAAGACAAGGTATTGCCTGGTGCAGGAATTAAAAGTGCCGACTTTTGGAAAGGTTTTGACGAAATCGTTAAGGACCTAGGCTCAAAGAACGAGGCTTTATTGGCTAAGCGTGATCGCTTGCAATTGGACTTGGATAAGTGGCATCAAACCAACCTCGGTCCAATCAAGGATATGCCTGCATATCGCAAGCACCTAAAGGAAATCGGTTACTTAGATGAAGTGCCAGGAAAAGTTCTGGGCACCACTAAGAATGTTGATGATGAATTGGCTCTGCAAGCCGGCCCTCAATTGGTTGTTCCAGTTCTTAACGCGCGCTATGCATTAAATGCTGCTAATGCACGTTGGGGCTCTTTGTATGACGCTCTCTACGGCACTGACGTGATCTCTGAAGATGGCGGCGCTACTAAAGCTGGTGGCTACAACCCGATTCGTGGCGCTAAGGTTGTTGCGTTTGCCCGTCAATTTTTAGATCAATCTGCACCGCTGGCCAAAGGTTCGCATGCGGATGCTACTGCGTATACAGTGGATGACAATAAATTGGTTGTCAGCCTGAAGGATGACAGCAAAACAGGTCTTGCTGATGAGAAGCAATTTGTTGGTTATCAAGGCAATGCATCTACACCTTCTTCAGTACTTTTGCGTAACAACGGCGTGCACATTGATATTGAAATCGATAAGAGCAAAACAATTGGTGCTAGCGATGCTGCTGGTGTAAGCGATGTTGTACTTGAGCCACTCTTTCCACCATTTTGGATTTAGAGGGCTCGATTGCGGCCGTTGATGGTGACGACAAAATTGTTGCTTATGAAAACTGGTTAGGTATTCTCAAAGGTACTTTGGTTGAAGAAGTGAGCAAGGGTGGCAAAACCTTTACTCGCACATTAAATCCAGATCGTAAATACACTGCTGGCATTGGCGCTGTTGATGCCAAAGATGGCGTGGTGACTTTGCATGGCCGCTCTTTACTGTTCCTTCGCAACGTTGGCCATTTGATGACTAACCCGGCGATCATCACTGGCGACGGTAAAGAAATCTACGAAGGTATTTTGGATGCTGTAGCGACTGTATTGATTGCCTTGCATGACATTAACCGTCCTGCAACTCAGACGATCGGCAATACACGCAAAGGCTCTGTCTATATTGTTAAGCCAAAAATGCATAGCCCTGAAGAAGTTGCCTTTGCTGGCGAACTCTTTGGCCGCGTTGAAAAATTACTCGGCTTACCAGCAGATACTGTAAAGCTAGGCATCATGGACGAAGAGCGTCGCATGAGCGCCAACATTAAGGCTGCGATTGCTGCAGCAGGTGCGCGCGTTGCCTTTATTAATACCGGCTTCCTGGACCGCACTGGTGATGAAATGCATACAGCTATGCATGCAGGTCCAATGATGCGCAAAGGCGATATGAAGGCCAGCAAATGGTTATCTGCTTACGAGCGTCGTAACGTTCTAGCTGGTTTGGATTGTGGCTTACGTGGTCGCGCTCAAATCGGTAAAGGAATGTGGGCGATGCCGGATTTGATGAAGGCTATGGTTGAGCAGAAGATTGTTCATCCAAAGGCAGGCGCAAACACTGCTTGGGTACCGTCACCAACAGCGGCAACATTGCACGCTTTGCATTACCATCAAGTTAATGTAGCGCAATTGCAAAAAGAGATGGAGCAGTTAGATACTGCCGCTGAAGCTGAAGCTCTGATTGATGATTTATTGACTATTCCGGTGGTGGAAAAAGCCAACTGGTCTAAGGAAGAAATCCAACAAGAATTGGATAACAATTGCCAAGGTATCTTGGGTTATGTAGTTCGTTGGATTGATCAAGGCGTTGGTTGTTCTAAGGTGCCTGATATTCATAACGTAGGCTTGATGGAAGACCGTGCCACATTGCGTATTTCTAGTCAGCATATTGCTAACTGGTTATTGCACGGTATCGTGACTGAAGCTCAAGTGAATGAAACTCTACAGCGTATGGCTAAAGTAGTTGATGGTCAAAATTCTGGCGATCCTTTGTACAAGCCGATGATGCCAAATTACAAAGACTCTTATGCCTATAAAGCAACTAGCGATTTGATTTTCAAAGGTCTTGAGCAGCCGAATGGTTGTATCGAGCCTTTGCTGCATGCTTGGCGCTTGGAAGTGAAGAAGGCTAACGCTTAATTTTTAACTTTTTGCTCTTAAACGAAATGGATTTGTCGCGAGGCAAGTCCATTTTTCTTTTGCCAGCAACACACTTAAGCTCTCCGTCATTCCATGTTTAGTTTTTTAAATCCTTTTGCGCGACTGACTACTACTCGTGGGCAAGTGCTCGGGTTTCGGCTCAATGATGGGGGTAGGGATGCCGCAGGCTTTAAGGAAGGGGCTGGTGATTGCGTGGTTCGCGCCATAGCAATCGCAGCTGAGTTACCGTATCTGCAGGTCTATGAAGATCTTCGTGCCGCTAATGCCGCCTATGCTGATCAAAAAAATGATAAGTTGGCCAGAAGGCTCAATATGACAGGCACTTCACCTCGTAATGGTAGTCACCGCAATGTCTTTCATGACTACATCCTTGGGCATGGTTTTGATTGGGTTCCCACTATGAAGATTGGGGCTGATTGCCAAGGTGCATATGCTGGCCAATGAGTTGCCCTCAGGCAGACTAATTGTGAAGCTTTCCAAGCATTTAAGTGTGGTAATTAATGGAATTATTGAGGATACCCACAACCCATCTCGGGGTGGTTCGCGCTGTGTATACGATTACTATATTAAGCGCTAATAACTAGGGTTGTAAAAGAAAAAGCCTCCAAAAAATCAGAGGCTTATTTCTTAAAAATGACCAAAAATGGCCTAAAACAGGGAAAAATCAGCAATAAATTACCAATTTCCGCTAGTTTTACGTAATTTCTGTTCCATTACCTTAGCTTCGCTAAATGCTGCTGCCAATAAAGCAAAGAAGTCTTTAATTGCAAATAAAGGCTTGAAGCTAAAAGCTGGTGCCTGGTGAAACTGTACTGAGTTTGAGTGTGCCATGGTGAGCTCCTTAAGGGTTAACCCCAATAATACACCCAGTTACGGTAAATTGCAGTAATTCAATAGGATTGGACTAATACACACTGGTATGTCGGTATTTCTGGTCCCAAGCATTTTTATAAGCCGTGGTCATATCAATCATGATGGACGTAGTCCACGCCAATGAAAAGAGGCCGCTAAAGGAGATGAAAAATGCAAAGGTTTTCCAGCCATTAATCAATGTATCGGACTCAAAACCTACGGTGGTGTAGCAGCTACCCGCGAAGAGAATTGCGGCAACGGGGGTTTTCATGATTTCAAAGCCAATAATGAACACTGCTCAAAGGAGAATCTCTGACAGATGAATCAAGGCAAGGAATACAAATGTGGCGTAGAAATGAAAGAAAACCCGGTTGTATTGGGTTAACTTAATATTGTTACGCGTCAAGCGCTCGAAGCGCATATAGAGGTGATTTATAGCGCTGCCATGGAACATCAGAATCACAATCAGACAGGCGATTCCCCAAACGGTATCCCGAGCTAAAAGTACAAAAGGGAAATCGGAGAATGTAGTGAGGATGTTATTCATGGGGTCAGTATGGGATGAGTGCAGGCATTGATTTCTTTGTCGGTTGATAATGTCATATCTCTAATTTCATGTAAAGAAACCCTTGACCGAGCATCACATGCCAGGCGGAAAGAGTAAAGAGCGCTTTTTCTTATTTTCCCTGGCCGGAATTCAGTTCACCCATATCCTGGACTTCATGATCATGATGCCTTTGGGTTCCGAATTTATTCGTGAGCTCAATATCAATACGCATGAGTTTGGCCTATTACTATCTTCTTATACTTTTGCCGCTGCGATTGCTGGTGTCTTTGCTACGTATTTTGTGGACCGTTTTGAGAGAAGGGCGCTCCTTCTTAGTCTTTATGCCTGCTTCATTATTGCAACCTTAGTTTGTGGTTTAGCCCCTGATTACCATTCACTATTTATTGCCCGCGCATTTGCAGGAGCATTTGGCGGTATCTTGGGTTCTCTGGTTCAAACCATCATCGCGGATTCAATTCCATTCGAACGCAGAGGTAAGGCTTTGGGTACAGTGATGTCAGCGTTCTCAGTGTCGACAGTAGCTGGAGTCCCCTTAAGTTTATTTTTAGCCAATAACATTCCATCCTTAGGCTGGCGTGCACCATTTATCTTTATCGCCCTGATATCGAGTCTCATCTTGTATCTGGGCTATCGCAATATCCCCAGGATCTCTGGTCACTTGGGGCATTCCCATGAGGGTAGTCGCATCAGTCAAATCTGGAATATCTTTGTTGCTCATCAATATCTGCACGCATTTGTTTTTATGGCACTGATTATGTTGACCGGTTTTTCTGTGATCCCTTATATCGCCCTCTATCTCACATCCAATGTGGGGATTGATAACTCCTATATTTCTTTAATCTATCTTTGCGGTGGTATAGCCACACTCATGAGTTCTCGCATGATTGGTCATATGGCTGATCGTTATGGCAAGGTTAAGGTATTTAGAGTGCTTGCGGTGATTAGTCTTATTCCCTTGCTGGTGACAACTAATCTTATGCCGGTGCCGCTCTGGGTGGTGCTGATTAATTCCACCGCATTTTTTGTTTTGGTTTCCGGTCGAATGATTCCGGCGATGGCGATTGTGAGTCAAGTGGTAGAAGCAAAAATTAGAGGAACCTTTATGAGTCTCGTAGGTTCAGTGCAGATGCTGGCATCAGGGTTAGCATCTGTTATTGCTGGTGCAGTAGTCACCATTGGTGTTGATGGGAAAATGGATCACTACAACCTGGTTGGTTATGGCGCAGCTCTGTGTGGCTTGCTTACCTTCTGGTTGGTGGGCTATATTCATACAGAAAAACAAGTGCGCTAAGCTCAATTCATTTGCAAAAGAGTGGTTGTCATGATTGCATTTCAAAGGCCAGACGGAGCTTCGGTTGAGGCTTATTTAATTGAGCCCGCTTATCTAAAAAATGCTCCTGGAATAATAGTGATTCAGGAGTGGTGGGGACTTGATGATGAGATTAAAAATGTAGCCAACCGTTTAGCAAAGCAGGCTACCGCGCTTTGGTTCCGGATCTCTATCGCGGCAAACTTGCTCTAGAGGCAAATGAAGCGGAACACCTCATGAATGATCTTAATTTTGGTGATGCCGCTAGCCAGGATATTCGCGGCGCTGTTCAGCACCTCAAATCAACTGGCAGCAACAAGGTGGCTGTCACAGGCTTCTGTATGGGTGGAGCTCTTACCGTATTGTCAGCTGGCCTCGTTCCAGAATGTGATGGCACAGTGGTTTGGTATGGCTACCCTCCATTAGAGTATGTGGATGCACCGGCTATTAAAAAGCCGATGTTGGCGCACTGGGCTATTCATGACGATTTCTTCTCCATCGCTGGTGTTGATCAATTAGAGGAGAAGCTTAAAGCTGCTGGTGTCACGTATGATTTTCAGCGCTATGACACTAAACATGCCTTTGCAAATCCAAAGTCAGATTCAAGGGGTTTGCCGCCATTGCAGTACAACGCAGCCGCTGCTGAATTGGCTTGTGAGCGAACTATGACGTTCTTAAAAAATACTCTAGGTAATTAACAGGCTATTAATGGAGCATACTTTTTTTAATTGGATTTATTGATGCATCTCTTCGCTGAAAACCTCGCTGTTGAACTTTCCACTTATTACCGCAACCTTGCCTTAGGACATGGCGTAATTCCAAAGGTTTTTACCTTGGTGAATGGAGAGGGAGACCAATACCTTTTTTTCATTGATGATCTGCGCATGACTAAAGAGGAGGAAGATCAATTCTTAGCCTATATCGTTCAAGAGCACGAGGCAGCATGCTATGCACGAGGAACTATGGTGATCCTGGAGAAATCCCAGCGGCTGATTGAATTCGCGGTAATCGATCAGGATGATGCTGAAGCTATTGTTTGCTCAGCCCAATTAACGCGAGATATTGACGATAAGCCAGTTGGGCTTACTGAGTTTGAAAAGATCTTGGCCCCCCAAAAAACCATCTTCTTTAGCGGCCTCTTTGATCCCATTAAGTTGTCAGAGGATAGGGCGGAAGAGTTTGAAAGTCTTTGGGATGAAATGAAGCCCAAGATCTTGCATCGAACGATGGGAATTAATCGCCTATTGAAAAGGGGTATTTAGTCCCCATATAGGTCTTTGTAGGTGTATTTGGCGCCCAGGAAGGGACTCGAACCCCCACAACCTTACGATCGCCAACACCTGAAGCTGGTGCGTCTACCAATTTCGCCACCTGGGCATGCCGTTATTATAAAGGTATGCGCCTTTCGGCCTACTTTCCAACCTTTTTTGGCTTTTACCCTTCAGACTTGGTGGTTTGATACAGTAGCCTAAGCAAGAATAAGCATTGATATATAAGGCATGCATTGCCGAAGGAATTAAATGCGTAAAGCAAAAAACTTGGTACCACGAGAGGCTGACCGTTTAGGTACAGTCCAGGGTCACCGAGATGGATTTGGATTCGTGATCCCCGATGACGGCGGTGAAGATATTTTTCTTTCTGAAAGAGAAATGTCCCGCGTCATGCACGGTGATAGAGTCAATGTCAGAGTTTTAGGAGCAGATCGCCGCGGTCGCCCAGAAGGTCAGATCATCGATGTTGTTTTACACGTCAATAAAGTCGTTATTGGTCGACTCTTAAATGAGAATGGTGTTTTGATTGTTGCGCCGGAAGATAAACGTATCGATCACGATATTTTGATCCCACCAAAAGGTCAGGGCAACGCCAAATTAGGCCAGGTAGTGAGTGTCGAGATCATCGACTACCCTGATAGCTATCGCCAAGCCGTTGGTCGCGTTGTTGAAGTGCTAGGTGAGATTGATGATCCTGGTATGGAAATTGAGATCGCCGTTCGCAAATATGGCGTACCCCATGAGTTTTCAGCAGCGGTAAAAAAAGAGGCCGATGCTTTACCTGATACTGTTCAGCAATCTGATCTTGAGGGGCGAGTTGATTTACGTGACGTTCCATTAGTCACCATTGATGGCGCTGATGCCCGTGACTTTGATGATGCGGTGTATTGCGAGCCAGTCATGTACGGCAAGAGTAAAGCTTGGCGCCTGATCGTGGCGATTGCCGACGTATCTCATTACGTCAAGCCAGGTCAGCCCTTGGATGATGAAGGCCTTTTACGCGCAACTTCAGTGTATTTCCCGAGAATGGTGATACCGATGTTGCCGGAGAAGATCTCCAATGGCCTTTGCTCGCTAAACCCTGGAGTTGATCGCCTGTGTATGGTGTGCGACTCTGTTGTTGATAACAATGGTGTGGTGCTAGCGTATCAGTTTTATCCAGCGGTGATGCATTCTGCTCAACGCTTTACATACGATACGGTGTGGGAGATTCTTTCCAATAGCAAGGGTCCTGAGGCAACGCGTTTTGCTGAGTTCAGACCTTTATTGACCAATCTCTATTCCTTATACAAAATTCTATTGGATGCACGTCAAAAGCGTGGTGCTATCGAATTTGAAGCTACTGAAACCCAAATTATTAGTAATGAGCTGGGTAAGATTTTGCGTATTGAGCCGCGTTTGCGTAATGATGCGCATCGCTTGATCGAAGAGTGTATGTTGACGGCTAACGTTTGCGCTGCTGACTTTATTGATAAGAATAAACATCTCAGTTTGTATCGCGTTCACGCTGAGCCTTCTGAGGAAAAATTAGTTACCTTGCGTCAAGTCTTGCGCACATCTGGCCCGTCCTTAGGTGGTGGTGAAAAGCCAAAACCAAAAGACTATGCCAAGCTCATGCGTGAAATCAAGGAGCGTCCTGATGCCAACATGCTTCAGTCTGTTGTTCTGCGCTCTATGCAGCAGGCTATGTATCAACCAGATAATGAAGGCCACTTTGGCCTTGCCTATCCTGCGTACTCGCATTTCACAAGCCCAATTCGACGCTATCCAGACCTTTTGACGCATCGAGTGATTAAGGCGATCTTGGCTAAAAAGCCATATACACCTGTTCTGCCACCAAAAGTACCACTCAATCTCACGCTGCCACGTAAGGGCAAAGGTCGTGAAAATGCGGTCAACGCCAAGAAGTCTCACAGTGATGCAAAAGAGGCTGCAACCAATGGCGTGCGTTTGCCTAAATTACCTAAAGGGGCTAATGCTGCATTGCCTATTTGGGGTCAATTAGGTGTTCATTGCTCATCCAATGAGCGTCGTGCTGATGAAGCATCTCGCGATGTTGAGGCTTGGTTGAAGTGCTACTACATGCGCGATCATTTAGGTCAGGAATATACTGGCACGGTGACTGGTGTAGCATCTTTTGGCTTATTTATTCAGCTTGAAAACCTCTTTGTTGAAGGTATGGTCCACGTCACCGAATTGGGTGGTGATTACTTTCAGTATGACGAAGTTCGCCAGGAACTCCGTGGCGAGAGAACAGGTATTCGCTATCGTTTAGGCGATCGAGTGCATGTCTTGGTAAGCCGCGTTGATCTGGATGCTCGCAAGATTGAATTTAGTCTCGTGAAGTCCGTTGGCCTTGAGCCAGGCGGAACTACCAATCGGCGTCAAATTGTTTTGGCTAGCGATACCGGCAGACCAAATAAAAAGGCTGCGCCTAAAAAAGGTCGATCCGGTAGTAAAGAGCCGCAGAAACATTCTGGTATTAATGTGAATGCCGCTAAATCTGCTGGTAATCTCAGTGCCAATCAGTCGAAAAATCAAGCTGGACGAACAGCAAGTAAACTTGCCAAGTCTGGCAAGTCCAGTAAGCCTTCTAGGCCGACTGGCAAACCTGCTGGCACAAAGTCACCTGTTCGTAGCACTAAAGCGCATCGCAAATAATTAGCAATACAGAATCGAGATAAGCAAAGATGAAACAAATATTAGTTGGTTTTCATGCAGTGCAAGCGCGCTTACAGGTGGATGCGGCAAGTCTTAAGTCGGTTTATTTTGATCCAAGTCGTCGTGACCGCCGTATGGGTGATTTTCTTAAGCAGACCGAAGAGATCTTGGGCGAACGACTGCGCGCGGCCGACTCTGAGCGTCTTCATAAACTAGCGGGACATGATCGCCATCAAGGTGTAGTTGCTCTGGCTGAGAAGATGACGATTGCGCGCACCATTACCGAAGTAGTAGAGGGTGCGGAAAGCAATCAAAGTAAAGTAATGTTCTTGGTATTGGATGGTGTAACCGATCCTCATAACTTTGGTGCATGCTTGCGTGTGGCTGATGGTGCTGGCGTTGATGCGGTAGTGATTCCTAAGGATCGCTCAGCATCTATCAATGCTACTGTCAGTAAGGTGTCTAGTGGTGCTTCTGAGGTTATGCCGGTGATTACGGTTACCAACTTGGTTCGCAGTATGAAAGAGATTCAAGAAGCAGGTGTTTGGTTAATCGGTACCGACGACGAAGCGAAAAAATCTATTTACGATCTCGATCTCACAGGCCCAATTGGTATTGTCATGGGTGCGGAGGGTGAGGGCATGCGCCGCTTAACCCGTGAAACTTGTGACGAGTTGGTGCGCATTCCAATGAAGGGCGTAGTCGAAAGTTTAAATGTTTCTGTAGCAAGTGGCGTATGCTTGTATGAAGCGCTAAGACAGCGTTTAGCTAAAGAAGCTAAGTAATGCCAATCACATCATCTACTCAAGAGGCTTCTATGAAATGCAATATCGGACACACAGATCGCGTTCTACGAATGACTGTTGGCGTTACTTTGATGGGTCTTGCAGGTTTTGGAATTACTGGGGCCTGGGCTTGGATCGGCATCATCCCATTACTCACTGGAATGATTGGTAATTGCCCGGCCTATAGTATTGTGGGCATCAATACTGCTAAGAAGTAAGCGGCAATGCCTTAGGCAAGTAGTTGCCGAACAAATTGCTCTAATTGAGCTGGCGGTAGTGCGCCGCTAATACGGTGAACCTCTTTGCCGTTCTTAAATCCTGCTAGCGTTGGTATTGAGCGAATATTCCACTGTGATCCGAGCAGTTGCTCTGCCTCAGTATTCACCTTTACAAATAACACCTGATTGGCGTGAGCAATAGCGCTTGCCTCAAATGTCGGCCCAAACATCTTGCATGGTCCACACCATGGCGCCCAGAAATCCACTATCACCGGCATTATGGATTGAGTTACCAGCTCGCTGAAGTTTGCCGCTGTTGCATTGATGGGTAGCGTTAGCAGCCCTTGCTTGCAGGCCCCACAGATCGGGGTCTGATTTAGCTTCTCAGTAGGAACTCGATTGCCTTTACTGCAGTGTGGACAATTAATAATCATCATGACTCCTTGGTGACTACTCTGAAAATTTAGTTGGCTAATAAAGCCTCTAGCTTTTCAGTATCGATACAGAAATTGCGTATTCCTTCGGCCAATTTTTCAGTGGCCATCGCATCATTATTTAACTGCAATCTAAAGTTGGATTCATCTAATTTGAGGGGGGAAATATTTTCACTGGCAAGTGCGCTCGCCGCATTGCTAGCATTCAGCTTTTTATCGACAGCTGCCGTACTGTTCTGAAGATCGCGCAGCAAATCTGGGCTGATATTCAGCAAGTCACACCCAGCCAGCTCTAGAATTTGGCTGGTATTGCGGAAGCTAGCACCCATGATTTCTGTGGCAATGCCAAAATGCTTGTAATAGTGTGGAATATGCGTTTGACGGATGTAACGCCAGGGTCATTTGCACCGCCATTATTAAGGTCGCTCCAGTTGCTACCAAGTTTGGCTTTATACCAATCGGTAATGCGCCCCACAAATGGTGAAATCAATTTGGCATTGACTGCGCCACAGGCTGCAGCCTGAACCAAGGAGAAAAGCAGCGTCATATTGCAATGAATCCATTCGGCCTCCAAAACTTTTGCTGCCTGAATGCCCTCCCATATACCCGCCAGTTTGATCAAGACACGTTTGCGATCAATACCATGAGATTCATACAGGGCGATGAGGTGCTTTGCTTTGTTAATGGTTGCCTGGGTATCAAAAGAAAGACGTGCATCAACCTCGGTCGACACTATCCCTGGGAGGGTCTTCAAAATCTCCAGACCAAACGCCACCAAGATGTAGTCAACTAAATCGACTGGCTTCATACCCGAATGGGCTGATTTAACTTGGTTTACCAATGCTTGATAGTTGGCTTGCTGGGCAGCTTTGAGGATCAGAGATGGGTTGGTTGTGGCATCCCTGCGGGCTTGTATTCCCGCATGCGTTTAAAGTCGCCGGTATCGGCCACCACGGTAGTCAGTTGTTTGAGTTGGCTCAGTGCGGTAGCAGGGGAAGTCATCGGGATCGAATGCTCTTATTTAATTAATCAGTAAAACAGATTGAATATCATATGATAGATGCATAAATAAGGCTGTTCCAGTTCAGATAAGGATATCGAGCAAGATCATGAATCAAGATCAACTAAAGCAATTGGTAGGTGAAGCGGCGCGGGATGAGGTGTTAAAGCTGCCTGCTGGTCAGATCCTGGGTATTGGAACGGGATCTACCGCCAACTGCTTTATTGACGCCTTGTCCGCCCATAAGACACATTTCTTGGGAACGGTATCTAGCTCTAATGCTACGACTGAACGCCTCTTAAAGCACGGTTTTAAGGTCTTAGATCCTAACGAGGTGGATCAGCTACCCGCTTATGTTGATGGCGCCGATGAAATTGATCCTGCAGGCCACATGATAAAAGGCGGTGGTGGTGCCTTAACCCGTGAAAAGATTATTGCCTCGATGGCAAATCGATTCATCTGCATTTGTGATTCTTCTAAGCAAGTACCGGTGCTGGGTAGCTTTGCCTTGCCTGTCGAGATCATCCCTTTGTACAAAGGAATTGTGGCTCGCGAGCTTGCCAAGTTGGGCGGTATGGTAACGCTCAGAATGGCCAAAGAGACTCGTACGGATTTAGGGCAGACGTCAAGTCAGCCTTTTGTGACAGATAACGACGGATGGATTCTGGATGTTGCAGGCCTGAAGATTGCAGATCCAATTGCACTTGAGATGCAAATTAATCAAATCGCTGGCGTGATTACAGTGGGCTTATTTGCAAAAGAGAAAGCCAATATTTTGCTGGTGAGCAATGCGTTTGGCGTGAGCAGAATCACTTTCTAAATTAAAAAACCCGACGGGGCAGCGAGCTGATCCATCGGGTTTGTTTGCCATGATTCTTCATGGCGCAGGCAAAGGAAAGAGATTTAGTTCCCAATGCCCATAAGCACATAGATATGCTTACGAGTAGTGGCTTTCGCCAATGTAGCCAATCACAAGATCTGACCGACTACGCCTCAATCCTATGCCTCTGAATTTAACCCGTCAAGCGATATTCAAAAATAATTATTCAGTTGGCGGTACGTAGCCCTGAGCCATATCTGCACCACCCTCAAAGAAGTATTTTTCAACTTGTTTGAGTAGGTACTGACGAGCACGAGGATCGGCCATATTTAAGTGGTTCTCATTAATCAACATGGTTTGTTGTTTCAGCCAAGCTGCCCAAGCTTCCTTGGATACTTGATTCCAAATCTTCTTGCCTAGCTCGCCTGGAAGTGGGGCAAAGTCCATACCTTCGGCTTCTTTATTGAGTTTGATGCATTGAACCATGCGTGCCATTTGTAATACCTTTCAAATACGGTGTACTAAATAAAAATTAACTATAGAAGCTTAGAGATCTTTGATGAGAACCATGGATTTACGATCCCAGTTATAGATCTGCTTTCTTTCTTCTGGGAGATCGTCAACAGAGGCACGCTTAAAGCCACGCTTTAAAAACCAATGCTCTGTTCTGGTGGTCAAGACGAAAAGCTTTTTAATGCCCTCCCGTTTTGCCCGCATTTCAACTCGCTTAAGCAAACGCTCTCCATCCCCTGAGCCTTGAACATCCGGATCCACTGCGAGACAAGCAAGCTCACCTACACCATTGGGGAATGGGAATAGGGCGGCACAGCCGAACAGAACGCGATCATGCTCAATAACAGAGAAGCGCTGAATATCGCGCTCAATGACGTCTTGGCCGCGAGCAGCCAAAATACCTTCTTCCTCTAGCGGGCTAGTTAACTGCAGAATGCCGCCAACGTCATCTTGATTGGCTTCACGCAAATTTTCAATATCGGATGAGGCCAACATCATGCCGATACCATCATGGGTAAAGAGCTCCTCTAGAAGAGCACCATCTTGGTTGCAAGGTAAGAAGTGGACGCGGCTCACACCAGCGCGAATAGCTCTGCCGGAGATATTGAGTAAGCTCTTCATGCCGAGATCGAATTCAGGATGTTGGGCTACATATCCCTGTAGCTGTGGCATAGATAGCTCAGTAATGTAATCGCCTTCTTCATCTTTCAAGCCAGCATAAGGGCTGAGGAAAATTAACTTATCCGCTTTAAGCGCAGCCGCAGTTGATGCAGCAACATCTTCAAACGCCAGATTAAATGCTTGACCAGTAGGCGAAAAGCCTAGGGGTGAGAGCAGCACAATCTTATTGCTATCCAACGAAAGCTTGATGGAGGTGGAGTCCACTTTACGCACTAAGCCGGTATGGATGTAATCGATACCCTCGACCACTCCTACTGGCATGGCGGTAATAAAGTTACCGGAGATCACTGAAATGCGTGAACCTGCCATTGAGGTGTTGGGCAATCCACGGCTAAACGCTGCTTCGATATTTAAACGCAATTCACCAGCCGCTTCTTTTACGCACTCCAAGGCCGCGGCATCGGTAATGCGATAAGTGTGCATGGAGCTCATACCGAACTGACTCTTAATATTACGGAGCGTGAGTTGCTCTTCAATTTGAGGACGGATACCGTGAACTAAAACAATACGCATGCCCATGGCATGCAACATGGCGATATCTTCAATGAGATTTTCGAGGCCGATTTCTTTGGCTAATTCACCAGCAAAGGCTATTACAAAGGTCTTCTCACGAAAGCTATGAATATAGGGCGCAACATTACGCAGCCATCCTACAAAAGGAAAGTTAGAGCTTGATTCTTCGGCGTTTGAGCCGGTGTTTGGTGCATTTGTTGACATAGTGAGAAAATTATAGGGTGCAAGAGCCTATAAACCAACAAAAACCCAAAGCAAGCCCTGCGACTGTGCCTGCTTCCAACACCTCACGCCGGCTAGAAATTCGCTTTCCGGAGGAGTTGCCGGTATCAGGCCAGCGCCAAATCATTAAAGATGCCTTGAGCTCACATCAGGTGGTAATCGTCTGTGGTGAGACTGGGTCGGGTAAAACAACCCAATTACCGAAAATCTGTTTAGATCTTGGCAGGGGCACTATCAATGGTGGTCGGCTGATTGGGCATACTCAGCCTCGCCGTATCGCCGCGACAGCCACAGCGAAGCGCATAGCCCAGGAGCTGGGCACACCAATCGGCCAAGATGCAGGTTATCAAGTACGTTTTGCCGACAAAACTAGCCAGGGCGTCTCCATCAAGTTGATGACTGATGGCATTCTGCTGGCTGAGACCCAAAGAGATCCCCAGCTGCGGGCCTATGACACCCTTATCATCGATGAGGCTCATGAGCGTAGCCTTAATATTGATTTTCTATTGGGCTATCTGCGCCAGTTGTTGCCTAAGCGTCCTGATCTCAAGCTCATCATCACTTCAGCGACTATCGATGCTAAGCGTTTCTCAAATCATTTCACTTTGAATGGTAAATCTGCACCCGTGATTGAGGTGAGTGGCCGATTATTTCCGGTGGAGCAGCGTTATGAGTCACTAGAACCCGATGCTAAGCCGGATGGAAAAAAGAGTCCAAAGTAGCTAAAGAAATTCCAGGCGCGGTAGCAGAAGCCATTGCCAATGTCTGGCGAGAGAGGGTGCTTCAGGTGCTGGCGATGTCTTGGTGTTCCTCCAGGGGGAGCGAGAGATTCGGGATTGTGCTGAAGCTCTACGCAAAGATCACGTCCTTCAGCAACGCTTTCATCCGGAGATATTGAGTCTCTTCGCCCGACAATCGGTTGCCGAACAAGAACGTGTATTTAATCCTGGCAATGGTCGGCGCATCATCTTGACTACCAACGTGGCCGAGACTTCATTAACGGTTCCTAATATTCGGTATGTAGTTGATAGCGGTTTGGCGCGCGTCAAGCGCTACTCTTATCGCAATAAAGTAGAACAACTCCAGATTGAGCCGATATCGCAAGCTGCCGCCAATCAAAGGGCAGGTCGTTGCGGTCGTGTATCGGATGGTATTTGCATTCGTCTGTATAGCGAACAGGACTATATCAATCACCCTAAATTTACTGATCCAGAAATTCTGCGTAGCTCATTAGCAGCCCTATTACTTCGCATGAGTTCACTGCGCCTACCTCGCATTCAAGAATTCCAGTTCATTGATAAACCTCTGGGTCGCGCGATTGCCGATGGTGTGCAATTGCTAGATGAGCTGGGGGCTATTGTTTATGATGAAGATTCTGCCGGCGATAACAAAGATATTAATAACAGCTTCAAGTTGACCCCTATGGGCAAGCAGCTTGCAGAGCTTCCGCTGGATCCCCGAATTGGTCGCATGCTCTTAGCCGCTAAAGAGCAGAACGCATTGCGTGAGGTCACCATAATCGCTTCTGCATTAGCCACACAGGATCCCCGTGATCGACCGATGGATCAGGCTGCTGCGGCGGATCAAGCGCACTTACAGTTTGCGGATGAACACGCTCTGAATTCTTAAGCTTTGTGAAGCTTTGGGACTGGTATCAAGATGCACTGAAACATAAGCATAGCCACCGTCAGTTAGAAAACTTATGCCGCAGTAAATTTTTATCCCCAAGACGTTTGAGAGAGTGGCGTGATGTTCATGGCCAGCTCCATACGATGTTGGGTGAAAAGGGTTGGAAAGAAAATCCCTCGGCGGCTACGTATGAACAAGTCCATTTCTCCTTGTTGACTGGCTTGTTAGGCTATGTTGCCAAAAAAGAAGAGGATGAAAAATCTCAAGAGCGCGGTAGCAAGACGGGTGGCTATATTGGTTCGCGAGGTATTCGTCCATTTATTTGGCCGGGCTCAACCATCGGTAAAAAGGCCGGCGCTTGGATCTTGGCAGGAGAGCTACAAGAAACCAATCGCATGTATGCCCGTACGATTGCCAAGATTGAACCCCAGTGGGTTGAGAAGGTAGCGGCTCATCGCCTGATTAAATCTCTGAGCGATCCTTTTTGGGATAGTCGTCAAGGTGAAGTTATGGCATTTGAGCGCGGCACTTTATATGGTTTGCCGATTTATCACGGCCGTCGAGTACGCTATGAGTCACACAATCCAGAAGAGGCTCGCGAGCTATTTATTAAGCAAGCCTTGGTGCAGGAAGAGATGTTCGGTCGCATGGATACGCCCGCATTAATGCGTGAGACCGAAGCTGACGTTAGAAAAAAATACCCGGGTAGTTTTGAGTTCTTCTGGCATAACTGCCGACTGATTAAAGAAATTGAGGCGCTAGAGCATCGCTCTAGACGTCCCAATGTCTTGGTAGACGATGATCTCCTATTTGCTTTCTATGACTCACGCATTCCGAAAGATGTCCTCAGTAGAGAGGGCATGAAGGCGTGGCTCAAGAAGGCAGCCAAAAGCGAGAGTGTTAATCAAGAGAGTGCTGACAGTCTCTTGCGTTTATCTAAAGCGGATTTAATGCGCCATGAAGCCGCCGGTATTACGGTGGATCGCTACCCTAAAAAAATGATTGTTGGTGGTAGTGAGCTGAGTTTGACTTATCACTTTGAGCCTGGCAGCCCTAAAGATGGTGTCACTCTGGTTGTTCCATTGACGCTATTGAATCAGGTAGATGGTCGCCGCTGTGAGTGGCTGATGCCAGGCATGTGCGAAGAAAAAATCCATCTGCTTCTCAAATCGCTTCCCCAGAAATTACGTCGTCACTGTGTACCACTGCCCGAGTATGCAAAATCGTTCTTAGAGCGCATGCTGTCAAAAAAACAGTTTGGAGTGGGTGACTTTTTAGATATTCTGATTACGGATATTCGTAAAGAGCGTGGTTTAGAGATCAAGCGAACGGATTTCAGGCCCGAATCTTTGCCACTACATTCGTCAATGAATTTCCGCCTAGTGGATGAGCATGGCCGCCAGTTGGAGCTTGAGCGCAATTTATCTCGATTGCGTGCTGAATATGGAGAAACTGCCCGAACTGCGTTCCAGGCAATAGTCCAACAAGCAGTGCAAGAGGAGCTAGGCGGTGAAGTTCCAGTGACCCCTCCAAACGTCTCCGTCAAAACAACGCAAAGCGCCAATACCTCTGTAGTGAAAAATGTCGAGCAGGGCGGTTATCGCAACTGGGAATTTGGAGGGCTACCTGAAACCCTAGAGATTCAGAAAGGCAATCGCACATTATTTGGTTATCCCGCATTAGTTGATCGAACAGAGTCATGTGATCTTGAAGTCTTTGACGACTTACTTGAGGCTAGAAAATATCACTGGAATGGATTGCGCAGATTATTTGCCTTGTCGAATAAAGACACACTCAAGGCGCTACAAAAACAACTGCCTGGAATTCGGGAGCTTGGTTTGCTATTTATTAATATTGGCTCAGTAGATGGGTTGATTGAGCAAATTCTCAATCTCGCTATAGAGCGAGCCTTCATGAATGATCCACTACCAGTGAATGCTGAGCAATTTGCAGAGCGCCTACAAGTAGGCAAGCCTCGCTTAGTCCTGATTGCTCAAGAAATATCGAAGCATGGTCTAGCAGCTTTACAAGCCCATGCAGACCTTCAAAAGAAACTGGTTCAGGCCAAGGCTACCTCAGCTGCTGCATATGCAGACATTCAAACGCAAGTTCAGGCTTTGATATTCCCTAAGTTTGTATCGAATACCCCATATGGCCAGTTAGTGCATTTCCCGCGCTATCTCAAAGCGATTGCAATGCGTATCGATAAATTGCGTGCTAATCCTAGCCGAGATGCTCAGTGTCAAAAAGACTGGGAGTCTGTTGCTCGGCCATGGCAAAAGCTGGTTCAAGGAAGTCGTGGATCTACGAACTATGCCATGTCTGAGGACCAGGCTTTGACAGATTTTCGCTGGCAACTGGAGGAGTTGAGGGTGGCCTTCTACGCTCAAGAATTAAAGACCCCAACCCCAATGTCTTTAAAACGTCTAGAAAAGGTCCTGGCAAGCTTGCGTTATGTCAAATAGATCTTTGTTTAAGGCACCAGTCTAGGGTATCAATTGCTTACAATGGCAGTTATGCATACTTATCTCAGAAAAGCCAAATTTGGTACTATTTCAGCCTTTACTGCAGTTACCCTGATTGGGTTTCAGAATGGCGCCTTTGCGCAAGCTCCAGCGGCAACTGACTCCAAAGACGAGCCCAAGTTGGCAGTCGTATTGAACTCTGGGGAGGCAACGGTCAGCTTGATCGATATGCCGAGTCGCAAAGTGATCAAGACTGTGCCTGTGGGTAAAGAGCCTCATCACTTGATGATGACACCAGATCAAAAGACACTACTGATTGCAAATGCTGCGGGTAACGATGTTGTCTTGATGAATCCCACTACAGGTGAGTTGACAGGCAAGATTCCTGACATCATTGATCCGTATCAAATTGGCTATTCACCGAACCATAAGTGGTTTGTTTCAAACGGTAATCGTTTGGATAGAGTGGATGTCTATCACGCTCAAGGCGCAGACCTGAAGTTGGCTAAGTCGATTAAGTTGGGTAAGACGCCAAGCCACGTTGCATTTACAGCGGATAGCAAGATTGCATTTATCACTCTACAAGACTCCAATGAGTTAGCGGCAATTGATTTGGATAGTCAGACCGTGCTTTGGAAAATGACGACAGGTAAGGTGCCCGCTGGCGTTTGGATGACTCCTGGAGACCAATACCTGTTGGTTGGTATTACTGGTGAATATAATGTTCAAGTGATTGACTGGAAGAATCGCAAAGAAGTAAAACGAATCCTCACTGGGAAGGGTGCTCACAACTTCCGTCCCTTGGGCGATAAAAAGCATGTGTTCGTCAGCAATCGAATTGCATCCACTATCAGCATGATCAATATGCAAACCTTGGAAAAGGTCGGTGATATTACTGGTCTGCCTGCAGGCCCAGATGATATGGAGGTCACGCCTGATGGAAAAACCATGTGGGTCACATTCCGGTTTTCTAAGAAGGCAGGAGTAATTGATATTCCATCAATGAAACTGGTCACTGTGATCCCGGTTGGTAAATCACCGCATGGTGTTTTCTTTACCCCGCGTGCTGGTTGGGAATAATTTAGGTAATGCCATTTAAAACCGCTTTTAGAAGACTCTCAGTATTTCTAGCTTTAGCGTTATCTGCATCGCTTGGGCATGCGCAGGAGTCCCATTGCAAAAAAACGGTATACCTTACCTTTGATACCGGCAATATGTCTGTTGCGCAGACTGTTGCGGATATCTTGAATCGCCAAAAAATCAAAGCCACTTTTTTTCTTGCAAATGAAAAAACCAGTCGCGGTGATTTTTCTCTAGATGATTCCTGGAGAGCTTTTTGGCAGGATCGTGTTCGCGAAGGACATCATTTTGGTAGTCATACCTACGATCACCTTTACTTTGTTAAAGACGGCCCTAGCGGAGAGATCTTTGCAAGACCACAGTTTGGCCCCAAGTCTGGAGTGTTGAGTCTGTATAACGAAGCAAGCTATTGTCGAGAAATCAGACGGGTAGATGAGCGATTCAAAGAGTTAACCGGTAGCAATCTTCAGAAAATCTGGCGCGCACCTGGTGGGAAAACATCCCCTCGCTCTATCAAGATGGGTAGCCAGTGCGGATATCAACATATTGGCTGGAGCCCTGCGGGCTTCCTGGGTGATGAGCTAAGCTCACAGACCCACCCCAATCAAGTGCTTCTGGATAAAGCGAGCAGTCAGATGCAAGATGGCGATATCACCATGGCCCATCTAGGTATTTGGTCACGCAAAGACCCTTGGGCGCCAGCTGTCTTGGAGCAACTGATTGTGAATTTGAAGGCTCGCAACTTCTGTTTTGCAACCCTGCCAAAACAGGATAAATAAGTCACAATTGGATATATGGATTCCAATCCTTTAATAGCCGCCATCTCATCAGCCTACGCTAGTACTCAAGAGTTCTTGTTTGCTAATGTAGCCGGACCAATCCTGTATCACTTTGACCTGATGTCCATGGCGGAGGATGTCTTTGATGGTATCGATTGGTTTTTGTTTGGTTGCATTCAGATCTTACTGATTGCTATCATCCTGCGTACTTGGGAAAGATTTTCTCCGGCGGAAATTCAGGAGCGTTTTGCCACAAGCTCTAAGGCAGATATTTTTTATACCTTGTTTCATCGGCTGGGTATTTTTCACGGTTTGATTTTTCTTGCATTGTCGGGATTTTTCTTTCAGATCGATTCGGTTCTGCACGACTTCCGCTTCGGCAGGTTGAATGTAGAGTCATGGTTGCCATCGATAACATCCATTCCCTTGGTCAGCTTTTGCATTTACTTTGTATTGCTAGACCTGGTCGAGTATCTGTATCACCGCGCTTCACATACTTTTAATTGGTGGTGGCAATTGCATGCCTTGCACCACACTCAAACTGTCATGACCGCTTGGTCCGATGATAGAAATCATATTCTTGACAGCATCTTGCATGCAGTTGTTTTTGCTTTCTTTGCCTTATTGTTTGGAGTACCCCCGAGTCAGTTTATTTTGCTGGTAGTGTTGAGTCAGTTTATTCAGAGTTGGCAACATGCCAATCTGAAGATTCATCTTGGCGCCTTTAAATATCTATTGGTATCGCCGATGTATCACAGGATGCATCATGCGGTTGGTTATGGCCACGAGGCCAAAGGTAAACCAGGCGTTTTGGGTGGCTGCAATTTTGGCGTCTTGTTTCCGTGGTGGGACATGATCTTCAATACGGCGATCTTCCCAAAAGAAGTTCATCCTACTGGGGTCAGGGATTTGACTATTTCAAAGAAAGTATTGCAGCAGCAGTGGCAAGGGCTAATGCATGCAGTACGTGAAATTTTTCCTAAGACGAAGTAAATAAACAGTAGTTCGCTCGCTAGAACTGGAAATTTATGGATAGCATGCAGCAGGTATTTAAGTCTTTTGGCTTGGCTTTAGTTGGCTCGATGCATCCCAGAATACTCTGGTTAAGCCTGCGCCCATTTTTAATCGTCTCGGTTTTATGGGGCAGCTTAATTTGGCTAACTTGGACTCCGGCATTGGAGATGCTGAGCATCGTTCTAACAACATCCATTTTTACCAGCTGGATTCGAGAACGCACGCGCATGGATTGCGCCACTCTTTTTTGTCATGTTGCTCATCCCATTAATCTCGATCATCTTATTGGTGTTCATTGCCTTCACCACTGTCCCAACGATTGTCAAAGTGGTTGTCCGTCAACATACCTACAAAGATCTTGAGCGAAAAAAGGGCGGTGGCTTGTTTGGTAGTTTTGTTTACACGATCTGGTCTGCATTGATCTGTTTAGCATTGGTGATGTTGACTCTTCCGGTACGATGGATCCCACCATTGGTGGCAGTCTTGCCGCCATTACTTTGAGGTTGGTTAACCATGCGTTTGATGTCTTATGACGTGCTGGCTCAGCATGCCATTTTGCAAGAGCGCAATACGTTATTACACCAACACCGCTGGCCGCTGCTAGCCATGGGAATTGTTTCGGGAATGCTTGGGGCTGTACCCACTTTCTTTTGGGCAACCTCAGCGTTGGCATTGGTGTTGTTTCCCATTGTGAGTTTTGTTGC
Source organism: Polynucleobacter necessarius (assembly GCA_900095165.1). Taxonomy (GTDB): domain Bacteria; phylum Pseudomonadota; class Gammaproteobacteria; order Burkholderiales; family Burkholderiaceae; genus Polynucleobacter; species Polynucleobacter necessarius_J. The sequence continues at coordinate 697,694 of LT606947.1, read as the reverse complement.
TCTGTGGATTTACTCTTTAATCTTTGTATTTGCCGCGCTGTGGTTCACGCACTATTTACTCGAGGCATTAAAAGAGATGCGTAGAAACGAGTTGGATCAATCTTTAAATATAGAAGCACGTGTAATTGATATGGAGCTACCGTACCATGGTTGAGACGTCAAAGCAGGTCAACATCGACGTGCCTGAGCTTAAGGCGCGTCGCTTTGGTTTAATTGTGATTGGTGATGAGATTCTGTCGGGCCGTCGCCAAGATAAACACTTAAGCAAATTAATTGAACTCTTGAGTGAACGCGGCCTGAGTCTATCGTGGGCTAAGTATGTTGCTGATGATCCTGAGCAAATTACTGCAACTCTAAACGACAGCTTTGCAAGTGGTGATGTTGTTTTCAGTACCGGTGGTATTGGTGCAACCCCTGATGACCATACTCGGCAGTGCGCTGCTTTGGCGCTGAGTACCAAAACCCAACTGCATCCAACTGCGCAAGAATTAATAGCTGGGCGCATTCAATCAATGGCGGAAGGGGATCCCATAAAAGCAGATCTCAACACTCCCGAAAATCAACATCGCTTCAAAATGGGTGAGTTCCCGATTGGCAGTGACATCATCCCAAATCCCTACAACCAGATTCCTGGCTTTTGTATTCGTGAGCACTATTTTGTTCCCGGCTTTCCGGTGATGGCCGCTCCCATGATGGCTTGGTGTCTTGATACTCACTATCAAAACCTATTTCATCGTGAAAACTGGGCAGAGCAGAGCTTTATCGTTCCCAAGGGTATTGAATCAACTTTAACGCCTTTAATGGAGCGTATTGAAGCTACATTTCCGGGCGTGAAGGTCTTTAGTCTTCCATCGGTTGGCGACGCCTCTAAGGGTGGTATTTATGCTGATCGTCATATTGAATTGGGCATTAAAGGCAACGCAAACTTACTTGAGAGCGCCTGGATTGCTTTGCGCACAAGTACCGAGGCTCTTGGTTATGTAATTCATGATATTTCTAAACCTGAGTAAGCACTAATTTGGTGCAAATGGGGTATTTTTTCAGGTTTTGAGGGGTATTTCAGCATTTAATTAGTGCAATAATGACTATTCCCGTTTGTTTGCTTCAGTAAATTAGATACATCCCAAGGGCATATTTGATGCCTGGAATAAACAAGGGTGTACACCTTAGGTTTGTATTCCGAATTTAGTTAATAGAGGAGATTTGCATGACGAAGACCGTCGCTGATGTGATGAAGTTAGTTAAAGAGAAAGAATGTACTTTCGTTGATTTCCGCTTTGTAGATACAAAGGGCAAAGAGCAACACACAACAGTACCTATTTCCCATTTTGACGAAGACAAATTTGAGAGCGGTCATGCATTTGACGGTTCATCTATTGCTGGTTGGAAGGGTATCGAAGCTTCTGACATGTTGTTGATGCCTGATCCAACAGCTTGCTATATCGACCCATTCTATGAAGAGCCAACATTGGTTATTACATGTGATGTGATCGAGCCTTCAGACGGCAAAGGTTACGATCGTGACCCACGTTCCATTGCAAAGCGTGCTGAGTCTTATTTGAAAAGCACTGGTCTAGGCGATACAGCTTACTTTGGTCCAGAGCCAGAATTCTTTATTTTTGACGGCGTCCGTTGGGGTGCTGACATGCAGGGTTGTTTCGTTAAGGTAGATTCTGAAGAGGCTCCTTGGTCTTCAGCTGCTGAAATCGAAGGCGGCAATACTGGCCACCGTCCAGGTAAAAAAGGCGGCTACTTCCCAGTTGCTCCGGTAGATACATTCCAAGACATGCGTTCTGAAATGTGTTTGATCCTCGAATCTTTAGGCATTCCTGTCGAAGTGCATCACCATGAAGTGGCTGGCCAAGGCCAAAACGAATTAGGTACTAAGTTCAGTGCATTGGTTGAGCGTGCTGACTGGACTATCTGGCAGAAGTATGTAATTCAAAACGTTGCGCATGCTTACGGCAAGACAGCTACATTTATGCCTAAGCCTATAGTTGGTGACAACGGTTCAGGTATGCACGTTCACCAATCTATTTGGAAAAACGGCGAGAACTTGTTTGCTGGTAACGGCTATGCAGGTTTATCAGAGTTCGCATTGTTCTACATCGGCGGCATCATTAAGCACGCTAAAGCATTGAATGCGATTACTAACCCAGGTACAAACTCATACAAGCGTTTGGTTCCAGGCTTTGAGGCTCCAGTGAAGTTGGCTTACTCAGCGCGTAACCGTTCTGCTTCGATTCGTATTCCACACGTTTCCAGCCCTAAGGGTCGTCGTATTGAAACTCGCTTCCCTGATCCATTGGCCAACCCATACCTCTGCTTCGCAGCATTGATGATGGCAGGTTTGGATGGCGTTCAGAACAAGATTCATCCGGGTGAAGCTGCTGACAAGAACTTGTATGACTTGCCACCAGAAGAAGATGCAAAGATCCCAACCGTTTGTGCAAGCTTGGAAGAAGCATTGGAAGCATTGAACAAAGACCGTGAGTTCTTGACTCGTGGTGGTGTCTTTACTGATTCTATGATCGATGCATATATCGCTTTGAAGATGGAGGATGTCACACGTTTCCGTATGACTACTCATCCTATCGAATTCGATATGTACTACTCCCTGTAAGCGAAGGAGAAATGTTGAGCGCAGGTCTGTTGCGCAATTCGTTCAAAGGGGCAGCTTCGGCTGCTCCTTTTTTCCGACATTGCTTGATCAGATGCCTAATGCCATCGTGGTATTTGAGGCTGAGAACCAACAATTAGTTTACGTGAACCCGGCTGCAGAGTCTGCGCTGGGCCTTTCACGAAAATCTCTTGAGGGTCAGTCTTGTGCACACTCTATTCGGAGAGAACGTCTCAATTAAGCGCATGATCGAAGAGGTCAAGGCGGGACATGTCTCTGCTCAACGTCAAGAGATGGTGTTGCATTCATTGCCTGGCAGTATTCATCAAGAGTCCATTCCTGCGCACGTGGTGGTTGCCTGTCTTGAGGACCCAACACTGATCATAATGGAATGGTTTCCGATTGATCAACAGTTGCGAAGTGAGCGCGTTACTCAGCAAGTCGAAGCAAATAAGCAGTTAATGTGTAACCTGACGCATGAAATTAAGAATCCTCTGGGTGGCATTCGAGGTGTCGCTCAATTGCTGGAGTTTGAACTTCCAGAAAAAGGCTTGCGTGAATACACCCAAGTCATAATTAAAGAATCAGATCGTCTACAGAACTTGGCGGATAGATTACTCGCCTCACATCGCAAGGCGCATGCTATGGAATCCTTTAATGTCCATGAGGCATTAGAGCGCGTTCGCAGCTTAGTCTTAGCGGAGTTTCTTAAATGGTTGAGGATTATTCGCAACTACGATACCAGCCTGCCTGAAGTACTCGGTGATCGTGAACAGTTGATTCAGGCAGTCTTAAATATTGCACACAATGCCGATCAAGCCCTGTCAGAAGAAATACAGCAGGGTATTGCCCAAATTGAATTGAAGACGAGGGTGGCTCGCTCTGTCACTATTTCAAAGCAACGCTACAAGATGGCTATGGACTTGCATGTCATTGATAACGGACCTGGTATTCCAGAGGATATCCGCGAGCGTATTTTTTTCCCTCTAGTTTCTGGCAGGGATGGTGGCAGCGGTCTTGGTCTCACCCTGGCCCAAACTTTTGTACAGCAGTATCAAGGCTTCATCGCTTGTGACAGCCGTCCTGGACGGACTGATTTCCATATTCAAATTCCTTACTGTAGGCAGGAGAAAGCATTATGAAACCCGTTTGGATCGTGGACGATGATCAATCTATTCGTTGGGTGCTAGAAAAAGCCCTTACTCGTGAAAATATTCCACATAAGAGCTTTTCCAATCCGAATGATGTGCTTGATGCGCTGGAGAAAGATTCTCCGCAAGTATTGATTTCTGATATTCGTATGCCACGAGGCAATGGCTTAGATCTCCTGCAAAATGTAAAAGAAAGCCATCCGATGCTGCCGGTCATCATCATGACGGCATATTCGGATTTGGATTCAGCGGTCTCATATTTTCAGGGTGGCGCATTTGAATATCTGACTAAGCCATTTGATATTGATAAGACTGTAGAACTTATTCGTCGTGCCATGGAACAGAGTGAGCGCAACCAATTTGGCAATAAAGAGATGAATGGCTGGAGACAGGATTCAACCGAAATTATTGGCCAAGCTCCAGCAATGCATGAGGTTTTTAGAGCGATTGGTCGTTTGGCGCAGTCTCATTCAACAGTCTTGATTACCGGTGAGTCTGGTACTGGTAAAGAGTTGGTTGCTCAAGCCTTGCATAAACACAGCCCCCGCGCTAAGGGTCCATTTGTGGCTTTTAGTACTACGGCAGTACCTAAGGATTTATTGGAGTCGGAGCTCTTCGGACACGAACGCGGCGCATTTTCTTGCGCCTTAACTTTGCGTCGCGGACGTTTTGAACAGGCTGATGGCGGTACTTTATTCTTGGATGAGATCGGAGATATTCCTTTTGATCTGCAAACCCGTTTATTATGCGCATTAACCGACGGACATTTTTATCGCGTTGGTGGGCAAGGTCCTATCAAAGCAAATGTGCGCATCATTGCTTCAACACACCAAAACCTAGAAGTCCGTGTTGCTGCTGGTGCTTTCCGTGAAGGTTTATTGCATCGCTTAAATGTGATTCGTTTGAGGATGCCCCCATTGCGTGAACGTGCCGAAGATATTCCAGTTTTGGCACGTCACTTCATGTTGTCTTGTGCTAAGTCTTTGGGTGTAGAGGCTAAAAAGCTATCGGATGATGCCTTAAAAGAAATCAGCGTTATGCCATTTCCGGGTAATGTGCGCCAACTAGAAAATCTGTGCCATTGGTTAACAGTAATGACCCCATCCAATCTGATTGGCATAAGTGATTTGCCTGCAGATATTTTGGCAGAGGCTGGTGAGCAACCTGTTTTATTACAAGGCGAATCTAATCCCTCGGCTCAAGTTATCACAAAGTCTGGCTCAGTAGACTGGGAGGGTGGTTTGGGTCGCTTGGCAGTTAAAATGCTACAAGACGGCGACACAGAAGTGTATGACGTTCTGTGTTCTAAGTTTGAGAAGGCAGTATTACAAGCTGCGCTAAAGGTTACTCGCGGAAGGCGTGTTGAGGCAGCACAGCGCCTAGGTATTGGGCGCAATACGATCACCCATAAATTGCAGGAGCTCGGTATTGATGGCTGAATCAGTTCGAATAGCTGCATGGAACGTCAATTCTTTAAAGGTTCGTTTACCCCATGTTTTGAAGTGGTTACAAGATCAAGAGCGAGCAAAAACGCCTATTGATGCCTTGTGCCTTCAAGAGCTCAAGCTTACTGATGACAAGTATCCTCACAAAGAGCTCGAAGAGGCTGGCTACCTGAGTCTGGCTGCTGGACAGAAGACCTATAACGGTGTAGCCATCATTGTTCGCAAAGCTGCATTGGCGCCGATTGCTACGGATCATGAAACAACTTTTCTAAGGCATCTCAGAAATATTCCTGGCAATACAGATGAGCAACGGCGCATCTTGGCCGCTACCGTGTGCTTCAAGGGAATGCAACCCATTCGACTCGTATCGGCATATTTCCCCAATGGACAATCGCCCGATAGCGATAAATTTCAATACAAGTTGGGATGGCTTACAGCGCTGAATGATTGGTTAAAAGAAGAGTTGACCCAGAATACTCGCCTAGCACTCTTGGGTGACTTCAATATTGCGCCTACAGATGATGATGTTCATGATCCGTCAAAGTGGATTGGCCAGAATCTTGTATCCCCTCCAGAGCGCAAAGCTTTTCAGAAGCTCCTCAATTTGGGCTTAACGGATTCATTTCGAATGTTTGACCAAGCGCCAAAATCCTTCAGCTGGTGGGATTATCGCATGATGGGTTTCAAAAGAAACGCCGGTATGCGCATCGATCACATCCTTCTAAGTGATGCACTCAAGGAGAAATGCAATGCGAGCATCATTGACAAAGAGTCTCGTACTTGGGAGCAACCTTCGGATCACGCCCCAGTGATCGCTGAAATCAAAGCTTAGATCGTCTCTTTATTGAGTTACTAGGCCGCCGTGGCGAAGTAGGGCATCAATGCTTGGCTCGCGACCTCTAAATGCTTTAAAGGACTCAGCGGCAGGGCGACTACCACCTACCTCTAGAATCTCTTTGCGATAACGGGTGCCAGTATTTTCATCAAGAACACTACCGGTGAGCTTTGCTGCTTCTTCAAAGGCGGCATAAACATCGGCTGAAAGTACTTCAGCCCATTTATAGCTGTAATAACCTGCAGCATAGCCGCCTGCAAAAATATGGCTAAAGGTATTGATCCAACGGGAGATGGTTGGCTGAGGTATGACATTGAACTGATCTGCAATACTCCTGGAGAGATCGAGTACAGCTTGTCCTTGAGCATGCTTGGGATCAAGGCTCGAGTGCAGACGCCAATCAGTCAATGACATTACGACTTGGCGCAGCGTCATATAACCATTTTGGAAATTCTTCGCAGCGAGCATTTTGTTAAATAATTCCTTGGGGAGTGGCTTGCCAGTTTCAGCATGGGCTGTCATCTTTTCTAAGACTTCCCATTCCCAGCAGAAGTTTTCCATAAACTGGCTTGGCAATTCGATGGCATCCAATTCCACACCATTAATTCCGGATACACCCAAAGCGCTTACTTGCGTTAAGAGATGATGCAAGCCATGACCGCTTTCATGAAAGAGGGTGATGACATCATCATGAGTGATTGTTGGTTGTCGTAGTACACCATCTACTTTTACTGGCGGCGCAAAGTTACACACTAAATACGCGACCGGTACTTGAATTTCACCATTTGGCAACTCTCGACGACCACGCGCATCATCCATCCAGGCGCCACCACGCTTGCCTGGTCTAGCGTAGGGGTCTAGGTAAAAATACGCAACGATCCGGTCCTCAGCATTTTTAACTGAGAAGGATTGAACGTCTGCATGCCATATTGGTAGCTCAGCGCCTTCAATCTTTACGCCAAACAAGGTTTGAATGACTCCAAATAAGCCTTCCAGAACTTTAGGCAGGGGAAAATATTGCTTCAACTCGTTTTCGGAAAATGCATAACGCTCTTGCTTTAATCTTTCTGATGCAAAAGCAATATCCCACGGTTCCAAACCCTCCGCAATAGAGAGTTCAGATTTGGCGAAAGCAGAAAGCTCTCGCCAGTCTTCGAGCGCAAAAGGTTTTGCCTTTTGTGCAAAGTTAGTCAGGAAGGTATCCACTTCTTCAACATCATTTGCCATCTTTGGGGCTAGGCTCAAGGCTGCGTAATTTTTAAATCCCAGCATGGCTGACTCTTCATCGCGCAGTTTCAGCTGCTCGAGTATATTTTGAGTATTGTTCCAATCAATTTTTCCTTGAGCGTACTCGGGAGCTAATTCAGAAGCTCGCGTCACATAGGCCTCATACATTAGGCGACGCAATAGGCGATTTTCTGAGTACTGCATGACTGGGTAATAGGATGGGAAGTGCAATGAAAATGCCCAGCCTTGAAGCTTCTTCTGTTGGGCAAGATCAGCGGCCGCGGCGATAGCATCTTCTGGCAACCCGATTAACTCAGCTTCATTGGTGATGAGATGCACAAAACTATCTGTTGCATCCAAAACATGATCAGAGAATGCTTTGCCTAACAACGCTTGTTCATCTTGAATCTTTGCGAAGCGTGGCTTTTGAGAGCCGGAAAGCTCTGCACCGCCAAGACGAAAATCTCTTAATGAGTTTTCAATGACCTTTTTCTGTGCGACAGAGAGGGTTGCATAGGCAGGGCTTTGACTAAGTTCTTTAAACTTTTGATACAGCGCTAGATTTTGACCTAGGCTTGAAAAAAATGCAGTTACCTTGGGCATCATCCCCCCATAAGTCGCTCTCAGTTTTGGGGTATCTGCAACGCTATTCAAGTGAGAAATCACCCCCCAAGATCTACTGAGCGCTTCAGTTGCATCTTCAAGTGGTTCAAGCAAGTCATCCCAGTTTGCTGGAGTGCTTGGATCAACTGCATGAGCTACCGCCTTTTCTGCTTCATTTAACAAAAAATCAATTGCAGGCTCAATGTCTGAGGGCTTCACTTCGGAGTAAGTGCAAATGCCTCTCCCGAATGAAATGAGTGGATTCTTTTGGATTTCAGCAGAAGGCTTTAAAGTTGTTGATGTAGTCACCCCCATAGCTTAATGGACGACGTAAATTTTTGCTAATGTGGCGCTGTTCAGGCGCAAAAGCAGAGGCTACTAGTTAGAAGGTTTGGCTGCTTTTTCTGCTGCTTCGAGGGTATTCATGAGCAGCATTGTGATAGTCATCGGGCCTACACCGCCTGGCACAGGAGTAATCCAACCGGCAACATATTGAGCGGCATCAAAATCCACGTCGCCACACAGCTTGCCGTCAGGCATGCGATTAATACCAACGTCAATGACAACGGCGCCGTTCTTCACCATATCGCCAGTAATCATTTTCGGTTTACCGGTAGCTACAACCAGGATATCTGCATCCTTAGTGTGGTGTGCCAAGTCACGAGTTTTACTGTTGCAAATAGTGACCGTTGCGCCGGCTTGCAGTAAGAGCATTGCCATTGGTTTGCCAACGATATTGGATGCGCCTACGATCACTGCGCGTGCACCCCGGATAGGATATTCAATACTCTCCAAAATCTTCATGCAGCCGTAGGGGGTGCAAGGCTTGAATTCGGGCTGACCAACCATTAAGGCGCCAGCATTAGCCACATGAAAGCCATCTACGTCTTTTTCTGGAGCGATTGCCTCCAGTACGCGTTCAGCTGCAATATGTTCAGGGATGGGTAGTTGAACCAAGGTTCCATGAATGGCAGGATCAGCATTTAGCGTGGCGATGCGAGCAAGCAATTCCTCTTCACCTAGCTCGGCTGAGTAGCGCTCAAGCACAGAATGAAAGCCAACATCTTCACAGGCTTTTACTTTATTTCTGACGTAAACCTGGCTAGCTGGGTTCTCGCCAACGACGATGACAGCTAAACCGGGTCTAATGCCTTTGGCAGTGACGATGGCTCCACGCGCTGCAATCTCAGTGCGTAATTTTTTAGATAGGGCGACGCCATCGAGTAACTGTGCAGGCATAGAAGATTAATTCGTGGGTTGTGGATCTGAAAGAGCTAAGCGGAGTAAGTCTGCAACGATATTCACGTTGAACTTTTCCATGATGTTGGCGCGGTGCGCCTCTACAGTTTTAATGGAGATACCAAGATCATCTGCAATCTGCTTATTCAAACGACCTGCCACAATGCGCTCTAAAACTTGGCGCTCGCGGCCAGTGAGCTTACTCAAGAGGCTCTGCGTAATCTTGCGTTGACTTGCCTGTGAGTAATCAATGCGTGCTTTAGCAAGCATGCGATCTACTAAACCACAGAGATCATTTTCTTTAAAAGGTTTTTCAATGAAATCCACTGCACCACGCTTCATGGTTGACACTGCCATTGAAACATCACCATGACCAGTAATGAAGGCGACTGGCATTGGTAGATTTTCACTAATTAAACGTTCTTGTAACTCAAGACCAGACATCCCCGACATGCGGACATCTAAGATAGCGCAAGAGATAGTAGATTTATCTGTGCTTTGGAGTGACTGCAAGAATCGTTCTGCGCTTGCGTGGCAACGAACAACATAACCATTGCTTTCTAGCAACCAAGTGAGGGAGTCTCGGACAGCTTCGTCGTCATCCACAACATAAACCACTTCAGCTTGATTCGGTTTGGTAGCGCCACTCATATTCATATTAGCTCTCGCAGATAAATCTAAAAATGCATTATTAACCATTGCCTTCAGTGCCTGAGGCTTCCAAGGGTAATAGTATTGTAAAGGTGCAGCCTGACAGCTTTGTATGTTCTGCATCCATGTGATTTTTTGCCCACAGTCGACCCTGATGGGACTCAATTACAGAGCGGCAAATATTCAAACCCATGCCCATGCCATCGTTTTTAGTGCTAAAAAAGGGCTCAAACATGCGTTCGATGACGGATTCGGCAATTCCGGCACCTGCATCTGTCACTTGAATGCGCAGCATCGTAGGGAAGGTGCTGGTATCCAGATCAGTTGAGATCCGAACTGGAGGGGCTGACCAGCGCGAGGAAAGGGGGTATGCCTCCCTCAAGCTATCGAGAGAGTTCTTCAAGAGATTAACTAGTACCTGCAGAATTAAGACTGGATCCACGTCGACCGATGGAAGATTTTCGGCAATTTCAGTGGTGATGCTCAGTCGATGACGGTGTGCTTCGATTTCAACAAGGCCAACAGCGTCATTAATAATTTCACTGATATCGCATGATTTGCGTTGGGGTTCACTGCGCTTAACAAACCCTTTAATGCGCTGAATAATAGTGCCAGCTCTATGCGCTTAATCGGTGGCTTTTTTCAGCGCAGGAAGAATGTCTTTTTGCGTGACAGGATCCAAGTGACCTTGCAAACGTTTTGCTACACCCATGCAATAGTTGGAGATGGCTGCAAGCGGTTGATTTAATTCGTGGGATAATGAAGAGGCCATTTCACCCATCGTGGTTAAGCGGCTAGTAAATTGCATACGCTCTTCTTGTTGGCGCGCTAGATCATCCGCTTCGATGCGAATCGTAATATCCGTCGCAATTAGTAATTGAGCGGAATGTCCATCAACCCAAGGTATAAAACGCCTGCGAACTTCATACCATTTTGAAGTTCCATTTGATTCATCTAGTAATTGGATTTCCTCTGACACTATTTCTTGATACGGGGAAGCGGGTTCGGCGCCTTCAGCAAGAATCTCAATAATATTTTGTTTGGTATCGCCACCAGCCAAATCAAAATGACCTTTAGCGGCATCACCAAAGCGTTCGCGATAAAAGCGATTTGCAAAGAGTAATTCACTGGTCTCATTAGAGACGACCGATACTGCGGCATCTAGACCTTCTAAAACGGTAATGAAACGCTCTTGTGAGGTAGCCAATTCTTCGCGAATTTTCTTTGGTTCAGAAATATCAATTAAAGAGGTTACCCAACCTGTTTGCTTACCATTTTCATTAATCAGTGGTGAAATAAAGGTGCGAGTTTGAATGATCGAGCCGTTGCGGTGGAGAATTGAGCCCTCGACTCCAAGTTTTTTTACCTTGATTCAATGCTAGCTTGAGCGCCTGATTCATTTTCTCGGTGAGCTCGGTTTTTTGCCCTTCAGGCCAAAAAGGAAAAGGTGGGCTAAGTCCGATGAGTTCATCTGCTGACCAGCCCGTCATCTCGCAAAAGGCGGGATTGACGTAGGTGATTGTCCTATTCATATCGTGCGCACGAATTCCTACTGGGGTGGAGTTCTCCATTGCACTACGGAAGTTGGTTTCAGCGCGAAGATTCGCTTCGGCCTCTTGTCGAACCTGCATCTGTTTAAGTGCTGACCACAGGCTCCAGATAACGAATGCGCTTAATCCCAGAACTACACCAATCAACATTCTAAAGGTCAGATTTGTGGCGGGTGGATAGGTATCAATACGTAAGCTCAGATTTGGGCTGAGCACCCCTATATCTAAGCTGGTTTGATTGCTAAATGCACGTTTAGGGGTATTTCTGTCTGATGAAATTGCTAAAACCTTATCGTCATCCGTGATTAGGGTGAATCGATACTGGCCTTTAAGTTCGCCTGGAATCATACCTAGCAAACCCTGGGTTGTGTATAAGACAGCAACCATGCCTTTGATTTCATTGCCGGAAATTTGAGGTACTGTTTGCCAAAAAACATTCCGAATTTCTTTTGAAATCAACTCATCTCTTGGAACTTCAAGTGAAATGAATTGACTAAATGCTGGACTATTAGTAGCGGCGCTAAGTTCCAGTGTTTTTTTCAAGGCTTGATTAATGACACCAGCATTATTAGCTTTATTAAACCATTCCGTTTTTAAGTTGTCCGGTGGAATTCTCCATTGACGCTGGCTCGCTTCGTTAATCCAAATGATTTGGGCAATTTCATGGTTGCTTTGGAGTAGATTCTCCGCCTGAATAATCGCGTTATCTTTTAATTTTTCAGATTCTCTAGCCCCGACATAATCGCGGCCGATTGATTGAAGTACATCAGTGTTGTTTGCAAATCGCAAGTGGATTCGTTGCTTTGCAAAAGAGAGCCCTCTAAAAAGAGCTGCTTCTTGCTGGCTCTTTTCCTGAAGCTGCAGGGTTCCCATGATGACGCCCATAACCACTGTAAAAAGAACGATTGCTATTAATGGTGTGTAGACAGGTTTAAAACTCCGTATTCGACGGAGCCATTTCACGGGCTTGAGCTGCCAGATTGAAAACGCGATTTTTTCATGTAATCCGCTTATTTTGCCTGATGGGTAGCCTTTCTTTCTCCTTTTGCTTTATGCCGCCCATTTAATTGCGGTGCAACATATTCTCACATAGTGAGAAATACTATCATTATGTGGAAAATTGCTTGTTTACACCCATAGACCTTCCTAGAATATTGCCTATAAAGTAAATGAATAAGACCGATGTGAATAATGGAGGCAGTTTATGGCAGCAGTTCCAGATCAAATTTTGGGTAGCGCAGGGAAACAAGATGCGGATCCGGGTGAAACCCAAGAGTGGTTGCAGGCGCTAGATGGCGTTATTCGGAGTGAGGGTCCTGAGCGCGCTGCTTATCTTATTGACCAGCAAATTTCGCATGCACGAGTTAGTGGAGTTAATCAGCCATTTCATGCAGAAACCCCCTACATCAATACGATTCCAGTAGAGCAGCAAGCGCGCCTACCTGGTGATCAAAACGTTGAGCATCGAATTCGATCATATACACGTTGGAACGCAATGGCTATGGTCCTGCGTGCTAATAAAGATACGAACGTTGGTGGACATATTTCCTCATTCCAGTCTGCCGCCACTTTGTATGATGTTGGCTTTAACCATTTTTGGCATGCGCCATCTCCAGAGCATGGGGGTGATCTGATCTTTGTCCAAGGACATTCAGCGCCAGGTGTTTACGCACGCGCTTATATGCTTGGCCGTTTATCTGAAGATCAACTCAATAACTTCCGTCAAGAGGTTGATGGCAAAGGCATTTCTAGTTACCCACATCCTTGGTTGATGCCAGATTTCTGGCAGTTCCCAACGGTCTCTATGGGTCTTGGCCCGATCATGGCTATTTATCAAGCGCGATTTATGCGCTACATGCAGGACCGCGGATTTATTAAGGCAGAAGGTCGCAAAGTTTGGGCGTTCCTCGGTGATGGTGAAACGGATGAGCCGGAATCACTCGGCGCCATTGGTATGGCTGGCCGTGAAAAATTAGATAACCTGATTTTTGTCGTGAACTGTAACTTGCAACGCCTTGATGGTCCTGTGCGCGGTAATGGCAAGATCATTCAGGAGCTCGAAGGCGAGTTCCGCGGCGCTGGTTGGAATGTAATCAAAGTTGTTTGGGGTGGTCATTGGGACGCCTTATTCGCGCGTGATAAAAAAGGCATCTTGATGCAGCGTCTTGGTGCAATCGTGGATGGCGAATACCAAACCATGAAGGCCAAGAATGGTGCTTATGTACGTGAGACCGTCTTCAATACTCCCGAATTAAAGTCTTTAGTGAGCGACTGGAGTGATGAGGAAATCTGGCAACTCAATCGTGGCGGTCATGATCCTCATAAAGTATTTGCTGCTTTCCATTCAGCGGTGAATCACAAGAATCAACCTACAGTTATTTTGGCTCACACGATTAAGGGCTACGGTATGGGTGGTTCAGGCGAAGCGATGAACATTGCCCACCAAGCCAAGAAGATGAATGCGGATGACGTACGTCGTTTCCGTGATCGTTTTGAGATTCCGGTTAAAGATGAGCAGCTCGATAAAATGCCTTTGGTGAAATTTGCTGAGGGTAGTGCTGAGCTTGAGTATATGAAAGCCCGTCGTCAAGAGTTGGGTGGTTATTTGCCGCAGCGTCGTATGAAGGCTAAGAGCTTGCCAGTTCCCGCGCTAGATGTATTTGCCCCATTGTTAGAGGCAACTTCAGAGGGTCGCGAGATCTCTACAACGATGGCCTTTGTTCGCATGCTCAATACGATTGTGCGAGATAAGATTTTAGGTAAGAGAGTGGTTCCGATTGTTCCGGATGAGTTCCGCACCTTTGGTATGGAAGGTATGTTCCGCCAGCTAGGTATTTGGAATCAGTTGGGTCAGCTTTATACTCCGGAAGATCACGATCAATTGATGTTCTATAAAGAGGATAAAACTGGTCAGATTTTGCAAGAAGGCATTAATGAAGCTGGTGGTATGTGCGATTGGATTGCTGCCGCAACTTCATACTCTACCCATGGTGTGCTGATGTTGCCTTTCTACATCTTCTATTCCATGTTTGGCTTCCAACGTATTGGCGACCTCTGTTGGGCTGCAGGCGATATGCGCAGCCGTGGTTTTTTGTTGGGCGGTACTGCCGGTAGAACTACCCTGAACGGCGAAGGTCTTCAGCACGAAGATGGCCACAGTCAGGTGTGGAGTGCTGCTATTCCAAACTGCATCAGCTATGACCCTTCATTCTCATTTGAAGTGGCCGTGGTTATTCAAGATGGTATGCGTCGCATGTTGGCCGAACAGGAAGATGTGTATTACTACATCACCTTGATGAACGAGAACTATGCGCACCCAGCAATGCCAAAAGGTGCAGAGCAAGACATCATTAAGGGTATGTACAAACTCAAATCGGTTGGTGATGCTAATGCGAAATTGCGTGTGCAACTTTTAGGTTCGGGAACGATTTTCCGCGAAGTAATTGAAGCTGCAGAAATCTTAAGTAAAGATTGGGGTATTGCTTCTGATTTATGGGGTTGCCCAAGCTTTACTGAGTTGGGTCGTGACTGGACTGCGGTACATCGCAACAATCTACTTAACCCAACAGCGGCACCTACCTTGTCTCATGTCGAGAAGTGCCTTAAAGACACTGCCGGCCCAGTGATTGCTGCTACTGACTATGTTCGTTTGTTCGCTGAGCAAATTCGTCCGGCAATTCAACATATGGGTCGTCGTTTCGAAGTGTTGGGCACCGATGGCTTTGGTCGTTCCGATACTCGCGAAAAATTACGTGATTTCTTTGAAGTGGATCGTCGCTGGGTAGTACTAACAGCGCTACGTTCGTTGGTGGATGCCGGTCAACTTGATCGTCAAAAACTAGCTGAAGCGATTAAGAAATATGAAATCGATATCACTAAACCAAACCCAATGATGGTTTGATCAGGGACAAAGAATATGAGCCAACTAATTGATATTAAAGTCCCAGATATTGGGAATTACAAAGATGTGCCTGTCATCGAGGTATTGGTAAAAGCCGGTGACCGTGTTGAAAAAGAGCAATCTATTGTTGTTCTTGAGTCAGATAAGGCAACGATGGACGTTCCATCATCACACTCCGGTGTGGTGAAAGAGGTCAAAGTTAAAGTAGGTGACTCGATTTCAGAGGGAGCGGTTGTTTTAGTTCTTGAAGAGAGTGGTGCTGCAGTTACTTCAGATGCAGCTCTTGCCCCAGCGGTTGCAAAAGCTGAACCCGCTCCAGTCTCAGCTCCTAAAGCGGAGCCACCGATTGTGCGTGCGCCCGCACCACCTTCTGTGAGTAATACTCCAGTTGAAGTGGATCCAACGGCAAGTCATGCAAGTCCTTCCGTGCGTAAATTTGCTCGTGAACTTGGTGTTGCTGTTCATCAAGTTAAGGGCTCCGGGCCCAAAGACAGAATTACTCAAGAAGATGTGCAAGCCTTTGTAAAGGCGGCAATGAGTGGTGGAGCTGGCAATGGATCAAATGCATCCGGTGGCAGCTTGGGTGGCCTGAATTTAATTCCCTGGCCTAAAGTGGATTTCTCCAAATTTGGAGAGACAGAGCGTCAGCCACTCAATCGTATTAAGAAATTGACTGCAGCAAACCTCGGTCGAAATTGGGTCATGATTCCTGCCGTCACTTATCACGAAAATGCGGACATTACCGATCTCGAAGCATTTCGAGTTCTCACCAATAAAGAGAATGAAAAGCAGGGTCTCAAAATCACCATGTTGGCTTTCTTGATGAAGGCTGCCGTGGCTGCGCTCAAGAAGTTCCCTGAGTTCAACAGCTCTATTGATGGCGATGACTTGGTATTGAAGAGGTATTTCAATATTGCTTTTGCTGCTGATACGCCAAATGGTTTGGTGGTGCCAGTAATTCGTGATGCAGATAAAAAAGGCATCTTTGAACTTGCGCGCGAAACCTCCGAATTGGCTGCGCTCGCACGAGATGGAAAATTAAAGCCAGATCAAATGCAGGGTGCTAGTTTCACGATCTCTTCTTTAGGTGGTATTGGCGGTACGTATTTCTCACCAATCGTGAATGCACCTGAGGTAGCAATTTTGGGTGTAAGCAAGGCTGCTATGAAGCCTGTTTGGGATGGCAAGCAATTTGTGCCACGCTTAATTTGTCCATTGTCATTGAGCGCCGATCATCGCGTAATTGATGGCGCTTTGGCTACACGCTTCAATGTCTATATTGCTCAGCTGATGTCCGACTTCCGTCGCGCAGCACTATAAGGAAAAGATATGGCTAAGCAAATTATTCTCGTTCCAGATATTGGTGATTATTCAGATGTACACGTTATTGAAGTGCTCATCAAGGTAGGCGATGTGATTGAAAAAGAACAGAGTCTGCTCGTTTTGGAATCTGACAAAGCAACCATGGAAGTTCCGGTGGACGCTGCTGGAACTATTTTGAGTATTTCTGTTAAGGCAGGCGACAAGGTTAGCAAGGGTAGTGCGGTTGCAGAAATTGAAGTGGGGGCGGCATCTGCGCCTCAGGCTTCTGCACCTGCAGCAAGCCCGTCTCCTGCGGTAGCTCCAGTAGCTGCTCCTGTGATTAGCGCTCCTATCGCTGGTCAATATAACGGTAAGGTTGATCGCGAGTGTGAAGTGCTTGTCCTCGGCGCTGGCCCAGGAGGTTATAGCGCTGCATTCCGGAGTGCAGACTTGGGTATGAGCACTATTTTGGTGGAGCGTTATTCAACATTGGGTGGCGTCTGCTTAAACGTGGGTTGCATCCCATCAAAGGCTTTGCTTCACACCACTGCGGTGATGGATGAAGTGAAGACCATGTCTAAACATGGCATTAGCTATGGCGCTCCAAAAATTGAAATAGATCAACTACGTGGTTACAAAAATTCAGTTATTGCCAAGTTAACGGGTGGATTGGCTGGGATGACCAAAGCACGCAAGGTGACTGTTGTTCGCGGTCTTGGTCGTTTCTTGGATACCAATCACGTTGAGGTTGAGTTAACCAAGGGTGATGGTCAGGATTTAGCGGGCCAAAAAGAAGTGATTCGTTTCCAGAAGGCAATTATTGCCGCTGGAAGTCAACCTGTAAAACTACCGTTCTTGCCAGAAGATCCTCGCATTGTGGATAGCACCGGCGCTTTATTGCTGAAGAGCATTCCAAAGCGAATGTTAGTTATTGGTGGCGGCATTATTGGTTTGGAAATGGCCACTGTCTATAGCGCCTTTGGTTCTCGTATTGATATTTCTGAAATGATGGATGGCTTGATGGCAGGCGCAGACCGCGATTTAGAAAAGGTTTGGGAGAAATTTAACGCTGGCCGTTTTGAAAAGATCATGCTCAAGACTCGTGCATCCAAAGCTGAAGTTAAGGCCGATGGTATTCAAATGAGTTTTGAGGGTGAGAGCGCTCCTTCGGAACCGCAGACATACGACTTGGTCTTGGTTGCGGTAGGGCGCACACCGAATGGCAAGAAGATTAATGCATCTGCTGCAGGCGTCATTGTGGGCGAGCGTGGCTTTATCCCAGTTGACAATCAAATGCGCACAAATGTGAACAATATCTTTGCTATTGGCGATATCGTTGGCCAACCTATGCTTGCTCACAAAGCAGTGCATGAAGGTCACGTTGCTGCTGAAGTAGCGGCTGGTGAAAAATCCTACTTCGATGCTAAGCAGATTCCATCTGTAGCGTATACCGATCCTGAGGTAGCTTGGGCCGGTCTCACTGAAGAGCAATGCAAGGCTAAAGGTATTGCTTGCGAGAAGGGCTTATTCCCTTGGGCTGCTAGTGGTAGGGCGATTGCTAACGGTCGTGATGAAGGTTTCACTAAGCTCATTTTTGATGCTGCAACCAAGCGCATTATTGGTGGTGGAATCGTTGGTACGCATGCTGGCGATTTAATTGGTGAAGTGTGCCTTGCGATTGAGATGGGTGCTGATGCTGTTGATATCGGTAAAACCATTCATCCTCATCCAACCTTGGGCGAGTCAGTTGGCTTGGCTGCAGAGGCCGCTCATGGCCACTGCACTGATTTACCGCCGGTTAAAAAGAAGGCGCATTAAACTTCCCATCCTTACTGCTTGTTATATAAGAAAAAGCCCCGAATCTGAACTGACCCACAAAAGTTGAACACCCAATCCAACTAAAATGGGTCAGTTCAATCGCATGGGGCTTTTTTCATATTCAAGGCTCAAACAAAACTTAGTCTAGAGAGGCGCCTGAGGCTTTAACAATCTTGGCCCAACGAGCAATATCGTCTTGAAGCTGTTTTGCGAATTCAGCCGACGTCATGCTTGCAAGCTCTACACCTGAGCTTTGTAATTTTTCTTTTAAGTCTGGATTTGCAAGCGTGAGCTGCATTTCTTTTTGCAATTTATCTACCACGGGCTTAGGCGTCCCTTTGGGTGCAAATAGACCAATCCATAGTGAGCCCGAGAAACCTGGCACTTTTTCCGAAATGGATGGAACATCTGGAAGAACGGGTGAGCGCTTTGATGAGCTCACGCCAAGGGCAATCAGTTTTTGTGAGTTGATGTATTGCAATACAGATGGCAAGCTTGCGAATGCAATTTGAACCTGACCTCCTAAGAGGTCATTGAGCGCTGGCGCCACACCTTTGTAGGGAATGTGTTGTAAGGAAATTCCGTAGTTTTGATTCAGCATTTCACCTAAGAGGTGGTTGAGGGTGCCATTTCCTGCTGAAGCATATTGATAGGTCTCAGGTGGCTTTGATTTAACTAGCTTTAAGAAATCCTCTAAGTTTTTTGGCTGGAAAATTAGGATTTACCACAAGCACATTTGATACTGAGCCGATCATCGCCAGCGGAACAAAGTCGTTGACCGGATCAAACCCGGGATTTTTATAGAGAGCTGGATTAATGGCTTGAGCGCTGCTTATAGTCATCAAGAGGGTGTACCCATCTTTTGGCCCATTAGCAACAAACTGGGTGCCAATATTGCCGCCAGCGCCTGGTCTATTTTCGACAATAACCGAAGTTTTCATTTGCTCACCAAGACGTTGTGCAACAACTCGACCAACAATGTCGTTAGTGCCGCCAGGTGCTTGAGGAACAATAATCGTTATCGGTTTGTTCGGATAGGCAACAGCTAGGCCAGACAAAACGAAGTAACAAGTTACAAACGCTAACTGCAATAGGCGGTTCATGTGAATCCTGTTTGAAGTGGTAATTAATTTTTCATATTACTTGATCTTCATTTTGGTGCAGTGCATCTATTTCTAGCTTGGATCAGCTGCCTGAACACTAATTTTCATTTTTTTCATATTTATTCCCTGGGACCGCACCCCAGTCTAGTTTGTGTGCATGTGCGCAACACCGTTGATAAAGTTCATAACTTCACAACTTCTGTAGTATAGTTATATCAAAGGATGGTAAATGAGAAGAGCAATACCAAAAACACATCAAGCTTTGGATTGGATAGGGAGGGGAATGACCGCAGCTCAAGCCGCTAGGAAAATGGAAATTTCAGAATCTAGTGTTTACGCCGCCTTAAGAAAAACAAAAGCAAAAGATTTAGGTTGTTGTCCAACATGTGGTCACAAATTAAGGAAATAAGATGAAAAAACTCTGTTAGCTGTCGCCTCAATCTCCGTAGCTGCGTTTGCATATGCAAATACCTCATCTGATTCTTCTGAATTGGTAAGTCAGCAATGCAAGATCTCGGCTGAAGCAGTTTCCACGTTGAAAGGTTTGCGCTATGGCAATACATCAACTCGAAAGGATGTGGCTGGGCTGATCAACCTAAACATCAAGGTTCAGGAAAATAAAGATGCAGCGCAGATGACCTTAAACCGCATGGTTGATGATCAAATCAATTCAACATCTGCTTTAGAGGCAAAGTACTGCTCTTAAGTTGCCATGAATGGGTTGCTTCTCAATCATCTACAAAGGATTTGATGACCCATTCATTTGAGTGTCCAGAATGTGGCAACCCTAGAGGGATGCTTGGAGAATGTCGTCAATGCGGCAGTGAGAAGCTGCCCATTCCGCATGGCGACACTATGGCGCTGAATTTGAAGTTCGATAGCCCAAGTGCTGAAGAGGCGTTGGACCGTCTAACTATTGCTTTGCGCCGCGCATCAGAAGTGGGTATTAAGGCGATGATCTTGATCCATGGTTATGGAGCAAGCGGTGAGGGCGGAAGAATTAAGCGGGCTGTGCATGACGCCCTCGAAAATAACTACCTCTCCGACCGGGTCGATGAATATCATTTTGGCGAGCAAGCCGCCTTTGGTAGTGAGGCCTACCATGCACTATTGCGGAGAAGGCTCATCTTAAGCACTTCAAAGAAGATAATGCGGGTATGACGGTCTTATTACTGTGATCCCTAGATGGAATTGCTTAGAATAGAACTATCATCTAATTAATTGCTATCAGCTAGGAGCGGCAATGACTGCTAAAAAATCAACAAGTACGCATGAAGAAGTTCAGATCAACTCTGAGAATTTGATTGGCGATTTCAAGGCGCTTATGGCTGATGCTGAGGAGCTCATTAAAGTCACAGCGGTGAATGAAGATGGACCTCTTGGTGCGATTCGATCAAGGGCTTTGGATACCCTGAATAATGCAAAAGAAACACTTTCATCTGTTGAGGGCGCCCTGACTGAGAAGGCTAAAGTGGTGGCTGAGAGTACTGATGAGTTCGTGCATCGCAATCCTTGGGAGGCGGTCGGTGTTGCAGCTGGTCTTGGACTGTTAATTGGCCTCTTTATTCGTCGTCGCTAGGCACTCATGTCCCAAGAAAATCTTTTATCGTCTCTTAAGAATCTTGCCTCCACGGGGGCGTCAATTGCCCAGACTCGTTTGGAGTTGATTTCTACTGATGTTCAGATCGCACGCTCTAAGTTTCTGAGTCTGTTGATTATGATTATGTTTACATTATTTTTCTTGTTTTTTGGCTTGGTGATGCTAGCTTTGCTCATTGTTATTTATAGCTGGGAAACCGATCGCATCATGGCATTAAGTTTGCTTGCTGCTGGATTCTTATCCGTTGGAATTATTTTGGCGCTGGTAGTTTTGCGCTCTCTCAAGGTCATGCCCAAATTATTCGAAGCAACGATTACTGAGTTATCCAAAGATCGCCAGGAGCTTGCTAAGCGATGAGCCAAACGCTAGCAGAACTACAGGCTAGGCAGAAGGTACTCCAAAAGCGAGCTGCACAAGAGCGCGCTGATTTTGCCCTGCATTTTGAACCAATAGAAAAGCCGCTGTCTTGGGCTGATAAGGGCATAGATGCTTTTAATTTTGTGAAGAGCACACCCATCCTTTGGACTAGTGCTTTCGCCGTATTAGCCCACTACAAGCCTAAGCTTGCCAGCAAAGTCCTGGCTGTAGGTTGGGGCACTGTTAAATTGCTTAAAAGCGCCAAGACTCTTCTTTAAGCCCAAGCTCAAGCAATCAGGACTGTCTTATTGAGAATTCTCTTTTGAGTGAGGATTTCTCCCCCTTTTAAGCCGGCAATCTCTAAAAATGTGACAGCACCAGCTACTTGAAAACCTGCTTTTTTAAGTAATTGACTGGCTGCAATGATGGTTCCGCCGGTAGCTAAAACATCATCCAGAATCAAAACTCGTGCCCCAGCCGGGATGGTGGATTGCTGGATCTCCAGGGAGTCAGAGCCGTATTCCAGACCATAGGTTCTCGATGGCTAGCCAAGGGTAGTTTGTTGGGTTTTCGAGCTAATGCGAGCCCCTTATGGGCTTGGTGGGCTAGGGCAGCTCCAAAGATAAAACCACGTGACTCAATGCCAAGAATATGGCTGCAGTCGAACTGTTGGGCTAGCGCCTCTAGTTGCAGAGTGGCTTCCTTAAATGCCGTTGGATCAACCAAAAGAGGGGAGATGTCCCTGAAAAGGATTCCTGGCTTAGGAAAGTCGGGGACTCCGGGTAGATAATCTAATAAATTCATTTTTGACTGATATGAAAACACAATTACTCATTATTACCGCATTGGAGTCCGAGCTTGATAAAAGCGTTTTGCTGGCAGGTGTCAATATTGTGTATTCAGGCGTTGGCAAAATTAATGCAACGGCGGCAAGTATTGGGGCTATTCACGAATATCAACCTAAGCGGATAGTGAACTTTGGGACCGTTGGAAAAATTAACGCTGCATTGCATGGCTTATTGGAAATCGGCAAGGTAATACAGCGCGACATGATGACGGTACCGCTGGCGCCAAGAGGGCAGACCTCGTTTTGCCCTAAGCCATCTCAATATCTATCTCTTGGTGGTGAGCATACTTGTGGCACTGGTGATAGTTTTGTAACGGCTCACGATTCTTGGTTGATATCCCAAGGTATTGATGTGGTGGATATGGAGTTATTTACGATAGCAAATATAGCCTATCAATTTAATATTCCCTGGCAATCATTTAAGTACGTGACCGACGACGCCAATGCAGGCTCTGGCAATGAATGGACTCATCGCGTTAATCACGGGCAAGAGCTCTACCTAGAAAAGCTCAAAGAGCTCATAGGCGCTTAAAGTTAATCTGGCAATATCAAGATGAACGCTCGTAAACCTTGGCTGAAAAACTATCTCGAGGATGTTCCCCATGAGATCAATTTAGCGGACCACTCATCAGTTATTGACTTAATAGAAGAGTCATTTCAGGCTTATCCCAATCGCATTGCAATTGAGTCGATGGGCCACTCTCGATTAGCTACCGCCAGCTTGATATCTTGTCTAAGGATTTTGCCGCTTATTTGCAAACTTTAGGCCTTGAAGCGGGCGCCCGTATCGGCATCATGTTTCCCAATGTTCTGCAATACTTGATTGCGATGCTGGGCACCCTGCGCGCCGGCTTTGTTGTGGTGAATATTAATCCGCTCTATACCGCCCGTGAATTCGAACATCAACTGCAAGACAGTGGTGCAACCGTTCTGGTGATGCTGGAAAACTTTGCGCACGTATACCAAGATATCGCCAATCAAGGGCTTGTAAAGAAAGTAATTGTGAGTAGCTTGGGTGAGACGATGGGTCCGAAAGGCGTCATTGTTAATTTAGTTGCTCGCCATATTAAGAAACTCATCCCACATTGGAGCTTTCCTTGCCTTAAATTTAATCAAGCTCTTAAATTAGGTGCAGGTCATGGCTTTACTAGTCCCAAAATAGAGCAAGACGATATTGCGTTTTTGCAATACACGGGTGGCACTACTGGCATTTCTAAAGGCGCCATCTTATTGCACCGAAATATTTTGGCCAATATCATTCAAATTGAGTCTTGGCTTGATCCTGCATTAAAAGATCTCCATCAGCAACTGGTATTTTTATGTGCATTACCAATGACCCATATCTTTGCGCTTACCGCCTGTGGTCTGCTTGGAATGCGCAAGGGTGGAAAGCTATTATTGGTGGCTAACCCTCGTGACATTACCGGCTTTATTAGGCTGCTGATGAAGCACCCCGATATCAATATTTTTCCGGGTGTCAATACCTTATTTCATGCGCTGATACATCGACCTGAATTTTTCAAGGTGAAATTACCTAATCTCTTGGTTACGATTGGTGGCGGTATGGCGGTTCTCAAGAAAACTGCTGATCTTTGGCAAAAGCTGACAGGTGTTGTTATTACTCAAGGCTATGGTCTTTCTGAGACCTCGCCAGTAGTCTGCGTCAATACACCTTTTGTAAAAGAATTTACTGGCTCCATTGGTATGCCAGTTCCCAGTACGGATGTATTGATGCTGGATGATGAGGGCGTAGAGCTTCCGTTTGGTACGCCTGGAGAGATCTGCATCAAGGGCCCGCAAGTTATGGCGGGTTACTGGAATAGACCCGAAGAGACTGAGCAATTTATTACGCCGGAAGGCTATTTCAAGTCTAGTGATATTGGCATCATGAGCCCTGATGGTTATGTGCAAATTGTGGATCGTAAAAAGGACATGATTGTGGTTGCCGGCTTCAAAGTGTTCCCCAATGAAATAGAAGAGGTGATTTCATTAATGCCAGGTGTGAGGGAGTGTGCCGTGATTGGATTCCTGCACCGTAAGCTTGGTGAGATTGTGAAGGCTTACATTGTCAAGGACAGATCTGAGTTAACCGAGGCTCAGGTTATTCAGTATTGCAAAGAGCAAATGACTAGTTATAAGCGCCCTAGAAAAATTGCTTTTATTAATGAAATGCCAAAGTCCAATGTTGGTAAAATTTTGCGCAGGCATCTACGCGATTTATAGGCGCTATAAACCGCCACCAAAGCGGTATTGCCAAGAAATCCCATATAACTCATAGCTATTATTAGTTCTCGAGTACGCGCCAGTGCTCGCTGATAGTCGAATTGAGTTATGTTTGTTTACCGGATATGACATCGTTGTACCAAAGCGCCAGTTCTCCTGACTGCCACTAATCGGATTACCATTGACATAGGATTGTCCGCCGGTGAAGTAGGTTGCATCTACCGAAATCCAGGCGGTATTCTGAAAGCAATAAATCGCATGAGTCTGGGTTGAGTAGACGGGATTTTGAGATAAGGAATTACCGCCCATAAAGTCGGTATTACTGGTGTAAAAAATTCCTGCGCCAGCTAACTCCGGTCTCCATGGGCCAAATGCTTTGGATGCTCCTAAGCCAGGCTGAATAAACCAGCGATTCGCACCCACATTGATTAGTTGATTATCGTCATACTCGCCCCATGGAACCGATGCTGTCAAGCTGACGCCAACAATGAGGTCCTGCTGATAAGTTTTAAATTGATCCAAACTTAAGGCTGGCGCACCATAGAGATTAATTGCGGCCTTGATGAGTGGATCTGACAAACCCTCGGAGCTGGCATTGACTGTTCGCCCGCCAATAGTGCTCGATCCAGACAGTTGACTATAGGGAAGAACTAGTGTGAGTTTTCCGGATTGACCACCAGCATCAAAGATATGGGTAAGACTCATGGCCTCACTAGTCAGGGTGTAATTACCAGCCTTGGCCTGAGCGATACCACCACTTAGAAAGTTAATACCAACTGGCGCATTGGAATAAGTTCGCACCTCGATTTCCTGTGCATGCGATGCAGCGGGAAACACAGCACCCAAAAAAAGTGCTAGCCATATGAAAAACCAATGACTTCTACCCAGAAGAGTGAAGCATGATTTCATCATCAAGAGCGTCTTATTGAAATGTTATTAGCTTGGCTCTGATTTATTGCCAAATAAAATCTCAAGAGTGGCATGACTGCCTAGCATTAGACTCATGCCTTTCAATAGAAGGTATGGCCATACAATCAGCCAATAAACGATCGACATCGCCACAACACGCAATGGATTTGATCGGCCAAATTCAGTCATGGAGATAAGGAATTCTTTTCCATGTAGCAAACCGTGAACTCCAGCTTCAACATAATTTAAACCCAAAACGACAAGTAGATACATCAAGGACTCCAGAATCAAAGATCCTACAATGCCATGCTGTTTGTTTGCTTTGATTGGGTAAGCCGCTTGAGCAAGTAGCATGAACTTCGCGCACACAGCTGCTTTGAATAAGGCAAAACCAAAAATAGATAAAGGTATTGGCCTCTCATCGAGCGATGTTGCGGCCAAAAAGGCAAGAGCGCAAAACCAAGCGCCAAAGTAAATAGTTAACTGAAACGCTTTAACAAATTCTTCTTTCGTCTTTTCTTTAAAGCTTTTAGATTGATTGTGTGATGTGTGTGGAATCCATATAAATATTATGTGCAGTGCACCCTTATTGATGGTTAGCAGTTACTGCAAGAACCGCCAGCTTCAACAGGAGCAGGTTCATGGGTGTAGCGAGCAATAAATGCGTGCTTGCTCTTCAGTGGTGAATTAATCCAAACAAAGTGATCTGATCCAGGCGCAACATCAATGGGCTCGCCTTTAAGATTCCACATGGCATCCAGCACCACATCCTGATTACCTTCAGGTTCAATGATTTCTAATTTATCTCCAAGGGAAAAGCGGTTCTTGACATCTACCTTGACGCGACCTGAGGACTCATCAATCTCTAAAGTTTCGCCAACATACAGACTTCTACCTGACAGAGAGTGGCCACGCATATAGAGTTGATATTCTTTATCGTGATGACGCTCATAAAAACCATCTGTATAGCCACGATTTGCAAGGCCCTCTAGATTGCCAATGAGGGACATATTCATGGGGCGACCAGCTACTGCATCATCAATGGCAGTGCGGTAAGCCTGGCAAGTGCGAGAAACGTAATAGGGTGACTTAGTGCGACCCTCAATCTTGAATGAGTCCACACCCATCTTAGTTAGGCGTTCTATATGCTCAATCGCACGCAAATCTTTGGAGTTCATGATGTAAGTGCCATGCTCATCTTCTTCCATGGGCATCAAATCATCTGGACGACGCGCCTCCTGAAGAAGGACCACATCACCACTCGTATTTTGTTGTCCTGGCTTGACCTTGTAATCCCAGCGACAGGCATTAGTGCAGGCGCCTTGGTTGGAGTCGCGATGTGACATGTAGCCCGATAGCAAGCAGCGACCGGAGTAAGCGATACACAGGGCTCCATGAACAAATACTTCTAATTCCATTTCTGGACAGTCTTGACGAACTTCTTCTATTTCATCAAAAGACAGTTCACGTGACAGAATGACGCGGCTGATGCCAACGGAGCGCCAAAACTTAGCGGACGCACCATTCACTGTATTGGCCTGAACCGATAAATGTATGGGCATATCCGGCCAAGCTTCTCTTGCCATCATGATGAGACCAGGATCTGACATGATCATGGCATCTGGCTTTAATGCAACCACTGGATCCATGTCTTTTATATAGGTGCGCGTCTTGCCACCATGAGGCAGTAGGTTAGATACTAGATAAAACTTTTTA
The DNA here is from genome assembly GCA_900095165.1 of Polynucleobacter necessarius. Taxonomy (GTDB): domain Bacteria; phylum Pseudomonadota; class Gammaproteobacteria; order Burkholderiales; family Burkholderiaceae; genus Polynucleobacter; species Polynucleobacter necessarius_J. The sequence continues at coordinate 670,597 of LT606947.1, read as the reverse complement.
CCCAAAGCATGTGCGGTATCAATACCTTCCTTGAGCGTTTCCATTTTTCCGAAGTCGTTATTACGCACCCGGAGTGAATAACGTGGTTGTCCGGCATAAATAGCGTCGGCACCAAAGTCAAAGGCGGTGCGCAGCATAGATAGGCTACCTGCAGGGGCTAGAAGCTCTGGAATCTTAGTCATAGGGCTATTTTAGTGAATACAGGCATTCTTGCTCGAATTACCACATGAAGATGCCTTGGGGCCTGCTAGGCTGAAGTTTATGCGAGTATTTCAGGTAAATAAACTGCTATGAAGAGTATCCTACGGGGTCTGTGGCAAGTATCGTAACAATAAACACAGGGAGCCTTCCCTTGAGCTGTCTACCCAAAATTGAAGGCACTTATTAAAGAATGCAGAAAGAACGCAATGACAAAACTCACATCCAAGCCAATCCTCAAAAAAGCAAGCGGCATTCTGGCGCAAGAGTTTGCTATACCTAAAGACATCGCCTGGGCCTGGGTTACATTATTGTTGTCACAAGAAGAGCAAAAGCGCGATAGCGAAGAAAAACGCTATGCCCGCATTGCAGAATTCGAACCCTGGATTGCGGAACTCAACTTACCGGCTGATCCCAAAAATCCTGCAAGCGGTGCCGTAAGTCCAGACTCGGTAAAGAATTCAGCTAGAAACATATTTGAGCAGCCTCATGAGTACATCTTTGAAGAGCCGGCAGCAGCCAAGTATCCAGCCTCAAAAGTAAGATATGGCGATACGATCGCCAAACCAATCTTGGATGCCATTAAAGATGCTGGTGGATCTGATGATCGTTCTGCATTAATCGCTATTTTGGAAGGCTATGCAAAAGAAGGTAAAGAGCCATTTGCCAATGTCACGCCTGAAGGCATTGAGTGGAAGGGTAGCAATTGGCCTGAGGGGGATAAGCTGAATCTTCTCACCGTCAAAACTCTGAATAACCGCCTAGCCAACCTGCGCAAAAAAGGTTTGATCTAAATCTAATTGACTTCCTCCCACAAACCGGCTTGACCTCCAGGGCCAAATTTTTTTATCGTTATGGGATGGAAGAGCTAATTTTTCCGTTCTGACAGTATTTTTTCTCAACCCAAAGAGTTTGTGTCCAATCCAAGCTGAAGAACTTTGGCATATTAGTCAATTTCATCAAATTTTTCTGCTGCCATCTTAATTATTTAATAAAAGTTCTATTCCCAATATGCATATTGGGAATAGAATAAAAAAAGCATATGAAATTTCGATCTATCTGAAAGAGGGTGAATCAAAGTGACTTTTACTGTTGAGCCGCTTTATTTAATTTCAATAGTTGTCAATCTAGTGATTGGCCTACTGGTTTTATTTCTTTATTGGGGTCAAAACAACATGTCGGCAAAATATTGGTTCTTTGCTTCACTGGCGCTATCCTTTGGCGTTGGGTTTATATTATTTCGCCCTTTAGTACCAGCATTTTTAAGCTACTCTGTAGCTCATATTCTTTCTACATCGTCTTCAATACTGTTTGGATGCAGCCTTTTACTTCTTGTGGATAAAAAGGCAAAACCGCCTTACCTATTTTTGCTGGTATGTGTTGCATATGGCCTTGTTCTTGCCTATTTGGTTAATTCAGGTTCTGGGCGCCTGGTTCCGGTCGTTGTTGCTGTGGCATGGTGTATTTCACTTATATTTCCTGTTTTTTTGTCATGGCGGGTCAATAATGTTTTAAAAAATGGCTATGTCACCCTCATGATGTGGTTGTTTGTTGCCTCGGCGATTTTGTGGGTGATGCGAATTCCGACTTTAGTTGCTGGCTTGATAGAAACGCTGGGATCCCCAGGTTTAATCAATGTAGGAATCCTCGCCTCCATTGTCATTCTTGGAATAGCGCGTCAGCTAGCGTATCTGGCAATTAGGCTATCTGAAATTTTTAAGGTGCGCTTAAGTGAGCAAATAAAGAAGACGTTTGAAGCACAAGAAGCAATGATAGTCAGCTTAATTGAGTTGACATCCAAAAGGGATAATGAAACTGGTTGTCATATTGTTCGTACGGCTCAGTATGTAAAAGTACTTGCGACGAGGTTAAAGCAGTCTGGGAAATATTCGAAATTATTGACCAGGGATCGCATTCAAGATTTTTATAGAGCTGCGCCTTTGCATGATATTGGTAAGGTTGGTATCCCAGATGCAATTCTTAATAAGCCAGGCAAACTCAATCCTTCTGAGCGGGCAATTATGAATACACATGCTTCTATTGGGAAAGCTATCTTAATTACCGCTAAAGCAAGCTTTTTCGATCCCCCCAATTATTTAAATCATGCAATTGAAATTTCAGGGGGGGCATCATGAGCGTTGGGATGGTTCTGGTTACCCCAGGGGCTTATCTGGTGATGATATTCCATTATCTGCCCGAATTATGGCTGTAGCAGATGTGTATGACGCATTAGTAAGTCGCAGGGTTTACAAAGAACCATGGACCCATGAGGCGGCATGTGAAGAACTTAAAAAATTGAGCGGTTCTCATTTGGACCCGCAAATAGTCGAAGCTCTTGCCCTTGAGCCGGGGGCATTTAAGCGTATTTATAACACCCATAAAGACTAATTACTGGTGCTTTTCGGTTGAACGGGCTGGGTATATTCAATTCTTATGCGGATATAGTGAGAATAGGGTCTGTATATTATTTGGCGGTCGCTTGTTCATGAAATTGACTATAGATGGTCATTATGAAATCTAAATGACCGCAGAGCGCATTAGGTTACAGACCGCCCGCACCGCAGATCCCTAAAATCATCCAAAATCAACCCATTTTGCCGCAATGATTTACTATATAAAAAATCCCTTAGGTCGGTATATTTATAAAGCATGGTCGGAGGACTGATGATATGCGGTTATTAAATCTCAAGGCAAAGTTTTTTTTAATCTTCCTGGTTTTCTTGGTAATTAATAGCGCGGGGATTGGAATTTCTTTATATAGGCAATGGGGGGATATTAAGACCCAAAATCAGGACATCTTGAGTCGTGATGCCAACATTGCAGTCACGGTGGTGGAAAACGTTATATCAAATGGATTTAAGTTGCTTGAAATCGCAAGAAGTGATTTGCAAAAACTCAAAGTAGACCGCAAATTCACGGATGATAATATTTATCATGCTTTAAATCGTGCAACATCTGCATTCAGCCTTTATAACGATGTTGGTGAATATGGAATCTTATTTCTTACGAATAAGGATGGGGTGCTGATTGCCAGGTCAGATGGAAAACCGACCTCATCGATTGATTTTTCAGATCGATATTATTTTCAAGATTTAAGAGCCCATCCTAATAAGGTGATAACTATAGGGCCTTTGTTACATGCTAGAACAACTGGGCGAGATGTATTTCATATTGCTTCTCCTGTTAAAGATGAAAATAATTGTTTTATTGGAGCCTTAGTTTTACAGGTTCAGTCTGATTTATTCGCTGATAGATTGGTCAAAGTGCTAAGCAATGATAATGCCAGCGTAATTGCCATTAATGGATCTGGCCAAGTTGTGTTTGCAAATGCTAACTCACAGATTACCCCAAATTCACAGACTGGTATTTTGTTTAATATGGGCGCTTCTATGCAGGATCGACTTGTTGCATTTGGAGAAATGCCTGAGATTGGAGTGCAAATTTATTTATATGATTATTTGAACCATATTCGCACTCATTTTTTGCATAATAATTTAACTTTTATTATTTATGCTGCACTTGGGATTTTGATTTTTACAGTCATGTTATGGCGCCTATATCACTATGTTGTTGAAATTCATATAGTGAAGATATCCTCGCTCACCGATGGGCTAACCAATCTGCCAAATCGTCGGGCTTTTGATGTGGAGTACGATAAATTTCTAGGGGATGCTCGACGTTACGGGTATGAAATCAGTATTCTATTTGTCGATATTGATAAATTTAAGGTCTGTAATGACACATATGGCCATGAGAATGGTGATTTAGTGCTCAAAGAAGTAGCTAAACGTTTACAAAGCTGTATGCGTAGACCTCTTGATTTTTGTTGTAGATGGGGTGGTGAAGAGTTGATGGCGCTTTTGCCCAATATTTCCGCTGAGGGTGCGGCGCAAGTGGCCGAACATATCCTGATGAAGATGAAGGGTGCGCCAATTTATATACAGGGTTATGCACCAATATTCATTACGGTAAGCATTGGCGTAGCTACCGCCACTTATAACGATGCGCTACTAGAGAATAATTTGGTCGATAAGGCGGATCAGGCTATGTTCCGGGCAAAACAAGCGGGCGGGGATCGGTATTCATTTTAGGGGTGATGCCAACTGATTTTTTGGGTGCACTAGGAGGTGTTCATGAAAGACTTTGCGAATACAAATACAGCCCTTTCTGTGAATGAGGCTGTGCGCTTGGCCAGACAATTAATTGCTCTTAGGGATCCATATACGGCTCACCATGAAAATCATGTTGGCGAGTTTGCTAAGGCTATTGCAGTTGAAATAGGATTTGATGAAAAGTTTCAGGAGGAGTTGTTGATTGGGGGTTATTTAGATGATGTTGGAAAAATAATTATTCCTGTATCAATTCTGACAAAACCCGGAAAGCTATCCCCAGAAGAATACAGTCTGATTCAAAATCATGTACAAGCGGGATTTGACTTGCTTAAAGAGGTCAGCCTGCCTTCAAATATAACGAGGGCGGTTTTAGAGCACCACGAGCGTCTTGATGAGAGTGGGTACCCAAACCATATCAAAGATGATGCTATCAGCATGCAGGCGCGAATTTTGGCAATCGCGGATGTTGTGGGTTTCCATGATGTAGGCTCGCCCTTATCGAGCTGCGCTGACCGAGATAGGTCGGGGCCGTGGTTTGCAGTACGACAGTGATGCTGTTGATGCTTGTAGTAATTTAATTCGTAAGGAGGGCTATCAAATGCCGGCACTTTTGAATTATTAGGCATTATTGAGGCGTTCTAAGTTGCTGGCAATTTCTATGGGTGTTAAATATTTTTCGCAGGGTTGTCGAATTGATTGGCTTCGTTTCCCTTTTGAGGTCCAGGCGACTCCCTTTGATCAAAGTCAATAGATCAAATGTTTTTTGTGATCGAACTAAAGCGCCATGAGCCTTACCATTTCAGCCGACTGCTTATGCTTGCCTGACGCCTCGGTCTAATTCGGGGGTCTAGGGCTTATTGTTGGCAAGACATATTTGCGTTCAGGGGGGTGTTTTGATCCGCAGGGTAAGGTGGGTTCTTTAAAGGCAATCCTTGCCTCATGAGGCCTATTGCCTGTAGATTTTTTTGTAAAGAAAAAACCCCTAAAAATGAACTGACCCACAAAAGTTGGACACCCAATCCAACTAAAAAGGATCGGCTTCATGAGTAAATACAGCACGCAGTTCAAGCCAAAAGTAATTCAAGAATATCTAAAAGGTGGAAGCTACCTGAGGGTAGCCAACTTATACGGCATCAATATAGGGCTTCGAGAGGATTCAGGTATAAAACCTTTAAAAAATGTAACGGCTTTAATGCTTGCAGTTAATTCAAAACTGTGGAGCGAGGTTTTGGGGTTCGAGAAATGACCTCTAGGCTCGGTACATCACCCCATAGTCTGTATGCCTAGGTCAATAAATACGCGATACCAGCTGAGCAATGCCTAGCGGGGGATGATCAAACGGCCTAGCATGAGCCGACGGGGAACTGTTACGACAATGCTGTGGTGGAAAGCTTCTTCCAGCTACTTAAGCGAGAACGAATCAAACGCAAGACCTACAACACCGGAAGTGAAGCACGCGAAGATATCTTTAATTACATTGAGTTGTTTTGCAACCCGGTCAGGCGCCATAGTTCTAACAATGGCTTATCTCCGGTAGTATTTGAAAAGCGGTACCAAGCGAGGTTGGCAAGTGTCTAGGATATTGGTAGCGATTCATAACTTATTTCATGGGGTCAATTTTGTCCATATGTTGTCTATGGACCAGAAAGTAAAAAAGCCTTCAGGGCTATTAACTCTGAAGGCTTCTACTTATTTGGCTCCTCGACCTGGGCTCGAACCAGGGACCTACGGATTAACAGTCCGGCGCTCTACCAACTGAGCTATCGAGGAATAAGCCGATATTATAGCAAGATGAGATCGCTCACTCCAACTTCTATGCAGACCCATAAAGTCTTGACTATCGCCGGGTCCGATAGTGGCGGTGGCGCGGGGATCCAGGCAGACCTCAAAGTTATTACAGCCCTTGGTGGGTATGGGATGTCGGTCATCACTGCCATCACCGCCCAGAACACTTTAGGGGTGAGCCGTATTCAGGATATAGGTCTTGATGTGGTCGAAGCTCAGATCGATGCGGTATTTCTGGATATTGGGGTGGATACCGTAAAAATTGGCATGTTGGCTAGCCCAGAAATCGTCCGTACTGTGGCATCAGCCCTAAAGCGCCATGGAGCAAAAAGAATTGTTCTGGACCCCGTATTAAGAGCTACTTCAGGTGCCAGTCTTGGTGGCGATGACGCCGCCCAGGCCATTATTAAAGAGTTGTTTCCGATGGCGACTCTAGTAACCCCTAATCTGGAAGAGACCTCATTATTATTGGGCCGAGAATTGACTGGCCCGGAGGATTTCAAGCTGGCTGCAGAAGACTTGCTAGATATGGGACCTCAAGCGGTCTTGATTAAGGGCGGGCATCTCGATACCACCCACACTCAATTGACTGATTTTCTGATGTGGCGAACTATTGAGGATGGTCTTGAGGTAATTCAATCAAAAGAGTTCAAGCATTACCGCGTCAATACAGCCAATACCCATGGCACTGGTTGTTCTTTGGCATCAGCGATTGCAACCTATTTGGCGGATGGTCACGATCTCTCTCATGCAGTTGCTAAGGCAATTTCTTATGTTGAAGCAGGGCTTGAGGCAGGGCGTTTCTTGAGTATTGGTGATGGTCCTGGACCCTTATGGCATATGCATGATTTCTATCGCACTGCATTGTCAGAAGAAGGGGTAAGCATTAAGCCTTAAGTTTTCATCAGCTCTTGAAGATGCTTCACAGCTACTTTAGGGTCACTAGCGCCATTAATAGCCCTGACGACAGCAACTGATCCCACACCACTTTGTGCCACCGCATGAATACTGCTTTCATCGATACCGCCGATGGCAACCAAAGGATAGTGACTCATTAACTGGGCATATTTATATAAACGCCCCAAACCCTGTGGGGCAGTTTCCATTTTCTTCAAATTCGTTGGAAAAATCGCACCCATAGCAATATAACTTGGGCAGAAGCGATCGGCATAAACCATCTCCGCATAACCATGGGTACTTAAGCCGAGTCGAAGGCCTTTAGTTCGAATGGTATCCAAATCTGCAGTCTCTAAATCTTCTTGTCCTAGGTGGATTCCGTAGGCGCCAGCCTCAATCGCTTCTTGCCAATAATCATTAATAAAGAGTAAGGTTTTGCTACCCTGAACTGCATCAACAGATTGAGCAATCTGCTTACGAGTAAGTTTTGTATCATCGGATTTAAGGCGCAGTTGTACGGTTGGTACCTCTGCTTCCACCATGCGCTTTACTCAATCCGCATCTGGCATCACTGCATACAAACCCAGGCGCTTTGGACATTCCGCAAAAGCATTGGGGTTCATATTTCGGGTCCAAGGAGGTAAATCAAAATGCTCGGGTCTGGATGACCATTTAAAAGGATTAAACCCCCCAATCTTGGTGAGCCATGCGAGACCACGTCTTACCCAAAACCTTGGCATCACATTCAATAAAGCCCATTTCAATTGCGGCAACCATGCCAGCTAGTTCGTAATGATCAGCAGCATGTTCGTTATCAATTGATGGAGGTGGCGATGCCAAGCTGAATGCTGGAATCGGAATGCATAAATCCGCTTTGCTATGGGCTGCAACAATTTGATCCGCAAGGTCACGCACTAAGCTCATCAGTATTTCCTTAACTTTGATGCCAGAAAGGTGTGCTAACTAATGGCGTACTAGCTTGAGCAGACTGCTGCGCTTTCATGTCGCCAGAAAGGTAGGCACTGCGACCGGCACCTACTGCCATCGCAAATGCCTTAGCCATTGCTACTGGATCATCAGCCAATGCAACGGCTGTGTTTAGCAGCACGCCATCAAAACCCCATTCCATCACACTACATGCATGTGAAGGCAGGCATAAGCCAGCATTCACTAAAAGTGGAACATCTAAACGGTCGCGTAAGAGTTTTAATGCGTAAGGATTTAAAGGTCCTTGACCTGTACCGATCGGCGCAGCCCAGGGCATCCCACATCAACCAAGCGTTGGCACAAGATGAGATCTTCCGTGCAATACGGTAGAACCTTAAAACCATCTTTGATTAAAGTTTCCGCTGCGGAAACTAAGCGCAAAGTATCGGGTTGCAATGTGTAGTCATCACCAATTAGTTCTAACTTAATCCAATGAGTTTCAAAAACTTCACGAGCCATTTTGGCTGTTGCAATCACTTCTTTTGGGCTGTGACATCCTGCGGTGTTGGGTAAAACTGGTACAGCCATTTTCTTTAAAAAATCCCAAAAACCAGAGTGCGCTTCTGTAGTAGAAGTTCATTGCCTGCGAATGCTAACAGTAATCATTCCTGGGTTGGATTGCTTGACGGCATTTTCCAAAACTTGTGGAGAGGGGTAACGCGAAGTCCCTAACAATAAACGGCTAGCAAATGTCTCCCCATGCAGCACCAAGGGATCTGCAGTATTTAAAGAGTTAGGTAATGGAGCTGTCATGTAAATAGAATACTTATGTATTGATTTCTTTATTCGTAGATAAGCTAGCCGCCAGTAACCGGCGCAATAACTTTCATTTCATCGCCTTCACACAAAACTTCTTCCGCATGCCTAGTCTTAGGAACGAATTCATAATTGATGGCGACGGCAAATGGCGGCTTTGCATCAATGAGTAATAGAACATCATCAATCGTGCTGTTATCTGGAACTTCTTGAGCAACTTGGTTGACCATTATGCGCATGCAGTCAGCTCCTGATGTGTTAAGCCTGATACCTCTAATCCTAATTCAATTGCGGTGGGACTGGATCCTGAACTTAATACCTCTAATGCGCAATCCAGAATGGCTGGAGAGATCATGAAGCCATGGCGATAGAGGCCATTGATCATCATGAAGTCGGCCTGATTGGTTTTTTGATCAAGCGAAATTTCTGGCAAGTTATCTTTGAGCGTGGGGCGGCGCTGTGTTGCCATTTCTAAAATGCGTGCTTCGGCAAATCCACCGTGTACTGTATAGGCTGCGCTGAGTAATTCCATGGCAGAGCGCACACTCATAGGAGATAAATCCTCGGATTCAATTTCTGTTGCACCAACAACATAGACATCATCTTCTTTTGGGGCGATATAAATTGGGTAGCGTGGATGAATTAAGCGAGTAGGGCGACGTAATTTGACTTCGGGCGCATGCAAGCGAATGACTTCGCCACGAACGCCACGCAAATTTTTTGTATCATCACCAAACTGTTTCCAGGAATCCTTAGCACCCAAGCCGCGACAATCGATAACCCAATCAAAGCCATGCTCCTTATTGCGGAGCTGCTCAGGATCAGCCGATTGATTCCAATGACACGGCACCTTCATCAAAGACAGTTCAGCTAACAAAGCCTCTAGTATTTGACGATTATCTAGTTGACTTTCATTGGGAAGATAGAGGCCTTGAGTAAAGCGATCAGCAACACCGGACTCTATTTCTATCAGAGATTGGGTATCCAAATGAATCGGCCTGGAAAGCACCTGATTGCGATCGCAATTTCTCTCAAGGTGAGAGGCAAAACGTTCAGCATCGCTAGCATCTTGTCGATGCCATAAAATCAAAGTGCCATCCTGTTGAAAGAATACGGGCTTTGCTAATTCATCGATCAGTTGCTTCCAGCGTGGCAGGCTATGAATACCCATACGCACGACGTTATCTTCGGTAATAGCAGATTCCGCAAGTGGAGCAAGCATTGCAGCAGCAATACGCGCGGCTGAATTGGCGGCATCTGAACCGCCTTTCTCAAACAGTTCAACATGAGCGCCTCGCTTGGCAAGCGCGACCGCTAGCAACCGCCCCATGAGGCCGACGCCAACGATGGCGTATTTGCCGTTTGAGAATGCGCTAGTCACTTACTGATAAATCTCGCTACCGCGCTTGCGAAACTCTGCTGACATCTCTTCCATACCTTTTGCAGGATTAGCAGAAGCTTCTGCAGTAATCGGAATCACTTTCGCTTTCGGATTGCCGTCCGCATCCAATGTGGCCTCATAATCACGCACCTCTTGAGTGATCTTCATGGAGCAGAACTTCGGCCAACACATGGAGCAGAAGTGGGCAATTTTTGCGCCTTCAGCAGGCAACGTTGCATCGTGGTATTCACGTGCACGCTCAGGATCTAAGCCAAGATTAAATTGATCTTCCCAGCGGAACTCAAAACGCGCTTTTGATAATGCGTTATCGCGCACCTGAGCGCCCGGCAAACCTTTGGCTAAGTCTGCACCATGGGCTGCAATCTTGTAAGTGATGATGCCGGTACGGACATTTTCTTTATCCGGCAAACCTAAATGCTCTTTCGGTGTCACATAGCAAAGCATCGCTGTGCCGTACCAACCAATTTGCGCAGCACCAATACCGCTGGTGATGTGATCGTATCCAGGGGCGATATCGGTAATCAATGGCCCAAGGGTGTAGAAGGGTGCTTCTAGGCAGTGCTTTAATTCCTCCGTCATATTCTCTTCAATGCGCCGCATTGAAACGTGACCGGGACCCTCAATCACATCACTTGAACATCATGCTTCCAGGCCTTGGCAGTCAATTCATCAAGAGTATGAAGCTCGCCAAACTGAGCGGCATCATTAGAGTCAGCAATACAACCTGGACGTAAACAATCACCCAAGCTAAATGACACGTCATAGACTTTCATGATCTCGCAGATCTCATCAAATTTGGTGTAGAGCAAGCTCTCTTTATGGTGAGCTAAGCACCATTTAGCCATGATGGAGCCACCGCGAGAGACAATGCCCGTAATGCGATCAGCGGTGAGCGGTACATACCGTAGCAATACGCCGGCATGAATGGTGAAGTAATCGACACCTTGTTCAGCTTGCTCTACTAGGGTATCTCGGAACATTTCCCAAGTGAGGTCTTCTGCAATGCCGCCGGTTTTATCCAGCGCTTGGTAGATTGGAACAGTACCAATCGGAACTGGTGAGTTGCGAATGATCCACTCACGCGTTTCATGAATATGTTTACCGGTAGACAGATCCATAATGGTATCTGCACCCAAACGAATGGACCACACCATTTTTTCAACCTCTTCATTAATAGAGGAGGTCACTGCAGAGTTACCGAGGTTGCCGTTAATCTTCACGCGGAAGTTGCGACCAATAATCATTGGCTCGAGTTCTGGGTGATTGATATTCGCTGGAATGATCGCGCGCCCAGCAGCAATTTCTGAACGTACAAACTCGCCAGTCACAATGTCAGGCAAATTAGCGCCGTAGCTTTTACCAGGATGCTGCTTGAGTAGTTGTTTGTATTCAGGATTCTTGCGCAATTGCTCAAGGCCCATCGACTCACGCAAAGCAACGTATTCCATTTCAGGGGTCACGATGCCTTTACGGGCGTAATGCATTTGGCTGATGTTTTGGCCGGCGCGTGCAATGCGAGGAGGATTGATGTGGGCAAAACGCAAACTTTGAGTCGCTTCATCTTTTGAGCGGGCAACGCCATACTCTGATGTTGGCCCATTCAATTGCACCGTATCACCACGTTCTTCAATCCAGTTCTTGCGCAATAAAGGTAAACCTTTTTCAAGGTTGATCACAATATCGGGATCGCTATAAGGACCTGAGGTGTCATAAACGGGTACATGTGGATTGAAAACCATCTCTTCACCCACGCGCGTTGATAGTTGCTCAATCATTCGGATGGGACTTTGATATCTGGACGCGAGCCTTCTAGATAGGTTTTGGTAGAGGCGGGGTAGGCAAATTTTTGGCCAAAGTCTCGCTCTAAGCTTTTAAGACTAGGAATCTCTTGTTTAGATTTATTTTGGGTATCGCTCATGTCCATCTCCTGACTGTAATTAGATGGACGAAACCGGGTGACGGTCTGATGGAAAACTCCCCACGCCAGCATTACCTGGATCGGGTTATAGGGTCTTTCTCAGCGCCTCACAGTAAAAATCATCATCAGGGCACCTCTGTTTCATCCTTAGAACTCATTTAACCACGAATTCACAACAAGCTGGGTGATCAAAGTCAAGTGGTGAAGGGTGGCTCGGTTTAGGAGGGAGTCTAGCTCGCCCTGGTATTGCGCAAAATGAAATCTGCCGTCACAAATGCGGCATCGCTAGTGAATTCATCAGCAAGAATCCGGGCTGCAGCCTCTGAAAGCGAGATTTCAATAAAACCGCTGACTTCGCCGTCATGATTGGTGGGAACAAAGTTGTCCGCTAGCTGTAGATCGTAGACATACAGCTGCTCATCATGAAAACCTCTTCCTGGAATGGGTCGGCGCATATGAATGCGGCCCACCGGCTCAATTTGATCAGAAATCTGGGGTGGAGCACCGGCTTCTTCCCATAATTCCCTGCGGGCGCTTACCAAAGGGGTTTCATTGGCCCCAATACCGCCAGCAGCTAGGTTATCCAGTCGTCCTGGGTCAGTGGGCTTAGTTTCGCTCCGACGTCCAAGCCAAAGGTTGCCTGTCTTGGTATAGCCATTAATGTGGGTTGCCATGCTGCGAAAGCCAAAAGTACGGAAGGCAGAGCGCTCTAAACGGAAATATTCATGCCCATTTTGGTCAATCCAGGCGAAATCTTCATGTCGCCAGCCCGGAATAAAGCCACCTTGGTGCATACGATCAGCCAATTTCGCCAAGCTTTCCGAGAGTGCCACAGGTCTTGCATGGCGAATAGTCAGGCGATCGTGACCCATTTCTACGTGGGAGATTGGATTTTTGGCCAAGGATTCCTGTAAATAAGAGATGAAATCCGGATTTAGGTGTCCAATGACCTGTCCAGAGGCAGCTCCCCCCAGAAAATGGATGGGTAAATAATCTTGTGGAGCTGATTTTGCCGTGTTTTGGAGCATCTCCTCAAGAGAGGCAATCGTGCTGGTGGTGAGCTTATACATGCTCTCAGTGTAAGAGAAATTAAAAAATACTGAAAAAAGTAGTCTAAAAATCTATAAACGAATTTCAATTGTCAACAGATCTTTACTTATATTTTTGTCGGAGGCGGATGCTCATAATTTAAGCAAGCTAGGTCACTCTATACAAATCTACGACTTACGAAAACTTTCGAGCATTTATCCACAAAACCTGTGGATAAGTTTTTTATTCGGGAGTGGTCCCGCCGACAGGAATCGAACCTGTATCCCACGCTTAGGAGGCATGTGCACTATCCATTGTGCTACGGCGAGAATTAAAAAATAAAAAACTATTTTTTAAAAAGATGTTAAAGCTTGAAACATTATCCACTGATTACCAGCCACACATTGCCCATACTGAATTGGTGATGGCAACCATCATGTCCGGTGCAAAGTAGGAGAAAAAAATCATTCCCAAAATTATGATTACAAATGGATATAGGAGACATTGCGGGAAACGTAGTTTTGCTTGCATGTTGTCTTAGGCGAGAGCAGCACGATGAATCGCACGCTCTTTCACTGGCAAGTTGACAAAAAATGCAAACACGCCTAAGGCAATCGCGATATTCCAAACAATCAAATAGGAACCAGTGCGATCAAATAAGTAGCCACCGAAATAAGCGCCGCAGAAGCTGCCCAATTGATGTGAGAAGAACACCAAGCCAGAAAGCATGATGAGATATTTAACGCCAAAGATCTGCGCTACGATAGCATTGGTCAAGGGGATGGTGGATAGCCAAAGGAAGCCCATGATGGCTGCAAAGATGTAGGTAGATGTTGGGCTGAGTGGTAGCCAAACAAAAGCCATAATGGCAACAGACCTAAGGATGTAGATGCCCGATAGTAGGTAGCGTTTAGGAAAGCGTTGGCCCAGTATTCCAGCGCTATAGGTGCCAAAAATATTGAATAAGCCAATTAATGCCAGCGCAGTCGTCGCTACCGCTGGCGCACCAACATCGGGATAAATCTTGGATAAATCTTTGAGGTAGGGTGCCAAATGAACTGCGATAAACACAACTTGAAATCCGCACACAAAATAACCTAAGGTAAGCAATCGAAAACTAGGATTGCCGACAGCTTCTTTTAGAGCTTGCTTAATTGTTTGATCGTTCGCTTGCTGCGAATTACTTACTTTGGATTCGCGCAACATAAACGCAATCGGAATCATTAAGCTGGCCATCAGCGCCAACATGAGTAGCGCATCGTTGGCGCCAAAGCTGCTGAGGAAACCTTGCTCAACCGGAATCATCAGGAACTGTCCAAATGATCCTGCGGCTGCTGCAATGCCCATTGCCCACACCCGTTTTTTTGTGGCAACGTTGCGACCTAAGATTCCGTAGACCACGCTATAGGTTGTCGCAGTTTGCGCAAGACCAATCAGCAATCCACCAGCTAATGAAAAGCTCAAGGCATCGGTGGAGATCGCCATGCCCACTAAACCAAGTGCATAAAGCCCACCACCGGCGATCATGATTTTGAGTGCGCCATAACGATCGGCTAGTGCTCCAGTAATGGGTTGAACTGCACCCCAAATCAAATTCTGTAGCGCAAAAGTTTCTCGCCCCCAACCATTGGCTGAAGTAATGAGTAAATTGAAGAGGCCAAAACCATGGCGTATCCCCATGGAGAAGGTAACCATCAGCCCGCCAAAAATCAGCACTTGTTTAAGTGATAACTTTTGACTTGAATGGCTCGATGGCATTGGGTTAAATAATGCCTTTTTCTTGAAGGGCGGCGATGGCCTGTGGTTCCAGGCTCAGGCGCTCCTTCAGAATCTCATTCGTATGCTGACCCAAGGTCGGAGGAGCCATACGAACCTCAACAGGTGTTTCTGAAAGTCGCATCGGGCTACCCACAAGCTTCATATTGCCGGCTGTAGGGTGTGGAACGTCAATTTGGACGTCGCGCGCCTTAACTTGCTCGTTATCAAAGACTTCCTCGAAGTTATTGATGGGGCCACAGGGTACGTTTGCTGCCTCTAACAGGCTTATCCACTCTGCCTTAGTTTTGCGTCGAGTCATCACTTCTAGTAATAAAATCAATGACTTACGATTTTCTACTCGCAGAGGGTTGTTAACATAGAGCGAGTTCTCCGCTAAATGAGCTTCGCCACCCGCAGTGACAAAGTGCTTGAATTGACCATCGTTGCCGACGGCCACAATCATCCATCCATCTGAGGTTGGAAAGGTTTAGTAAGGGGCGATGATGGGTGAGGCATTACCCCAGCGACGGGGAACTTTATCCGAGCATAAATAGGCGCTGGAAACATTGGCCATGACTGCAATTTGAGTGTCTAAAAGGGCCATATCGATGTATTGACCTTGCCCTGTCTGATCGCGATGGACTACTGCCGCCAAGATTGCCGTGCTGGCATACATGCCCGTAAAGATATCGGCTATCGCTACGCCAGCTTTTTGCGGGCTGGCCCCTGGAAAGTCATCCGCCTCACCAGTCACGCTCATAAAACCACCCATACCCTGGATGATGAAGTCGTAACCTGGGCGATGAGCATAGGGGCCATTTTGTCCAAATCCCGTAATGGAGCAGTAAATTAGGTCAGATTTAACCTTTTTAAAGCTTTCATAATCTAAGCCATATTTGGCTAGATCACCAACCTTATAGTTTTCAATGACCACTTCAGACTCTTTGGCGAGCTGGCGAATGATTTCTTGGCCCTCAGGCTTGCTGATATCGACCGTAATGGAGCGCTTATTGCGATTAATACAGATGAAATAGGCCGTTTCTAGCGTGTCATTGCCTTGGGCATCCTTTACAAAGGAAGGGCCCCAACGCCTGGGCGCTCCACTTTAATGACGTCTGCGCCGAGGTCGGCGAGGTTTTGTGCGCACCACGGGCCGGCAAGCACACGGCTGAGGTCTAAAACGCGAATATGACTTAAGGCTCCCATCTGCCAATTTTGGCATGAATAAAGGGGTAATTCAAGAAAATTCGGGTTTTGCTTTACACATGACTACAATTTGCCCGCATGGCTACACGTAAAACATCCGAATACAGCGAATCATCGATTCAGGTCTTAAAAGGACTCGAACCCATCCGTCAGCGGCCGGGAATGTACACCCGCACCGACAACCCTTTGCACATCATTCAAGAAGTGCTCGATAACGCTTCGGACGAAGCTTTAGGTGGGTTTGGTAAGCAAATTATCGTAACTTTGCATACCGATAGTAGTGTCAGCGTGGAGGACGACGGCCGTGGAATTCCGGTGGGAATGCATCCTACTGAGAAGCTACCAGTTGTAGAAATCGTCTTTACCCAACTCCATGCTGGCGGTAAGTTTGAAAAAGGCACTGGCGGTGCCTATGCATTCTCTGGTGGTTTGCACGGAGTTGGTGTTTCGGTAACGAACGCCTTATCTAAACGACTTGAAGTCACGGTATGGCGTGAAGGCCAAGTGTCTACTTTAACTTTTGCCGATGGCAAGGTCATCGAAAAGCTTAAAACAAGTGTTGCTGGTAAAGAAGATAAATCACATGGGACTCGCGTTCGTGCATGGCCTGATGGTAAGTACTTTGATAGTGCTGCGATCCCGATGCCAGAACTCATTCGCCTCTTGCGCTCTAAAGCAGTCTTGTTGTCAGGCGTAAAGGTAACCCTGATTCAAGAGAAGTCTGGCGAGAGTCAAACTTGGCAATATGCCCAAGGCTTGCGCGGTTATTTAAATGAAGCAATGGCTCAAGCAGGCCATGGCGCAGAAGTCATCCCCCCATTTGAAGGTGAGCAATACGCTACCGGTAATGGTGATGACGATTCCTTTGCTGAGGGCGAGGGCGCTGCGTGGGTAGTGACCTGGACTGAAGATGGCCCGCCAGTGCGTGAGAGTTACGTGAATTTGATTCCAACTCCAGCGGGCGGTACCCATGAAAGCGGCTTGCGTGAAGGCCTCTTTAATGCCGTCAAGGGTTTTATCGAGATGCATGCTTTGCAGCCTAAAGGTGTGAAGCTCATGCCTGAGGATGTGTTTGCACGCGCTTCCTTTATTTTGTCGGCCAAAGTTTTAGACCCGCAGTTCCAAGGTCAAATTAAAGAGCGTTTGAATTCCAGAGACGCAGTACGCCTGGTCTCTGGCTACGCTAAATCCGCGCTTGAGTTTTGGCTTAACGAACACGTGGATTGCGGTCGTAAATTAGCTGACTTAGTAATTAAGCAGGCCCAAGCAAGAACCCGTACCGGTCAAAAAGTAGGGAAGAAAAAATCTTCTGGCGTGGCGGTTCTGCCTGGAAAGTTAACTGACTGCGAGAGTCAAGACATTAGCCTGAATGAAATTTTCCTCGTAGAGGGAGATTCAGCGGGCGGCTCAGCCAAGATGGGTCGTAATAAAGAATATCAAGCAATTTTGCCTTTGCGCGGCAAGGTTCTTAATACCTGGGAAGCAGAACGCGATCGCTTGTTTGCAAATAATGAAGTGCATGACATTGCCGTTGCGATTGGTGTAGATCCGCATGGCGCTAATGACACACCTGATTTATCGAACTTGCGTTACGGCAAGGTGTGCATCTTGTCTGATGCGGACGTCGATGGCGCACATATTCAGGTATTGCTGCTCACCTTGTTCTACAAGCATTTCCCAAAACTCATTGAGTTGGGTCGCGTGCATATTTCAAGACCACCATTGTTTAGGGTGGATGCACCAGCACGCGGCAAAAAGCCAGCGCAAAAGATTTATGCACTTGATGTAAATGAACTCCAGGCAATTGAAGATAAATTGCGCAAAGATGGCGTTAAAGAAACTGCTTGGCAGATTTCTCGCTTCAAGGGTTTGGGTGAAATGAGTGCTGAGCAATTGTGGGATACCACTTTGAATCCAGATACCCGCCGCCTCTTGCCGGTGACATTGGGTACCTGGACAGAAGATGAAACGATTAAAACAATGGACATGTTGATGGGTAAATCCGAATCCGGGGCGCGTCGTGATTGGTTAGAAGAGCGCGGTAATGAAGTGGAGGCGGATATCTAATGACTACTAAAAAAACTCTAGGTGCTACTGGTTCAGATGATCAAGCAGACTTGTTTGCGGGAGAGCCTATTGAAATGAATATCGTTGAAGTGGATGAGCCCATTGCTGTTCAAGCGGGCGGCCCTAAGGATCCACATGATCCCAAAATTGTTGAACTTAATGAGGATGACAAAGACAGCTTAACCTTGGCAGTCTATGCAGAGCGCGCTTATTTAGATTACGCAATTAGCGTAGTTAAAGGTCGCGCTTTGCCAGATGTATCGGATGGTCAAAAGCCAGTTCAACGCCGTATTCTGTTCTCGATGAGTGAGATGGGTTTGCGTGCCGATGCTAAGCCAGTGAAGAGTGCTCGTGTTGTGGGTGATGTATTGGGTAAGTTTCACCCACACGGTGACCAATCTGCTTATGACGCATTAGTTCGTCTTGCTCAGAGCTTCACATTACGCTATCCACTGATCGATGGTCAGGGTAACTTCGGCTCACGTGATGGTGATGGTGCGGCGGCAATGCGTTACACCGAAGCACGTTTAACCAAAATTGCTGGCCTCTTACTGAGTGAGATTGATGAAGGTACAGTAGATTTTGCGCCGAACTATGACGGATCTTTCCAAGAGCCTAGGTTGTTGCCAGCGCGCTTGCCGTTTGTTCTTTTGAGTGGCGCATCTGGTATTGCCGTAGGTATGGCGACGGAGATTCCTTCACATAATTTACGTGAAGTAGCTAGCGCAGCTATTGCTCTGATGAAGTCTCCGAAGATGAGTACTTCAGAACTCCTAGAAATCATGCCTGGCCCCGACTATCCAGGTGGCGGTCAAATTATTTCTTCTCCAGCAGAGATTGCGCAAATCTATGAATCGGGTCGCGGTAGTCTTAAAGTACGTGCCCGTTGGTCTATCGAAGAATTGGCACGTGGTCAGTGGCAAATTGTGGTGAATGAATTGCCACCATCCACTTCATCGCAACGCGTACTGCAAGAGATTGAAGAAATTACTAATCCTAAGGTCAAGGTTGGCAAGAAGACCTTAACCCCAGAACAGAACAATCTCAAATCGACCATCTTGAATGTCCTTGATGGTGTGCGTGATGAGTCTAGCAAAGATGCTGCTGTGCGTTTGGTATTTGAGCCTAAGAGCAAAAATATTGATGTCAATGAGTTCGCGAACTTATTGCTAGCCCATACTTCATTGGAGTCCAATGCGCCAATGAACTTGGTGATGATTAGTACTGATGGTCGTCCACGTCAAAAGGGTCTCAAAGAGATTATTTCCGAGTGGATTTCTTTCAGGGTAGGTACTGTTACCCGTCGTACTCAGCATCGCCTGGGTAAGGTAAACGATCGTATGCATATTTTAGAAGGGCGCTTAATCGTTCTTCTGAATATTGATAAGGTCATCAAGATCATTCGCAATAGCAATGAGCCTAAGGCTGATCTCATTAAAGAATTCAAGCTCAGTGATCGCCAAGCAGAAGATATCTTGGATATCCGTTTGCGCCAGTTGGCTCGACTTGAGGGTATCAAGATTGAGCAAGAGTTGAAAGAGCTCAAATCTGAGCGCGACGATCTTGAGGGTTTGTTACAGAGCGATACCGTTCTGCGTAAACGCATCATCAAAGAAATTGAATCCGACATGAAGGATTTTGGTGATGATCGTCGTACCTTGATTCAGAAAGATAAGCGCGCCGTTGCCGAAACGAAGGTATTGGATGAACCGGTAACAGTCATTGTGTCTCAAAAAGGCTGGGTGCGTGTACGCCAAGGTCATGAGCATGATGCGACTCAGTTTGGCTTCAAGGCGGGGGATGCTCTTTATGGAACATTCGAGTGCCGTACGGTTGATGTGATGCAAGGTTTTGGTAGTGATGGCCGCGTATACACGGTACCGGTTAGTGAGTTGCCAGGAGCTCGCGGTGATGGTTCGCCATTGACCAGCTTTGTGAACTTAGCTGCTGGTTCACAAATGGTGGCTTACTATGCCGGTCAACCGGATGATCTAGTTCTCATTTCTACAAGATCAGGCAACGGCTTCCTTGCAAATGTAGCAGATATGACTACCCGTAATAAGGCTGGTAAATCTTTCGTTGGTATCGATAGCAAGTTCCCAGGTGGTGATGCCCCTCTTGGGGCGGCTAAAGTTATTGCTGGCATGAAGCAAGTAGCCTGCTTATCTGAAAGCTCTAAGTTGTTGGTATTCCCACTGGATGAGCTCAAGCGTTTGCCAACAGGCGGTAAGGGGGTAATTCTGATGGGCTTGGATGACAAAGAGAAGTTGGCGTCTGCAATTGCGGTTGGTCCTGATGGTGCTGCATATTCTGGTGCTGGACGTGCTGGCAAGCCAACCGAGTTAAGTCTTGATGCGAAAACCCTGAAATCGTTCGCGGGTAATCGCGCGCGCAAGGGTCATTTTGTAGAGCCAAGACTAAAAAATGGAAAGCTCAAGGCAAACTAAGAATTAAGCCAAGTTTGGTGGATTTAAAAAACCCGGTCATCAGCTGAGCGGATTTTTTATTTGCCGCTTAGAGTTTTGCTGGTATTGGCACGCCGTATTTCACGGCAATCACTTCAGCCAATATTGATACGGCGATTTCAGGTGGCGTTAAAGCGCCGATAAAGAGGCCAACAGGCCCGTGAAGACGCTCTACCTGGTCCTGTGTGACATCAAATTCTAATAAGCGGGCTTTGCGTTTCAGGGTATTGATTCTGCTGCCCAGTGCGCCAACATAAAAAGCAGGGGACTTTAATGCCTCCATCAATGCCATGTCATCGAACTTGGGGTCATGGGTTAAAGCAACCACCGCAGTATGTGAATCAACACCAATTTCTAACAGCACATCATCTGGCATACCCTTGATAAATTGAATGTGCTCGCGATTAATTCCTTCTGCATACTCTTCACGAGGATCAATGACGATGACTTCAAAGTCAGATGCGAGTGCGAAGTCAGCTGCATAAAGTGATAGTTGCCCTTCACCAATAATGACCATGCGCCAACGAGGACCATAAGTGGTCTTCATTATTTGCTCATCACAGACAAATGGCTCATTACGGTTTCCATCTTCTAGCATGGATTTACCGGTCGCCAGATCCATCGTGCGGGAGGTAATTTGGTGATTGGAGATGGAATCTAGAATGGCTTTCAGAATCGATAATTCCGGCTTAGGTTCAACGAGTAAGCGTAGCGTTCCACCGCAAGGCAAGCCAAAACGCGCAGCCTCTTGCTGGCTAACACCATAGACCACCATCTCTGGCAAGTCTCTGGTCAAGATTTCAGTTTGAACGCGTCGAATCAAGTCATCTTCGACGCAACCACCCGATACTGATCCAGTGACTTGTCCATCACCTCGAATAGCTAACCAAGAGCCGATAGGCCTTGGGGCGGAACCCCAGGTTTGAACCACTGTGGCAATAGCAACCGCATGACCTGCCTTGAGCCAGTCAACGGCGGCTTTTAATACGCTTAAATCAGTACTATTCATTTCTTAACTTTAATTTTTTGTACTTATTATTTTTTCTGGCAATGTAATTATTATCACCCTAATGACAAGTTCTAGCTCATCCAATCAAGCTTCACATTTACGCCTTGCCGTACTCTTGCTGGCGGCGGGAAAGGGCAGTCGCTTAGGTGCACATCCTAAAGCCTTGCTGCTAAAGGATGGTCAGACCCTACTGCGGCGGTTTTCAAGTGCAATTCAAGAATTTGCCCCTGATGAATATATTGTGGCAACTGGCTTTCATACAAAGGCGATTGAGTCTGATATTGCAAAGTGGAATGCTTCACTAGCGCATCCAATCAAGACTATTCAAAATAGCGCCCCAGAAAGGGGTCAAGCTTCATCTGTTCGTCTTGGACTTGAGTCCATTCAGGGGGAATTTGATGTCTTATTGGTCGCGCTCTCGGATCAGCCCGAGATAGGGGCAAGGGAAGTGCAAGAACTACTTGATGCATTTCTCAACCGAGATATCGGCGAGGAAATCATTCTCCCGATGGTGGAGGGTAATCGCGGAAATCCAGTGCTCTTTTCACAAAGAGTTGTATCAGAGGTCCTCGCAACTCCTGGGATGGTTTGTCGGGAATATATGGATGCTCATCCTGACAAAGTGAGAACTATGCTTACCAGCAATCAAGCGTTTGTAATGGATGTCGACACACCGGAAGACATCCAACACCATAAATTAAGCCTAATTTAGTTTTTAAATCTCAGCAATCAGCTCGATTTCAACGCAAGCACCCAAGGGGATTTGTGCGACACCAAATGCACTACGTGCATGTTTGCCAGCATCTCCAAATACCTCAAAGAGTAGTTCTGAACATCCATTAACAACTAAGTGTTGCTCAGTAAATTCTGAGGTGGAGTTCACAAGACCCATAACCTTCACAATACGCTTTACTTTATCTAGAGAGCCAAAGTGATTTTGTAGGGTGGCAATCAAATCAATCGCAATTGACTTAGCTGCGGCTTTGCCAGTCTCTATATCCATATCTTGACCAAGTTTTCCAACCCAAGGCTTGCCATCTTTCTTGGCAATGTGGCCGGATAGAAAAACAGTGTTACCAGAAGTGACTGCCATGACATAAGCAGCGGCAGGGGGTCCGGGTGGTGGTAAATCTATACCAAGAGTTTTCAGGCGATCGCTAATGTGGTTTGTCATAGGTTTTATTGAGAATTAAAAAGAAAAAGATGCAGATGGTTCAGGTAAATCTTGCTGGATTACTTTGATAGTTGACGCATGGCATTTTCAAGACCATTCAAAGTCACAGGATACATGCGGTCTTTCATTAAAACCTTCATGATGTCACAATGGATTGACGATACTGCCAAACGGATTCTGGCTCTGGATTGAGTCAAGCAAAGTGCGGGAAGTGATCAATCAGGCGATTGATCCATGCAGCCCCAGTTTCACGGTTGTTGTATTCAACTGATCCGTTAGGGCTCAGAATTTCATAAGGAGACATCGTGGCGTCTCCAATAAAAATCAGCTTGTAGTCAGGGCCATACTTATTAATGATGTCTTGAGTAGCTGTCACCTGGTCTCGTCTGCGGCGGTTACTTTGCCAAAGATATTCGTATACGCAGTTATGAAAGTAGTAATACTCCAGGAATTTGAATTCAGTTTTGACGGCAATAAACAATTCAGATATACGCTGAATATGGTCATCCATCGATCCACCGACATCCATGAGCAATAAGACTTTGACTTGATTGTGTCGCTCAGGACGCATTTGGATATCGAGCATTCCCGCATTTGCTGCAGTGGAGTGAATGGTCTTATCGAGATCTAACTCTAGGCTTGAGCCTTCTCTGGCAAAACGACGCAATGCCATTTTGATATTGTGGGCCCCCAGGCTGAGGTCGCTGTCGTAATCTTTAAACTCGCGCGCTTCCCAAACCTTGATGGCCGTGCGATTACCAGCGCTCTCGCCACCAATCCGAATTCCTTCTGGGTGATAGCCGCTATGACCAAAAGGGGATGAACCTCCAGCGCCAATCCATTTGGTGCCGCCGCCGTGCCATTCCTTTTGCTCCTTCAGGAGTTCTTGAAGGCGCTTTTGCAAAGCCTCAAGACCTCCCAACTTTTTAAGAGCTGCTTTTTCTTCATTAGTTAGTAGGCGCTGTAATTTTTTCTCAAGCCAGTCCAGGGAAATGTCAGGGGCTAAAGCTATGATTTGCTCCACCCCATTAAAGTAAGAGCCAAAGACTTGATCAAAGCGATCAAAGTGTTGCTCATCCTTTACCAATGTCATGCGCGCCAATTGATAAAACTCATCAATTGAAGGTTCAATAACACCTTCCTTTAAAGCCTCTAGCAAAGTTAAAAATTCTCTGACAGAAACCGGTACCTTGGCTTCTTTCAGCTTGAGGAAAAATTGAATCAACATGATTCAGCTAGAGCGATACTTGAAATTAACGGTGATTACGGTTCATCATCACTAGGCGCTCAAATAGGTGAATATCTTGTTCATTCTTTAGAAGCGCCCCATGCAGAGTGGGAATCGTGATCTTTTCATCGCCACTGTAAAGTGCCTCAGCTGGAATATCTTCTGCGAGCAATAGTTTTAACCAATCAATTAATTCAGAGGTAGAGGGTTTCTTTTTCAAGCCTGGCAGTGATCTGATTTGATAAAAAGATTTAAGAGCTGCTTCAAGCAATTCTTGTTTGATGTTTGGGTGATGGACATCCACAATGCTTTGCATTGTTCCCGCATCTGGAAATGAGATGTAATGAAAAAAGCAGCGACGCAAAAAAGCATCTGGCAATGCTTTTTCGTTGTTTGAGGTAATGATAACAAGAGGGCGGTGCTTGGCTTTGATGGGCTCCCTTGTTTCATATACGTAGAACTCCATACGATCAATTTCTCGTAAAATATCGTTTGGAAATTCTATATCTGCTTTATCAATCTCATCAATCAACAGTACCACAGGCTCATCCGCTTCAAATGCTTGCCAAAGGACGCCTTTAACAATGTAATTGCGAATGTCATTCACTTTTTCATCGCCAAGTTGAGAGTCTCTTAGTCGGCTAACTGCATCGTATTCATAGAGTCCTTGTTGAGCTTTAGTCGTTGACTTGATATGTCATTGCATCAGGGGCATATTCAATGCTGCAGCAACTTCTTCGGCCAGCATCGTTTTTCCTGTACCTGGTTCCCCCTTAATTAAAAGAGGGCGCTGCAGTTGAATCGCGGCATTTACCGCTAATTTCAAGTCATCAGTAGCTACATAGCTTTGGGATCCATAGAAGCAGGATTTGGTCTTGGTCATCTCTGTGGCAATCAATTTGTCTTTAACTAGCGTTCAAGTATAGGTAAAAGGACTGATATTTTCAGTGTTTTCACTGATTTCAAGCTCTGAAATGGTGGATTTGCTCCTGCCTCCGCTATACTCTGTGCAAATTGATTTAAATCAAACTCGTTAATGATGATTTCTATGAAAAAACACCTCATTCTTTCCCAATTGGCCCTCTGTGCTGGTTTGGCTTTTGCTGGTTTTACTGCTCAAGCTCAAGACGTCAAAGGCTCTGCTCAGGCTGGACAAGGCAAGGTTTTGCTCTGTATTGGTTGCCACTCCATTCCTGACTACCGCGCAGACTATCCCTTGGTTTACAAGGTTCCAATGCTGGGTGGCCAAAATGCTGCTTATATTGCAAGCGCTTTATCAGCTTATAAGAAGGGCGAAAGAAAGCATCCTACTATGCGTTCTATTGCTGCCAGCTTGTCTGATCAAGACATGGCTGATCTTGGCGAATACTATGCTGCGCAAACTGCCAGCTCACCAAATAACCCATTGAAGTGATATTTAGAGGCACGTTTATGAAATTCGCACTAATTACCGCCATTTTGTTATCCAGCATCGGTCTAGCTCAAGCTGCTAGCGCTGAAAAAGGTCAAGCGCTTGTAGAGAAGGCCAATTGCGCCTCTTGCCATGGAGTTGGCCTCAATGCACCGATTTTGCCGGCTTACCCAAAGTTGGCTGGACAGTATTCTGATTACCTCTATTACGCATTAAAGGCATATAAAGTAGGTGATGGAAACGCTCAATACGGCCGTAACAATGCCGTGATGGGATCTCAAGTTCAGTCTTTCTCAGATGCTGATATGCAAGATATTGCTGCTTATATCGCTTCCCTGCCAGGAAATTTCGTAATTAAGAAGTAATTCAAGAATTCTTGTTGCTCAAGTAAAAAGGCTTAGGTTAATTACCTAAGCCTTTGTTCTTTATAAGATTCACCTCTTTATTTGGCTGCCTCAAGCCCTCTGGTGAGGTGTTTGCGCATGGCCAGATCCGCTGCCAATGGATCTCTTTTGAGAATGGCCTGGAGAATCTCGCGATGTTCAACGAGTGAACTTAACAAACGTCTACTTCTGGTCAAAGAATCTCTTCTATGGAGCTTGAGCACCTTGCGAAGGTCTTCGATCACGCCATTCATCCACTTATTGCCAGCAATCTCTTGGATCAGATCATGAAATTTAACGTTAATTTCAAAAAATTGCTCGGTATCACGATCTGCCGCAGCCTTTTCCAGGCGGTGATGCAGGTTATCAAGCTGCGTGAGCTGAGCTTCAGACGCCTTTATGGCTGTTTCTTTAGCTGCTTGACCTTCTAGCAGAGAGAGAACGGTAAAGATTTGCTCTAGATCACGGCGATCGATCTCGGTGACATAGGCGCCTTTATTCATTTTGGTTGTCACCAAGCCCTCGGAGGCCAACACCTTGATGGCTTCACGCATCGGTGTACGCGAGATGCCAAAAGCCATTGCCAAGCTTTGCTCGTCTAGCCAGCTTCCAGGGGCCAGTTCGTGGAAAAAGATCTGCTCGCGTAGTCGCTCAACTACATCTTCATATAAGGGTCTGTTTATCAGTTTTGTATTCATAATTATGTATACAGTATCTAGACAAATTCAAAAATGTCAAGCAAAATAGCCCTACAAATTTGGTAACAATGTAATAAAGCCAACCGGGAGTGCTTTATGAGTGCAAGTGAAAAAAAGTCAACATCGAATTCATCCAATACTTGGCTTAATGTGCCGGATAGCAATTTAGATGCTTGGAAAAAATTAGCCCAAAAGTCAGCGCCGAATGGTGATGTCGATAAATTAGGTTGGCAAACACCCGATGGAATACATCTCAAGGCTTTATATACCGCCGAAGATACTGAAAGTCTTCAATACACACATTCATTGCCAGGATTCGAGCCATTCGTTCGCGGTCCTCAGGCAACGATGTATTCAGTTCGCCCTTGGACTATCCGTCAATACGCTGGGTTTTCAACTGCAGAAGAATCAAATGCGTTTTACCGCAAGGCGCTAGATGCAGGCGGGCAGGGAGTTTCTGTTGCTTTTGACTTAGCAACTCATCGCGGCTATGACTCTGATCATCCACGCGTAACTGGCGACGTTGGTAAAGCCGGTGTAGCAATTGATTCTGTAGAGGATATGAGGATTTTGTTTGATGGCATCCCATTGGACAAAGTATCCGTTTCAATGACGATGAATGGTGCCGTGTTACCTGTATTGGCTGGATATATTGTTGCCGGTGAAGAGCAGGGCGTGAATCAAGAGTTGTTATCTGGAACGATTCAGAATGACATTCTGAAAGAGTTCATGGTGCGTAATACTTACATCTACCCACCAGAGCCTTCTATGCGCATCATCGGTGACATTATTGAGTACATCGCCAAACACATGCCGAAATTTAACTCGATCTCTATTTCGGGTTATCACATGCAAGAGGCAGGCGCAAATCAAGTTCTCGAATTGGCATTTGCATTAGCAGATGGTAAAGAGTATGTAAAAACCGCCTTGGCTAAAGGCTTGGATGTCGATGGCTTTGCTGGTCGTCTTTCATTCTTCTTCGCTATTGGCATGAATTTCTATTTAGAAGTTGCTAAGTTGCGCGCTGCACGCTTGTTGTGGTGGCGCATCATGAAATCCTTTGAGCCAAAGAATCCAAAGTCGCTGATGTTGCGTACGCATTGCCAAACATCAGGCTGGTCTTTAACTGAACAAGATCCGTATAACAACGTTGTTCGTACAACTGTCGAAGCCATGGCTGCAGTATTTGGCGGCACTCAATCTTTGCATACGAACTCATTTGATGAAGCGATTGCTTTGCCATCCGAATTTTCTAGTCGTATCGCCCGTAATACCCAGTTAATTCTTCAGGAAGAAACGCATATTACTAGCGTGATTGATCCATGGGCTGGTTCTTACATGATGGAGAACCTCACCCAGGAGATGGCTGATAAAGCCTGGGAAATTATTCAAGAAGTGGACGCCATGGGTGGCATGACCAAGGCAGTGGAAAGCGGGTGGGCTAAGCTGAAGATTGAAGCTGCAGCTGCTGAGAAGCAGGCCAAGATTGATTCTGGTTCTGATGTCATCGTCGGTGTTAATAAATACAAACTCGGCAAAGAAGATTTAGTTGATGTCTTGATGATTGATAACGACAAAGTTCGCGAAAGCCAGGTTGCTCGATTAAAAGAGATCAAAGCGAAGCGCGATTCCCAAAAAGTTGAGGCTGCATTAGTAGCCTTAACTAAAGCTGCAGAAGAAAATACCGGCAACCTATTAGAACTGGCTGTACAGGCAATACGTTTGCGCGCCACGGTTGGTGAAGTTTCTGATGCATTGGAAAAAGTTTACGGGCGTCATCGCGCCGATACTCAAAAGGTGACCGGTGTGTATGCAGCTGCTTACGACTCAGCAGAAGGCTGGGAAAAATTGAAGGTAGAGATTGCTGATTTTGCAAAAGACTTTGGCCGTCGCCCACGCGTGATGATTGCGAAGCTTGGTCAGGATGGTCATGATCGCGGCGCAAAAGTTGTTGCAACCGCCTTTGCTGACTTGGGTTTTGACGTTGATATTGGTCCTTTGTTTCAAACTCCTGAAGAGTGTGCTCGTCAAGCAATTGAAAATGACGTTCACGCTTTAGGAATTTCAACGCTAGCTGCTGGACATAAGACTTTGGTGCCAGCCATCATTGCTGAATTGAAAAAGCAGGGTGCTGATGACATTATTGTTTTCGTTGGTGGCGTGATTCCAAGGCAGGATTACGACTTCTTGTATGAGGCTGGCGTGAAGGGTATTTATGGCCCGGGTACCCCGATTCCAGCATCAGCCAAGGATGTGCTTGAGCAGATTCGTAAATCTGTAAAGCCAGAGTAATTTTCAGATTACAGATATCAGCATGCTCAATGCAGTTGACCAAGCCTTGGTGAATGATCTCACCGGTGCGCCCTCATCGGCGCAACGTCGAGCCTTGGCCAAGATCATCACCTTGCTTGAATCTACTCGCATGGATCATCGCAAGCGTGCAGATGAGGTGCTAAATACCTTGTTGCCAAAGACCGGCAAGTCCTTTCGGTTGGGTATCTCCGGTGTTCCAGGCGTTGGAAAATCCACTCTGATCGAGACTCTCGGTCTGCATCTGATTGAAAAAGGTCATCGCGTTGCCGTTCTGGCAATCGATCCTTCTTCTAGCCTATCCGGCGGATCCATATTGGGCGATAAGACGCGCATGGAGAGGTTATCAGTACTAGATAAGGCCTTTATCCGTCCCAGCCCGTCATCTTGCACATTGGGTGGTGTAGCCGAGAAAACCCGTGAAGCGATGTTAGTTGCTGAAGCGGCTGGCTTTGACATTGTGATTGTTGAAACAGTAGGCGTTGGCCAAAGTGAAATTGCAGTTGCAGGTATGACGGACATGTTCTTGCTCTTGCAATTACCCAATGCTGGCGATGATCTGCAGGCGATTAAAAAAGGCGTCATGGAGATTGCCGATCTGATTGTGATCAACAAGGTTGATATCGATCCAGACGCCGCTATGCGCGCACAATTATTTATTACGAGCTCTCTACGCCTTTTAGGTTTCCAGGGAAATCCTGATCACGCTTCGCACGATCAAGAGTATTGGCATCCCACTGTCATGACCTTAAGCGCCCTAGATGGCAATGGCGTTCCTGAGTTATGGGAAAAAATTCTGCATTTTCAGAAACTACAAAACGCTAATGGCAAATTGCAGTCTCGTCGCAAGCAACAAGCAGGCGCTTGGATGTGGGATCGAATTGACGCAGGTCTTAAGAATGCTTTTCAGAATCACCCAGCAGTGCAAACACTTTTACCCGGTCTAAGTGCCGAGGTAAATCAAGGAACCATGGCCGCTTCTGTTGCTGCGAGACGTTTACTCGAAGCAATGAGGCACGAATTTTTCTAAGGAGTAGTTATGAAGGACATCATTCAACAGCTTGAAGCAAAGCGCGAACTTGCCAGATTAGGTGGCGGACAAAAGCGTATTGCAGCTCAACATTTCAAAGGTAAGCTCACCGCACGCGAACGCATTGAACTCTTGCTTGATGCTGGTACCTTTGAAGAGTTGGATATGTTCGTTGAGCATCGTTGCCACGATTTCGGTATGGCCGATCAAACGGTTCCAGGTGATGGTGTTGTTACTGGTTACGGCATGATTAATGGTCGCTTGGTTTTCGTATTCTCACAAGACTTTACTGTTCTGGGCGGCTCTCTTTCAGAGGCACATGCCGAGAAGATTTGCAAGATCATGGATCAGGCACTCAAAGTAGGCGCACCTGTGATTGGTCTGAATGACTCGGGTGGTGCACGTATTCAAGAGGGTGTTGCTTCATTGGGCGGCTATGCTGAGATTTTCCAGCGCAATGTGACTGCCTCCGGTGTGATTCCGCAAATCTCTTTAATCATGGGGCCATCAGCTGGTGGTGCCGTGTATTCGCCAGCCCTCACTGACTTCATCTTCATGGTGAAGGATAGCTCTTACATGTTCGTTACTGGACCAGAAGTGGTTAAGACGGTTACGCATGAGGATGTCACTGCAGAAGAGTTGGGTGGTGCGGTAACTCATTCCACCATTTCAGGTGTTTGTGATTTGGCTTTTGATAATGACGTTGATGCCATCATGATGCTGCGTCGTTTCTTCAATTACCTGCCTTTATCCAATCGTGAAAAGCCGCCCATGATCAATGGGGCAATGCGTACTGAGGAGCCTGATTTCTCTCTGGATACATTGGTGCCAAGCAATCCGAATCAACCTTACGATATGAAAGAGTTGATTGGGAAGATTGTTGATGATGGTGAGTTTTTTGAGCTCCAGCCGGATTACGCAAAAAATATCTTGATCGGTTTTGCGCGCATGGAAGATCGCTCAATTGGCATCGTGGCCAACCAGCCTTTAGTTTTAGCAGGCTGTTTAGATATCAAGGCATCTATTAAAGCTGCTCGTTTTGTCCGCTTCTGCGATGCCTTTAACATTCCTGTTGTGACCTTGGTGGATGTGCCTGGATTTATGCCGGGTACATCACAAGAATATGGCGGCATTATTAAGCATGGCGCGAAATTGCTTTACGCCTATGCGGATTGCACCGTTCCTAAAGTCACGCTTATTACTCGTAAAGCCTATGGTGGCGCCTATGACGTGATGGCCTCCAAGCATTTGCGTGGTGACGTGAACTTTGCATGGCCTTCAGCTGAAATTGCAGTAATGGGGCCTAAAGGCGCTGTTGAGATTATTTTCCGTGAAGAGAAATCAGACCCAGCAAAAATTGCTGCACGTGAGGCTGAATACAAAGCGAAGTTTGCCAACCCGTTTGTAGCTGGTCGACGTGGCTACATTGATGATGTGATCTTGCCGCATGAAACGCGTAAGCGCATCTCACGTTCTTTGGCAATGCTGAAAGACAAAGAGCTCACAAACCCACCGCGTAAACACGGCAATATTCCCCTCTAAGGCGCCGACACATTATGACTACGAAAATGTTTAAGAAAATTTTGATTGCTAACCGCGGTGAGATTGCTTGCCGTGTAATGAAAACCGCCAAAAAGATGGGTATCAAGACGGTGGCCGTCTACTCCGAGGCGGATAAAGAGGCGCGTCACGTTCAAATGGCTGATGAAGCGATTTGCATTGGACCGACTCCTTCACGAGAATCCTATTTGGTAATGGATCGAATTATCCAGGCCTGTAAAGATACTGGTGCTGAAGCCGTTCATCCGGGTTATGGTTTCTTATCGGAGAACGAACAGTTTGCTAAGCGCTGCGAAGAAGAGGGCATTGTATTTATTGGACCAAAACACCAGTCAATCGCTGCCATGGGGGATAAGATTGCCTCCAAGAAGCTGGCTTTAGAGGCCAAGGTCAATACCATTCCTGGCTACAACGAAGCAATTGATACCAATGAGGAAGCAGTCAAGATTGCCCAAGGCATTGGTTACCCTGTAATGATCAAGGCATCAGCATGCGGTGGTGGCAAAGGTTTGCGTGTTGCATTTAATGATAAAGAGGCGGCTGAAGGTTTTGCCGCCTGTAAAACAGAGGCAATGAATAGCTTTGGCGATGATCGCATCTTCATTGAGAAGTTTGTTGAAGGTCCGCGCCATATTGAGATTCAGGTTCTAGGTGATTCCCATGGCAATGTGGTGTATTTGGGTGAGCGTGATTGCTCCATTCAGCGTCGCCATCAAAAGGTGATTGAAGAAGCCCCATCTCCATTTATTGATCCTGCAACCCGTAAAGCAATGGGTGAGCAAGCCGTTGCTTTGGCAAAGGCTGTGAACTACCAATCCGCCGGTACAGTCGAGTTCGTAGTTGATAAAGATAAGTCCTTCTACTTTCTCGAGATGAATACCCGTTTGCAGGTTGAGCATCCAGTAACCGAAGGTATTACCAGCTTAGATTTAGTTGAGCAAATGATTCGTGTAGCTGCGGGTGAGAAGCTGGCATTTAAACAAGAAGATATTAAGCTTGATGGTTGGTCGATGGAGTGTCGTATCAATGCGGATGATCCATTCCGTAACTTCCTTCCATCTACAGGCCGTTTGGTGAAATACCGTCCGCCAGAAGAGTTGGATGGTGTGCGCGTAGACACTGGTGTGTACGAGGGTGGCGAGATCCCGATGTATTACGACTCAATGATTGCGAAGTTGATCGTTCATGGCAAGGATCGTACTGAAGCAATTGAGAAGATGCGTGCTGCACTAAATGATTTTGTCATTCGCGGCATTCATTCCAATATTCTTTTCCAAGCAGCGCTTTTGCAGCATCCAAGATTTGTATCGGGCGATTTCACTACCGGCTTTATTGCTGAAGAGTATCCAGATGGCTTCAAAAAGGATTCTGTTCAGCCCTCTGACCCGAAGCGTTTAGCGGCCTTAGCAGCATTTATGCGCTATCGCTACCTTGAGCACATTAAGATGATTGACAGCCAATTAGCTGGTCATGAAATGACGATTGCGAAGAAGTTTGTAGTGGTTACCGGATCACGTGTCGGATCAAGTGAAGAGATTAAAGAAATTCCGGTTCGCGTTGATCTAAAAGAGGGCGTCTATTCTGTCTACATAGAGGAAGAGAGTAATGTTAGTCGTTACAACATCGTTAGCAATTGGCGTCCAGGCGAGCTTTGCCTACGTGCAACCATCAATGGCACACACAAGATCGCTGCACAGGTAGAGCGTAAGGGCGTTAAATACGGACTCGTTTTGGATGGTGCGCATTACGAATGTATGGTCTTAAGCCCTCTAGGCGCCGAACTTCAACGTCGCATGTTGGTCAAGGTTCCACCAGATACTTCTAAGTTAGTCATATCTCCAATGCCTGGTCTCCTGACCAATATTTCTGTAAAGGTTGGCGAAGCAGTTACTGCTGGTCAGAAATTGGCTGCCATTGAAGCAATGAAAATGGAGAACACGCTCGTTGCTGGACAAGACGGCGTTGTTGCTGAAATCTGCGCTAATGTTGGCGAAAGCTTGGCGGTTGATCAATTGATCATTCGCTTCGAATAAGGCTGGCCATGACTAAACCATTCAAGATTTTGGGAATTCAGCAGATTGCTATCGGTGGCGAGAATAAAGATCGCCTCCGTAAGCTTTGGGTTGACTTATTTGGCTTTGAATACAAGAGCACTTTTGTCTCTGAACGTGAAAACGTGGATGAAGATATTTGCGCTATCGGCAAAGGCGCTCATGAAATTGAAGTTGATCTGATGCAACCCTTTGATATTGAAAAGAAGCCAGCTGTTCATCAAACTCCCTTAAATCACATTGGCCTATGGGTAGATGACCTACCAAAGGCTGTTGAATGGCTGTCGGTTCAGGGTCTGCGCTTTGCTCCAGGTGGTATTCGCAAGGGCGCCGCTGGGTATGACATTACTTTTGTCCACCCCAAGGGGAACGAGGAGTTCCCGTTTTGTGGCGAGGGCGTATTGATTGAACTAGTTCAAGCGCCACCAGATATCATTGCGAGTCTGAGTTCATCCTAATCTAGAGAGTTCAAATTGACCCGTATATTGGCCATCGACACCTCCTCAGCTTGGTGTTCGGTGGCTTTATTTCTACCTGATACTCCGCCTTTAGTTCGCCATCAAAAGGTGTCTGCTGGCGCTAGCCAACTCTTGCTGCCATGGGTGGAAGAGTTGTTATCCGAAGCTTCGATTGAGCTTTCTGCTTTAGATGTGATTGCCATTGGTAATGGTCCAGGAGCTTTCACGGGGGTGCGTTTAGGTGTAGCTGCTGTTCAGGGTCTAGCCATTGCGGCAAGGCTGCCAGTGATACCTGTAGCAAGCTTAGATGCCATTGCTTGCCAACTTGTTCAAACTCCTGCGTTTATCGCTTCGCGAGCTCAGTCTTTTGTAGTTGCAGTTGATGCCCGTATGGAAGAGGTTTACTGGGCTAACTACAAGAATGTTGCCAATCAATTGCCTCAGCGTCAGGGAGAGATACATCTGACGCCACCAGAGGGAATAGAGCTCTCGCATATTAAGTTCTTGGCTGGTAGTGCGATTACTGAGTTTGGTAATCGTGTATTTGCCAGTGTTTCACATCCACTGGCGAGTAGCCAGCTTGATTCAACTATTGGAGTGAATGCTCTAGGCGTTTTGGCTTGTGCGAAAGAAATGTGGGGCAAGGGGCTACAACAAGACGTGCATTTATTGGAACCTTTATATATCCGCAATAAGGTGGCATTGACCTCAGTGGAGCGAAGTCAGCAACATGGTTGATCAGATTCAGCCTTTGCGCTCCAGCACCGAAGGTGTATCAGAGCTCTCATTTCTACCCATGACATTGGCAGATTTAGATTCTGTGCTGACCATCGAATCTGTTTCACACATTCATCCCTGGGCAAAGGGTAATTTCTCAAATTCGCTTGCAGCCGGTCATTGGGCATATTGTGTTCGACCTCAATTAACGGATGTGGTAAGGGGTAGCTAT
Source organism: Polynucleobacter necessarius (assembly GCA_900095165.1). GTDB lineage: Bacteria > Pseudomonadota > Gammaproteobacteria > Burkholderiales > Burkholderiaceae > Polynucleobacter > Polynucleobacter necessarius_J. The sequence continues at coordinate 635,756 of LT606947.1, read as the reverse complement.
TTGGATCCAGAAGTGCTTTGGGCCTATTGCATTTTATTTCCGGTGGTAGATGAGTTACATCTCCTGAATATTACCGTTTCTCCAAAATTGCGTCGTTTGGGTATTGGCATAAAAATGATGAATGCAATCGAAGGTGTAGTGGCACAACAAAAAATTCCCCGGATTATTCTTGAGGTTCGCCCCAGCAATGAAGCTGCCTTAAAACTCTATCAAAGCCTTGGGTACGAGCAAATTGGTTTGCGCAAAAACTATTACCCAGTCGATGCGGCAAGCGGTTTACGTGAAGATGCTTTGGTTCTAGCTAAATCGATTAAGCTTGAGGCATGAATATGAGTACAAACTCTGCCTTTTTAAAAGAGATGGGTATTACTGAATGGACTTCACGAGATGCCGTTCCAGCGCAAGCCCAAGCAATGGTTTCTGCGGAAGTGCTTATCCAACAGACTGATCCAATCAATGCTGCAGCCTCTGTTACCGCAGAAGTGAGCGAGCGAATTTCTTCTGGAATATGGTGGTTTTTTGGTAATAAGCCTCAGGGTGATGCAGAAGTGCTTTTTCAAAACATCATTCGCGTTCTTGGTTTAACGCCGCAAGAATGGTCTTGGAAAAATCCCGCTGATAAATTCAGTTCGGAATTGTTGCCCCAGGATGGAGCGCCAATAGTTGTTTTGGCCTTTGGTGGTCCAGCGGCTCAAAAATTATCAGGTGAACGTGACGTACTCCCAGAGCTTCGTGAAACCGTTTTAGCTATTAATGCTGATGGTGCAGAGGATCTGCCGCTGATTGCTACTTTTGAGTTAAATCAATTGATCGCTAGGCCAAAGGATAAGGCTCTGTTATGGCAAGATCTCTTGCTTGCTAAATCAGTATTGCAAAGTATCTAAGCCTTGCGTCTAGTGCTTGTGCTCACCAATCAAATGCATTGAGTCGTATTCAGCTTGATTGGTGGCATGACGTTTAATGACTAGCCACATGATTGCGCTTACAGCGACACCAAAGCCAATAATTACTGCCTGAATCGGTGCATCTAACCAAATTAAGCCAGAGTAGATTAACAGCATCATCAACACTGAAATGTTTTCGTTGAAATTTTGCACGGCAATCGAATGACCGGCAGACATCAGAACATGTCCACGATGTTGTAGCAGTGCATTCATTGGCACTACAAAATAACCGGCTAGCCATCCAACCAATATCAATAAGAAGTAGGCTGGCAAGAGGTTCAAGGAGATCTCAAGCTTGCCAATAGTCCAAAGACTGGTATTAGGCAACATATCTGAGTTGTAGATTGCCATAACGCAGACCACTAAACCCATAACGATGCCATAAGGAAGGACCTTGAGGGAGCTACGCAGAGGAACGCGCCAAGCAGCCCACACAGCCCCTCCAGCAACACCAAAAGCCGAGATTGCTTGAAGAATGGCTCCCTGTGACAAGCTCATGTGCAGTGCAACTTGAGCCCACTTAATCACAATAAATTGCAAGGTAGCCCCAGCCCCCCAAAACAGAGTGGTGACTGCTAAAGAGATTTGTCCAAGGCGATCATCCCAGAGCGTCTTAAAGCAGACTGCAAAATCCTTTACCAGCTCAATCGGATTGGTCTTTTGGGATTCATAGCGCGCCCCGGTATCTGGAATACGTAGGTTGATTAGGGCGGCTAGGATGTAAATCATCATGATGATCATGATGGCTGATTCTGCCGCAGTATCAATGCTGGTCTCAAGAAGAGGCATATCAAGCCCCAAAAGACCTTGGGATACGGACTTGCTAATCAGGACGCTCCCAAGTACGGTGCCCATAATGATCGAACCAACAGTGAGACCCTCAATCCAGCCATTAGCGGCAACCAACTTCTCCGGCGGGAGCAACTCGGTCAGGATGCCGTATTTAGCTGGTGAATAAGCAGCAGCCCCAAGGCCAACAATGGCATAGGCCAGCAAAGGGTGGCTGCCAAAAAGCATCGCCACGCAACCGACAAACTTAATCGTATTGGTGATGAACATGACATTGCCCTTAGGCCGGAAGTCCGCAAACGCTCCTACAAAGGCTGCCAGTAATACATAAGAGAGAACGAAGAATAATTTGAGTAAAGGAGTAATCCAGGCCGGAGCATTAAGCTGGACCAAGAGGGCGATTGCTGCGATCAGCAATGCGTTATCAGCAAGCGACGAAAAAAATTGCGCCGCCATAATGATGTAAAAACTACGGTTCATTCGTACAATCTAGTCATTGATGTAATTAAAACATGAAAGGAGGGGTGGATATAAGCTTGTCAGCTAATCGCTTAATAAATAGGCCAATTTTGGCAACTATACACACTGATGCCTTTCGTCATAATTTAAGCCGGATTCGTGAACTCGCCCCGGAATCCAAAATCTGGTCGGTTGTAAAGGCTAAAGCCTATGGCCACACCCTAGAGGCGGCATTTAAAGGGCTTGAGTCTACTGATGGTTTCGCCTTGCTTGATATTACAGATGCACAATGGCTTAGAGATCATGGATGGGGAGGTCGGATCCTCCTTTTGGAAGGTCTTTTTAGTCAACAGGAGTTAGAGCTTGTAAGTAAGCTTAAATGTGACTTGGTGGTCCATAGCGAGAAGCAAGTCGCATGGCTGGAGTTCTTCATCAATCATTCAAGTCACCCAATCAACCTCTTTTTAAAGCTCAATTCCGGCATGAATCGGCTCGGTTTTAGGCCGGATCAATACCGAACCGCCTTTCACCGTTTACATGCTGCTGGTTATCACTTGCATCACATGACCCATTTTGCTAATGCCGATCAAGTTGATCAAGCGCCATCGGTTGGTGAGCAAATGGACTGTTTTGAACAAGCAACCAATGGTTTAGAAGTTCCAAGCTCCTTGGCTAATTCAGCGGCAATACTCTGGCATCGCAATGCATTAGGTGATTGGGTTCGCCCAGGAATTATGTTGTACGGCGCTTCACCTACTGGAGTTCATGCCGATATTGTTCGCTCTGAACTTCAGGCGGTGATGCAGCTCCGTAGTGAAATAATTGATATTCAGGAATTAAAGGGGGGTGATCACGTTGGTTATGGTGGTCGCTACCAAGCTCCAGAGGATATGCGTATCGGTGTGATTGCTTGCGGCTATGCTGATGGCTACCCTCGTCAAGCGGAAGACGGCACACCAGTTTGGGTTGATGCTGCCGGCGCCCAAGGTGCTGGCGTTATTTGTCCCATTGTTGGGCGTGTATCAATGGATATGCTAACGATTGATTTGCGTGAGGCACCGAATGCCAAAATTGGCAGCGTGGTTGAGCTGTGGGGTCAGGAAGTACCGGTAGATGATGTGGCCCAGATGAGTGGCACTATTGGTTATGAGCTTATTTGCGCATTGGCGCAAAGGGTGCCCGTAGTAATCAAGTAAGTCTCTGCGCTACTTTTGATTGCAGTTATCTTATTTGATTATTACTTATTCCAGATCTGCCACCAACGACGCTCTTTTTGAACGCGTTGGCCGGTAACCATCATTTGACTGTCAGGGAAGTTGAGTTTGAATACCCGTGCGGCATCATTGCTTAGATCAGTCATGCCCAACTTTTCGTAGGACTTGGTAAGAAGGTAGAGCGCCTCTTCAACAGCAGGTGCACGATCGTAATCACGAATGACGAGCTGAGCTCTATTAGCCGATGCTAAATAGGCGCCACGTTGATAGTAGAAGCGAGCCACGATAACGTCAGCCTCTGCTAAAGAGTTCACGATGTAGCGCATGCGATCTAAAGAGTCTGGCGCATATTTGCTATCTGGGAAGCGCTCAACAACGACTTTGAACGATTCAAAAGCCTCCTTCGCCGCCTTAGGATCTCGCTCACTTAAATCTTGCCCGGTAAATTTACCAAGCCAACCCAGGTCATCATTAAAGCTAATCAAGCCCTTGAGGTAGTAGCCGTAATCTAAATTTGGACTCCCTTGATGTAGCTTGATAAAGCGATCAATAGCAACCAAAGCTTGGGCTTGCTCCTGACCATTCCAGTAGCAATACGCAGCATTGATTTGAGCTTGTTGTGAATAAGGGCCAAAAGGGAAGCGACCTTCAAGCTTCTCAAAATACTTGCCGCACTTAGCGTAGTCAGCATCATTCAATTTGTCGGTAGCTTCGGAGTACAGCTTGGTTTCAGACCACAGATCTGAGTCATCCTTTGAGCCATCACTACCTGCGCACCCACTGAGAACTAGGCAGGCCGCGCTGGCTGTGACAAATATAGAAAAGAGGGATTTTATGGAAGATGACCCAAGGATGGCAGTAAGCCTTAAACTGGCGTCTGTAATAACGTCCGACATAACTAAAAGGCTCTTTAAGCGTGGTGTTGTCGCATACTCCCGATTCGAATCCCATTGATTATATCGATGATGAGGATTTCATTGCCCTAGAAGTTCCCCTTGAGGTTAGCGGAGAGCGTTTGGATAAGTTCCTTGGCGGTGCTTTGCCTGATTATTCGCGGAATCGGCTCAAGGCCTGGGTTGAGGCTGGGGCGGTTACGGTTGATGGAAAAGTCACCAAAGTTCGCCATTTACTCCGTGGGAGCGAGAGTATTAAGGTCTTCCCGCAAGAAATGCCAGAACAGTTTGCCTTTGCTCCAGAGGATATCCCCTTGGATGTCGTTTATGAGGATGACACGCTCATTGTCATCAATAAGCCTGCTGGGCTCGTGGTTCATCCGGCCGCTGGCAATTGGACGGGCACCTTGTTAAATGGCCTGTTGCATCGCTTTCCTGAACTCAAGCAACTACCAAGGGCTGGAATTGTCCATCGCTTAGATAAAGATACCTCTGGATTAATGGTGGTTGCCCGCACGGATATCGCCCAAACCTCCCTAGTAAGGCAGCTACAGGAGAGAACGGTTGGCCGACGCTATCTCGCTTGGGTTTGGGGTGATGCCCCATCACAGGGCAAGGTATTGGCAATTGTTGGTCGTGATCAACGTGATCGTCTCAAAATGGCAGTCGGCTCATCCCAGGGCAAGCCTGCAGCAACGCTGTTTCGACGCTTAGCCAAAGGTGTTTTTGCAGAAAGTCCCACCGCATTGTTGGAGTGCCGTCTAGAGACGGGTCGCACCCATCAAATTCGGGTGCACTTGGAATCCTTGAGTTTTCCACTCCTAGGGGATCCCGTTTATCGTAAACGTATACCTGGCGCAGCTAAATTATTGCCGTTCACTCGCCAAGCTCTACATGCATACGCTCTCAGCTTGCATCATCCAGCAACGCATGAAGTCATGACCTGGTTTAGGTTGCCTCCACAAGATTTAATCGATTTATTGCCAGCAGTAGGGATGAGTCAAGCAGACCTCCCCAAAGAAGAGGTGCTAATGGCGTCCATCAAAAATGACCAGCGCAATTAATTTGATTGACCCAATCTGGGTTGTACCGCAGCAAGTTAGGGCTTTTTGTACAACTCGCTATGGCGGTGTCAGCAAGTCACCATTTAATACCCTCAACCTTGGACTTAATGCGGGTGATGATGCGGTAGACGTTCTGCAAAACCGCAGCATCGTCAGCTTACATCTGCCTGCTGAGCCACTTTGGCTCAAGCAGATTCATGGTATGACCGTGAGTACCCCAGCCTCCAGGCGCGCTTCCCCCGGTAAACCATTTCAGGCAGATGCTGCTGTCACCAATATTCCAAATGAGGTGTTAGCAATTCTGACTGCGGATTGCATGCCAGTATTGTTCGCAAGCAAGAGTGGGGGCGTGATTGGCGCTGCGCATGCTGGCTGGCGTGGTCTGAGCGGGGGCATCCTTGAAAATACTCTTCAAGAAATGCTTGCTGTATCACCAGGCTTGAGTCCTGTAGATATTGTTGTATGGATGGGCCCGGCTATTGGTCCAACAGCATTTGAGGTGGGTGAAGATGTGCTCCAGGCTTTCTCTGACCAAGGCCACAGTATTTTGTCAAAGGCATTTATGCCAATTACCGGGAGTTCCGGAAAGTATTTAACAAATCTATACCTGCTAGCCCGAGAGCGACTGCGATCATTAGGTATTAAGCAAATTGATGGCGGTGACTTTTGCACCTTCCATGATTCACAGAGATTCTTTTCTTATCGTAGAGACAAAGAAAGCGGCCGTTTCGCTTCCTTGATTTGGATATCTGCTGATACATAACTTGGGGTTATTACTAGCTTAGCCCCAGGGCTAGGGTTAGTGCGTATAACCCTTCCAGCCTGATAGATGGAGAATGGCCTTAATAACTTTACGAGATCATTATGTTTGCAGGTATGAATACAGGTGTTGCGCCCTCATTGGCCCCTCACCACATGGCGTTAATTCCATCAGAGCGTTTGGCAGAAATTCAGAAAGAATACTTCGCTGAATTCGCACACCTTGCAACTAATCCAGAATCTATTGAAGTAAAAGATCGCCGCTTCTCTGGCAAAGCTTGGCATTCGTCTTGGAGCAAGATGATTGCCGCAACTTACTTGTTGAACTCTAAGCATTTGCTAGCTCTTGCCAAAGCGGTTGATGCAGACGAAAAAACTAAGGTCAAAATTTTGTTCACCACAGAGCAAATGATTGATGCCTTATCCCCGTCGAACTTTATCGCAACCAATCCTGAGGTTCTTGAAAACATTATTAGCTCACAAGGACAGTCCATCAAAAATGGAATAGTGAACTTGTTGGGAGATATGAAAAAAGGCAAAGTTTCACTGACTGATGAAAGTGCTTTTGAGGTAGGAAAGAATATTGCAACAACAGAAGGTCAGGTGGTATTTTGCAATGATCTCTTTGAGTTGATTCAATATTCGCCGCTGACTGACGCAGTTTACGAGCGACCATATTTAATGGTGTCACCTTGTATTAATAAGTACTACATATTAGATCTGCAACCCGATAATTCTGTTGTGCGTTATATGGTCGAGCAGGATCACACGGTTTTCTTAGTTTCCTGGAAAAATCCTGACGCCTCCATGTCTAAAGTAACTTGGGATGACTACGTTGGTGAAAGCGTCATCAAAGCAATTGAGGTGACCAGGGAAATTGGGGCGACGGATCAGATCAATTTACTCGGCTTCTGCGTCAGCGGAACTTTAACTTCCACTGCCTTGGCTGTATTGGCGGCGCGTAAAAAAGATTATGTTGCCAGCTTAACCTTGCTCACCACGCTATTAGACTTCACTGACACTGGAATTCTGGATGTCTTTATCGATGAAGGCATGGTCAAGTTACGCGAAAGCACTATTGGTGGTGAGGGCGGTCATTTCGGGATGATGTCGGGTTTAGATCTGGGCAATACCTTCTCATTCTTGCGTCCAAATGATTTGGTGTGGAACTATGTTGTTGAGAATTACTTGAAAGGAAATTCGCCACCCCCATTTGATTTGCTTTATTGGAATGGCGACTCCACCAATTTGCCTGGCCCTATGTACTGCTGGTATCTACGCCATACTTACTTACAAAATGAGTTGATTAAACCAGGCAAGCTTACCGTTTGTGGTGAAAAGGTCGACTTAGGCAAGATCACTGTACCAGCCTATATTTATGCATCACATGATGATCACATCGTGCCATGGAAATCGGCTTATGAGTCCACTCATATCTTGAAGGGCAAGAATCGATTTGTCTTGGGTGCATCAGGACATATTGCTGGAGTGATCAATTCACCGGCAAAAAATAAACGTCATTATTTTGAAAACAATAAATTGGCGAAGACTGCAGACGAGTGGTTAGCTGCAGCAAAGGATATCAAGGGTAGTTGGTGGCCTAACTACGCCCAATGGTTAGAACAGTTTGGTGGCAAAAAAATTAATGCCAGCAAAACGTTTGGTAATGCACGGTACAAAAAACTAGAAGCGGCGCCTGGTAAGTACGTGAAAGAAAAAGTATCCGCAGCTGCTTAATAATGTTTTTATAAGGGGAAGCACATGTCTCAAAAGATTGCATACGTTACTGGTGGTATGGGTGGCATTGGTACTGCTATTTGCCAACGCCTTGCCAAGGATGGCTTTAAAGTTATTGCTGGTTGCGGCCCAAACTCCCCACGTAAAGATCGCTGGATTAGCGAGCAAAAAGCTTTGGGTTATGACTTCATTGCTTCTGAAGGTAATGTTTCTGATTGGGAAAGTACTGTTGCTGCATTCGATAAAGTTAAGGCTGAGATAGGGCGTGTTGATGTTTTAGTGAATAACGCTGGCATTACCAAAGACAGCGTCTTCCGCAAAATGGCTTCAGAACAGTGGAAGACAGTGATTGATACCAATCTCAATTCTTTGTTCAATGTGACCAAGCAAGTGGTTGATGGCATGGCAGATAACGGCTGGAGACGCATTATCAACATCTCCTCAGTAAATGGTCAAAAGGGCCAGTTTGGCCAGTCTAACTATTCAACAGCAAAAGCAGGCTTGCACGGATTTACGATGGCCTTGTCACAAGAGCTAGCCTCCAAGGGTGTGACTGTTAATACAGTTTCTCCTGGGTACATCGGCACAGATATGGTCAAGGCTATTCGTGAGGATGTTCTGGAGAAGATTGTTGCCGGCGTTCCGGTTAAGCGTTTGGGTACTCCAGAAGAGATTGCTTCTATTCGCTGCTGGATCGCCTCTGATGATGGCGGCTATGCAACTGGCGCCGACTTCTCCTTGAATGGCGGCCTACATACAGGCTAAACACCTTAAAATGCGGTTTTAGTGGTGTACTCATCGGCATATTTACCTTTAGGTCAAACTAGGGATAAACTATGCCCATGTTGCATTGCAGTACCGAGAGTTAGGAAAAAATTACATGGCCACACGTTCAAAAAAAGCCGGCGACACCCGCTTGATTAAGAAATACCCCAATCGTCGTTTATATGACACCCAAACCAGCACCTATGTCACGCTGGCTGATATTAAAAATTTAGTGATGACCGGCGATGCTTTTAGTGTTGTTGATGCAAAATCTGAAGATGATTTAACGCGTAACATCTTGCTGCAAATTATTTTGGAGGAAGAGGCTGGCGGAGCGCCGGTATTTTCAACTCAAATGCTTTCTCAAATCATTTGTTTTTATGGAAATTCCATGCAAGGTTTGATGGGTAGCTACCTTGAAAAGACCATGCAATCTTTTGTGGATATTCACAATAAGCTAGGCGATCAAATCCAAGGCTTGGGTGCAGGCAGCACGCCTGAGGCATTGGCCAAGATGATGAATCTTCAAAACCCAATGATGCAAGGCCTTATGGGTAATTACATGAAACAAAGCAAAGATCTGTTTGTGAAGATGCAAGAGCAAATGCAAAACTCACCAACAATATTTAAAGGCTTCCCATTTCCAGGTCAATCTAACCCAACAGAAAAAGAATAGTTGTGGCGGGTAAAGTTGGTTTTGTTTCCTTGGGATGCCCCAAGGCTCTAGTTGATTCTGAACTCATCCTCACGCAATTAAGTGCTGAAGGTTATGAGACTGCCAAGGATTACTCTGGTGCCGATCTCGTAGTTGTGAACACCTGTGGCTTTATTGACTCTGCTGTTGAGGAAAGTCTTGCGGCAATCGGTGAGGCATTATCCGAAAATGGCAAGGTGATTGTTACGGGCTGTCTCGGTGCTCGTAAAAATGCTGATGGCAGTGATCTCATCCAGAGTATCCACCCTAAAGTCCTTGCTGTTACGGGCCCACACGCCACCCAAGAGGTGATGCAGGCTATTCATTTGCACCTGCCAAAGCCGCATGACCCCTTTACCGATTTGCTGCCACCGATTGGTGTGAAGCTCACGTCAAAGCATTATGCTTACCTCAAAATCTCCGAAGGTTGTAATCACCGATGCACTTTCTGCATCATCCCTAGTTTGCGTGGTGATTTAGTTTCACGCCCGATTGGCGAAGTATTGCTAGAGGCTAAAAAATTATTTGAGTCCGGTGTAAAAGAATTGTTAGTTGTTTCTCAAGACACCAGCGCCTATGGTGTTGATATTCAATATCGCACTGGCTTTTGGGATGGCAAGCCGGTTAAGACGCGAATGTTTGATTTAGTAAATGCTTTGAATCAAATTGCGAGGGAGCATCAAGCTTGGGTTCGCCTCCATTACGTTTATCCCTATCCGCACGTTGATGATGTTTTGCCTTTAATGGCTGAGTTCTCTGATCATGGCTATGGTATCCTCCCCTATTTGGATATTCCTTTGCAGCATGCGCATCCTGATGTGCTCAAGCGCATGAAGCGTCCTGCTAGCGGAGAAAAGAATTTAGAGCGCATTCAGGCTTGGCGAACTGCATGCCCAGATTTAGTCATTCGCAGTACATTTATTGCGGGCTTTCCCGGTGAAACCGAGGAAGAGTTTGAATATCTTTTGAATTTCCTTGATGAGGCTCAAATAGATCGCGCCGGTTGTTTTGCGTATTCACCTGTGGACGGAGCTACTGCCAATGCTTTGGATAACCCAGTTCCGGATGTAGTGCGTGAAGATCGCCGAGTCCGTTTTATGGCCAAGGCTGAAGAAATCTCTACAAATCGGCTTGCAAAAAAAATAGGCAAGCGTATTCAGGTCATCATTGACCGCATGGACGAATCCGGCGGAATTGGCCGAACCATCGGTGATGCCCCTGAAATTGATGGTTTAGTAAGGGTTTTACCCACTAGCAAGCCGTCTAAGCGATATCGTGTGGGTGAAATCATTAAAGTAACGGTGATTAGCTCCCAAGGGCATGACCTAATAGCCGAAACTTGACTATTGGAATAAAAATAGTGTTTTGACCTGCATCTGGGTCATTATTTTGCCTAATTAGGCACCGTAAAGGGGATTGTTATGAGTCGTGATGTCGTCGTTTTAAGTGCGATACGTTCTGCAATTGGTGCTTTTAATGGATCACTAAGTAGCCTTGAGCCATGTGAGCTCGGCGGTATTGTGATGAAAGAGGCGGTTGCGCGATCTGGAGTAGATCCAGCCTTAATTAATTACGTTACTGTGGGCAACACCATTCCTACAGATAACCGTTATGCCTATGTAGCTCGTGTAGCCTCTATCCAAGCTGGCCTGCCAATGGAATCTGTTGCCATGGCATTGAATCGTTTATGCAGTTCAGGCTTGCAAGCAATTGTGACGACTGCCCAACAAATTATGTTGGGCGATTGTGATTATGGTATCGGCGGTGGTGTTGAAGTGATGTCACGCGGTATGTATGGTTCACCAGCAATGCGCAGTGGTGCCCGTATGGGTGATACCAAAATGCTCGATCTGATGGTTTCTGTTTTGACCGATCCATTTGGCGTTGGTCATATGGGTGTTACTGCAGAGAACCTTGTTGAGAAATGGAAATTTACACGTGAAGAGCAAGATGCTCTCGCCGTGGAATCCCATCGTCGTGCTGCACACGCAATTAAAGAAGGTCGTTTTAAATCACAAATCGTTCCAATCACTATCAAAACTCGTAAGGGTGATGTTGTGTTTGATACAGACGAACATTGCAAGCCAGACGCCACAATCGAAACTTTGGCGAAGATGAAAGCAGTCTTCAAAAAAGAGGGTGGTAGTGTTACTGCAGGCAATGCATCGGGAATTAATGATGGCGCAGCATTCTTTGTATTGGCAGAAGCTGAAGCCGCTAAGAAGGCTGGCCATAAACCAATCGCTCGCTTAGTGTCTTATGCTATTGCTGGCGTACCGAATCACATCATGGGTGAAGGTCCAATCCCAGCAACTAAGATTGCTCTAGAGCGTGCAGGCCTGAAGTTGGATCAAATTGATGTGATCGAATCCAATGAAGCTTTTGCAGCTCAAGCATTAGCTGTAATTAAAGGCTTAGGTCTGGATCCAGCCAAGACTAACGTCAATGGTGGAGCGATTGCATTGGGTCACCCAATTGGTTGCTCTGGTGCCGCTATTGCTACTAAAGCTATTCATGAGTTACACCGCATTCAAGGCAAATATGCTTTGGTCACAATGTGTATTGGTGGTGGTCAAGGTATTGCAACTATTTTTGAGCGCCTGTAATCAGCGCTCATTTACTACTCTAGCCTAAACCAAGTGCGTTAGGCAGTTAACAGTAAAGCAGCATCCAAGCCGACTCGGTCAAAAGCCGCGTCGGCTTTTTCTTTGACGATCGGTTTTGCTTTGTAGGCAATGCTAAGTCCAGAGCCATGCATCATTGGCAGGTCGTTTGATCCATCACCCATGGTGATGGAGTTTATTTTCTGGCAATTCATCAGTTTGCAGGCTTGCTCTAGATAGACATTCTTAGCTGCGCCATCAACAATTTCACCAATAACCTTGCCCGTCAGTTTGCCGTCAATGATCTCCAATGTATTAGCTTGGGTTTGCATGAAGCCCAACTCCTGTTGGAGTTTTTGGGTAAAGAAAGTGAAGCCTCCAGAAACTAGTAGCGTGTACAAGCCTCTAGCATTAGCTCCGGCTAGCAATTCAACGGCGCCAGGGTTGGGTCGTAAACGTTCCCGATAGACCGACTCCAATACATCGGCAGATACGCCCTCTAGAAGGGCTACGCGTCTACGCAAGCTTTCTTTAAAGTCTTTAATTTCACCGCGCATAGTGGCTTCAGTGATTTCTGAGACTGCAGCTTTTTTGCCTGTGAAGTCTGCAATCTCATCAATGCACTCTATATTGATGAGGGTGGAGTCCATATCCATTGCTAGCACCTTCACATCGCTTGAATTAAATCCCGGGGAAAGAAAAGCCAAATCCGCGTCGTGTGCTGCAGCAATATCATGCATCGCTACTCTTGCTTCAGGTAACAAGCTATGAGAGCAAGTCCATCGAGCGCTAGAGTATTTAGATTGAGGCGCCTCATAACTCTCCTTGATAAGTTCAATCCCCAAGACATTTGCATATGCAGTCAATGCGGAATTCAATTGCGAAGTGATTGGGGTGTTAGCAATGGCTACAAGAATAAGGTGCTTAGACATGGGCGATTAAAGATCAGTATTAATTTGCTTGAACGGTGTTAAGCATGGCAGATTCATTGAGGCTTCTGAGAATTTTCCGGATATGGTCTAGACGATGCTCTAGTTTCTCAAAATCTTTCTCTTTTTTGGGAAGAATTTTTAATTTATCTTGCCCGTTGAGTTGTATGTATTTGGATGACTGAATCAATTGAATAATCTTCATCGGATCAATCGGAGGATTGGGGATGAACTGAATCTGTATCGATGCTGGGCTAGCATCAATTTTCTTGATTCCAAAACCAGCCATTTCTAGACGCAGTCGATGTGTTTCATATAAGGACTTGGCTTGGTCAGGCAAGTCGCCATAGCGGTCTACCAAATCTTCACGCAATCCCATAAGATCAGAGAAATCATTTGTACTGGCGAAACGCTTGTACATTGAGAGTCGCTCGTGGACATCGGGGCAATAGTCATTTGGGAAAATGGCGGGTACACCGAGATTGACGTCGGTGGTCGCCTGCAGCGGAGATAGTAAATCGGGCTCTTTGCCACTGCGCAGTGATTTGACTGCGCAATTGAGCATCTCGGTATATAGCTGGAAGCCAATTTCATGGATTTCACCAGATTGTTTGTCACCCAGGACTTCGCCTGCACCACGGATTTCTAGATCATGCATCGCTAAATAAAAACCAGACCCCAGTTCTTCCATAGCTTGAATCGCATTTAAACGCAGCTGCGCTTGCTTACTGAGCGCCTCAGGGTCTGGCACTAGCAAATAGGCATATGCTTGATGATGTGAGCGACCAACGCGACCACGCAATTGATGTAACTGCGCCAAGCCAAACTTATCTGCGCGATGCATGATGATGGTGTTGGCAGTCGGAACATCAATACCCGTTTCAATAATGGTGGTGCACAACAAGATGTTGGAGCGTTGAGTCACAAACTTACGCATAACTGATTCCAATTCACGCTCATGCATTTGACCGTGCGCAACGCTAATGCGTGCCTCTGGAATAAGTTCTTGTAATGCATGCTTACGGTTTTGAATAGTTTCAACTTCGTTGTGCAGAAAATAGACCTGTCCACCACGTTTAATCTCGCGAAGCACAGCCTCACGAATCACGCTATCACCTTCACGGCGCACAAATGTTTTGATAGCTAAACGTTTCTGAGGTGCTGTTGCAATAATTGAGAACTCACGCAAACCCTCCATGGCCATGCCAAGTGTTCTCGGAATGGGGGTGGCGGTTAAGGTTAGGATGTCGACTTCGGCGCGCAATGCTTTGAGCGCATCCTTTTGACGCACACCAAAGCGATGCTCCTCATCAACGATAACTAAGCCCAAGTTTGCGAATTGTGTTTCTTTCGAGAGCAGTTTGTGCGTCCCAATGATGATGTCAGCTTCGCCTTTAGCGATTGCCTCTAGAACTGCATTAATTTCTTTAGTGGTTTTAAAACGTGAGAGCTCAACAATGCGTACCGGCCAATCAGCAAAGCGATCCTTCCAAGTTGCAACGTGTTGTTCCGCGAGTAGGGTAGTTGGCGTCAAGATGGCCACCTGCTTGCCACCCATAACCGCAACAAAGCTGGCACGTAGCGCAACCTCGGTCTTACCGAAGCCCACATCGCCACACACTAGTCGATCCATCGGTGTGCCGCTGGTCATATCGCCGATCACTGCGGCAATCGCATTTGCTTGATCCGGCGTTTCTTCAAAGCCAAAGCTTTCGGCAAAGGCTGCGTAATCATGTGCTGAGAATTCGAAGGCATGGCCTTTGCGAATCACTCTTGCTGCATATAGGCTTAATAGCTCAGCAGCGGTATCCCGAATTTGTTGTGCAGCTTTACGCCTTGCCTTATCCCATTGACCAGAACCCAATTGGTGCAATGGTGCTGAGTCAGGATCAGAGCCTGCATATCGGGTCACCATCTGTAGTTGTTGCACTGGTACGTACAGTGTTGCATCTTTGGCGTAAACCAAATGCAGGAACTCTTCAAAAATGGGCTCTTCTTTGGAGGGTGCTAAATTGAGTAGCACTAAACCTTGATAGCGACCAATGCCATGATCTGAATGTACAACAGGATCACCAATCTTGAGCTCAGATAAATCTTTGAAGAGCATATCTGGATCTGCGCTCTCGCTTTCTTTACCATTGCGTCGTTGGCGAGCGGTAGTGGTAAAGAGCTCAGCTTCGGTAACAACGATGAGGTTTTCTGCGGGCCAAGTAAATCCATTAAAAAGTTGTGCTGTGACCAAACCAAATAGGGCATCACTCTTAATAAAGTCAGCGACACCTTCAAAGCCTTCTGGCTTTAATGGGTAGAGTGATTTGCCATTTTGTCCGGCAACTGAATTGCTCTCTTCAAAGAGTTGGCGAATCGATTCCTTGCGACCATTGCTATCGCTGCAAATAAGTACGCGAACTTTTTCTTGGGAAACCAAAGCGCGCAAGCGATTCATTGGATCGGCATCACGACGATGTACTGCTAAATCAGGTACAGCTAAAAATTGTGGGGTGGCTCTTGATTCCTTATCCGCCTCTTTATCTAATGCCAAACGCGCATTGGGTTTAGCCGCCGTAAATAATTGATCGACATCCAGAAATAACTCTTCTGGTGGAAGAATGGGGCGATCAAGATCGTGTTTTAGGAATTCATATCTTGAAAGCGTATCTTTCCAAAAGCTCTTAATCGATTTTTCAACATCACCAATGCTGACTAGCCAGACGGGATCGCCTGAGCGGGGGAAATATTCAAAGACTGTCGATGACTCTTCAAAGAAGAGGGGTAAATACGATTCAATACCAGCGCTAGGGATTCCGAGGTTGGCATCTTTATATATTGAGCATCGCGTTGGATCACCTTCAAATACTTCGCGCCATCTGCTGCGGAAGGCGGTGCGTGACGCATCATCAAATGGAAATTCATGCCCTGGTAATAGACGAACTTCTTTAACGGGATAGAGGCTGCGCTGAGTATCGGGGTCAAAAGCCCGAATTTGCTCAATTTCATCGCCAAAGAGGTCCAAGCGATAAGGCAGGCTAGAGCCCATTGGAAATAAATCAATTAGCCCACCGCGAATGCTGTATTCGCCGGGACGCATGACTGCGCTGACAGGGTCGTAACCGGCCTGCTGCAACTGAAGTTTTAATGCCGCCTCATTCAGCTTGTCACCTTGCCTAAAAAAGAAGGTGTGGCCAGATAAAAAGTTTGGCGGCCCGAGTCGCTGCAAAGCGGTAGTAATCGGCAGCAAGACAATATCGCAACTGCCATTGAGTAATTCATAGAGCGTTGCCAAGCGTTCTGAGACTAAATCCTGATGAGGTGAAAAATGGTCATAAGGCAGAATTTCCCAGTCGGGCAATAAACGCGTCTTGAGTTGCGGGGCAAAGGCTGGAATTTCTTCTAAAAGGCGCTGGGCTTCTTGCGCCTGAGCGCAGAAAATAACCATGACTGAGAATTCAGATCGGTACCGGAGGGCGGATTGGGCTATTAATGCGGCATCTGATGAGCCGACTAGTCCTGAAAAGGTAAAGCGCTGCCCAGCCCGGGGTGCGGGTATGGGGGGTGCTAGTTTTAATGCATCAGACATCTGCGCTCATTATAGAATCAGGTATGAACGCAGGAATTCAATCTTCGCAGTCCTTGCCCCAATGCCACGCCTTGCTGCCGACAGCCGGAACAGGATCTAGACTTGGTGGAGTCTTGCCAAAACAGTTTCAGGAATTGGCGGGCAGGCCAATGCTGGCCTATGCCTTGGATGCCTTTATTGCTACCCCAGAGATTGTCTCTGTTTGGGTGGGAGTCAGCCCTGGATTCATCGACAACCCTATTTTGACTTCACTCTCCAGTAAATCTACCCTCATTCAATTTCTTTCGAGCGGCGGCCCAACTCGTCAAGAAACCGTCAGAAATACTCTTGCAGCCATGCTTAAGGCAGGCATTCCCGAGGCTGATTGGGTGCTAGTTCATGACGCAGCTCGCCCTGGCATCTTTTCTGAGCTGATTCAAAAACTGATTCGTGCTGTCACTCAAGCAGGTGAGGGCGGTCTCTTGGCAATGCCTTTAGTAGATACCTTAAAAATGGCTGATGCCAACTCCGCAATTGCCGGCAATCCGAATCGAGCGCTGAAGACGATTTCTCGAGATCACCTTTGGCAGGCCCAAACACCTCAGATGTTTGGCCTTAAGAGTCTGCATGATGCAATTGAAGAGGGCATACGACTAGAGACTTATATTACCGATGAGGCAAGTGCAATGGAGCTTTCAGGTTCTAGCCCTTTGTTGATAGAGGGCGCTACTCGCAATTTCAAAGTAACCCACCCAGCAGATTGGGATTTGATGCAAACCATCTTGCAGGCATCCAGCAAATAAACTCCCTGAACCTATAACGACAACCCAATGACTTCAAACGCTCCTCACATTCCGCAGTTTCGTATTGGTCAAGGTTATGACGTACACGCCTTAGTTGAGGATCGTAAATTGATATTGGGCGGCGTTCATGTTCCTAGCGATAAAGGTCTATTAGGGCATTCAGATGCGGATGCCTTATTGCACGCATTAACTGATGCATTGCTAGGCGCTGCTGGGCTGAATGATATTGGCCAACTATTTCCAGATACGGATCCCCAGTTTAATGATATGGACAGCCGAATTTTGCTCAGAGCCGCGCTTCAGAAGATTCAGGCTGCCGGGTTTCAGATCGGTAACGTTGATGCGACGATTATTTGCCAAAAGCCTAAATTAGCTACTTTTTTGCCGGATATGGTCCGCAATATCGCGGCGGATTTGGCTGTTACACCGAGCCATGTCAACCTGAAGGCCAAAACCAATGAATTCCTTGGGCACTTAGGCAGAGGTGAGGGGATTGCAGTCCATGCGGTAGCTTTGCTCTACAAGGCCTAAATATCCTTCAAAATCGCTAAGCATTGTAGAATTACGGTCTTTAGAGTGAAGCTTCAGCTCGGTAGTGTTTGCGGAATTCGCGCGAGGATGGCGAAATTGGTAGACGCACCAGGTTTAGGTCCTGACGCCAGCAATGGTGTGGGGGTTCGAGTCCCCCTCCTCGCACCACAAGATAGCTACTTGGCTTGGACTTCACATATCCGATTTTCAATTAAGAGACGAGAATGGCTGTGCAGATAGAAAATTTAGGTCAGTTAGACCGCAAAGTGACCTTAGAGTTCGCTCGTGCCGATTTGGCTAAGGCAAGAAAAGACCATTTGGCTAAATTGGGTAAAACCATGAAAGCTCCAGGCTTCCGTCCAGGCAAAGTGCCAAAGAACATGGTTGAAAAGCAATACGGCATGCAAGTGGATTTCGAGCTTCAGTTCGATAAAGCTTCTGAGCTCTTCTATGACTTAGCGCAAAAAGAAAAAATCCTTTTGGCAGGCCAACCGCGCCTTGACCCTAAATCAGAATTAGACGCAGATAAAATTGTGTTTGATGCTTACTTTGAAGTGTTGCCAGAAGTGAAGATTGGTGATTTCAGTAAAGCAGAAGTGACTAAGTACGCAACCGATATTTCTGATGCAGAAATTGATCGCGCATTAGATGTATTGCGCAAGCAACAAGTTCATTACCATCCGCGCGGCGAAGCTGGCGCACAGGGCGATGGTGGCGCAAACACAGCAGTCCAAGCTGGTGATCAAGTTGTGATCGACTTTGTTGGCAAGATCGACGGTGTTGAATTTGCTGGCGGTAAGGCTGAAAACTTTGAATACGTTCTTGGTGAAGGCCGCATGCTCCCAGAATTTGAAGCTGCTACATTGGGCCTCAAAGCAGGTGAGAGCAAGACTTTCCCATTGAGCTTCCCAGCCGATTACCACGGTAAAGATGTGGCTGGTAAGACTGCAGATTTCACCATCACTGTGAAGTCAGTCAATTGGGCCCATCTGCCTGCAGTTGACGATGCGTTTGCATTGTCTTTGGGCGTTACTGAAGGTGGCGTTGCCAAAATGCGTGAGGAAGTAAAGGAGAATTTAGATCGCGAAACAAAACGTCGCATTACTTCCTTATTAAAAAGCGAGGTAATGGACAAGCTCAACAGCCTTTGCGAACTCGACGCACCTAAATCTTTGGTTGCTCAAGAGCAAGAGCGTTTAGTTGAATCCGCACGTCAAGACTTGATGCAGCGTGGCATTCCTAATGCGAAAGATGCACCGATTCCTGCGGAAATGTTTGCTGAGCAAGCTCTCAAGCGCGTTCGCCTCGGTTTGATTCTGAGTGACTTGGTTAAACAGCAAAACTTGGCTGCAACTGCCGATCAAATCAAAGCTGAGATTGATGAACAAGCTGCTACATACGAAGATCCTAAAGAAGTAGTGCATTGGTTCTACAGCAATCCAAGTCGCCTCAAAAATATCGAGAACTTGGTGTTGGAAGACAACGTGATTAAGTATTTCACTTCGCAAGCTAAAGTGATTGATAAAGCGGTTACTTTCGAAGAACTGAGCAAGCTCAACTAAATATTTATTAAATAAGGCCTGACCACATGAACCAGAATCATTTCCAGTCTGAGAATTTAGAGTCAAAAGGTTTGGGTTTAGTTCCAATGGTGATTGAAACCTCTGGTCGAGGTGAGAGGGCCTATGACATTTACTCTCGCCTACTGAGAGAACGCGTTGTGTTCTTAGTTGGCGAAGTAAATGATCAAACTGCAAATTTAGTTATTGCTCAGTTGCTATTCCTTGAGAGTGAAAATCCAGACAAAGAAATTTCTCTGTACATCAATTCTCCCGGCGGCTCTGTTTCTGCCGGTCTAGCAATCTACGACACAATGCAATTTATCAAGCCACACGTCAGCACTTTGTGTATGGGTATGGCTGCGAGTATGGGTGCATTCTTGCTGTGTGCTGGCGAGAAAGGTAAGCGTTATGCATTACCTAATTCACGCGTGATGATTCATCAGCCATTAGGAGGCGCACGAGGCCAAGCTTCCGATATTGAAATTCAAGCTCGTGAGATTCTCTATTTGCGTGAACGCTTGAATAAGATTTTGGCTGATCGCACTGGTCAGTCGATTGAAACGATTGCTAAGGACACTGATCGCGATAACTTTATGTCTGCAGATCAAGCCCAAGAGTACGGCTTGATCGATAAAGTGATCGATAAGCGCCCTTAATACATATTCATTTTTATAGATATCTACCTTGAGCGATAAAAACACTACCAATAGCGCAGATAAAGTTCTGTATTGCTCTTTCTGTGGCAAGAGTCAGCATGAGGCAAAAAAACTGATTGCCGGACCTTCTGTATTTATTTGCGATGAGTGTATCGACTTATGTACTGACGTCATTCAAGAAGAGCTCGCTAAGGTTCCTAAAGGTGAGGGCGATGACGCTTTACCAACGCCACACCAGATTCGTGAGAACTTGGATCAGTATGTGATTGGTCAAGATCATGCGAAGAAGACTTTGGCTGTGGCGGTTTATAACCACTACAAGCGTTTGCAGTATTTGCCAAAACCTAAGAAAGAGAAGCTTGATAAAGGCGGTAAGCCCGTCGAGGTTGCAGACAAAAAAGAATCAAAGACTCCAGCCAAAGCCATGGTTGATGGTGTTGAATTAGCAAAGAGCAATATTTTGCTGATTGGTCCAACTGGCTCTGGCAAGACTTTGCTGGCTCAGACTTTAGTTCGTATGTTGGATGTGCCATTTGTAATGGCCGATGCCACAACATTAACCGAGGCAGGTTATGTTGGTGAAGACGTAGAAAATATTATTCAAAAGTTATTGCAAGCCTGTGACTACAACGTAGAAAAAGCGCAGCGCGGTATTGTGTACATCGATGAGATCGACAAGATTTCTCGTAAGTCAGATAACCCATCTATTACTCGCGATGTATCCGGCGAGGGTGTCCAACAAGCTTTGTTGAAGCTAGTTGAAGGTACGATGGCTGCTGTGCCCCCCCAAGGTGGGCGTAAGCATCCAAACCAAGATTTCTTGCAAGTGGACACTACTAACATCCTATTTATATGTGGTGGTGCATTTGATGGTCTTGAGAAGGTCATCCAACAGCGCACCGCTAAGACTGGCATTGGATTTAATGCTGCGGTTCCAGGTAAAGATGATCGCGGCGTTAGCGATCTCTTAATCGAAGTGGAGCCAGAGGATTTGATTAAGTTTGGCTTGATTCCGGAGTTGATTGGCCGCTTGCCGGTCGTAGCGACTTTGGCGCAATTGGATGAAACTGCCTTAATTCAGATCCTGACTGAACCTAAGAACGCCTTGGTTAAGCAATACCAAGCGTTATTGACGATGGAAGACTCTGAGCTTGAGGTTCGCCCGGCGGCGCTGTCTGCTATTGCCAAGAAGGCTATTGCACGCAAAACCGGTGCACGGGGCCTGCGTTCTATTCTCGAGGAATCCCTCATGGACGTAATGTATGACCTGCCATCTTTACAGAATGTTCAAAAGGTGGTTATCGATGAAAATACCATCGCGGATGGTGGAAAGCCCATTTTGGTCTACAAGCAGGGTGAAGAATCTACAGAAATGAGCAAAAAAGCCTAATTTTTGCTATTTTTTGCTGTTTTCACAGGGTTTTCGCTCACTTTTTGCATATTTCCCCCTTGTTTTTCTCTGGGTGGCACCCATATATGTAGTATCCTATTCCTAAATAATGTCCATATCTAGTGGTACGGCATTTTTAGAGATTTTTACGGAACGACTATTTTGGAGGAACTGCCCCATGCCTGGCCACTTATTACTACCCTCTGAACCTATTCAACTGCCACTTCTCCCTTTGAGAGATGTCGTGGTGTTTCCGCATATGGTTATCCCCTTATTTGTGGGGCGCCCAAAATCTATCAAAGCCCTAGAAGCCGCCATGGAAACTGGCAAAAATGTGCTTTTGGTGGCCCAAAAGACAGCTGCCAAGGATGAGCCTGGTGTAGAGGACCTCTATGAAGTCGGCTGTATCGCCAACATTTTGCAAATGCTCAAGCTGCCTGACGGTACCGTAAAGGTATTGGTTGAGGGCGTACAGCGTGCCGAAGTAAACCAGGTAGAGGATAGTCAGGGTTATTTCTGCTGTGAAGCTAGTCCAAGCCCAATGTCAGCATTAGATGCACATGAGACTGAGGCTTTACGTCGCGCCATCATGGCCCAGTTTGATCAATACGTAAAGCTGAATAAAAAAGTCCCTCAAGAGATTCTGCCGTCACTGGGTGGCATCGATGATCCAAGCCGTTTAGCGGATACGATTTGTGCACATCTTCCAGTCAAGCTCGAGCAGAAACAGCGTTTACTGGAGATGGCTGATGTAGTTCAGCGCCTAGAGAGTCTCTTGGCTGATCTCGAAATTGAAATAGATATTTTGCAAGTGGAGAAGCGCATTCGTGGCCGTGTAAAGCGTCAGATGGAAAAGAGTCAACGCGAGTACTACTTAAATGAACAAGTTAAGGCCATTCAAAAGGAATTGGGTGAGAGTGAAGAGGGCGCTGATCTCGAAGAACTTGAGAAGCGTATTAAAGCAGCTCGTATGCCTAAAGAGGCGTTGAAGAAGGCCGAGTCTGAGTTGAAGAAACTCAAACTCATGTCACCAATGTCTGCTGAAGCAACCGTAATTCGCAATTTCATTGATACTCTTGTGACCCTTCCTTGGAAGAAGAAAACCAAGATCAATAATGATTTAGCTAATGCTGAAAAAGTATTGGATGAAGATCATTACGGACTTGATAAAGTTAAAGAACGCATCCTGGAATACCTCGCAGTTCAACAACGTGTTGAACGCGTCAAGGCACCGATCCTTTGTTTAGTTGGGCCTCCTGGTGTTGGTAAAACTTCCCTGGGTCAATCTATTGCACGTGCAACAAACCGTAAGTTTGTTCGTATGGCATTGGGTGGCGTTCGTGACGAGTCTGAAATTCGTGGTCATCGTCGCACCTATATTGGATCTATGCCGGGCAAGATTCTTTCTAGCTTGACCAAAGTAGGTGTACGCAATCCTTTATTCCTCTTGGATGAAGTAGACAAGATGGGCATGGATTTCCGTGGCGATCCTGCGAGTGCTTTGCTTGAGGTTTTGGATCCAGAGCAAAATCACACATTTCAAGATCACTATGTTGAGGTTGACTTTGATCTCTCTGACGTGATGTTTGTTGCAACATCTAACTCTTTGAATATTCCCGGGCCTTTATTGGATCGCTTGGAAATCATTCGTCTTGCTGGTTACACGGAGGATGAGAAAACCAGCATCGCCATCAATTATTTAATTCCTAAGCAAATTAAAAATAATGGTCTTAAGAAAGATGAGTTGAAGATTAAGGAATCCGCTGTTCGCAGCATGATTCGTTATTACACGCGTGAAGCCGGTGTTCGCTCTTTAGAGCGTGAAATTAGCAAGATCTGCCGTAAGGTGGTGAAGTTGCTTCTTCTTAAGAAAGAGGCAGCACCAGTCACTGTTAATGCTGACAATCTAGAGAAGTTCCTATCTGTGAAGATGTATGACTTTGGTCTTGCTGCAAAAGAAAATCAAGTTGGCCAGGTAACTGGTTTGGCTTGGACCGAAGTTGGCGGTGATCTGTTGACTATCGAAGCGGCAGTGATGCCAGGCAAAGGCGTTATTACTCGTACTGGCTCCATTGGCGATGTGATGAAGGAATCTGTTGAGGCAGCTAAGACTGTGGTTCGTTCCAGAGCGCGAGGTTTGGGGATTGCAGATGAAGCTTTTGAGAAGAAGGATATTCATATTCACTTCCCAGATGGCGCGACACCAAAGGATGGTCCATCGGCTGGTATTGCGATAACAACGGCCCTCGTTTCCGTGTTTACGGGCATTCCGATTCGTTCTGATGTGGCTATGACCGGTGAGATTACTTTGCGTGGCGAAGTATTACCAATTGGCGGTCTAAAGGAGAAGCTTTTGGCAGCTCATCGTGGCGGCATCAAACTAGCTTTAATTCCTGAGGAAAACGTCAAAGATTTGATCGATATTCCGGATAACGTCAAGAACGCAATTGAAATCGTTCCGATTCGCTGGATTGATAAGGTGCTGGAGTTGGCTTTAGAGAGAAAACCCATTGCTTTGCCAGATCTAACGCCAGAAGAGCTTGCCAAAAAGGCGGCGGAAGCTAGCAAAGCCAATGAAAAGATTTCTTCCGGAGAAGCCTTAAAGCATTGATGCCCAGGGGATATTTGAGGGATTTTGAGTCATATTGAACGGTTTATTTAAGTCCATTTTGATGAAGAATCTCTCTTTTATTTCCGCACTAGGTTACAATCTCGTCTGTATTAATTTGGGGCGCTTAGCTCAGATGGTAGAGCGTCTGCCTTACACGCAGAATGTCGGCGGTTCGATCCCGTCAGCGCCCACCAGTTTCCCAAATCGCATTCGCTTTTTCTCATATAGGCTTTCTAGTTCCTCTAGACCTTCTGCCTAGTACACTGGTGTTATTGACTTCATTTTCGAGCGATTAATCATGTTTGATTCAGCACGTAAGCACCAAAAAATTCTTCAGTTTGTATTGATGCTTTTTATTGTTCCGTCTTTCGCCTTATTTGGCATCTCCAGCTATTCCAGTTTCATGGATAAGGAAACAGATATCGTGAAGGTCAATGGCAAGCCGATTAGTGCGCAAGAGGTTGATATGGCCGCCAAGCGTCAAGCTGAGCGTGTCGGTGGGAACATGCAAATTGCCCAAAGCTTGCCGTTTCGTCAAGCTATTCTGAATGAATTACTCCAGCAGCGCATTTTAGGATTTGCAGTAAGCGACCTGCGCTTGCAAGTCGGCAAGCAAGAGCTTGTAAATAGTCTCCAGAAAATTCCTCAGATTCGCGCCTTATATCGTCAAGATGGCACATTTGATGATGTTCGCTTTAAGCAGTTATTGGCAAGTAATGGCATGAACGAAGAACAGTTCTATGCTGGCCAAAGCTTTGACTTAAAAATTCAACAGTTAGTGAACTCGGTTGCCCGTACAGAACTGGCTAGCCCAAAATTATCTGAGATTGTTTCATCTTTGTATGAAACTGAAAGACAGATTCAGACTTTGCAGTTCAATGCCAAGGATTATTTGTCTAAAGTGAATCCTAGCGCTGAAGAGTTGCAGGCTTTTTATGAAGCTAATGCCAAAATATTTGAGCGTCCTGAATACATTGACGTTGAGTACATTGTTCTCAAGGCAGATCCAAAAGAAGACTCCAAAGCTTTTAATGAAAAGGCAGATCAGTTTGCGAATATGACTTACGACCAGTCTGATAGCTTGAAGCCTGCTGCTGATAAATTAAAGCTGAGCATTCAATCTCACAAAGGTGTGTCTCGTGGTGGTGCGCCAGGTGCATCCAAAGATCATCCTTTATCCAATCCTAAGGTGATTCAGTCTCTTTATGGAGATGAGGCCCTTAAGAACAAGCGCAACACTGAAGCCGTTCAAACCGCGCCGGGTGTATTTGTATCCGCTCGAGTGGTGACCCTGCACCCAGCGCAAATTTTGCCGTATAAAGAAGTTGCCGCAGAGGTGAAGCGTCAAGTTAGTCAACGCGCTGCAGAGAAATTAGCCATTGCCGCCGCAAGCGAGAAATTAGCCGCCCTTGAAAAAGATCCGAAGAATGTCGCTGGCTTCGGAAGTTCTAGCTGGATTTCACGCAATAAGCCCGGCAATTTAGTTGGGCCATCTATGGACAAAATCATGTCCGTTAATGTAAGTAACTTACCGGCTGTAGTTTCTGTTGCTAATTCAGGTGTTGGCACTACGATTTATCGTATTGATCAAGTTCGTCAGCCTCCAGCTGTTGATGCGAAGGCGCAACAGATTCAAGCACTAGCTGCGCAATCAGAATTTGCTGGCTTCATGGACTACTGGCGTAATAGCGCTGGTGTTAAAGTCATCAATCCGCTCAAGCAAGTAAGCTCGGATAACGCAGGCAGTTAAATCTAAGGCAGTTTTCTAAGTAAGTTACTATATGGGGTCATTGAGCCTCATACGTTTTTAAAGATAATGCTTTGTGCTGCCACATTGGGATGCAGGCGATCCGATTGAAATAATTCCGGTTTGCTGGCAACGCCCTCTAGGAAAAATGGGAGTAACTGGACCCGCTCTTGACTTGCAAGAAGGGGGTAGAGATCCTTAAATTGCATGGTGTAGGTTTGACCATAGTTCGAAGGAATCTGTATGCCGCAGAGCAAAACCTTTGCACCCGATTTTTTGCTCAGCTGAATGATCTTGCGTAGATTGGACTCAGTTTGATTTACCGGTAAGCCACGCAGGGCATCATTTGCTCCCAGCTCTATGAGAGCTATTCCTGTTTTTTTGATCCAAGAGATTGGAAAGGCGGCTTAACCCGCCCGAGCTAGTTTCTCCACTAATGCTGGCATTAAATACGCTCCAGAGGCTCTTATTTTTGGTTAATTGCTCTTGGAGAAGGGTGACCCAGCCTGTGCTAAGCGGCAAGCCATACTCAGCGGAAAGGCTATCACCCAGTATCAGGATTACTGGCTTTACTTGAGCCCAGGAAGAAATGCTCAATACGAGGCAAAATAGCCCTGTAATGAATTTGTTCACAATTAAAAACTGAATCTGTATTTTTCCACTCTAGAAAATTTTCACATGAACAAACAGTCTAATTCCATTGTTGCCGAACACGTCGGCAAGCTGGTAAATACGGCTGATGGTGACTTAGCCATTTTGCACGACTTGAGTTTTCAAATTGAGCGGGGTGAAAGTGTGGCAATTATTGGCGCCTCCGGCTCTGGAAAGAGTGCCTTGTTAAGTCTCTTGGCTGGTTTAGATCTGCTAAGCACAGGGCAAATTGATTTAATGGAGCAAAACCTCAATCTGTTGGATGAAGATGGCAGGGCACGTTTGCGCGGTCAGTTCATTGGCTTTGTATTTCAATCATTCCAGTTATTGCCGCATTTAACAGCCATGGAGAACGTCATGCTTCCCCTGGAAATGGCTGGTGTAGATCATGCTGAAGCTAGGCTAGAGGCCTATCAATGGCTAGAAAAAGTTGGGTTGAGTCTTAGAGCGAATCACTTTCCTAAGACTCTGTCATGCGGTGAGCAGCAACGGGTGGCGCTAGCCCGAGCTTTCATTAACAAGCCCGCCATCCTATTCGCCGATGAACCTACTGGGAGTCTTGATGAAGCTAGCGGAAATAGGGTGATTGAGCTCCTTTTTGAGCTAAATCGGGAGAATTCCTCAACCCTGGTTCTGGTGACCCACGATCCAGCCTTGGCTGCTCGGTGCGGACGCCAATTGAGTCTACAGGGTGGCCGCCTAGCTTAAGCAAAACCTTATAATCTTGGCATGTCATCATTCTGTTGCTTGTCCGGGGCAAATGCCCTTTCAGACTTCCGCCAACAGCGACTTTTAGCCTCGCTCGCAGCCCAAGGAATTCAACTTGAGTCCATAGAGGCTCAATACCTTCATTTCGTTTGGTCTGAGTCAGAACTCAATGCCAAAGACAAAGAGGTGCTCGAGAGTCTCCTGACTTACGGCCAACCTTTTGTATCGCAAATAAAGGGTGGGGACTCCTTGTTTAGTAAGACTGCCGATAAGCAATCCGCTATTGCTATTCCCCGTTTTGGCACAGTTTCTCCATGGGCTAGTAAAGCAACAGATATTGCTCGTCAATGTGGACTGCAAGTTTTACGTATTGAGCGTGGCACGCAGTATGCGTGGCAAAGCAAAAAATCACTCAACACAGAACAAGAGCAACTGGTATTGGCTGCATTGCATGATCGGATGACCGAGGCTGTTATCTTAGATATCAATGAAGCTGGTGCTTTGTATCAATCTCTACCTGATCGCCCATTTGTTCGCATTCCCGTATTAACTGAGGGCAGGGCTGCTCTCGATAAAGCAAACCAAGAACTAGGTCTCGCCTTATCAGAGGATGAGGCGCTTTACCTCGTTGAGAATTTCATTCGCTTAGAGCGTAATCCGAGTGATGTTGAATTGATTATGTTTGCCCAAGCGAATAGCGAACATTGCCGTCATAAGATTTTCAACTCTAGCTGGACTATCGATGGCGATGATCAAGAGAAATCCTTATTTGCGATGATTCGCAATACGCATCAACTTCAGCCAGAAGGCACGATCGTTGCTTACTCTGATAACTCAGCCGTAATGGTTGGAGCCGAGTCGGAAACTTGGTCCTCTAAAGGCGAGGGTCGGCGTTACGAAAAGGACACACGTTTAGTGCATACCTTGATGAAGGTGGAGACACATAATCACCCAACAGCAATTGCTCCATTCCCTGGCGCCTCTACAGGTGCTGGTGGAGAGATTCGGGATGAAGGCGCGACTGGTGTCGGTGGGCGTCCTAAAGCAGGTCTTACCGGCTTCTCTGTTTCAAACCTTAATATCCCCGGTACTGATTTGCCGTGGGAATCTGAAAAGTATGGCAAGCCAGAGCGTATTGCCACGCCACTGCAGATCATGATCGATGGGCCATTGGGTGGCGCCGCATTTAATAATGAATTTGGTCGCCCCATTCTTGGCGGTTATTTCCGTGTGTTTGAGCAAACCCTAGAAGGTGTTCGTCGTGGCTATCACAAGCCAATCATGATTGCTGGTGGTATTGGTAGCATTGATTCGATTCATGCTGCGAAGAAGCAAATTAAAGCGGGGCACTTGTTTATTCAATTAGGTGGTCCTGGTATGCGTATTGGCATGGGTGGTGCAACCGGTAGTTCGGTTGCAACTGGCACCAATACTGCAGATTTGGATTTTGATTCCGTCCAACGTGGCAACCCCGAAATGGAACGTCGTGCGCAAGAAGTTATTAATTCTTGCATTGCCATGGGTCAGAGTAACCCTATTGTTTCAATTCATGACGTTGGCGCTGGCGGTATTTCTAATGCATTTCCAGAGTTGGCTGATGGTGCCGGCTTAGGTGCGCAATTTCAATTGCGTAAAGTGCAACTTGAAGAAAGTGGCATGAGTCCCGCGGAGATTTGGTGTAACGAATCACAAGAGCGTTATGTTCTAGCAATTGAAGCTAAAGACTTAGAGCTTTTCAAGTCTCTATGCGAACGCGAGCGTTGCCCATTCGCTGTGGTCGGCGAGGCAACTGTTGAGCGTCAGCTCCAGTTAAGCGATAGCAAAGAAATAACTGGTACCGATGCTGCAATGCCCATTGATATGCCAATGGAAGTATTGCTAGGTAAACCACCACGCATGCATCGTGATGTGACGCGTGTTGCGCAAGAGTTTGAAGAATTAAATGTCACTGACGCCGATCTTGCGCAATGCATTGCCTGGGTCCTTCAGCAACCCACGGTTGCTAGTAAATCATTCTTGATTACTATTTGCGATCGTACCGTTGGGGGTCTGAATGCCCGTGATCCATTTGTAGGCCCATGGCAAGTTCCTGTTGCGGACTGCGCGGTTACTTTGATGGATTACAAGGGCTACCGCGGTGAAGTTATGACCATGGGCGAGCGCACTCCATTGGCTGTGATTGATGCACCAGCTGCCGCCAAGATGGCAGTTGGTGAATCAATTACCAATCTATTAGCTGCGGATATTCGTCGCTTAGAAGACGTTAAGCTCTCCGCCAATTGGATGGCTGCTTGCGGTGCGTCCGGCGAGGATGCAAAGCTGTATGACTCAGTTAAAGCAATTGGTATGGATTTATGCCCAGCCATTGGCATTTCTATTCCGGTTGGTAAAGATTCTTTATCGATGGCTACTGCATGGCAAGAGGGTGCCCAAGCCAAGAAAGTGGTTTCTCCAGTTTCGTTAATCATTTCAGCTTTTGCTGCAGTTCAGGATGTTCGCAAAACCACGACCCCTTTGCTAAAACTCAAAGATGAATCTGGAACAGCATTAGAAACCGAATTAATTCTGATTGACTTAGGTCGCGGTAAAAACCGTATGGCCGGAAGCATTCTTGCTCAAGTGCTTGACCAATCTGGTAAATCAGCTCCTAGCGTTGATCACCCAGAAGATCTAAAGGCGCTTGCTAATGCCATCATTGAGCTGCGCAAAGCAGATCAGTTGCTTGCTTACCATGACCGTTCTGACGGTGGCTTGTTCGCTTGTATTGCAGAGATGGCTTTTGCATCGCATACCGGAATTTCAATGAATGTCGACATGATTGCTGTTGATGTTGGGCAAGAAGCTGATTGGGGCGATGCTAAGAACTGGGCTCAACAAGTATCCGGTCGACGTCATGAGCAAACCATGCGCGCTTTATTTAATGAAGAGCTTGGTGCGGTAATTCAGATTCGTAAAGCTGACCGCGATGCAGTATTTGCTGTTTTGCGTAAATTGAAACTGAGCGCCTATAGCCATGTGATTGCAAAGCCTAATTCCAATGGCCGTATTGAAATTTGGCGTGATGCAAAAAATGTCTTTGCTGAGCCACGTGAAGTGCTGCAAAAGATGTGGGCTAACACAAGTTATCAGATTGCTCGTTTACGCGATAACCCAGATTGCGCTGATAGTGAGTTTGCGCTACTCGATAACGTTTCCGATGCTGGAATGTCACCAAAGCTGACATTTGATATTGCGAACGATATTGCAGCCCCATTCATTAGCAAAAACGCTAGACCCAAAGTTGCCATCTTGCGAGAGCAGGGCGTGAACTCTCATGTTGAAATGGCTTATGCCATGAATTGGGCAGGCTTTGATAGCTATGACGTTCACATGTCAGATCTGCTTGCCGGTAAATCTAAGTTAGATGATTTTCGTGGCCTGATTGCCTGCGGTGGATTTAGCTACGGAGACGTATTGGGAGCGGGCGAGGGTTGGGCGAAGACCATTCTCTTTAATGCTCAATTGCGCGATCAGTTTTCTTCATTCTTTAATCGCCAAGATAGTTTTGCATTGGGCGTCTGTAATGGCTGCCAAATGATGAGCAATTTATCAGGAATCATTCCAGGTGCTGAAGCTTGGCCTAAATTCACCCGCAATCAATCAGAGCAGTACGAGGCTCGATTGGTGATGGCTGAAGTGACGGCTTCGCCCTCTATCTTTACGCAAGGTATGGCAGGAAGTCAGCTTCCCATTGCTATCGCGCATGGCGAGGGCTTTGCTAACTTTAGCCATCAAGGCAATTTGAAGGCGCTTCAGAAACAAGGATTAGCTGCTCTACGTTTTGTGGATCACCAAGGTAGCCCAACTGAAACCTACCCAATGAATCCGAATGGTTCGCCCGACGGCTTAACTGGCGTTACTACTCCAGATGGTCGCTTCACGGTCATGATGCCGCATCCTGAGCGTGTCTTTAGGGCTGTGCAGATGAGCTGGGCTCCAAATGAATGGCTTAATACTCCAGATGGCGCAAGCCCTTGGATGCGCTTATTCCGCAATGCTAGAGTCTGGGCAAAGTAATTAATATCGGATTTATCAATGGCGATGGAGCTAGTTACATTTTCTGAGAGTGGTGGAGTGCGCTATTTGCACTTTGGGAGCGAGTTAATTCAGGGTGTGATGCGTATTCGTGATCCAGATGAGATTTATCTGGAGTACAACCAGCAAATGATGGCCTGGCTACTTTTCTTGGAGTCAAAGCCGGGTATGCGAATAGCTTAACTTGGCTTAGGTACCGGCGCTCTCACGAAGTTTGCTCATCGATATTGCCCGGCCGTAAAGACGACGGTTGTTGAACTCAATCCTGCCGTGATTGTTTCAGTAAGAAGCATTTTTTCACGTCCGATGATGATCGTCGGCTGGAGACGCTGCATACAGATGCCAAGGCTTTTGTTCAGAACGCGAAGAATCAGGATCGCTTTGATGCAGTTCAGGTTGACTTATATGATGCGATTTGCGATGGATCGGCTGCTAGCTCATTAGATTTTTACAAAGGCTGTTACGACATTCTTAAATCGCCTGGTGTGCTAACGGTGAATTTGTTTTCTCGCCATAAGAGCTTTAATATCAATTTAAATAATATCTGTGAAACATTTGATAGCCGCGTTCTGCTGTTTCCAGAGTCTCATGACTGCAACGTAGTTGCAATTGCTTTCAAAGGTCCTCAGTTGGACGTGGAGTGGAAAGAAGTTTCCAGGTGCGCCAAGTTGATCATGGAAAAAACAGGCTTACCGACTAACAGTTGGGCTTCCAGTTTGAATCGTGAAAATGCTCATCAAGAAAATAGGCTCTGCATCTAAAACCAAATTCAGATAAGAAAAAAGGCGATCAGTTGATCGCCTTTTTTACTTCCCCTAAGTTCGGGGCGCTAATACTTAGATTGTTACTGTGTCGGCAACATCGCTGAACGACTTAATCTTGTCAAAGCTCATGTACTTATAAACCTCACCAGATTTAGCGTTCAACGACTCAACTTGCTCGAAATATTCCTGCGGCGTTGGTAGGCGACCCAAGAGTGCTGCAACCGCTGAAATCTCAGCAGAAGCTAGGTACACACGAGTATCGATACCTAAACGATTCGGGAAGTTACGTGTTGATGTGGAGACCGCTGTAGAGCCTTTGCGGATCTGAGCCTGGTTACCCATACACAGTGAACAGCCCGGAGTTTCCATGCGGGCACCTGTGGCACCCAGAATGCCGTAATAGCCTTCTTCGGTCAAAATCATCTGGTCCATCTTGGTTGGAGGGGCTACCCATAGGCGAGTAGGCATATCCTTTTTACCCTGAAGAACTTGACCTGCTGCACGGAAGTGTCCGATGTTCGTCATGCAAGAGCCGATAAATACTTCATCGATTTTCTCGCCAGAAACTTCAGACAAGAACTTCACATCATCTGGATCGTTAGGGCATGCCAAGATCGGTTCTTTAATCTCGTTCATATCGATTTCGATTACTTCTGCATAATCTGCATTTGCATCAGCCTTGAGTAAATCAGGTTTAGCGATCCAAGCTTCCATTGCCTTGATGCGACGACCTAGGGTGCGCTTATCTTCGTAGCCATTTGCGATCATCCACTTCATCAAGGTGATGTTAGAGCGCATGTATTCAATGATGGGATCTTTGCTGAGAGCAATTGCGCAACCAGCTGCTGAACGCTCTGCTGAAGCATCAGATAACTCAAATGCTTGTTCAACTTTGAGGTCGGGCAAACCTTCAATTTCTAAGATGCGGCCAGAGAAAATGTTCTTCTTGTTTTGTTTTTCAACTGTCAACAAGCCTTTCTTAATGGCATACAAAGGAATTGCATTAACCAAGTCACGCAAAGTAATGCCAGGCTGCATTTTTCCTTTGAAGCGAACCAAGACTGACTCAGGCATATCCAAAGGTATTGCGCCAGTAGCGGCAGCAAAAGCAACTAAGCCAGAAGCAGCAGGGAAGGAGATGCCGATTGGGAAACGGGTATGACTATCACCACCAGTACCGCAGGTATCTGGCAAGAGCAAACGATTTAACCAGCTGTGGATTACACCATCACCTGGACGTAATGCAATGCCGCCACGGTTAGTCATAAATGCTGGCAACTCATGGTGAGTGCGAATATCTACTGGTTTTGGATATGCAGATGTATGGCAGAAGGATTGCATTACCAAGTCAGCAGAGAAGCCTAAGCAAGCCAAGTCTTTTAATTCATCACGAGTCATTGGACCGGTAGTGTCTTGCGAGCCGACTGTAGTCATGTGTGGCTCGCAATAAGTGTCTGGGCGTACGCCTTGACCTTCTGGCAATCCACAGGCACGACCAATCATCTTTTGCGCCAAGCTGAAACCTTTTTTGTTGTCAGGCGGGCTAACTGGGACGCGGAATTCTGTAGAAGCTGGCAAGCTAAGTGCAGCACGCGCTTTAGCTGTGAGGCCACGACCGACGATCAAAGGAATACGACCGCCTGCACGAACTTCATCCAAAATTACGGGCGACTTGAGTGAGAAAGCAGCAATTTCTTTGCCGTTCTTAAATGCTTTTCCTTCGTATGGACGCAATTCAATTTCATCGCCCATGTTCATATCAGAAACGTCTAACTCAATTGGCAAGGCGCCAGCATCTTCCATGGTATTAAAGAAGATTGGGGCAATCTTTGTACCTAAGCAAACACCACCAAAGCGCTTGTTCGGAACAAATGGAATATCTTGACCAGTCCACCACAATACAGAGTTTGTTGCAGATTTGCGTGAGGATCCTGTGCCGACAACGTCACCAACGTAGGCAATTTGATTGCCTTTCTTTTGGAGGGCTTCGATTTGCTTCATTGGGCCGCGAACACCAGCCTCGTCTGGCTCAATGCCCGGACGTGGGTTCTTCAACATGATCGTTGCATGTAATGGAATATCTGGACGACTCCAAGCATCAGGAGCTGGAGATAGGTCGTCGGTATTGGTTTCACCGGTAACTTTAAACACGGTGAGCTTCATGCTTTCTGGAGCGGCAGGGCGGCTTGTAAACCACTCGGCATCAGCCCAGCTTTGCAGAACACCTTTAGCTTCTGCATTACCTTTTTCGGCTAACTCTTGTACATCATGGAAATAGTCGAACATCAACAAGGTCTTTTTCAAAGCTGCTGCTGCAGTAGCCGCACACTCTGAATCAGAGAGCAATTCAACTAATGGCTTAATGTTGTAACCGCCGAGCATGGTGCCCAAAAGCTCTGTAGCCTTAATGCGTGAAATCAAAGGTGACTTCTCAGTTCCTTTAGCAACGGCATCCAAAAATTCTGCTTTAACTTTAGCCGCTTCATCAACACCGGCAGGTACGCGATTGGTAATGAGTTCAAGCAATTCTACCTCTTTACCCTTTGGAGGATTTTTGAGCAAACCAACCAGTTCGGCAGTTTGATCTTTAGTCAAGGGGAGGGCTGGAATTCCAAGGGCTGCGCGTTCGGCAACTTGGGTGTTGTAGGCTTCTAGCATCGTATTTCCTATCGGGTAAGAGTTATCAACTTAAGATTCAGCAGGGCTTTAATCCCTATCCAGTCTATTGTAATTCCTAATTCATGTCTTATATAAGACTTAATTGTTAAATATTCTTAAAAAATACTCCACTTATGAGCCAAATAGGAATTAGTTGGGATAAACCGATACCCGGCAGTAATTTGACGCTATTGCGATAGGGGGTTGGATCTGGGGTGATAGTCGATTTGGGCCTATTGGATGAATTTAAGAATCGAAATAAATTGCCTATTAAACAGGCATTTTTTTATTTAGCTAGCTGGCAGCCCGAGAGTTATTGGACTGATTAAGAATTTATCCCTACAGATTCACTATCGTTATAATTACTTTTTCCAACAGAGCTTAAGCGATGACCAAATACGTTTTTGTCACTGGTGGCGTGGTTTCTTCTTTAGGGAAAGGAATCGCAGCTGCCTCGCTTGCCGCGATTCTTGAATCCCGCGGCCTGAAAGTCACCCTCCTAAAATTAGATCCTTATATCAACGTTGACCCCGGGACAATGAGCCCGCTTCAACATGGCGAAGTCTTCGTTACTGAAGACGGCGCTGAAACTGACCTCGATCTTGGTCATTACGAGCGTTTTGTCTCCGCAAAGATGCGTAAGAGCAATAACTTCACGACTGGTCAGATCTACGAATCTGTCATTAGTAAAGAGCGTCGTGGTGAATATCTGGGTAAAACAGTTCAAGTCATTCCTCATATTACGAGTGAGATTCAAGCATTTGTAGAGCGCGGTGCAAAAGCAAGTCACGACGGTAAAGCTGATATTGGCATTTGTGAGATCGGCGGAACAGTGGGTGATATCGAATCCCTGCCATTCCTTGAGGCCGCTCGCCAAATGAGTATTCGCCTGCCAAAACACAGTTGCGCCTTTGTGCATTTGACTTTGGTCCCTTACATTGCAAGTGCAGGGGAGTTAAAAACAAAACCTACGCAGCACTCAGTACAAAAGTTACGTGAAATCGGCATCATGCCGACCGTA
The DNA here is from genome assembly GCA_900095165.1 of Polynucleobacter necessarius. Lineage (GTDB taxonomy): Bacteria > Pseudomonadota > Gammaproteobacteria > Burkholderiales > Burkholderiaceae > Polynucleobacter > Polynucleobacter necessarius_J. The sequence continues at coordinate 600,174 of LT606947.1, read as the reverse complement.
CTCTTATGTCGTGCAGATCGCCCAATTCCAGAAGACGAGCGCTCTAAGATCTCACTGTTCTCGAACGTGCGTGAAGATGCTGTGATTTCAGTTTGGGACGTTGACACCATTTACAAGATTCCTGAGATGCTTCAAGTACAAGGAATGGATGATTTGATCTGTCGTGAATTGGATATCGAGGCTAAGCCTGCAGATTTATCTGTTTGGGCAAACTTGGTTTATGAATTAGCTAATCCGCAGCACGAAGTCACTATTGGCATGGTTGGCAAGTATGTTGAGCTAACAGAATCCTACAAGTCATTGATTGAAGCTTTGCGTCATGCAGGTATTCATAATCACACTCGCGTCAATATCAATTACATTGATTCAGAAGTGATTGAAAAAGATGGTGTTGACTGCCTTCAGAATCTAGATGCGATTTTGGTTCCAGGTGGCTTTGGCAAACGTGGTACTGAAGGCAAGATTGCCGCCATTCGCTATGCCCGTGAGAACAATATTCCTTATCTGGGTATTTGTTTGGGTATGCAGTTAGCTGTGATTGAGTTTGCGCGTCATGTTGCTAATATTGCCCAGGCAAATAGCACTGAGTTTGATCCCGAGACAGAGAGTCCAGTTGTTGCTTTGATTACCGAGTGGGTTGATCGCGAAGGACGCGTTGAGAAGCGCACCAATGATTCTGATCTTGGTGGAACCATGCGTTTAGGCTCACAACGTTGCCCCATTAAAGTGGGTACCTTGGCTCATGAAATCTATGGCCCTGAGGTGAATGAGCGTCACCGCCATCGCTATGAAGTGAACAACGTGTATGTTCCGCGTCTTGAGAAGTCTGGTCTGATTATTTCTGCTAGAACTCCTAATGAATCCTTACCTGAAATGATGGAGCTGCCTAGCGCAATGCACCCTTGGTTCTTTGGTGTGCAGTTCCATCCGGAGTTCACATCAACCCCACGTGATGGGCATCCACTATTTTCCGCTTTCATTAAGGCGTCATTGATTCATCAAGCCGCTTCTCAAAAGCAAGCGGCCTAGGAGATCGTCATGAGTGCTTTTAAATTATGCGGTTTTGATGTTGGCTTGGATCACCGCTTTTTTTTGATTGCGGGGCCATGCGTTATTGAGTCCGAGCAATCTGCTTTAGATATTGCTGGAGAGCTTAAAGAAATTACTGCTTCACTCGGAATCCCATTTATCTATAAGTCATCTTTTGATAAGGCCAATCGCTCATCCGGAACTTCTTTCCGTGGCTTAGGCATGGAGAAGGGGCTCGAGATTCTGGCGCGCGTAAAACGTGAAATTGGTGTACCGGTGTTAACCGACATCCACGATATCAGCGGGATTGCTCCGGTTTCTAAAGTGGTTGATGTTCTTCAGACCCCAGCCTTTTTATGTAGACAAACTGATTTCATTCGAGCTTGCGCTCAGAACGGTAAGCCGGTGAATTTTAAGAAAGGTCAGTTTCTATCTCCACATGAAATGCTGAACGTAATTGATAAAGCACGTGCAGCAGCTTCTGAAATGAACCTACCTGACCGGTTTATGGTTTGCGAACGTGGCGCTTCTTTTGGTTACAACAACCTCGTTTCTGATATGCGTAGCTTGGCAATTTTGCGTGAAGCAAAGGCGCCAGTTGTTTTTGATGCGACCCATTCAGTTCAGCTTCCTGGCGGCCAAGGCAGCGCCAGTGGTGGACAACGTAAATTTGTACCTGTATTGGCTCGTGCTGCAGTTGCGGTGGGTATTAGTGGCCTATTCATGGAGACGCATCCAGACCCAGCTAAAGCCCTTTCTGACGGCCCAAATGCTGTGCCGCTAAATCGCATGAGAGAACTCCTTGAATCTTTAGTTGCGATTGATTCCGTTGTTAAGAAGCCTGGATCATTTTTAGAAGATAGCTTTAAGTAATACCCAAAATTCATTTTTACTTAGGAGAAGGTGCATGAGCGCCATTGTTGACATTATCGGTAGAGAAGTTTTAGATTCACGCGGCAACCCAACGGTTGAGTGCGACGTATTGCTAGAGTCTGGTGTTATGGGGCGTGCAGCAGTGCCTTCAGGCGCATCAACAGGTTCACGTGAAGCCATTGAGCTTCGTGATGGCGACAAAGCCCGCTACTTGGGCAAGGGCGTCCTCAAGGCGGTTCAAAATATCAATATCGAGATTGCTGAATCGATCTTGGGTCTGGATGCTAGCGAACAAGCCTTTCTTGATCACACCTTGATTGAGCTTGATGGAACACACAATAAAGCCCGTTTAGGCGCGAATGCAACCCTGGCTGTATCGATAGCTGTAGCACGCGCTGCTGCAGAAGAAGCTGGCCTGCCTTTATATCGCTATTTTGGCGGATCCGGCGGCATGCAATTGCCAGTACCAATGATGAACATCGTCAATGGTGGTGCACACGCCAATAACAGTCTCGATATTCAGGAATTTATGGTGATGCCAGTCGGCGCCCAAAGCTTCCGCGAAGCCTTGCGTTGTGGCGCTGAAATCTTCCATGAATTGAAGAAGATTTTGGGGGCCCAAGGTATGCCAACAACGGTTGGAGATGAGGGTGGTTTTGCTCCGAACTTTAAGAGCAATCAAGAGTGCTTGCAGACCATCATGAAGGCAATTGAAGGTGCTGGCTACCAAGCGGGTGAAGATGTTTTATTAGCTTTGGACTGTGCTGCTAGTGAGTTCTACAAAGATGGCAAGTACCACTTGTCAGGTGAAGGCTTGCAGCTGACTTCAAGCGAATTTTCAGACTATCTTGGCAACTTAGCTGATCAATTCCCGATCGCATCCATTGAAGATGGAATGCATGAGAGCGATTGGGATGGATGGGCAGATATTACTCAAAAATTGGGCAAGAAAATCCAATTAGTTGGAGACGATCTCTTTGTTACCAATACCCGTATTCTTAAGGAGGGTATCGAGAAGGGTATCGCTAACTCCATTCTCATTAAGATTAATCAAATTGGTACATTGACAGAGACCTTTGCAGCGATTGAAATGGCTAAGCGCGCAAATTACACTGCAGTTATCTCTCATCGCTCTGGTGAAACAGAAGACAGCACAATTGCTGATATTACTGTTGGTACGAATGCTGGTCAGATTAAGACGGGCTCACTTTCTCGCTCTGATCGTATTGCCAAGTACAACCAATTGCTACGTATCGAAGAAGATTTGGGTGATGTAGCTGCATACCCAGGAAAATCTGTTTTTTATAACCTTAAACGCTAACTAGCAGCTCCATTTTTTATGCGGATTATCATCTACTCTATGCTGTTATTGCTTATCGCAATACAGTACCCACTTTGGTTGGGTAAGGGTGGATGGCTTAAGGTTTACGAGATGGAGAAGCAGCTCGAGTTGCAGCAGGCTAAAAATAGCCTGCTCAGCTTGCGTAACGCCAAACTCACAGGTGACGTTAAAGATTTAAAGGATGGGGCTCGCGCCATTGAAGAGCGTGCTCGTGTTGAGCACGGCATGATCAAGGAGGGTGAGTTTTTCGTACAAATTCTGCCAACCGAGAAATCAGCTGCTAATGCTGCGGATGGCGTAAAGCCAGCAACTACAAAACAATAACTAGCGTTTAATGCCCACTTGATGGTGGTCTAGTAGCATCAGCCAATAAGTCCGTTTTAAATACTTGTCTGTAATCCACTGCATCAAAGCGATAGGATTTGGCGCAAAAATCACACTCAGTTTCTACGGCACCTTGTTCGGCAAGGATGCTTTCAACCTCTTCTTCGCCAAGCATTCTGAGAACATCGGCCACCTTAGCGCGTGAGCAGCGGCAGCCAAAACGAACTGGGCGAGTCGGAAAGCTGCGAACACCACTCTCGGTGGACTCCTCTAAAAAGAGACGGCGGAGGATGGTTTCCGGGGCCAGGGTTAGTAACTCTTCATTGGTGATGGTTTCACCAAGCGTCTGAATTCTTGTCCACCCCTCTGCGGCAAACTGAGGATCTAGATGGGTATGGCCGCCAGAATCAGGTAATCGCTGCAAAAGCAATCCACCTACATAGGTATCGTTTGATGCCAGCCATATACGGGTATCTAACTGCTCTGAATTTTGCATGTACAGCTCGATAGCCTCAGCAACACTAGTCACAGGCTTGATGACGCTACCACAGTGCTCCTGAAGTGCCACAATCCCTTGATAGGGCGATTGACCAGGCTGACGGTCGGATGTGTCAAGCGTGATAACCAGTCGTCCTGTATTGTCCGCATCCAATAACTCACCTAGGGTTGCATCGGGATGAATGCTGACAGCGTCAACGGAGAGCTTTACAGTGGCCCTCATCGTCAGATCAGACTTGCATTCGACCACCAGTAGCTGAATAGGGCCTTTACTTTGAGCTTGAATAATCAAGGTCCCATCAAATTTGAGGCTAGCACTTAAAAGCGTCGCTGCGCCCACGAAATCACCCAAGATTCGTCGTATTACAAGGAGATCGTTGCGGCGCTCTAAAACGGTCTGCCAGGCGCTGCTAATGGAAACAATTTCCCCGCGGATTGGGGCACCATCACACATAAATACAAGTAATTCATTCATAAATGAAAGTATCCACTTTTTTTTGAGGCTTAGGGTGCTAAATCCTGAAATCTTAGGCTGACCTGAGATAATGTTATTTATGCATATACGTACACGTTTCGCCCCCAGTCCAACGGGCTTCATTCACTTGGGCAACCTTCGCAGCGCTTTGTATCCATGGGCTTTTGCCCGTCATAACAAAGGCGACTTCATTTTGCGCATCGAGGATACCGATGTAGAACGCTCTACTCAAGAGGCGGTCGACGTCATTATTGAAGGCATGGCATGGCTTGGCCTGGATTTAGATGAAGGCCCAATCTATCAAATGCAACGCATTGATCGCTATCGTGAAGTTATTAAGCAGATGCTGGATGCTGGCCTTGCTTATCCTTGTTATATGAGCGAGGATGAACTAAACAAGCTACGCGATCAACAGATGGCTAGTAAAGAAAAGCCACGATACAACGGTCAATGGCGTCCCGAACTTGGTAAAGTGCTGCCAGCAATTCCTGGAGGTGTTTTGCCCGTGATTCGCTTCAAGAACCCTATTGGCGGTTCAGTCATCTGGGAAGATGCCGTTAAGGGAAAGATTGAAATTAGCAATGATGAGCTCGATGATTTGGTGATTGCTCGCCCTGATGGCACGCCAACTTATAACTTTTGCGTTGTAGTGGATGACCTGGATATGAATATTACTCATGTGATTCGTGGTGACGATCATGTGAATAACACGCCTCGCCAAATTAACATCATGAAGGCGCTCGGTGGCGCACCGCCTGTATACGCCCATTTGCCAACAGTCCTCAATGACTCTGGTGAAAAAATGAGTAAGCGTAATGGCGCCATGAGTGTTCGCGATTACCAAAAAGCAGGGTACTTGCCTGAAGCTATTTTGAATTACCTTGCAAGACTAGGCTGGTCTCACGGTGATGCAGAGATATTTACCAAAGAGCAGTTTGTTAATTGGTTTGACTTGGATAGCCTCGGTAGATCGCCCGCACAACATAATTCTGAAAAATTGCTTTGGCTGAATCATCAATACATTCAGAATGCAGATCCAGTCGCTCTTGCAGAAGCAAGCAAGCCTTTTGCGCATGAGTTAGGTATTGATACAGAAAAGGGGCCAGATTTTATTCAAGTGGTTGCGCTTCTAAAGGATCGCGCAAACACCCTGATTGAAATAGCAGAGGGGGCAAAGCTTTTTTACTTGCCGGCACCAACGCACAATCCCGAACAAATTGCCGCAAATATCCCAGCAGAAATTATTCCAGCCCTCGAAGATTTGATAGAAGCGATTAAATCTACGGAGCATACAAAAGCAGCCTATGACCTAGCTTTTAAAGAAGTTTTGGCTAAACATCAAATCAAAATGCCAGCATTAGCTATGCCCGTCCGTTATGCCTTATTTGCAACAACACAGACTCCAGCCATTGATTCTGTGTTGGTTGTTTTGGGTAAGAATGAAGCTGTAGAAAGGCTTTCCAAGGTCGCCTAAGACAGAATTTGCGTCCCCCTACAAAAATAGGATAAAATTTTAGATTGTTTTGAGTGTCTTGTAGATTTTTAGCGAGATTACGGGGGTATAGCTCAGCTGGGAGAGCGCTTGCATGGCATGCAAGAGGTCAGCGGTTCGATCCCGCTTATCTCCACCAAGCATTTAAAATAGCAGCATTAGTTTTAGTAGTAGTCCAGGTCCCCATCGTCTAGAGGCCTAGGACATCACCCTTTCACGGTGAGTACGGGGGTTCGAATCCCCCTGGGGACGCCAAAATTTTTGGCTAGTTGTGGGTAGTAAGAAGTGACACAAGTAGCATGCGATGTACTTGGAGCGGTAGTTCAGTTGGTTAGAATATCGGCCTGTCACGCCGAGGGTCGCGGGTTCGAGTCCCGTCCGCTCCGCCAAGTAAGTTTAAAAAGCCCCTGCATAAGGGGCTTTTTTTCATTTCATGATTCTTATTAAAGCTTCTTCGTGTGCGGCGGTTTAGGTGCCGCTTTATAAAGAGACTCAACCGACGGTAATAGTGCAGTCAATTGCTCAATGCGGATTTCACCAGAAGGGTGGGTGGACAAGAATTCTGGTGAACTATTGGCTTTAGTCGCCTTCAACATTTTTTGCCAAACGGTAATTGCCCCAATGGGGTTGTAGCCTGCTCTTGCTGCCAACTCCAACCCAATTGCATCGGCTTCTGACTCATTTTCTCTGGAGTTGGGCAGAACAATTGCGTATTGAGCAACTTGGTTTGCGGCGCTCACTGCAGATCCATAGGGGCCGGCTACAGCCATAGCGATGTTGACCAATACATTTTGCGCTGCAGCCTGAGAAACCCGCTCTCTACCATGCTCTCTTAGTGCATGCGCAATCTCATGCCCCATGATGGCAGCGATTTCATCGTCATTGAGATTTAGCTGCTCAATAATCCCTGTGTAGAAAGTAATCTTTCCACCTGGTGCACAGCTTGCATTCAGTATTGGCGCGTCAATGAGAGTTAAGCGCCAATCCCACTGTCTTGTGTCATCTCGGAATGCTTCGGTTTGTGGAATGAGTCGATTTGCTATGAACTTCAGCCGATCATACGTTGGCCCAGACGTGACCAATATATTTTTTTCTTTAGCTTTTTGATTTTGCTCGTTATAGCTGACTGCAGAGAGGCGATTCACATCTTCCGATGAGGCCATCATGAATTGTGATCTGTTCACGCCGACAGCCCCAGGCCTAGTTGTATTGGCGCAGGCCGAGAGGAAGACGGTGGCCGCAAGGATCCAAAAGATGCGAATGCTCATATGAGATCCCTGCATTTACAAAGAATTACTTGATTCCTTATTTCTTTTTAGGCGTTGTAATGGATGCAGCCATCGCGTCAAAATAAATCACCTTAACTTGTTCTCCAACATTTACATCAGCCAACAACTGAGGATTTTTTACTGTCACTACAGTAACTTTGCCACTCGGCCCTTTAACCGACACCAATTTTTTAGCACGATCGACATCAACAATGTCAGCAATGATGGTTGTCGTGTTTTTGATGGTACGTGTTGGCTTTTCATCAGGCTTAGAGGCCACCTCAGAAGAAGTTTCTACTTTGCTACGGATACCATCACTCTTGGTCTTAATCAACTCAATTGCAACAGCCAATTCATAAGTAACACTTAGGCGATCACCTTTTTTGATCTGATCAAAATTTTTGATCTCAGGACCGGCAACAAATTTAGATTCACCTTCATTGTTTTTAAAGAAAATCGTACGAGTTTTCTTATCAATCTTGGTAACTGCACCTTCATATAGCTGGAAAATATTGTCAGTAACAGCCGCATCCACCACCACGGCATTTGCTGAGCTAGGGGTTTGGGCAAAAACAAGTGCGGGGCCTGTCAGTAGGGCAGTGGCTACGAGGGCAATTGGGGCGAATTTCATTTTCATAACTTTCCTTAGTATATTGAGTGCTTCTTTAGTGATATTAGCGTATTTTTATCCTCAATTTGACCTAAAACGCTATCCCATGGGGCTCAAGGAAATTTATAGGGTTCTTTGATAACATCAGTTCTTTTGTTGTACCTTGATCAAAAGGAATGAGATGCCTCGTTTTGCCGCAAACCTCACTATGCTTTTTAATGAAGTTCCATTTTTTGAACGCTTTGCACTTGCCAAAACTGGTGGATTTAAAGCGGTCGAATTTCTTTTCCCATATGCATTTAATGTGCAAGATATTAAATCTGCTCTAGATAACAATGCTCTAAAACTAGTGCTTCACAATCTCCCTGCGGGCAACTGGGATGCGGGGGAGCGAGGAATCGCCTGTCTACCGGACCGAGTGGATGAGTTCCGCGCTGGAGTCGCTATAGCCATTGAATACGCCACCATCCTAGAGGTACCTCAATTAAATTGCCTCGCTGGTAAAGCGCCGGTAGATTCTGACCCAAAGGTACTTCACGACACTTTTGTTGCCAATCTTCAGTACGCAGCAAACGAACTGAAGAAAGCTGAACTGAAGCTACTGATTGAGCCAATCAATACATTTGATATCCCTGGGTTTTATCTCTCCAAGACGGAGCAGGGGATTGCCATATTGGATGCTGTTGGTGCTGATAATGCTTTTCTGCAATACGATATCTATCATGCACAGCGCATGGAAGGTGAGTTGGGTAACATCATCCAAAGGCACCTCAACCGAATAGCGCATATTCAGCTGGCCGATAACCCAGGCCGCAATGAGCCGGGCACAGGGGAAATCAACTACGAATATCTTTTCGGCTTGTTAGATCGCCTTGGTTACGAAGGCTATATTGGCTGCGAATATAAGCCACTTAAATCCACTGAGACAGGTCTTGGGTGGATGAGTCAATACGAACAAGAATAAAAAAGGAAGACGTTATGAGTAAGTTAAAGCTAGGTTTTATTGGTCTCGGAATTATGGAAGCACCCATGGTGGGCCACTTAGTGGCCGCTGGCCATGAAGTCTTTATCAACACCCGCAGCAAGATTCCGGATGAGTTAGTCAATAGTGCCGCAATCCCATCTTCCACCCCTGCAGAAGTTGCCAGCAAAGCAGACATCATCACGATGGTGCCAGATACCCCTGGTGTAGAAAAAGTCCTATTTGGTGAAAATGGAATTGCTTCTGGATTAAGCAAGGGCAAGATTGTCGTAGATATGAGCTCAATCTCGCCGATCGCTACCAAAGAATTTGCACAAAAGATTAATGCTTTGGTATGCGAGTATCTGGATGCGCCAGTTTCTGGTGGTCAACTTGGCGCAAAAGGTGCAACGCTCATCATTATGGTGGGGGGCAGTGAAGCGACCTTTGCTAAGGTCAAGCCAATATTTGAGTTGATGGGCAAGAACATTACTCTAATCGGGGCTAATAGTGCCGGTCAAATTACTAAAGTGGCCAATCAAATTATTGTGGCTTTAAATATCGAAGCAATTGCTGAAGCGTTAGTATTTGCTTCCAAGGCGGGGGGCCGATCCCGACAAGGTGCGCGAAGCGCTTATGGGAGGCTTTGCGAGCTCTAAGATTTTGGAGGTTCATGGGAAGCGCATGATCAAAAGAACCTTTGACCCCGGCTTCAGAATTGAACTTCATCGGAAGGATTTGAATCTTGCACTCAGTAGCGCTAAAGCCTTGGACGTCTCCTTACCCAACACTGCAACAGCTCAAGAATTGTTAAATTCATGTAGCGCCCATGGCGGCAAAGCTTGGGATCATTCAGCTATGGTAAAGGCCTTGGAAAAAATGGCTAACTTTGAAATTGGGCAGAAGGCTTAAAAGAAGATTATGAGAACAACGCTGTTGGTTTATCTTCATGGCTTTCGCTCCTCCCCAAATTCAACCAAGGCGGTGATGACTGGTGAGGCGGTGAGGGCGCTTTCAACGCCTGATAATGTTTACGAATGGCATTGCCCTCAATTGCTGGCATCCCCTAATGAAAGTATCGATATGGTGGTTAAGCATATCGATCAATCTAAAGCGGATCGCATAGTTATCATCGGATCTTCGTTGGGTGGTTTCTATGCCAACTATCTTGCTGAAAAATATCAATGCAAGGGTATTGCTTTAAATCCCGCCGTGTATGCTGCTAGAGAATTAGAACCCCATGTTGGCATGATGACTGCTTGCGATAGTGAGGAACCATTTGATTTCAGGGCTGAATATATTGATGAACTACGTGCTTTGCAGGTTAACAAGATTACCAATCCAGATCGATATTTTTTAATCGCTGCAAAAGGTGACGAACTCCTCGATTGGAAAGAAATGGCTGATTTTTATCCAGGCGCTAAACAGCTTATTCTTCAAGGTAGTGATCATAGCATTGCGGACTATGCCGATCATCTACCAGCAGTGATTGATTTTATCCAGCATTAATTTCTTGATTGATTCATTTAGCAATTTTTTCCAATCTATGCGCAGAAGATCTCTGTGGATTCTAGTTGTCGCAATTTTCCTGTCGGTTCTTGGGCACCTAATTTTATTTTTTGGGCTGTCTTTCACTTCATTAGGTAGCGCACCGCCTATATCTGAAGACCTGATTATCAAAACAGAGCTTCGTGTTGAGCCCCCAAAAAGATTCAACTTAGCGGCGTACCAAAGAATAAAACTACACCTAAGAAATCGAATGCTGTTTTAGTAAATCCCTTGGCGAACGAAGGCAAGGGAGAGCAGGGAGCATTTGGCAATCAATCTGGTCAGGCATTCCGCCTTCCAGATTCTGGAACCTATTATTTTGATGCCTATGTTGACGAACAACTCTATCAAACTGCGCAGTTAGACTGGATTACTGAGGGCAATAATTACCGCCTTTATATCAACATACCCTATGCGGTTGTTGGTTCATTCGCATTTGAATCACGTGGCTCGGTCGATGCATACGGAATAGCACCCTCAATCTACTGGACTCAACGAGGAGCAAAACCTCCTCGCTACTCTAGATTCGATCGTGATCACAATGGAGCAGGGAGGATGTACTTCTCTGAGAAACCAGAATTCACCCCTGATTTGTTGCCAGAAACTCAGGATCGATTTATTCTAATGTTTCAATTTGCCTCTCTGTTAAATGGCAGCGATAAAATTGATGATGCCGGGAGCATTCGAGCGCTTCCTGTAGTCGACTACAACACTCTAGAGATGTGGCAATTTAAGAGCTACGGTGAGGAGGAGTCCGAAGCCATTCCCAGTCTAGGTAAGTCAGTGAATCGACATTACGCACTTATGCAACGTGAAAAAGACCCATACAAGCGCCAGGTTGATATTTGGCTCGCGAAGACCTTTGATTGGCATTCCCGGAAGAATGCGATCTCTAGAGTCCAATGGACGCGTTTTGGAGCTAATCTTTAAGCAAAAGACTCCAATTGAAAAAGCCAAGCTCATTAATTAAGTGAAATACCTCCTAAGAGACATTTTTAGAATCCAGCCCCAGACTTCGGATTCTGGGCTGGACGGTTCAATAGAGCGCCCATCATGGAATACAAGGCCGCCCCAGACATTGAGACGGCAAAAATACCTGAGAATGAAATGATGATTGGCAGAATTCTCCAGCGCTGTGAAAGCGTGTAATCGCCATAACCAACTGTTGTGTACATTTCACCCGCAAAGTAAAAGGTCTGTGGATTGGTTGGGAAGACCTGAAGTGCTACACAAATATAAGACCAGGCTACGATCTCAATCAAATGACTGACAATAATTAGCAAGATTGCTATGAAATACGACAAGAAATTTGCGCCATAAACCCGTTTATTTTCTAGCTTCTGATCTATCCAGTGAAATGCGCCAGCAATCATTAATACCGCTAAACCATGAAATGTCAGCATCAAGCACGCCAAGACCAATACAAACCAGACCTCACTATTGCCCATGTCTGTATTAATCTCAGCAAATAAAGTGGTGAAACTGAGTAAGTTATGAAAGCCGAGGAGTTTGGCTATGTGGTCTAGTAGATACATTTGGCTAATTGTGGACTGATTGATCTAGATTAATTTCTTATTTGACATAATAATGATTATACGCAAAAAACAGATATGTCATTTATGAAGGAAACTTCTTGGGCCCACCTGGATATGGTTGCTTATAAAGCTTCTCCCAGCGCGAGATCAAGCCCTCGCGTATATCTTCCTTGCTGAATAAAGTAGCAACATCAATCGCTGAATAGCCCTCATGATTGCGCATCCGCAAGTCAGCACCGTTATCCAGTAAGAACTTAATTAGCAGATCATTACCGGAGCTAACAGCCATCATTAATGGTGTCGTATCGCTAGGACTTAATGCATTCACTTTAGCGCCATTAGCAACTAGGAATTGAGCAACACTCAGCTTCCCAGTGGTACAGGCGTAATGTAAAGGAGTCCAACCAGACTTATTTACATCTGCTTTCTTCTTGAGCACTAAGACCTCAACTAAAGGCAGCTCACCTTCGATAGATGCCATCATTAATGGGTTTTCACCGCTTTTATTGACTAGATTGACGTCTGTTACTGGATTGGCAATCAGCAAATCGACAACCTTTAAGGATTTATCTCGAATAGCAACAATCAGCATCGGATTGCCTTTGGGATCTACTGTATTGGGGCTAACTCCAGTCTTAATTAAGGATTGAACCTCAGACACATCGTCGAACTTAGCTGCTTTTGTGAAGTCGTCAACTTGATCCGCTGTTTGAGCAAAAACAAGGCTAGAAAAGCCGATAAAAGTAGCGCTCAAAGTGCTATTAAATTTAAATGAATTTCTCATAAAGCCTATCTATCAATCTGAAAACATTGGAAAAAATTATTTGAAGTATGTTCTGCAAGTTGATCAATTGGGATGCCCTTCAAATCGGCAATAAATTCTCCAACTTTAGAGACCCAGGCAGGCTCATTAGTCCTGCCGCGATATGGAATTGGCGCCAAATACGGAGAATCCGTTTCGATCAGCATGCGCTCTAAAGGCACTTGCTTGCAAGTTTCCTGAAGATCTTTGGCGCTCTTAAACGTCACAATTCCCGAAAAAGAAATGTAGAAGCCCATTTCCATAGCTGTCATGGCAACTTCGGTAGATTCCGTAAAGCAGTGCATTACGCCACCAATTTGATCGGCACCCTCTTCTTTTAGGATTCGGAGCGTATCGGCTGATGATGAACGCGTATGGATGATCAGAGGCTTTTTAGATGCAATTGCAGCCCTGATATGGATCCTGAAACGTTCTCTCTGCCATTCCATGGATTCATAGCTTCTATCACCTATGCGATAGTAATCAAGCCCTGTTTCTCCGATGACAACAATTTTGGGGTGCTTAGCCTCCTCAACCAAGAAGTCAAAGCTAGGTTCTGGCGTATCTTCGTAATCTGGATGCACTCCAACAGAGGCATACAAATGGGCATGATCCTCGGCAAGCTTTTTTACATTAGGAAAGTCTGGGATATCAACCGAAACGCAAAGGGCGTGACTCACCTTGCAGGTGGCCATATTGGCCAAAACCTCAGGCAAGCGTGTTTGAAGTTCCGGGAAATCGAGGTGGCAATGGGAGTCTATAAACATGACTCGCCATTTTAATCTTCAAATACCTGCTGGTATTGAGAAAGCAAGGCTTCAAGCTGAATGCGGGTGGCCAGGGGATGGTTTTCATGTCGTCGCGCCTGTATTAATGACTTCCAGAAACGCAGCAACTTAGGGAGGTGCACTTGTTGAGCGAGGGCCTTTATTGCAGCCTCATGTTTGGGGTAATAGCGAGGCGAACCCATTTGAGCGCAACTTTGCAGGTCTGAGACCCAGCGTTGCATTGTGGCTAATAAGATTGAATAACGTGCTTTTTGTGTCTTATCAGCAGCATCTAGCCAATTAATTCGAGCGCCCTGTGACATCGACTGCAATAAATACCGCGACGCTTGAATTGCAATAGTGAGCTCATCTTTCTCATCCCTATTGTGACGTGCAGTTAACGAATCCAAAACGGCATAGGGTGCCCCACCCTGCTCGTCATAAATGGATTCAATATCAGCATCACTAATTTTCATGCTAGGAACTGAAGCAAGTTGATTGCGCAACCAATGCAACCCACTGATTCGATCTGGGCGTGGTGCCGACAACAAACGACAACGCGATCGAATCGTTGGCAAAACACGATCGAGGCGATCTGCTAGCAAAATAAAAATCGTATTTTTTGGCGGCTCTTCAAGGGATTTAAGCAGGGTATTTGCAGAGTCTGATCTGAGCATTTCCAATGGATAAACTAAGATGATGCGATTGCCTCCGCGGTGCGTCCCGATGGAAAGGCCCTCAATTGCACTTCGCGCATCTTCAATCGAAATACTTTTCTTCTCTTTTTTCTCCAGTGCATCACCATCGCTATCAACTAGGCTCGTCTTTGATTTTTTAGGTGAGTCAGATTCAGAATCGAAATCACCATGAGGTAAAAGCTTGCGATGCGTTTCGGGGATAAGTGCAATAAAGTCCGGATGATTAGCTAAGTCGAACCACCTACAAGCCTCACAGTGATTACAGGGCTTCGCGCCTTCAGAAGCCTCACATAAAAGTGCCTTAGCTAACTCAATAGAAAACTCAAACTTGCCAATGCCTGATTGGCCATGGATTAGAACCGCATTAGGGAATTCGGAGAAATTAATTCCATTCCAGACAGACTCTAGCCAAGGAGCTATTTTTCTCGCAGACTCATGTGGAAATATCAGATCAACCATTTACAGTTTGATTTCCAATGATTCAAGATCATTCCAAATCACATCTGTCGTACGGGTGGCATCCACTAAATAAAAGCGTCGTGGATCAGCCTTTGCTCTACGGAGATATTCTTGGCGAACCTTTTCAAAGAAATCTAAATCCATCTTCTCAAACTTATCTGGCGCCCTCACCCTGGATCTTCTGGCTTCAGCAACGGAACCGGGCAAGTCAAAAAGAAAAGTGAGATTAGGTTGAAGTAAAGAGCCGTCTGGACGACCTTGCACCCAGCACTCTAAATCATTTAACCTTTCGAGACTTAAGCCGCGACCACCACCTTGATAAGCAAAACTAGCATCCGTAAAGCGATCGGAAATAACAATCTTTCCGGACATTAACGCTGGCTCAATTACTTGCGCAATATGCTCACGCCGTGCCGCAAACATTAACAGTGCTTCGGTCTCAATATTCATGGGGGCGTCAAGTAATAAGGCACGCAGTTGTTCGCCTAGCTGAGTGCCGCCAGGCTCTCTTGTCATAACAACATCACGATCTGGATGGCGTTCTTTTAAGAGCTTGGCAAAAGAGTCAATATGCGTGCTCTTTCCTGCGCCATCGATGCCCTCAAAACTAATGAAATAACCTGGTAATAGAGTTGTCATAACGATTACTGTGAATTCGATTTAGTGGTTATATTGCGTTTGCGTTGAAATTGATCAACAGCATTTTCATGTTCTTTTAAGGTTTTGGAAAAATGGCTGCTGCCATCACCGCGTGCGACAAAGTAAATAGCATCGCTTTTTGCAGGATGCATCACAGCCAGGAGGGATTCCTTACTCGGCATTGCTATCGGTGTTGGCGGTAAACCTTTGTGCATATAAGTATTGTAGGGATTGTCTTTACGTAAATCTGCTTTTCGAAGATTGCCGTCAAATTTAGAGCCAACACCATAAATTACGGTTGGATCGGTCTGAAGTGGCATATTGATCTTAAGGCGATTAACAAAGACCGCTGCAACCAGAGATCTATCACTAGAGCGCCCTGTCTCCTTTTCAACGATAGAACCCAAAATGAGGAGGTCGTATGGGGTTTTTAATGGCGAGGTAGCATCTTTTTGTTCCCAGGCGGATGTCAGTTGTTTTTGCATTGCTTGGGATGCTCTGCGGTAAATTGAAATATCCGAGTCATCTGGATCAAATAAATAAGCATCTGGATAGAAAAGGCCCTCATCACCAGGATAAGCAAGCCCAATAGCCTGAAGCAATTCTTTAGAACTCATCCCCTTGGTTTGATGAATAAGGGCTGGATGGCTATCTATGAGGCTTCTCAGCTGCCATATAGTTATGCCGGGAATGATGGCTATACTCTCCCTAACCCGGTCACCACGGGCAATTTGTAGTAAAACATTTCCCAAGCTTGCACGAGGTGCTAATAGATAGGTGCCCGGCTTAAGCTTGGGGCCAACAAAAAGTACTCTTGCCGCGATATGCAGAGTCAGTGGATTGGTGGATACGCCTTGCTCTGATAGCTGCTTCGAAATGGCTGATAACCCTGATTGAGGGGCAATCTTGACCTTGTACACTGAGCCCGCCGGGATATTTGATACATCCGGCACAACCGGCCACAGGAAGATTGCTCCATATAGAAGAATAAGAAAGCCGGCCGAGTAGAGCGCATAGGATTTCCATGTCCCACCATTCGAAGGCGTTGTAAAAAGAGTTCTTTTCTGAAATTTTCTGCTCATCGAGCTATGATAAAAGGACATGACCCAAAGCCCGAAAAACACCCAAGCGCCGTCCACCAGTCACGATCATGGATTTACTGCCCTGACCAATTGGGGCTTAATCCTGATCGAGGGTCCTGATGCAGCAACCTTACTTCAAGGTCAATTAAGTAATTCCGTAATCAGCCTGAAACGAACCCTTCCAGGTGAAACCGCCCAGGCTCCAGGAGCTGTTCGCCTAGTTGGGTACTGCAACCCCAAAGGACGGCTTTTGGCCAGCGCTTGGCTTGCCTTATTTCCAGAATCCGCTGATTCTGATGATCTTTTTGCACTTTTCATCTCTAAAGATATTGCCGCCAGTACTGCCAAGCGATTGGCGATGTACATTCTGCGCTCAAAGGTGAAAGTGTTGGATGCTTCGAACGACTGGGATGTATTTGGCTCCTATCAAAACTTACAATTCGAGCAATCGATTGCGATACCCAACGATGCTCTCGCATTGCGAATGCCTGATGTGCTTGTTAACGGAAAATCCTTTGGACGCACTCTGATTGCAAAAAGAAAGTCTGATACTGATACATCCTTGGTTGATGAGGCCGCCCTCATCCAATGGAATTTTTTAGAGGTGTTAAGTGCAATTCCGCGTATTGTGCTGGCCACTCAAGAACAGTTTGTTCCACAGATGATTAATTTTGAATCGGTTGCTGGCGTGGATTTCAAAAAAGGTTGCTACCCGGGTCAAGAAATTGTTGCCCGCAGCCAATATCGCGGTGCAGTCAAGCGCAGACTGCAACTCGCACATATTCAATCAAGTGACTCGGCTTTGGATCTCGCCAAGCCTGGTGTAGAGTTATTTCATGATAGTGATGCTAGCCAACCATGCGGTATGGTGGTTCTAGCGGCTAGCAATCCAAGTCAACCAGATCGTATTGATCTTCAGGTTGAGTGCAAGTTAGATGCTCTTGAGTTAGGACAAATCCACCTAGCCATGAGTAGCGGCCCTGTGTTAGAAATAGACCAACTACCCTACCATCTAATAGAAATTTAATTTCATTACCCTGCCAATTATTTTGTTATGTGCCTAATTCTCTTCGCCTGGAAATCACACCCAGACTACCCTCTGGTTGTAGCGGCGAATCGAGATGAATTTTATGAGCGTGATACTGAACCAATGGGATGGTGGTCAGAGCACCCTAATCTTTTTGCAGGAAAAGATAAGGCAGAAGTATTAGGCAGTCCCGGCACATGGCTTGGGTTTACCAAGACTGGTCGCTTTGCTGCACTCACTAATGTCAGGGCGCCGAGTGAAAAAAATCCTGACGCAAGAACGCGTGGAGAGCTCAGCCTACGCTACCTAACAGGCCAGCATAAACCCCATGCTTACATTCAAGAGAATGCTAAGAGGTTTGAGCAGTACAACGGTTTCAATTTATTGATGGCAGATCTCAGTGATCCCGAGAATGCAGAAATGCACTGGGTCAGCAATCACCTCATGATGGCTCAAAATATTCGCCCACGAAAAGTATTTCCAGAACAAGCCCTGAACCCTGGAGTCTATGGCCTCTCCAATGCCATGCTAGATACTCCATGGCCAAAAGTGAATCATCGAGTAGCAGCTTTTGCTCAAACACTAGCGATGGACAGCGGTAAATTTAAAAACGCAGATCACTATTTGCGCGTATTGGCCGATACACATGAAGCAAACCCACAAGAGTTGCCGAGTACTGGCGTGAACTCAGATTGGGAAAAAGCCTTATCTGCCGCATTTATTAAGACACCTTCTTATGGAACACGATCGAGCACTATTTTGCGTGTTCGTAAGGATGGTCAGTTTGAGATGGTGGAGAGGCGGTTTGATGCAAATGACACCGTGGGCCACGATGTTGTCACTGGAGAGCTCAGTGCTGCTCCAGGATCAAATCTCTTCGTTTAAGCAATCAATACACGCGTAAATATTTACTTCTGAATCGAATCTTCATTCACAACGCGTTCACCATTTGCATCTTTAGCAGCCGGTCGTTTTAGAAACTGGAATGTACCTGTTGCCATACAACAGATTTCACCTTGATCGTTATAGAGCTTAGCCTCACAAAATGCCATCGTAGCGGTACGTCGTACGGTATCTGCTTTTACCCTCAAGATGCCATTGGCAGCCTGCATGAAATTATTTTTCATCTCCACGGTTACAACGCTACGATCTCCAGGATCGCTAGAACGCGCAGCCACGGCCATAGCAACATCCATTAGGGTAAGTTAATACGCCGCCATGAGCTACATCCCAGGTGTTCGTGTGCTCAGGTTTAAGGGCTAGAAGTATTTCGCCTTTACCCATTTCGGCGCTAATCAGACGCACACCGAGGAGTTTTAAAAAAGGGACGTTGAGTTCTTCGCCCAGATTGGCAAGCTGAGTTGCCGCATTCAGCTGTACTTTATTTGTCATAGGGTCATTTTAGATGCTTCTGCAACGCTTGTGAATTACCCATAGAATACAAAATATGCCTTTTAATCTTCGTGGCGATGACGTCTGTCGGCCCACTCCGCCCACTCCACTACCTAACCCCTATTGGGTGGCATTTTCACCCTCTGTCGCCAAGTTACTTGGGGTGGAACTACGAGCAAATAACCTTCCAAAGGATCCTGAGTGGCTAGATGTACTGGCAGGGAATCAACTCAATGCTGGGGAGTTGATATTTTCAAACCCAATCTCTACAGTCTATAGCGGCCATCAGTTTGGCTCGTGGGCGGGGCAGCTAGGTGATGGTCGCACCATCTTGCTCGGAGATATCAATAATCTCGAGCTCCAATTAAAAGGTGCTGGTAGAACTCACTATTCGAGAATGGGTGATGGCAGAGCAGTTTTGAGATCCTCTATTCGCGAGTTCTTGTGTAGCGAAGCAATGCATGCCCTTGGTCTTCCTACCAGTCGAGCTCTTGCATTGGTGGGGTCAAAGCAAGCTGTCAGGCGAGAAACCATGGAAACCGCAGCGATATGCTCTCGCATTGCACCGAGCTTTATTCGTGTTGGGCACTTTGAGCACTTTGCCTCATTGCAAAATGTTGTGCGCCTAAAAGAGCTTGCGGATCTGTTGATTGCTGAATTCTATCCAGAGTGTCTTGCTAACAAAGGTCCTTATCTAAATCTATTCAAAGAAATTAGTGCTCGCAATGCAAAATTGGTTGCCCAGTGGCAATCGGTAGGATTCTGTCATGGCGTTTTAAATAGTGACAATACTAGCGTCCTAGGGCTCACTATCGACTATGGCCCTTTCGGCTTTTTAGATCAGTTTCAAATCGATCATATTTGCAACCATAGCGATCATGGTGGTCGATATGCTTATCATCGTCAACCTCAAATCATGTATTGGAATATGGCCTGTCTTGCAAGCGCAATGCTCCCCTTGCTAGAGCTCGAGCATTCCGCAGAAGAATCTCAAGACCTTCTTCGCTCCGCACTCGAAGAATTTTCAGTTATTTATACAAAAGAGTGGCATCAACTATTTCGTTCTAAATTAGGCTTACAGTCTAAGGAAGATGGCGACACCGCATTAATTGAGCGCCTACTGCAAGCGATGCATGACTCAAAGATAGATTTTACTAATTTCTTTCGTAGCCTCAGCAACATCAAGAAAGACTCCATGCCGATAGAGATTCTGCAGAAAGATGAATTTGTTGATCGTGAAAATATCGACCAATGGTTTGCTGATTACGTTAATAGGCTTCAATCTGAGCTCTTAAATGATGCAGAAAGAAATGGCCTGATGAACCAAGTCAACCCAAAATACATCCTACGAAATTATTTAGCTCAAGCCGCTATTGAAAAAGCCCAGCAGGATGATTTTTCTGAAGTTCAAAAATTGCATCAGATACTCATGCATCCGTTTGATGAGCAAGAGACGTTTGAGCATTATTCAAAATCACCACCTGTGGATATGCAGGCTATACCAGTCAGTTGCTCCTCATAACTAAACACATTGACCACCATGACTAAGAAAACAGATCAAGAATATAAAAACTCACTGAGCGATATCCAATATCGGGTCACGCGAGAGGCAGCAACCGAAAGGCCTTTTACCGGCGAGTATTGGGATCACTGGGCTGCCGGCCAATACCGCTGCATCTGTTGTGACACGCTATTATTTCAATCTTCCACTAAGTTTGATGCAGGTTGCGGCTGGCCGAGCTATAACGCACCAGAAAACATTGAGTCAATTACCGAAATTCGGGATAGCTCACATGGAATGATTCGCACGGAAGTGCGCTGTAGCAAATGCGATGCCCATTTGGGGCATGTGTTTGATGATGGGCCCCAACCTACGAGATTGCGCTACTGCATTAACTCAGCCTCCTTGAAATTTGACACCTCTGACAATGCCACCCCCAATAAAGCAAAATAATCTTCAAATAGCTGGATAATCACTGCATGAAATTTCTATTCGACCTCTTTCCCATCATCCTCTTTTTTATTGCCTTTAAATTTGGTGATATCTACACCGCAACTATCGTAGTTATGGTTGCCACCATCGGGCAAATTTTGTGGGTGTACTACCGTCATCGAAAAATAGATGCAATGCAATGGGTCAGCCTTGTCATGATTCTGGTTTTTGGTAGCTTCACAATCTTCTTGCATGACAAAACCTTTATTCAACTGAAACCAACCGCTCTTTACTGGTTATTTGCTGGCGCCCTATTTATTAGCGCGCAGTTCTTCCAAAAGAATTGGATTCAAGCCTTGATGAGCAAGCAGATTACCCTCAAGGAGCACAGCTCTATATCTGTTTGGCATCGAGTGAATATGGCCTGGGCAGTATTCTTCTTTTTTATGGGTGTCCTTAACCTCTATATCGCCTTTGAGTATTCAGAAGAAACTTGGGTCAATTTCAAGCTATTTGGTAGCACAGGACTACTAGTGATTTTCGTCATCCTTCAAGGGGTCTGGCTTAGTCGCCATATGGAGCACCCTGCGGAATGAGCATCAATCAAGATCGAATTGCCTTATTCGAAGCAGATCTGAAGTTAGCGTTTCAGCTGATCCAGTTGAATATTGAAGATGAAAGCCATCTGCATGCAGGTCACGCTGGAGCGGCTTCTGGTGGTGGGCACTTTAAGCTTACTATCGTAGCCCCAGAATTCGATGGAATGAGCAAGGTAGCTCGCCATAGGGCCATCTATGCCGCGTTAAATACGCACTTCCCTGCCGCCATCCATGCCCTTACTATCTTGGCTTTCACACCTAGTGAAAGCACCAATTAGCCATAGATTGCATTAAGATTTCTTTTTTACACATACTTATATTCCCCAATCCATGTTGAACACACGCCAAATTTTGACCATAAGCGCTTTTAGCACTGCACTTCTCTCATCAGCTGTCTACGCACAGAATGCTGCCATCGTGAATGGCAAAGCAATTCCTAAAGCGCAATTGGATAAATTGGTTCAAAAATCGAATCAACCCGACAATCCGCAAGTGCGAGATCAAGCAAGAGAAATGCTTGTAACCCGTGAACTCATTTTGCAAGAAGCCAATAATCGTGGCGTAATGCAGAAGGAGTCAGTTCGCGATCAGCTTGAGCAATCCAAAATGGGTATTTTGATTGCGGCAGTATTTGAGGACTATGTTGAAAAAGAAGGTGTTGCGGAGGCTGAGCTGAAAGCCGCTTACGAACAAGTTAAGGGTCAGTACACCGGTAAGGAATATCACGTAGAACATATTCTGGTTGAAAAAGAGGCTGATGCGAAAGAAATCACAGCGCAAATTAAAGCTGGCGGTAACTTTGAGCAAATTGCCAAAGAAAAGTCGAAGGACCCTGGCTCCGCCCCTAATGGCGGAGATCTCGGTTGGGTAAGCGATAAAGCGCTGGTACCTGAATTTTCTAAGGCGATGGTCCAGCTGAAAAAAGGTCAAGTTACTGACAAACCAGTCAAAACTCAATACGGCTGGCACATTATTAAATTGGATGATGTACGCGACGTGAAGGCTCCTAGCATGGAAGAAATTAAAGACCAGCTAAAGCAAATGATCACCGCAGACCAAAATTGGCAAAAAGCTAAATTCTCTGAGTTAATGCAAAAGTTTCGCGCTAAGGCAAAGATTCAGTAAAGCAAAACTCCCTTGAGCTCACAAACCCAGGTCAATCCCCTGGGTTTTTTTCATGCCCAACGAGAAACTACGTTTACCTTTATATTTGAAGAATGATGATCCTGCACACCATGCTTAGAGCCGGCAATATGACTCGCTCGATTGATTTCTATACCAAAGTTTTAGGCATGAACCTGCTTCGCACTACCGAGCACCCAGAACAGAAATACTCTTTGGCATTTGTTGGCTTCGGAAAAGGAAACGCAGATGGGCAATCTGAGATTGAGCTAACCTATAACGATGGTGTTGATGGCTATGACTTAGGCACTGCTTATGGCCACATTGCAATCAGCATTCCCGATGCTTATGCTGCTTGCAAGAAGATCAAGGCATCAGGCGGCAATGTGACTCGTGAAGCGGGTCCAGTAATG
The DNA here is from genome assembly GCA_900095165.1 of Polynucleobacter necessarius. Lineage (GTDB taxonomy): Bacteria > Pseudomonadota > Gammaproteobacteria > Burkholderiales > Burkholderiaceae > Polynucleobacter > Polynucleobacter necessarius_J. Next base: position 577,286 of record LT606947.1, on the reverse strand, counting down.
GGCGGTGACACTATCATCGCATTTGTTACTGATTCAGATGGTTACAAGATTGAGTTAATTCAACACTGATTTTCTCTCTCCAGGTGAAACAGGGTGCTCTCAAGCTTCGAGTAATTCAAAGTCTTTCGGAAGCTGCTGAGGCCGACTGGAATACATTACTTGCGCCGGATACCGGGCCATTCTTAAAGCATGCATTTCTATATGCTTTAGAGCTAACTGGGTGCGTAGGTGGTAATACTGGCTGGCAAGTGGCTCACTTGTTAGCAGAGGGTTCCCAACCAAGAATTCTTGGCGCAATGCCTCTTTACCTCAAGCAGCATTCCTATGGTGAATTTGTTTTTGATTGGGCCTGGGCGCAGGCTTATGAACAGAACGGCATGCCTTATTACCCAAAAGCACTCTCCGCAATCCCATTTACACCCGTTCGCGGGCCAAGACTTCTTGTGTCATCAAATGTGGATAAGCCTGCCGCTCAAGAGGCCTTAATCTGGGGCCTGAAATCACTCGTAAGTCAAAACGCCCTCTCCTCTGCCCACATTCTCTTTCCAGAGCCTAGTGAACTTGATGAACTCAAAAAGCAAGGATTCATGCTACGCGACTCCGTTCAATTCCACTGGCATAATTCGGGATACCAAGATTTTGAACAATTTCTTGCTGACTTAACGATGAAGCGCCGCAAGAATATTCGGCGAGAACGTGCCGCTGTAGAGAGTCATCAAATTGCCTATCGTCATATTCCTGGGTCGATTGCCACCCCGGATGATTTGGTCTTCTTCTATCGATGCTATGAAAATACCTATATCGAGCACCGATCTTCACCCTACCTAACGGAGGAATGTATTCAATTGCTTGGTAGTAGCATGCCAGAGAATTTCCATCTCATTAATGCCTTTCAGAATGGCAATCCTATAGCATCGTCATTGCTTGTAGTTGATCGTTTGACTTCAAAAGCATATGGCCGTTATTGGGGCGCTATCGCACATATTCCTTGTCTTCATTTTGAATTGGCCTATTACCAAGCCATTGAATATTGCATCAAGGAAGGTATTGAGATATTTGAGGGTGGTGCTCAGGGCGAGCACAAGATGGCCAGAGGATTTTTACCCACCACCCTACAATCCGCCCACTGGATTGAAGGCCCCGGCTTTTACAATGCGGCGAAGCGCTTCTTAGAACGTGAACATGAAGGTATGGCAGCGTATGTCGATGAACTTGAGCAACACATTCCGCTGAAATCGTCTAAAGTACTGCGATGACTTCATCCAACAACTCACCAGAGCAATCGGGAGCCAATTCTTTAGCGGTTGGTGACGATGCATCTGACTCACCCTGCATTGGAGTTTGCACAACTCTGTATGACGAAATCTGTCAGGGCTGTGGCCGCACTCTAGGCGAGGTCAGCAATTGGGTATTTTTTAGTCAGGAAGAAAAAGATTCCGTCTGGAAGCGCATCCGTGCCGATGGCACTGCGATGCGATTCCAGCGTCAAGCCAAAGAAAATACTTAGCCAGCTAAACCTTGGCTACGCAAATACTCTTCATAAGTTCCGGAGTAGTCAGCAATTGTTCCATCCATCTTCACTTCGAGGATGCGATTAGCCAGAGCGGAAACAAACTCTCGATCATGGGATACGAAAATTAGAGTACCTTCGTATTTCTCAAGAGCGATCTGCAAGCTCTCAATCGACTCCATATCCATATGGTTAGTTGGCTCGTCCATTGCAAGAACATTATATTTTTGAAGCATCAATTTGCCCCAAATCATTCTACCCTTCTCACCACCAGACAACACTTTGACGGACTTGCCAATATCATCGCCTGAGAATAGCAAGCGTCCTAATGTGCCACGAATCACTTGATCATCGTCGCCAGTATTACGCCAGTTATTCATCCAATCCATGAGTAGCTCGTCTTTTGCGAACATCTCGGTATTATCTTGAGGCATTACACCAACATTGGCATTTTCCGCCCATTTGACATCGCCGCTATCAGCGGCAATGCCGTCAAAGCGTTTACTCAAAATGGTTTTTAGTAGTGTTGTCTTACCTGCGCCATTTTGTCCAATGATGGCAATCTTTTCACCGGCACGAACACCCAGCTTAAAGTTTTTGAAGATGGTGCGATCATAGGCTTTAGTCAGCGCATTGCACTCAACAGCCATGTTGTGCAACTTCTTCTCAGAATCAAAACGAATAAATGGATTTTGGCGCGAAGAAGGTTTTACTTCAACAATCTCAATTTTCTCAAGTTGTTTCTGGCGTGAAGTAGCCTGACGTGCCTTTGATGCATTTGCAGAGAATTGAGCGACGAAAGCTGCTAATTCAGCAATTTTTTCTTTGGCTTTAACGTTATTACTGAGTTGCTGTGTTCTTGCCTGAACGGATGCCAGCATATAGGAGTCGTAATTTCCGGGATAGACCTTCAGTATTCCAAAGTCCATATCTGCCATATGTGTGCACACTTCATTGAGGAAGTGGCGATCATGGGAGATGATGACAATCGTGCTCTTAATTTGATTGAGAATGTCTTCAAGCCAATGAATGGAGTGAATATCCAAGTTATTGGTTGGCTCATCTAAGAGGAGTACATCTGGATCGGAGAATAAGGCTTGCGCTAACAATACCCGCAACTTCCAGCCCGGAGCTACTGCACTCATAGGGCCATTGTGTTGCTCAATCGGAATACCGATACCTAATAACAATTCCCCTGCTTTTGCCTCTGCGGTATAGCCACCGTACTCGGCATACTTACCTTCGAGCTCAGCAGCTTTCATGTAATCTTCATCAGTCGCATCTGCGTTGGCGTAAATGGCATCGCGTTCTGCTGCGGCTTTCCACATCTCTTCGTGACCCATCATCACCACGTCAAGGACGCGTACATCTTCATACGCAAACTGATCTTGGCGCAATTTACCCAAACGAATACCGGGATCCAAACTCACGTTTCCGCTGGTTGGCTCGAGCTCTCCGCCCAAAATCTTCATGAAAGTGGATTTACCGCAACCGTTGGCGCCGATTAGGCCATAGCGATTACCGCCGCCAAACTTAACGGAGATGTTTTCAAACAGGGGTTTTGCCCCAAACTGCATAGTGATATTGGATGCTGACAGCACGGATGTGTTCTTACTTTCTGATAGGTCAAATACGAGGGCGCGGATGCAGGTTTTGCATCAAAGACCGTTATTTTAACGGCTTGCGCCTAAAAAAGCCGTAAATTAGACTTTTAGCTTAAATGGCGTGAAATTAGTATGAGCGTCATAGTGATCCTGATTTTCCTTGTACTTCAGAAAACCTACTATCCAGTACGTTAAAGGGGTTGCTAGAACCTCCCAAGTGGTCTTTAGGAGATATTGAGAAGCTGCAACAGCCAAGACCTCATGAAATGGCCAGACCCCGTAAAAGGCTAGCATATAGAACAGGGATGAATCCATCAACTCCCCAGTGGCTGTGGATTCAATCGTACGCATCCACAGAAAGCGACCCTGGGTCAAAATCTTCATTTTGGCGAGCGTATAACTGTTGACAAAACTACCGCACCAAAATGCAAACATAGAAGCAAGGGCAACGCGCCATGAGTTACCAAAGACCGTTTCCATACCTTGCTGGTAATTTGCCATATAGGATCCAGGCGCTACAGGCAAAGCAATGACCAGTTGAGCCATGATGGCTGCAAAGGCCAGAGCTGTAAAACCAGCCCAAACTGCACGGCGATCATAGGCATAGCCATACACTTCAGTCAAAATGTCGCCAAAGAAATAGGCAATTGGGAAAAATAGAATCCCAGCGCCAAAGGTCACCTCGCCAACATATGGAAAATCCAAGATTGCAGCTTTGCCGGCGCCAATGAAGTTGGAGCACAGCAAGACCACAACAAAAGCTGCCAATATAAGGTCGTAATAGCGATGGTGACGTTTAGATGCGTCCATAAGTCTAGAAAAATGGACAATAGAAATAAGAATATATGCATTCCTGAAAATTCGCAGAGTGCATATCAAAAACCAAGATAGGATGGCCAAGAATCATGAGTAAAGCTAGTTTTAACTGGGCAGACCCCCTACTCCTCGATACCCAACTGACAGAAGATGAGCGCATGGTGCGCGATGCTGCCGCTGAGTATGCTCAGGGCCGTTTAATGCTGCGCATTCATGATGCCTATCGCAATGAAATAACTGACCCTGCAATCTTTCGCGAAATGGGTGAATTGGGTCTTTTGGGCATCACCATTCCCGAGCAATACGGTGGCGCAAACCTCAATTATGTTTCTTACGGATTAATCGCCCGCGAAATTGAACGCGTGGATTCTGGTTACCGCTCGATGATGAGTGTTCAATCCTCTTTAGTCATGGTTCCTATCAATGAATTTGGTAGCGAAGCCCAGAAACAGAAATATCTTCCAAAATTGGCTACCGGTGAATGGATTGGTTGTTTTGGCTTGACTGAGCCTAACTTTGGATCAGATGCAGGCGGAATGATTACAAGGGCGAAAAAGGTTCCGGGAGGCTTCTCGCTCACAGGCTCTAAGATGTGGATCTCCAACTCACCAATTGCAGATGTATTTGTTGTGTGGGCTAAAAATGATGAAGGCTTGATTAGAGGATTCATACTGGAAAAGGGTATGAAGGGGCTATCTGCGCCAAAGATCAGCGGGAAAATGGGTCTGCGCGCCTCCATTACCGGCGAAATCGTGATGGATGAAGTGTTTGTTCCAGCGGAAAATGAATTCCCAGAAATTACTGGACTCAAAGGCCCATTTACCTGCTTAAACTCAGCACGTTATGGCATCGCCTGGGGTGCGCTTGGCGCCGCTGAGTCGTGCTGGTACGCCGCACGTCAATACACGATGGATCGCAAGCAGTTTGATCGCCCTCTCGCTGCCAATCAACTAATTCAAAAAAAGCTTGCGGATATGCAAACCGAAATCACACTTGCACTTCAAGGTTGCTTACGCTTAGGTCGCATGAAGGATGAAGGTATTGCTGCCCCAGAAATTACCTCCATGATGAAGCGTAACTCCTGCGGAAAATCTTTGGATGTAGCTCGCTTAGCTAGAGACATGCATGGTGGGAACGGCATCTCAGATGAGTATGGCGTAGTGCGTCATATGCTCAATCTAGAAGTCGTCAACACCTATGAAGGTACGCATGATATTCACACCCTCATTTTGGGACGTGCACAAACTGGAATTCAAGCTTTTAGTTAATATCCAAGCTTGGTGATGAGGTCTTTTGCAGTTTTTGCAAAAGCTTCATCGCTATCATTTTCGAGGTGCACGAAATGATCTTCGCGATAGCTCGGAAAATTGCGAACGATTGAAGATTGGTACGACGGGTCGTAATGCATCACCAATAATTCTTCGACCAAATTCTCAAAATCTCCTGCATCAATCGCCTCATGCCATTTGGCAATTTGAACCTTACCGTAACGCGATGTTAACAAGCAAAGTTTTTGCTTAAAGCTTTCGGGATTGGATAAAAAATGTCGGTATTCACGCAGAAGCCAAGAAACGCGCGTAGCAGTATTTGAGCGAAGTTCAATGCATTGACCTTCGCGAATACGCTCCATTAACGGATCCGGAATGTGTAAGCCACCCACCTTTTTGCTTTCAGACTCCACAAAAACAATCTTGCCGGGGTCTAATTTATTTAACGCATTCCATAGATTGGTTTCAAAGCCTTTTTGCGAGGGCTGCTCAATGTTTGGCTCATTACCAAGGACTGAGCCACGGTGAATTGCCAAGCTTTCAAGATCCAATATCTGCTGACCAAGCGAGCCAATCTCTTGGAGGATGCGAGTCTTACCACTTCCAGTCATTCCAGCAATGACTTGGAAAGAAAAATCTTTGGCTGCCTGATCGAGGTCATCAATCACAACATGCCGAAAGCCTTGGTAGCCACTTTGTAGCTGCATGGCTTTCCATCCGATGCGATTGAGGATATGGGTAAAAGCGCCGCTACGTTCACCACCACGCCAGCAGTAAATCAAAGGACGCCACTCTCTCGGAAAATCAATCAAAGAATTTTCCAAATGATTGGCAATATTGCGTGAGACATATGCCGCACCCAATTTTTTTGCCGCAAATGGCGATACTTGTTTATAAAGAGTACCGATTTCAATGCGCTCTTCATTATTCAATACTGGGAGATTAATAGAGCCAGGAATGTGATCCAAGGCAAATTCAGCTGGTGAGCGAACATCAATAATGGCATCAAACTCATTTAAAGAGGGTGCCAACTTTTCAATACTGAGAATATGGGGATTGCTAGCTTGCAAATAATGTCCTAGCACAGCTTATTGATCACATGATCTGGCCAAGGCGTCGACTTACCAGTCTTCAGATCTACTCAGACCATAGTAGCCCCGCCAACCGCCGCCATCGAATCGGGTTCAGTGGTCAATGCCATAGTCGTATAGACATCTAAGCTTGAGCACCCAATTTTGCCAATATACGTTTTTAGTGTCAGCTCACCAGGATAGGCCAGCTGTTGATGAAAATTACAAAACCCATTAATCATCAACATAGATTCATCACCAGGAGCAATACTATAACCAAGGGAAGTAATTCACTCCACTCTAGCCTGCTCCATATAGCGAAAGTACACCGTATTATTGACATGACCAAATGCATCCATGTCACCCCAACGAATTAGCATGTTCATTTGATGAACAAACTTTTTTTCCTCCTGGATCTCAATGCGCATAAGTTCTTAATGAAAAATTAACGAACTTGTAGAGTCATTTGATACAAATTGGTAGAGCGGGAACCAGAACGGCAAAAGGCCAATATGGGGGTAGGCATTGTTTTCAACAAGCGAGCCATTTCAACAACTTGATCAGGCGTAAATGCGCCAGGTATGACTGGCAAATAAGCATAGCTCAAGCCTAGCGCTTCAGCTTGTGCCTGAAATTGCGCATTGGTAGGTTGATCGGGCCCACCTTCAAAATCGGGGCGATTATTAATCACACTTTTGTAACCCTGTTTAACGATCTCAGCTAAGTGGCTTGGGTCAATTTGACCGAGCGTGCCGAATTGATCGGTATGGCAAGCAATAGGAAGACTCATTTAGACCTCAAAAAGTAAAAAAGTTTTAAAAACTAATAACTTCGATTCTAAATCAGACTTACTTTTTATGGCCCGTAAAGAAACGGTTGCAGAACGCCATGCCGATAAGCATAGACAGTATGAAGACCAAGGCCTTTAGATGGCCAGCGCCAAGAGCAACAATCGCAGGACCAGGACAAAAGCCAGCAATCCCCCATCCTGCGCCAAATATTAGACTGCCAATCACAAGAGGCTTAGAAATATCTCTTCTGGTTGGGATATGCATGGCGTCACCAAAAAAAGCTTCTGAACGTTTAGAGACCACATAAAAGCCGCCAAAGCCAACCAGAATAGCTCCAGCCATCACAAACATTAAAGATGGATCCCAATTGCCAGCAAGATCAAGAAAATTAAGAATCTTTTGGGGGTTACTCATGCCGGAAATAATCAGGCCAATACCGAATAAAACACCAATCAAATACTGACTATAGAAATTGAAATGTCTTCTCATGATTTATAGGCCCAACACATGACGAATGACAAACACTGTAAGGAATCCAGCAAACATGAAGGAGATCGTGGCCACTAAAGATCTTGGTGATAAACGGGATAAACCACAAACATCGTGACCACTCGTACAGCCTGAGCCATAGTGAGCACCAAAACCCACAAAAAGGCCGGCAATGATGATGGCAAGCCAATCTGCATCAATTAGTGTTGTTGTGTGCAGATCAAGCAACAAGCTTGCCCAAAATGGTGCGCTTAGCAAGCCTAATATAAGACTTAAGCGCCAATTAACATCACCCTCTTTAGGCGTAAGGAGACCAGAAACGATTCCACTGATACCAAGGATTCGATCATGCAGAATGACATATAAGGCTGCAGCAATGCCCAATAGCATTCCACCGAAAAATGCGGGGCCAGGAGTAAATGTCAACCAATCGATCTGCATCTGATTATTCTTAAAAAAGGGTTAACTGCAGGGGTTGGGCGCACTACGAGACTCTAAATAACGCAGAGCCAAATATGCGCCGAAGATAAATCCTGGCAACGCCAGCATTGAACCGATAGCTAATGTAGAGATTCCACTCAAGCCTTGACCCACAGTGCAACCAAGTGCCGTTACACCGCCAAAGCCCATGAGCATAGCACCAACCAAGTGATTGGCAGCGTCTTCAGTGTTGCGAAAGCTCTCCCAGCGGAAAGACTTGGTGAATATAGAAGCACATGCTGAGCCAGCAATCATCCCAATAACAGCGGCAATACCAACAGTAATTACCTTGGATGTATCGCTGTACATCATTAACCAATCTAGCAAGTAGGCATAAGGCGCTACAAAAGAAAGACTCTCCATGCGACCAGAGTTGGTAACCAAGAAAACCTCCTCTAGTGTATTTGGATCCTCAGCTACATAGCCTAAGTTACCAGATACCCACCATACGGCGCAAATGGCAAGACCAACAAATATGCCAACAAACAAATTTTCTGCTGTCCAAAAAGCCCTACTGGCTAATGCATAAGCAATAAAAGCAAAGCCAACTATAAGGCCTAGAGCTAAGTGCAAATTAGTTCGAGCAATGCCAGTGATTGGACTCAAAATGCTTGGCAAATCCTGCGGTGTATTCAAGGCTATGAAAACAGAATCTAGTGTGTTGATACGAACGACTCCAAGAAAACCCTTCATGGTCATATAGGCAGAGAGCCCAAGAACCATAAACACAACGATAGACTTAAGATTTCCGCCACCAATACGCACTAATGTTTTGCTTCCGCAACCAGAAGCTAGCACCATCCCGAAACCAAAAAGCGTACTGCCGACAATAGCGGATAACCATAAGAGCTTGCTGCCGGTATACATACTCTTTAATGGATCAATCAAGCCTAAATATGACATCAGAACAAAACCAACAATGGCAACACCAATGGCCAGGAACCATTGCTTCAAACGCTCCCAACTAGACATAATAAAAATATCTGAAACAGCACTCATACTGCAAAAACCGGTTTTCTGCATGACCGCACCAAGCAAAAAAGTAATTGCAAAGGTAACAAGCAAAACGGATTTGCTGAGTGAGGAAATATCTACCGCATCCATAATCAAATTTCTTTACTGAATTATTTAAATTTATAAAACTGTTTATTGAGAAAGGCTGTGACATCAGCTTCATCCTCAGGGAAAAGATCGAGGCGGAGCTCTGTGTTGCACATGGCAACCATCGACTTTAAATTCTGGAGATTTTTAACCTTGCTATCGCTGCGCGTGTAAATCATATCGCCATTGCCAAAGTCAGATTTCTTAGCATGGCAGGCGTAGCATTTCTGCTGATCAATTTTTTTGCCATTTACCAGATCTGGCGATGCGAAGGCAGATGAATGCAGCCCTAGGGCTGCAAAAATGGCAAAGCCAAGCTTTATCAGTGGTAATTTCATTTGAAATCAGTCATTCAGGGAACTAAGTGGCTATTTTAAAGCCCAGATGACAAATCTGCCTTATTCGGCCTGAATCGAGAGGTAAACGTTATAGGCATTCATACGGTTTGCAGCCCTAAATAAAGGCATTCCTTCGTATTCAGACCAATCAGTCTGCTGATAGGCCTCCTCGAAAGGATCCATATTTACAGCCGATTTGGTCATCGATTCGCGTAAATACCTCAAATACTCTCTAGTAAAAAGGATATCTTCAGCTGGATTGGTTGAATGGGCGCCATGACCTGGAATCACGATGCTGAGGTTAAATGCCTCAATTTCATCCAAGGCATGCAACCAACCTCTGCTATCGGCATTACCGACAAAAGGAATGCGTCCTCGAAATACTAAATCTCCAGCAAAAAGGACTTTTTCAGAGGGAACATAAATAATCAAGTCTTCCGGAGCATGAGCTGGTCCCACTCTTCCGATCTTGAATTCAATTCCGCCGACTGTCAGTGTGTAGCTTTGATCTATCCATACATCAGCCCCCATTAGCTTGGTCGAGGAATTCACCCAGGGAGCGAAATCAATCCTGGAGGCTATTAGCCGTTGCTTAGCAGTTTCAGATGAGAGGTAACTTCTATCCTCGCCTTGGGCATAAATTTTTGCCCCAACATTTTTAAACTCTTGCAGGCCATATATATGATCGGCATGGTAGTGAGTCACAATGACAGCGGCAACCTTCTGAGGCGTAGTCTTTTTAATTTCAGAAATCAGTTTCTTTGCAAGAACGGGCGAACCTAAAGCATCAATCACTACTACACCCTTGGATGTAATAACAAATCCCGCATTGGAAATGAAGTTCTGATTCTTGCTATTGCCCATCTCCGGGAACCCTTGCACAAAATAAGTGTGAGGAGCGACCTGGATAGGTTTAAGGAGTAAATCATCTGAGGCATAAGCCAAGGTTACCGATAAAAAGATCGAGAATGCACTCAGAAGAAGCGATCGCATCTGAATAGCCATCACAACTAAAAATTAAGGCTTGATGTAAGCGAAATAATTTTGGTATTGAAGATCAGCCACTCGAACAACTCCAGATGGGGTGAACTCAGTATCGAGAATGAATTGATCCTTCTTGAGATTGAGATTCTTTAAAGTAATTTCACAGACTTCAAAACGAACGCCACGAGACTTCAATGCGCCAACTAGGGGCGCATATTCAATTCCATTTTTCTTATCTTTTGCACCTTCCATCATGATGTCTACCCCATTGGCGTGAGTAACAACAATGATCTTGGTTTGTGGGGATACATCCAAATGATTGCAAATATTACGCAGGCCTTTAATGCCTTGAGTTTCCGCGTCATCAATGTGATAAACCACTTCAGTGGAGCCAGCAGCATGTACAGTCAAAGCAAAAAAGGCTAAAGAAGTCACGAGGCACTGAAGTAATTTTTTCATAATATATCTCTGATTAATAAGTATTATTAAAGTGAAACCATTCCATGGTTATTTTTTACACCTTTAATGATTGGTTCATTTAGCTTCACAGCCTTCACCACTTTCACATCTCGTAAATGACGTTCGATTACATCCCAGATCGGCTCACCACCAGCATTTCTAGCCTCTTCACTTACCGGCGCCCAATCAGCGACTTTATAAGTTTTACTTGGATCAATATCTCTCCCATTTAAACGCATGTCGCTAATGCGTTTACCTGCAGATGCTGCAGGGTCGATGGTGTATTGCATACCACCGACACGAACCATATCACCGCCCTGCTGGTAATAAGGATCAGGATTAAATAAGTTATCCGCTACATCCTCAAGAATGGTCTTGAGAGTCTCACCAGTCACATTGGTAACTGTGGTGTATGGATAGGTAATTGCAGTTTGATTCAATAGATTCTCACGGGTAATAGCTTGACCTGGCAATAAGCTGGTGCCCCAACGGAAACCTGGAGAGAATGCAATCTCCGCATTCTTCTGAGCCATCAATCCATCCAAAATTAACTGATCGAAACTGCCGTTGAAATTACCACGACGATATAAAAGCCCATCTGTAGTGGCTAACTTTTCACTAAACTTTGCTTCGTATGGGGCGCGAACTTTAGTGATCAGCTTGTTCATCGCAGGGTCGGCCGGAATCATATTTGAGAAGATTGGAAAAAGTTTGTAACGGAAATCAACAGGCTTACCGCCCTTTACGTCAAAGTCCAACACGCCCAAGAACTTGCTATTGGAGCCTGCGTTTGTAACTAAGGTAACACCGCCAGAATTCTTCATCTTGACTGGAATTGGAACTCCATCATGAGTATGGCCACCCATAATTGCACCAATACCACTAACGCGTGATGCCATCTTCAAATCAACGTCCATACCGTTATGCGACAGCAATACAACAACCTTCGCACATTTTGCGCGCACTTCTTTAATAGTCTTCTGCAAGTTCTCTTCCTGAATACCAAATGTCTAATCAGGAGTGAAATAGCGTGGGTTAGCAATCGTTGTATATGGAAATGCTTGACCAATGATGGCTACTTGAATCCCATTTTGAACTTTCATCACATAGGGATTGAATACAGAGTCGCCAAAATCTGCCGTCTTAATATTTTGCGCAACAAAAGAAACCTTGCCTTTGAAATCGCCATTGACGATTTCCATTACACGCTGCTCTCCTAAAGTCATCTCCCAATGCGGAGTCATGACATCTACGCCCAACAGTAAGGCTGCGTCAACCATATCCTGTCCATTGGTTCAGAGTGCAGTTCAAGATCCCTGCCAAGTGTCGCCACCATCCAGAAGTAACGCGCCTGGACGGCTAGCTTTAATTTGCTTAATCAAAGTCTCCATATGGACGAAGCCGCCCATCTTGCCGTAATTCTGAGCCGCGGTTACGTAATCTAAGTAAGTAAATGCATGGGCATCACGTGTACCCGCTGTAATATCGTTAGCCTTTAAGAAGTATTCGCCTACCAAATGCGGTGTCTTACCCTCTTGAGCGCCAATACCAAGGTTGACATTGGGTTCGCGGAAATAGATTGGCAGGAGTTGCGCATGGCAATCTGTAAAGTGCAGGAAATGGACGTTACCGAACTTTGGTAAATCATAGAATTTTTGAGCGGTAGTTTGCGCGCTAGCAAAATTAGATTGCAAGCTCATGCCACCAGCAGAAGCAATTGCTAGTGCTTGAAGAAATTCACGGCGATTTAAAGACATAGTATTTCCTTAAGAAAACAGGCCTTTCGGCCTGCTTAGATCTGTTATTTGTTTACAGGTGATTCATGGTCAAGTAATAAAGCCATGACGTCCTGAATCTGCTGCTCATTCAGTAATTTGAAGTGAGCAAAACGAGGCATATTACTGCAAGCGTTATAAGCCTTAGAGTTATTAATGCGATTCCAGGTATATGTTACAACCTCCTTGGAATAGCCGCGCAATTTTCCATGGCCCGATAATGATGGACCGATATTTCCATAGGAAATTTCTTTAAGATCAATTTGATGACAGTTATAGCAACCTCCACCAATAACGGTATCAGCTTTATCAGACCAAGTGGCACCGCGACCGCTTTGAGCGATTTTTTCGCCATTCTTCCAATCGCCGATATACTTTCCATCGGATGGTTGTTGAATCGAATCCACATTGATCTTCTGGATTTTTTCACGCATCGCTTCACCTTGTTTGCTGTTAGCAAACTGCGGATCTGAACAAAACTTCTGTGTTGCATCTTGATCAATGCGATTCAATCCGGTGATACCTTCAGCTCGGAAACTATCTTGAATCATCTTGTTGTATTTAAGATCATTTTTTTGCTGAGCAAGCGCAGATGAATGCACTAAATCAGCTGCAAAAATAAATCCAGAAATAGCTAAGAGTTGTTTTAAGTGTGTCATTTTCATTTTCGTCGTCTCTTATCTATTAACGCTTCAAGCCAGGGGTTTCAACTGTGCCGCCATTGGCAGTCTTAGCCATATACATAGATAGAGCAATAGTGACGTCAGACCCATAAATCGGGAAAGGGAAACGTTGTTGGCGGAAGCAATCATTTAGACGTTGCTGCATTGTCCAAAACTGTCCACTGGAAACTCGGTATGCAGGCCAGTAACCCCAGCCCATCGCAGCTCCTTTTTGCTCTGTAATATTTGGTAGATCTTGTAAGCGAATACGCTTTCCATTCTCGGAATGGCAAGATGCGCATGAGAAGTCCATTGGACCCCTCCCTGAAAAAAGAAGGCGCGTTTACCTAAGTCATACATTTCTTTCTCTTTCGGATGGGCTGCGCTTACTTTGATCTTGTCACCCTTAGACTGAGTTACAACGTAAGCAACAATCGCTTCCATATCCTTTTTTGGGCCATTTTGGAATGGTGCATCGATCATCAATTGTGGGTCACGACCTTGTAGCACTTGCATACAGGTCATCAAACGAGATTCAAGATCCTGAACTTTGTTTGTATCTTTAAAATAGCGCGGCAGTTGTGCTGCAGCACCTTTAACTACGCCAGGACCTAATCCTAAATTACATTTTTCAAGCGTGGCATTTTTAGGGCCAGCTGGTTTTTTCCATAAATCTTCACCAGCCGCCTCGTAAAGCTCTGAAGGGTTACCGTCTGCAATCATCTCTCGATATTTAGCAATATCGTCTGTAGCACTATTTTGTGCCGACGCCGAAGATGTCATTGTTAATAAAGTTGCCACTAAACCAGTAGCTAACCCTAAGGTCAATTTACGCTGCATTTCCTACCATTTCAGAACCACGGAGGCGGTGATGATTTATTAAGCAAAAAGCAATTAAGAAGCTGTTGCTTCATCAGTGCGCTTGTCGCCCTTACTATCGTTCCAAGTTACAACAATTTTGTCGCCCTTAGCGCCCTTGTACTTGAAGTTCAAAAATGGATTCTTAGAAACTGCTGGACCAAATTGACCGTTAAATACATCTTTACCATTGGCCTTTACATTGATAGTGCTGATAAACCATGCTGGAATAGTTTTGCCAGAAGCGTCTTTACGCTGACCGGATTCCATATCATGCTTCATCAAAATTTTTACGTCTACGGTACCGCCGTTTTCAGCAGCTCTTACGCGCATTGGATCAGCCATTTTGGTTCCTCTTTTATTCTATATAAGTGAATTGTGTCTATTAATCGCTTCGGAATTAACCGCCGCAACCACCAAGCGTTACTTTGACTTCTTTAACAGTCATCAGCCACTTACCATCAGCCTTAACTAGGCCATACACATTTGATGTTTGACCCATTTTGATACGAGTTGTTACGAAAGCATCTGTACCGGCAGGAATAAAGAATTGAGCGGCGAGTGAGCTTGGATTTTTTTCAACCAGAATAGCCATTTGCTCTGCTTTTAATGTTGTAGTAATTCCAACTGGAACTACAGCACCATTTTCAGCAATATCCGGAGCATTGAAAGTAACAGCAGACGATTTGTCTGGGCTACCAGCACCCAAAATCTTGAATACATCATCGATACCTTTGCCTTCAAAAGCGACTTTGTTCCACTCTTGAGCTTGAGCGGTGCTAATGAGACCTGCAGAGGCCATCAAACCAAATACCGCTGAGTACTTCAATAAACTACGACGCTGATGATTCATAGAAACTCCTTTATTAATCTTTAGCTACAAACATAAGCTATTTTGCTTTAAAACCGTCAATGAACTACTAAATTTAAATCATTTATCGCCAGATAGCACCCAAGTGACCAAAGTTTTGCGATCCTCATCCGAAAGCTGGGCTTGTGGAGGCATGGGTATTGCACCCCAAACCCCAGCACCGCCAGCCTTTACTTTAGTCATTAATTTATCCAAAGCACCGCCATGCCCCTCATATTTCTTAGCAATATCGGCTATAGATGGGCCAACTAACTTGGCATTTTGAGCGTGGCAAGCAGAACAGTTTTCATTCTTAAATAGTGCTGCAGGGCCTTTAGCTGCTGAAGAATGGGTATCAACTGCATGGGCTAAACCAGCGCCTGAGGCACCTGGCAAAGCCTTAATAGGAGGTTTGGTGGTGTCAGCACCACGATAGGGACCATACATGCGATTTTGCTCTGCAATATTTTCATGCGCATTTCTAGCGAAATCAGGCAATGTTGAAGCAATTTGAACAAAAGTCACGCAGTTATGCATGCAGGCGCTGCCATTTACATCCGGCTTACCAGTCACACTCCAGAAGCCATGCTTAGTTGTCATGCCATTACGATTCGGCAATATTTGTATTGCTCAGAACAAAATCATCGGGAACAATCTCCCCAAGACTCAAGATGAACGCAACAACGGCATAAGTGTCATCAGGCGTGAGTGATCTTGGTGCATTCCAGGGCATTGCGCGATAGATGTAATCCCACAATGTTGAAACCGTGGGAACCTTCATCAAGGTTGTTCTCTGCGGCTGCTTCATATCCTTTAGTGATGCAACGCGACCTGTCTTCACATCATCCTTAGTCGTGCCGCCTGCAATAGGAGTAAAGATTTCATTGGACTCACCAAATGTACCGTGGCAACTGGCACACTTAGCCTCCCAAATTACTTGCTCTTGCTCTACTGAGCCAGACCCCTTTGGCAAACCCTTAAAGTCGGGGCGGACATCAATATCCCAGGCCGCAACTTCAGCAGGAGTGGCTACTCGACCAATACCAGGAAATTTAGCGGAGCCAGATTGTGCTAACGCTTGTTGCGAAGTAATTGCGATGAGCGCTGCGAATCCCAAACGGACGCTTAATTTATCCAACTTGAATATTGCTCACCTCGCCATTTGAATCCAATTTTCATGATTGGATTGCATTATTGTGATAAATCGATCGAGTACCGCGAACATTGCGTAGTGTCTTAATCGAAGGTTGAATATAGCCAGTATCATCCATAGCGCGTGATTGCAGAATTGCGGGAGAGCCGTCCCAAACCCAATAAATATTGAAGCGAGTAATAGACTTCGTAAGGACTGGAGTCTCTAGGCGTGCAGTACGCCAGTTATTACCGCCATCAAATGAAACGTCTACACGCGTAATTTTTCCGCGGCCTGATCAAGCCATACCACTCACGTTATAGAAACCTTTATCCAGTAACTGCTGACCGCCTGATGGAGTGGTGATAACAGATTTACATTCTTGAATCGAAGCGTACTGACGATGTGTTCCATCAGGCATGAGCTCAATATAGTGAACCGCCTCATCTTTTGCATTCCATGGCATGTCTCCCGCCTCAAGGCGACGCAACCATTTAGCCCAACTTACACCCTGAACTCCTGGTACAACCAAGCGCAACGGGAATCCGTTTTCAGGGCGCAACATCTCACCATTCATCGACCAAGCAACGATAGTGTCATTTAGACAGCTCTCGAGATTAATGGTGCGAGTCATGCCAGAACCATCACCACCCTCTGCCAGCATGAACTTTCCTTTTTTAAGGTCAGCGCCACACTCTTCAAGCAACACTTTTAAAGGAACGCCCGTGAACTCACAGCACGAAAGCATGCCGTGGGTGTATTGAACAGTAGGAACAGCAACGTTACCCCACTCCAATCCAGTATTGGCACCACACTCAATAAAGTGCGTGCGAGAAACTGAAGGTAGGCGCATCAAATCATTCATCGTGAAAACACGTGGGTTTTTCACCAAACCATTAACCATTAGGCGATGAGTTTCTGGGCTAATGTTGTACCAACCCTGGTGATGACGCTCGAAATGCAATCCGTTTGGTGTAATAGTTCCAAATAAACCATGCAATGGGGTGAACGCAACTGAAGCTGCTGAAACTCGAGTTAAGCCTGGAGACTCACGACGAATTAAGTTGGACTCGTAAATAGACGGTACGCCATAGGGCATTGTTGCCACGTTCTTGCCGAGAGTGGTTTGCCATTCTTGCTTTTCTAGTATGGCTGGATCACCCTCGCTTACTGCCATCGCATAGGGAGCCACTAGACTGGCCGCCGCGCCACCAATGGCAGACATAAAACCTTTGCGCAAGAAACCACGGCGCTTCTCATCTAAGCCATTAGCGTTGATGTCAACAATCAACTCTTGAGAAACAAAATGCTCAGGTGCCTTTACTAGGCGAGCTCGATTGGTTGGCTTTTCGATAGCGTCAATATCCTGCGCACTAATCTCTAATTGTTTACTAGTCATGTGGCCTCTACTTTGATGAATAGATGCTTCAATAATTAATGCAAACTTTCAGCAATCTTGGCGCATACCGTTTGGCACATCTCGACAGTAGCGTTATCAGCAATTGAGTAAAAAACTGATGTACCTTCTTTACGTCTATGCAGGGTTCCCGCCTTATGCAGTGCCGAAAGATGGCGCGAAACATTGGCCTGGCTCGAGCCACATAACTCAACGACCTCAGAAACAGACTTTTCACCACTACACACTGCATACATGATGCGTAGGCGTGATGGTTCAGAAAGGACATTGAAATATTCGGCAACACGAGTAAATATCTTTTCCATCTCTTTTGGAGAAAGTTCTTTGGTGGCTTTTTTAACTTTTGCTTTTGTATTCAATGGATTTAACAATATATGCGTATACGTGCATATATTGGACACCGAACCCTTGAACACTTATATAGTGGGATACCCTAGCCCTCAAACGCAATACAATCAAAAAAATGGATATTGATGCAATTCTCCTATCCTTAAAGCTGGCTTTTTGGACCATGGCTCTGATACTCCCTTTTGGGATATGGGCAGCCCATAAACTAGTGAAGCTCAATAAAAGCCGGCCTTGGCTTGAAGCAACCTTAGCCTTGCCTTTAGTGCTTTCGCCCACTGTCTTAGGCTATTACTTTCTAGTTTCATTTGGCAATACCAGCGTTTTCGGCGCCCACCCTTGTCTTTTCATTTGTTGGAATTCTGATTGCCTCATTGATCGTGAACATCCCCTTTGCAATTCAACCCATTCAGAGAGCATTTGAGGCTATCAATCCTGAAATTAGAGAGACTGCTCAGGTAAGCGGTCTAAGTAGCTGGCAAATCTTTCGCTTAATAGAGCTACCGCTCTCATGGCGAGGCATCACTGGGGCCGCCGTCCTTACTTTTGCCCATACTCTTGGTGAGTTCGGGGTTGTCCTCATGGTTGGCGGCGCAATTCCAGGAGAAACGAGAACTGCTTCTATTGCCATTTATGACAAAGTTCAGGGCTTTGATACCTCGGGTGCAGGTTCTTTAGCACTTGCGCTCCTGGGGATCTCTCTTGTGTGCATAGCGCTCTCTTATGGGGTATGTGAGCGCAACCTAAGTCGTCGCAGAGATGTCACTGATGCTTAAGGTAAAGATTAGCCAAAACACTCCTAGCCCACTGCAAATAAGCTTGGAATGCGCACCTGGGGAGTTGCATGCCTTGGTTGGCCCCTCTGGGAGTGGTAAAACTACTGTCCTTAGAACTATTGCCGGCTTAAATGCGCCATCTAGAGGAAAAATTGAATGTAATGGCGAGGTTTGCTTCGAGGCCAATGATCTTGGCAGCAAGGTTTGGCAACTTTCACCTGCAGAACGCGCATGTGGATTCTTATTCCAACAGTACGCACTCTTTCCCCATCTAAACGCATTAGGCAATGTGACAATACCTTTGCAAAATTCTGCACTTAAAAAATCAGAGCGTAATGCGATCAGTATGGATTTGCTAGATCGAATGGGTATCGCCAATCTTGCAGAACGCATGCCCAACCAACTATCTGGCGGACAACAGCAACGCGTTGCCCTCGCAAGAGCTCTGGCCAGGCAACCCAAAATCCTACTTCTGGATGAGCCATTTTCAGCAATTGATGCACCAACGTGCCAAGGTTTATATAAGACATTGGCTGAACTGCGTACAGATTTGAACATTCCCATACTCTTAGTTACGCATGACTTGCGAGAGACAGATTTATTGGCCGATCGAATTACGGTAATAGATCAAAGTATTAGCCTACAGACAGCAGCGCCACAAACGCTGTTTCAAAAACCTAGAAATTCACGGGTTGCTGAATTGGTTGGCATCAGCAATATGTTTCATGGCGTCTTTGATGCCGGCAGATTAAGCTGGGATGGCTGCGAAAAAGTTTTTAATGTTGCTGACAAAGGGAAGATTCCACCTAAGACGCGAGTGGCTTAAGCATACATAACGCCCCAACCGTTGCCAGCGTGCCAGCGATAGTTGAAAAGATAAGCAATCTTGGTCAAATAGCAGTGATCCAATTTAGAATTCAAAACGGTGAAAACACTATTGAATGGGAAGCCTCTTCTGCCGAGGTAAAAAGGCTGCGCATGGAGCCCGGGGGTCAAATGCATGTTGAGCTCGACGGCAAGCAAATTCATATCATGCCATTTCGACCTATTAATGATCCACGACGCTTTGTTGATCACTAAAATAACACTTAAATACAGGGGAAGCACTTACTAGAATTTCATCCAAGCACGTGCATCGATAAGTGCGGTATTACTTAGAGCAACCGCGTCATTGAGTTTGCCTGTCAGTAAAGCTCATTTAAGATCCAACCTTCAATTGGCGCCTAGGAAATTACTTCTTCAGCCCGCCAACGAGATCATTCTTTAAATCAACTACATTCTCCAACCCAACGGCAATGCGCACTAAGTCGTCAGTAATACCTGCAGCCTTACGTGCCTCTGGACTTACACGACAGTGAGTCGTAGTTGCAGGATGCGTAATTGTTGTGCGAGTATCACCTAAATTTGCGGTAATAGAGCAAAGCTTGGTTTGATTGATGAGTTTGAATGCAGCCTTCTTGCCGCCCTTCAGGACGAAAGACAAGATGGCGCCCCCCGCTTTTTGTTGGCGCTTAGCTAGAGCATGCTGTGGATGTGACTTCAGGCCAGGATGATAGACACGCTCTACCCCTGGCTGCTTTTCTAGCCATTGAGCAATTTCTAAGGCGTTCTGACTCTGCTGTTTCATACGCAACTCCAGAGTCTCTAAACCTTTTAAGAACACCCAAGCATTAAAAGCTGAAAGTGTTGGTCCGGCAGTTCTTACATACGGAAATACTTTACCCATTATGAAATCATTGCCACCCACAATGGCGCCGCCAACTACCCTGCCCTGACCATCCAAATACTTGGTTGCCGAATGAATGACTACATCAGCACCCAAGGCTAGCGGTCTTTGTAAAGCTGGCGTGCAGAAGCAGTTATCGACCGCGAACAGTGCCTTCGCCTTCTTTGCGATCTTAGAAATAGCTTTGATGTCTGCAATTTCAGTTAATGGATTGGAAGGTGTTTCCAGATAAAACAGTTTGGTGTTTTCTTGAGCGGCGTTCTGCCAAGCCTGGGTATCAGCCAAATCTACATAAGTAGTGGTGATACCAAAGCGCCCCAAAATATTGCTAAATAATTGGATGGTGGCACCAAATACAGAGCGAGAGCAAACCACATGGTCACTTGCCTGCAGATGGGACATTGCCATTGTCAAAATAGCAGCCATTCCAGAGGATGTTGCAATGCACGCTTCGCCACCCTCTAAGGCGGCAAGACGATCCTGAAACATGCTGACTGTGGGATTAGTGAAACGCGAATAAATGAAACCTTGATCTGCATGAGCAAAACCATCGGCAGTCAATTCAGCACTATCAAAGCAAAAGCTAGAGGTCAGGAACATCGCCTCTGAATGCTCTTGATATTCAGCGGTACGACGAGTTCCGGCGCGAACCGCTAAGGTTTCAAGCGCAAGTTTCGAAAAATCAGGTTTTTTGCGGGTAGTTTTACTCTTCATACCGCTATTTTGACACCGAATTACAGAATTGCCTCAGACACGCATGCCTGAGGAACTCGATCGTTGTTTTTAGTCTTCTGTAGCCAAATGCAAATGTAGTTGCGAGTGTGCAAAGTCGCTAGAGTCACGCTGACGGTCAGCCTTAGCCTCGGAGGTATTGCGCGCCGCCTCTAAAGCATCCAAATAGGATTCATTGATATCGCCAGTAATGTAGTGACCATCGAAGCAAGAAGCCTCAAAGTGCTGAATATCGGGATTGATATCCTTGGCTGCCTGCTTCATATCTTCAACGCTTTGGTAGATCAACTGATCGGCGCCGATCATCTTATTGATCTCTTCATCAGTGCGGCCATAAGCAACTAACTCGCTTCGAGTTGGCATATCAATACCGTATACATTCGGGAAACGCACAGGGGGCGCTGCAGAAGCAAAAATGACTTTCTTGGCACCAGACTCACGCGCCATCTGCACAATCTCAAATGAAGTTGTGCCACGAACAATTGAGTCATCCACAATCAATACTGTCTTATCTTTGAACTCAATACGCATGGCATTCAGCTTCTGACGAACTGACTTTTTGCGCACGGCCTGACCAGGCATGATGAAGGTTCTGCCGATATAGCGATTTTTAAAGAAGCCTTCGCGGTAATCAACGCCTAGACGTTTGGCAACCTGCATTGCTGCTGGACGACTAGAGTCCGGAATCGGCATCACAACATCAATCTCACCCGGAATTGTTTCTTTACGAATTTTTTTGGCGAGGTAATCACCCATGCGCATACGCACGTTGTAAACAGTAACACCATCAATCGTCGAATCAGGACGAGCCATGTAAACGTATTCAAAAATACAAGGTGTCAGCACTGCATCAGCGACACATTGACGTGAGTAAAAATTACCATCTAAATCAATATAAATTGCTTCGCCCGGATTGACATTGCGGACAAAAGTAAAGCCAAGACCGTCAAGGGCAACTGACTCGGAGGCAATCATCCACTCCGGCCCTTTGGGTGTATCAATACGTCCAATACACAAAGGACGAATGCCAAACGGATCGCGGAATGCCAACAAGCCATAACCAGCTATCAAAGACACAACAGCATAAGAACCCTTAACGCGCTTAGTTACCTCAGTAACAGCATTAAACATGGCGCCCTCATCCAATGCGGCGCTATTAGTTTTCTTTTGAAGTTCGTCAGCCAGCACATTAAGCAGAACTTCTGTATCAGAACTAGTATTAATGTGGCGACGGTCGCGGTAGGCCATCTCGACACGCAGGCTTGCTGCATTGGTGAGGTTGCCGTTATGTGCCAAAATAATTCCGTATGGCGCGCTAACGTAAAACGGTTGCGCTTCTTCTTCACTGTTAGCAGAGCCAGCAGTTGGATAACGCACCTGACCAATGCCGGCATTACCTAACAAACTGCGCATGTTGCGAGTTCTAAATACATCTCGCACTAAACCATTGGCCTTATGCATCGTGAATGAATTGCCATTCATCGTTGCCATGCCGGCAGCATCTTGACCGCGATGTTGCAAGAGCAACAAAGCGTCGTATATTAGTTGATTAACTGGGGAGTGGGAAACTGTTCCAACGACGCCGCACATAAGCCTAGATCCCTATTGTTAATGAAGGTGTAACGGTAGGTGTAATTTTAGGCATTGCATCACCCAATTGTTTTGCCCAATCGGCTGGTAGCCAATTTTTAATTAAACCAGTTGCCATATCAATGGCTGGACGAGTAATCGCTTTTTGCCAAGCCATACTTTGGGGTATTGGGGTCAAGGCTGCTAATGTGGCCATCACAATAACCACTAAACCGCCACGCGCTAGACCAAAAATAAGACCCAAGAAACGGTCTGTCATGCTGAGCCCGGCAGACAAGATGATCTTTTGAATTACATTGCCGACTAAGCCGCAAATAATCAAAGTCAAAATAAAGAGAATCAGGAAGCTCACACCTAGACTAAGCAATTTATCCATATGAAAGGTCGATAACCATTCAACGAAAAGATAGTTGGTATAGTGATAAGCAATCCAGGCAGCAACAAACCAAGATGCAAGTGCCAAAACTTCTTTAAACAGGCCTCGTGAAATACCCACTAAAGCAGAAACCAATAGCACTACCAAGGTGAAGTAATCCACCGTGGTTAGCTTCAAGGTGGATAAATATTCCATTAAGGCGCTCCAACCTCAACTAGCCTTGGAGATAGACCCATGGCTTTGACTTTTTTCTCGGCAGTTTCGGCTGCATCCTTGTCGACAAAAGGCCCGGCTCTCAACACATACAATTTGGCGCCATCAGTGCCGGTCTTATTTATGACGTAATTTGGAATTTTCTGATCCTTCATCTTCGCAATCCAGCCCTTAGCGCGATCTTCGGAAGCAAACGCGCCAATCTGAATAACATACTTACCAGAACCTGCTTTTTTAGGAAGCTCTTCAGTTTTTGCTTTAGTAGCCGTATTTGGCGCAGCAACCACCTCTTCACCAGCGGCTAGACCAATAGAGTTTATTTTAGATGCAGAAAGCGCTGGTTTAGCATCGGCCTTGACTTCGGGTTTTGTTTCAGGCGTTGGCGCAACTACAACTTCTTTTTCTTTTGCAGGCTGTTCAACTGCTGCAACCGGCTTAGCTTTTTCATCGTTAGCAGGCATTGCAGCATTGGGTGTTGGAAGGCTAGTAACGATATTCACAGCAATGTCATTATTTACAGACTTTGGTTTATTATCCAAGATACGAGGTAGACCTACAACTGCAATCAATACCAATACAGCCGCTCCAATCAGACGGTGGCGGGCACGTTGCTGTTCAGGATCTTCGGTAAGTGCAAGCTCTTCACTCTCTTGAGCACGCTGAAAACTGCGGGGAGCTAATTTACTGACGGTACGACCCCTTACTGAACCTCGGTCAAGGTCTTCAGCCACAGGGTTTCGCTTAAAAAGCTTAGGTAAACGAATCATGGATCAGTGCGCCTGGTTGTTTCGATATGCCATTACGCCGGCAACGGTATAGAAGGATCCGAAGATGACAATTCTATCACCCTCGCCAGCCTTAGAAAGGGCTTTTTGATACGCTGCAGCAGGATCTGGGAAGCATTCGATACCGCCATCCTCCCCATTTTTAACAGCCACACCAAGCTCTACCAACCTCTCGGATATGGCTTTAGCAGTAGCGGCGCGTGGAGTCGGTAAATCAGTGCAAAACCAAAAATCGACGCTATCCAATAAGGGTTTAATCACTCCGGCGATATCCTTATCCGCCATTGCCCCAAAAATAGCATAGGTATAGGGGTGATAACCCATTTTCTCAAGACCCTGCCCCAGCGTGGCAGCAGCATGGGGATTGTGCGCCACATCCAAAACAACAGTGGGTTGACCAGGAAGCACTTGGAATCGACCGGGTAGCTCTACTAGTGCAAATCCATTGCGAATATCTTGAGCGCTGACTGGTAGATGTTGATGCAATGCCATGAGAGCTGCAATCACGGCAGAGGCATTGAGAATTTGGTTGGCACCACGCAAAGCAGGGCAATCAAGGCCGCTAAAGCGTTTTTGACGCCCCGCCCAACTCCACTGCTGTTTATCTCCCAGAAAGTTGTAGTCGCGGCCCTGTAACCACAAGTCACAACCCAGTTTTTCAGCATAATCAATAAGAGATTGGGGCGGCACAGGATCGCCACATACTGCAATAGCTCCAGCACGAAAAATTCCCACCTTTTCGCGCCCAATAGCCTCGCGAGTTCCACCGAGAAAATCAGCGTGATCGATATCAATGCTAGTAACAATCGCACAATCTGCATCAATAATATTGACAGCATCTAGGCGCCCACCCATACCAACCTCAAGCACTACGGCATCTAAATTCGATTTGCTAAATAAGTGTATGATTGCCAAAGTGGTGAATTCAAAATACGTTAGGGTTGGAGCATCCACTAGGCTGACTCGAGCTTTTTCAACGGTAGCAAAATGCTCTAGCAAAAGATCATCTTTTGCTTCATCCCCATTTACTCGAGCGCGCTCGTTAAAGTTGAGCAAGTGTGGGGACATATGGCAACCTACCTTATAGCCAGATGCCAACAAAATGCTTTCGAGATAAGCGCAAGTTGAACCCTTGCCATTAGTGCCGGCCACTGTAATGACCGGGCATTCGAAATGAAGTCCCAGAGCAGCTTTGACGCGATTGATACGGTCAAGACCCATATCAATACCGACAGGGTGAGCTGTTTCGAGGTGACTAAGCCAAGCCGCTAGGCTAGAAAAAAGAATGGGGGGTTGGTGTGCGGAACTCAAGTGCTTTATACAGCAGCGCTACCCGCAATCGCAGGCTCAGGAAGCTGCTGGAGTAGAGCTAGCAGTCGGGCAATTTCACTGCGCATTTGGCGACGATCCACAATCATGTCAATGCCACCCTTTTGCATCAAAAACTCAGAACGCTGAAAGCCTTCTGGTAATTTTTCACGAACAGTTTGCTCAATAACACGTGGACCAGCAAAACCAATCAAGGCCTTTGGTTCAGCCATCACCACATCACCCATAAAGGCGAAGCTAGCAGAAATCCCACCCATTGTTGGATCGGTCAAAACGCTGATATATGGCAGACCTTTTTTAGACAGCAGGGTCAACATAGAGTTCGTCTTTGCCATCTGAAACAGGGAGAGCAAGCTTTCTTGCATGCGAGCGCCACCAGTTGCAGTGACACAAATAAAAGCGCACTTTTTAGCAATGGCCTCTTGAACGCCACGAGCAAAACGTTCACCAACAACTGAACCCATCGAGCCACCCATATATTGGAACTCGAAACAGGCAGCCACTACAGGAATCGTTTCAATCTTGCCACCAAGAACGATTAAGGCCTCAGACTCACCAGAGGCATCATTCGCCTCTTTAATGCGATCTGGGTATTTCTTGGAATCTTTAAATTTCAGTGGGTCAGTTGGATAGATATCGGCGCCAATCTCATAGCGACCTTTTTCATCCAACAGGCTGTCCAAACGTAAACGCGCGCCAATGCGCATATGGTGACTACATTTAGGGCAAACCGACAAATTAGCTTCAATATCGGTGCTGTAAAGAACAGTCTCACAGCTGGGGCACTTAACCCAAAGTCCCTCAGGAACGGATTTGCGGTTAGCGGGATCCGTATGTTGGATTTGTGGGGGCAGTAATTTATCGATCCAGCTCATCAGTTTTTAACTATCCAGTGCATTAACTATCTAAAGCGATGCGAATTTCACGTATGAAGGTTTCAAGTGATTGTACCGCCTGGCCAGGGCCAGAATCCTCCAAAAGTCGAATAATTCGACTGCCAATTACCACCGCATCCGCTGTTTTTGATACTGCACGGGCACTTTCAGCATCATTAATGCCAAAACCGACTGCAATCGGGATTGGGGTGGCTTCACGGATCTTGGGAATGATGCTGGCGACATCCTGGGTGTTGAGGTGGGATGCTCCAGTTACACCGCGCATGGACACGTAATAGATATAACCAGAAGCTATTTTGGCTCCATCCTTTATGCGTTCTGGCGATGAAGTGGGTGCTAATAGGAAAATTGGGTCAACGCCAGCAATCTTCATGCGAGAAGCAAAATCCTCACACTCCTCCAGAGGATAGTCCACGACAAGAACGCCATCAACACCGGCGGCTTTGGCTTCAGTTGCAAAGCGCTCTGTCCCCATTTGCTCAACAGGGTTGGCGTAGCCCATCAAAACAACCGGAGTATTGGCATCGAGCTTCCGAAATTCTTTCACCATGTCTAAGCAACCATGCAAAGTAACGCCTTGTGTCAGCGCCCTCTCGGATGAACGCTGAATCACTGGTCCATCTGCCATCGGATCAGAAAAAGGAACGCCGAGCTCAATGACGTTTGCACCACCGCGAACCAACGCATGCATTAACTCAACAGTGAACTTTGGATCTGGGTCACCAGCAATAATAAAAGGAATGAGCCCCTTCTTGCCAGAGGCTTTTAGTTCATTAAAGAGTGCTGTAATTTTAGACATGGCAATTCATAATTATTATTTTTTATATGAGTTCGTGAATGACTTCGACTTAACCTTCGAAGCCAGTAGCTTGTGCAACGGTATGCATATCTTTATCACCGCGACCAGATAGATTCACCAGGATTGTTTTATCTTTAGAAAGAGTTGGTGCTAATTTGCAAGCATATGCAATTGCATGTGAGGACTCTAAAGCAGGAATGATGCCTTCGATACGACAGCAATCATGGAATGCCTTAAGGGCTTCTTCATCCGTCACCGCCACATAGTTAGCACGGCCTGAATCTTTTAACCAAGCATGCTCAGGCCCAACTCCGGGATAGTCCATACCAGCAGAAACAGAGTGAGTTTCAGAAATCTGACCATTCTCATCTTGCAATAAATACGTGCGATTGCCGTGCAATACACCTGGTTTACCAACACAAAGTGCTGCGGAGTGAAGGCCACTATTTAATCCATGGCCTGCAGCTTCAACACCAACTAATTTAACTTCTGGGTAATCAATGTAGGGATAGAAAATACCCATAGCATTAGAGCCGCCGCCAACGCATGCCATGACATAGTCTGGCTGACGCCCAGTCATTTCAGGCATCTGCACCTTGCACTCTTCACCGATCACGCTCTGAAAATCTCGTACCATCATCGGATATGGGTGAGGACCTGCCACAGTACCAATGATGTAGAATGTATCTTCCACATTGGTAACCCAATCTCGCATTGCCTCATTGAGTGCATCTTTGAGAGTTTTCGTTCCTGATTCAACAGGCACTACTTTTGCACCAAGCAATTTCATACGAAATACGTTTTGAGCTTGACGCGCTACGTCAACAGATCCTTGATACACAGTGCAATCTAAACCAAATCGTGCGCAAATAGTTGCAGTAGCAACGCCATGCTGCCCTGCTCCCGTTTCAGCAATGATGCGTGGCTTACCCATACGCTTAGCCAGCATCGCCTGACCAATCACGTTATTAATTTTGTGCGCGCCTGTGTGATTTAAATCTTCGCGCTTGAGATAGATCTGCGCGCCACCCAACATCTCACTCCAACGCTTGGCGTGATAAACCGGTGACGGACGACCGACAAAATGCTTAAGTTCGTAATGAAACTCTTCTAAGAATTCAGGATCGTGCTGGTATTTTGCGTAAGCTGCTTTGAGTTCATCCAAAGCGAACATGAGTGTCTCAGAAACAAATACGCCACCGTAAGGACCGAAGTGCCCTCGTGCATCTGGTTTATCGTACATAAATACCTCTTTTGATTAGTTACAACAAATAATTAGGTTGATGTGCTTGCATCTGCGGCTCGCACTGCCTCAATAAACCGCTTCATCAAGGCGTGATCTTTTACACCCTTGCTGATTTCAACGCCACTAGAGACGTCAACCGCGCAAGGATGCAAACGAGCAATAGCTTCGCCCACGTTGTGAACGCTCAATCCACCACTCAAAACGACCTGAGGCGCGTTTGCATTTATCCATGCTTGTGGAATTCCTGACCAATCAAAAGGAACGCCCCCTCCGCCGTAACCCTCAACAAGAGCATCTAGCAAAAAGGCGTTTGCATGCCTATATTGTAGGGAAAAATCATCAAACGCGAAGCCGGGGCCAACCCGTGCAGCCTTCATCCATGGCTGACCCGCAGCCAGGCGCTCACACTCCTCAGGAGACTCATCACCATGAAACTGCCATAAGGTGATGGAGGCGGCTGCCCTAATAGCCTCAAATTCAGCATCTGTGGCGTTTACGACTAAACCGACAGCATCAACCCCTGCCGGAAGCCTGGAAATCAATGCAGCCGCAATATTGGGTGTTACTGCCCTAGGGCTGGACGGATAGAAAACAAAGCCAACAGCATCCACACCAGCAGCAACAGCAGCATCCACATCAGCAGGCGTCTTGAGACCGCAGATTTTGACCCTGGTACGACCTGGAGAATTGGTAAGTAAGCCCATAATGAAAATGATAAGGCCTAGAGCAAATAAAGGCCTGCTTAGGCGAATACCACCTTGGGTAACCAAGAATTTGCAAGCCAGGGTTTGGGGATCTGAAACTCGTCCGGATAGGCAATTTGAACCAAATAGAGTCCAGCCGGTGAAAACGTAGGCGCCGCAATGCTGCGGTCTTTTGCCGCTAATACCTCAGCCATCCATTCTGATTTTTGTTTGCCAACTCCAATTTGGATAAAACTTCCCACCAAATTGCGCACCATATGATGCAAAAACGCATTTCCTTTAATCCTAAAATACAGCCAAGGCTCATTCGAGAAAATCTCGATGGAATACATCGTTTTTACTGGGATCTTGCTTTGGCACTCTGAAGATCGGAATGATGTGAAATCATGCTCACCAATCAAACATTTGGCAGCCTCTCTCATGGAACCAATATCAAACCAACGATCAACTGGAAGCATGACATAACCCGCGCGATCTGCTGTCATTGGTGAGCGGCATGGACCAGCATGCAATGCATAAATATAAGTTCGTTCATGAGCAGAATACCGCGCACTAAATTGTTCAGGAACGGCTTGAGCCCAATTAACCACAATTGACTCTGGCAAGAAAGTGTTAACACCCCTTACCCATGACCAGCTTTCTCGCTCGACCTCAACATCAAAGTGAACAACCTGACCTAAAGCATGAACACCTGTATCCGTCCTACCAGCAGTGATTACACGAATAGGATTGGATTTCACCGCATCAATACCAACAAATGCAGAAATCGCCTTCTCTAATTCATCTTGAATCGTGCTCTGGTTTACTTGAGACTGCCATCCTGAGTAAGAGCTACCATCATATTGAAGGCCTAGGGCGATGCGCATAGTACTGCTTAAGAATTTCTGTGCGATAGCTCAGTCAATAATCCCTGAGCCTCGATCGTAATTGCAGGATCAATTGAACTGCCAATGTGGACAATCTCTTGAAGCGACTTCTTAGCAGCTGAAAAATCTTCTATGGTGATGTAAGCCCGAGCTAGATTTAGCTTCACACGAAGCGCATCAGCAAGTGGATTGACCTCTGCAGCTGGAAGCTGGGTAGATTTCTTAACAGACGTTAAATCAAGATCAATTCCTGCGAATAGCGCTTTTGCACGATCCGGCATTGCACCGTGAGTTGGATGATGCTCCTTAGTAGTTGAAACAACTTTAGGAATTTCGCCTGATAAATTGCGCATTTCAGAACGACGGGCATTTTTGGCCAACAACAACAGCAGAAGACCAGTAAGACCCATTAATACCAATGCAAAGATCGCCGGAGCAAATCCACCCAAACCAAAAGAACCATCATTTTTTGTGGATGACTTGCCCTTAGCCTGGTCAAGTAGGCGCTGTAAATCGGCAATATTCTTTTCAAGTTCGGCAACACGTACTTTTGTCTGCTCAAGTACTTTCTCTTGCGCAACCAGATCTTCCGTATGACGACGCTCTTCAGAGTTGCCTTCAGCACTCGATCCAATTTTGAGTCGATCTTTGGCTGGGACTTCAGCAGCATTATTTGGCGTACTTGAGCCCTGCGCCCCACCCTTTGCTTCGCGCTCGGATAACCACTGGGCGTTAGATTCAGCGACAAACTGCTGAACCTCAGCAGGGCTAATTGAGCGCAATAAAGCTTTATTGGGCTGATTGAGTTCAACGCCAGCCTCTAGACGATTAATGCTACCGCTAGCAAATGCATCAGGGTTGGCTTTAAACAAAGCCATCATCGTTTGATCTAACGTCGCACCATGCATTTGCGGTGCTAATTGGACTGCAATTTCAGAAAGCGTTTGACCGGGTCTGACCAGAATTTTTTGTGCATCGCCCAGTAGCAATGTGTAGGTTTTGGTGAGACTTCCTGCTGACCAATTCAGCGTGACCAATACATCCAAGAATGGATCATCTGTCATTGGCACTGATTCAACCGTCTCCAACAAGACCATTAACTGCTCTTGTTGATTGCGATAAATCATCGCTTGAGGATTCAGGGTGAGAATCTTTTGAGATATCCCCAAACGATCGTAGGATGCCTTGTTCGCAATCGCAACATTCAAACTCGAGAGTGCGGATTGTTCATCTGCAGTAACTCGAATCGGGAACTCTACTTTGAGTGGTTCTCCAGGTCTAGAGAGTAGTTTTGGGGAGCCAAGAGAAATGGCTCCTGCAGCACATGACCAACTTAGCCAAACTAAGAAAAGCGCTTTTGCAAATTGAATTTGGTTAAACCTGAACATTAGTGCTCTAGCAAGATGCGGAGCATGCGGCGTAATGGCTCTGCAGCACCCCACAAGAGTTGGTCGCCAACAGTAAAAGCACCAAGGTATTCAGGACCCATAGCCATCTTATGGAGACGGCCAATAGGCACTGTCAATGTACCGCTAATTGCAGCTGGTGACAATTCACGCTCAGTAGTTTCGCGATCATTGGGAATGACCTTAACCCACTGGTTATCGTTAGCCAAAATAGCTTCGATTTCTTTTAATGGAATATCTTTTTTGAGTTTGACTGTGAGGCCTTGTGAGTGGCAACGCATCGCACCAACACGAACGCACAAGCCATCAATGGGAATGCTTCCAGGAGTTCTAAATGCAGGACGGCCTAAGATCTTATTAAACTCTGCGCCGCCTTTCCACTCTTCTTTGGTTTGGCCATTCTCAACAGAAACATCAATCCAAGGAATCAAGCTGCCAGCCAAAGCTGTATTGCGGAAATTTTTCTTCGGAAAATCAGGTGAGCGCAAAGTCTCAGTAATCTTGCGATCGATATCTAAAATCCAAGAAGATGGGTCAGCCAACTCTGTAGCAACGCTGTCACGCAAAGCACCCATTTGCAAAAGTAATTCGCGCATATTTTGTGCGCCAGCTCCGGAGGCTGCCTGATAAGTCATGGCGCTAATCCACTCAACCATGTCGGCCTTAACTAGGCCACCCATAGCCATTATCATTAAGCTCACTGTACAGTTACTACCAATCCAGTTTTTTCCACCAGCAGCCAATGCCCTATCAATCACTGGACGATTTACAGGATCTAAAACTAGAACAGCATTTTCTTTCATGCGCAATGCACTAGCCGCATCAATCCAGTGACCTTGCCAACCAGCGGCGCGTAGCTTAGGGAAAATCTCATTGGTATAGTCACCGCTCTGACAAGTCAAAATAATGTCGCAACGTGAGAGTGCCTTGACGTCATTCGCATCTAGCAAAGTATTTTCGCTCTTAGTAACTGCCTTACCATTCAAGAGCGGCACTTCACCGCCAGCCTGGCTAGTACTAAAAAATACAGGCTCAATAAGATCAAAATCCTTCTCAGCAAGCATTCTCTCCATGAGAACGCTACCAACCATACCGCGCCAGCCAACTAAGCCTACTAATGGAGTTTTTGTATTTGCCATGATGAATGATCTATTGAGTATATTTATGTAAGGTGATGCGTTATTTTGAAAGAGCGGCAACTACAGCATCGCCCATTTCAATGGTAGAAACTTTTTTCGTGCCTTCGGTATAAATGTCAGCAGTACGCAAGCCTTGGGATAAGACCTGTTGAACTGCAGCTTCGATACGATCAGCCTCAGACGGCATGCCCAATGAGTAGCGCAACATCATGGCAACAGAAAGAATAGTTGCCAATGGATTAGCAATACCTTTTCCAGCGATATCTGGCGCAGAGCCATGGCTTGGCTCATACAGGCCTTTATTGTTTTTATCCAACGAGGCTGATGGCAACATACCAATTGATCCAGTCAACATTGAGGCTTCATCAGAAATAATATCGCCAAATAAATTACCAGTCACAACGACATCAAACGCCTTTGGTGCTTTGACCAATTGCATTGCAGCGTTATCAACATACATATGCGATAACTCAACATCTGGGTAATCTTTACCAACACGAATCATGACATCACGCCACAACTGTGAAGTTTCAAGAACATTAGCCTTATCAACGCTACATACTTTCTTGCCACGCTTGCGAGCAGCTTCAAAAGCAACACGACCAATGCGCTCTACTTCTGGCTCGCTGTAATGCATCATGTCGTAGCCTTCACGTGCACCCTTAAACAAAGGAAGTTCAGAAGCACGAATTCCGCGCGGCTGACCAAAATAGATATCGCCATTCAGCTCGCGAATAATCAATATGTCTAAGCCACTAACGATTTCAGGCTTGAGGCTAGAAGCAGCAGTTAATTCGTCATAACAAATTGCAGACCTAAAATTGGCAAACAACTCCAAATGCTTACGTAAACCTAAGATGGCCTGTTCAGGACGAAGTTCACGAGCTAAAATGTCATACTTCCAGTCACCTACCGCGCCGAACAAAATGGCGTTTGCTTTTTTAGCAAGCTCTAATGTTGCAGGCGGCAACGGATGACCGGCCACATTATAAGCGGCACCGCCAACTGGGGCGGTCTCCAGGTCGAATTTAGGGCCAAGCGCGTTTAATACCTTAACGGCTTCAGCAACGATTTCCGGGCCGATACCATCGCCCGGTAGGACTGCAATTTTCATGAAAGTCCTTTAACTCTATAAAACTACGGCAGTTGTGTCGCAAGCCAAGGCATCTTGAGGATGCGCTCAGCTTCATAAGCCTTGATTTTATCTGCATGTTGCAGGGTTAAGCCAATATCGTCTAAGCCGTTCAGCAGGCAATGCTTTCTGAATGGTGCCACATCAAAGCTATAAGCCGTACCATCAGGGGTAATAACTTGCTGTGCTTCCAGGTCAATAGTAAGCTGATAGCCACTAAAAGCCAAGGTTTCATTAAATAAATGGTCTACCTGTATCTCTGAGAGAACAATCGGCAGAAGACCATTTTTAAAGCAATTGTTGTAAAAGATGTCTGCAAAACTAGGGGCAATAACCGCTCTAAAGCCATACTGGTCCAAAGCCCAAGGCGCGTGCTCACGGGAGCTACCGCAGCCAAAGTTCTTGCGGGCTAGCAAAATACCAGCATCTTTATAGCGTGGCTGATTTAAAACAAAATCTGAATTAATTGGGCGAGAGCTGCAATCCTGACCGGGCTCGCCATGGTCCAAGTAGCGCCATTCATCAAACAAATTTTGGCCAAAACCCGTTTTCTTAATTGATTTTAAGAATTGCTTCGGAATGATGGCATCGGTATCTACGTTCTCACGATTAAGCGGAGCAACCAAGCCTTTGTATACCGTAAATTTTTCCATGATGATCTTCTGTTGAATATTGACTGTGAGCTTATTTCACTGGCGTCACAACAACATCTTTCCCTTTAGTTTGGGATTGGTTGGTATTGGCGGAATTGCCCCCCCATAGAGTTACCCATAGTTTGCATATCTTTACCAAGACCTTCCATCATATTGCTACAAGCGGAGAGTACGACTCCTGCAATAGCAACGATAGTTAATTTTTTAATCATTGTGAAAGAAGACCATTTAAACACTGTAATCCCTTAAGAAATCTTACGAACATCAACAAAGTGACCTTCAATCGCAGCAGCAGCTGCCATTGCCGGACTTACTAAATGCGTTCTTCCGCCATTACCTTGGCGCCCTTCAAAATTGCGGTTAGATGTCGATGCACAGCGCTCGCCTGGTTCAAGGCGATCAGCATTCATTGCTAAACACATAGAGCAACCAGGTTCACGCCATTCAAAGCCAGCGGCCTTAAATACACGATCTAAACCTTCACGTTCGGCTTGAACTTTTACCAAGCCTGAGCCTGGAACCACCATAGCCAATTTTACGTTGGCAGCAACTTTCTTACCGAGGCGATCAACCACCTTAGCAGCAGCACGAATATCTTCAATGCGACTGTTAGTGCAGGATCCGATAAATACTTTATCAATTGAAATATTGCTTAATGGCGTATTTGGAACCAACCCCATGTACTCAAGGGCACGCTCCATAGTGGAACGTTTATTCGCATCACGCTCTTTTTCAGGATCAGGAACGCGGTCGCTAATAGATAAAACCATTTCTGGTGATGTGCCCCAGGTTACTTGAGGGGCAATCTCTTCAGCGCGTAACTTCACTACAGCGTCAAGCTTGGCATCCGCATCGGAATGCAAGGTACGCCAATATTGCAAAGCATGGCGCATAGCCTCGCCTTTAGGCGCGTAAGGCCTACCTTGAATGTATTCAATAGTGGTTTCATCAACAGCTACAAGTCCAGCACGAGCACCCGCCTCAATTGCCATGTTGCAAAGGGTCATTCGCCCTTCCATGGACAAATTGCGAATTGCTTCTCCTGCAAATTCGATCGTGTAACCGGTGCCACCCGCAGTACCAATCTTGCCAATGACAGCAAGTACGATATCTTTTGCGGTAGAGCCTGGATGAAGGCGCCCATCCACATTAACCAACATGTTCTTACTCTTTTTCATGAGCAAAGTTTGGGTGGCCAACACATGCTCCACCTCGGATGTGCCAATACCAAATGCTAGCGCACCAAAAGCACCATGGGTGCTTGTATGTGAATCACCGCAGACAACTGTCATTCCAGGCAAGGTTGCACCCTGCTCCGGCCCAATAACGTGAACAATTCCTTGGCGGAGATCATTCATTTTGTATTGAGTAATGCCAAAGGCATCGCAATTTTGATCCAGTGTATCTACTTGTAATTTAGAAATCGGATCAGTGATTCCTTCGGAGCGATCTGTCGTTGGAACATTGTGATCTGAAACCGCCAGGTTGGCAGAAATTCGCCACACTGGACGGCCAGCTAAATTCAATCCTTCAAAAGCTTGAGGGCTTGTCACCTCGTGTAATAACTGACGATCTATATAAATCGTGGCCGTGCCATCTTGTTCGGAATAGACGACATGGTCATCCCACAATTTGTCGTAAAGCGTACGTGACATGTAAACCCTCTAAAGCTTTTATTTACGTACAGAAATGTTAGGAACCTTACGTGAAGTTTCTCCAACATATAACTGACGTGGACGACCAATCTTGTACTCTGGATCAGTAATCATTTCTTCCCATTGAGCAATCCAACCTACTGTTCTTGCTAAAGCAAAGATGCAGGTGAACATTTCTGTTGGGATGCCTAGAGCGCGCTGAACAATTCCGGAGTAGAAGTCTACGTTTGGATAGAGCTTACGGCTAACGAAGTAGTCGTCCTCTAATGCAATCTTCTCAAGTGTCATGGCCAACTTGAATAATGGATCATTCTCGAGACCCATTTCTTTCAATACTTCATGACATGTTTCACGCATGAGTTTTGCACGTGGATCAAAGTTCTTATAAACACGATGACCAAAGCCCATCAAGCGAACGCTAGAGTTCTTGTCTTTGACTTGTGCGATAAATTCATGAATCTTATCTACCCCACCATTTGCCTGAATTTCATTGAGCATCTGTAAGCAAGCCTCATTAGCACCGCCGTGAGCTGGGCCCCATAAGCAAGCAATACCAGCAGAGATTGCTGCAAATGGATTAGTTCCAGAAGAGCCACACAAACGCACTGTTGAAGTAGAAGCATTTTGCTCATGATCAGCATGCAGAGTGAAGATGCGATCTAGAGCACGAACCAATACTGGATTGACTTTGTACTCTTCGCAAGGAGTTGCAAACATCATGCGCATGAAATTCGCTGTGTATGACAAAGAATTATCAGGGTAGATAAATGGTTGACCTACAGAATATTTGTAAGCCATTGCAACCAAGGCAGGCATCTTAGCAATCAAACGAATCTGAGCAACTTCACGAGCATGCGGCTCGCTGCAATCAATCTCATCGTGGTAGAAAGCAGCCATCGCGCCAACCAATCCAGTTAATACAGACATAGGGTGTGCATCGCGACGGAAACCGCGCAAGAAGAGTTGCATTTGCTCATGCACCATCGTGTGATGCATGACTAACCCTTCAAAATCTTTTTTCTGCTTAGCGTTTGGCAACTCACCGTTCAGCAACAGGTAGCAAACTTCCAAGAAGTCACAGTTGTGTGCGAGGTCTTCGATTGGGTAGCCACGGTAGAGCAACTCACCTTTATCGCCATCGATATAAGTAATTTTGCTATTACAGGAGGCCGTAGACAGGAAACCCGAATCGTAGGTGAACTTTCCAGTTTGACCGTAAAGCTTACGAATATCAATTACGTCAGGACCAATCGTGCCTTTGTAAATTGGCAAGTCGATATCTGGTGTGCCGTCCGAAAACGATAATTTTGCTTTGATGTCCGATTCAATCATTTCTAATCCTTAGTCATTCAAATTGATGATTAATACACTATTTGATCATGCGTCCGCACCACTGTTGCACCAAAATGCTGAATTACTTCTGTCTCAGCCTCTGTAAGATCGCCCTAAATGGGGCTTCTTGCGATTCCTTTTCCAGCGCCGACACAGAATCCTTTCGTCCAATTAGCAAATCCATCAGGTCGTTGTCTTCTAAGGCCAGCAACTGAGTTAATACTTTTCCATCTTCAGCATTCAGCTGAGCGCCATGACGCTCAAAAAAACGCTGCAGAATTAAATCGTTTTCAAGCAAGCCTCTACGGGCATCACTCTTTAAGCGATATAACTCTGCATTTGTGAAGGTCATACTGCCCTGCGTACCATCAACTCCTTGATCTTTCCAATTGCCTTGGTCGGATTCAAATGCTTAGGGCATACGTCCACGCAGTTCATGATGGTGTGACAGCGGAATAAGCGGTATGGGTCTTCCAAGTTATCCAAACGCTGGGCAGTTTCTTCATCACGATTATCGGCAATAAAGCGATAAGCCTGCAGCAAGCCAGCTGGACCAACGAACTTATCTGGATTCCACCAAAAAGATGGGCAAGAGGTTGAGCATGATGCACACAAGATGCACTCATATAAACCATTCAACTCTTCACGCTCTTCAGGGCTCTGGAGACGCTCTTTTTCTGGAGCTGGGTTGTCGTTTACTAGGTAAGGCTTGATAGACAAATATTGCTTGAAAAACAAAGTCATATCCACAATCAAATCGCGCACAACTGGCAAGCCAGGCAATGGGCGCAATGTGATTACTTTAGGCAAGGTCAACATATTAGTTAAGCAAGCCAAACCATTCTTGCCGTTGATGTTCATAGCATCAGAGCCACAAACACCTTCACGACATGAACGACGATATGAAATTGTTTCATCTTGTTTCTTTAAAGAAATCAAGGCATCCAGCAACATACGCTCACCAGTCAATTCAAGCTCATAACGCTCCATGCGTGGAGCAGCATCGACATCTGGATCGTAGCGGTAAATTTCAAATATACGAATATCACTCATTTTTTAATTTCTCTTCGCTTAGAAAGTACGTTCTTTAGGAGGGAAAGACTCAACCGTCAATGGCTTCAGAACAACCGGCTTGTAGTCCAGGCGATTGCCTTCGCTATACCAAAGCGTATGCTTCATCCAGTTGTTGTCATCGCGATTTGGATGATTATCGTGCGAATGAGCGCCACGACTTTCTTTACGTGCAGCTGCAGAAATCATAGTTGCATTTGCAGCTTCAATCAAATTGGCAATTTCCAAAGCTTCGATACGTGCTGTGTTGAAAATCTCTGACTTATCTTTGAGCCACAAATGTTTAGCACGCTCAGTCAACTTCGCCATTTGACGAACACCTTCGTCCATCAATTCTTGATTACGGAATACACTAGCGAATTTCTGCATTGTTTTGCGAATATCATTCGCAACGTCTTGCGCATACTCGCCAGATGTTGAATTATCAAGGGCTGCAATACGAGCCATCGTTTGTTCACCAGCATTTGCAGGTAATGGTTTGAATTCGCGATTCTTGAGATCCATTGCAACAATGTGATTACCTGCTGCGCGACCAAATACCAATAAGTCGAGCAATGAGTTTGTACCCAAACGATTAGCACCGTGAACAGATACGCAAGAACACTCACCAATTGCATACAAACCATTAACGATGTCGTTATGTTTGCCGTTAGCAGGTACAACCACTTGACCGTTGATATTGGTAGGAATACCGCCCATCTGGTAGTGAATAGTTGGCACAACAGGGATTGGCTCTTTAGTAACGTCAACGTTAGCAAAGTTGATCCCGGTCTCATATACGGATGGTAGACGTTTCATGATTGTCTCGGCACCGATGTGAGTCAAATCAAGAACCACATAATCGCCGTTAGGACCGCAACCACGCCCTTCTTTAATTTCTTGATCCATTGAGCGTGATACGAAATCACGTGGAGCTAAGTCTTTCAAAGTTGGCGCATAACGTTCCATGAAACGCTCGCCATCTTTATTACGCAAGATGCCACCTTCGCCGCGGCAACCTTCTGTCAACAATACTCCTGCACCAGCTACGCCGGTTGGGTGGAATTGCCAGAACTCCATATCTTCCAATGGAATACCTGCACGTGCTGCAAGACCCATACCATCACCAGTATTAATAAATGCATTGGTAGATGCGTCCCAAATACGACCAGCACCACCAGTAGCCATCAATACAACTTTGGCCTCAAGGATGTAGACCTGGCCTGTTTCCATTTCGAGCGCAGTTACACCAACGACATCGCCTGCATCATCACGAATAAGGTCTAGCGCTAACCACTCTACGAAGAAGTTTGTTTTTGCGCGAACGTTACGTTGGTACAAAGTGTGCAACATTGCATGACCAGTACGGTCAGCTGCAGCGCAAGCGCGTTGCACTGGCTTCTCACCATAATTTGCAGTGTGGCCACCGAATGGACGCTGATAAATCGTGCCATCAGGATTGCGGTCAAATGGCATACCAAAGTGCTCGAGCTCATAAACAGCTTTAGGAGCTTCGCGACACATAAATTCGATCACGTCTTGGTCACCCAACCAGTCGGAACCTTTGATGGTGTCGTAGAAGTGATAGTGCCAATTATCTTCGCTCATATTGCCCAGTGATGCACCGATACCACCCTGTGCAGCAACAGTATGCGAGCGAGTTGGGAAAACTTTAGTTAATACAGCAACGTTCAGGCCAGCCTCTGCTAGTTGCAAAGAAGCACGCATACCTGAACCGCCTGCACCAATAATCACCGCGTCGAAACGGCGGCGTGGCAATGCTTTTTTAATCGCAGTCATGAATTACACTTTCCACAAAATTTGTACGGCATAAGCCGCACAGGCTACGAGATACAAAACAGTTAACACTTGAAGTGTTAAACGAATGCTGACTGGCTTGATGTAATCCATCCAAATATCACGGATACCGATCCAAGCGTGATAGAACAAGCTAATGAAGAACAGCAGCGTCAACAGCTTCATAAACTGATTGCTAAACAAGGCAGCCCAGCCTTCATAAGTCGCGCTACCGGTGATGCAGTAGTCAACAACTAAAACGATCGTGAAAACAACCATCACGATGGCGGTTACACGTTGAATAATCCACTCTTTAAGGCCGTAATGCGCTCCAACAACTAAGCGCTTAGGTCCAATTTGATAAATAGGCATTCGATTTCCTTAAAAAAGAAGTGCTTAGTACAAGCCAAATAGTTTGAGGCCAACAATCGCAGTCAAAGCGAGACCCAAGAAAAATACAAATATCGCTGAGCGGTTGGCATCAACCTTTTCAACACCAATCTCAAGATCCAATAAGAGATAGCGGATACCAGCGCAGAAATGGTGCAAGAAAGACCAGATTAATCCAAGCAGAATGATCTTTACAAGAACATGACCTGTAATGTCTTGGAACTTTTGGTAACTCATCTCAGATGCCAAACTTTGATCCAAGAGGTAGAGCAAAAATGGCAACATTAAAAACAATGCCGCCCCACTAATACGATGAAGAATGGATACTTTCCCAGCCCAAGGAAGGCGATATTTAATCAACTTGGCAAGACCAATGTTTCGATAAACCGGTCTATCTTTTTTTACGTTTTGCTGTGCATCAACCATGGGCAATCTCAATCTTTCGGTGAAGGTTCAGTGTGGTTTTGTTGTATTGCAACATATTCTATTGGAAACCTTGAAGGTGGTGGGGACTTTTTAGCTTTTAAAGGGGTTAAATAGTGATTTTTACTGATTTTTGAGTGTACTACCTAGTTCAATTTATTTTCGTAGTGCTGATCAGAAGTGTCATACCTTGCGTGACGAATTTCTACTGGTTTATTCCCGTAGGTAAAAGCCACACGCTCAACCGAGAGTAATGCAGCGCCCTCTGAAACTTCCAAGTATCTAGCAAGCTCTGAATTGGCCAAAACAGCCTTAATCTTTTCTTCAGCGCGCACCATGTGAGTAGCGTACTCACTCTCATAGAAAGCGTACATTGGGCCAGGCCATGCATTTAGTGCATCTAGAGTGAGACCCTTAAAACGACCTTCTGGTAGCCAAATCTCCTCAAAAACGATCGGACACCCTGCAGAGCTTTGCACGCGATCGATTCGAATAACGGGGTCGCCTGCCTTTAATTTAAGCAACTTTGCGATATAGCCATCAGATTGCCTGATTTCGCAGGCTAAAAACTGGTTTTTAAGATGCACCTTATCGCCAGAATCAGGCTCTAAGCGCAGAAAGCGGTATTGAAAGTCTTCCTCTTGGTGAGTTGCCACAAAAGTGCCCTTACCTTGACGTCTCACCAGCAGATTTTGGGCGGCTAACTCATCAATGGCCTTGCGGACAGTTCCCTGACTGACGGCATAGCGGGCTGCAAGCTCGATTTCACTGGGAATAGCGTCACCAGGCAACCATTCGGAAGCTTGCAAACTAGCCAGAATCATGGCTTTAATCTGCTCATAAAGCGGGCTAAATGAGGCTATGGGTTCAGATATCAATGACAAATTAACTCCAGAACAGCTTCTATTGGATAAAATTCTAGCTTATCTCATATCTTATATAAGACATGATTGACAGTGTAAATGGAAAGTCCATACACTTGAATGGATAATAGAAAAGATTTCAATTAATTAACCTCAACTGGAGTTATTAGTAATGGCAAAAGCCCCAATGCGTGTTGCAGTCACTGGTGCAGCCGGTCAAATCGGATATTCCCTCCTCTTTCGCATCGCTAACGGCGACTTGTTAGGCAAAGATCAGCCAGTAATTCTCCAGTTACTAGAAATTCCAGATGAAAAAGCTCAAAAGGCCTTAACTGGCGTGATGATGGAATTGGAAGATTGCGCATTCCCATTATTAGCAGGCATGACAGCTCACTCTGACCCAATGACAGCATTCAAAGATATCGATGTTGCTTTGTTAGTTGGCGCACGTCCACGTGGCCCAAGTATGGAGCGCAGAGATTTGCTCTCAGCTAATGCGCAGATTTTTACTGCTCAAGGTAAAGCTTTGAATGCTGTTGCGAAGAAGACTGTCAAGGTATTAGTTGTAGGTAACCCAGCAAATACAAATGCTTACATCGCTATGAAATCTG
This sequence comes from Polynucleobacter necessarius, assembly GCA_900095165.1. GTDB lineage: Bacteria > Pseudomonadota > Gammaproteobacteria > Burkholderiales > Burkholderiaceae > Polynucleobacter > Polynucleobacter necessarius_J. The sequence continues at coordinate 534,848 of LT606947.1, read as the reverse complement.
CTCCAGATATTCCTGCGAAGAACTTCACAGCAATGTTGCGTTTAGATCACAACCGTGCCCTTTCACAATTGGCCAATAAGTTAAACAAGCCAGTTGCTGATATTGAGAAATTGGTTGTTTGGGGTAACCACAGCCCAACCATGTACCCAGACTATCGTTTTGCAACCATTGATGGCAAGTCTGTAAAAGATAGCATTAACGATGCAGCCTGGAATAAAGATACTTTCATTCCTACAGTTGGCAAACGTGGCGCAGCAATTATTGAAGCGCGCGGTCTCTCTTCCGCAGCGTCTGCAGCGAACGCAGCAATCGATCACATTCGTGACTGGGTTCTCGGCACAAATGGCAAGTGGGTCACCATGGGAATTCCATCTAAGGGTGAGTATGGCATTCCCGCTGAAGTAATCTACGGCTATCCAGTAGTTTGCGAAAACGGTGAATACAAAATGGTTGAAGGTTTGGAAATCGATGAGTTCTCACGTGAGCGCATGAACCACACTCTCAATGAACTGCTTGAAGAACAAGCTGGCGTTAAGCGCCTTCTCTCTTAAGGATTACTACATGAAGAAATCTCTTCTCATCGTAGCAACCGCTGGCCTTTTAGGTTCAGCATCTGCTATTGCGAGCGAAGAAGTAAGCACTTGGACTTGTAGCGAAAGCAAACAATTCAAAACTTCAGGCACGACAGAAACGGTTCGCATTACTTGGGAATCTAAAACGTTTGACTTGAAGCGCGAAAATTCCTTACCAGGAAGCTTGCGTTATAAGAATAGCAATAGTGGACATGACCTTGTGGTTTTGGGTAACAAAGCAATGTTGTTTAACATCAAGTCTGGAACTCGTCTAGCTGATTTCTGCCAAACTGCAGAAATGAAAACAGGCAAGCTCCCACACTTGTTTGCAAATTCAGAGCCCTTTACTCAGAACTAAAGTCATTTGCATCAATAAAAAAGCCGAGAATTTCTCGGCTTTTTTATTGACATCTTTTGCAGATAAATGAATTCTGTCTAGTGAAATAAAGGCTGCTGCGTAGGGGCATCATCCGGCAATTCAGCATGAACAGCATCTCCCGATCGATCAGGAAAGAGCGGTGCTCCGCAATCGTCGCAAAGCTCCGGATCAAACAGCATTGCATGACGAAAGACATCTTCAACACCAGCATCATGCAGCGCATCTGCAATCCGCTTCATAGGACTCTCATCATCAGATAGATCATTCAGAGCATCGTTGGCAACGCTCTCGCGATCGTAGAGCGGCCAGATTACACCATAAACCACTTCGGACGAGCCTTTCAAACTAAATGAAATGCGGTACTCATCCGCCTGCTCCTCACCAAATGCGCCCACCACACAAGATAATCCTGCAGGTAAAACTCCAAGTGTGCTTTCAAGGAAATTGACACCAGCGCGAATGCTCAAGGGGCGTACTTGTTTATCTGCCAAGCGGCAGTTTATGAAGTAGGCTTCTGGCAATAAGAGCGCAAACTCACAACCCGGTAAGAGCGAAGCAATTGGCTCTTGCATCGTGTTTTGCCAACCAATCAGACTGACGCCCCGCTCTTGTCGCGTAGGTGGTTCAGCCTGCCAACGGAAAAGCGGGGTTCCTGAAGGTGCGGCAACAGCCGCAATGATGAAACGTGGATCCGCCAATACAGCAATCGTCTCTGACATCTCACGCAACTCCAACTTCACTTCGCTTGAAGATATGGCGGCTGTGGCCAGCGCCTCAGTCAACAAGCGAGTTTGGCAATGTGAGTGTGGCATTTGATCGATGCTATAAAGCCAAGGAACAATTGCTAAACGCGCATCCGTGGAGGTGATAGAGCTGTGTAATGCTGCGGCAGTAGATTCAACGATATTGACTGGAAGTGCGCCCGAGGGAATTTGATAGCGTGTGTGGGCAACAATTGGCAAAGCCAATAACAACACGTCCCAACTTTGACCCTCGTGCTCCATAGTAAGTGATTCAGCAAGCGTCTCAGCAGAATCGGCAAGCACCTCGAAGGCTACGGTATTAATTCGGAAGGTTTGATCTAGTGCGACATCAATCACATTTTGATTTTGACTTTTTAGTAGGCGCATTAAACGAACATTTAAGCGCTCTTCCCAAAAACGATCTTCTATTTGACTACCCGAGGCAGCCAAAGAGATGGCATCAGCCACTAAGCGCTCTACATCTGGTGAAGCGCGTTGCGAGGATTTAGTGCGGTGAACAGCCATGGTGCACTCTCCTACTTTCTTTCAGAACGTCTAAATAGTGGTTTTTCTGGTTTTGATTCAGAAGCAACATATTTGTAGCCATCCAAATTAAAGCCCTTCAAATCCGGAGGATCAGTAATGCGATTTTCAACAACGTAGCGTGCCATTAAACCCCTAGCCTGCTTGGCATAAAAAGAAATAATTTTGTATTTCCCGTCCTTGTCATCCTGGAATACAGGAGATATCACTGGGCAATCCAAGTTCTTTGCCTGCAATACCTTGAAATATTCCTCAGAGGCTAAATTGAGGAGCACGGGCTTCTTTTGCTTCTCAAGTACCTTCTTCAGCGAATCAGTCACACGCTCGCCCCAAAATGCATACAAGTCTTTTCCGCGGGCGTTCTTAAGCGATGTTCCCATCTCCAAGCGGTATGGCTGCATTAAATCCAAGGGGCGCAAAGCGCCATACAAGCCTGAAAGAATGCGAATATGGTCCTGCGCAAAATCAACGGCCTTGGTATTAAGGGTCTTCACATCAAATCCATCATAGACATCGCCATTAAAGGCGTAAATAGCCGCCTTACTATTTTCATCGGTAAATTTCTTGGACCAGTCGCGATAGCGACCTACATTCAGAGCGGCTAACTGGTCTGATAAACCCATGAGATTGGCGACCTCTTGTGGTGAAAGCTTCTTTAGCTGAGCTATCAGCTTTGCCGATTCCGAAATAAACTCTGGCAAAGTCGGGGCTTTGACCTTGGCAGTGGTTTTGTAATCTAGGGATTTAGCGGGTGAAAGTACGATCAGCATGGCACAATTTGAATATGAATTTCTACCATTCTAGCGATTACCTACTTTATTTGCCCTGAACCGCCTGCATGGACCAAAACCCACCCTACACCCCCGCCTTCCACAGTCGCCTACCCGAGGTAGGGACAACGGTATTTACGGTGATGTCCACCCTTGCTGCAAATCACAAAGCTATCAACTTAGGCCAAGGCTTTCCAGACTTTTCGTGCGATCGAGGCCTCATATCCAAAGTCAATGAAGCAATGCTGGCCGATCACAATCAATACCCGCCGATGATCGGGGTTGCAGAGTTACGACAAGGTATTTCCCAAAAGATTTCCACTCTCTATGGTTATGACTACGATCCTGACATAGATATCACCATCACTGCTGGTGGCACACAAGCAATCTTCACCGCGATTTTGTCCTGCGTCAGTCTAGGCGATGAAATTGTCATTATTGAGCCGGCCTACGATAGCTATCGCCCATCAATTGAATTGGCTGGTGGAAAAACTATCGCCGTATCTTTGACTGCTAATTACGATGATCAAGGAAGCGTGAAGTCATATTCGATTCTTTGGGATGAGCTTGCAAAAGCAATCAATCCAAAAACGCGACTCGTCATCATCAACACGCCACACAATCCAACCGGTATGGTGTGGCAGAAATCTGATCTTGATCACTTAGCTAGTTTAGTTAGAAGTACAAATGCGCTAATTTTGAGTGACGAAGTCTATGAGCACATGGTGTTTGATGGATTTAACCATATCAGTATTGCGAGCCAGCCTGAATTAGCGGCGCGAAGTTTCGTTGTATCAAGCTTTGGTAAAACTTATCACGTGACTGGCTGGAAGGTAGGTTATGTAGCTGCACCAGCAGCAATGATGAAAGAATTTCGCAAGGTGCATCAGTTCAATGTATTTGCAGTCAACACACCAATGCAATATGGTTTGGCGGAATACCTCAAAAATGCAGATCATTACTTAGGCTTGCCATCTTTTTACCAAGCTAAGCGGGATTACTTCAGCAAGGGACTGGAGCAAACTGACTTCAAATTATTGCCAGCGTCGGCAACCTATTTTCAGTGCGTCAATTACACCAAGCTCAACGTCCCTCAAGCCCAGATGAACGAAGCAGATTTTTGCTCCTGGCTGACTACCGAGGTTGGCGTAACTGCTATTCCCGTTTCTGCTTTTTATGCCAAGCCTGTCGAGTCAGGCGTGATCCGTTTTTGTTTTGCTAAAGAAGAAAAAACGCTTTCTGCAGCATTAGAGCGTTTACAAACCCTGCAATTGAGGAAAGATAATGGCACTAGGTAAATCTAAAAATAATGTCATTGATGTTTATAGCTGGCCTACGCCAAATGGGCACAAGGTGCACATCATGCTCGAGGAATGTGGCTATAAATTAGGCAAAGATTGGATTGCCAATCCGATTGATATTAGTGCTGGCGACCAGTTCAAGCCTGACTTCTTGGCAATTAGCCCAAATAATAAGATTCCAGCAATTACAGATCCGGATGGCCCAGATGGCAAACCGATCCATCTCTTTGAGTCTGGGGCAATCCTGCTCTATCTAGCAACCAAAACAGGGAAATTTTTGCCCAAATCTACTCGAGCTAAATACGAGGTCTTGCAATGGCTTATGTTCCAAATGGGAGGTTTGGGCCCACTTTTAGATCAAAACCACCACTTTCGGATCTACGCACCGGAAAAAATTGAGTACGCAATCAATCGCTACACTAATGAAGCCAAGCGCCTATATGGGGTGATCGATCATCAACTGAAAGATAATCTCCATATTGCTGGAAGGAGTTACTCCATAGCCGATATCGCGATATTCCCATGGACGCGTAATTGGAAGAATCAAGGCATCGATATCAACGAGTATCCCAATTTCAAGCGTTGGTTTGAAATGACTGGTGAGCGCTCTGCTGTTAAGCGTGGCGTTGAGGTATTAACGGCATTACGCAAGCCCTTGCATGATGACAAAGCAAGAGAGCAATTATTTGGTTCATCACAGTATCAAAAAAGGAAATAGCATGAAGATTCAATCGGTCGGAGTTATTGGTGCAGGTACGATGGGCAACGGTATCGCGCAAGTATGCGCAGTTGCTGGGCTAGATGTTGTGATGGTCGATATCAGTGATGCAGCAGTTGAGCGTGGCTTGAATCAAATTAGCAAGAGTTTGGATCGCCTTGTTAAAAAGGAAACCCTCGCGGCCGAAGGAAAGGATGCGGCATTAAAGCGTATCAAAGCCAGTACTTCATATGCAGACTTCAAGGGTCTTCAATTAGTGATTGAAGCTGCTACCGAAAATCAAGCTGTTAAAGAAAAGATTTTGAAACAAGTTGATGAAATCGTTAGCAAAGAAACCATTATTGCCACGAACACCTCCTCACTCTCCATTACTAAGCTTGCCGCCTTGGATTCAAATCCAAGCCGCTTTATTGGCATGCACTTTTTTAATCCGCCACCAATGATGGCATTGGTTGAAGTGATTCGCGGCTTGCAAACCTCTGATGCAATACACGCAGCTATCATTGAAATGGCTAAGCGTATTGGCAAAGAACCGATCACCGTTAAAAACTCTCCTGGATTTGTTGTGAATCGCATTTTGTTGCCGATGATTAATGAAGCCTTCTTCGTTCTTCACGAAGGTCTCGCCAGCCCTGAGGATATTGATGCCGGTATGAAGTTAGGCTGCAATCAACCGATTGGCCCTCTTGCCCTGGCTGACTTAATTGGCCTAGATACCTGCCTTGCGGTGATGGAAGTCTATTTTGAGAATTTCGGCGACTCTAAGTATCGACCTTGCCCACTGTTGCGCGAGATGGTCGCTGCTGGATACCTTGGTCGCAAGACTGGGCGGGGCGTCTATACCTATGATCAGTAATTATTCAACTCAATATCAATCAATTTAACTAAAGAAGTTTTTGTGAACCCATTACCACCCATAGTTCGTAAATTAGCCTACGCTGGCCTAATCCCATTTGTGGGTCTCCTCTTAATGGTGCAGTTGGCGCCAACCCCACTCAATTATTTAAGTGCAGAATCCTTGGCTGGTTATGGCGCTGTGATTACTGCTTTCATGGGAGCATTGCATTGGGGTGCTAATTTGCACACACTGGGTAAAGCGCCCACGGGTGATCGCTGGAAAGATCGAAACGCCTGGATTTGGGGTGTGATACCAGCATTAGTAGCCTGGGTTGCGCTACACATTTATATTCCAGTTGGGTTGGTAATCCTGGCATCCGCTTTAGTTATCCAGCGCAATATTGATAAAGAAACCTACCAATACTATTTCTCTAGTGAAGAAGCTTGCGCAATCGACTCACATTGGTTTCTGCCGGCTGCTTAATTTGGGCGGCTCTTGTAATTTTGTTTGTACAGAATTAAATCAGAAGCAATGGGCAATTTATTTGATCAAGCGCCTCCGCCTCCATTGGCCGAGGCCTTGCGCCCAAAAACGATTGAAGAAGTCATTGGGCAGACGCATCTACTTGCCGCGGGCAAGCCGCTCAACTTAGCCTTTGCCTCAGGCAAGCCTCATTCAATGATTCTGTGGGGTCCACCAGGTGTTGGCAAGACCACCCTAGCAAGACTCTCTGCAAAAGCTTTTGATCGCGAGTTCATCGCGATATCGGCTGTACTTGCGGGCGTAAAAGAAATTCGAGAGGCTATTGAACAAGCGCAACAAAGCATGTCTCAATATGGAAGACAAACTATTTTGTTTGTCGATGAGATTCATCGCTTTAATAAAAGTCAACAAGATGCTCTATTACCGCATGTTGAGTCTGGCTTATTCACATTTATAGGCGCAACGACCGAGAATCCCTCGTTTGAGGTGAACTCAGCCCTACTCTCGCGCGCACAAGTCTATATCCTCAAATCCTTGAGCCCTTCAGAGCTAAAGAAATTATTTGATCGTGCACGCGAGTATGCAATGCCGGATATTGATTTCGAGGCTGATGCAATTGATAGCTTAATTTCCCATGCAGATGGTGATGCTAGGCGACTGCTCAATTTAGTTGAACAAGTGCGTAATGCAGTTACCAACCCAAACTCCAAGATCATAAATGTTGATCAAAAGTTCATTGAGAACGCTTTAGCTACTCAGGCCCGCCGTTTTGATAAGGGCGGAGATCACTTTTATGATCAAATTTCTGCCCTACATAAATCGATACGTGGCTCTAATCCGGATGCAGCGCTGTATTGGTTTTGCCGAATGCTAGATGGTGGTGCAGACCCGCGCTATCTCGCCCGCAGAATTATTCGTATGGCTTGGGAAGATATTGGTCTTGCCGATCCAAGAGCAATGCAACTTGCAAATGATGCCGCACAAACTTTTGAGCGACTAGGCTCGCCCGAGGGTGAATTGGCGCTTGGACAAGCAGTTGTGTATTTAGCGATTGCCGCCAAAAGTAATGCAAGTTACAAGGCCTACAACGCAGCTAGAGCCTATGTTGCGAATGATCAAAGCAAGCCAGTCCCGAATCATTTGCGAAACGCCCCAACCAAGCTCATGAAAGAGTTAGGCCATGGCAAAGAATATCGCTACGCTCATGATGAGCCACATGCTTATGCTGCTGGAGAGTCATATCTTCCAGAGGGAATGGCGGAGCCACATTGGTATGAGCCAGTTGATCGAGGGTTAGAAAGTCAGATAGCTGAGAAGATGGCCTTCTTACGTAAGTTAGATGAGGAATCGAATAAGAAATGATTCAAGAGCTAAAGAGTGCACCCCTAATTGCCGGGACCTTTTATTACGACATCATCTCCCCTTTTTCGTATTTCTATGTCAAGCAGCGCCATCGCCTTGATACGCGTGTACATATTCAACCAGTTCCGATCTTGCTCGGCGGCCTCTTTCGAGCCACCGATAATCGTGGGCCTGGTGAAGTAGAGGCAAAGCGCCCACACACTTACCAATACTGCGTATGGCTTGCTGATAAGCTAGGCTTACCATTTCAATTTCCGGATCACCACCCTTTTTTGACTGTAGCAGCACAGCGTCTACTTGCTCAGCAAGACGCTCAATGGGAAATGGTTGAACGCGCATTTGAATATGTTTGGGTTGAGGGCAAGGATCCTAATTTATCCTGGCCAGAATTCTGCCAATACCTTGGTTTGGCAGCAGATACACCAAAACCAGATGCGCCTGAAACAAAAGCAAAATTGATTGCGAATACTGAGAAAGCAAAAGCAGATGGTGCATTTGGCGCGCCAACCCTAGTGATCCATGGCCATGCGTTTTGGGGAGTCGATACCATCGACTGGGCTTTAGATTATCTAGATAGACCCAGGATGTTCGAAGAGGCGTCTTACCGACACGCGGGCCAAGTACCATCTGGACTTTGAGCAATACAATAAGATTTACCCCATTTTTACTAGATTTTTAAGGATATTCACAATGCGCAAAATCATTGCCTCCCTATTCATGGTTGCCAGTTTATTTACTAGCGCAGCAAGCTTTGCGGGCCCTAAAGTGGAATTCAAAACAACGATGGGTAATTTTGTTGTTGAGCTAGATTCTGTAAAAGCACCGAAATCGACTGCCAACTTTTTGAACCACGTTAATAGCGGGTTTTATAACGGGACCATTTTTCACCGTGTGATTGATGGCTTCATGATTCAGGGTGGCGGCTTTACTCAAGACTTGGCTCAAAAACCTACTAACGCCCCGGTAGTTTCAGAAGCCCAAAATGGACTCAAGAATAACGTCTACACCATTGCAATGGCTCGCACGTCCGATCCAGATTCCGCAACAGCTCAGTTCTTTATTAACGTTAAGGACAATGAAGGCTTGAATTATCCAAACGCCATGGGTAATGGCTACACGGTTTTCGGTAAAGTAATTTCTGGCACGCAAACCATTGATGCAATCCGTAAAATTCCCACAATGATTGCTTCGACACCAAAAATGGGGCGCATGTCAGATGTTCCCAGTAAGACAGTCACGATTGAATCGGCTACTGTTCTCAAGTAATTTTCACAGATCTATCTGAGCCCTGACGGTCAAAAGCATGATCTTGCTAGATGACGCCCAGAGCACTCAGGCCCAGCCTAGTAGCCGCCTCTACGAAAATCCACTTCAGAGCTGGAACATCTACCCTCAGCCTAGCTATTCAGAAACGGTTGCTGCCGTAGATCAATGTCTTCGCGATATCAATGAAGCATTGCATCGGGGTGAATATGTTGTTGCTGCATTTGCCTATGAATTGGGTCTATACATTCATAAAATTGATCGGCGAATGGATGCCAAGAAGACAGTCCATCCATTAATACAGGCCTGGTTGTTTAAATCCCATGAGAGTCTAAGCAAAGAAGGTGTTGATACACTCATTCAGAGTCGTGTTTCAAAATTTGAGCCTGAATCTCACGTTGCAGGCGTTGCCAGCCTTCATTTTTCCGTTGATGAAAAACAGTTCACCGCCGATATTGAGGCCATCCAAGAATACATTCGTAATGGTGACGCTTATCAAATTAACCATACCCTTCGGATTACGGGGGAGGCCTACGGTGACCCACTCGCACTGTATGCACGATTAAGAAATAGACAGCCAGGTAGATTTGGCGCCTACATTGAGGATGACTCGAACTATATCCTCTCCCAATCCCCAGAATTATTTATTCAGAAACAAGGCAATATCCTCAAAGCCATGCCCATGAAAGGCACTGCTAGTGCATTGAAAGATTCAGCAGAGCACTTATCAGCAGATGCTAAAAATCAAGCGGAGAATGTCATGATCGTCGATTTATTGCGCAACGATCTGAGTCGATTAGCACTACCGGGAACTGTCACTGCTCCAGAGCTCTTTGAGGTTGCAAGGTACGGTGATGTATTGCAAATGACATCAACCGTTCAGGCTGAGATAAAGCCGGGCATTGAGTTGCGTGATGTACTCAATGCCGTCTTTCCTTGTGGCTCCGTAACTGGAGCTCCAAAGAAACGTAGTATGCAAATCATCCAAGAATTAGAACCACAGGATCGCTGCTACTATTGCGGCGCACTTGACTGGATGGATCCTAGCGGCGACTTTGCATTTAGCGCCCCTATTCGCACGCTTGAAATCGAGCGCAATAAGGATTCACATACATCACCATTTACATTAGGCATCGGAGCTGGCATAACGATTGATTCTGAAGCCTCTCAAGAGTGAGAAGAATGCCAAATTAAGGCCGCATTCTTAAGCAAACTCCCTAGTGAGCTGGGCTTATTTGAAACAATTTTAGTTCGGCAAGGTAAATCCCAACATCTGCAGCTGCACTTAGGGCGCTTGTCTGATTCAGCGCTAGCGCTTGGCATTCCTCACTCCATGATTGACATAAGCAAGGCTATTGAGAGTGTCTGCGAAAGTGTCTCCAAGGGTATCGACTATCGATTGCGTTTAGATTTAGATCACTCAGGCAAACCTAGCTATCAAATTTCGCCGATCAACCCACTACCTGAGTCGGTAAAGATATTTTGGGCAAGCGACCTTCTTCCCGAACCTAGCAAAGCCATTCTTCACTCGGGCAATATTTTATTGAGGCATAAGATTGGCAGCAGAGATGTTTATGACCAGGCCTGGAAATTAGCGGAAGAACATGGCGACTTTGACGCTGTTTTTATTAATGAACAAGGCTTTGTTACCGAAGGCGGAAGAAGCAGCATCTTTATTAGGTCCGGTGATTGTTGGCTGACACCACCAGTCAAAGCCGGTCTACTGCCGGGGGTAATGCGATCAATCATATTGAACGATCCAAAATGGAATGCCCATGAGGCAAACCTGACTATTGAAGATGTTCGAAGTGCAAAAGAGATTATGCTTAGCAATGCACTACGTTGCCACATCCCTGCTCATTTTTAGAAAGCCCACATGAAGTTTTGCTCGCACTGCGCAGCGCCTATTAGCATCAAGATTCCTGAAGATGATTCGCGGGAACGTCATGTCTGTGATTCTTGTGGAAGCATTCATTATTTCAATCCCCGCAATGTGGTGGGTAGCATTCCTGTTTTTGGTAAGCAAGTTTTATTGTGTCGTCGTGCTATTGAGCCCCGCCATGGATATTGGACTCTTCCCGCTGGATTCATGGAGCTTGGTGAAAGTACTAGTGTTGGAGCGACTAGAGAAACCAAGGAAGAGGCTGGCTCCATTGTTGAGATTGGCTCACTGTATTCCCCACTCAATGTGCCACATGCTGAGCAAGTTCGTTTATTCTATCTAGCCACAATGACTTCACCTGATTTTCAAGCCGGCGAAGAGAGTCTAGAAGTTGCCCTATTCGATGAGCAGGATATTCCGTGGAGTGAGATTGCCTTTTCAACAGTGAAGCAAACTCTAGAGTGGTTCTTTACTGATCGCGCCGCAGGAGTATTTGATTCAGGTCTTGAGTTTGGTGTTCGCGGCAGAGAAATTCTGCCAACGGAAAAAATCTAACATCGTAAGCACATGAGCAATATCAACTGGCTGGGATCTCGGGAAGCATTTCCTAACCCAATGGATTGCGCAGATCCCGATCCGAGCGTTCCTGGCTTAATAGCCGTTAGCGAGCGCATTTATCCAGGACAGCTAGCTCGAGCGTACCGAATGGGAATATTCCCCTGGTACTCTGATAATCAGTCAGTCTTATGGTGGTCACCAAATCCTCGAATGGTATTAAAACCCAAGAATTTCAAGTGCCACGATTCCCTCAAGAAAACCATTCGACACTTTTTAACGGATCCACATAAAATTATCTGCGTTGATGATGATTTTGGAGCAGTCGTTCGCTCTTGCGCAACCGCTAGAAGAAAAGATCAAGATGGCACATGGATCACCCATGAAATCATGGACGCCTACACACAACTCCACGAACAAGGGCATGCCCACAGCATTGCGGTGAAGGAGAGTGGACTATTGATTGGTGGTCTCTATTGCGTTGCATTTGGTGGAATGGTTTTTGGAGAATCCATGTTTAGCCACCAAACGGATGCCTCTAAAATTGCCTTGGCCGCTCTCGCTGCTTGGTGCGGACAACACGAAGTTGAAATGATTGACTGTCAGCAAGAGACTGCGCACCTAGATTCTTTGGGTGCCGAACCGATTTCTCGGCTTGAATTTTTGACTCATCTGCAAATCGCGCTAAAGCAAACTAATATAAAGATACCCTGGACTTTTGATAAAGAAATTTTGCATCACTGGCTATGACCCAGTTAAAAGAACTCCCTTTTTAACTGAGCTTCAGTTCTATGCGACAGCTCCCTATCCTTGCAGCTATCTGCCAGGCAGAACCGCCCGCTCGCAGGTAGCGACACCCTCTCACTTAATTCATGCTGATTTGTATGGCGAACTTGTCAATGCAGGTTTTCGTCGCAGCGGCCTATATACGTATCGCCCCTATTGCGACGAATGTAATGCCTGCACAGCAACTCGCATCCCAGTAAAGCTGTTCGCACCTAACCGCAGTCAAAAACGCTCCTGGAAAAAGTATGCGGAACTGGATATTCGTGTTCTCAATTTGGGCTACCAAGAGGAGCACTATCAGCTTTATCAAACCTACCAAAGTAATCGTCATTCCGGCGGCGATATGGATCAAGGCAGTGAAGATAGCCAAGATCAATACATGCAATTTTTATTGCAAAGTCGAGTGAACTCTAGAATCGTTGAATTTCGTGATGGCCCACATGACCCTCATCCAGGTCGACTGCGGATGGTGAGCGTGATTGATATCTTTGATCAAGGTATCTCTTCCGTGTACACCTTTTTTGATACCAGCAACACCTCTGCTAGCTACGGGAGTTTTAGCATCCTTTGGCAAATTCAGCAGGCTTTAGAACTAGATCTCCCCTATCTTTATCTCGGCTACTACATTGAGAATAGTGAAAAAATGTCCTATAAGGCCAAGTTCAAACCCATTGAAAAATTAATGGATGATCATTGGCAACCTATCATTGGGCCATAATATCTACCCATGATCGATAGTTACCCTCTTCTACGCCCCTGGCTATTTTCTCTAGACCCAGAGCAGGCGCATACCCTTACCCTGAGCAATCTTGATCGTGCACAGCGCTGGGGTTTGTTGCGTTGCCTAGTTGAGCAACCCGCTGCCGACCCCAGAGGATTATGTGGCATCACCTTTCCAAATCCAGTTGGGCTTGCCGCCGGGCTAGATAAAGATGGTAAACATATTGATGCGCTCGCCTCATTAGGCTTCGGTTTTTTAGAAATCGGCACAGTCACACCAAAGCCGCAGACTGGCAACCCAAAGCCCCGCATGTTTCGTTTACCGCAAGCGCAGGCCATCATTAATCGCATGGGCTTTAATAATGATGGTGTCGAGGCGTGCGTCAAACGTGTTCGAAGCTCTGCGTATTGGCAAAATGGCGGCATCGTTGGTATAAATATCGGCAAGAATGCGAGCACCCCAATCGAGAATGCTGCTAGCGATTACGTTACAGCCATGGAAGCGGTATATGAAGTTGCCTCTTATATTACCGTCAATATCTCCTCCCCCAATACACAGAATTTACGCGCCCTGCAAGGTGATGAGATGTTGCGCGCTTTACTCGGCTCTCTTCATTTGGCCCGTGAAGCACTCAGCGATAAACACGGTGTGCGCAAGCCGCTCTTTTTAAAAATTGCGCCAGACCTAGATCAAGGCGATATCAAGCTGATTGCCGATCTCTTGCTTGAATTTAAGATTGATGCGGTCATCGCCACGAATACCACGATTGCACGTGATGCAGTACAGGGGCTTGAATTTGGTCAAGAGGCAGGCGGTTTGTCTGGATACCCAGTTCGCATTGCCTCCACTGAAGTAGTTAGAAGTCTTAAGCAGTATTTGGGTAATGCCATTCCAATTATTGGCGTAGGCGGCATTCTGTCTGGCAAGGATGCAGAAGAAAAAATGGATACTGGTGCTAGCCTAGTTCAACTCTATAGCGGCCTCATCTATCGAGGGCCAAAACTAATTGCTGAGTGCGCAGCTGCATTAAAAAGTAACTTGCATGCCCTAAAATCGCTTTTTGATACTGAAACAGCGTTTCATATTGTGCAATTTTGCTAAAAATCACTACAATTAACAGCATGACCACAAGCAAATCCGAAAAAATAGCCAAAGTACCTGGTGAGGCTGGCAAAACAGCCATCCAGGTAGTAGAGCGCATGATGAACTTGCTTGATGCCCTAGCAACACATGAAGAGTCAAGCAGTCTCAAAAACCTAGCTGAGGAGACGGATTTACACCCCTCTACAGCGCATCGCATCCTAAACGATCTAGTTGCCTGTCGTTTAGTTGAGCGTGGCGACGGAGGCACCTATCGTCTTGGCCTTAAATTGCTAGAGCTTGGGAATTTGGTTGAAGCGCGTCTTTCAGTACGCCAAGGCGATGAAATTGTTTACATCGATCGTGCATATAGCGAGCGCTCTGGTATGCAAGTAGTTCGCGCTATTGGTGGTCGCGCACCGCTTCATCTCACATCGGTTGGTAAATTATTTTTAGCAAGTGATGACCCAGGCCAAGTTCGAGCCTATGTCACTCGTACTGGTTTAGCTGGGCACACTAGGAATAGCATTGCTGAATTAGGAAAATTGGATTCGGAGCTCAATCAAGTGCGTAAATTAGGGCATGCTCGTGATAACGAAGAATTGGAACTCGGCGTGAGCTGTGTTGCTGCGGAGATTTTTGATGACAGCGGAAAGTTGGTAGCAGGACTGTCACTAAGCTCCCCTACTGATCGCATTCAGGCTGACTGGTTGAAGCTTTTACAAGATACGGCTTTGCAGATTTCCAAGGGCATGGATTACAAACCCAAAGTCAACGATCCAAACCCCTAAAACTCAATTTCGTTTGCGAATGTAATTCTTACATTAAGCGACGAATTGCATGCGGCTCACCTGAAGGCATCCGTTCATACCAGTCACGCACCCTGACTGCATCTGCAAAACGTGACTGCGTACCAACGGAGTCCAAGAAAACCAGGAGTAAAGGCGTGTTATTTACTCTAGCCTGCATAACCAAGCACTTACCAGCCGCATTAATAAATCCCGTTTTTTGAAGGCCAATATTCATGTCACCGGCGCGCACAAGGCGATTGGTGTTTAAAAACTTCTGCGGACGTTTTGCAATCATCATTGTTAAATCTGGCCAAGTAGAAAATTCACGAATCATTTTGTACTGATAAGCAGCGCTCAACATGCGTGTGAGATCTTCTGCCGAAGCGACGTTCTCACTCATTAACCCGGTTGGGTCTGCAAAATGAGAATGCGTCATGCCAATCTCTTTAGCTTTGCGATTCATGGCATCTACAAATGCTGGGATGCCGCCTGGGTAATTTCGGCCTAGAGTATATGCAGCGCGGTTCTCAGAGGACATCAACGCCAATAACAAGGCCTCCTCGCGCGTTAAGACGGTGCCGTCTGCAAGACGTGAAGTTCTATAAATATGAACGTCATCCGCATTGATAACAATGGTTTCATCTAGGGGTAATTTGGAGTCGAAAACCACCATTGCGGTCATCAACTTCGTGATGGAGGCAATCGGGAGGCTTACAGAAGGGTTCTTCTCGAAATAAACCTCCTTGGTATCTTGATTAACCACCATTGCAACACTGGACTTCAAGCTGAGGTCATCATGCTGGCCGCGCAATCCTAATGCAGTTGCAAATGAAGGTCTTGTCTCGACGACGGGTTGACTAGATCGCGTCACTGCAGTTCGAACTACTTTTGGCTTTTTAGCAGCTTTGGCCTGCTTCTTCACCTCAGATTTAGTGGTGACCTTTGCAGATGTTTTGACTTGCTTTGTAGTTTGGGAATCTTTATTGGTTGCACTTACCTGAAAAGAAACGGCTACGCCAAATGACATGAATACAGCTAGAGCGACGAGCCTAAATCGATTCAAATGCATTCCCAAATACCTTCCAAAACTTTTTACATACCGAATGATAAATAACTTTTACTTCTATGCAGTAATTATTGGCCACCTGGGCAGCAAAAATGCCTGCTTATAGTGCAGCCTTACTCCGCAATCGTTGCGACAGCACTGGTTTTTCCGCGATTCACCAATACAACACCCGTCATAGTGAGCAATAAGCCCCCTGCCATCATTAAAGTAAAGGGTTCATCAAATAGGAACCACGCCATGACTGCAGTGGTTGGTGGCGTCAGATACAAGAGGCTTGTTACCTTGGTTGCCGCACCTTTACGAATCATCATAAAGAGCAAGCTAATCGACCCGATGGATAAAGGAAAAATTGCCCAAAGCAATGCACCAATAACGAAAGCATTCCACACCATGATTCCGGACTCGAAGTAATGCATACAAATAAAGCAGAGGACTGCTGATACACCAAACTGAATTGATGAGCCAGCGCGAAGATCAAACACTGGGCAGAATTTCTTCTGATAGAGGGTGCCAAATGTAATGGAAAGCAAGGCGCCAAAGGCGAGGACATAGCTAAACAAAGGAATATGGGCGAAACCAATTTTTTCGGCTACCACTAAAGCCACACCAGCAAAGCCAAAACCTAAGCCAATCCACTGCCGGCCAGTTACCCTTTCAGAAACCCAGGCTGCAAACCAAGCCGTCACAATTGGCTGCAGACCCACAATGATCGCCATCAAACCAGCCGTCATTCCCAAGCGGACAGCAAACCAAACTCCCAGCAAGTAGCCAAACTGCAATAACATTCCAGCAACCGCAATGTGCTTCATTTGAGACCAGCTTGGCCAAGTTATTCTCCACACAAGACCAAGGCATGCCATAGCCATCAAGACACCTGCAAAGCGCCAAAATAAGAATGTGGCAGGCTCGACATAAGGCATGGCTAAACGTGCAATCACAAAGCCTGTGCTCCAGATCAATACGAATAACGGTGCTATTAAACCGTCTAGCTTCAATCTCATTGGCAACTTATTGAAAATGTGGAGTTTTTTTATTGAATCCTTGATTTTAGGCTTTTTTAGGCCCTCATATGTCGTTTCTAGTCATCCAGCCATTTATGTTGCACAGCACCATAAATACTGTAAAATGGTGCCCAATTGACAAGCTCAAAATAAAGCTCATAGTGAGCAATGAGTGAATCCACGAGAAAGGGATTGAAATGAACCTAACGCCAGAGCAGATTGCAGCAGCGCAAAAAGCAAATTTAGAGACTTTGAGCGGACTGACTAATCAAGCACTTCAAAGCATAGAGAAATTAGTTGAGCTCAATATGCATATTGCCAAGCAAAGCCTCGGCGAAAGTATGAGTAGCGCCAAGAAAGCATTGGAAGTGAAAGACATACAACAACTCCTCGCACATCAAGCAGAAGCCGTTCAGCCAATGGCCGAAAAAATTATGGCGTATAGTCGCCATCTTTATGAATTAGCCCATGAGACTCAAGCCAGCTTTACAAAGTCTGCTGAAAAAGAGATGCAAGCTGGCCAGAAAAAAATTAACGCTTTGGTTGAAGACTGGACCAGGAATGCACCGACAGGATCCGATGCTGTTGTAAATGCTATGAAACAAGCCATCGCTTCTGCTACCAACGTTTTTGAAACAAGTCAAAAAGCGGTTAAGCATGCAGTCGAGGTAACTCAAACAAACTTGAGTAATGCTACTAGCTCAATTGAAAAGACAATCAAAACTAGTAGCAAACCTGCAAGCAAAACCAGTAAGAAAAAGTGATTGTGATTCTGCGACTGCAGTTTCTTGATAGAGCGCCAGCAATAAAAAAGCCCCGAAAATGAACCGACCCAACAAAAAACCACCTGAAGGTGGTTTTTTGTAACGCTTTTGGTAACAAAGGTGTTGCATCTCTACAAACCCTTGTAATACCTATTGACTTGGCGGAGACGAGAGGATTCGAACCTCCGATCAGAGTTTTAGCCCCGATGCTCCCTTAGCAGGGGAGTGCCTTCGACCAGCTCGGCCACGTCTCCGTATTAATACTCTTTACAACGCCCCACAGTTTAACGGATTTCGTTGACTGTAGGGATTTACTGCGTTTTTCATACAATTTATTACTTCTGGTCTAACTCAAACGCCTTATGGAGAGCACGAACAGCCAACTCCATGTATTTCTCATCGATCACAACCGAAATCTTGATTTCGCTAGTGGAGATCATCAGGATGTTGATGCCCTCTTCCGATAATGTACGGAACATCTTGCTAGCAACGCCAACATGGGAACGCATACCAACGCCAACCACAGACACTTTAGAAACCTTTGGATCACCAGTGATTTCTTTAGCTTCGATATGGGCTTGAACGTTGTTCTTGAGCAAGTCCAAGGCCTTTTGATAATCGGCGCGTGGGACTGTAAACGTGAAGTCTGTTTTACCTTCAAACGATTGATTCTGAATAATGATGTCCACATCAATATTGGCATCCGCAATGGGACCCAAAATTTGATAGGCAATACCTGGGCGATCAGGAACCCCAAGAACGGTAATTTTTGCTTCATCACGCGTAAAGGCGATGCCGGAAATAATTGCGGCTTCCATAGTGTTGTCCTCTTCAAATGCAATCAAGGTGCCCGACTTCATCTCGAGGTCTAAAGGCATCAATGGGTCTGTCAACGATGACAGAACACGGGTTTTAACTTTGTACTTACCAGCAAACTCAACTGAACGAATCTGCAAAACCTTTGAACCCAGACTTGCCATCTCTAGCATTTCTTCAAAAGTAATCTTGTCTAGTCGGCGCGCGTCTTCGCAAACGCGTGGATCAGTCGTATAAACACCATCTACGTCGGTGTAGATCAAGCACTCTTCTGCCTTAAGAGCTGCAGCCATCGCAACAGCCGATGTATCAGAGCCGCCACGACCTAAAGTGGTGATGTTGCCATCCGGATCAACACCTTGGAAACCAGTAACGACTACAGCACGTCCCGCATTGAGGTCAGCTAGAATTTTCTTATCATCAATGCTCTTGATGCGTGCCTTAGTAAATGAAGAATCCGTGTGGACTGTCACCTGCCAACCTGCATAGCTGACGGCATCAATACCCTCACGCAGCAACGCCAAGGCCAATAAGCCAGAACTTACTTGTTCGCCTGTGGAGGCAATTTGATCAAGTTCGCGAGGATTTGCATCAGGATTGATATCTTTTGCTAAACTAAGCAAGCGATTGGTTTCTCCAGACATTGCTGAAGACACCACCACCACCTGGTGGCCTGCACGCATCCACTTGGCAACGCGTTTAGCGACATTCTGAATGCGCTCAACCGAGCCCATTGAGGTGCCACCATACTTATGAACGATAAGAGCCATAAAAACCGTCGTATTGTCTATTTACAGGGAATTACATTCCCTAGGGTCTAAAAGGGGCTTATTTTACAGGGTTTTTATCGTTCAAAACGATGGGCATTGACAGCAACTTAGCCTAGCGATAGGATTGGTGTTACTAAAGTAACACCAGGAGACTATTATGAGTATTGTTAGCACAACCTCCCTCAAGCTCACCGAAGAAATAAAACTACAAGCTACAAATGCAGCCAAAGAGCTGGGTATGACTCCGCATGCATTTATGGTGGAGGCCATTAAGCAAGCCAGCATCAATGCAGAAATACGCCGAAACTTCATTCAGCAAGCCAACACTGCTCGCGAACATGTTATCAAGAATGGCAAGGTCTATGACTCCGACAAAGTTTTTGATGCAATGAAAACCCGTATCGCAGGAAAAAATCTACATTGAAAGCTAGCAATTGGTAAGGATTGTTTTTGCACCGCAAGCACTTGATGATTTAGAGCGACTCACTGACTATCTAATAGAAAATGACAAAAGTGCTGCACTTCTCACCATTGAATTAATTAAATAAGCCGTACAAATTCTAGCAAGGCATCCGCTTCTGGGACGACTGTGTGATACCCATCTTAGAGAGCTGGTAATCTCACATGGAAAGAGTGGCTATATCGCCTTATATAGCTTTGAAGGGTCGAAAAATACAATTCTCATCAATGCCATTCGCCACCAAAAAGAATCAGGCGGGATTTACTAAGTTAAAACAATTGCCAACATGGCAAAACCCTTTTCCCGTCTGAAATTAAATGCGGGTAGCTTACCCCTACCCCTGCTACAGCCACAAGCTGGTCGTTGATATAGAGTAGTGGCGCCTGACGCTCCCAAGGTGGCGTATCGGACTCCTGAAAGAGGTTCTTGAGCGTTTTGCGTGGGGTATTGGGCTTGATTTGGATCTTTTCTGCCCCCTGACGCAGTCTCTCCTCAATAAGGCCTCGTGCTTGGGCTTGCTTAACCCAATCCGCAGGTAGGCCGAACGACCTCCCTTTTGTAGGTAAATCCTGAAACACCCACTGCCCCACTTTGCTCCTAGCCACTTGCAAAATGCCACGCCACAAATAAATGCTGACTCCATCATGTTGCCACTCTAGATTTGAATCCGGCTTTACGGACATGAGATCTTTCCACCAGGACTCAAGCCGCTCAAGGGATGGCATTGCCAGATCATTTATCTTGAGCCAATAGCGCAGCAAATTATTAGCAACGGGTTTATCTGCTCTAGCAAGAGTTAGGAGTGGCACCAATTTTAATTGATTCGTTTGAAGTATTTTTTTACCATCCTGCACAGCCAAACGATCGAGCAGCACTTGGGATTGAGCTAACAAATCTGCACTGCGTGCCAAGTTAGCGATGACACCAGGCTGAATTTTCTCTAGCCTCGGAATGATGTCTTTGCGAAGAGCATTACGACGATAACGCGTATTTTGATTGCTGGGATCTTCAACCCATTTCAGTTTATGTTCTTTGGCATAGGCCTCTAGCTCAGTCTTACTTTGATTTAATAACGGGCGCCAGAGAGTAACGGTGTTCGCATCTTTTGCATTGGCACGATTGAGTGGCATACCAGACAGGCCTGCTACACCAGAGCCTCGTAAGAGTTGCAAAAGCACAGTTTCTGCCTGATCATTTTGGTGATGCGCTAGTAGGAGGTCTTCAATGCCATGATCAATGCATAGGTCAGTTAATGCGTCATAGCGCTCTGCCCTTGCTCTAGCCTCGATATTGGCTTGGGATTGATCTGTGAAATGCAAAAGACGAAAATCAAAATGCATCTGATACTTCTTGGCTAGCTTCTCACAGAACTCCAGCCATTGATCTGCAGGCTTTTGCAAACCGTGGTGAATGTGAAAAACCCAAATCTCGACTGGCTCTTTAGCTGCATTTGCCTGGACAGCTTTGCAAACCGTATCAAGCAACACAACCGAATCAAGCCCACCGCTGATGGCAAGCCCAATACGTTTGGCTGCTCTGGCTTTTGCCTTAAGGCTTGGCTTCGATTTCCTTGAATTTGCCATAGCTCATCAAGCGTTCATGACGACGTTCAAGAAGCGCATCTACTTTCATGCCATCAAAGGTCTTGAGTGACTCAGTCAAAGCTTTACGCATACTGTTCATCATGGTTTCGTAATCGCGATGTGCGCCACCAGTAGGCTCAGCGACGATCTTATCGATCAAGCCGATTGCTTTTAAACGTTGTGCAGTCAGACCCAATTGCTCGGCAGCCTCTGGAGCCTTGTCAGCAGTCTTCCAAAGAATGGATGCGCAGCCTTCCGGTGAAATCACAGAGTAGGTTGAGTTTTGTAACATCAAGACCACATCGCCCATGGCAATTGCAAGTGCACCGCCAGAACCACCCTCACCAATAATGGTGGCGATGATTGGCACCTCTAATTCAGCCTGAACATAGAGGTTATGACCAATCGCTTCGGACTGGTTACGCTCCTCCGCATCGATGCCTGGGAATGCACCTGGTGTATCCACAAAAGTGAATACGGGCAACTTAAATTTTTCTGCCAAGCGCATAACGCGCTTTGCTTTACGGTAACCCTCGGGGCGACTCATGCCAAAGTTTCTTAAAGCACGCTCTTTAGTATCGCGACCCTTTTGATGGCCAATAACTACGCAAGGCTGATTCTCAAAACGGGCTAAACCGGTGATGATGGATTGATCATCTGCAAAATTACGGTCGCCATGAAGCTCATGAAAATCCGTAAACAATGCGCTCACGTAATCCAGTGTGTAAGGACGCTGTGGATGACGCGCCACTTGCGACACTTGCCACGGACTGAGGTTGGCATAAACGTCTTTAGTCAGCTGCTGACTTTTTTCGGTAAGCGTTTTGATCTCATCAGAGATGTCTACTGATGATTCATCTTGCACAAATTGCAGCCCCTCAATCTTTGACTCTAGTTCAGCGATTGACTGCTCAAAATCCAGGAAAGTCGTTTTCATAACTTGATTTTAATATTCAACGGGGATGGGGTCGAGACTTCTCCACATATACCAGGTGGCTACAGTGCGCCAAGGGGCCCAATTTGCAGCTACTTCACGGGCCTCATGCCTACTGACAGGCTCTCCGCTGAAGTAATTGAGGGAAATGGCCTTAATTAGACCAGCATCGTCCAAAGGGAGGATATTGGGCCTTACCATATTAAACATGAGGAACATTTCAGCCGTCCAGCGCCCAATTCCCCGAATATCACACAATTCCTTGATGATGGCCTCATCTTCCATGTCTTTCCACTGGTTGGCATGTAAACGGCCAGAATCAAAATGATCGGCTAGATCGCGAATGTATTCCACCTTGCGACCCGATAAGCCCGCTGCGCGCAATTCTTCAATACTTAAGCCAAGGATATTTTTAGGGTTTATTTTGTTTTTAGCCGCGAGCAATACCTTATTCCAAACCGACTGAGCTGCTGCCACGGAAATTTGTTGGCCAACAATCGATCTTGCCAAGGTTGTGAAAGCATCACCACGCGTTCTCAAAATGGCTGAGCCATGCTTGGAAATCAATTTTTTGAGAATGCGATCATGCTTCATTAGTTCGGCACAAGCCTGCTCCCAATAATCGGGGGCAACTTCTTCAGCGATAACTTGCTCTACAGTTTTACTCAAAATAAATAATCTTCAATTAACTTCTGCGCCATTCAGTCAGTCCGCCGGGTTTATCTTCCAATACTACGCCCTGCTCCAATAGTGTTTTACGAATTAAATCTGCCTTAGCAAAATCTTTGGTTTGCTTTGCAGCGACTCGTGCTGCAATCTGCTCTTCAATTGCAGTAGCAGATAAGCCGGCATCACTTCCTCGAGATCCTTCTTGCAAAAATACCGTTGGGTCACGCTGCAAGAAATTAAGGGTTCCAGCAAGCCCTTTGAGAGTATTAGCCAATCGCACCTTCTCATCACCCTGGGCACGATTAACCTCGCTTGCTAAATCAAAGAGCGCCGCAATAGCTTCTGGCGTGTTGAAATCATCATTCATGGCATCAGCAAAGCGCCTCACCCATGGCGAATGGGGGTCTACAGCCTTATTGCTAACCAAAACTTGAGCCAAGGCGGTATAAAGCCGAATCAAGCCAGAGCGAGCCTCCTCGAGTTGCGCATCACTGTAGTTAATAGGGCTGCGATAGTGTGCGCGCAACATAAAGAAACGCAGAACCTCGGGATCAAAATTTTTCAGCACGTCACGGATTAAGAAGAAGTTGCCCAATGACTTGGACATCTTTTCTTCATTCACTCGAATATGCCCGTTATGCATCCAATAATTTACAAACGGTTGGTCACTGGCCTTACGGTCTTGACCATATAAAGCGCCTTCGCTCTGAGCAATCTCATTCTCATGGTGCGGAAATTGCAAATCAGCGCCGCCGCCATGGATATCAAAATGCTCGCCCAGCAAATCACATGACATAGCGGAGCATTCAATATGCCATCCAGGTCGACCTTCACCCCAAAGAGATTTCCAACGCGTATCCGCAGGCTCCTCCGCTTTTGCACTTTTCCACAAAACAAAATCCAGTGGGTCACGTTTTCCGCCGCCAACGGCAACTCGCTCACCTGCATTCAGTTCATCCAAGGATTTACCGGAAAGGCGTCCATATTCTGGAAATAAACGAACAGCGAAATTCACATCACCATCTTCGCCATGATAAGCCAATTCTTTTTCAATTAAGCAACCAATAATCCCCTGCATTTGCGTTATGTAATCTGTTGCGCGGGGCTCATGATCTGGATGCATCAAACCTAACTCATTTGAGTCAGCATGCATAGCGTCAATAAAACGCTGTGTCAGTGCAGCGATAGGCTCACCATTCTCAATCGCGCGATTGATGATCTTGTCGTCAATATCGGTGATATTGCGGATGTAAACAACCTCAAAACCACTGGCTCGCAACCAGCGCACCACCATATCAAACACAATCATCACCCGAGCATGACCAATATGACAAAAGTCATATACAGTCATTCCACAGACATACATCTTCACCTTACCCGGCTCGATGGGTTTAAATGCCTGTTTAGAACGACTGAGAGTGTTATAGATTTGCAGCATAGGGGCTATAAAGGTGGGCAAGTAGCGCCAATTTGTTAGACTGAGCGCTGAGTATATCGAATGAGCCAGTTTTTCACCCCACCCCCTATGCCAGCTAACCTTTTTTCACTACGTCCAGCCCATTTGGGTGGCTTGAGCACTATTTTTGCCGTTTTACTCCTTACAGGCTGCAGCACACCTGGACAACAGCTGGCGGATGCTGAAATTAAGGCCCTAAATAGCGCTTCTACCAGTGCTCAAGACTCTCAAGCCCCCTATCTAGGATCTTATGGTCCCAATGACCCACCAAGACTTGCTGGCAATGATGCTGGGTACGATCAATTTAACTCTGAGCTCTCCGACTCTGTAGCAGTTCCATTTCTATCCTTTTTGATTATTGAACCGGATCCAGTGACTAAAAATGGAGTTCCGTCGGATATCGAAAAGCTCATTAAGGCTAGGAAATATCCTGAGGCAATCGATCAAATTAATCAGCGCCTTAAGAAAACTCCAGGCAACGTGCAGCTCCGATACATAAAAACACGCATGCAGATTGAAATGCGACAGTGGGAAGCAGCCAAGAAAACTTTGGTTGAGATTACTCAGCAATTTCCAGAGTTACCTGAGCCCTATAACAACTTAGCCGCACTAGCGGCAAACCAAGGTAACTGGATTGAAGCGCGGGATTATCTAGAGCTTGCCTTGAAATTGCGTCCAAGCTATACAGTTGCTTCAGCAAACTTGGGCGAAGTCTATATTCGCCTTGCAGCACAAGCCTATGACAATGCAGCTAAAGATGCCGTCCTGAATCAACGTCAGTACACTAATCGCGCAAAAGCATTAATGGAAATAGTGAAACCACCTAAAAAAGTGAGCTCACCAGTTACACCAATCTCAAAATAATTTTTACAGTTTTTATCTACCAACTCACCAGAAAGTTAATTCATCATGGCTAAAGTTCTGCTCAAAACAAATAAGGGTGGACATCACCCTCTCATTAGATGCCGTTAAGACACCAAAGATCGTTGCTAATTTTTTACAGCATGTGAAAAGCGGCCACTACGATAGCACCATTTTTCACCGCGTGATCGATAACTTCATGATTCAAGGTGGCGGCATGACTGCTGGCCTTAAAGAAAAATCATCGGGCGCCAAAATTGAGAACGAAGCAAACAACGGCCTCAAGAACGAACGTGGCACAGTAGCTATGGCTCGCACTAGCGATCCACACTCCGCGACAGCCCAATTTTTCATTAACGTAAATGACAATGACTTCTTGAACCATACAGCTCCAAATGCTCAAGGCTGGGGTTATGCTGTTTTTGGCAAAGTCACTGACGGACTTGATGTAGTTGATGCAATCCGCAAAGTAAAAACTGGTAATGCCGGATTTCACCAAGACGTTCCTGCAGAAGATGTCGTAATTGAAAAGGCAAGTGTTCTCGAGGAATGATTCCCCAATACGCGAGTGCGCTACTCATTTCTGATTTGCATCTCACGCCGTCAATGCCGTTGACGGCGCAACGATTCTTTGATTTTTGTGAAAAAGATGTCCCTAAGGTAGAGGCTGTATTTATCTTGGGGGATTTATTTGAGTATTGGGTTGGGGATGATGCTGCTCTGCACTCCCCATTTCAACAAGAAGTGAAGCGTGCGCTCGCAACACTCTCAACAAAAGTTAAAACCTATTACCTTCATGGCAATCGAGACTTTTTAGTTGGAAAGCATTTCTTAAGCAAGACAGGCATGACTCTCTTGGCTGATCCAAGCAAGATTAATATTGCTGGCTCTGACTATGTTCTGTGTCATGGCGATTCGCTTTGCACTGCAGATATTGGATATCAAGTTTTCCGCGGATGGGTTCGAAAACCCTGGATCCAAAAATTATTCCTACGATTGCCTTTAAATTGGCGTCGCGCAATTGCAAATCATTTACGTAGCAATAGTGGCGTTCAATATCAACGCGCCATCCAACTCTCTGTTGCAGGGGCTCAAGCCAAAACAGATGTCACCTTGGCGGCCTGTGCTGCAGTCCTGAGAGATCAGACCGGTAATCAATTAATTCACGGACATACCCATCTGCCTAAGCACCATCAAGAGCGTCTTCTAGACCAAGAATGGCAACGCTGGGTATTGTCGGACTGGGATTTAGATCACCCTGAGAGCGGGAGACCACGCGCTAGCGCGTTACTGATCAATCAGGTCGGCGTACGTTACGCCGACCTGATCAAAACTTAATACTGCCACCTAATTAACAGGTGGAATATTTAGATAGACACTGCACCATCTGAGCGAAGATGCGTGGATTTGCACACATCACTTCACCGCTTTGCAAGAATCCCTCTTCACCACGGTAATTACCGATGAGTCCACCAGCTTCAGTGATCAACAAAGCGCCTGCAGCCATATCCCATAGCTTAAGATCGCTCTCAAAAAATCCATCGTAACGACCAGCTGCAACATACGCCAAATCTAGTGATGCAGCGCCAGGGCGACGAAGACCGGCACATTGACGTGACATGTCGCCAAAGATTTTTAGATACTTTTCTAAGTCTTGATCTTCACGATATGGAAAGCCAGTGCCCAGCAAAGAATTGGCCAAACGATCTTGAGTGGCAACACGCAAACGCCGACGATCTAAATACGCACCTGCACCGCGAGTGGCTGTAAAGAGTTCGTCACGAGTTGGGTCATAAACCACCGCCTGCTGAGTTACACCATTAACAGCCAATGCAATTGAAACTGCATATTGCGGAAAACCGTGAATAAAGTTCGTTGTGCCATCTAATGGATCGATGATCCATACGTTTTCAGCATCTGCATTTTGGGCACCAGTCTCTTCAGCCAAAAAGCCGTGAGTTGGATAAGCCTCGCTGAGCGTTTCAATAATTGCCGCTTCAGCCTGTCTGTCCACCTCAGTTACAAAGTCATTATGTTGTTTGCGGTCAACCTGGAGCCGCTCTAAATTCAGAGAGGCCCTATTAATCACGGTTCCGGCACGACGGGCAGCCTTAACGGCCACATTTAACATGGGATGCATAGTATTGATGGACAAATTAAATAAGAACAAGCTCACCAGATTGCAAACTGCAGGACAGTAAGGAGCTAACACCCTGATTCTAAACGATTGCCCATTTAAACTCCCAAGCCCCTAAAGAAATCTTTTTGATATGAATACCGCTCAGGCACAGTTGTTACGCTGGGTTTTAGTTGAAACCAGCCACCCTGGAAATGTGGGTTCAGCTGCTCGCGCACTCAAAACCATGGGGTTTGGCGATCTGCGCCTCATTTCACCAAAGATTGCGGGCGTTGCCAAGGCGCCCGAAAGCCATCGCCTTGGCAAGCGGTGCCAGCGATATCCTTGAATCCAGCCAAGAGTCCACCCCCCAGAATCCGCCGTTAAAGACTGCGCTCTGGTCTTGGATTTAACCAGTCGTGATCGTGAATTCGGGCCACCAGCAATGAATTGGCAAGATGCTCGCACCCTCATTCAGGCCGCTATTGCGGGTAATCAACGGGTTGCGCTCCTGTTTGACCCTGAGCGCACTGGTCTAGATAATCACCACCTCTCCCTTTGTACGCATCGGGTGTGGCTTGATGTCAACCCACTCCCCTCATTGAATCTCGCTCAAGCCATGATGGTTTGCGCCTTCACGCTCAGAGAGTCCCTGATTAGTGGTTTGGGGGCTTCGCCCTCAGACTCGAATACCGAGCCAGTCGACTATGCAGATCCTACTGCTGTTGCCGCTATGCTGGAGCACTGGCGTGAAGGGCTGGAGGCCATTGGCTACCTTGACCCCGCGAATCCTAAGAAGCTCATGCCCCGTTTGCAAGCACTCTTTGCAAGAGCTCGCCTCCACAAGGAAGAGATCGATCTTCTACGCGGGATTGCCAAGCAGATGCTCTTGAGAAAATAAATTTGGCCTTTACCCGTTAAAATCGCTTTATGTTTAATTCGTTTTTCGACCAAGTCGACTCCATCATTGTTCGTGACCCTGCCACTAGAAATCGCATTGAGGTCATCACCTGCTATCCAGGCTTACATGCTGTTTGGATTCACCAGGTATCTCATGGTTTATGGAACTTAGATCTGAAATGGATTGCACGACTTCTGTCGATGCTGGCTCGCTTTGTTACTGGCATTGAAATTCATCCTGGCGCGAAGATCGGTCGTCGGGTATTTTTAGATCACGGCCTAGGCATCGTCATTGGTGAGACCACAGAAATTGGCGATGACTACACCATCTATCAAGGCGTCACCTTGGGTGGAACTTCTCTATACAAAGGCGTGAAGCGTCACTCTACCTTAGGTAAAGGCGTTGTCATTAGCGCAGGCGCTAAAGTGCTCGGAGGCTTTACCGTAGGTGATGGTGCACGCGTTGGATCTAATGCTGTGGTACTTAAAGAAATTCCTGCTGGAGCAACTGCAGTTGGCATACCTGCGCGCATCTTGCACCCAGATTTGCCCCAAGCGAGTTCACCGGACAGCAAGGCTAAAGAATATTTCTCGGCTTATAGTGTCACACCAAATGTAGATGATCCAGTCTCCATGGCATTGAAGGGATTGATTGATGCCACACTAGAGCAATAAGCCAAAATTGCTGCGCTTGAAAAAGCGCTAGTAAAATTAAGTAATACGCCAACATCCGATGCTGGCGAATCAAGCGACACCAAGCGTGACTTGGGCTCCTTAAAAGAATGGCTTAAAGAGTAATTTAGTGCAGGGTTGGTGATGAGCCACCAGAATTAGCAATGTCTCCTGTAAATTCATCATCACCATCATCGGGCATTCCAAATGCAAATGCTTCTCCACCCTCGGGATGGCGATTCTCAATCTCTTCATCAGTAGCAGCACGAATATCTTCTACCTGCACTCAAAATCTCAAAGCCATGCCAGCTAGAGGATGATTTCCATCTAAAACTACCTGACTATCAGCGACGTCGGTAACGGTGTAAATCAGCGGCTCTTCATCAGCATCGCCGGAGTCACCCTCTTCTTCGACATCAGGGGCGCCCTCAAACTGCATCCCAACTTCCAAAGACTCTGGAAAACGTGCGCGTGGCTCAATCTTTAATAACTCGGGGTCGTACTCACCAAAGGCTTCACTTGGCTCAAGCTGAATGCTAGCTTCATAGCCTACATCCTGCCCATCCAATAAGGTTTCAATCTTTGGAAAAGTACCCTCATATCCACCATGCAGGTATACCATCGGAGAATCTGGTTCTTCGATAATATTGTTTTGTGCATCGGTTAATTTGTAGCGCAGGGATACAACGGTATTTTTTTCGATCTTCATGCGTAATTCATTCAACATTGTGTTTTAAATAGCTTTTTACTTATATGACTGCATTTTACTTGAGCAAGCCCTACGATCCGCCGCAGGCACCCCAAAACCTTCCGCTAGATCGCCCATGGGCTCTTCTGGGGGGGGTAACAGCCCCCAGCAGTTCATGAAAACCTATTGGCATAAAAAGCCGCTATTAGTCCGCGGCGCTATTCCCGCCTTTGAGCTTGCCAAGAAATTGGGTGAACCACTGGGAAGTGCAATATCAGTAGAAGAGTTGTTCAAAATATCAAGTGATGACGCGGTTGAATCTAGATTAATCAAAGCAAAACCTTGGACTTTTGCAGATGGTCCATTTAAAAGGAAATCTATCCCCTCAGTTGAGTCACCTGACTGGACCCTACTACTTCAGGGAATGGAAGCGCGACATCCTGCGGCAGCAAAAATTTTTTCTTGGTTTCGCTTTATTCCGGATGCGCGTCTAGATGATTTGATGATTAGCATTGCCGATCCCGGCGGTGGCGTTGGCCCACACTTCGATTCGCATGATGTCTTTTTAATTCAGATGTCGGGGCGCAGGCGTTGGCGTATTTCGGAACAGAAAGATTTAAGCCTCAACCCCGATCTACCCCTGAAGATTCTAAAGAACTTCAAGGTCGAGCAAGAATGGGATCTAGAACCGGGTGACATGCTGTATCTACCACCTCACGTTGCTCATGACGGCATTACCTTAGATGGTGGTTGTCAAACTTGGTCAGTTGGATTCAGAGCTCAAAGCTATAAAGAAATCCTGCAAGAAAGCTTATGGCGTCTAGCTGAATCACTTGAAGATATTCCTGAGTTAGACAGACGCTTTGCTGACCCCAAGCAAACAGCAACTAACCAGGCCGAGCAACTTCCGGAAGAGCTGATTAAGCAGGTGGCCGTAAAATTACAAGACTTAAAACTAGATCGCATAGACTCATTCCTTCCTGGCATCGCCTATCTTAGTGAACCAAAACCTCAGGCCTATTTTGACGGGACCGCACACAATCTTTCATCAGAAGAATTTAGTATTCAGCTTGCCAAGCAAGCTCTGAAACCACACCCCCAAACAAGACTCCTAGCCTTAGGCGCTAGGATTTATTGCAATGGCGAAGATGTAACGACAGGGCAATCTAGCGCAATAAAGAAGGTTTGGCGTGCACTTGCTGCCAAAAAACAATTAAGGGCTCTGTAGGAAAAGTTGGGTTAAGCAACAGCCTTTTTGAGGCATTTGAGGCTGGTTGGTTGGTTTTTTAAGGCTGGATTCTGAGATAGTTATAATGAACGCTGGAAAGTACCTAAGGGGTAACCCTGTATTTTCTGCATATTAATAACTGGTTATTGATGATAATTTTTTAAGAGGGAATTACAAATGAAGAAGTCACTCGCACTCGTAGCAATGTTGGCAATCGCTTTGGCCGCTTGCGATAAAAAAGAAGAAGCAAAACCTGTAGAAGCTGCTCCAGCTGCTCCAGCTGCTCCAGCCGCTCCAGCTGCTGACGCTCCAGCTGCCCCAGCTGCTGACGCTAAGAAGTAATCTTCTTCTTGAAGAAAAAAAGCCGCTGAAAAGCGGCTTTTTTATTGGTTGGCATTTTAAAGCTAGTAACTTAACGAGACATCTGCTCTGTAAGTAAAGTCAGGAGCTGTAAACCAGCCGCAGTATTTTCCGGTTTACCGTCAACATCTTGAACGTAAACACTTGAAGAATTATCCCCAGTTGATTTAACCGCTACAAGATACTTCTTAGCCTTCAAGCTGGAATCATCCTTGCTACTAAAGAGGTTTGTGAAGAATCCTTTTGTATTCCCCAAATCTTTAGGATTGACATAGCGTACATAGTAAACACCGTTCGCACGATTACGGTCCTCAACAGTAAAGTTCGATCGATCCAATGCAAGACCAGTATCACGCCAGGCGCGATCAAAGCCAGCAGCCATTTCGATATGGGCAGTATTGACGCCCTCTTGAACCAACTTCGCTTTCGGAGTCTTAGGGCCTAGTGGTGTGGCAACTTGAGCCTTAGCCATCTCTTGCGTCATACCCAAGCGCTCCATCAAGCGAACCAAAAATGCGGCCTCTAACTCAGGATCATTAGGACGGGCAGTCCAGATAGTGGAGATACAGGCACCAGTGGAATCTGTTGTACATTTTTCAATGGCGCCACGCTGTGTAATGTAAACCTCAGTTTCTCCAGGCTTGTTCACCTCAAGACGCGTCTTATATTTATCTCGCTCACCAGTGTCATAGATTGAATCTAAAGCGCCACCAATAATATTGCGAATAAAGTCTTGTGAAATCTTGGCGCGATTCTCCGCCCAGTCAGTCTCCATAATGCCGGTTGATGGTGAGTCAATCACCAATAAGAAACCATTTTCCTGCCAGAAATCTTTAATTTGTGGATAGAGTTCTGGTGCTGGCTTTTCTACAACTAACCAACGACGCTCACCATCACGAGCAATCCGCATACCCGAAATGCCAGTCATTACATTCTTACGTGTTTGTACAGATTTTTTAACTGCGGCATTGTATTCAGACATGGTGGCGGAACCATCCTGAACGATATAACGGCGATCAGCTTGGGCCGTAATGAGGTCTGGCGGATAAGACAAATTTGGTCCACGCACTGCGCCAGCTGATTTGTAATCCACAGTGTCACTTGTCGTGACAGATTTACAGCCAAGTAATGAAACGCTTGCCAAAGAAATAATCAGTAAAATTGCGCAATGTTGGCGCAGAAGTTGCATCAAATTCATCATAGTAAGCCAGCCTGTTTCATTGCAGTCTTCAAAGGTTCGCGCAAAGCAACGCTCAAAGGAGTTAAAGGTAAACGAATTCCAGCGGTGATTTTGCCCATTTCACACAAAGCCCATTTCACAGGAATTGGATTAGCCTCGGTAAACATGGCTTTATGAACAGCCAGCAATTGGTATTGAATCGCGCGCGCCTTCACTACATCATCAGACATCGCGACCTGACATAGTTCATGCATGAGACATGGGGCAATATTCGCAGTTACAGAAATGTTGCCTTTACCGCCCATGAGCATGAGCATCGCAGCACTAAGATCATCACCAGAAAATACTGAAAAATCTTGATGGCCAGCGCGCTTGAGATCGGCTAACAATAAAGTGCCACGCTCAATGCTTCCGGTAGCATCTTTAATGCCGATGATTCCAGGAACACCTGCAAGGCGTACAGTAGTTTCACCCGCAAGATCCGCAACCGTTCTGCCTGGAACGTTGTAAAGAATCACAGGTAAGTCGACTGACTCAGCAATTTTCTTGAAGTGGGTGTACATGCCCTCTTGTGTTGGCTTATTGTAGTAAGGAACAACTTGGAGGCTTGCATCAGCGCCAACAGATTTAGCAAACTGAGTTAACTCAATTGCCTCTGTAGTTGAATTTCCGCCCGTGCCAGCAATCACTGGAATGCGTCCAGCAATATGCTCGACTGTCGTCTTGATGAGCTCACAATGCTCTTCAACAGACACCGTAGGAGATTCCCCGCTCGTACCAACAATGACAATGCCATCCGAACCTTCGGCAACATGCCAATCTAGCAATGCACGTAAGGCTGGAAAATCTAGACTTCCATCCTCAAACATTGGCGTTACAATCGCAGGCATGCTGCCTGCGATAGGCTTTTTAGTAGCTTTGAATTGTGTTGTATTAGTCACTGAATGTGTCTGAATTATCTGAATGTTAACCACAAAATTGTAACGGAATGCACCCTTTTAAATGGCCTTTTACAGCACAAATCCGCTGAACCATAGCTGGTTTAGGTTGATCAAGGTAAATATCCTCATAGGCAATCACTTTCAAGCCTGATCGCCCTGCTAAGGCAAGCAATTCTCCGGGCTTTAGTAAAAAATTGGGGTTAGAGGGCTTGCCAAATTGGGCATTCCCATCTGCAAAGGTTTCATAGATCAATACCCCATCCTCGCAGAGCATTTTGGGCAATTCATCCAAAAATGGGCGGTAAAGGTAATTCGTGACCACAATTCCGGAAAATTGCCTGCCTAGCAAGGGCCAGACAGAACCCTCCAGATCTAGCTCTTGAGTTTGAATGAGGGCATCGTTCAGGTATCCTAAAACAGAAATGTCTCGGTCAATAGCCAAAACAGTGTGGCCTTGAGAAGCCAACAATGCGGAATGTCTACCTGCCCCGCAAGCCAGATCTAGAGCCACCCCACCATTTGGAATGAAGGGAGCAAAACGCCTTATCCAAAGAGAGGCGTCTGCAATGACATTGTGCGTTGAGCTCAAATGGTAGACTTAGTCGTACGCTAGGCCCATAGACTCGCGAACCTCACGCATGGTTTCTTGAGCAACCTTGCGCGCCTTATCACCGCCATCCGCAATGATGGAGCGCAATAAGCTAGGATCATCCAAGTACTTTTGGGCGCGCTCAAACATCGGTTGCTGCTCAGCCAAAATGGCATCAATTACCGGTTGTTTGCATTCCAGGCATCCGATACCTGCTGACTGACATTCTTTTTGAACCCAAGTCTTGGTTTCTTCATTGGAATACACCGTATGCAACTGCCATACAGGACAGCGTGCAGGATCGCCCGGGTCAGTTCTTCGCACTCGCGCTAGATCGGTAGGCATCGTCCTGATCTTCTTGATCACATCCTCGGGATTTTCACGAATACCAATCATGTTGCCGTAAGACTTGGACATTTTCTGCCCATCAATCCCTGGCATACGTGATGCCGTTGTCAGTAAGGCTTGCGGCTCAGGCAGAATAATTTTGCAGGCACCTTCCAAGAATCCGAACAGTCTTTCGCGGTCCGCCATTGAGAGGCTTTGTGCCTCTTGAAGCAAAGCCTTGGCTTGTTCCAAAGCCTCATCGTCGCCCCGCTCCTGAAATGCAACGCGTAATTCAGCGTACATCTTGGCGCGCTTGCTACCTAATTTTTTAACCGCCTCTAGCGCCTTCTCTTCAAAGCCGGGCTCACGACCATAAAGGTAGTTAAAGCGGCGCGCTACTTCACGCGTCATCTCAACGTGCGGAACCTGGTCTTCACCTACCGGTACAAATTGTGCGCGATACATCAAAATATCGGCAGCCTGTAGCAAGGGGTAGCCTAAGAAACCGTAGGTCTGCAAATCTTTTTCTTTGAATTTTTCGATTTGATCTTTATAGGTTGGCACGCGCTCTAGCCAACCCAAAGGTGTGCCCATCGATAGCAATAAAAATAGTTCTGCATGCTCAGGTACTTTACTCTGAATAAATAAAGTAGCTTGGTTTGGATCAACACCGCAAGCCAACCAGTCAATCACCATGTCCCATACAGATTGCTCAATCACACCCGGAGTTTCATAGTGAGTGGTTAAAGCATGCCAGTCTGCCACGAAAAAAAAGCAGGGATACTCTGACTGCAAGCGAACCCAATTCTTTAAAACGCCATGATAATGGCCGAGGTGCAAGCTACCAGTTGGTCGCATGCCAGAGAGAACGCGTTCTGCAAACATCTTGATCTTTATTCTTTAAGGGTAATTAAAACTAGTTAAGCAAATAGGAGAAATCAGTTAATGGAAAAGCGACCACACTGGAGTTAAATGATCTGGCAAATGAGGTAATGTGCCTAGGTCAATATAACTCTCTTCAGGATCATGAAAATCAGAGCCTCGGGAAGCTAAAAATCCATAATGCTGAGCAATCTTGCCATTGGTTTGATATTGATTCGGACTATGACTTCCAGCAATCACCTCAATGGCCATGCCGCCGATTTCTTTAAAGTGTTTGTAGAGTTCATCCATCTGCATGGCATTGAGCTTGTAACGTCCTGGATGCGCAATTACAGCGGCGCCACCAGCGCCTTTGATCCATGCAACTGCATCATCCAATGTCGCCCAAAGGTGGGGCACGTAACCAGGCTTATCCTCAACCAAGTATCTCTTGAAAACCTGATCGGTATCTTTGCAAATGCCCCGTTCCACTAAAAAGCGTGCGAAGTGTGTTCGAGAAATAAGCTCATGATTACCCGCGAAATGTAACGCGCCTTCGTATGCACCCGGTATACCAGCTTTTAATAATTGTTCCGCCATCTGCCGAGCACGATTGCCGCGACCCTCGCGAGTGCGACGTAAGCCTTCTAGAATTCCGGCATGCGCAGCATCAATTCCCAAGCCGACAATATGAATCGTCTGCCCCATCCAGGTCACTGAAATCTCAACTCCAGAAAGATAGTCCATGCCAAGTGCATTTGCCGCAGCCCGAGCTTTATCCTGGCCATCCAATTCATCATGATCAGTTAAAGCCCACAAACGTACACCATTCGCATAGGCGCGCTCAGCCAACTGCTCGGGCGTTAAGGTTCCATCGGAAACAACGGAATGACAGTGTAAATCTGCGTTTAGGCTGGAATTACTAGTCATGACCCTATTTTAGGTCAAGCTGGTATCAATTACCCGACATGGTGCATCTAGGTAATCACGAGACTGCATCTCGATCAAGCGAGAAACCGTTCTGGAGAACTCGCTGGTAATTTGACCTTCAGTATATAAATCCACTGCCGGGACCTCTGTAGAGATGATTAACTTGATTTTATGGTCGTACAAGACATCAATGAGCCAAATAAAGCGACGGGCTTCATTGGTCATTCTAGTGGGCATATAAGGCACCCCGGACAGAATCACCGTATGAAACTGATTGGCTATCTCCAAATAGTCGTTTTGCGACCTTGGGCCACAGCATAGCGTTTGGAAATCAAACCAAACAACTCCTTCGGCCATATGCAGAGGCCTTAACTCTCGAGACTCAATCCGCAAAACTGGGCGGACAGTTTCTTTTTGGTTGCCAATCAGGGCCTGAAACATTTGCATGAGGGTTGCATGAGTTTCAGTATTAACTGGTGTGAGATAAGCCTCAACTTGCGCCATCTGGACGCGACGATAGTCATTACCTGCATCAACGTTCATCACGTCAAGCTTTTCTTCCAAAAGCTTGATAGCTGGCAATAAGCGATCTCGATGCAAGCCGTTCGGATACAACTGGCTAGGCTGGTAATTTGAAGTCATGACAAACTGGACGCGATCCTCAAATAAAGCGCTCAGCAAGCGATACAAAATCATGGCATCAGCAATATCGTTGATGTGGAACTCATCAAAGCAAATGAGTCGATAGCGCTTAGCAATTCTTTTAGAAAGCTCGTCTAATGGATCAGACAAACCAGAAAGCTCATGCAACTCGCGATGCACTTCGCGCATGAACTCATGAAAATGAATGCGGATCTTTTTTCCAAGGGCGATGCCGCGAAGAAACAATCCATGAGAAAGGATTTGCCGCGACCTACCCCACCCCACAAATAAACGCCATGGGGTAGTTTTGGTTTAAACAGTTTCTTTTTTAAGCCACTACTGCGGATTTCTTTATAAGCAATCCACTCATCTTCACAGCGCTGCAAGCGCTCAATGGCAGCAAGCTGCGCGGGATCACTTTGATACCCGCGTGCCTTTAACTCTTGATGGTAATGCTTTAATGCTTTCAATTACATGTTTAATGCACGTTTATCCGTCGCTAATGCTGCCTCGCGAACCACTTCCGACAAGCTTGGATGCGGGCGGCAGATACGGGCAATATCTTCAGCTGCCGCTTTAAATTCCATTGCTACGGCTGCTTCAGCAATTAAGTCGGAAGCATTAGGTCCGATGATATGAACACCTAAGATTTCATCTGTTTTTTCATCAGCCAATACTTTTACGAAGCCATCAGCACGGTCCATGCCTAATGCACGACCATTAGCAGCAAATGGGAACTGACCTGCTTTGTAAGCAATGCCAGCCTGCTTGAGCTGCTCTTCAGTTTTACCAACCCACGCAATCTCTGGATCGGTGTAGATAACCCAAGGAATGCAGTTGTAATCAATGTGTGGCTTTTGACCGGCGATAGTTTCAGCAACGAGCACGCCTTCATCTTCCGCTTTATGAGCCAACATCGGACCACGAACAACATCACCTACAGCGTATACGCCTGGGGCCACTGTTGCACAAGTGTGATCATCAATAGGAATGAAAGCGCGCTCATCCACTTTGAGTCCGATCTTATCAAGACCCAATTTTTCAGTATTAGGAACACGACCAACAGAAACAATTAAACGATCGCACTCTAATTTCTGAGCCTTGCCTTCGCTATCGGTGTAGTTAACAACAACACCCTTCTTGTCTGCCTTTACTTCGCCAATCTTGACACCCATATTGATTTTGAGGCCTTGCTTAGTGAAGATCTTTTGCGCTTCTTTTGCAATACCCTGATCGCAAGCACCCAAGAAAGATGGGAGTGCCTCGAGAATAGTCACATCAGAACCAACACGGCGCCAAACTGAACCCAACTCCAGACCGATTACACCTGCGCCGATTACGCCAAGCTTCTTCGGAATGGAATCAAACTTCAGGCCACCTTCGTTATCACTAATTAAAACGTTATCGACAGGAATGCCTGGCAAATGACGCGCTTTAGATCCAGTGGCAATGATCACGTTTTTAGCAGTTACTACTTCTTTGTCTTTGCCGTCGATCTTGACTTGATAGCCGTCAGCGCCCTTACCTTCAAAAGAAGCATGGCCTTTTAACAAGGTAATTTTGTTTTTACGGAACAAGAACTGAATACCAGCAGTCATCTTTGTTACAATCGCATCCTTACGAGCGATCATCTTGCCGGAGTCTAACTTCACCGATCCCACGGTGATACCGTGGTCAGCAACGTGATGACTAATCTTCTCGAACTCTTCGGAAGAGGCAAGCAACGCTTTCGAAGGAATGCAGCCAACGTTCAAGCAAGTGCCGCCTAAGCGTGGCTCACCCTTTGGATCGTCGTAGGCGTTAGATTCCGCACAAGCAACTTTGAAACCCAACTGAGCTGCACGGATTGCGGCGATATAGCCACCAGGGCCACCGCCGATAACTAATACATCAAATGATTGGCTCATGTTCTTCCCTCTTACAAATCAAGGAGAAGACGTGAAGGATCTTCCAATGCATCCTTCATTGCTACCAAGCCAAGCACCGCTTCACGACCGTCAATGATGCGATGGTCATAAGACAAAGCAAAGTAGTTAATCGGACGAATCACGATTTGGCCATTTTCAACCACTGCACGCTCTTTAGTCGCATGAATACCTAAGATCGCTGACTGTGGAGGGTTAATAATTGGGGTGGAAAGCATGGAGCCGAATACGCCGCCATTAGAGATGGAGAATGTACCGCCAGTTAGGTCTTCTAATGACAACTTACCTTCGCGGGCTTTAACACCAAACTCAGCAATCTTCTTCTCGATATCAGCCAAATTCATTTGGTCAACGTCGCGCAAGATAGGAACAACCAAGCCGCGTGGTGAACTTACGGCAATACCAATGTCAAAGTAACCGTGGTAGACGATGTCATTGCCATCAACAGAGGCGTTCAACAATGGGAATTTCTTCAGCGCATGAGTAGCCGCTTTTACAAAGAAAGACATGAAGCCTAATTTCACGCCATGGACTTTTTCAAACTGATCTTTGTGCTTATTACGCATAGCGATTACTGGAGCCATATTGACTTCATTGAAAGTAGTCAATATGGCATTGTTTGCTTGCGACTCAAGCAAACGCTCAGCAATACGAGCACACAAGCGGCTCATTGGTACGCGCTCTTCTGGGCGATCGCCAGTTGGAACTGGTGCGCTTAGCAAAGCAGCAGTTGAACCGACAGCAGAAGCGTTTAATGCATCGCCCTTAGTAATGCGACCATCACGTCCAGAGCCAGCAACTTGACCAGCATCGATATTTTTCTCTGCGAGGATTTTTGCTGCTGAAGGTGCGGCAGCTGCGCCGGATGACTTCGCCGCAGGAGCGGCTTTAGCTGGAGCTGGGGCGGCAGCAGCGGGAGCTGCTGAAGCAACGGCTGTGCTATCAATCTTCGCAATCAATTGTTCAGCAACTACAGTGCCACCATCAGCGACGACGATCTCTGTAATCACACCAGCAGATGGCGCTGGAACTTCTAGCACCACTTTGTCAGTTTCAATTTCAATCAAGATTTCATCTTGACCGACGGCATCGCCGACTTTCTTTTTCCATTGCAACAAAGTAGCTTCTGCTACTGACTCGGAGAGTTGGGGAACTTTAACTTCAAAAATAGCCATGATTAATCCTATTTAGTGTTTGTATATTGAGTGACGTCTACGATTACTTCGTAATGACATAACCCTTTAGTTTTGCAAATGCTGCAGTGAGAAGAGACTTCTGTTGTTCTTGATGGAGGTGGGCATATCCACAAGCAGGCGAAGCTGATGCTGGACGACCCGCATATGCCAACTTCGCACCTTCAGACATGTTTTCCAAAATATTGTGCTGAACAAAGAACCAGGCGCCTTGGTTTTGTGGCTCATCTTGACACCACACTACCTCTTGCAGAT
The DNA here is from genome assembly GCA_900095165.1 of Polynucleobacter necessarius. Classification (GTDB taxonomy): domain Bacteria; phylum Pseudomonadota; class Gammaproteobacteria; order Burkholderiales; family Burkholderiaceae; genus Polynucleobacter; species Polynucleobacter necessarius_J. The sequence goes on along the minus strand of LT606947.1, from coordinate 494,874 downwards.
TTGGATACTTCTTCAACTCAGCAGTCAATGCTTTATGCGGGAACGGATATAGCTGTTCCAAGCGAATGATGGCAACATCATCGATCTTCTTCTCGGTGCGTGTTTTAGCTAAGTCGTAATAGACCTTACCGGAACACATCACCAAGCGCGTTACCTTCTTGCCATCAATGGAGTCATCGCGCTCAGGCAGGATGGTTTGGAAACCGCCTTTTGTGAATTCAGTTAATGGTGAGGCAGCTTCTTTATTACGCAGCAATGATTTTGGTGTCATCAAGATCAGCGGTTTGCGGAACTGACGAATCATTTGACGGCGCAATACGTGGAATATTTGCGAAGCAGTCGTTGGTTGAATCACTTGCATATTGGTATCAGCGCATAACTGCATAAAGCGCTCTAAACGTGCAGATGAATGCTCGGGGCCTTGACCTTCATAACCGTGCGGCAACATCATGACCAAGCCATTTGCACGGCCCCACTTCACCTCTCCTGAGGCGATAAATTGATCAATTACCACTTGAGCACCGTTCGCGAAATCTCCGAACTGCGCCTCCCAGATAGTTAAGGTATTTGGCTCAGCAGCGGCATAGCCGTATTCGAAACCAAGCACAGCCTCCTCAGAGAGAATCGAGTCAATCACTACAAATGGAGCTTGATCTTTGGTGACATGCTGAAGCGCGATATAAGTACCGGTATCCCACTTCTCACGATTTTGTTCATGCAGCACTGCATGACGGTGAGTAAAAGTACCGCGTCCGCTATCTTCACCAGATAAACGCACCGGATAGCCACTAGCAACCAAGGATGCGAAAGCCATATGCTCACCCATACTCCAGTCGATATTGACCTCACCGCGTCCCATTGCTGCGCGATCGTTATAGACCTTAGCAACCAAAGGGTGCGCTTTAAAACCTTCGGGAACGGTAGAAATCTTTTCAGCTAAACGCTTCCACTCAGTAAGCGGAATCGCTGTATCAGCTTCGTCGGTCCACTTCTTATTTAAGAATGGTGACCAATCAACAGCGAACTTACCTTTGAAGTTGCTTAATACTGGATCAGAAGTCTGCTTACCCTCATCCATTGCAGCGCGGTACTCTTTAACCATGAGGTCACCAGTACCGGCAGGCAATACACCCTGAGTTTCTAATTTATCGGCATACAACTTACGTGTGCCTGGGTGTGCAGCAATGATTTTGTACATTAAAGGCTGAGTCATTGCAGGCGTATCTTGCTCATTGTGGCCAAGTTTACGGAAGCAGATGATGTCAATCGCAACATCTTTGTGAAATTTCATGCGGAACTCAACGGCCAACTTGGTTGCTAAGACTACCGCTTCAGGATCATCGCCATTCACGTGCAATATAGGAGCATCAACAATCTTCATAATGTCCGTGCAATACAAGCTGGAACGCAAGTCGCGTGGATCAGAAGTTGTGAAACCAATTTGGTTGTTAATAACGATGTGCATTGTGCCGCCCGTGGAGTAACCACGAACCTCAGACATCGCCAATGTTTCTTGCATTACGCCCTGCCCAGCAATCGCCGCATCACCATGAACCAACACCGGCATCACTTGAAGGCCGAGCATATCGCCACGACGCTCCATACGAGCACGAGCAGAACCCTCTACCACTGGGTTAACAATTTCTAAATGGGATGGGTTAAATGCCAAGGACAAATGTACTGGACCACCAGACGTGGAAATATCGCTTGAGAAACCCTGGTGATATTTCACATCTCCTGCAGGCAATGTTTCTGGGCTTTTGTGTTCAAACTCAGCAAACAAGTCTTTAGGCATTTTGCCCAAAATATTTACCAGGACATTTAGACGACCACGGTGTGCCATACCAATGACGATCTCTTGAACACCATTATTGCCCGCATCACGAATCAACCCGTCCATACAAGCAATAAAGCTTTCACCACCCTCAAGCGAGAATCGCTTTTGACCAACATACTTAGCCTGAAGGTAACGCTCTAAACCTTCAGCCGCAGTCACGCGATCCAAGATTTGACGCTTTTCGTCCACATTAAATTGCGGAGTTGAGCGAATTGACTCTAATTTTTCTTGCCACCACTTCTTAATCTTCTGGTCGGCGATGAACATAAACTCGACACCAATCGTGCCGCAATAAGTTTCACGCAATGCCTGCAGCAAGTCGCGCAAGGACATTTCATTCTTACCGAAGAATGTATTGCTTGTATTGAAGACGATATCCATATCGCCGTCAGTAAAGCCATAGAAAGCTGGATCTAGCTCAGGAATATCCTGGCGCTCTGTCCGCTTTAATGGATCCAAGTTAGCCCAGCGATTGCCGACGTTACGATACGTAGCAATAAGCTGTTGAACAGCAACGCGTTTACGACCCAACTCCGAATCAGCGGAATCAGAAATCGTTCTGATTGGGCCCTGCTTAGCGCGCTCAACAAATGAAGCAACAATAGGCCCATGGGCAACGTCAGTTCTAGATGAACCGTCAACCGCTGGAATCTGCTTCACATTATCAAAATAGTCTCGCCAATGATCCGCCACTGAAGCCGGATCGTGCAAGTAGGATTCGTAGAGTTCCTCTACGTAGGGGGCGTTTCCACCGAAGAGATAGGAATTATCTCTTTGATCCTGCATCATGATGCTCACCTTTCATCGGGTTTCCCGAATAAAAACTGTGGTTAAAACCATTCGCTCCACGGCTAAACCGCTTTACAAATTGATCTGTGCGAATACTCTTACAACGATGCTAATTTAACACGATTACTCATTGATTCATAAAGGGCTTTCCCTGATTTGGGGGCTTTCAGGGGTATTTCCCTATTTTTACCCCGAATAAGAATTTTCCTACCCCGATTTAAACCGCTTCTGACAAATTCCCCCAGATTTGATTCGTATTCTCTAAATCTTCGAATGAATTAATGAGATTAAGGATATATGAAAGCAATTACCCCTGATTTGGAATACCTCAGCACTCGCCAAAGCGCAAAAGTATTACAAGTATCTCTTGGCACAGTCCAAAAAATGGTTGAATTAGGTGAATTAATCGTCTGGAAAACTCGTGGAGGTCACCGCCGAATCCTGGCAAGCTCCTTAGATCAACAGCTTGTCCGTCGTAAAAGAGCTATGAGGCAAAAAACGACTCAAAACTGTATTGCCATGAGGATATTCAGGAGAATTGAAAATAGCCATGAACTCATTGAATTCATTCAATGCTGGCAGTTAAAGGTGGATATGGAGGTATCGGTAGACAGCCTGGAAGGTCTTATGAAGGCCGTTTCAATTGCCCCGGACTTAATATTTCTCGATGCCCTAATTCCACCAGTGGAGCAGGTACATTTAATTCATTACTTTAGTAAAAACAAGGACACCCAGCGTATTCCTATTTTGATTGATGAGGAATTTATTCGCCTTCATCCTGGGGTAATGGGTCTTGCAGATGAAAATACAGTTGGAGTAAGGTCGCAATACCCAGAGGTTCTCAAAGAGCAACTTGAGAATGGGTTAATTGATCAAAACACACTCATTATTGGCTATCCAGCAACCAATCCAGAGCTTGAAAATGTGATGGAAGATAAAAACCGCCATGAACTGCTAGAACCCATCTTTATTCAGGCGCTCAATCGAAAATGCAATTAAAGCCTTAACGCACTTCACCAGATAAAAAGGACCGCTCAATTTGATATTGAACGGTCCTTTTTTATAAATAACTCTATTTAAATCAATACTTTAGATCAATAAATTACTACGATCTCTACCTTCAATCCATTTTGGCGTCTTGCCGCGACCAGTCCAAGTATCACCTGTGGATGGATTGCGGTATTTAGGAGCAATCTTGCCACTAGAGCTGCGAACTCCAGCCTTGCGACTAAATAAGTCAGAGGCCGTTAAATCGTATTGTTCGATGATGAGTTTGGCCTTGGCAATACCATCAGCCTTTTCACGCAAAACCACCTCTTTAATCTGTTTATCCAACTGTTCACGTTGGGCTAAAAGTTCTTTATAAGAAAACATGTATTAATTTCTCCGAATATTAATTATTATGGAATAGCTAAGGATTTGCTACTCATTGATGACTATTATATACACATTAAAACGGAATATATATTCAATAGGCCTAATAACCCTTTAAAAATAAGCGTATTAGATTATGTTGTTAATTAACTAACATAATCATTATAAATACTATATTTAGTATATGTATATAAACCTTATCTCCGAAGCATAAATGTACCGCTGGATTTAGCAGTAACCTCACCAACCTCATTCAAAACTACTGCTTCGCAGTAATTAATGGTTTTACCGGACTTTAGAACGCTTCCCTCAACTACGATTTTGCCGACGCTAGGACGCAAGAAACTCACACTCATATCAATTGTCATGGCACCAAGTCGCTGGTCAATCGTGCTGCGAGCTGCTGCCCCCATCGCGAAATCCAGCAAGGTCATCACCACTCCGCCATGAACAATATGAAAGCTGTTCTCAAACTCCGGCTTAATAACCAAGCTAATACGCGATTTTCCACCTTCGGCATACTCAGGCACAACTCCTAAGTGAGCCAAGAAAGGAATGGTTAAGCCAAAGTAAGTGATGTCATTTGAACTAGATGTCATAGGAAGTTTGAAATTAAGTGAATGGTCGGGGCGAGAGGATTTGAACCTCCGACCACATGCACCCCATGCATGTACGCTACCAGGCTGCGCTACGCCCCGACGAGAAAAGAAATTGTAGCAGTAACTATTTAGAGAGAATTTGCAGAACAGCTTGCAGCTCATCACGCAAGCGAAGCTCACCACGAGCCTCATCTAGGCGATTTCTGGCACCGCTGATTGTGAAGCCCTCTTCATACAAAAGCGCTCGAATCTTGCGGATTAAAACAACTTCATGATGCTGATAGTAGCGACGATTGCCTCGACGCTTTTGTGGACTTAGCTGTGAAAATTCTTGTTCCCAGTAACGCAGTACGTGGGAGCGGACACCGCACAAGTCCGATACCTCACCAATGGTGAAATAACGCTTAGCGGGAATTGGGGGGAGCTGCGAACTGAGCAGCGCCGACCCAGTATCAAATACTGTTTTCTCGAGCATGAGACTCAACTACATCCTTGAACTTTTGACTTGCGTGAAATGTAACAACGCGACGAGCTGCAATAGGGATCATCTGACCAGTCTTCGGGTTGCGACCTGGACGCGCAGACTTATTGCGCAACTGGAAATTACCGAATCCAGAAATCTTCACTTCTACGCCCGTTTCTAAAGACTGTCCAATGCGATCAAAGAAGGCATCAATCATGTCTTTGGCTTCACGCTTATTCAGGCCAACTTGATCAAAGAGGGCTTCCGAGAGCTCATTCTTTGTAACGGTATCGTTGCTAACTAAATCATTCATGGCGGAAGTCTCTTTGTAATATCTTTTACTAATATTAAACCTAGCGCAGACGAGCTGCGCAATTCTTCTCAAGCGATGACAATAAAGCCGTCATAACCGCTTCAATTTGTGCGTCCTGCAGGGTTTCTTGTGGATTTAACAAGGTCACGCGGAAAGCCAAACTCTTCTCATCATCGGCCATGCTGCTAGAGCCGGCTTTTGGCTTGAACTCATCAAAGAGCTCAATCGTTTTTACAAAACTCTGCTTTTTAGCGTTCATTGCATCAAGCAAAGTCTGCGCAGAAACAGCCTGCTTCACTACTACCGCCAAATCTCGTTGTACGGCAGGGAATTTACTTAACTCTTCCGACTGTGGAATACCAAGGTTACGAATGGCTTCTAAGTCGATTTCAAACAACGCTGGAGCCTGAGATAATTCATATGCCTGCTGCAATCCAGGATGTAATTCACCAATCCAGCCGATATTATGTTTGCCAGCTGCAGTCACAAGTTGAATTTGCGCACTACGGCCAGGGTGCAATGCAGGATGAACTGCTGCCTCAGTTGTGAAATGTAAAGGATCGAGCACGCGTTCCAGGTCACCCTTCACATCGAAGAAATCAACTGCACGATCTGCACTTGCCCACTGCTCGGGGACGAATGAGCCATAAGCCAAGCCGCCTACATGTTGCGGCTGATGAAAACCAACTACTTTGCCAGCCTCTTCTTGAACGCTCACATCACGCTTGAATACGCGACCCGTTTCAAATAAACGTACGCGACCAGCACCACGGTTCAGATTTGACTTGAGATTACCCAATAGACCACCCCAAAGATTGCTACGCATCACGCCATACTGGCTAGCAATAGGATTGAGTACAGCAATTAAATCTTTTTCAGTGGCGGCAGCTAAGCGTTGCTCGCTCTCTAAATCAGTAAAGCCAAAGTTAACGGCCTCTTGATACCCTTGTAGAGCCAAACGTTGACGCAATAAATGCACTTCGCGCTTTGCTTCAGCTTTGGCGCTCATCTTCAAAGACGAGACAGGCGGTACATCGGGAATATTTTCGAAGCCGTACATACGCGCGACTTCTTCAATTAAATCTTCTTCAATTTCGATATCAAATCGATAGCTTGGGGGTGTAACGACAAATACACCACCCTCTTGTTTGAATTCAAAACCCAGACACTTAAATACATCAGCAACGATTTCAGTAGTCAGTGGAATGCCAATGACTTTCATGGCACGAGCCAGGCGCATGCTCACTGGCTTACGCTCTGGAATGGCCAACACTTGATCATCAACAGGACCAACTTGACCGCCACATACCCCAATGATCAAAGTAGTTAAATACTCCAAGCAATTAGCAGTACTTTGTGGATCAACGCCGCGCTCAAAGCGATGCGCTGCATCTGTGCTGAAATTAAAACGGCGAGCACGGCCCTGAATTGCTGAGGGTTGCCAGTAAGCTGCTTCAACATAAATATTTTTGGTGCCGTCAGTCACGGCGCAATGATTGCCGCCCATGATGCCAGCCAATGCTACAGGACCACTTTGATCAGTAACTACACCAACATCCTGGATCTTGCCAGCTGAATCAGGGCCCTGCAAAGTAACTATCTGACCATTTAATAATTCAAGAGTTTCGCCAGGCTTCGCCCAACGAACAGTGATATCACCCTGTAATTTATCAATATCAAATACATGGGTTGGCTGACCCATTTCCAACATCACATAGTTAGATAAATCCACTAAAGGGGAAATGCTTCTTTGACCAGCATTGCAAAGTCGCTGAACGATCCAATCTGGTGTTTTAGCTTTTGGATCAACACCACGAATCACGCGACCAGCAAAACGACCGCAAAGATCAGAGTTTTCAATGCTAACTTTTAGCTTGTCCTGTATGGAAACATCTACAGGGGTCCACTTGGGCGCACACAATGCAGCACCAGTAATTGCGGATACTTCACGAGCCATACCCATCAGCGATAAACAATCTGCTTTATTAGGCGTTAACTTAATAACAAAGATCTGGTCATTTAGATTTAGGTACTTACGAATATCCTCACCAACTAGCGCATCTTCAGGCAATTCCAGGATGCCTTCGTGATCATCGCCAAGACCCAGCTCACGTCCAGAGCACAACATGCCCTGGCTTTCGACACCACGCAACTTGCCTACTTTGATCATGAATGGCTTGCCACCTGCTTCAGCTGGTGGCAATTCTGCACCAACCATAGCGCAAGGGATTTTGATCCTGGCGCGCGTGTTCGGTGCTCCGCAAACAATTTGCAATTCTTGGGCGGTGCCAGCATCGACTTTACAAACACGCAAGCGGTCTGCATCAGGATGCTGCTCAGTCGAGAGGATTTGCGCAACAACAATCTTTGTAAATGCAGGCGCTACTGAATGTTGCTCTTCGACCTCTAGGCCAGCCATAGTCATTGCATGACCTAAAGCATTGCTATCCAGCGAAGGATTTACATATTGGCGTAACCAAGATTCAGAAAATTGCATGTGCGCTATCTACTATAAGAGGGTTGGCGGATTAAGCCGGAAATTGCGCTAAGAAACGGAGATCGTTCTCAAAGAAAAGGCGTAAATCATCGACGCCATAACGCAACATCGTCAAGCGCTCTAAGCCAGAGCCAAAAGCAAAACCGGTATAGAGTTCTGGATCAATACTCATATTACGCAATACATTGGGGTGGACCTGCCCCGCTCCTGAAATCTCCAACCAGCGGCCGGCTAACTTGCCGCTACCAAAGGTCATATCAATTTCAGCTGAAGGCTCGGTGAATGGGAAATACGAGGGACGGAAACGAACTTGTAATTCATTCGTTTCAAAAAAGGTTCTGAGGAAATTGGTGTAAACACCTTTTAGATCAGCAAAAGAAACGCTCTCGGCAATCCACAAACCTTCAACCTGATGAAACATCGGTGAATGGGTTGCATCACTATCAACACGATAGGTTCTGCCTGGTGCAATCGCTTTGATTGGTGGCATTGCATCAGCGTTGGCATATTTCTTTACATGCTCACTCGCATAACGAACCTGAATCGGGCTGGTATGAGTACGCAACAGCAAAGGCTTCCCATTGGAATCTTTGCCATCAATATAGAAGGTATCTTGCATTGAACGCGCAGGATGATTCTCGGGACTATTTAAGGCAGTGAAATTAAACCAATCGGTTTCAATTTCAGGGCCATCTGCTACATCAAAACCAATGGAACGGAAGATCTCTTCAACGCGCTCCCAAGTGCGCATCACAGGATGCAGGCTACCTACAGCTTGGCCACGGCCAGGCAGAGAAACGTCAATGGATTCTGCAGCAAGACGTTGCAACAATACGGCATCAGCCAATGCTTGGCGACGCTCTTGCAATGCACCTTCTACTTGGGTTTTGATTTGATTAATTTGAGCGCCAGCACTCTTACGCTCATCAGGCGACATTCCACCAAGCGCTTTTAAACGCTCAGTGAGAACACCTGACTTACCGAGATACTTGGCTTTCGCGTCCTCTAAAGCTGCCGCATCGGCAGCTCCGAGGAAATCACGTTTAGCATCCTCGACAATGTGGTCGAGAGAAACCATTGCAGCTTAGTTATTAAATAAACTAAGAATTAAGCTGCAGCGCTTACTACGGATTTGATCCGAGCAACCAAAGCGGCAAAAGCTGCTTTGTCAGCAATGGCCATATCAGAAAGTACTTTACGGTCGAGTTCGATCGCAGCTTTCTTCATACCATTCATGAATACGCTATAGGTCATGTCATGCTGACGAACTGCCGCGTTGATACGAGCAATCCACAATGCACGGAATACACGTTTCTTGTTGCGACGGTCGCGGTATGCGTATTGACCAGCACGCATAACTGCTTGCTTAGCAATACGGAATACATTTTTACGACGTCCACGATAGCCTGTTGCGGCATCGGTGATTTTCTTATGACGGGCTCTTGCTGTAACCCCACGTTTGACTCTTGGCATTTATTTCTCCTAATCTAGTCTGAGGTTAAGCGTATGGAAGCATAGAGCGAATTGACTTAACGTCTGACTTCGCAACTTCTGTGGAACCACGCAAATGACGCTTGTTCTTTGTGGTCTTCTTGGTGAGGATGTGGCGTTTGAAAGCCTGACCTCGTTTGATCGTTCCGCCTGCGCGAACCGTGAAGCGCTTTTTAGCGCTACTCTTGCTCTTCATTTTGGGCATAAAACACCCCTTCTTCTGCATGTGCAACTTAGGTGGTAACCGAAGGTTACGCTTCCTGTACCTAGAAGCACTTCTAACTACCAGAGCCTTGCAACTCATCCTTACTTAAACAACAAACCTCATCTTGCGATTTGGTTTGTTACTTAGCCTTACGAATGGGGGCCAATACCATCACCATCTGGCGACCTTCCATCTTCGGAAACTGTTCTACTTGACCATACTCAATTAGGTCTGACTTCAAACGCTCCAACATTCTGACTCCGATTTCTTGGTGGGCCATTTCACGACCTCGAAACCGCAGCGTAATCTTTGTCTTATCGCCATCTTCTAAAAAGCGAATTAGATTGCGTAGCTTCACACCGTAGTCACCATCATCTGTGCCGGGACGGAATTTCACTTCCTTCACCTGAATCACTTTTTGCTTAAGCTTAGCTTCATGCAAACGTTTGGCTTCTTGGTACTTGAATTTGCCGGAGTCCATGATACGGACTACAGGTGGCACAGCTGTCGGAGCAATTTCAACCAAATCGGTCTCTTTCTCTTCTGCCAAAGCCAAGGCTTCACTCAACTTAACTACACCGATGAGCTCTCCATCTAGTCCAATCAGACGCACTTCAGGAGCGGTAATCTCCCGGTTTATGCGCTGCGATTTATCAGTAGCGATCTTCTTAATTCCTTTAAAAAAACAATAAAAACCATTCCACCCCTAGCTAGGCTCGGGTCCGACTTTCTGAGAAATATCCTGCTGGAGTCGGGCAACGAAGGCATCAAGAGGCATTACGCCTAAATCCACTCCGCCACGGGCACGAACGGCCACCGAATTACTTTCTGCTTCTTTATCTCCTACAACTAACAAAAATGGGGGCTTCTGTAATGCGTGCTCGCGTATTTTATACGTAATTTTCTCATTCCGCAAATCCGATTCAACTCTAAACTCTTGTTTTTTCAGAGATTGCTGGACTTTTTGTGCGTATGCAGCGGAATTGTCTGAGATATTGAGGACTACAGCCTGCGTCGGAGCAAGCCAAACCGGCATGTTTCCGGCGTGGTTTTCGATCAAAATGCCGATAAAACGCTCTAAAGAGCCCACAATTGCTCTATGGAGCATCACTGAAGCCTTGCGGGTATTTTCTTCTGTGACATATTCCGCACCTAAACGGGCTGGCATCGAGAAATCGACCTGAATCGTGCCACACTGCCAAATACGTCCAATGGAGTCCTTGAGGTGATACTCGATCTTTGGACCGTAAAAAGCACCCTCGCCTGGCAATTCTTCCCATTCCTGGCCAGAAACAGTTAAAGCGCCACGTAAGGCAGCCTCAGCTTTATCCCAAATCGCATCGTCGCCAACGCGTTTTGCTGGGCGCAGCGCCAGTTTAACGGCTACTTCAGTAAATCCAAAATCCTTATAGACGTCACGAACCGCTTTATCAAATGCAGCTACTTCTGACTGAATCTGATCTTCAGTACAGAAAATGTGGCCATCATCCTGCGTGAAACCACGTACACGCATCAGACCGTGCAATGCGCCTGATGGTTCATTGCGGTGACACTGGCCAAACTCGCCGTAACGTAATGGCAACTCACGATAGCTATGCAGGCCTGAATTAAAGATCTGAACGTGTCCCGGGCAGTTCATCGGCTTTAGTGCATAAGCGCGATTTTCTGACTCCGTCGTAAACATGTTTTCTTTGTAGTTATCCCAGTGACCAGACTTTTCCCACAGACCACGATCGAGAATTTGCGGAGCCTTGACCTCTTGATAACCTTCGCGCTGATAAACGCGACGCATGTACTGCTCAACTTCTTGCCAAATTGACCAGCCTTTTGGATGCCAGAAAATTAAACCAGGTGCTTCAGGTTGAAAGTGGAATAAGTCCAAGAACTTTCCAAGGCGACGGTGGTCGCGCTTCTCAGCCTCTTGGAGCATATGCAAATGCGCATCTTGATCTTCTTTTTTCAGCCAAGCTGTGCCGTAGATCCGTTGCAACATCTCATTCTTGCTATCGCCACGCCAGTAAGCGCCAGCAACGCTTAGAAGCTTAAATACCTTGAGCTTTCCAGTAGATGGTACGTGCGGCCCACGACATAAGTCAGTGAACCTCCCTTCAGCGTACAAAGACACATCTTCGCCTTGTGGGATGCTAGAAATAATTTCTGCTTTGTAATTTTCGCCTTGATCTTTGAAGAATTTCACAGCCTCATCACGGGGCATCATCGTGCGAATGACTGGCTCATCTTTTTTAGCCAGCTCAGCCATTTTCTTTTCAATCGCAACCAGATCTTCTGGTGTGAATGCGCGATGAAATGAGAAATCGTAGTAGAAACCGTTTTCAATTACAGGGCCGATAGTGACTTGCGCTTCTGGAAAGAGTTCTTTAACAGCATAAGCAAGTAAGTGCGCTGTAGAGTGACGAACAATCTCGAGAGCCTCTGGACTTTTATCAGTAATGATCGCCAGCTGACTATCTTTGTCGATAACAAAACTAGCATCAACCATCTTGCCGTCAACAATGCCACCAAGGGCCGCTTTGGCAAGACCACTACCAATGCTTTGGGCAACATCAAGAACACGGACGGGAGCATCAAACTCACGTTTAGATCCATCTGGCAGAGTAACTACAAGCATGACCACCCCATCTTAATAATATTCAGCCAATTGACTGATGTACTGCATAACATCTACCAAAAAGAAAGCGCGGTAGCTTTTCGGCAACCGCGCACTTTTGGGTCTTTATTCGTTGGTAGGCTCGATTGGACTCGAACCAACGACCCCCACCATGTCAAGGTGGTGCTCTAACCAGCTGAGCTACGAGCCTATATAGCCATAGAGTTTATCACCGGCGGCGCACTTGGGCCACCCCTTTGACCTCTTCGAGACTGTTTTGAATCAAACGTAAGGCTTCTGAATCTTTAATTTCCACAGTTAATAGGATTTGAGCAAGGCCACGCTTGGCAGATTTACGCAAATCAATAACGTGAACGCCCTGCCTTGTCAGGATCTCAAATAGTTCGCGCATGAGCTCAGGGCGATCCAAACCAGTTACTGCTAGATCAGCCGGAAATACCCGTTTTGCATCACCTACAGGCAAAGCCTCTGTAGAAGCTGCATTCCAAGCAGTCTGAATAACGCGCTCTGGAGCTCGCTCCAAAAGGCCTCTAAAAGTTTTGTAAGATCGCCGATGAATCGACACACCGCGACCCTGGGTCATAAAACCCGCAATCGCATCGGGCGGTACCGGCCTGCAACACCATGCCAACTGTGTCAGCAGTGAATCCACTCCAACCACCAGAACATCGCCCGCTTGACCCGGCTTGCGAGTGCTTTGCTTGAGAACAATTTCCGGGGCCAGCACAATCACTTTAGCCTCTGGCTTTTGCTCAGTTTTGACGTCAGCAGACTTAGCGCCTGCTTTTTCATCATCTAAAGCATTAAACCAGGTACGCACACGAGTACGAGCACGCTGCGAGCGCAAGTAGTTGCGGTTAGGACTTATCCAATCGCGGGAGGGACCGCCATGCTTGACGGCAATGATTTCAATTGTCTGGCCATTTTGCAATGGCGTATCCAGAGGTACCATCGCACCATCTACTCGAGCTCCACGACAGCGATGACCCAGGTCCGTATGCACTGCATACACAAAGTCGATTGGTGATGAGCCCTTTTCCAGGGAAATTACTTTACCCAGGGGGGGGTTAGAACATAAATGTGGTCATCATCATGGTGCTTCAATTGCTCCCAGGCATCTTCCTTCCAGGAGATGAGCTGTCTTGCCAAAGCAATCTGACGCTCATAGGCCACTGCTGCACTATGTGTGCCAGTTTGATGACTTGAGTTTGGCGTGCTTGTGCTGTTAGATGTGGGCTTATTTTTTGGCGGTGTAGCAGCTCCAACATAAGCACCCTCTTTATAACGCCAGTGTGCAGCCAAACCATACTCAGCTTGTTGATGCATTTCATAGGTACGCACCTGAATTTCAAATGCGGTGCCATGCTCGTCCATCACTACGGTATGTAAGGATTGATAACCGTTGGGTTTTGACCTAGCAATATAGTCATCGAACTCGCGTGGGACTGGCTGCCAAACGTTATGCACTATCCCTAAAATGGCGTAGCAAGATTTAACATCCTCAACTAGAACTCTAAATGCCCTGACATCATAGAGATTGGCAAAGTCAAGTGACTTACCTTGCATCTTTTTCCAAATACTGTAGATATGTTTTGGGCGACCCTGCACTTCACCTTGAATATGCGCGGAATTTAATTCTTCTTTGAGCTTTCTGACAATCTGCTCAATAAAAGCTTCGCGCTCAATGCGCTTGCCATCCAACATCTTAGCGATATCGCGGTAGATCTCTGGAGATTGAACCCGAAACGCCAAGTCCTTCATCTCCCATTTCATCTGCCAAATACCAAGACGATTCGCGAGCGATGCGTCAATATTCAGAATCTCTTGCGCCCAAGCTTTTGGCATCTCCAACTTTTCTTTGGTAATCCAACGCAGTGTTTGCAAGCGAGAGGCAAGATAGATGAGAACGACGCGCAAGTCATCACCAAATGCGAGCAACATCTTTCTGAGCATTTCTTCTTGCCCAGAAATACTCAGGCCACCATCATTACGAACTAACTTAGCTTGAGCGTGCCTGAGACCACGATATCCAATCAGGAGTTTTGCTGACTCATCACCTATCAACTTAGTCAGCGCTTCTTTGCCATGGGTGTGCGCAATGTTAGCTGCGGCGGTTAGGGTAGCCCCATCAAGATGCAGCTGCTTGAGAATGCTGAGAACACCAGCGGCATGATTTTCAGAAGGCTCACCATACCAGCCATCAACAATTTTGATGCTCTCAGATGCGTTACCAGCATTTGACATGAAAGACCGGAGCCCTTAACTAAAGAATTCTTTTGCAAGAGCCACTTGTTCTGGCTTCACGAAAGCAGGCGCATGACCTACTCCCGGAATTTCAATACTCCGAATGTATGGATTGACCTTGCACATCTCCGCCACAGTTTTAGCTGATAGCAAATCAGATTCACCGCCACGAACGATCAGCATCGGAATGTGGATTTGCTTGAAGGCGTGCCACATCGCCATCTCCCTTGCCTTTGCCATGATCGGATTTACCGAAGCAAACGGCACAGAAATATCTGGGTCATAGTGCATCACCCAAAGACCATCCTTTTGCACCAGCATCGGCCCGTTATAAATTTCCCACTCTTCTGGCGCATGACTTCCAAACGATGCGCAGATCTCATTTAGACGTTGCAAGGCATCTGCACGATTCGTAAAGGTGAATGGTTGACCAACATAAGAACCTAAGCGCTTAATTGCTTCAGGCTCGATTCGTGGACCGACATCATTAATCAACATACGACGAATCGGATTGTTTGGCATAGAGGCATAGACCATGTCAATTAGACCTCCCATCGAGGTTCCAAACCAATCTACTTGCGCAACGCCAAGTTGTTTAATCAAGCTTGCCATGTCTGCCACGTATTGCGACACGGCATACAACATAGGGTTCTTGAGACGATCAGAGTCGCCTCGACCGACCACATCAGGACAGACAACGTAGTAATCATTACTCATCGCCTGCGCAAGAGTTTTGAAATCACTCCCACTACGAGTCAAGCCATGAACACAAGCCAATACCCTAGGATTATTCGGGTTGCCCCAGGCGTGATAAACCATACGATGTGGGCCATCAGGACTGGTGCAAGTAACGTAGAAGGTATCGCCATGATGAGTCACATTCGGCTTTTTAATCTCTTCATTCAGGCGCTTGTCGTGAGTATGCTCATTCACTGTACCGGCAACTTCAGGCTGCAGGGTAACATGATCAATACCATGTTTTTTTAATAGCATCTCATTGATGCGAGACATGATATCTGGCCACTCACCCATGCGCTCAATTTCAATATGGCCAATCAGGGCTGGGAAGCTAGGCGTCATTTCCCATACATGTAAATCATGAACAGCCAATACACCAGGCACCTTTTTTAAATCACTACCAACTTCTAAGCAATCGATATGCAATGGCACACCCTCCATTAGAAAGTGATAAGACTCACGCAAGATTGAGAAGGTGGATTTCAGAATTAATAAAGAAACAAAAATAGAGAGCAAGGCATCGGCCGGCATCCAACCTTGTAAATTGAATCACTAAACCTGCAATTAATGCACCAACCGACCCTAAGAGATCGCCCATCACATGTACTAAAGCAGCGCGGG
This sequence comes from Polynucleobacter necessarius, assembly GCA_900095165.1. GTDB lineage: Bacteria > Pseudomonadota > Gammaproteobacteria > Burkholderiales > Burkholderiaceae > Polynucleobacter > Polynucleobacter necessarius_J. Next base: position 479,074 of record LT606947.1, on the reverse strand, counting down.
TATTGACGCTCTTTTTATCGTGTGAGAGAACCCAGGCAACCAAAATATTCATTAGCAGGCCAACTGCTGCAACTACAATTACAGTCAAGCCATCCACTTGGTGCGGCGTAAAGAAACGCGTTAACGCTTCGCCAACAATCCATGCTACCAAGGCCAACATGGCAATACCATTCACAAATGCGGCAAGCGCCTCTGCTCGACCAAAGCCAAAGGAGTGCTTTGGGGATGGCGGCCTTCTAGCAATGATTTGCGCTAAAAGCGCCAGGCCCAATGCCGCTGCATCGGTCACCATGTGCCCCGCCATCCGAGATTAAAGCCAGCGACCCAGCAAAGTAAGCCGCAGCTGCCTCTACTCCAGAAAAACCTAAAGTAAGAACTAAGGCAATCTGCAATAGATTCTGATTGGAGATTTCCTTAGCATGGGAATGCTTAGCATCACCCAGCTTGTGTGCGTGAAGCGAATGATCTACTGCACTCATAAAAGACTCTTTAGAAATAGAAGTGGGGTCAATTGACCACATTATTTCACTATCCGATGAAAAAGGTTAGAAACCCGATGTATCTATAGGGGCACCTGTTTTAGACACAACCTCGTCCTTGGTAACGCCTGGAGCCAACTCTACCAACTTCAAGCCCTTAGGCGTGATATCGAGGACGCAAAGGTCGGTAATGATGCGACTAATCACGCCTACGCCAGTCAATGGCAAGGTGCACTTAGGCAAGATCTTGATTTCTTCTGTGCCGTCTTTCTTCTTGGCAACGTGCTCCATCAAGACAACTACATGCTTTACACCAGCAACCAAGTCCATGGCACCGCCCATACCTTTAACCATCTTGCCTGGAATCATCCAGTTGGCTAGGTCACCATGTTCGCTCACCTGCATCGCACCCAAAATGGCGATGTTAATTTTTCCACCACGAATCATTCCAAATGAGTCTGCTGAAGAAAAGATTGAAGAGCCTGGCAAAGTAGTAATCGTTTGCTTGCCCGCATTAATTAAATCAGCATCAATTGTTGTTTCAGTCGGAAATGGACCAATGCCTAATAGACCATTCTCAGATTGGAGCCACACTTCCATTCCTTTAGGAACATGGTTCGCCACCAGAGTTGGCATACCAATACCTAAATTAACGTAGTAGCCATCCTTTAACTCTTTAGCAGCACGTGCTGCCATTTCATCTCTATTCCAAGGCATATCGATCTTCCTAAGTATTCTGTTCTGTATTTATATAGTGTCTATGGGTATTAAGCCGCAGACATTGTGCGTTGCTCAATACGTTTCTCGGGCGTGGTGTTGAGCACCAAGCGATGTACGTAGATGCCTGGCGTATGGATTTGATCAGGATCTAATTCGCCGTTCTCCACAATCTCTTCCACCTCAGCAACGGTGATCTTGCCAGCCATTGCGACAACTGGATTGAAATTACGAGCGGTATAGCGATAAACCAAATTGCCAGATTTATCAGCCTTCCACGCTTTCACTAGAGAAATATCAGAAACAATCGAACGTTCCATGATGTAGCGCTCGCCATCGAATTCTTTTTCCTCTTTACCTTCAGCAACTAAAGTGCCCACACCAGTTTTGGTATAGAAAGCAGGGATACCGCAACCGCCTGCACGCAGCTTTTCTGCCAAAGTTCCCTGTGGAGTAAATTCCAACTCAAGCTCGCCAGCCAAAAACTGGCGTTCAAACTCTTTGTTCTCACCGACATAGGATGCGACCATTTTTTTTACTTGTCTTGAGTTCAAAAGCAAACCTAAACCAAAGCCATCTACCCCGGCGTTATTAGCAATCGCTGTCAGATTTTGCGCGCCAAGATCTTTAACGGCTTGAATCAATGCCTCAGGAATGCCGCACAGACCAAAACCGCCAACAGCAAGCTTCTGGCCATCCTTCAAGATATCCCGCAGGGCATCTACGGCTGATGGGTAAGTCTTATTCATAAATTCGTCCTAATATTGCCAAAAAAGGTAGAAAAGTAATCATAACGCTTTAGCCCCACAAGCCTATTAGCATTGGGCGCCAACCTGGTTTTTCCAGCTTAGAACTAAACTATAGGTGTGATTTGAGGCTATAGAAATGGCAGAAATGCTAAAAACACCCCAAATACCCTAAGCACCCTATTTTTTAAGCAATGCCGGAGAGATCAAATGACTGCCCAGGAATTACTCGAACAGTTTGGCCCTAGAGAATCGATGGACTACGATCTAGTTATCGTAGGTGGTGGCCCAGCAGGCCTATCTGCAGCCATTAAAGCAAAACAGTTAGCCAATGAATCTGACAAAGAAATTAGTGTCTGCGTGCTCGAAAAGGGATCTGAAATAGGCGCCCATATTCTCTCTGGCGCAGTGATGGATCCCAAGGCGCTCACTGAACTCTTCCCTAACTGGAAAGAACTCGGTGCACCGCTCGATACTGAAGTCAGTCAAGATCAGTTTTTGTTTCTGACAAAAGACAGCTCATTCCAAGTTCCGAATTGGATGCTGCCCCACTGCTTTAAGAATGAAGGTAGCTACATTGTTAGCTTAGCCAATGTCACTCGCTGGCTTGGTCAGCAGGCAGAGAATCTTGGCGTAGAAATATTCCCAGGCTTTCCAGCTGCAGAAATTCTGTACAACGAACAAGATGCAGTTTGTGGCGTCATTACAGGTGTAATGGGTTTGGACAAAGAAGGTCAACCTACCGATCAATTTCAACTCGGCATGGAACTGCGTGCCAAGTACACCCTGTTCGCCGAAGGTTCACGTGGCCATTTAAACAAACAACTCATTAGCAATTTTGCATTAGATAATGATGCTGACCCACAAAGCTACGGCATCGGTATTAAAGAGTTGTGGGAGGTTGAACTCTCTAAGAGTAAACCTGGCCTAGTGGTTCATACCGCTGGCTGGCCGTTAGAGAGTGATACCTATGGTGGCTCATTCTTGTATCACTTGGGTGATAACAAGGTTGCCGCTGGCTTAGTGGTGGGCCTATCCTATAAAAACCCTTACCTCTCGCCGTTTGAAGAGTTCCAGCGCTATAAATTACATCCAAAGATTCGTGAGACTTTTGAGGGTGGTAAACGTCTTGTTTATGGCGCACGCGCACTGACAGCTGGCGGTTTAAATAGCCTACCCAAAACTGTTTTTCCTGGCGGCGCATTGATTGGTTGTGATGCTGGTTTCTTAAATGCATCACGCATCAAAGGAAGTCATGCGGCCATTAAGACCGGGATGCTGGCTGCTGAAGCTGCTGTTGCCGCGCTTGCTGAAAATCGTTCTGCTGATGTGTTAGCCGCTTATCCAAGTGCATTTAAAAAAAGCTGGCTCCATACAGAGCTAAGTCAAGCACGTAACTTCAAGCCATGGATGTCCAAAGGACTTTATCTCGGAACCCTAATGGTTGGTCTAGAGCAAAAGCTTTTGGGTGGCAATATGCCCTGGACAGTTCATTTAAAGCATGCAGATCATGAGTGCCTTGAGCCAGCAGCGCAACATCAACCCATCGACTATCCAAAGCCGGATGGCAAGATTACGTTTGATCGCCTTTCATCCGTATTTATCTCCAATACAAATCATGCTGAGAATCAACCCATCCATCTCACCTTAAAAGATGCATCGGTGCCGGTAAGCCTGAATCTCAAAACCTACGCAGGACCAGAACAACGTTACTGCCCTGCTGGCGTGTATGAGTACGTAGAAAAAGACGGTCAAGACCAGCTGCAAATTAATTCACAGAACTGCGTGCATTGCAAAACTTGCGATATCAAGGACCCAAGTCAAAACATTATTTGGATCACCCCAGAAGGTGGTGGCGGCCCTAATTATGGGTCAATGTAAGAAGAGTTATTTTCAGTTTTTATCTAGCCAGGTAGCGGCGAGGACGCAATTTCCCAATCGCCATACCCGCTAGACCACAGGCTAGAGCTGACATCACAAACACATTGCGTGGTTGAGTCGTATCCCATAACCAGCCGGCAACTAAACCGCCCAGCGTTCCACCCAGACCATAAGATACTGTTGCCATCAATGCTTGACCTATCGCCTGCAGCGGACCAGTAAACCATCGCTGTAGCAACTTGGTGGCTGCACTATGGTGAGCGCCAAAAGTACCTGCATGCATCAGCTGGGCCAGAATTAATACCCAGGTTACTGGGAAGAAGGCGATTTGCAAAACCACCTCCGCATCTAGGCGACTTAACACCTTGCTTTGGAAGTAAAAGAAAACCACCTCCGCCCCAACACCTAAAGCCCAGAACAGACCAATCTGGAATTTATCGTAGCCTAGATCTGCTAAATAAAGTGAATAGAACACATACAAAGCAGCGTGCGCAAAGATCATAAAAAATCCAGAGAGCAAAAACCAACGCACGTCAGGATTAAACAAGACAATCAGAAGTTCGCCCTTGACCATCTTGCGACGCTCCATCTTGGGCTCATGCAAGCGAAAAGTAATCAATGCCAAGAAGATCGGAATCACCGCACCCACTATGGGATACAGCTCAATACCTTTGCGCTGAAATAATTCTCCAGCAAATAAAACCAATGGAGCCCCATAAACGCAAACGACCATAACGCTTATCGAATGAATTATCTTTAAATAAAGCATGTACCGTAGCTGACTCACCCAAAGGCATCAAGCTGCTGAGAATGGTGTGCAGTACAAACATTCAAATGAAGAAGGCAATGTAGCTTTGCAGAAAAAAGATGCATAAAAAAGTGACCGCCGCAAAGCAGGCGCAAAAGCGAATGATTCTGATGCGATCGGATAGATAGTCAGATAAGCACCCCCAGGAGAATGGGCCGACTATTCGTGTAATTTGCAACATGGACATTAAGACTGCGATCTCAATAACACTAAAACCTCGATCGAGAAAAAAGAGGCTGGCGTAGGGTGAAACTAAGCCAACGTAAGCGAAATATAAAAAGAAAAAGGACCCGAAGGCTCAACGCACTGAAGGTGTCATTTTCTTTTTCTTGGCTGAATGTTGTTATTAATCAGTTGTTGAGCCGGGACGTGCGGCTGGTATTGGTGGAACGGTATGTTTCACATCACCACATTGAGCGCGATGCCGCAAAGCATGATCGATCAACACCAAAGCTAACATCGCTTCAGCAATCGGCGTTGCCCGAATACCGACACAAGGATCATGACGACCTTTGGTTTGTACAGTAATAGGGTTGCCATCCAAATCGATTGATTGCTTTGGACTCAGAATGCTAGAGGTTGGCTTGATTGCAATCGATACACGCAAATCTTGGCCGCTACTGATGCCGCCCAAAGTGCCACCAGCATTATTACTGGCAAAACCATCGGGATGAAGCTCATCGCCATGTTCGCTATCGCGCTGTGCCACAGACTTAAAGCCGGCACCAATCTCTACGCCCTTAACAGCATTGATACCCATCATGGCATGCGCAATATCAGCATCCAACTTATCAAATAAGGGCTCACCCAATCCAATAGGCACATTACGCGCCCGCACCTCGATCTTCGCGCCACAAGAATCCCCTGCTTTACGCAGTGAATCCATATAAGCCTCTAATTCAGGAATGATGTCGGCATTCGCGGCAAAGAAGGGATTGCTCTCAATGAGTGCCGCATCTTTAAATGGGATTTCAATCTCACCAAGCTGGCTCATATAACCATAAAACTCAGTGCCATATTGTTCTTTCAACCACTTCTTAGCAATTGCTGCTGCAGCCACAACGGGCGCAGTCAATCTTGCTGAAGAGCGACCGCCACCACGAGGATCACGTAAGCCATATTTGTAGTGATAAGCGTAGTCCGCATGACCAGGTCTAAATGTTTGCAGGATGTTGCCGTAATCTTGGCTGCGTTGATCAGTATTGCGAATCAACAATCCAATTGGCGCGCCGGTAGTTTTACCTTCGTAAACGCCAGACAGAATTTCAACTCTATCCGCCTCTTGACGCTGAGTCACATGACGCGAAGTTCCTGGCTTGCGACGATCCAAGTCAATCTGCAAATCTGCTTCAGATAAAGGCATTCCTGGAGGGCAACCATCAACAACAGCGCCGATCGCGGGACCGTGGGATTCACCAAAAGTGGTGACAGTAAAGAGAAGGCCTAAAGTATTTCCTGACATATCGACATTATGTCATTTGTCAGAGCTATCAGGCTAGGCTGCTTACGGGGATGCCTTTTCGGCCTCTTCTGGCCAGTCGCGGATATATGCCTTGAGCATGGTGTTCTCAAAGTCTTGCGCCTCAACTACGGATTTAGCCACGTCATAGAAAGAAATCACGCCCATCAGCATCTTTTGATCGATGACTGGCAGATAGCGGGCATGGTCAACTAACATCATGCGACGCACCTCATCAATCTCTGTACCCATATTACAGGTGAGCGGCTTAGCATTCATCACACTCTTCACCTTGAGGTCATTCAATTTACCGTGGTGTTTAGCTAGCGCTGCAATCACTTCACGGAATGTCAGAATACCCACAGGCTTGTCGTATTCCATCACTACCAAAGAGCCGATATCGTGCTCACTCATCACCAAGACGGCGGTTTGCAAAGCAGTGTCAGGCGCCACCGTAAATAGTGTGCTGCCTTTTACGCGCAATATGTCACAAACTTTCATGTGGTCTCCAGCAATGGGTTCTTATTTAGACAATATATTCTTAAGCCCTCAAGGAATCAAGGGTCTAGCGAGGGATTTCAGTAACGAATAACCCTAACAACCCCACTCCGAATACTAGGTAGGTTAGCAACTAAGACGGCATCAGCCAAGGCAATCCACCAAGTCAGGTAGATCCAAATGAGCGCCAGATGGAAGATGGCAAAGGCACCGTAGACTGTTTTGTAAAAGGCGACATTCGTTAGAAAGAGACCAAAGCCGAACTTCATTGCTTCAAAAGTCAGGGCTGCAAAGAAGGCTCCGCTCAAAGCATTACGCCACTGAATTTGGACATAAGGAAGAATTTTGTAGGCTACCGAGAATACGGCTACTGCCAGCAGTACCGGCACTACCGTTGCAATGAATCCCAAACCAAAACTTAAGTTCTCCGTCCAACCCTCGGCCGCACTAAATAAAAGACCGCTCAAATAGGTTCCGATACCCAGCAGAATAGACCCCAATATAGTTGCCGCAGAGTAGATCGCAACCTTCTTCAGAATGGGTCGACTTTGAGTCACGCGAAAGATTTGATTGAATGCGCTCTCAATCACCGCCATTGTCATGATGGTCGTGATGACCAGACCAATCAATCCAATCAAGGTAAGACCATTGGCCTGCGCTGAAAATTGATCCAAATAATTAAAGACCTGCTGATTTAGTCCACCCGGCATATAGGTATCGAGCAGCCAGGCCTGAAAAGCATATTTAATCTTGACCACACTCGGTAGATAGCCAATCAGAATCGAGGCCACGGTCAACATCGGCACCAAGGCAAGCGTAGTCGTAAAGGCCAAACTGGCAGCAACTTGCTTCAGATTTTGACCGCGATTGCGCTCCCAGATCTCTCTTCCAAGAGAGAGCCATAATTGAGGATTCTGAATGAGGTGCATCGCCCATATCATAAGAGATAAGAGAGCCATATGAGCCAATCCGACATTTTAGTTTTGTACTATTCACGCTACGGAACAACCCGAGACTTGGCACGCCTGATTGCCGAGGGCATTGAAAGTGTTCCAGGAGCAAACGCCCGGTTACGCACAGTCCCAGCTATCTCCACCGTTTGCGAATCCACCGAAGCTGCTGTCCCAGTCGATGGCGCCCCTTATGTTGAGTATTCGGACTTAAAGGAATGTATTGGCCTAGCGCTTGGCTCCCCTACTCGCTTTGGCAATATGGCCGCCCCGATGAAATACTTTTGGGATGGCAGCTCTTCCGAGTGGATGAATGGCACCCTTGTTGGCAAGCCCGCCTGCGTTTTTACGAGCACAGGCAGCTTGCATGGCGGGCAAGAAAGCACCTTACTCACCATGATGATTCCCCTACTTCACCACGGCATGATGATCATGGGCATTCCGTATAGCGAACCCGATCTAATGAGCACCTCAACCGGCGGCAGTCCTTACGGTGTAACTCACCTTGCACATGCTGATGGCAGAGCCCCTATTAGCGCAGAAGAACAACGCCTAGCCATTACACAAGGTAAACGCCTGGCACTGACTGCCCTCAAACTTATTTAAAGGTAATTCATGCTCAAAAGCTGGCTCTCCAAAAATCCATATCAAGTCATTGCTACTGCGGCTTTTGTGGATCTGTTCATTCTGTGCATTACTTGGGAGTGGTTTATTTCCCCCCTCAGACCTGGTGGCTCTTGGCTCATTCTGAAGGCCATCCCCTTCTTATTCGCCATTCCAGGCCTTTGGAAGGGCAATGTCTACACTATGCAATGGGCCTCCATGCTGATCTTGCTCTACATCACGGAGGGATTGGTACGAATTCTGGAAACTGGGGCCAATTTCTGGATGGCTACCTTAGAAACCACGCTAGGAACGCTTGCCTTTATTTGCCTACTGATCTACCTCAAACCCATCAAAGCACGCGCTAAAGCGGCAAAGCAGGAGCTAGCTGAGGCTGAAAAACAGGCTTAGAAGGCAAAAAATGGTCGATTTAACTGGTTTTTGTTAACTTCTTCAAAAATATTACTTATTCATGTTATCTAAGCCACTTTTCCATGCGTTGTATGGTCATGGAGGTGGCAAATATGTCAACAAGACTCAAACGTTGGGCCCGCGCAATTCAACAGATCGACTTGTCCAAAAGGACGCCTGAAGTTGCAATTGACTATTTGGATAGCAAATACCGCGATATCGCTTCGCGCTATATCCGCATCTTAGACTTTGAGCGCACTATCAGCTTTATGGCTAGCAATAACTTCCACTCGGAATAAACCTGCATAGCCCCAGCTCTTCCAATTGCCCCAGATGAGGTTTCTATCTGGGATTTTGTGTTTCCGGGGCACTGAAAACCCAAAAGCCTAGCAATAGAAAAGCTAAGCCAGCGCATGAGCCTGAGAACAAAAATGCATAACTGGGATTAAAGGATTCATAAAGCCAGCCAAATATCAATGAAGCTGGCAACAACATCAAACCAGAAACCAGGTTAAACCATCCAAAGGCAGTGCCAGCCATTCCCTTCGGGGCCAAGCTTGCCACTAACGCCTTTTCAACTCCTTCAGTTGCAGCCTTAAATAATCCATAAATTGCAAATAGTCCGCAGAGCATCCACAAAGAAATATCAGAAAAACTCATTGCGATATAGAAGAAGGCAAAAGCACACCAAGCAATCAAAATAAAGTTCTTACGATTAAATCGATCCGAGAGCGCTGATAGCGGCGTTCCAAAAATAGTCGTGATTAAGGAGACCGCAGCCCACAATAGTGGAATTTGCTCTTGCGGAACGCCAAGCTCTCTTGCTCGCAATAAGAGAAACATGTCAGATGAGTTTGCCAGAGCAAAAATACCGGCAACCAAAATATAACGCTTAAATTGCGGGGACAATCCTTGTAGAGACCAGGAGAATGGCCGCACTACAACCTGCTCCCGTCTTGACTCATTAAGGCAAAGCGCTAAACCTACCGCAATAAGCCCACAAAAAATCTCCCTCAAAGGGATATGCATCGATAGCAAAAATGCTGCCATTAAGGGTCCTAAGACAGCGCCTGCGTTATCCATTGAACGATGCAAGCCAAATGTAATGCCGCGTTGATTGGGGGAAACACTCTCCGCTAACAATGCATCCCGGGGCGAGCTTCTTAATCCCTTACCAAGACGATCCGTAAACCGTATACATAAAACCCATGTCCAAGAATTTGCAATTGCAACCAAGGGTCTACCAACCCCAGCCAAGAAATAGCCGATCACAATCCAAGGCTTTGTCTTTTTGGTACGGTCAACAATGACTCCAGAAACCAACTTAAAGATGCTGGAGGTAGCCTCAACAATCCCCTATATCAGGCCCAGCGCCTTTGGTCCAGCCATGAGTACAGTAGCAAGATTAGAGGCATTGAGGGGTAAAGCATCTCGCTTGCCGCATCATTTACAAAACTAATAAGGCCAATTAGCCATACAGCTTGCGGAAGGGAAAATAAAGTTTTGAACATACTGACTCAATGTAGCACTAAATTAAATATGGCTCCGACTGTCACAATCGCTTGAAACTCCACTCAATAAAACGTAGGATCGATAGCTGGGTATCGGTCTGATATATAGACTGAACAATCACCACTCTCCTTAAGGAATAGATCATGAGTCAAAAAAATTAGTGAAGCAGTTATTAAAAAAACTAGACAAGCTCGAAGCCGAAAGAGAAAAATTAATCGACAAGCTGGCAAAGGCATTGGATAAACTTGAGAAGAAGACTCCAGCTAAAAAAGTGCCCGTAAAGAAAGTAGCTGCAAAAAAGACTCCAGCTAAAAAGGTTGCAGCCAAGAAGGCGCCGGCAAAAAAAGTTGTAGTTAAGAAGGCTCCGGCAAAAAAGGTAGTTGCAAAAAGAGCTCCAGCAAAAAAAGCCGCTCCAACAACCAATGCTCAGTAATCATTGAGCAACTACTGAGGGCTGCCCGTGAGTAAATCGTTGATTTCTGAAGATATTTACGAGGCAGACTTACGACTTCTTCAAACTGAATTAGTCAAACTACAGCGTCACAATATTCAAAAAGGCAAACGTCTCTTAGTGATTTTTGAAGGGCGTGATGCTGCAGGCAAAGATGGCAGCATTAAAAGTGTTGCTGAAAATTTAAGCCCCAGAGATACGAAAGTAGTTGCCATGGCCGCCCCCTCCTCTCTCGAAGAGCATGAGTGGTACTTTCAGAGGTATGTTGCGCAAGCTCCCATCAGCCGGTGAAACCGTCCTCTTTAATCGAAGTTGGTACAACCGCGCTGGCGCAAAAAGAGTAATGGGATTTTGCACTGATGAGCAATACAAATTATTTATGGCAACAGTAAATGATTTTGAATCCCTGCTCATAAAATCCAACATTCAAATAATCAAGTACTATCTAGATATCTCCAAGGAAGAGCAGGCAAAACGACTTAAAGATCGAGAAAAAGATCCCCTGAAACAGTGGAAGATCAGCCCGATTGATCAGAAGGCGCAGAAGATGTGGAATGCTTACTCTGAGGCTAGAAACGACATGCTCAAAAAGACTAGTTCAGAAGCTGCGCCATGGACTGTCGTTAACGCCAATGATAAAAAACTCGCACACCTCAATCTCATTGCTGATTTATTATCTCGAGTCAATTATCCGGATAAAGATCGGAAAATTTTAAAAATTGACCCTAAGATTGTTTTAAGCTGACCAGCGAACTCCAAAAACTACCGAAACTCTGCAAGTAGATTACTCAAACGAAAAATAACTCCGCTTGCGCAAGTAACTCCTGTGGTAACTCCTCAGGAATGTAGTGACCACAAGGCAAGGCCTTCCCAGAAACATTCTGAGTCACCTTCCTCCAATCCTCGACAGGCGAGAAACATTTAACAACGAGGCCATGCTCACCCCAGAGAACCTTCAATGGCATTTCGAGCTTTTTGCCAAGCTCTCTATCAGCCCGATCATGAATTAAATCAATTGTGGCTGCAGCACGATAGTCTTCACACATGGAGTGCATAGATTCTGGATTGCTTGCACCCACTAGATACTCATCCCAAGATTGCGCATCAAAAATTTCAGTGCCAGCATGTCTGCCCATATGATTTCTGAGCCAGAACTCGGGGTTGGCACCAATGAGAGTTTCTGGAATGGGACGGGGCTGGATTAAGAAAAACCAATGCCAATAACCTTTGGCAAATTCCATGGTCGTGTTTTCATACATCGTCAGTGTCGGAGAAATATCGAGCACCATCAAACACTCTACGCTGTCAGGAAAATCCATCGCCAAACGATGCGATACCCGACCACCACGGTCATGACTTAGTACAGAAAACTTCTTATACCCAAGCGCTTGCATCACAGCATGCTGATCTGCGGCCATAGATCGCTTTGAATAAGTCGAATGATCGGCTACGCCCGCTGGCTTTGATGAGGCGCCATAACCTCGAAGATCACTCACAACCACTGAAAATCGCTTTGCTAATTCAGGCGCGATATGTCGTCATATTGCCTTTGTTTGTGAGAAACCATGAAGCAATAGCAATGCAGGTCCAGAGCCCGCCGTCTGGCAGGCAATGTCAATAGGACCATCTGGCGATGAAACGGTAATGATGGAATTTTTAAAACCTTCAATTAGGTACGTCATCATCTACTCCAATAAAAAAGAACCTCATCTGAGACTCTTTCATTCTATGAATCTATTTACAATTATCGAGCTGCCATTACCTCAATCTGATCAATAGTGACATAGCTCTTGTTCTGTTCGTCAATCCTGCTAAAATGGTCGTAAATGCGAGGCATGCAAGCTTTTGCCTCATCAAGGATCAGCTTGCCATCCCGATTAACATCACATTTTGCAAAACGTTCTTGAATTTCTTTATTACGTGAGGCGTCATCAGCGAATGCAGGAGCTGCTGCAAATACAAATACTATCGCACCAATAAGTCTTAAGTAATTAAGGGGGGTTCGCATACGCATTGTTATTTAGCGGAAGTTGGTCTTGGATCAGCAGAAGTTTCCATAGCAACCTTAACCACCTTCTTGGCCATAGCAACAAAGGACTCAACTGAACCGCCACCAGTACGGAAAGATTCACCTTGAATGGTTACCAAACCTTCACCAATCACCTCTTTGGTTTGGCTGTCAGTGATCTTGCTCTCAACCAACATCGCCGGAGTTTTAGAGTTCACGCCACCTGCATAAGCTGCCGCATTCATTGCCAAACCGATTGGCGTGAAGCTCCATGGTTGTAGGCTGTCAGCCGAACTCTCAGCACCAGTAATGCCAACAGAAATGCGAGCCACGCCAGGGCCAGGTTGATTTACGATTTTAATATTTCCACGACTATTCACCGCGCTCACCATTGAATCCTGTAGCGCGATCTGCGCCCGACTAATCGCCTCCGGAGAAATATCCTTAGTAGCATTCTGATTCAAATAAATCGGATCTAAGATTACTGCAGTGTATGAGCCGGGATTTACACCCGCTTTACAATATCTCCAAATACGCGTATCAGCTTCAGAAGTAGCCATTGGAACCGGCACCGAATAATTTGGCAAGAATCCAGACTTAGGCATTGATTGGCCTGCCAACTTCGGGGTATTACTTACAAGCAGCCAATACAGTGGCTACAGAGATTGCTGCAACTAAAGCGCCTAATTTATTCATTTATATATCCAGTGGGCAGTTTTATTGATATTAGCCCTTGAGCTGGTTTTGTATGATCATACGCTTCATTGCAGCCTTCAATTGATTCCAGATCTAGGTGCGGGACAAGGCATCAGACTGCCCGACTTTTGATGCAACTGTGGCTTGCACTCAACTGGTGTGGCAATATAGGTTTTGGGGTTGATATTGCAGCCATGGAAGGCGCCCCCGCTTCTGTAATCTGAGTTGCCTTGGGTGAAGCGACGCTCAAGGTGGGCATAGATTTATAAAACTCTTTATCGGTTCCGGGGCACGGCATTAATGCCCCTGTTTTGGCATTCATGACCGACTTACATTGAAGGTCAGTCTGCAATCTTGCCTCAAACTTATCAACGATGCAGGAGCTTAATAGAATTAGGGTAGCAGATAAGGTGGCAAGACGCAAAGAGTGATGAATGTTCATAAAAATCATTCTAGACTTAACAGGGAGATCTGAATAGTGGCAATATAGGGCATCTATTAGACGCGACACCATCATAGGAGACCGATAGTGAATAAAGATGCATTTGAAAAAGGACTTAAGACTCGCCGCGAAGTGCTGGGAGCGGAGTATGTGGATAACTCCATTAAGAATGCTGATGCATTCAATATGCCGATGCAGGAATTGGTGACTGAGTATTGCTGGAATGAAATCTGGAACCGCCCTGGCCTGGATCGCAGAACAAGAAGCATCATCAATCTATCTATGATCACCGCCTTAAATCGCTCTCATGAGCTCAAGCTTCATGTAAGAGGTGCGATTAATAACGGCCTGAGTAAAGAAGATATTCAGGAAGTATTTTTGCAGGCGGCGATTTACTGTGGAGTGTCTGCCGCTATTGATAGCTTTAGATGCGCAAAAGAAGTTTTTGCTGAGATGGGGATTTAAAGCGGAAAAATGGCTGGGCGGAACAGGAAAATTTGGCCTGCCCAGCACGATTCGAACGTGCGACCTACGCCTTAGAAGGGCGTTGCTCTATCCAGCTGAGCTATAGGCAGTGTGTACTGGGACTGAAAACGTAATACAAAGAGAAAGTGGTCGGAGTACAAGGATTCGAACCTTGGACCCCCTGCTCCCAAAGCAGGTGCGCTACCAGGCTGCGCTACACTCCGACGGAACCGATATTCTACACCGAGATGGCCCAGGAGGGCAAATACTGTAAGATTCGGGGCATGAGAGCCTTATTTTTAAGCAGATTGAACAAGCAGTTTCGGGGATGGATTGTCCTGAGCTTTTTGCTTACTAGCCTATTGGGCACTCACTGGATTGGGTTTACTCATGGTATTGCTCACCCTGGAATTCACCATCAAAACATAGAGTTAAGTTGTGTAGATCAGACTCCTACCCTTGGCCATAGCTCTGCTAGCTGCCATCTCTTCGATGCCCTCACGCTGGCCGGCTTTGTTTCTTTACCGCCGAATGCTTTTCATGGCACTAACCTCTCCCATGGGGCTCTGTCGGCACCCAATGATCCCTCACCAGCCCGAGCTCCTATTGGGTTATACCGATCTAGAGCTCCACCCAGTTTCATTCTGTAATTTTTAATCATGCCAAGCGAATGCTTGGTCTACCGATTTAATGGGTGCTTCAATTAGAGAGCACCTTTCAGAATGAAAGTTTCACTATGCAGCACCCCCATGATTGTTTAAGCAAGCAAAAACTCATTGCTATCCTTGTTTCGGGATTGTTGAGTTCAGTCGCTAGCGCTCAATCAACTACGCCAAATTTAGAAATTACCGCAACAGGCTCTAAAGAAGCAACCCAGAGTATTTTGACGCCCACTAAGATTTTGCAAGGTGATGAACTACTCAATAAATTAGGCACAACTTTAGGCGCCACACTAGCTAATGAATTAGGTGTATCGGCCACTGGATATGGCGCTGGCTCATCTCGGCCAGTTATTCGCGGTCTCGAAGGGTCTCGCGTTCAAATTTTGCAAAATGGTCTATCAGTTGGCGATGCCTCCAATATCTCTCAAGATCATGCCGTTGGAAACAATATGCAAAATGCACATCAAGTGGAGATTTTGCGTGGTGCGGCCGCCCTACTTTATGGCTCTGGCTCCAGTGGTGGGCTCGTTAACGTGGTGAATGACCGTATCCTCACTAACCTACCGGATAGACCTACGGGTGCAGTCAATACCAGCTATGAAACGATAAACAATGGCAGAGCTGGTTCGGTTGAAGTGGATGGTGCCTTCGGCTCAGTTGCAGTCCACGTAGATACCGCAATTAATAATGCCAATAATTACCGCATACCAGGCAACTCAACTCAATCACAAGGCGAGCCTGCTAGTGGATTGAGCATCCCTCCAGGCGGAGACGGCGGAAACAATTACAACGGTAAGCTACCCAACTCTTTTAGCAATCAGAATAATTTTGGCCTTGGCGTTTCTTATATCGGACAGAATGGATATACCGGCGTTTCTGTTGAACGACTCAATAACAATTACGGCATTCCAACACTCGAAGGTGGATCGATCAACCAGTCACAAAATCGATATGACCTCCAACATCAAACTCGAGATCCTTTTACAGGATTTTCATCTTT
This sequence comes from Polynucleobacter necessarius, assembly GCA_900095165.1. Lineage (GTDB taxonomy): Bacteria > Pseudomonadota > Gammaproteobacteria > Burkholderiales > Burkholderiaceae > Polynucleobacter > Polynucleobacter necessarius_J. The sequence continues at coordinate 463,286 of LT606947.1, read as the reverse complement.
TAAATTTAGTGCGGCCAACTCTAATTACAATCATACAGAATTTAATAATGCAGGTGCAGCAGCATCGCAATGGAAAAATATCGCCAATGAGGCTCGTCTTGAATTGGCTCACAATCCGCTTGCTGAATGGAAAGGCACCTTTGGAGCACAATTCTCTGCCGCCTCTCTGAATGCGACTGAAGTGGGTACTGGAAGTTATGCAATCGTCCCGCCAACCAAGACTAACTCCAACGCCTTATTTTGGATTGAAGAAGGCAAGTGGAATTCTCTGCAAGGGAGCTTAGGACTGCGGTATAACAACGTTGCTCAGAATCCCAATCTAGGAACGACCTTAGAGCCTCAGCCCACGGTTAACCCATCCGGAACAACACCGAGCATTACCCTGCAGAATCGTAAATTCAATCTCATGTCCTACTCTGCGGGTGGCCTATGGAGCTTTATACAGGGATATAGGACTGGCATAGCCTATACAGTTTCGCAACGAGCACCAAGCTCTCAAGAGCTGTATTCTTATGGCGCACATGAATCTACTGCAACTTTTGATATTGGCAATCCAAACCTGATTAAAGAGACTTCACACAACCTGGAATTCAATATTCAGAAAACCAGCGGGTTACTCAGGAGCAAAGCCAGTGTCTACGCCAACCGATTTAATAATTATATTTACGGTTACTACACTGGCAGCGCGATTAACAACCCTGGGCAAGAAGGTAATGGATTTAATGTGGTCACCGCACAGCAAGCTGCCGCCACCACCAAAGGCATCGAGGGTGAGCTTACTTATAACTGGCAACAACATGGCGTCGGTGGGCGTGTATTTGGCGATGCATCACAAGGAACTTTTGATGCGGGTGGCAATTTGCCACTTCAACCTGCCCCACGCTTAGGCGCTGAGATCGCGCATCAAAATAATGGTTGGCTGACTAATGCTACCTATATCTATAGCTATCAGCAAAACCGCTTGGCAAACTGGGAAATTGGACCAGCCCCAAGCTATAACCTCTTAAATGCTGGGATCTCATATACAGAGAGAGTCAAGGATGTAAATTGGACCGTGTATATGAATCTCAAGAATTTGCTAAATGAGCAAATTCGATATGCCACGACGCCAATGACAGTGAGATTGTATGCACCTCAGCCTGGAAGAAGCCTCATGGTTGGACTGCGGGGAACGTTCTAATAAATCACAGGCTATTTCAGATAAGCCATTAGTGCCGCACCAAATCCTCCAGAACCCAAGATAACTAATGCTGGATTTATTTTTGTTCTGAGGATTAGGTAAAAACCCATTAAAGCAAGTGCTGCAGTAATGCCACCTACCAGAGATGCCTTGCCAACAGCATAGACACCAGAACCCATTAGACCAATTGAAATCGACTCTAAAGCATTTTGCACTGATCGTCTCCAAGGATTTTCACCAAAATGATTCCAAAGCCGACCCACATAAAAACATAAAAAACTGGATGGCAAGAAAAAAGAAAGGAGCACTACTCCAACCCCAATGAGACCAGCAACTTGATAGCCAATCACCAGAACCATCAGCATATTGGGTCCAGGGGCTAGCTGACCAATGCTATAGATGTGAACGAATTGAGTATGGTCAATACCAAACTGGTGCGCCAGTAATGTTTGCATCTCCGGCAATACCGCAATACCACCCCCTACCGCCAAAATGGATAACAAAGAAAAGCTGAGTGCCAACTGAATTAATACACTCATTTGTTCTTACTCGGCCGATACAGATAGAGAGAGATCGGTGCCATAATCAGAATCACATAAGGTAAAGATAACTTAATCACACTCATCAATAAAAAAGTAGAAATAATGATGAGCAAAGACTGTGGATGTCGCCAATTTTGTAGGTAATGGCTGCCAAAAGACCCGTTGCAACTGCCGCAATTCCAACCAAGACAAAATTCATCCAAGGATGATCGGCGGCGCTCACATACATGATTCCTATTGCCAAAACAAAGATAGAGCCAGGCAGAATCAATCCCAAGGTTGCAATCAGCGCACCCAAAGAACCTCGAAAGTGATCACCCGCAAGCACTGCCAAATTGACGGAGTTGAGTCCTGGCATGGTTTGACTTATTGCAAGATAAGCCATGAATTCATCGGCAGAAAGCCACTTACGCTTCTCAACCAATAAGATACGCTCATAGGCAATAATTCCACCGCCAAAACTAACAGCGCCAACGATAAGAAATTGAACAAAGAGATCCAATAATTGTGGCGTTTTTAATGCCCAACCCAACATCAGAACTCATGTTTATTCTGGCTTTCCATAGACCAAAGCCGTTTTAGTGCTTCCAATCTCAAGCCAACTTGATAACTCCATCTGAAGTTTTTTAAAAAACTTATCTGCTCGCTTGTGAGTCTTTGCCTGACCTCTATTGGCATCATTGACGCGATATGAAAAAGCAAGCTCTCCAACAATCGAATCACCCACGCTTTTCATCCAAATTGCTATCTCGCAGTGAGTCTGAACACCATCACCAAAAACTAAATTTCCAATTGGTAAACAGGCTTCTAAAATTTTATTCGTGCGCCCACCTACAATTCGAAGAGGCTCTTTCTTATTGATGGGCAACGCATTTAAGCCGGGGAAGAATTTAATGGCACTAGCAAGAGACCTATCAAATAAACTATCAATAGGCACCGCATCAAGAATTGCATTATTCGAATAAATCGATCTAGTTGAGCCCACGGCATCACCCCTCAGAATCTCTTCCTTTAGACGCAGTCTAGATTTAATGCTTTTTTTCGGGGATGGATCAAATCGGTGAGATTGTGCAAGATCTTGAGTGCGGCACTTGAGGGTCACTTCGCACCAATCATCGACCCATATATTTTGTCGAGATTCACGGATGCGCAAAATGATATTGTTGCGTCGAAAATCTTCACCAGGGGTGTCATAAAAATAGATGTTACGAAGCCCCGTGGTGGCGTTATCGAGATGGAAAAACTCTACTTTACTTTTCTTGCAAAACTGAAGGATCTGATCACTTAAAGCAGTAATCTTGCTTCTTCGATCAAGTCCCTGCGGCTTAATCAGAAGCTTGAATTCTCTATTGGTGATGGCTGGTTTAGATTTCATTTGGTTAACCCTTCATATTCATGAAAGGTTAACACCATCCAACTGAGATCAGTAAATCTCTGGGACGTACATTTCCTTGGGAACTAGACCCCTAAGGTAATCTGGATTATGGACGCGCGCAGGCAGAGTAATCTCTGGATGATCGATCTCTTTATAGGGGATCTGATCCAACAAATGAGAGATGCAATTCAAGCGAGCTTTCTTTTTATCGTTTGCAGCAACAACCCACCATGGTGCTTCCGGGATATTGGTCCGCTCCAACATAGTCTCTTTTGCCTTCGTATAGGCTTCCCAGTGACGACGTGCATCAAGATCCATGGGGCTTAACTTCCACTGCTTCAACTGGTCATGGATGCGCATCATAAAACGGTTGTACTGCTCATCATCTGAAATTGAGAACCAGTACTTAATTAATATGATTCCAGAGCGAATAATCATGCGCTCAAACTCGGGAACGGTGCGTAAAAATTCCTCGCACTCTTCATCAGTACAAAATCCCATGACTTTCTCAACACCCGCTCGGTTGTACCAGCTACGGTCAAATAAAACGATTTCGCCACCTGCAGGCAAGTTTGATGCATAGCGCTGAAAATACCACTGGATCTTTTCACGTTCGCTAGGTGCGGTCAGTGCGACTACTTTACAAACGCGGGGATTCAGTCGTTGAGTAATTCGTTTGATCGCCCCACATTTAACCGCAGAATCACGACCTTCAAATAGAACGGCCACCTTGAGTTTGTTTTCAACGACCCAATCCTGGAGCTTTACTAATTCACCCTGAAGATGAAATAATTCCTTAAAGTAAACGTTTCGGGGAATGATGGAGCCACTGCCACCATCCTGAGAAAGGCGGTCATCATCGAGCTCCATTTCAAGCTCTTCGTCCATGCTATCCAAGATTTCCTCTTGTGCACGCTGATACCATTCAGCCATTTCTTTGTGTTTTGATGTCATTTTTTCCTCAAACCGTTACTAGCTTTGTATCTCAAGGATATGACACTTTTATTACAAATGCAGTTAAATGGCCCTTGCAATGAGCTCCTGGGCATGTGCTGCTAATTGCTTCCTATCCAAAGATGGTTCTATTCCATGTCGGTAGGGTGACAAAACTGTCAAATTAACCTGCAAATCACGTGTACTTAGGATATTGGCCATGGACTCCAACAAACCCATATCGCCAACAAAGGCTTGGGCTTCACTTCTATCTCCAGTTGACCTAGAGATGTATTGGATAGCCAGTGGAAAAACTGGGCCCCCAGAAGCAATTGCCGCCTCAAATAAATTAGGCCTAAATGGCAAAACACACTCCCCAGTAGTAGAGGTGCCTTCAGGAAAAATACAAATGGATTCGGTTTTTAGAACCTGCGCCATTTGACCAACCACTTGCCTTGCATGACGTGAGCTGTCTCGACGAATAAATACAGTACCCAGCTGTTTAGCCATCCAGCCAAATACTGGCCACCCCTCCACTTCTGACTTAGCCACAAACCTAATGGGATTAAAGGCATTAATGACATAAATATCTATCCATGAAATATGGTTTGATGTCATTAAATAGGAGGAGTCGATTAAAAAGTGGGCGTCTTGGACGGCCAAGTGAATATTAAATATTTTTAATAAGCGCTTTGACCATGTCTGAATCTTTTGATCCTTACGGGGCCTCGTTAGAAATGGAAAAATAAAAGAAAGTATGCAAGCCCCACCAATAACGTGCGCTCCTATTTGGAACCAATACCAAAGTTTCGTAAATTTATTCATATAGAAACAACAATATAAATCAAGTCATCAAACTGACTTAAAAGTGTCATGAGGTATACATAATGAGTAGGCTTAATGTTTACTCATGATGCATTACAGAGCTATTTGGATTTCAGATGTACACCTAGGAACATCAGGGTGTCAGGCAAACTACCTCCTCGATTTTCTAAAGCACAATGAGGCAGATAAATTTTATCTCGTTAGCGATATCATCGACGGCTGGCGCCTTAAACAGTCATTTTACTGACCTCAAGCTCACAATGACGTAGTGCAAAAGCTATTACGCAAAGCCGGAAAAGGTGCCGAGGTCATTTACATACCCGGAAATCATGACGAGGCCGCACGCCAATACTTCGGAATGTCTTTTGGCGATATTAAAGCTCAAGAAGAGGTCATTCACACAACATTAGATTGTCGAAAACTCTGGGTTACTCATGGCGACCTATTTGATGGTGTCATGCAGTACGCAAAGTGGCTAGCTTATGTGGGCGACTCTCTTTATTCCTTCATTTTATATATCAACCGTTATTTCAACATGTTGCGAGTCAAGATGGGTCTTCAATATTGGTCCCTCTCCCAATATCTGAAACATCAAGTTAAAAATGCAGTAAGTTACATAGCCGACTTTGAGCACATCATGGCCAGAGAAGCACGCTTAAGGGATTGCGATGGCGTTGTATGTGGCCATATCCATAAAGCTGAAATTCGTGAGATCGACTGGCTTCTCTACTGCAATGATGGAGATTGGGTTGAGAGCCTTTCTGCCCTTGTTGAAACCACAACCGGCGAACTCAAAATTATTTACTGGACCCATATCAAAGGTGACCCAGTCGTAACTCCTGAAATTAACCTTCAACCCGTTGTTGATTCTCTCATTAAAGAGGCCGCATTATGAAAATTATGATCATCACTGACGCATGTGATCCACAAGTCAATGGAGTAGTGCGAACCCTAAAACAAACTCGTGCAGAATTAATTGCAATAGGTCACGAAGTTGAAATGATCACTCCCAATGGATTTAAATCAATTCATTGCCCTACCTATCCTGATATTGCGCTATCCCTATTTCCCGGCAAAGAAGTGGCACGCCGAATTAAAGAATTTGCTCCAGATGCAATGCATATTGCAACCGAGGGGCCTTTAGGTTTATCGGCACGCGCTTATGCAGTCAAGAATAAGCTTCCATTCTCAACCGCATATCACACCCGCTTTCCAGAATACGTTAAAGCCCGAACAGGCATTCCGCTTGGCATTACGTATGCATTTATTCGCTGGTTCCACGGTCCATCCATGGCAGTAATGGCACCAACGATTGTGGTGAAAGATGACCTAGAAAAATATGGTCTATCAAATGTTGTGTTGTGGTCGCGTGGCGTAGATTTGGATATCTTCAAAATGCAAGACTCTAAAGCGCTTAATACTGCTCACCCAATTTTTCTCTACGTTGGTCGAGTTGCAGTTGAAAAGAATACCAACGCTTTTCTAGAGATAGACCTACCAGGCTCGAAGTGGGTTGTTGATGATGGTCCAGCTATGGCTAGCATTAAGGAAAAGTATCCTGACATCAATTATCTTGGCGTCTTGCAACAACATGAATTGGCTAAGGTTTATGCGGCAGCCGATGTATTTGTATTTCCAAGCAAGACTGATATCTTTGGCTTAGTTTTACTCGAAGCCATGGCCTGCGGAACGCCAGTAGCCGCGTACCCAGTAACCGGACCAATTGATGTTCTGGGAAATTCACCTGCTGGCGCAATGCATGAAGATCTTCGGGAGGCTTGCCTACAGGCCCTAAAAATCTCTCGTGAGGTAGCTAGAGCGCATGCCGAGAAGTTCTCCTGGCGCGCGGCATCCGAGCAATTTGCAAATCACCTCAAACCTGTACCGTCAACAGAAGTTCACATTACAGCCTTGGCTTAGGGTTTATTTTGACTACACCTTACAACATTAATCAAAATCCGCACAAAGGAAATAAGGGGTTCGCTAGAGCCTGGTATGCAGCAAAAAATTCTTGGTGTGGATTTGTGTACGCGTTCAATGAAGAGAGCGCATTTAGACAAGAGCTCACTTTACTCTCGCTACTCTCTCTTATTGCATTTTTTTGCCAATTAGCCCTCTTGAAAAATGCGTTCTGATTGCTTCATTGATTATGGTTTTAGTAGTTGAACTCCTAAATTCGAGCGTAGAAGCGGCAATTGATCGAATCTCATTTGATCATCACGATCTCTCCAAAAGAGCTAAAGATTTTGGGTCAGCTGCCGGTAATGCTTGCCCTTCTCATTGCAACTGCTTTCTGGGCAACGATTTGCCTGCCACTTGTCATCAATTAGTCATGCCGAGCACTTACGATTTAAAGAAATAGATTAAGGAAAATTATGTCTGACATTCCAAACCCATTAGCTGCATTTGATATCTTCAACTCACGCTTTGAAGGTAAGCCAAGAAAATCAAAAAAACATAAGACTGAAGCAATCAAGAAGTTATTCTCCAAGAAAATTGCCAAAAAACTCTTCTGGAAAAAATTTGCGTTGCGTGCACGTGCTGAATTTACGGCGATTGAGCCAATACAAACTGATAAGGCACTTACCAAACCAAAGCGCCCTGCTTTTCAGATCACCTGGGCAAGCAATCCAAATGAAATTAAGGAAGCGCAGCGCTTGCGCTTTAAGGTGTTTGCAGATGAAATTGGTGCAAACCTACCTGCAAATGCTGAAGGTCTTGATGTTGATGAATTTGATGCCTACTGTGACCATCTTTTGATTCGCGATCAAGAGACGCTTAAGGTGGTAGGAACCTATCGAGTTCTTCCGCCACATAAAGCTCTAGAGATTGGTCGCCTGTATTCAGATTCGGAATTTGACTTATCGCGCCTAAACCACTTACGACCCAAGATGGTTGAATTGGGCAGATCTTGCGTTCATGCTGATTACCGCTCTGGAGCTGTCATTATGGCTCTGTGGAGTGGTTTAGCTCAATATATGCAAAAGCATGATTATGAAATCATGTTGGGTTGCGCAAGCATTCCAATGGCTGACGGTGGTCACTTTGCAGCAAGTCTCTATAACTCCCTCAGCAACGAACAAATGGCGCCGGTAGAGAATCACGCATTCCCTCGTCTACCCCTGGCCACTCGAAAGCCTCAACGGTGGCTTAGATGTTGAATCACCACCTTTGATTAATGGCTACCTCAAATTGGGCGCCAAGATTTGCAGCGCTCCCGCTTGGGATCCAGATTTCAATACGGCAGATGTTTTAACAATGCTGCGTCTTTCAGAAATTAATCCACGTTACGCAAAACATTTCTTAGGTTTGTAAACAGTCAAGGGGGGTTCGGTGGAGACCCCTGATGAATTACTTCAAGCTTACCTTGTAAGGCCGGCCGATACGATCCCATTCGGCCGCTTCCTTTAGCAAACTAAATTCAGTTAATGGATGCCCCCTTGCCCAGTCTTTCGAGAGACTGACTAGGTAGGATCCATCATGCTCGGATACCTTCACCCTAGGCAAATCGGCATCACTTCTGCCTCGGCACAGGGCTTGAGCCAGACGCAAGCAAAAAAGCATGCGCCAATCTTTAAAACTAGGGTTATTGGCTAACTTGCTTAATTTACCAGTGTGCCCTATCAATAGCGCAGCCAGCCTAGCTTGATCATTCTTTGAAAACCCTGGCATATCAGCATTTCCAGCAATGTAAGCAGAATGCTTGTGATAACCATTATGAGAAATCGATAAGCCAATTTCATGTAGGTTGGCAGCCCATTGAAGTAGGGCAATGTTATCGGATCTACTTTCATAATCAGGTTTAGGTAGTTGCGCTAAAAATTCTGCAGCATGGTGCCCTACCCGCTTTGCCTGATCCCGATCTACAGCATAGCGTTGCATAAATTGCTCTACCGTCACAAAGCGCATATCGTCATGTTGTGAGCGCCCCAATAAGTCGTACAGGACGCCTACGCGCAAAGCGGCATCAGTCACCTCCATGCTTTCAATACCAAACTCATCAAAGACGGCAATCATAATCGCCAAACCACCAGGCCAAACGGCACGGCGATCATTCTTAAGACCAAGTAACTCAACTTGGCTGATATGCTCATATTTAAGTAGGTGTTTTTTCATGGCCCTGAGGCCATCACGCGTAATCAATCCACTTGCGCCATTAACCCGCCCCATAGTTAGACCTTCGTCTACGTGGCCATTAAAATTATTTTCAGCAATTAAATCGGCTAAGGCGCGTGCTGTACCAGATGAGCCAATGACCTGCTTCCAGCCGCTTTTTAAATAAGCACCTGAAATTACCTGAATCTCACGGCGCGCTGCTAACTCCGCCTCCTTAAAAGCGTGGGCATCAATAGTACCCTTGGGGAAAAATCGCAAGCTGTGGGAAACGCAGCCAATGTAAAGACTCTCCATCAACCTTGGTTCATAGCCCTTGCCAATGATCAACTCAGTTGAACCACCGCCAATATCAACCACCAAGCGATTTCCTTGGACTGCTGAAACCTCATGGGCAGCTCCAATATAAATTAGACGAGCCTCCTCCACCCCGGCAATAACCTCGATAGGAAAACCAAGGGCCTCCTCCGCATCCCGAACAAAATGAGGAGCATTTTTAGCTACTCGCAAAGTATTGGTGGTAACTGCGCGCACCTTAGACGGATCAAACCCTCTGATGCGCTCCCCAAAGCGATGAATAGCCGAGATCCCTCGCTGATAAGCATCATTGCCCAACAGCTTATTATCGGTCAATCCAGCCGCAAGGCGGACGGATTCACGGAGAGTGTCAATTGGGCGAAGCTGAGTACCAGATGGCGTCTTAACAACTTGGGCCACCAACATGCGAAAGCTATTGGAACCTAAATCAACTGCCGCAATCAAGTCAGAGGGCTGCATTCCAGAGAAGTCTTTAATAAGGGTCAAAATATTCCCAATAACTAAGCAAATTTATTTGAATATGTCTATTTTATGAAAATAACGTGACACATTCATGAAACCAAGCCGTAGTCTACTGGTAAATATCTAAGCCGCTAAGTTTTGTTCCGAGCTTGAGCAATCAAGATTGCCAAAACTACAGAAAATGCAGCAATCACCAGACTTTGGCTTCAGGATGACACTGCAGGACGGGCAGCGATAAAGATGCTGAGAATATCCACTAGGGATTTCAAGAATTTCATGGCCCCGGCAATTTGGGCGCGTAATGATAGAGTGCCGGTTTTTTGACAAAGTATTCACCTTTTGAATACTAAACTCTTAATATTTCAGAAAAAAGACAATCAAATTTTAAGACGAGGCAACGCTAATCGGTTGTGCTTGGACTCCAGAATGCCTGACTTACGTAGACTAGACCGGCCAATTTAGCAATTAACCCATCCATTTGATCGCCATCAACTGCTGTAGCCGTCAGTACAGCCCGTATCTCCACGTCATCATCACCAAACTGATGAACTTCAATATCCTGAGTTTGATATCCGGCCGTCTCTAGAGCTTCAATAAAGTGCTTGAGGGCTAGTTTTTGGGAATGCTTTGGGGTGATGATATAAACAGAATTCGTAATCTCAACAGACTCTGTATCTAAAGGCTGCCTATTGATTAGACTCACTACGGGGCGAAGCAATGTATTGGCTGCCAAAACAAATGATGTGGCTAAAGCCGCCTCCAAAATCAAGTCAGCGCCAGCCAGTGCACCCACTGCCCCAGAACCCCAGAGTGTTACTGCAGTATTGATTCCACGGACATTACCCTCTTCGCGCATGATGACGCCAGCACCTAAAAAACCAATACCCGAAACAACATAGGCCATAACGTGCACGACTCTCTCATGCCCTACCAACCTGTTTGCAGCATCCACAAATATTGCAGCCCCTAAGGCAACCAAGATATTGGTTCTTAACCCTGCGGTACGTTGACGAAATTGGCGCTCAAGTCCAATGAGTCCGCCAAAAATAAAAGCAGTCGAAAGACTGATGGCCGTATCAGCCAACGAGACAAAGTTAATATTATTTAAAGACTCCATCAAACTAAGACGCTCATTTCGACTTATTTCGACCGAGCCCTAGAGCTTCAACCATAACCATAAACACTTCGGTGTTATCCATAAAGCCACGAAATTTTTCTGAGCCAGGGCCCATGGCATTTAACACAGCATCATCTGCAGTATGCACACCTTGCGCCTGATTTGAAGGTAAATTCCCCGGCATATGAATTGCATCCTCTTGCATCTGAATGTACCCAGGATTAGCGACATACTTACCCGTCTCATCTTTAACTGCAGGCTTAAACGTACTATCAAGCTTAGGGTGCAGAGTCTCATAGTGGTCATGATAATTTCCGTAAAAGAATGCCAAACGCTTTGATACATCAATCTGGCTTGGATAACCTTCCACATTAGCCTTAGGGTAGTTTGGATAACCCGCCTCGGCATACACGCCAACCTTTTCCCGAAAATGTCCGGGCTTAGCATCATGAACAACTCCGCTAATAGATCCACTATGCGTGTGATCTGGGGTCACAATAATTAATGTATCGGGATGAGTCCTTGCAAAATCTTTAGCAATTTGCACCGCTTTACTTAACATGATGACGTCAAAAGCAGCGCGCTCCCAGTCCAAAGGGTGGTTAAACTTATCGATCAACGCAGCCTCAACCATCAAGAAAAAGCCATTTGGATTTTTTGATAACACATTAATTTCGGATCTCGTCATATCCGTTAAGTCAGGCTGATTTGGGTATTGTTCAACAGTATTTTTCTTAAGAAAAAATCGATCAAGCGATCCATCCATATTGTCAGGATGAAAAACACCAAAGAGCTTTTTAGTATTTGCAGAATTTCCAACCCTCATTAATTCATCTTTATCAAAGCTAATCTCATAACCATTAGCTTTAAATTGTTCAACAAGATTTTTCTCATCCTTGCGTTTTGAGCCCTTGCTTGACTGAGGGTAAAAATAAGCTGAACCACCACCGAGAATTACCTCCGCTCCACTTGCACAAGAAGTTGATCAGCAATATAGGCTTTATCGGCACGTCTTCGGGTATGAGCTACCATCGCACCAGGGGTAGCATCTTGAAGTTCAGCATCCGAGACTATGCTAACCGACATCTTCGTTTTGCGCTTAATTAACTCCGCGATAGTCTCCACCTTAGGATGCGATAAATTATCTGAAGCCCTTGAAACATAAACGCCAATTGCATTTACAGCCGTTTTATGACCAGTTGTATAAGCACTCATGGAGTTTGCTGAATCTGTAATCAGAGAATCAAATCCGGATGTACCAATCAATGCAGTGTTGGGCATATCATCAAATGACAGCTTACCCCGATACCTCCTCTCAGAAATTCCTTTTGAAAATACACGCGCTGAAGTTCGGTTTGCAATAGTCATGCCATCGCCAATAAAGAGAATGACATTCTTGACCTTCCTCGGTCCGCTAGCATACACATCCCAGGAAACCTGCAAGGTTTGTTGGGCAGATTTTGCCATTAGGACGTATTTTCCAGTCTGATTTAATTGAACGTCTCGATAAATTAGGGAGCTTCCCTTACCTGATTCATTGAGAATGAAAGTGGGCTGCTGCCTAACAAGTTTAGAAATTAGAGCCCCACTCAACTGAACTACAAATTCTTCGGGAAGATATGTGCCATCGAACTCAATTTTGATATCAAATTGCGAGCCCAACAAAATTGCCGCCTTATCAATAGGATATAAGGCGGCTGCACTCGCCATACTGAACTGTAGTGACAGCGCTAACACGGTAATTAAGCGAAATAAATTCAAAATGTTCATAAGGGGCAAGAATTATATGAAATGCTTTGATTGGATTTTTCTATTTTGCAAACTTTAAGCGGTGATGAATACTTTGGAGTCGGTCCTTGATCTCGAGTCGATCAAGCTTATCTATAGGTAAGTCCATCAGCAATTCAATTCGATTGCGCAAACCCATTTCTATCTGCTTAAAAGCATTAAGCATTGCTTTTTCACCGGTTTTAACTGCAGCAGGATCTGGAAAGCCCCAATGAGTAGTAGATGGGTGTCCCGGCCAATATGGGCAATCTTCCCCTAGCGCAGAGTCACAAAGGGTAATAATAAAATCCATCTTGGGCGCACCTTCTCGCCCAAATTCGTCCCAACTTTTGCTTCTCAAAATCTCTAGCGGGTAGCCCATCACTTTAATTAACTCAATTGCCATTGGATGAACGACGCCGACTGGCTTTGCCCCGGCAGAATAACCAATAAAGTGGCCATGACTGAGTGTTGTTGCTAATGCCTCAGCCATAATCGATCTTGCAGAATTGCCAGAACAAAGAAATAGAATATTTTTAGAGTTTTTCATATCAAGCAAGAATTAAATCAACTCATCTAACTGCAATGTGTATTTTTTATCCACCAAAAATACATTCACACGAGATTCCACTCTAATAGTCTTTTGCTCCAGGAGGCCCTCTTTAGGATTGGCATCTTCTAGACCCAATTTCGCCTCATGAGAACGGAATATCGCCGCCAAATTCATATTTGTCCCATAGTCCATTGTTACCATCCTTTTGCATAGAAAAAAGATCATGATTCATCATAGAATCTGAATATTTCAATTTGATTAATAAGAGAAATTATTTCTTCAAGATGTAATAAAGAATGATTACTCTGAGGGCTTTGGAAATTCTCCAGTTAATTAATGCGATTCGCCGCCCTCTTGTTGATTTTTATTTCCCTCTCTGGAAATGCCTTTGAGCCGCTCAATACAGATGATGCGGGGACTGTTGCCAATGGATCCAATCAAATAGAACAATATTTTTTAAAACTGCAACGCATGGCGGAGGCACGGCCTCAACAGTCGACATCATCACCCCGGGAGAGGAATACTTTGGCGGAGGAGAGGCAAAGGCTTTTCCATTTACATATACAAGGGGTTTAGATCAAAACTTAGAGGCCTCTATCGGGGTAATCTATTTCTCAATTCCTCGAGGCAATTACTCGCCGATCTCAAATAAGGTCTTGGCTGTGAAATGGCGCTTTTTCGAGTCTGAGGATGGATTATGGGCGCTTGCAATTAAACCAAGCTTTACCTTACCCGGATCAAATCAACAGCAGATTCATGGCTTAGATCTAGCCTTGCCAAGCTATGGCCTTAACCTGATTAGCTCCCACTACTGGGGTGCGCTCGAAGTGCATGTGAATGCCTCATACATGAAGTCTCCCTACAACACTAATTACGCAGTTGGTGTAAGTCCGCCTCCCAATAGAACCAATATTCTCTTCTTTTCTGTAGCGCCAGTCTGGCGTGCATCGCAGAATATCCGACTCGCACTGGATACAGGCGTCACCACAAACCCACCAAGCTCAGAGCAATACCTTACAAGCTATGCTTTACTTGTCGCAATTATGTCCGTGTCTGATGAAGTAGATGTCGGCTTGTCATATATGCGCAGTGCTGCCAATATGGGAATAGTCATTGCTAACATAGGAGCTAGCACCTCACGCTCTGAAATCGGATTTACCTGAAGATATTAACTACCTAAGCAGTGACCCACATAACGATTTCTATATGACACTCTAATATCATGCTAAATAATGAAAAATTTAATCAAGGTTTTTTCATAGTAGTTAAGCCTCATATTTTTATCGCCAAATTAGCGATTAGAGAAATTCTAAGGAGGTATTAAATCAGCATCATGTCAGCATTAATGCTCAATAAAAAAATATCGCCCCTACAATAGGTAATTCACATAAAAATCTTAAATTGATGACTCAAACCCCAGCCCATCCCTTTCCTATTAATGGCGTTGTATTTGCCTGGGCCATGACATCCTCTGGCAAAAATCATGAGATCCCCTTATTCGATATCGCTGATGCCCTGAATGATCCAGAATTATCCGTTTGACTACATCTCAACTTAGCGAACTCTCAGGTACAGCGATGGCTGAAAAATACACCCTTTATACCCGATCGCGTGGTGGAAATGATTGATGAAGGTGTTACTCGCAGTCGATTGGAGCGCATTGAAAAATTGGATGACTGCCTATTGATGGTCATGAATGACTTTCATCAAGAATTCGGGGATAAAGAAGGTGATTCAAATCTTGGTACGCTATGGGCTATCCTCACTCCACGTTTAATGATCTCCCTCAGGAACAATCCCTTGAGAACAACAAATCAATTGCGCTCCGACCTAAGGGATGGACTGCTAAACCCCTGCTCTGCGATTGAACTCTTTCATGAGTTGATTGATTTACGAGCGGAATATCTGAGAATATTATTAATGCGCCTATCTGAAACAATGGATGACCTAGAGGAAATACTGCTCAAAGGAAAGGAATTGCCAGAGCACGAATATCTCGGCAGAGTTCGCATTCAATGTAGTCGCTTACGTCGACAGTTCTCGCCCGAGCTAATCGCATTGAATCGCCTACAAAAACGCTTGCCCTATTGGCTCTCCGATGAAGACAAATATCGACTTAACGATGATCTTGATTTACTGTCTTACCTTGTTCAGGAAGCATCCAACCTATACGATCGCGCCAAAGTACTACAAGATGAACAGGCTGTTCATGTTGCTGAATTTAATGCCAGAAACCTGCAGGTTCTCTCTGTAATGACTGTAATCTTTCTCCAAATGACTCTCATTACTGGAATTATGGGCATGAATATGGAAGACTTGCCCGGCATTAAAGAATCGTTCTATATTGTGATGGTGCTGATAGCTATGGCTGGCGCAGCCGTTTACCTCTCTCTGAAAATGAGAAAAATAATATAATTTTTTATTACATAAGTGTTCAAACAGAAAAATATATGGAATTTCTAAATCTTTATGGAGAAATGGCCCTTCGCCTCTTCTTAGCTTTATTTGCCGGAATTGTCCTAGGCTTAAATCGCTGGATCCATCATAAATCTGCCGGCATTAGAACCCACTCCCTTGTAGCTATCGGCTCAGCTACTGCAGTAATGTCAATTGGATATATGGGAAAAACCGATATCCAGGCACTGAGTCATGTTCTGCAAGGTCTAATTACGGGTCTTGGGTTTCTTGGGACTGGCGTCATTATTCGGGAAAGTAGCACCCAAAAGGTTCATGGGCTTACCACCTCCGCCAGCATTTGATCCTATGCGCTGATTGCAGCAGCATTTGGTGCGGGTGAGCTGATGCTCGGCATTATGGCACTGTGCGCCATACTCATTACCCTCATTATTGAAGGCCCTTTGGAACGACTCCTTGGCAAGCTTACTGGATTCAAACGAAGTTCAGAGATTTCGGGTGATCCAGACTAAAGCCAAATTCGGCCTAAAAAGACATTTTTGTCATATTACTTTGCTAGGATTGGTCCGTTCTTATCAACTTACTCGGAAATCCATGAGCGCGTATAAATATGAAGATGCTGTTAAACAGCTTCAGGAGTCAGGTGTAATTGGCTTGCAAGACTTTAAAATTTATCCTATGAAGATCTGCATGAGCTACTCGAAGAGATTAAAGTATGGTGCCTGTATGCAAACGGCAAGCTTCCCAAGGAATCCAAAAAGAAAAAAGGTAAAGACAAGAAAAAAGATAAGAAGGATTAATGCACTTTGCTATCTAAATGCGCAATTCTTACTTTAGGAAAGCGTAGTGTAAAAGTACTTCCTATGCCAGGAGTACTTTCAATAATCAGTTGAGCTTGATGTCGATTGGCAATGTGCTTAACAATCGCCAACCCTAAGCCGGTTCCACCCGTGTCACGAGAGCGACTTCTATCCACACGATAAAAGCGCTCTGTTAAACGTGACAAATGCTCGGAAGCGATGCCTGGGCCTGTATCAGTTACAGAGAACTCCCCCTCACCCTGTGCATTGATTCGCCAGTCAGCACTTATCGAGCCAATATCAGACGTATAACGAATCGCATTTGAAACCAGGTTACTGAATGCAGAAAGAATTTCCCGCTCTTCACCCATTAGATTGTCAGAGCTTGAGATATCAAAGTTAAATGCGTGCCGCCCTTGGGATAGAGCCTCTGCATCATTTTTTAGCAATGCCATTAATGTTGGGATTGAGATGAGCTGCATCGGGGCGGGTAAAGTATTCGCCTCAAGATTCGCCAAGGTCAATAAGTCCTCTACTAGACTTTTCATCCTTTGAGCCTGCGACATCATCAACCCAAAATACTGATGCTGCTGAGCCTCATCCAAATCCAATGACTGCATCGTCTCTAAAAAACCCATTAATACCGTGATTGGCGTACGCATCTCATGAGAGACATTGGCCACAAAGTCGCGACGCATTGCGTCCGCTTTTTGCAAATCCGTGATGTCTTGCACCAATAAAAGGTGTCTCTTGTCGCCAAAAGGGAAAGCTTGTAGCATTAGACTCAAATTCGCCTTTGCACCCATGCGCTCCATGAGAAGAGGTTCTTCAAATTGACGCTTATATAAGTACTGAATAAATTCAGGTCGACGTATTAGGAAGTTAATCCTTTGCATGACGTCGCGCTTAAAGTTAAGTCCAAAAAATCGCTCAGCAATAGCATTGCACCACTCAATCTGATCTTGATCATCTAACATCAGAATGCCGTTAGGCGAGGCCTGAAATGCTTCAATGAAACGATTGCGCTGTTTTTGAATAGATCGAATTTGTTGTTTTAAACCTTTTACCAACCTTTGAATGCGAAAAAAAATCTCTTCCCAATACCCGCTTGGCAAAGACATGCTTTCCAGAGTGTTCTTTAATGTATGTTTACGTAGGCGAGCAAGATTGATATACGAATATATAAGCGGGATAGCAAGAACAGCGATTCCAGCTGCAATGCCAATCAATGGGCCAAAATACGATAAAGCCATAAATCCAGAAAAAAATGCCAAAATAATGAGCAGCGCAAAACGGGTAATTACAGAGAGCATTCGGCAATCTTAGAACATTTGAGCCAAGAACCTAAAAAACCTTAGCCAGATGGGGTGGAGTTAGGTCTGGGTTGGCATCTTTGTAATGCGATAACCACTCTCACGGACCGTCTCAATATAGCGGTCGCAGTCAGAAGGCGCTAAAGCAGCTCGCAAGCGCTTAATATGAACATCCACGGTGCGCTCCTCTATATAAACCTCATTGCCCCAAACTTTATCCAGCAAGTTAGTCCTTGAATGAACTCTCTCTGGATTGGCCATCATAAATTGCAGCAATCTGTATTCTGTTGGGCCGAGGGAAATAGGCTGAGGGTCCAAATTTGGCCAAACAGCTGTAATACGATGTGAGACTGGGTCAAGTCTTAAGGGTCCAACTGACAGTGGCCCCGTATCCTCGATTGGGGTTTGACGACGCAATAGCGCCTTCACTCTGGCAACCAATTCTTTAGGGGAGAATGGTTTAGTCACATAGTCATCTGCCCCCGAATCCAAGCCCAAAACCTTATCCGATTCTTCGCTCTTTGCAGTCAACATCAAAATCGGGAGGGATCGAATGCGTTCGTTAGCCCTCAACTCCTTAGCAAATTGGACGCCCGATTTACCTGGCAACATCCAGTCCAAAATTAGCAAGCTAGGCAGTTGATCGCGCATCATGTTGAGCGCTATATCTGTCTGTAAGGCCTTTTCAACCTCATATCCAGCATGGGTTAGGTTGATCGCAATTAGCTCAGCAATCGAAGGCTCATCTTCAACAATCAATATTCGGTGAGTCATCAGATATTTCGCCTTGATTTATTAAGGTTTATTTGCCTCGCGAACCAGATCCTCATGAGGGATATGGCGCACATCAGAACCCTTGGCGATGTAAATCACGAACTCCGCAATATTTTTTGCGTGATCACCAATACGCTCAATTGCTTTAGCAATCGTTAACATATCGAGACCTGTTGAAATCGTATGCGGATCTTCCATCATGTAAGAAATCAACTTACGCACAAAACCTCTGAACTCCTCATCAATTTGACGGTCTTCTTCAACAACTTCAGCAGCAGCACTAGTGTCTAAACGCGCAAATGCGTCCAAGCTTCGACGTAGCAATGAAATAGCCATCTGACCGGATAAGCGGATCTCAGCAACATTGATATTATGCGTTGCGCCAGATTCAATTAAATGCTTGGTTCGCTTAGCAACACGCTCAGCCTCATCACCTGCTCGCTCTAAATTGGTGATAGCCTTAGATACGGCCATTACTAAACGAAGGTCACGAGCCGTTGGCTGACGACGCGCAATTAACTCAGTGCAGGCTAAGTCAATCTGAATTTCTAGATCATTTACCGTTTTCTCATTAGCGATAACAATGTTGCAGGTATCGATATCCATCTGAGTGAAGGCACGCATAGCAGTAGAAATCTGCGACTCAACTAAGCCGCCCATTTCCAGCAAACGGCTAGAAAGGGAATTTAAATCTGCATCAAATTGTGATGATAAGTGTTTATCTGGCATTTATTCCTCCAATTAACCAAAACGGCCGGTAATGTAATCTTCTGTTTCTTTACGCTTAGGCTTAATAAAGATCTCGTCCGTTTTGCCATACTCAATCAAGCTTCCTAAGTACATGTATGCAGTGTAATCGGAGACGCGAGCTGCTTGCTGCATGTTGTGCGTAACGATTGCAATCGTATATTCATACTTCAATTCGTTAATTAACTCTTCGATCTTGCCCGTTGAGATTGGGTCCAATGCCGAGGTTGGCTCATCCAGCAAAATAACGGAAGGCTTTGCAGCTACACCGCGTGCAATACATAAACGCTGTTGCTGACCACCGGAGAGCGATAGCCCGCTTTGGTTGAGCTTGTCTTTAGCCTCGTTCCAAAGAGCCGCTTTTTTGAGAGCCCACTCTACTCGCTCATCCATCTCAGATCGAGACAGCCTCTCATATAAACGCACGCCAAATGCAATGTTCTCGTAAATTGACATTGGAAATGGGGTTGGCTTCTGGAAAACCATACCAATTCTTGAGCGCAATAAGTTCAAATCTTGACCAGACTCTAAAATATTTTGACCGTAGAAATTGATCTCACCTTCCGCACGTTGATCGGGGTACAGATCATACATACGATTTAAAGTCCTCAGAAGAGTGGATTTACCACATCCGGATGGGCCAATGAAAGCGGTTACCTTACCCTCTTCAATGTCTAAATTAATATTCTTCAGACCCTGAAAGGCTCCGTAAAAGAAATTAAGATTGCGCACCTCAATGGCATTTTTTACTTCTTTAGCGGTTTGAGTATTGGTATTGTCGTTCATTCTGATTCCTTGACTATCGATTGTATTTAAGTCAAACATTGTTTTCATATCGGCCATTAGCTTTGCACTTTTTCGCGGAAGACCACTCGGGCGAGGATATTTAATACCAACACTGTGAATGTAATAAGCAATGCAGCAGCCCAAGCTAAATCTACCCAGTTATCGTAAGGACTCATCGCAAACTGGAAGATCACAACTGGCAGATTAGCCATTGGCGCATTCATATTGGTTGAGAAAAATTGATTATTCAATGCGGTAAATAGTAATGGCGCAGTTTCACCACTTACGCGAGCCAAAGCCAACAAGATACCTGTGATCACACCGCTTTGCGCTGCCCTCAAGGTAATCATGAATGCTACCTTCCATTTTGGAGTACCTAATGCATAAGCAGCTTCACGCAAACTGCCGGGAACTAGGCGCAACATATTCTCTGTTGTGCGAACCACCACTGGAATAGCGATCAAAGCTAAGGCAATAGTTCCCGCCCAGCCAGAGAAGTGACGCACTTGAGCTACCACAATTGCGTACACAAACAAACCAATAACAATTGAAGGGGCCGAGAGCATGATGTCCGTTACAAACCGCGTTACTGAAGCAACCTTACTTCTATCGCCATACTCCGAAAGGTATAAGCCCGCCAAAACACCAATAGGAGTGCTAATTAAAGTACAGCTAGCAACAATCATCAGACTGCCGACAATCGCATTAGCCAAACCGCCACCCTCAGATCCAGGCGCTGGAGTACTGTTCAGGAATACATCTAAATTAATTGAAGAGAATCCTTTGATAAAAAGGATGCTCAAAATCCAAAGCAGGAAAACCATGCCAAGCAGCATGGCGCCGGTAGAGAGAACTAAGCCAATCTTATTGGCGCGCTTTCGTTTAGCAAAAATTGCTGGATTGATATTTGATAGACCGTTCATGTTTTAAGTCCTTGCTTTTTCTCCATATTCATCAACATCCACTTAGCGATCGCCAAAACAACGAATGTAATTATGAATAGCGCAAGACCAAGCGCAAATAAAGAAGAGTAATGTGGTCCTAGTTCAGCCTCACCAAACTCATTTGCCAATGTAGAGGCAATTGAGTTGCCTGTGGCAAAGAGGGATGCAGAAAGGCGGTGGGCATTACCAATCACAAAGGTAACGGCCATCGTTTCACCAAGCGCCCTACCCAATCCAAGCATGACGCCACCAATTACACCTGCCTTTGTATAGGGAAGAACAACATTTTTCACTACCTCCCAAGTAGTGCAGCCGATACCATATGCTGACTCCTTTAGAACCGGCGGAACAATTTCAAACACATCACGCATGACAGAAGCGATGAAAGGAAGGATCATCATCGCTAAAATAAGGCCTGCACACAAAATACCAATGCCGTTAAAGGCTCCGGAGAACAAAATTCCCAAGCCGGGAATTTGACCTAGTGTAGCGGCCAAGGCCGGCTGAATATACTCACCAAAAAGTGGCGCGAATATAAATAAACCAAACATTCCGTAAATAATTGATGGGACAGCCGCAAGCAATTCAACAGCAGTACCGAGAGGTCTGCGCAATGGGCCTGGGCATAACTCAGTCAAAAATACTGCAATACCAAAACTGAGCGGTACGGCAATGAGCAGCGCAATAAAAGAAGTTACGAGTGTTCCATAGATGGCAATTAAGCCACCAAATTCACCGTTAACAATATCCCACTCTTTAGTGAAGAAAAATCCGATTCCGAATTTATCAAGAGCAGGCCAAGCATTAATAATGAGTGAGATGATGATACCAACTAGTGCAATGAGCACCGATAGAGCAAAGAATTGAGTGATACCGTGAAATAAAAAGTCTTGAATATGCTGCAACTTAGCAATGCGAAGCGCTTGTGGAGTCGGAGCTGAGTGGGACTGGGTCGATTCAATCATAAATTGCGCTTAGTTAAATATTGAAACAGCCCCACTTTAAGTGGGGCTGTTTTTAAATGATGACTGGGGTTAATCAGTCTTCACAATCTTACTTAGTTACAACTTTGGAAAATACATTCTTGCGAATGAAATCTGTAGTTACATCAGGCATTGGCACGTAATCCAACTCTTCTGCCATCTTCTTGCCATCCTTGAAAGCAAAATCAAAGAACTTGATTACTTCAGCAGCATTAATTTTGTTCTCTGGGTTTTTGTAAACCAAGATAAACGATGCGCCAGTGATCGGCCATGACTTAGCACCAGAAGCATTGGTAATAAAAGTACCCATACCTGGAATCTTAGACCAATCAGTACCAGCGGCTGCGGCTGCAAAAGTGAGGTCGTCAGGCTGAATAAATTGACCATCTTTATTCTTCAAGGAAACGCTAGTCATTTTATTTTTCTTAGCATACGCATACTCAACATAGCCAATGGCGCCTTTAACACGTGAAACGTTTGCTGCAACACCCTCGTTACCTTTGCCGCCTACTGATGAAGCAGCTGGCCACTTAACTGCGGCACCCTCTCCAACAGCATCTTTCCAATTCTGACTGACCTTGGCTAAGTAGTTTGTAAAAATTGCAGTAGCACCAGAACCATCTGCACGATGCACAACGGTAATTGGCAGATCCGGCATCTTCATGCCGGGATTGTTCAACACAATACGCTTGTCATTCCAATTGACAATCACGCCCTGGAAAATATCAGACAAAGTATCTGGGGATAATTTAAGATCATATGGCTTAACACCCTCTACGTTAATTACGGGTACAACACCACCAATAATTGCGGGGAACTGCACTAAGCCGTCTTTTTCAAGATCTTCAAATTTAACTGGATTATCGGTTGCACCGAAATCAACCGTCTTTGCTTTGATTTGCTTAATGCCTCCTGAAGAACCAATAGATTGGTAATTCAAATTCGAGCCAGTTTTAGCTTTGTAAGCTTCGGCCCATTTTGCATAAATTGGGTACGGGAATGTTGCGCCAGCGCCTGTCATATCAGCCGCAAAAGCAAGTGGTGCAATTGAAATTGCGCTAATTACTAACGCCTTTTTCAAGAATGATTTCATGTGGATCGATCCTCAGATTAATAACGCAACATTGCGATATCAGAACGATACGATTTGAGTGTGACTCTTTTGTGACAATTGACTTAATTCAAAATAATTCAATCAATTCAATGGCTTATGCAATAGGAATAAGGTCGGCGATGCTCTTAGCCGAGCTCATGGCTGCATCGCCATCTTGAGCCTCAACCATGACGCGCAGGACGGGCTCTGTACCTGAAGCACGAATAAGCACCCTACCCGTTCCCTTGAGATCACCCTCTACACGACTTATCTTAGCCTGTAGAGTGCTATCAGACTTCCAGTCATACCCCGCCTTAAACTTGATGTTCAGAAGCACTTGAGGAAATATTTTCACTGAATCTAGCAATTGGACCAAGCTCTTCTTAGCCTGACTCATAGCAGCTAAAACCTGTAATGCGGCAATAGTGCCATCACCGGTTGAGTGTTGATCTAAGCACAGGAGATGACCAGAACCTTCGCCGCCAATAATCCAGCCTTTTTGTTTTAGCAACTCTAAGACGTAGCGGTCACCTACATTGGCGCGCTCAAATCCGATACCCAAACCCTTGATAGCATTTTCTACCGCGAGGTTGGTCATCAAAGTTCCAACCACTCCATCCATTGCTTGGCCCCGCTCGATGCGATCTTTTGCGAGTACGTATAGAAGTTCATCACCATTAAATAATCTGCCAGAAGCGTCAACCATTTGCAAGCGATCAGCATCACCATCCAAAGCAATCCCAAGATCCGCTTTGGTTTCCTTAACTTTAGCAATTAATGCTTCAGGAGATGTCGCACCAAAACCATCATTGATATTGCGGCCATCAGGCTGAACACCAATGGAGATCACTTCTGCACCAAGCTCATGAAAGACGTGAGGAGCAGTATGGTACGCAGCACCGTGAGCGCAGTCAACCACCAACTTCATGCCCTTGAGGTTTAACTCGCCAGGGAAAGTGGATTTACAGAACTCAATATAACGACCAGCAGCATCATCTAAACGAAAAGCCTTACCCAGTTCTTTTGAGCTAACGCAGCCCATGGGTTTTGCGAGCTCAGCTTCAATGGCTAGTTCAAATTCATCACTTAACTTTCCACCTTCAGCGGAGAAGAATTTAATGCCGTTATCTTGATAGGGATTGTGTGATGCAGAGATCACGACACCCGCAGATAAGCGCAAGGCTTTAGTAAGATAAGCAACACCGGGTGTCGGCATAGGTCCGCAGAGCATGACGTCCACGCCAGCAGCAGCAAAACCAGCCTCTAATGCGGCCTCTAATAAATAACTCGAAACGCGGGTGTCTTTACCAATCAGAACCTTGCAACGTTCACCAGGCTTTGCCTGGCTACTAAGTACTTTGCTGGCTGCATAGCCGAGGCGCGTGATGAACTCAAGAACAATCGGAAATTGCCCCACTTCACCGCGTATGCCATCAGTACCAAAGTATTGTTTTTTCATGGGTTTAATTATAAAACTTGTGACTTTTTGTCTTGTGCGGTTTATTGCGCAATTAGCCTTGAATGGCTTCCCAGAGCTTTAAGGGGTCAACCGTCTCCCGAACGTCATGGACACGGATGATTTGAGCGCCCCGATCGGTAGCCAAAATGGCAGCGGCGACACTAGGCGCTACACGATCATTGGTATCACGACCCGTTAACTTACCCAACATGGATTTACGAAAAATTCCTGCTAACACTGGATAGCCCAATTGCGAGAATTGATCAAAATCGGCCAACATCTTGAGATTGTGCTCAAGACTTTTACCAAAGCCAAATCCAGGATCAATGGCGATTCTATTTTTAGCAACGTCTTGCTCTTCCAGTAAGGTAGCGCGCTCCAGAAGAAACGCTTTTACCTCTCTGATGACATCTTGATACTCTGGATCAAATTGCATGGTTTGCGGATCACGTTGCATGTGCATTAAAACAATGCCGCACTGTTTATCTGGATTGCTTTTACCGATTTCTATGACAGCCTTTACTGCCCCCTCTTGCCTAAGAGCCCAAATATCATTAACGCAATCTACTCCGGCATTGAGTGCCTGCCGCATTGTCTCCGCTTTATAGGTGTCAATTGACAGGGCTACGCCACAATCTTTCAGGGCCTCAATGACCGGCAAGACGCGATCTAATTCTTCCTGAAGGGAGACTGGTTCAGCACCAGGGCGAGTAGATTCACCGCCGACATCAATCATATCTGCGCCATTGGCAATCATGCGCTCCGCTTGAGCGATGGCATCGCTAGGAGTTCTGAATTTGCCACCATCTGAAAAAGAATCTGGCGTGGCATTCAGAATACCCATCACGAGTGGGCGATGACGTTTACTAAAGTCAAAAAGAAAACGCCCGCAACGCCATGTTGCGGGCAGAATTTGCTTCATCACCTAGCGATTAACTCGAAGCTAATTAAGCAGTCGCTGGAGCAGTGCCCGCAGCAGGACCCGGCGTGCCAGCAGAATTACCAAACTGGGTTGCTGGTGGTGGCTTTGGCGCACGCGGAGGACGACCCTCCATGATGTCGGTAATCTGCTCAGCATCAATGGTTTCCCATTCAAGCAAAGCAGCAACCATCACCTCAACCTTGTCACGGTTTTGCTCAAGAATAGATCTTGCCAAGGCATATTGACTATCGACCAATGCGCGAATCTCTGCATCGACCTTTTGTTGAGTCAACTCAGAAACCGTCTTGGAGCTAGTGCGACCAAACATGCTTTCAGATTCGGTATCGACATAAACCATCGTACCCAAGCTATCACTCATGCCATAACGCGTCACCATATCGCGAGCCATTTTGGTGGCACGCTCGAAGTCATTGGATGCGCCTGTACTTATGGAATGCAAGAACACTTCCTCGGCGGCACGGCCACCAAACAAAATAGCCAACTCTTCCATCATGCGATCTTTGTACAAGTTCACACGATCAAACTCAGGAAGCTGCCAAGTAACGCCAAGCGCCATACCGCGCGGCATGATGGTGACTTTGTGAACTGGATCCGCTTTAGGCAATACTTTAGCAACCACTGCATGGCCTGACTCGTGATAGGCCGTATTACGGCGCTCTTCTTCACGCATCACTGCAGACTTGCGCTCAGGACCCATATAGATCTTATCT
Organism: Polynucleobacter necessarius; assembly: GCA_900095165.1. Lineage (GTDB taxonomy): Bacteria > Pseudomonadota > Gammaproteobacteria > Burkholderiales > Burkholderiaceae > Polynucleobacter > Polynucleobacter necessarius_J. Next base: position 437,134 of record LT606947.1, on the reverse strand, counting down.
TTAGCATCTTCAAAGTCTTTCATATCTACAGCACGCTTATTACGACGCGCTGCAAACAATGCTGACTCATTTACCAAGTTCGCCAAATCCGCACCTGAGAAACCAGGGGTGCCGCGTGCCAATACTGCTGCGTCCACATCTGGATCAATCGGAACTTTGCGCATATGCACTTGAAGAATTTGCTCGCGACCACGAATGTCTGGCAAGCCAACGTGCACCTGACGGTCAAAACGGCCAGGACGCAATAAGGCGCGATCCAATACATCAGAACGGTTAGTTGCAGCAACCACAATTACGCCGCTATTGCTTTCAAAACCGTCCATCTCCACCAGCATTTGGTTGAGGGTTTGCTCGCGCTCATCATTACCACCACCCATACTGGCACCGCGATGGCGGCCAACTGCATCAATCTCATCAATAAAGATGATGCAAGGAGAGTTTTTCTTTGCGTTCTCAAACATGTCACGCACACGTGAGGCGCCAACACCAACAAACATCTCTACGAAGTCTGAACCAGAGATGGAGAAGAATGGAACTTTGGCCTCACCTGCAATCGCACGAGCCAGCAAGGTCTTACCAGTTCCCGGAGGGCCTACTAGCAATACGCCATGCGGAATACGACCACCCAGCTTTTGAAACTTTTGCGGATCTTTAAGGAAGTCGACAATCTCAAAGATTTCTTCTTTTGCCTCGTCACAACCAGCAACATCTGCAAATGTGACTGTGTTGCTGTTCTCATCAATCAAACGCGCTTTAGATTTGCCAAAGGAGAACGCTCCGCCTTTACCGCCCCCTTGCATCTGACGCATCATGAAGAACCAGAAACCAATAATCAATAAGGTGGGCCCGAGGTAGTACAAAGCAGAAACCAACATATTGGGTTCGTCATCTGCTTTACCAGTAACTTGAACGCCGTACTTCATCAAATCGCCAACCATCCAAATATCTCCTGGGGAGATGATGGAGTATTTGTTGCCATCATTTGGAGTGACTTGCAGTGTGCGACCTTGCACATCAACTCGTTTGACTTTGCCAGCTTTGGCATCGTCCATGAATTGAGAATACGTGACCTGATTCTGATCTTTTGGCTTGTCAAACTGCTTAAAAACAGTAAACAGCACTAGACCAACAATGAGCCACACACCGATTTTTTGCAACATATTGCTATTCAAAAGGAGACCTTTGCCGGATTAATCCGGGAGTTAAAGCGGATTGCTATACCTAAGTATTTGATTCTACTACCAACCTTTTTCAAGGGCTGAGAGCCAATTTATTTAATAAACCCCTACTCTCAGGGGGTTATTTAGGTGGTTTGAGATCTCGGCCCAGCAAAAAGATTTCTGAGGACTTTGCCCTAGAAGCTTTTGGCTTTCTGGAGACTACTGTTTTAAAGACTTTCTTAAAGGATTCCACGATTTGGCTATAGCCGCTACCGTTAAAACACTTAATCAATAAAGCGCCCTCTGGCTTGAGGTGCTGAACTGAGAAATCCAGAGCAATCTCAGCCAAAAAAGCCATTCGAGCCGCATCAGCAACGCCTACCCCAGATAAATTAGGCGCCATATCCGACATCACCATATCGACTTTTCCATCCGCATTGACTGGCAAAAGCGCCTCTAAGGCCTTCAAATCCTCATCCTCACGAAAGTCACCCTGAATAAAGGAAACGTCTGCAATATCCTCCATCGGCAGAATATCGATCGCAATAATGGTTCCATCTGGCTTCCCAGATTCAATATTGGGGTTGTTTTTACCAAGCTCAGTCAGGCGATTACGGGCGTACTGAGACCAGCTCCCGGGAGCACTCCCGAGATCCACAACAGTCATACCCGCTTTGATGAGTCGGTCTTGCTCGTCTATTTCACTTAACTTATAGACAGCTCGTGCGCGATAACCCTCTTTTTGAGCCATCTTCACGTACGGATCATTCAGATGATCCTGTAACCAACTTTTATTAAATTTATTCTTTGCCACAACTTACCCACTTTCGGCGTCCATTTTCCTTGTTTATGTCCTACAAGGCAAAAGGAATCGACGTAAAACATCTTGATATAGGCCTATATGAGGCCAAAAGCCCTGTTTTACAAGCCCCAATGCTCTATCATCGAGCCCATGACTGCACTTACTATTACCCCTGCACAACGTAAACCCCTTAAAGCTGACGCCCATGGACTGAGTCCAGTCGTCATGATTGGTGACGATGGCCTGACCCCTGCGGTCGTTAAAGAGGCTAAGTTAGCGATTTCTCATCACGGCCTAATTAAAGTGCGCGTCTTTGGTGACGATCGCGATGCACGCGTTGCCATCTATGAGGAGCTTTGCGACAAATTAGGAGCGGCCCCAGTTCAGCACATCGGAAAATTACTCGTGCTTTGGAAGCCAATTGATATTGTTGATGCAGCCCTCTCCAATTTAGGAAGATCAAGCAAGCAAACCAAGAAATCATTGCAAGCACCTCGCACCAAGCGTCAGCCAAATCGGGTTGTTGCAAAAGCTGGTGTACGCACTAGCACCTCCGAGAGATCGGATCGACGCTCTGCAGCCAGCAAGTCGCCTTTTGAGAGAGCTGCCGCTGCAAAAAGCGCCACTCCAAAGAAACGTGTTCTGCGTGCTGATGCTGCTGAATCCAAAATTGGCTGGTCATCACCTGGCTACCGCAAAGCAATTGCAGCACCTGCACCAATTAAAAAACGCAAGGTACGCATGAGCAGCACGAAGAAGAAATCATTGGGCTCTTGATGCAGAGAGCATCAATGATTTTTTAAAAAACGCCGCTAGTCGGCGTTTTTTGTTGTCTACCGCCCGCCTTATCTCTTAGTAAGCCGCCAGACCAAAGTGATTCCCAAGAGACTTTGCAAGATAAAGAGAATGCTGGAGGCGCCGTGTAAACGACCGAACAAAGTGGCTGAGGGAGATAGCATTACTGACATACCTTGGGCTAAGACCTTATCTCTAAGAGCGTTCATCAAAGGGATGAAGATAAAGGCAGCAGAAATCGAGCAAAGTAGCATTGCTAATAAGAGCCAGCGAATAAGTCTGAATAGATTAAGACCACGATTAACCAAGAGGTTAGCTAAGACCATTAGACCGATACACGCAACTAAGCTGAGGTAAGCCTCTAGCTTAAAAATACTGCCAGCCACCATGCCGGCAGCTTGACGGTCAGTCATCGTACTAAAAATAGCTGGGGCGACTAAGTAGCCTACAGTGAGGAGACTACCGACCCATAAACCCGCAATCAGAATAAAGAGTCTTTGAGCCCCTAAGTGATTCGGGGTCTCTAGATTCTGCATATTAATTTGGGTTTATTAGATATAACGAACCGCAAGAATTTCTACTTCGCGATTACCACCAGGAGCTTGCACAGCCACGACATCACCCTCTTCTTTGCCGATTAAAGCACGGGCGATCGGTGAGCTAATCGAGATCTTATTCAAAGCGATGTCAGCCTCATCATCCCCAACGATCTGATAGGTGAATTTAGTGTCATCTTCTAAATCTTCAAGATCCACAGTTGCACCAAACACAATTCGGCCATTTACATCTAAAGTTGCCGGATCAATTATTTGTGCTGCAGAAAGCTTTCCCTCAAGCTCCTGAATACGACCCTCAATAAAGCCTTGCTTCTCTTTAACGACATCGTACTCAGCATTCTCAGAAAGATCGCCTTGTGCACGCGCCTCAGAGATTGCATTGATCACTGATGGGCGCTCTACATGCTTTAAGCGATGCAACTCTTCTTTGAGGAGCTCTGCGCCACGCTTAGTAATGGGGATTGTGTTCATGCTTCTTACCTAACTTAATTTAATTGAGAGTCTTATGCAGATTCTGCAATGAATATACTTCAAGAGACTCTTTATTGCCATTTTGCGATGTCATCAAGCCATCCATTACGGCGCGTGCCGCACTAATCGTGGTGTAGTGGGTCACGTTATTAGCCTGTGCACTTGTACGAATGGAGCGGGAATCTGCAATCGCAGTACGAGTCTCGTCAACGGTAGTGAAGACAAGTGAGATCTCACCATTCTTGATCAAGTCAACAATGTGTGGACGACCATCTTTAACTTTATTGACTACGCGCACAGGCAATCCAGCGGCTTCAATAGCTGCAGCAGTACCTTTGGTGACCACCATTGGGAAACCCAACTGATGCAAAAGCTTAGCCACTTCGACTGCTTTTGGCTTATCACTATCTTTGACTGTTAAGACGACAGTTCCACTCTTAGGCAATTTAATGCCAGCGCCCAACTGAGATTTAAACAAGGCTTCACCGAAAGTTTTACCGACACCCATTACTTCACCAGTAGAGCGCATCTCTGGTCCGAGAATTGGATCGATGCCTGGGAACTTATTGAATGGGAATACCGCTTCTTTAACGGAGAAATACTCAGGCTTCACTTCGGCCTTAATACCCTGCTGATCTAAAGTCTGACCCACCATGCAGCGCGCTGCAATCTTAGCCAACTGCAAACCAGTTGCCTTGGATACAAATGGCACAGTGCGAGAAGCGCGTGGGTTTACCTCGAGAACATAAATGACATCCTTGCCATCAACATTCTGGATTGCAAACTGTACGTTCATTAAGCCAACTACGTTCAGGCCTTTAGCCATTGCCGCTGTTTGACGCTTGATTTCCGAGATCGTCGAATCTGAGAGTGAGTACGGCGGCAAAGAACAGGCAGAGTCACCAGAGTGAACCCCAGCTTGCTCAATATGCTCCATCACACCACCAATGAATACGCGCTGATCATCACTAATACAGTCCACGTCGCACTCAATCGCATCATTTAAGAAGCGATCTAATAAAACTGGTGAGTCATGAGAAACCTTTACCGCTTCACGCATATAACGCTCGAGGTCACGTCCATCATGAACGATTTCCATTGCGCGACCACCTAATACATAGGAAGGACGCACTACCAATGGGTAACCAATGTCTTCGGCAAGCTTCAGAGCCTCATCTTCCGTACGCGCTGTACGGTTTGGCGGCTGACGCAAGTTCAAGTCATGGAGTAATTTCTGGAAACGTTCGCGATCTTCGGCAGCATCAATCATGTCTGGTGATGTGCCAAGGATTGGTACGCCATTTGCTTCAAGATCTAATGCCAGCTTCAACGGAGTTTGACCGCCGTACTGCACGATCACGCCTTTCGGTTTTTCTTTGGCAACAATTTCCAAAACATCTTCTAGAGTCAATGGCTCAAAATACAAGCGATCAGATGTGTCGTAGTCTGTAGAAACGGTTTCTGGATTGCAGTTCACCATGATGGTTTCATAACCATCTTCGCGCATTGCTAAGGCGGCATGTACGCAGCAATAGTCAAACTCGATGCCCTGACCAATACGATTTGGACCGCCACCCAAGACCATGATCTTGTCTTTGGTGGTTGGCTGTGATTCGCACTCGCCATGCTCTGCTTCGTAAGTGGAATACAAATAGGCCGTGTTTGTAGAGAACTCAGCCGCACAGGTATCCACGCGCTTATACACTGGCACTACTTTTAAGCGGTGACGTGCCGCACGAACGGAGGAAGCATCTACTCCCAACAATTTCGCTAAACGACGATCTGAGAAACCTTTTTGCTTGATGAAGCGCAACTCAGGCGCTGACAAACTATCAATCTTGCGCTGCTTGAGTTCAGCTTCCATGCTGATAAGTTCTTCGATTTGCTCTAAGAACCAAGGGTCTACCTTGGTCTCGTTAAAAATCTCATCTAAACCCATACCCATACGGAAAGCATCTGCCAAATACCAAATACGATCTGGGCCTGGCTCACCGATTTCTTGAATAATGTCATCTAAGTCTGTTGAAACTTCATCTAGCCCATCGACACCAACCTCTAAACCGCGCAATGCTTTTTGGAATGATTCTTGGAAGGTGCGACCGATGGCCATCACCTCACCTACGGACTTCATCTGCGTAGTTAAACGAGAATCCGCTTGCGGAAATTTCTCAAACGCAAAGCGAGGAATCTTGGTTACAACATAATCGATTGATGGCTCAAATGAGGCAGGAGTTGTGCCACCAGTGATGTCGTTCTTTAATTCATCTAAGGTATAACCAACCGCGAGTTTCGCAGCAATCTTAGCGATTGGGAAACCAGTAGCTTTAGACGCCAAGGCGGATGAGCGTGAAACACGTGGGTTCATCTCAATCACGATCATGCGACCATCAACTGGGTTAATGGAGAGCTGAACGTTTGATCCGCCAGTGTCCACACCAATCTCACGCAATACCGCAATCGAGGCATTACGGAGAATTTGATACTCTTTATCTGTCAATGTTTGCGCTGGGGCAACAGTGATTGAGTCACCAGTATGCACACCCATTGGATCCAAGTTTTCGATTGAGCAAACGATGATGCAGTTATCGGCACGGTCACGCACCACCTCCATCTCAAACTCTTTCCAACCCAAGAGAGATTCTTCAATCAAGAGCTCACGTGTTGGTGACAAATCTAAGCCGCGTTTGCAAATCTCTTCAAACTCTTCACGGTTATAAGCAATACCGCCGCCAGATCCACCCATAGTGAATGAAGGGCGAATCACAACCGGGAAACCTAAGCTGCCAGTTTCTTTCTGAATGCGTTGCCGAACTTCATGCGCCTCATCCATCGAGTGCGCAATGCCAGACTTCGCAGAACCGAGACCAATCTTGGTCATGGCGTCTTTAAACTTTTGACGATCTTCCGCTTTATCAATCGCCTCTGGTGAAGCACCAATCAATTCGCAACCGTATTTTTCGAGAACGCCATGGCGATGTAAATCGAGTGCGCAGTTCAAGGCGGTTTGACCGCCCATCGTTGGCAAAATCGCATCCGGTTTCTCAGTGGCAATAATGCGCTCTACCACTTCCCAAGTAATTGGCTCGATGTAAGTCACATCAGCCATCTCTGGGTCAGTCATGATGGTCGCAGGATTGCTGTTAACCAAAATAACTTTGTAACCTTCGTCACGCAAAGCTTTACAAGCCTGTGCACCCGAGTAGTCAAACTCACACGCCTGTCCAATTACGATTGGACCTGCACCAATAATCAGAATGCTCTTAATGTCGCTACGCTTAGGCATTATTTGCCCCCCTTATTACCAACAGCAGCAGCATTCATAATCTCCACAAAACGATCAAATAAATAGGCAATGTCATGAGGGCCGGGCGATGCCTCAGGGTGACCTTGGAAACACAAAGCAGGCCTATCTCTCCAGGCCAAACCTTGAAACGATCCATCAAATAAAGAAACATGCGTGACACGAATATTGTCAGGCAAGGTATTTGCATCAACAGCAAAACCATGATTCTGGGAGGTAATCGCCACGCGCCCAGTATCCAAATCTTTTACAGGATGGTTGGCACCGTGGTGGCCAAACTTCATCTTCAAAGTTTTAGCGCCAGCAGCTAAGCCCATAATCTGGTGACCCAAACAAATGCCGAATGTTGGAACACCCTTTTCAATAATTTCTTTTGCAGCAGCAATCGCGTAGTCGCAAGGACCAGGATCTCCAGGGCCGTTTGAGAAGAACACACCATCTGGGTTCATTGCCAATACTTCAGCAGCACTAGTTTGTGCAGGCACAACCGTAAGTTCGCAGCCACGCTCTGTGAGCATACGCAAAATATTGCGCTTCACACCTAAGTCATAGGCAACCACTTTTTTGATTGGCTTACTAGCATCTAAAGTTCTGTATGCAGGTTTACCGTCAGGGCCATGTAGATCCCATTCAGCTTCGCGCCATTGATATGGAGTCTTAGTAGTAACTACCTTAGCCAGATCTAAGCCAGCCATACCGGGGAAGGCTTTAGCCAACTCCAAAGCCTTCTTACCAAGAGCCTCGACATCATCACCCATCTTGCCAGCGACGATTGCTCCAGACTGAGCGCCTTTGTCACGGAGGATGCGGGTGAGTTTGCGGGTATCGATACCAGAGATGCCAACCACCCCTGCTTTAGTCAGGTAGCTATCGAGGCTTTCTTCGGAGCGGAAATTCGAGACACGCTTAGAGAGGTCTTTTACGACCAAACCAGCTGCATGAATTTGATCCGACTCCGCATCTTGACCATTCACGCCGACGTTTCCGATGTGAGGATAGGTCAAGGTCACGATTTGGCGTGAGTAACTAGGATCAGTAATGATCTCTTGATAGCCAGTAAGCGCGGTATTGAAAACGACTTCGCCGGTAGTTTCGTCGGTGGCGCCAATACTAAGACCAGGAAATACGGTGCCGTCGGCTAGAGCCAACACGGCGGGAGGAAAAGAAGGAAGCAAGGGTGACAAACCATCTCCAGTCCCTGCTCCATCCGACGCTCAACACCCCAAAAAGACCAACCCAGGACTGTTTGTGCGGGAGGTGAGTGTCTTTAAGCGCTAGGGTAATTTATTAAGTTTTGAACCTAGTAATGATACCAGTTTTGCGTATAAACCCTTGGATTCCCAGCCAATTGGGCTTAGAAGGTAATAAGCCCCCAAGTCTTACGACCGAGGGGCTTATTTTGACTAAAACTCAGCTAGCTTTAGGACTTTGCGCTTTGCTCGATGATCGTCTTAATTTGAGCCAAAACGTTCTGATCTTCCATAGTGCTGATATCACCAGGATCGCGCCCTTCAGCCACAGCCTGAAGTGCCCGACGCACGATCTTATCGGAACGGGTTTTTCGGCAAAGCCGTCACTACGTACGTACGCCCTGGACGCGCAATCACATCCAATGTGGTGTCAACAGTCTTCATGCACTCTGCTTCTAAGGTGGCTGTGTTTGAGGAATCTTTTGGAATCACAAATGCAATCGCTGCCTGGCCTTTGAGCTTATCCTCAATACCCACCACTGCTACTTCAGAGATATTAGGGTGGCTTGAGATGCTTTTCTCGATCTCGCGAGTACCTAAACGATGGCCTGCAACGTTAATCACGTCATCAGTGCGGCCTAAGATGAAGAAGTAGCCGTCCTCGTCTTTGATACCCCAGTCAAAAGTGGAATAAATGGTTTTTCCCGGAATGGTTTCCCAATAGGTGCTGACAAAACGCTTGTCGTCACCCCAAACGATCTGCATGCAGCCTGGAGGCAAAGGACCTTCAATTGCAATAACGCCTTTTTGATCTGGGCCCAACTCTTCGGAAGTTGCATCATCAAGTAACTTCATGTTGTAGCCAAATGAAGGGACGCCAGGCGAACCAAACTTATGCGGCATCACTTCCACGCCACGTTGAATTGCCAGCATTGGCCAACCTGTTTCAGTCTGCCAGTAGTTATCTACGATTGGCTTTTTAATCGCATCATGAATCCATGTCGCCGTTGGTTCATCTAAAGGCTCACCCGCCAAGAACAAGGCGCGCAGACTAGACAGATCATATTTCGTTAAGAACGCAGGATCTTGTTTCTTTAGAACACGAACTGCAGTTGGCGCAGAGAACATGACTGACACTTTGTACTTTTCAACCAACTCCCACCAGATACCCGCATCTGGACGTAATGGCGTACCTTCATACATGATGGTTGCCATGCCATTGAGCAATGGCGCGTAAATGATGTAGCTATGACCAACAACCCAACCAATGTCAGATGTGCAGAACATGGTTTCGCCAGGATTACCGCAGAAGATATGCTTCATAGTTGAAGCCAAGGCAACTGCATAACCACCGGTGTCACGCTGAACACCCTTCGGCTTACCGGTAGTGCCTGAGGTATACAAGATGTATGAAGTATGAGTTGCATCAACCCACTCGATTGGAACCAAATCATTCAGGTGCTTTTGGCGCTCAGTAGCGTAATCCAAATCACGGCCAGCAACGGTAGTGAACTCAGTCAAACCGCGGTTCACGATCAATACTTTTTCTGGCTTATAAGTAACGAGTGTAATAGCCTCATCGAGCAAAGGCTTGTAAGGAACCGCTTTGCCGCCACGTGCGCCCGCTTCTGCAGTCACAATCATTTTTGGTTTTGCATCATCAATACGTGATGCCAAACTGTGGGAAGCAAAGCCTCCAAACACAACAGAGTGAATTGCACCAATACGTACACAAGCAAGCATGGCGAAACACGCCTCAGCGATCATCGGCATGTAAATGAGTACACGATCTCCCTTTTGAACACCATTGGCTTTGTAGATAGCAGCCATACGATTGACTTCTTTGTAGAGCTCCTTAAATGTGTACGCTTTTTCTAAATTGGTTTCTGTTGAAACAGCAACGAGAGCAATTTGATCGGGACGATCTTTAAGATGGCGATCGACCGCGTTGTAGCAAAGATTAGTTAAGCCGCCTTCAAACCATTTTGCAAACGGAGGGTTCGCATAATCCAGAACTTTATTAAACGGTTTTTCCCAGTGAATGAGTTTTGCCTGCTCTCCCCAGAATCCATCCGAGTCTTTAATGGAGCGTTCGTGCTCTGATTTGTAGGACATGGTCAACCTAAATAAGTAAATTAAAGTGTCTGGACTTACTGAATCTTGCTAGCCCCTTTACTGCTGGAAACCTTGGCAGTCGAGCTAGATGCATTCGTAGATCCTTTTTTCGCAGATTTTGCAAGCCCTGTCGATGCGGATTTATGCTGAGATGCAGCATTATTTGCAGAAGAATTACCCTTAGTAGCGCCTTTTGCAGTTTTAACTACAGGGCATTTGGCCCCTTTTGCACATTTTTTAGGCGCTGGTGGTGCCGGCTTATCGAGACTAAGGCTGCCATTTTTTGCCATCGCCAGGGAAATATCGCCGGGTCGCCGGCTGGTTTTGGGCACCAAAACGGTAGACCCAGAACGAATTCGCATCCCCTTTGGAATCGCATTTACTTCTCGCAGAGTGTCAGCATCTACCCTCAAAGTTTTGGCAGCCTGGTCAACAGACTCTGTTTTAGTGACCTGAACAGCCGCCCAAGAAGAAAGAGGCTTACTGTACTTCTTGAGATTTTCTTGGAAGATTTCTGCATGACCGAATGGCAACAAAATCTGTTGATTAGCATTACTCAGAATAACTGGCTTATTAAAAGATGGGTTCAGACTATGAAACTCATCCGATGGAATCTCAGCCAATTTAATCGCAAGATCAACGTCGATATCACTGCCAACATCCACCGCTACAAAGTAAGGATGGTTTTCAAGCTCAGGCAACACAATGCCGTAAGCCTGAGGGTCTAACACTATCTGCCGATAGGCCATCAGCTTAGGTACATAGTTGCGCGTCTCATTGGGCATCTTCAGACTGAGGTAATCGGTAGGAAGTCCTGACGCCAGATTACGTTTCTGAGCTTTAGCGACATTCCCCGCACCCCAGTTATAGGCAGCTAATGCTAGCTCCCAACTGCCGAACTGCTTATGCAAACGTTGCAAGTAATCCAGAGCAGCATCGGTAGATTGCAAAACATCTCTACGCTCATCTCTAAAGACGTTTTGCGTTAAACGAAAATCTTTGCCAGTAGCTGGCATGAATTGCCACAAGCCCATTGCCTTAGCACTGGACTTTGCATTTGTGACGAAGGCGCTTTCTACAAAAGGCAATAAAGCGATCTCCGTTGGCATATTGCGCGCATTCACTTCTTGCACGATATAAAACAGGTAGCGAGATGAACGGGTCATTGAGCGATTCACATAATCAGGGCGAGCGCTGAGCCAACGCACTTGCTCAATTTCTAGCGGGGTATTCATGGGCTCCATCTCAAAACCATCCCGAATACGAATCCAGAGATTGCTTGATGGCGCATACAAATCACTCACAGATTGATTTTGTAAGTTCACTCTCTTGGCTTTTGCGGCGCGCGGGTCTTTACGAGTTGGGGTATCGGACGACCAATCTCCAGTGCTGGCACAACCTGAGAGTGCGGCAATCAGCACGATCGCCGCGTAGCGCCACAACATCAGAACCGATCCTTCCAGGCTCTTATTACTGCCAAGACATGGGCAGACGTAGGCAATGATTTCTCACCGGAGACCTCAAGCGCGACATCAATTACAGCCTGTTGATCACAACGCATGAATGGGTTGACTTGTAACTCTTGCCCAATGGTCGTTGGCAAGGTTGGCAAAGGTTGATCACGAAGGGCCTTGGCAGTTTCCGCCCAGGTAATGAGATTCGCATTATTTGGCTCAACTGCTAATGCGAAGCGAATGTTCGATAAGGTGTATTCATGCGTGCAATAGACCAAAGTATTTTTTGGCAAGGCAATGAACTTGGCAAGGGACTCACTCATCTGCGTTGGGGTGCCCTCAAACAAACGACCGCAGCCTGACGCGAACAAGGTGTCGCCACAAAACAGCATGGGTTCAACTACATTGGCCTGCATGTTCGCAAAGTAGGCAATATGGCTCAAGGTGTGGCCCGGCACCTCATACACCTCAAGACTAATACGTGGTGCAGCAACTTTTACCTTGTCGCCTTCCATCATGACATTAGTACGACCAGGAATATCAATATTGGCAGAGCCGTAGACTGGAACTGAACCGAGCACCTGCAATAGAGCCAGAATGCCGCCGGTATGGTCGGCATGATGATGGGTAATTAAAATACCGGTCAGAGTCAGATTTTTTTGCTCAAGGTATTGGAGCGCGGGGGCAGCATCACCTGGATCCACAATCAAGGCGGATTGACCATCATGGATGCACCAGATGTAATTGTCATCAAAGGCCGGTATCGGCCAAACCTGCAATAAAGTATTCTTCACCATAGACCGATGATACCAACCCCACCCTCCCCATCTCAGATGCCTGCACCACCATGGAGTTCATGGGAAAAGTGGCTGCAATCGCCTCCTGGACGCTATGTGCTGGCCTGGGAGCAAAAATGCTTCAATCAAATCGTGGCTGATGTTTTTGGTTTTTATGCCGTACAGATCGGTTTGCCGCAAATGAATACTCTGGCAGAAAATCGCATGCCTTTGCACGCCCTTTTGATTCATTCAAATGACCGCCAAAAACACGCCAGTCAATTTAACTGGCATCAAATAGAAGGCAATTCCAACGAACTCCCTTTTGCCTCTGAAACCATCGACCTACTAGTACTCCCGCATGTCTTGGAATTCGCTACTGATCCCCATCAAATTCTGCGAGAGGCGGAGCGCGTGCTTCGCCCTGAGGGACGCTTGATTATTTCAGGCTTCAACCCAGCCAGCCTTTGGGGCATGCGCCAATATCTCAGCAGACTCATCGGCAGCCCTTATTTACCTAGAGATGGTCAATTTATCAGCCTACTCAGAATTAAAGATTGGCTGCAACTACTGAATTTCTCATTAGATCGCGGTCATTTTGGGTGCTACAAACTTCCCCTCAGCGGTGAATCAGGCATGGATAGAATGGACTTTATGGAGCCTGCCGGGAACCGCTGGTGGCCTATTTTTGGAGCTGTTTTCTTGATTTCAGCTATCAAGCGCCAGCAAGGCATCCGCCTCATTGGGCAGGTCCAGGGTCTACGGATTCCTGCTATTAGCCAGTTAAGTCCTGCCGCTGAAAGCCGACAGAATTTGGCAAACAAGCAAGACCAAGTAAATTAACGGTATGCCCCACACCAAACCACTCCCCCATATCGTCATTTATACCGATGGAGCCTGCAAAGGCAATCCTGGTTCTGGGGGCTGGGGTGCTGTATTGCGCTCTGGGGGACATGAAAAGCATTTGCACGGGGGTGCTGAGCACACCACCAATAACCGCATGGAAATTAGTGCGGTTATTCATGCATTACGAGCGTTGAAGCAAGCCAGCTCGGTTGAGCTATGGACTGACTCCCAATATGTCCAAAAAGGAGTTACAGAATGGTTAGAGGGCTGGAAAAAGAGGGGCTGGAAGACGGCCAGCAAGGATCCAGTCAAAAATGCTGATTTATGGCAAGAATTAGATACCCTCATCCCTGACCACAAGATCTCTTGGCATTGGGTGCGTGGACACAATGGTCACCCCGGAAATGAGCTCGCAGACCTCCTGGCAAACAAAGGTGTAGAGGAATTTCTGCCTTAAGCTGGATGGGTGTCGGCAAGCCAGTTTTTGACGGTCTTATGAGAGAATGAACGTATTCAGAGCTGGTACAGAATCCACCGCTAATCCCATATAGAGCCAAGAAAAAAGTCGAGACCGTGTCAAAAATTGAATCAGCCTTAGATAAAGCAGTTGCCAAGCTATCTGCGATTAAAAATTCGGTAAAGACGCTCCTGTGCAGGCTTTGGCAAAAACTCTCGCCCTACTTTTATAAAGTCAAAAAATTAGACTACGCGACTGTCAAAGAATTCACCATTAAATACAAATGGCGGATTTTGATTGTGCTGGTTATCTTGTATGCCGGCTCAAAGGCGTTCGACTACATCCTCCCTGCCACCGGTAAAACAGGTGGTCCACAAACGATTACGAGTGTGGTTGTCGAGAAAAAAGGATATCCCCCTAATCATTGAAGCTACAGGTACGATTATTTCCAGCAGCATTGTAGATATTCGTCCAATGACTACAAATACAGTCAAAACCATCCACATTAAGGATGGGCAAGAGGTTAAAGAGGGTGAACTCCTCTTTACTCTGGATGATCGCAACGATCGTGCCAATTATGAAAAACTAAAAGCATTGGCCGATGATTCTCAAAAACAATATCTTCGCGCTAAGGAGCTGGTTACCAAAAACTTTATCTCTAAAGCAGGCTTAGAAACTTCACTTGCTAATGCAAAATCGGCCCAGGCAGCAGCACGCTCTGCCGAGGTTCAACTCTCCTATGACTCCATCCGCTCACCTATCGCAGGACGCGCAGGCATCATCAACGTATTTCCAGGATCGCCAGTGCAGGCAAGCAACGTTGTAACTACTGCTACCAGCTCCGCAACCTCTAGCGTTGGATCCATGGCGACCATCACTCAACTAGACCCGATCAACGTTCAATTTGTTGTGCCCGAGAAGGATATCCTTTTGTTAATGGAAGGCAAGCAAGCAGACACCCCACTTAAAGTCAAAGTCAGTGTTGGTAATGATGCTACAGCTGTTTATGAAGGCGAGGTACTTGTTATTGATAACCAAGTAGACACCAGCATTGCAGCAGTGCGTGTGCGCGCTCAAATTCCAAATGAGAAGATGACTTTATTGCCAGGGCAATTTGCTCGTGTCTCATTAAATGCTAATACCTTCAAAGATGCCATTGCGGTGCCATCTGAAGCTATTGTCATTAGCCCGAAAGGTCGCTTGGTTTATGTGGTTGATAAGGACGATAAGGTACAGTCCAAACCAATTAAAGTGATCTACGAATATCAGGGCACCTCTATCATTAGCGGCATCGAATCCGGCTCACGCATAGTTGTTGAGGGCAAACAAAACTTGCGCCCTGGTAGCAAGATCCGTGAAGCAAAAAAACAAGCCACTGCATCTGTTCCAGCCAAAGCAGCGACCCCTACTCCCGAGACAAAATGACGCTTTCTGAGTTATGCATCAGACGGCCCGTGATGACGATGCTGTTATCCATTGCAACAGTCATTGCCGGTACCGTTGCATACTTCAAGATTCCGGTTGCAGCGCTACCTAGCTTTAATACGCCGATTATTTCCGTTAGCGCCAGCCTTCCTGAAGCTGCCCCTGAAAATATGGCGTTCTCAGTGGCGCTGCCCCTAGAAAAAGAATTCTCAACGATTGATGGCATCAAAGCCATTAGCTCAACCAATACGCTTGGCTCCACTAGCATCACCCTCGAGTTTACGAACGACCGTGATATTGATAAAGCGGCTGTGGATGTTCAGGCAGCCCTCTTACGTGCTCAACGAAGGCTCCCGATTGAAATGACGGTGCCACCGTCCTACCGCAAGATTAATCCAGCAGATACAGCGGTGCTCGTGATTCGGATGAGCTCTCCATCGATGAGCCTGTCCGAGATCAATGCCTATGCAGAAAATCTACTAGCACCATCGTTATCCACAATCACTGGCGTTTCACAAGTCTTAGTTTATTGGGCTAAACGCTATGCGGTTCGTGTCAGCGCGCGACCAGATGCTTTGGGCAGCCGAAACATCACCATGGAAGAATTAGCACTTGCAATCAATAAGGCCAATACCAATAGCCCCGTGGGAACCCTAGATGGCCCCCGCCGGCTCATTACGATTTACGCCAACCCACAGCTTGTCAAGGCAGATGAATTCGCCAATCTCGTCATTGCTCAACGCAATGGCCTGCCGGTCTACCTTAGAGACGTTGCAGATGTGCAAGAAAGCTTTGAGGATGTCAAGACTTTTGCTACTTCGGGCGGCGAGCGCTCGATTGCGATTGGCATCATGCGTCAGCCTAATGCCAATACAATTGATGTAGTTGCGGCAATCAAAAAATTACTGCCGACATTTAAGGAGCAAATGCCAGCTTCAATTCAGCTGACATTAATCAATGACCGCTCTCTATCAATTATTGAAGCAATTCATGACGTTAATTTGACTCTGATCCTAACCATTCTTTTGGTGGTTCTCGTCATTTTCTTGTTCCTGAAGCGACTATCCGCAACCCTGATCCCTTCTGTAAGTTTACCAATCTCCTTAATTGGCGCCTTCTTCTTACTCTACTTTTTAGGCTACAGCTTAGACAATATTTCCCCCTTAGGAATCACGCTTGCTGTTGGACTTGTGGTGGACGATGCCATCGTTGTTCTAGAGAACATCATGCGCTATATCGAGCAAGGCATGGATCCTCTAAAGGCCTCGCTCAAGGACAGCAAAGAGGTTGGTTTCACCATCATCTCCATTTCAATTTCATTAGTAGCAGTATTCATCCACCTCTTCTTTATGGGCGGTCCAATTGGCCTACTTTTTAGAGAGTTTGCAGTGGTGGTGTCACTGTCTATTTTGGTTTCAGCAGTTGTCTCTCTCACTGTAGTACCCTTACTCTGCAGCCGCTTCTTACCAAAACCTGGCGATCACTCAAAAGAATATGCCATCACGAAAAAGTTTGATCGGATATTTGACTACTCTCTCAAAACCTACATTCACTATTTAGACTTGGCGCTAGTCAATCGCAAAAAAGTATTGTGGGTGGCGATTACTTCTTTCTTTATCACTATCGCCCTATTCGCATATAGCCCAAAAGACTTTTTTTCAGAAGAGGATATCGACCAAATTACAGCAACTACTGAGGCCTCAGAAGACGCCTCCTTCAAGACCATGCTGGAACTGCAAGATCGTGCTGCAGAGATTGTTAATAACGATCCTAACGTCGCCAATTCAATCTCAATCCTAGGTGGCGGTCAAAGTGCTGGACGTAACACGGGACGTTTTTTCATCATCCTCAAGCCCAAGGGTGATCGCGAGAAGATGGGCAAGGTTATTGAAGGCCTGCGCAATAAGTTCAAAGAGATACCAGGCTTACAGGTGTACATGCGTCCAGTTCAAAATTTACAACTAGGTGGACGCAGCAGTAAGAGTCGCTACCAATTTACTTTGCAGAGCGTTGGCTTCGAGGGCGTAAATGAATGGGCGGAGAAGCTCAAACAAAAAATGCGCGCTGACCCCATCTTCCGCGATGTGACTAGCGACTCCCAGCTTAAAGGCCTCAATGTCAAAATCGAGATCAATCGTGAGCAAGCGGCTAGCGCAGGGGTCACTATTGCCGATATTCGTAATGCACTCTACAACTCTTTTGGTGAGCGGCAGGTATCCACAATCTACACGCCGGTGAACACCTATTACGTCATTCTAGAAACCGCTGAGAATGATCGTCAATTTGAAACTGATCTGAATAAAGTCTATGTCAGAGGTCGTGCCACGGATAAATTAATTCCCTTATCCAGCTTGGCCAGCTTTGTCCGCACTATTGGGCCAACAGCCGTTAATCATCAAGGGCAAATTCCGGCAGTAACGATCTCATTTAACTTGGCTCCAGATGTCTTCCTGGGTGACGCCACCAAGGCAATTGATGGTTTCGTTAAGGAGGTGGGATTACCCCCTTCGATTATTACGAGTTATGGTGGCGACGCTGCCGTGTTTAAAGATAATCAATCCGGTCAAATCATATTGATCTTAGCGGCACTGGGTGTGATTTATATTTTGCTAGGCGTGCTCTATGAGAGTTACATTCATCCTTTAACTATTTTAGCCGGCCTATCCTCCGCTGCGATTGGCGCCATTTTGTCATTGCGCATCTTTGGATTTAAGTTAACCATTGTTGCTTCGATTGGTATTTTGCTGCTTATTGGTATCGTGAAGAAGAATGCCATCTTGATGATTGACTTCGCCTTGGATGCACAGCGTAATCAAGACATGTCACCCGAGAAAGCTATTCGCGAAGCTTGCATCTTACGTTTCCGCCCCATCATGATGACAACGATTGCCGCACTGATGGGCGCTCTTCTTATTGCATTCGGCTTAGGCGCCGGTGCGGAATTACGTCGGCCACTTGGTATTAGCGTTGCAGGCGGACTCATCTTCTCGCAATTTGTAACACTCATCATTACACCTGTGATCTATTTATATTTGGATAAATATGCAGGTAATGGCCCAATGGAAATCCCCTCATCTGTTTTAGAAGGCACCTAATGCGTCAAGTTATTCTCGACACCGAAACCACTGGACTAAACCCTGCCACGGGCGATCGCATTATTGAAATCGGTTGCGTTGAAATGGTGGGCCGTCGATTAACCGATCGCACTTTCCATTACTACATTAACCCTGAGCGCGATATTGATGCAGGCGCATTTGCCGTTCACGGCCTCTCCCGCGAATTTCTGTCCGACAAGCCGGTATTTGCCAATATTGTGGAAGAGTTGATTGAGTTTGTTGATGGCGCTGAAGTAGTCATTCATAACGCAGCGTTTGACTTAGGATTCTTGGATAACGAATTTGCTTTGCTAAAGCGCCCTCCTTTTAGGGGTTTTGCATCTAAAGTTACCGACACCCTTTTAGATGCTCGTCAAATGTTTCCGGGCAAGCGTAACTCGCTAGATGCACTCTGCGAACGATTTGCCATTAGCAATCAACACCGCACCTTACACGGCGCTTTGCTTGACGCACAGTTATTGGCAGAAGTTTATGTGGCGATGACGCGTGGTCAAGAAGATCTTTCGATTGATCTGATTGATTACACCATGGGGGCCGATGAATCTGGGCAAATGAAAGCTCTGCCTACGAAACTCAAGCTCATGACAGCCAGCCCAGAAGATTGCGAGCTCCATGAAAAGATCTTAGGTGAAATTGCCAAAGCAAGTAAAAAGGACCTCGCTTGGAGTTCTGTCGGCACAAGCACTATGTAGAAGGCTTAAGCAATCCAAGATAGATTGACTCCAAATCTTTTACATATTGTTTTGTATCAAATAGAGGGGAGCTATGTCGATTTACCTCTATTTTATTACGGATATTATTTAACAAATCAGGTTGAGTTGCTAGCACCAATGCCTTGTCGTAATATTCCTGATTAGAATGAACAATCATCTCTTTCAGGCTCAGAGCGCTAAGTTGACTGGCCGCCACCCTTCCGGCGAATGTGTCCCCAATTAAAGTTAGTATAGGCAAGCCCGCCCACAAAGCATCTGCTGCGGTAGCATGGGCATTGTAATTGGGAGTATCCAAAAATAGATCCGCAAGGCGCAAGCGACTTAAATGCTCTTTTCGCCCAGGAGTCCGAGATGCGAATACCAATCTTGATGAATCTACCCCCCTACTAATTGCCTCGCGCTGTAAGTTGGCAATAGCTTTAGCGGATGGGGTTGAGAGCCATAAGACACTATTTGCAATATTTTTCAAGAGATTCATCCAAATATCAAAAATATGTGGAGTTATCTTATACGCGCTGTTAAAGCAAGCAAACACAAACTCAGATTCAGGCAGCCCTTGACTCGATCTGGAAGGGGTTTCCCCAAAACTTTCATATGGAATGCTTGTATCAACTGGAAAAAATGAATTTGGAAGATACAGAACCTTTTCAGAGTAATGTACCTGCTGCTCAAGGGGAATCACAACCTTATCCGCTATCAGAGCATCATAAAATCTAGCGCCCGAAGTACCCGCATAACCGAGATAATTAACCTGGATGGGGGCGATCTTTTTTGCAAATAGTGCAGTTCTTGCCCCGCTAGTATGCCCATTAAGGTCGATTGCTATATCAAGCGACTGCGCCCTTATTAAATCCAATGCAGCCGGATCGCTCAGACCATAAATATCTAAGGTTTTATCAAAATTTCGCACCAAACTAGTCTCGATAGAATCCCCAATCTTGGAATTAAGAAAAAATCCATACACTTCAAACTGCGAACGATCATGCGCATCGATCAAATTTTGCATCAAAATTCCGACGGGGTGCTCCCTGAAATCTGATGAAAAATATCCCACTCGAATCTTTCTAGCGCTATCGCTAGAACAAATTTTGTGTTGCAGACTTTTTGCCAATGGGAATCGGTCATTTGAAAATATAGCTGCACAAATTTTCTGCAGCCCAGGTCTTGCATTAGTCTGCAGCAAATTAAACGGGATCGTCACTCTGTGTCCACTAGAAACAAAATCAAGCAGCTCCTCTGGTGATGGCGACCCATCCCAAATGCAAAGGTTTGCCTTTGCCGCAAAATATTGACCCATTAAATATGGGACAAGGGGTTGTATGTTGTACGCTCTCTCATAGGCCTCAAATGCCTCATCAGCGAGCTTTAGCTCGAGAAGACAATTTCCATAATTTGACCAAGCTTCTCCGAATTCTGGATCAAGTCTGAGAGCCTCCTCATGCGCCGCCCTAGCTTGCTCAAACCTAGACAAAGAAAAGAGTGCATTTCCAAAGTTGGTCCAACCCTCAGAGTACTGGGGATTTAATTCCAGCGCTCGCTTATAACTTTCAATTGCAGCATCATATAAGCGCAGATCGGAATAAAGATTACCTCTATTTGACCAAGCCAAAAAATAATCTGGCCCAATTTCAATTGCCTTATTTAGAAGAACTAAAGCGTTATCATACTGCTTGCTTCTTGCAAAAGCAGTTCCCATGTCCGTAAGAATTTGAGCATTATTCGGAATTAACTTATCTAGTTTTTTATATGTTTCGATTGCTTTGACATACAACTCGGCACCATGCTGGGCTTTAGCAAGATTCGATAAGAGCTCTGGATTTTTTGGATCCTGCTGGGATGCTTTGTGAAGAGGATCTACGGACTCAGGAATACGCCCCTGCGTGGCCAAAGAAAGGCCATAGACCTGCAAAGCCACCAAATCTTTGGGCTTTACTTTTAAGATCATTTTTGCCAGCCTCTCGGCTGTTTCTAAATGCTGCCCCTGAAATGCCTGAAGCATTTGCTGAGTCATCGATGAATAAGCCTGATTCATAACTATCAACTAATAGCGCGGCGGATTTCATCCGCCTTGGATTTTGAGCCGGTAACAGATTCAGTATCGTGCTCAGTCGTATTTTCAATTGTTTCAATAATCGCTTCTTGCATGCGAATATTGTCTTTGGGGCAAATGGGTGCTCCATAGGTAGCCCATTTCTTTAATAGCGTAACTTCGTATCCACACTGCCCACATTTGGCTTTATTGCGACTGGCATTACTTGGTCTTGGTGGCGGGAAAACAATCGCCTGATGTGGATATGGGCCTAGCTCTTGGCTAATCATCATCAAACGCACCATTAACTCTTCTGTTGCATGCGCCATTCTGGCGGGATCCTCCAAACCAACAGCCTGAGCAATACCTTTAAAGTCTTCACCGTGGCCGCTAAAGCAATCATCTACCGCATGGCACAACTCATGCAGCAGGGTATCCAACAACTGTACGGGATCATCTAGCTTGGGAGAAATGAAGATCTCATTCACCCCTTCGCCAGAACGCTCACGAGGCCAGCACTGCCCTAGCGTTGTTTTTGGACTGCTAGACGCCGGAAAGCCACAAGACACTCTCGCTGACGGAATGGCATACCCTGCCTTTGAGAACACGAGCTCTAAATGTCTAACGGCGTCTTCCAGCCATGTTTCTCTAACGGAGTGTTGCTTCATCGGTATTTCTTCAATTTAATATTTAAATAGGAGTTAATTTAGACTTTAATCCAACTTGATGTTGGCTGATTTAATTGCTTTGTCCAAGTATGGCAGTTCTTTTTTCAGCAAGGCATCCATCTGGGTTGGCGTGAGATAGCGCAACTCAACACCAGCCGCATCAGAACGCTCTTTTACCTCAAGCAAGGCAAGGCCTTTCTTAACGGAGTCAGTTAGCTTGGCAATAACTGGTGCTGGCATTCCTGCTGGCGCATAGAGAGCTTACCCACGACTCCAGTTGAAATGAAGGCAAGCTTGCCTCGGCGGCAGTAGGAACATTAGGCATGCCAGGATGGCGATTTTTTCCAGTAACAGCTAGACCCTTGAGCTTGTCACTTTGCACATGCTGCATGACTGAAGGTGGCGTTGTAATAAATAGCTGCACCTGACCAGCCAATACATCCTGAACCGCAGGCCCAGAGCCTTTGTATGGCACGTGAACAATATCCACGCCAGTATTTTGTTTAAAAATTTCTGTACCAATGTGAGATACGGAACCATTACCTTGCGATGCGTAATTTAACTTGCCAGGATTCGCTTTGGCATAAGCAATGAATTCTTTTAAGTTATTAGCTGGTATGGATGGGTGCACTGCAATCACATTCGTCGAAACTGTAAGAAGCGCTACCGGAGAAAAATCTTTAATGGGATCCCATGGCAACTTATCCATCAGCGAAGGATTGCCAACGTGATAACCCGAATATGAAATCAGTAAGGTATAGCCATCTGGTTTAGCCTTAGCAACATATTGGTAAGCAGTATTTCCACTGGCACCCGGCTTGTTATCCACAATGACTGGCTGCCCAATCACTCGAGTCAGCGGCTCACTCAACAAACGCGCTGAGCTATCCACAAGGCCTCCTGGTGGATTAGGGACAACTAATGTAATAGGTCGATCCGGAAATGCTTGGGCACTAGCAAAGTTAGAGCCCAATGCAATACTAAGGATGGCCAAGGAACGGCAAATGAGTTTGATTGATTTCATATGAGTCTCCAGTAACTTGATTTTATTTCTTGTTTGATATGAATTATCGTTGCCATACTTTTACATCACCAAATATGGCTTGAGCCTCACGCGGCAAACAGCGCCAATAACGCTCATTTGAGGGTACGGTAGCACCTAAAACCGCGGCCGCTTCCCAGGCCCACCTTGGCTTATATAAAAATGCCCTGGCCAAGGCAATTAAATCAGCATCTCCCTTTTGTAAGATATTCTCCGCTTGCTGTGGCTCAGTGATCAGGCCAACTGTCATCGTAGGCAAACCCGATTGTTCTTTTACAATTTTGGCAAACGGCACTTGATAGTTTGGTCCTATGGCAATCTTCTGCAATGGTGAAATGCCACCCGAGAAGATGTGGACAAAATCACAGCCAAGGGGTTTTAAGAGAGATGAAAAGTCAGCAGTCTCTTGGGGGGTCCAGCCGCCCTCAATCCAATCACTTGCAGAGATCCGAATGCCCAGCACCCCTTGATACGCTTTGCGTACTGCCGCAAACAATTCCAATGGGAAGCGGATACGGTTCCCAAAAGAACCACCGTATTCATCAGTACGTTGATTGGCGATCGGAGATAAAAACTGATGCAGGAGATAACCATGCGCTCCGTGCAGCTCAATACCATCGACCCCAATGCGCTTGGAACGCTGCGCCGCAACAACAAATGCGGCGATCAGGTCTTGCAATTCCGCTTTAGAGAGCTCATGTGGCAAGCGCTCGTCTTTGAGTTGCGGAATGGCCGAAGGGGCAACCGTTTCCCAGCCACCCTGCTCTTTAGATAACAATTGGCCCCCATCCCAAGGGGTTGCGCTGGAGGCTTTCCGACCGGCGTGAGCCAGCTGAATAAATACAGGAGTTTTAGGAGCTAGCTTACGGGCTCTACTGAGCTTGTCCTTCAGGACGGCCTCAGTGCGGTCATCCCACAACCCCAAGCAAGCGGGTGTAATACGGCCCTCCAGTGTCACGCCAGTAGCCTCAATAATGAATAAGCCCGCCCCACTATTGAGGAGGTTGGCCCAGTGCATTAAATGCCGGTCCTGGGCCTCTCCATTAACAGCTGAATACTGGCACATAGGCGCCACTACGATGCGATTTTGGAGGGCCAAATCACCCTTGGGGGAGCTAAGCGTATAGCTGGAGAGTAAAAGACTCATTTGAATGGCCTAAGATCCTTGAAGCGTAAAAGTAATGGAGGCGATAAAATAGTCAGAGCAGGATAAACGAGACCATAGACTTGTGCGATTCCGTCGCAATACAAGTTTATTGAACCCAAAACTAGTAAAAAAATTATTAAGCTAAATACCATGAGCGCACCACAAGCCTTTGAATCAAAAGAAGATATTGACCACTTTGTTGGCGGTAATGTTGTCAACCCAAAAGATGGTCGATTTGCCGATGTATTTAACCCCTCTACCGGGGCAGTCGCAAGACGTGTCGCTCTGGCAAGTCGCAAAGAGGTGGATGCGGCAGTGGCGGTTGCTCAAACCGCATATCAGAGCTGGAGTCAGACTCCCCCTCTACGTCGTGCACGCATCATGTTCAAGTACCTTGAATTACTCAATGCTAATCGCGATGAATTGGCAGCCATCATTACTGCTGAGCACGGCAAGGTATTTACTGATGCCCAGGGCGAAGTCACTCGCGGCATTGATATTGTGGAATTTGCAACAGGCGTTCCTGAGCTACTTAAAGGTGATTACACCGAGCAAGTGTCTACCGATATCGACAACTGGGTGATGCGCCAGCCTCTCTGTGTTGTAGCTGGTATTGCCCCATTTAACTTCCCAGTTATGGTTTCAATGTGGATGTTCCCAATGGCCATTGCTTGTGGCAATACTTTTATCCTCAAACCAAGTCCAACTGATCCATCCGCTTCATTATTTATGGCAAGACTCCTGAAAGAAGCTGGTTTACCAGATGGCGTGTTTAACGTTGTTCAGGGTGACAAAGAAGCTGTCGATGCCTTGATTGAAAACCCAGATATCAAAGCGGTTAGCTTTGTTGGCTCCACCCCAATCGCCAACTATATTTATAAGCGTTGCGCACACTTCGGTAAGCGCTCTCAGGCTTTAGGTGGCGCCAAGAATCACATGGTTGTGATGCCAGATGCAGATATCGATAAGACAATTGATGCTTTGATTGGCGCAGCTTATGGTTCTGCTGGCGAACGTTGCATGGCAATCTCGGTAGCTGTTTTAGTTGGTGATGTTGCAGAAAAAATCATGCCAAAACTCATTGAGCATACCAAGACCCTCAAAGTCAAGAATGGCATGGAATTAGATGCCGAAATGGGTCCAATTGTTACCAAGGCTGCTTTAGATCGCATCACTGGCTACATTGAAAGTGGTGTTGCCTCTGGTGCAAAGTTATTAGTAGATGGCCGCGACTTGAAAGTGCCAGGCCATGAGAATGGTTTCTTTATCGGTGGCACCCTCTTTGATAACGTGACTCCAGACATGAAGATCTATCTTGAAGAAATTTTCGGACCAGTACTTTCTTGCTTGCGTGTGGCAAACTTTACCGAGGCATTGAATTTGGTCAATGCTTGTGAATATGGTAACGGCGTTGCCTGCTTCACAAGTGACGGCAATATTGCTCGTGAATTTGCACGCCGCGTTCAAATGGGCATGGTCGGCATTAACGTCCCTATTCCCGTTCCAATGGCTTGGCATGGTTTTGGTGGCTGAAAGAAATCTCTCTTTGGCGATATGCACGCCTACGGCAAAGAAGGCGTTCGCTTCTACACCAAGCAAAAGAGTGTCATGCAGCGCTGGCCAGAAAGCATTGCTAAGGGTGCAGAGTTTGTAATGCCAACCTCGAAGTAATCTGTAACCACCTGAGTTTTACAAACAAAAATAGCGGCCTTCGGGTCGCTATTTTTTATCCCCCAACCGCAAAACCATAAAATGCGTCTTAATCAGGAATGAAGTAGCGCCACTCAATAGTGCGAGCAAATAGTACGATTACTGATACCAGCGCTAAGTAGACTAAAGCGACCAATAAATAAGCCTTGAAGAATTGGAAGTTAGTTGCAGCCAACTCCTGAACACGCGCAAAGAATTCGGCGTACTGAATCAGGAAGGCAACTGAACTATCCTTCAAGTTAGCAATAACTTGATTGGTTAAGGCCGGAGTAGAAAGACGAATCACTTGCGGCAACGTAATCAATTGAAAAATCTGTAAAGAGTTGAATCCCTGAGCGCTAGCCGCTTCCAATTGAGTCCTATCTAAACCATTGAAGGCAGTCTTTAAATATGCTGCGTTATAAGCCGCTACGTTAAATGTGAATCCAATGAAAGCAACTGTAAATGGAGAAAGCTTAACGCCCCACTGCGGCAAACCGTAATACATCAAGAACAGCAAAACAATTAAAGGCATTCCTATGAAGAAAGAAATATAGGAATTGATCGCCTTACTGACATACTTGTTTTTGCTCAGCGTGAGATAGAACACCACAATCCCCAACAGCAATCCAGACACGCTAATCAAGCCCGCTAATTGCAAGGTCTTCACCAGCCCAGCCAAAATCAAGGGCATCTGCTCCGTGAGGTCGCGAATAAAAGATGGCCACCCTGCCATTAGAGCTTTTCCTCCGAGGCAAAAAAGGCTTTAATTTCTGGGTCAGAATGTTTACTCAACGCATCAATATAGTCATCGGCCCGAATCACACCACGATCCAAGAACATGACAGTATCGGCAATATTGCGAGCTAAGTTGAGATCATGGGTAACACAGATCATCGCAATGCCTTCGCCATGCAAACGATTGATAAGATCAGCAACATCCATAGACATCACTGGATCCAGTGCGGAGGTTGGTTCGTCGAGAACGAGGACAGCAGGATCCATAGCCAGGGCACGGACAATGGCAACGCGTTGTTTCTGGCCACCAGAGAGTTGTGAGGGGTACTTATCTTGATGTGGGGTCATTTCAAAATGGGATAGCTCTAGCAAGGCCTTCTCTTTAGCCTCAGCCTTGCCCATCTTATGCAACTTACGCAGTCCCAATGAGACGTTATCCAATACCGTGAGATGACTGTAGAGAGCAAATTGCTGAAAGACAAATCCAATTTGTTTGCGCAACTCCCGAACATCAACACCGGGACCCAACACTTCTTGCCCCCTGAAAATAATGGAACCAGAGGTGGGCTCCACCAGTCGATTGAGGCAGCGCAATAAGGTCGATTTTCCTGAGCCGGAGGCGCCCATCAATACCCGAACATCGCCCTCCTTTAAATCGAGATTAATGTTCGACAAGACAGTTTGTCCATCAAACTCTTTGACCAAATCTCGTACTTGAATTAATGCCACGAAATTGCCTCTTTAAAAAATGTCATATGAATACTCAAGCAGGAGTCATGCCTGGAATTTGAAAACGCTTACTTAGTAGCTGAACTCCAAGCAAACAAATTCGATAAATAAGGAAATACAAAATTCCTACCGCGAGATACACCTCTATGCCGCGCAGCGTAGTCGAGGTCAAGGTCATGGCTTGTTTTGTGATTTCTGGAATCCCCACCGTATAAGCAAATGGCGAGTACTTTAAAACTGAGGCGAACTCATTGACCATGCCAGGAATAGAGAATCGCAACATCTGTGGCAACTCGATAAACCATAAGACCTGAATCCGAATCATACCCATAGCTTGAGCAGCAATCATCTCAACCGAATCGACCGAGTTAAATGCACCCCGGAATACCTCAGCAAAATAAGCAGAGGCTACCAAACCCAAACTGAGCGCCATTGCCATTAATGGTGGAACCTTGAAGCCAAGATCGGGCAAACCAAAGTACACCATGAACAATAGAACTAAAACTGGTATCCCCCTGAAGACATAGGTATAGCAGTCAATTAAAGGGATGAGCCAAGAGATATTAAGACGTCGCAGGCTCGCAAGAAATAAACCCACCACCAAGCCGGTCAATGAGCAAACTAGCGTTACTACTACCGTATAAGAAATGCCCTGAGCTAACTGAGCAAGAATATCCAGAAAAGTCACAGGGCAGGCTTTCGACTACTAAGCAGGGATGTAGTTGTGGGTACTTATTTCATCCACTTATCAAGGATAGCCTTGATTTTTTCTGGCCCGAGTTCATTAAGGAATTTATCAAAGTCATCGCGCAACTTGGAGCCCTTAGCAAAGGCAAAGCCAAGCTTATCAAAACCTTTGAAAACATAACTACTTTGAATCGGTAGCTTGAGTTTGTTTTCATAATTCAGAAATACAGACTCTTCAATAAAAGCCAAATCTAAATTGCCATTCTGTAGATCAGTAATGACTTCAGCGCAGGAAGAATAGAGCTTTACTTTGCTTAAGGAGTAGTAACCTTTAGGCCCCAACTCATTCTTAATCAAATCGTCATAAGCCATACCACGTGGATAGCCAATGGAGTATTTCTTGAGCTGACTTAAATCAGTAATCTGAATATTTTTATTCTTCATGCTGACGAGATGCCAAGCATTGTCATAGTACGGCCGTGAAAAATCCATCGCCTCTTTACGTTTATCGGTAATAGAGATTCCAGAGAAGGCAACATCGGCTTGGCCACTAGACACAGCACCCAACATTCCGGCCAAGTCATACGGCGTGACTTTAAAAGTACAGCCACGAGATTGGCAGTAACCCTGAAAAATATCCATGTCGACACCCACAATCTGCCCTTTGTCATCGAACAACATAGGAGGAGATGAAGGTGAGACAGCAACTTTAATTTCTTTGGTATCTGGGGACTTGAAGCAAGCCACAATAGAGAGCGCCAGTAGAAAGACAAACAATGCTAGAAAAAAGCGTTTCATGAGTACTTCTCCTATCCTAATAACTTAGTCATACCCAAGCTCTAGGTGTACACTAAGTATAGGGGAATTAGAGGAAAGCTGGCTACTGCAGGGTGTTTTTGAAGGCGGGCAGCATGGGCATCGCCATGACTTCTATCCCCTCTTCGCGCAAAGCCTCAGCCTCATCTAGCGTAGTTTGGCCACGAATACTTCGCTCAGGAGATTCCTTGTAGTGAATTTTGCGGGCCTCCTCAGCAAAAGAATGACCGACATCTTTCGACTGCCCCATTAGCTCGCGCATACCCTTTAAAAAGGCCGCTTGTACCTGCGCCTCCAATTGAGAATGGGTCGCTTCCAATCAAGGCAACAACGTCGCCACTGACACCAGAATGGTCTGTTGTCGCAGGGCTAGCAACAGTCAACTCGGTTGAAGTTGAAACATTTTTGCTAGAACTTGATTTAGCAATATGTGGAGCCGATGGCATCCGAGTAATCTCAGTACTGTCACAAATAGAACAAGCCAACATCCCCCTATCTTGCTGGGCAAGGCAATCCTCTTCAGAGACGAACCATCCCTCAAAGCGATGATCCAGCGGGCAAGCGAGGTTATAAACTTTCATAAGACCTATATTGGGACAAAAATGCCAAAATCAATAGCCTTATTTTAATAGGATTATGGAATTAGCCTGGAATGGGAGTGGGGCTCACTAAACCACGGCGATAGCGATCCAACCAGTAAGTTGCAATCGTTGTTTTCACGTCTGTAATTTCACCCTGCTCCACCCACTCCAATAGTTGCTCTAGAGGTGCGGCAAATACGTCCAAAAATTCTTCATCATCAAGATGGCTTTTTCCGGAGATCAAGCCTTCAGCAAGATAGATATTAATAAACTCCGTTGAATACGAGATTACTGGATGAATACGGCGGATAAAGCTCCACTTGCTTGCGGAATAACCCGTCTCCTCCTCTAATTCTCGCTGAGCACAGAGCAGTCGATCCTCGCCAATCTCGAGCTTCCCGGCAGGGATCTCAATACAGGCTTTTGCAATTGGATAACGGTACTGACGCTCCATCAATACCCTGCCATCATCCAAGATCGCCAAAATAGCGACGGCGCCAGGATGTATCAGGTATTCGCGTACCGCTTGATTACCATCAGGCAAGCTCACCTGATCGCGCTTCATATTCAGAAAGATCCCGCCGTAGATATCTTCCCCAGATAAGCGTTCTTCCCTCAAATGCGCATCGCTAACGGGTAGGTCTTGGAATGATTTTTCAGTCATGGCGATCTTTCATTAATTGAATGTCCATCATACAAAACTCAGATGACGGAAAAGAGAAAGGCTCCTATTCGGAGCCTTCACAAGAGTTAGTTTATCCAGCTGAGCTATTTACTTAGAAACTCAGCAAAGTACGGCGCATTGCATCAAGACATACAGCCATTAACCCGGCTGGGAAAATTCCTAATGCCAGAACGAATAACGCATTCAAGCTCAACAGTCCACGAGCAAAGCCAGATCCGGAAATCTCCGCAACATGCTCTTCCTTTGGCTCATCAAAATACATAACCTTAACTACCCTGAGGTAGTAGAAAGCGCCAATCAAGGAGGCAATCACAGCAATGATGGCCAAGAATGTATGCTCACCATCTACCAAGGCTTCGAGTACGCCTAACTTAGCCGCAAAGCCTACTGTTGGCGGAATACCAGCCAAAGAAAACATCATTACCAAGCCAATAAAGGCAAACCATGGATGGCGCTTATTTAAGCCCTTGAGATCATCAATAGTTTCACAATCATGCCCCTTGCGCGACAACATCATCAAGAGCCCGAAGCTTCCCAGAGTGGTCAATACATAAGTGATCGCATAGAACATCGAAGCGCTAAAAGCATGGTCATCAAATACAGACAGCATGCCTAGCAACACAAAGCCCATCTGTGCAATCGCAGAGTAAGCCAACATGCGCTTCATATTAGTTTGCGCAATCGCAGTGACGTTACCAACCACCAATGACAAGACGGCCAACAAGACCAACATTGGCTGCCAGTCACCCAAGAGCGGCAATAAGGTATTCACGAGTAAGCGAAATAACAAAGCAAAAGCTGCGATCTTTGGAGCCGCAGCGATCATCAAAGTCACTGCGGTTGGCGCACCCTGATAGACATCAGGTACCCACATGTGGAATGGCACAACACCTAATTTGAAGGCCAAGCCAGAAACAATAAACACCAAACCAAAGGCCATCACCAAATGATTTATTCGAGGGTCGGCAACCGTTCTGAAGATTTCGATTAGATCAAGTGAACCGGTTACGCCGTACAACATGGACATACCGTAGAGCAAGAAACCGGAGGCTAATGCGCCCAGGATGAAGTACTTAATACCCGCTTCAACACTCTTCTCATTGTTATGACGCATCGCTACCAAAGCATAGGTAGGCAATGCCATCAGCTCAAGACCCAAATACAAAGTCAGGAGATTGGCGCCAGAGATCAATACACACTGCCCCAACAAAGCCAGAACAATGAAGTCTGGACGGAACATGGCGCGATCAGTCAGATATTGCTTTGAATACACTAAACTGACCAAGACAGCTCCACATGAACAAGTCTTGAGTAGGTTGGAAATGGGATCAGACTGAAACAAGCCATTCATGGCAACAACAGAAACATCCCCGATACGCCCTACATAGGCAAAGATCAGGTAGACCAACAAAATAATCGAGAAAAAGTAAACAAAACCAACGCCACGAGGCGTATGGAAAATATCTTGCTCTACACCAGGGGTTGCTGGCTGAGACTCGGGAACATAAACGCTGGCCACCAACAAGAAGCAGGCGGCTACAAGTAAAACGAGTTCCGGCAGGACGGCGTATAGGTCAAATGCTTGCATTAGCTTTTACTCAGAGCTTGCTAACAGCAACATGCTGCAGCAGATTAATCACGGCTGGATGAATGATGTCGGTAAAAAGCTTTGGATAAACACCCATACCGATCACGCAGATGGACAACACTGCCATCATGAAATACTCACGCGCGTTGAGGTCCTTTAACTCCTCAACATGCTTATTCGTAACCGCACCAAAGAACACGCGCTTCACCATCCATAAAGAGTAAGCGGCACCGAGGATTAAGGCAGTCGCTGCCAAAATGCCGATCACAAAATCGTAATCAACCGCAGCTAGGATCACCATGAACTCACCCACAAAACCAGAGGTTGCAGGCAATCCGCAGTTCGCCATTGCCATCAAGACTGCAAATGCGGTGAACGCAGGCATGCGATGGACAACACCACCGTAATCAGCGATTTGGCGGGTATGCATACGGCCATACAACACACCAATAGAGAGGAACATCGCGCCAGCTACAAAGCCGTGAGAAATCATCTGCACAATACCGCCCTCAATGCCAAGAGGACTAAAGAGGAAGAATCCAAGAGTCACAAAGCCCATGTGCGCCACTGAAGAGTAAGCAACCAGCTTTTTCATGTCTTTTTGAACTAAAGCTACTGCACCAACGTAAATCACAGCCACTAGAGATAGAAAGATGACAAACTGGCCGAGATACTGGCTCGCATCGGGGGCGATTGGCAAGGAGAAACGCAAGAAACCGTAAGCACCAAGCTTCAACATGATGGCAGCCAACACCACAGAGCCACCAGTCGGCGCTTCCACGTGAACATCTGGCAACCAAGTATGTAATGGCCACATTGGCACTTTCACAGCAAAGGCCATGAAGAAAGCAAAGAACAGGAGGATTTGCTCAACAATATCGAGACGAGCATTGTGCCAAGCCAAGATGTCAAAGGTATTCGTCACGTTGTACAAGTACAGCATGGCAATCAAAGTTAGCAATGAGCCAAGCAAGGTGTACAAGAAGAACTTAAATGCTGCGTAGATGCGGTTATAGCCACCCCACACACCGATGATGATGTACATCGGAATTAGAGTTGCCTCAAAAAAGACATAGAACAGCAATGCATCTAAAGCGGCGAATACACCAATCATTAATCCAGAAAGGATTAAGAAAGACGCCATGTATTGCGAAACCTTCTTATCAATTACTTCCCATGCAGCAATCACCACAATAATATTGACGAAGGCGGTCAAGACAATGAACCACACAGAGATGCCGTCGATAGCTAGGTGATAGTTAATATCGTAGCGAGGAATCCAGCTAAGTTTTTCAACAAACTGCATACCTGGGTTGGCAATATCGAAACTGATAACCAGTGGCAGGGTTGCAATGAAGCCAAGAACAGAGCCGACGAGAGCTAACCAGCGAACACCGGCAGTCGGCTTCTCTGAACCGTAGAACAAAATAATGATGCCGAAGAAAATCGGGATCCAGATGGCGTAAGAAAGAATCATGATGACTACTTAAGTAACAAAGACCTAGCGAACAAAAGGCAGGTAAGCGTACAAAACCCAAGCCAACAATATCGCCAAGCCCGCAATCATTGCGAAGGCATAGTGATAGAGATAGCCGGATTGCAAATGGCGAATAACACCGGAAAAGCGCCCTACTGCATGCGCACTACCGTTAACCAAGAAGCCGTCAATAGCCTGTTGATCGCCTCGATGCCACAAGACACCACCGATCCACAGCAAGCCCTTAGCGAAAACTGCTTGGTTTAAATCATCGAGATAGTATTTGTTATCCATCAACTTCTTGATCGGTGCGAATGCCTGAGCTACTACACTCGGCAACTTCGGAGCCCAGAGGTACCCTATTGCGGCAGTCAACACACCAAGCACAACCAAAAGCAATACTGGGGATGTTAACGAATGCATTGCCATGGCAATCGGACCATGGAACTCTTCAGCAAGCTCCTTCATCGCTGGATGCTTGTCAATATCAACAAAGATCGAATCGCCGAAATAAGTCCCAAATAGCAAAGGTGTAATTGTGTAGTAACCAATGATGACCGAAGGAATCGCCAACAAGATCAATGGCAAGGTCACAACAAATGGTGACTCATGTGGTTTTTGACCTGGAGCCAAACCATGATGTGCGTGATCGTCACCCTGCTCCGCATGATCATGATGGTGATCGTGCGCATAAGCATCACCATGACCACAACGGGCTTTTCCGTGGAATACATAGAAATACAGGCGGAATGAATACAAAGCCGTTACGAAGACGCTAGCCATTACTGCGAAGTAAGCAAAGCCAGAGCCAGGAATGTGGCTAGCTGCAACCGCTTCAATGATAGAGTCTTTTGAATAAAAGCCAGAGAAGAACGGTGTTCCGATCAAGGCTAAATTACCTAACAACATCATCAGGCAAGTAATTGGCATGTATTTCCAGAGACCACCCATCTTGCGCATATCTTGTTCGTGGTGCATACCCAAAATCACGCTACCAGCAGCAAGGAACAAGAGCGCCTTGAAGAATGCGTGTGTCATCAAATGGAAGATGGCAACTGGATAAGCAGAAACTCCCAAAGCAACAGTCATATAACCCAACTGTGACAGTGTTGAATAGGCAACCACCCGCTTGATATCAGTTTGAACTATGCCCAAGAAACCCATAAAGAGCGCAGTGATCGAACCAATCACCAAAATAAAGCTCAAGGCTGCATCAGATAACTCAAATAGTGGCGACATGCGTGACACCATGAAGATACCGGCAGTCACCATCGTTGCAGCATGAATCAATGCAGAAATTGGGGTTGGGCCTTCCATCGAGTCAGGCAGCCAAACATGTAGTGGGAATTGGGCAGATTTACCCATCGCACCGATGAATAGACAAATACAAGCTACGGTTACTAAATTCCAGCTGGTGCCCGGTAATGTTTGGGCAGCAAGTGCTGTGTTCTGAGCAAAGATCACGTCGTAGTTCATGGAGCCAGTGCTGACTAAAAGCAAGCCAATACCGAGAATGAAACCAAAGTCACCAACACGGTTAACCAAGAAGGCTTTCATATTGGCAAATACAGCGGATTGACGCTCAAAGTAGAAGCCAATCAGCAAATAAGAAACCACACCCACTGTCTCCCATCCGAAGAAGAGTTGCAAGAGGTTATTACTCATCACCAACATCAACATTGCGAAGGTAAAGAGTGAAATGTA
Organism: Polynucleobacter necessarius; assembly: GCA_900095165.1. Classification (GTDB taxonomy): domain Bacteria; phylum Pseudomonadota; class Gammaproteobacteria; order Burkholderiales; family Burkholderiaceae; genus Polynucleobacter; species Polynucleobacter necessarius_J. The sequence goes on along the minus strand of LT606947.1, from coordinate 402,376 downwards.
TGAGAAGAAACGGTTATAGCCTTCTTCACCCTGCATGTAGCCGATGGTGTAGATATGGACCATCAAAGATACAAAGGTCACAACACACATCATGGCGGCTGTTAAGGGGTCAATCAAAAAGCCAATATCCAGATTGAGTTCGCCCAATTGCATCCAACGATATACGGTGCCATTGAAATAGAAACCATCCATGACTTGCACCAGTACAAAACAAGACAAGACGAAAGCGATCATCACACCAAGAATGGTTACGAACTGGCAAGCGCCGTTACCGATACGATTACCACCTAATTTGGTGCCGAAGAATCCTGCAATTGCGGAGCCAAACAAAGGCGCCAGCGGAATTGCGCAGAAAACAGGAAGAGTTAAAGTCAATTGCATGACTAGCCTTTTAGGTGATCAAGGTCTTCAACATTGATGGTGTCTACCTTGCGGAAGAGAACAACCAAGATTGCCAAACCGATTGCTGCCTCAGCAGCAGCCACAGTCAAAATAAAGAATACGAATACTTGACCAGCCATATCACCTAAATAATGGGAGAAGGCTACAAAGTTCATGTTCACTGAGAGAAGCATCAATTCAATTGCCATTAAAAGCACGATGATGTTCTTACGGTTTAAGAAAATGCCGATCACGCTGGTCGCAAACAAAATTGCGCCAAGCACTAAGTAGTGAGCTAGGGTAATAGTCATTTTTTCTCTCCGCGCGTATCTTGCTTTGCGGCCATATCTGAACCCATCTTCACGATACGCATACGATCAGCAGAGTTCACATTCACTTGCTCATGAATATTCTGGGACTTAGAATCCTTACGATTGCGAAGAGTCAAGACAACGGCAGCAATAATCGCCACCAAGAGAATGACGCCGGCAACCTCGAAGGCATAAACATAGTCAACGAAAATCAACATGCCTAAAGCTTGCGTATTGCTAGTAGCCATTTCCTCGAGCATCGGTTGAACCGGTGCGCTAGTACCAATAAAACTACGAATTAATACGATAGACAATTCCAATACGATGACCGCCCCCATCAGGAATGCTACCGGCAGAAATTTCTTGAAATCACGTCGTAAATGCTCAAGATCCAAATCGAGCATCATGACCACAAACAAGAAGAGCACCATTACTGCGCCAACATAAACGAGGATCAAGGCTAAGCTTAAGAACTCAGCCTTTAGAAGCATCCATAGACCTGAGGCGCAGAAGAAAGCCAAAACCAAGAACAGCGCAGCATGGACTGGGTTGCGAGCAGTAATCACGCACAACGCTGAGAGCACTAAAAGGCCAGCAAAGGCGTAAAAGAAGGCTGCAAAAAGTGTAGAAGTATCGAATGTCATATGTCGTTGTGCTTTATTCGATTAACGGTAAGGCGCATCAGCTGCGCGGTTAGCGGCAATATCTTTTTCATACTTATCACCTACTGCCAAAAGCATTTCTTTAGTGAAATACAAATCACCGCACTTATCACCGAAATACTCAAAAATATTAGTTTCAACAATGGCGTCAACTGGGCAAGCCTCTTCACAGAAGCCACAGAAAATGCACTTGGTTAAGTCAATGTCGTAACGGCTGGTGCGGCGCGTACCATCATCACGCTCAGCAGTTTCAATCGTGATTGCGTAGGCAGGACAAACAGCCTCACACAATTTACAACCGATGCAACGCTCTTCTCCGTTTTCATAACGGCGCAAAGCATGTAAACCACGGAAACGAACAGACTGCGGAGTCTTTTCTTCTGGATATTGAACTGTAATTTTCGGCTTAAAGAGATAACGGCCGGTAATCGACATGCCGACCAAAATATCTTTCAACATCAAGCTATCAAGGAATTGGGAAATTTTCTTAAACATGATTGATCAACTTATTTCCAAATATTCAATGGGGATACAACCCATGCGCCAACGACAACTACCCAGAATACGGAGATGGGAATAAAGATCTTCCAACCCAAACGCATGATTTGGTCATAGCGATAGCGTGGCAATGTGGCACGCAACCAGATAACACAAGACAAGAGGAAGAAGGTTTTAGCGAAAAGCCAGAAGAAACCTGGGATATCACGCAGGATTGGCAAATCCACGATCGGCAACCAACCACCCAAGAACATCGTCGAGGCTAAAACAACGATCAAGATCATGTTGGCATATTCAGCCAAGAAGAACATCGCAAAGGCCATACCGGAGTACTCAACCATATGGCCTGCAACAATCTCAGACTCACCCTCAACCACGTCAAATGGATGACGGTTAGTTTCGGCAACGCCAGAGATGAAGTAAATCACGAACATTGGCAGCAACGGCAGCCAATTCCAAGATAAGAAATTCAAACCCATATTGGCGAAGTAGCCCTGCTCTTGCGAAGCCACAATCGTACTCAAGTTCAACGAACCTGAAGTCAGCAACACAGTAACCAACGCAAAACCCATAGCGATTTCATAAGAAATCATTTGAGCTGAAGCACGCATTGCGCCAAGGAATGGGTATTTGGAGTTAGAAGACCAACCTGCCAAGATCACACCATACACACCGATGGATGAGATTGCCATTACATATAGCAGTCCAGCATTGACATCAGCTAAGACCATTTTGGCCTGGAAAGGAATCACAGCCCAAGCAGCAAAAGCCGGCATGATCACCATGACTGGTGCAATGAAATACAACACTTTGCTTGCTTGTGTTGGAGAAATGATCTCCTTCATCAACAGCTTCAAGGCATCAGCAATCGGCTGCAGTAAGCCTAGAGGGCCAATACGGTTTGGTCCAAGGCGGATATGCATCCAGCCAATGAGTTTACGTTCCCAAAGGGTCATGTAAGCAACCGCACCAAACATCGGCAACACAATGATTACGATACGCACCAAAGCCCAAACAAGTGGCCATAGTGAGCCAAAAATGGCTTCACCTTGGGTGTTAATGAGGTTCAAGAAATTATCCATCTCGTCCCTTATGCCTTGCTAATAGTTACAGGACCAAACATCGATCCCAATTTAGCGCTAGCCATAGTGCCAGCAGAAATTCTGACGGCGTCCTTAGTTAATCTTGCTTCCAACGTGACAGGCAAATCTACGGATTGACCACCTTGGGTCACTTGCACAGCATCACCCTCTTTCAAGCCCAACTCATTAAAGAGTATTTGACCCAATCCCACTTGATTACCACGCTTAGCATCACGCGTTAACTGCAATGCTGACGAACGACGTACGATTTGATCGCCAGCGTAAATACCAACATCAGATATGCGTTCTAAACCTGTTAATGGAGCTACATTGCTATTGGTTAAGCCGGTAGCTGTAGACTGATTCGACAATGTAGTGCCGTAGTTTTCACCAAGCGCTTCACCTAATACCTCTTCAGGCATGTTGTAGAGGAAGCCATCTAAATTCAACAAACCACCTAGAACACGCAGAACTTTCCATGCTGGACGAGAATCACCCAAAGGTTTTACGGCTGGCTGAATCGTTTGCACACGGCCTTCTGAATTAACAAAAGTAGACACTGTTTCTGTGAATGTAGAGATCGGCAGAATGACATCAGCCACCTCAAGGAGATCGGCGCTCTTATAAGCACTTAAGGCAATTACCGTATTGGCTTTAGCCAATGCAGCTCGCGCTTGCGATGGATTTGGTAGATCCGCATCGGGCTCGATATTCATCAAGATCACTGCGCGGCGATCACCGGATAACACGGATTCAACACCAGCACCGTTGGCATTCACCAAGCTAGCACCAACCGCATTGCCACCAACCGGCAAGAAGCCTAAAGTTGCGCCCGCTTGCTCAGCAATAAATTGCGCCAGTACATGCAAATCAGATGACTGTGGATGAGCGATTGCAGCAGAGCCCAGCAATACAGAAGTAGATGCGCCAGAAAGCAAGCTATCCGCAATCGTTTGCGCAGTAGCCGACACTGGTAAGTTTGGTGTGCCGGCCGGAACGGTAGCAGACTTCGCTTTAGCCACGGCCAATGCCACTTCACTTAATGTGTTGAGCCATGCGCTTGGAGTAGCAGCAATACCAGTATTAGGAATTAACCAATCATCGCCACCCGCATCAATACGTGAAACTTGCAAGCCACGCTTAGCTGCAGTTCGTAGACGTGCAGCGATCAATGGCTGCTCTTTGCGCAAGAAGCTACCAATTAATAAAACACGATCAAGCTCGCTGACTTTAGAAATCGGCATGCCTAACCAAGGGGCGGAAGCTGCGCCTTTTACATCAGTTTGGCGTAAACGAGTCTCAACTTGCTTAGAACCCAAACCACGAATCATCTTCTGGAGAAGGTACAACTCTTCAGTACTAGAGATTGGATGCGCTAGAGCAGCAACTGCTTCAGGGCCACTCTCAGATGAAATGGTTTTAAGTGAATGAGCAACATAATCCATCGCAGATTGCCAATCAGTCTCAAGCCACTGACCGCCCTGCTTCACCATTGGTGTAGTTACGCGATCTGCACTATTCAAGCCTTCATACGCGAATCGATCACGGTCACTAATCCAGCACTCATTCACTGCATCATTTTCCAAGGCAACAACGCGCATTACCTTGTTAGCTTTAGTTTGAATAGTAGTGTTCGCGCCAAGACTATCGTGCGGGCTGACCGAACGCTTACGACCCAATTCCCACGTACGTGCCGCGTAACGGAACGGCTTGCTAGTCAATGCGCCAACTGGACACAAATCAATCATGTTTCCAGATAACTCTGAATCAATGGTTTGACCTGCAAAAGTCGTGATCTCGGAATGTTCGCCACGATTGACCATACCCAATTCCATGACGCCGGCGACTTCCTGGCCAAAGCGTACGCAACGAGTGCAATGGATACAACGGGTCATCTCCTGCATGGAGATAAGTGGACCTACATTCTTATGGAATACAACGCGCTTCTCTTCTTCGTAGCGTGAATTCGAATTTCCGTAACCAACCGCTAAATCTTGTAACTGACACTCACCGCCTTGATCGCAAATTGGGCAATCTAAGGGATGGTTAATTAGCAGAAACTCCATGACAGAGCGCTGAGCTTTAACTGCTTTAGCGGAATGCGTAAACACCTTCATGCCCTGCGTTACTGGTGTTGCGCAAGCTGGCAATAGTTTTGGCGCCTTCTCCACTTCCACCAAACACATACGGCAGTTAGCAGCGATAGATAATTTCTTGTGATAGCAGAAGTGAGGAATATAAGTGCCGAGCTTATTCGCGGCGTGCATCACCATCGAACCTTGCGGAACTTCTACTGCCTTACCATCTAATTCGATTTCAACCATGCTCACTTTAAGATGTCTCGCGCTCAATGTCTTATAAAGGTTTCGCAGAATCTAAGCAGCGCTTATGTTCTACGTGATACGCAAATTCATCCATGTAATGCTTCAACATGCCACGAACCGGCATAGCAGCTGCATCACCCAAGGCACAAATCGTGCGGCCCTGAATATTTGCAGCTACATCATTCAATAAATCTAGATCTTCTGAACGGCCTTCGCCATGCTCAATGCGGTGAACAATGCGCCATAACCAACCAGTACCTTCACGACATGGGGTGCACTGACCACAAGATTCTTCGTGATAGAAATAAGACAGGCGCTCTAAAGCACGGACCATGCAACGCGTTTCGTTCATCACGATCACCGCACCAGATCCCAACATCGAACCTGCTTTCGCAATGCTGTCGTAATCCATCGTGAGAGTCATCATCTCAGCACCAGGGATTACCGGCGAAGAAGATCCACCAGGAATTACCGCTTTCAGTGGAATACCATCACGCATGCCGCCGGCAAGTTTTAACAACTCAGCAAATGGAGTGCCTAATGGAATCTCGTAGTTTCCTGGGTAAGTAACATCGCCTGAGATAGAGAAAATCTTCGTGCCACCGTTGTTTGGTTTGCCCAACTCTAAATACGCTGGACCACCGATTGCCATAATGAATGGGACAGCAGCAAATGTTTCAGTGTTATTGATCGTGGTTGGCTTGCCATACAAACCAAAGCTTGCTGGGAATGGCGGTTTAAAGCGAGGCTGCCCCTTCTTGCCTTCAAGCGACTCCAAAAGCGCTGTCTCTTCACCACAGATGTATGCACCCCAACCTGGAGCGGCATGCAATTGGAAGCCAAAATCACTTCCCATAATTTTGTCGCCAAGATATCCAGCAGCACGAGCCTCTTCAAGAGCCTCTTCAAAACGGGAATAGACTTCCCAAATTTCGCCGTGGATATAGTTGTAGCCCACAGTGATGCCCATAGTGTAGGCACCAATGATCATGCCCTCAATCAAGGCATGTGGGTTGTAACGCATGATGTCGCGGTCTTTAAATGTACCCGGCTCACCTTCATCACTATTACAGACTAAATATTTTTGACCAGAGAATTGGCGGGGCATAAAGCTCCACTTCAACCCCGTTGGGAAGCCTGCGCCTCCACGACCACGTAATGAGGATGCTTTTAATTCAGCAATGATTGCATCCGGCGCGACCTTGTCACTGATGATGCGACGGAGTTGCTGATATCCGGCGCGACTTTCGTAATCTTTTAAACGCCAGTTTTCACCATTCAATCCAGCAAGGATTAAAGGTTTAATGTGTCTGTCGTGCAAGCTGGTCATGCTGCTTTCCCTTCTGCACGGAGCTCATCTAAAAGAGCATCAATCTTTTCTTTACTCATAAAGCTGCACATGCGCTTGTTGTTCACCAACATCACTGGAGAATCACCGCAAGCACCCATACACTCACCCTCTTTAAGAGTGAACGTGCCGCAAGGAGTTGTCTCGTTGTAACCAATGCCTAATGTTTCTTTTAAATAACTTGCAGCAGTTTCACCATGGGTTAACTGGCAAGGCAAGTTAGCGCAAATTACCAACTTATATTTACCAATTGGCTTGGTGTCATACATATTGTAGAAAGTAGCCACCTCATCCACTGCGATCGTTGGCATTTCCAAAATTTGAGCAACAGTAGCAATCACTTCTGGTGAAACCCAACCTACTTCAGTTTGGGCAGCAATCAAAGAAGCCATCACGGCAGATTGTTTTTGTTCTGGCGGGTATTTCGCAACATTGCGCGCAATGTCTGCGAGCGTTTTGTCTGAAAGTTGAAGGATTGTTGTCATGAATTAATCCTTGGCGCGCTGTATTAGCGGTCAATCTCACCGAACACAATATCTTGGGTACCAATAATGGTTACAGCATCAGCCAACATGTGGCCGCGTGACATTTCATCCATTGCGGATAGATGCACAAAACCTGGTGCACGAATCTTCATGCGGTATGGCTTATTTGCACCATCAGAAATCAAGTAAATACCAAACTCACCTTTTGGATGCTCAACGGCAGAGTAAGCTTCGCCATCAGGAACGTGCATACCTTCAGTAAAGAGTTTGAAATGGTGAATCAACTCCTCCATATTGGTCTTCATATCTACACGCTTCGGTGAAGACACTTTATGGTTGTCACTCATGACAGGACCATCATTTGCCTTGAGCCAAGCAACGCACTGCTTGATGATGCGATTGGATTGACGCATTTCTTCCATGCGCACTAAGTAACGATCATAAGAATCACCATTCACGCCTACCGGAATATCGAAGTCGAGTTTGTCGTAAGTTTCGTAAGGTTGCTTCTTACGTAAGTCCCACTCAATACCGGAGCCACGAAGCATTGGGCCGGTGAAACCAAGCTGTAAAGCGCGCTCTGGCGAAACAACGCCAATACCTACTAAACGTTGCTTCCAAATACGGTTATCCGTTAAGAGATTGCAATACTCATCTACGTTAGCGTCAAATCCATTTGCAAATTGCTCAATGAAATCAAGTAATGTGCCGCTACGGCTTTCATTCAAACGCTTGATTGCAGAAGCACTGCGAATCTTCGACTTAGAGTACTGCGCCATCTGCGTTGGTAGGTCGCGATAGACACCGCCTGGACGACAGTAAGCAGCGTGCATACGAGCACCAGAAACGGCTTCGTACATATCAAAAATATCTTCACGATCGCGGAAGGCGTACAAGAAAACAGCCATTGCGCCAACGTCTAAGCCGTGACAACCAATCCATAATAGGTGATTGAGCAAGCGGGTTAACTCATCAAACATCACGCGAATATATTGAGCGCGTTCGGGCACATCCATCTGCAGCAACTTCTCAATCGCCATCACGTAAGCATGCTCGTTTGACATCATCGAAACGTAATCCAAGCGATCCATGTAAGGAACGTTCTGAATCCAAGTACGTGTCTCTGCTAATTTTTCTGTAGCGCGATGCAATAAACCAATGTGCGGATCAGCGCGTTGAATTACTTCTCCATCAAGCTCGAGCACTAAGCGCAATACACCGTGTGCCGCAGGATGCTGAGGGCCGAAATTGAGGGTGTAGTTCTTAATTTGTGCCATGACTTAAACCGGACCTCCGTACTGCTCTTCGCGCACAATACGCGGGGTAATCTCACGCGCTTCAATCGTGACAGGCTGATACACAACACGTTTTAACTCTGGGTCGTAACGCATTTCTACGTTGCCAGAGATTGGGAAATCTTTTCTAAATGGATGACCAATGAAACCGTAGTCAGTCAAGATACGACGCAAGTTTTCATGGCCATCAAATAAGATGCCGTACAAGTCAAATGCCTCACGCTCAAACCAGTTAGCAGCAGCCCAAATTGGAGTAAGTGAAGCAACTACTGGATAAGCGTCCTCTGGTCCGAATACGCGAACACGCAAACGCCAGTTGTGAGCCAAAGATAAGAGATGGGTTACAACGCCAAAACGCTGACCGCCCCATTGTCCTTCGCGGAAATCCTGGTAATCCACGCCGCACAAATCAATCAGTTGCTCGAAAGCCAATGAAGGCTCATCACGCAACAACATAGCGGATTCAAAATAGGTGTCTGCATTTACAACAACAGTAACTTCACCCAAAGCAATCTCAATAGATTGCGCGCGCTTACCTAAAACTTTTTCTAGATTAGCAGCAAGTTGAACTAAACGATCTGACATGGTTTAAGCCTTCCGCGCAATCGTGTTAGTGCGAGCGATCTTGGATTGCAACTGAATGATTCCGTAGATCAACGCTTCTGCAGTTGGAGGACAACCAGGAACATAAATATCGACTGGCACGATGCGGTCGCAACCGCGAACTACCGAATAAGAGTTATGGTAATAACCACCACCATTAGCGCAAGAGCCCATCGAGATAACCCAACGTGGCTCAAGCATTTGGTCATAAACCTTGCGGAGCGCTGGAGCCATCTTGTTACACAAGGTACCAGCAACAATCATCAGGTCAGACTGACGTGGCGATGAGCGGAAAACCACGCCAAATCGATCCAAGTCATAACGGGATGCGCCTGCGTGCATCATTTCCACAGCACAGCAAGCAAGACCAAATGTCATTGGCCATAAGGAGCCATTACGCGTCCAGTTGATTAACTTGTCTGCAGTAGTGGTAACAAATCCTTCTTTGAGAACGCCTTCTAATGCCATCTCTATCACTCCCAGTCGAGAGCGCCCTTTTTCCAGATATATACAAATCCCACAATGAATTCCAATAAGAAAATCACCATAGAGGCGTAGCCGAACCAGCCGATGTCACGCAAAGCCACACCCCATGGAAACAGGAATGCAGTTTCTAAATCAAATAAGATAAACAGAATAGCGATGAGGTAGTAGCGCACGTCAAACTTCATGCGCGCATCTTCGAAAGCTTCAAAGCCGCACTCATACGGCGATAGTTTTTCAGCATCTGGCTTCGAAGGAGCCAAGATTTTTCCGAGGAACATGGGGACTAAACCCACCCCAATACCTACGAGGATAAAAAGAAGAACAGGAAAGTAATTAGCGAGATTCAAAATGGTCCTGAGACGTTCGTCTGACAAATCTTTAGATACAGCAAATTATCAATTAATCCACTACATAAAACCTTGATTTACAGCATAAACCCCTACAAATTTTACAATTTGGTGCCGACGGCGAGACTCGAACTCGCACAGCCTAAGCCACTACCCCCTCAAGATAGCGTGTCTACCAATTTCACCACGTCGGCATCTTGTAAAACCTGTCAATTCTACTGTATTGCACCACTGAACTACCCCGAAAACAGGGGTAGAGGGCGCCCAATTCCTACTTTTTTACTTTGGAACGGCTGGCTTAGTAGGATCCTGAACTGGGGCAACCGGAGCAACAGTCCCAGACAAAATACCAGGGCCAACTTCCTTCTTATTACCAATCCAGGTAATCCCCAAAGTGCAGACAAAGAAGACTGCCGCAAAAATGACAGTTGTGTGGGATAAGAAGTTGGCTGAGCCGCTGGCGCCAAAAAGGCTACCAGAAGATCCTGAGCCAAATGCAGCACTCTTACCCTGCTGAAGCAACACAAGCAAGATCACAGTCAAAGCTGAAATAACCTGCAAAACGATCAATAAAGTCTTAAACCATTCCATGGCTTATCTCCAAATAAAAAATCTAGGCCTGACAAATAGCCAAAAAGTCTTGCGGGTTCAATGAAGCACCTCCAATCAATCCGCCATCGATATCTGGCATTGCAAATAATTCAACGGCATTATCAGGTTTGACACTACCGCCATACAAAATTCCCACATGGGAAGCTACATCCTCATCAAACTCAGCCAACTGCAAACGAATCGCTCGGTGCATGTCCTGAGTCATCTGAGCGCTTGCCACCTTGCCCGTACCAATCGCCCAAATAGGCTCATAAGCAATGAGGCAGTCAGCCAAACGGTCCTGCAAGACAGCAATCTGCCTTGAAATTTGACCTCTAACTATCTCGACCTCACGACCCGAGTTACGCTCATCTGCAGACTCACCAACGCAAATCACCGGAGTCATGTCGTTATCAAGCACCTGAAGGGCCTTCTCGGCAATCTGCTCATCAGCCTCATGATGGTGCTGACGACGCTCAGAGTGTCCAACAATCACGTAATGACAACCCAATTCCTTGAGCATGGAAGCAGCAACCTCACCGGTATAAGCGCCAGCAGCATAAGCAGATACATCCTGAGCACCCAAACTTAAAAAGGCGAGTGAGCAATCTTGAATCAACTGACCGCACTGCGATAAATAAGGCGCTGGAACGCATACCGCATACTTACGGCCTGCCGGCATGCCCTGCTCCATCCCGCGACAAACGATCCTGACCCAGTCTGCATTGCTTGCAAGACTGCCATTCATTTTCCAGTTGCCGATAACAGTGAGTGGACGCATTAAATCTAGCTCAATACTAAACAGTTAACACAATCTTGCCAACGTGCTCAGAAGACTCCATCAAACGATGGGCGTCAGCGGCCTGGTCCAAGGTAAATGTTTTATAAATCACCGGCTTTAACTTACCCGCATCTAGCAAAGGCCAGATACGTGCATGTAGCTGCTGAGTAATTTGTTTCTTAAATGACACTGGACGTGGGCGCAGTGTGGAACCGGTAATAGCCAAACGACGACGCAAAATTTGTCCGGTATTCACTTCAGATTTTGAACCACCCATAATCGCAATGATCACGATACGACCATCGTCAGCCAAGCAATCAATTTCTTTTTGTACGTAAGCACCAGTGACCATGTCGAGCACCACATTGACACCTTTGCCATCTGTAGCTTTCTTCACCTCCTCTACAAAGTCTTGTGTCTTGTAATTGATCGCCAAGTCAGCGCCTAAAGCTACGCAGGCTGCGCACTTCTCATCAGTACCAGCAGTAACAAATACTTTATGACCTAAAGCTTTAGCAATCAAAATGGCAGTAACACCAATACCACTCGAGCCACCTTGCACTAACAGAGTTTCACCTTCAGACAACTCACCACGCATGAAGACATTGCTCCATACAGTGTAAAAAGTTTCAGGCAATGAAGCCGCTTCTTGATCGATAAACCCTTTTGGGTAAGGCAAGCATTGCGCAATGGGAGCGGTACACAGCTCTGCGTAACCACCGCCCTGCACAAGCGCACAAACCTTATCGCCAACTTTGAGGCCAAACAGGTTGTCGGTGTGAGCTAGGTCACCACCAACAATCTCACCAGCCACTTCAAGACCAGGAATATCAGATGCGCCCGCTGGTACTGGGTAATGGCCTTTACGTTGTAAAACGTCTGGGCGATTAATCCCAGCAGCAATTACCTTGATCAAAATCTCGCCAGTTCCAGCAGCCGGAACTACTGGGTCAGGACGAGTGGCCGACACCAACATTTCTGGTGCACCAAATTTTTTGATTTCCATTACGCGCATACGAATCTCCGCTCGCTTACCTTACTTAAGCAGTTTCGCCAGACGCAGGAGCCACTTCAGCAGTAGCGTCGGCCGCACCAGCTAAAGGAGCAATCGTGCCGCCTTCATCTGCCATTGCAGCTTTGAGGGATAAACGCAAACGACCACGCTCATCAGCAGCCAACAACTTCACGCGCACCACTTGACCTTCTGCCAAATAGTCCTTAACTTCTTTTACACGCTCATTGGAGATTTCAGAGATGTGCAAGAGACCGTCTTTGCCTGGAAGAATATTTACCAAGGCGCCGAATTCGAGCAACTTCACCACCGGACCTTCATAGATCTTGCCTACTTCAGCTTCAGCCGTAATGCCTTCGATACGTGCTTTCGCTTCAGCCATGCCTTCAGCAGAAGTAGAAGCGATTGTTACCGTACCGTCATCTTTAATGTCGATGCTGCAACCAGTTTCTTTAGTCAAAGCTTGAATTGTTGCGCCGCCCTTACCAATTACTTCACGAATCTTGTCTGGATGAATCTTGAAAGACACCATACGTGGAGCATGTGCAGACAATTCAGTGCGAACTGAACCCATCGCTTCTTGCATCTTGCTCAAAATGTGCAAACGACCTTCTTTAGCTTGGGCCAATGCAACTTGCATAATTTCTTTAGTGATGCCTTGAGCTTTAATGTCCATTTGCAAAGCAGTAATACCGTTAGCAGTACCCGCTACTTTGAAGTCCATGTCGCCCAAGTGATCTTCATCACCCAAGATGTCCGTCAAAACAGCAAAACGATTGCCATCCAAAATCAAGCCCATTGCAACACCAGCAACGTGCGCTTTAACTGGAACACCAGCGTCCATCATTGCTAAACAGCCACCGCAAACAGAAGCCATGGATGAAGAACCATTGGACTCAGTAATTTCTGAAACGACACGAATGCTGTACGCGAAATCTTCTGCGCTAGGTAATACTGGAATCAATGCACGCTTAGCCAAACGGCCATGACCAATTTCACGACGCTTAGGACTACCTACACGACCTGTTTCGCCAGTAGCAAACGGAGGCATGTTGTAGTGGAACATGAAGCGATCACGATACTCACCTTCGAGCGCATCAATGATCTGCTCATCACGTGCAGTACCTAAAGTAGCAACTACGAGGGCCTGTGTCTCACCACGAGTAAACAATGCAGAACCGTGTGTACGTGGCAACACGCCATTGCGAATTTCGATCGGACGAACGGTACGTGTGTCACGACCATCAATACGTGGCTCGCCATTCAAAATCTGACTACGAACAATCTTCGCTTCGATTTCAAACATAATGTCGCTAACGGCAACCGCATCAACATCACCCTCTTCAGCTAGCTTAGCTAAAACTGTTTTGGAGATCTCTTTGAGTTTGTCTGAACGAGCACCTTTTTGGCGAATCTGATATGCCTCACGCAATGGCGCTTCAGCCAATGCAGTTACCTTAGCGATAAATGGCTCATCTTTAGGAGCTGCAGTCCAATCCCACTCTGGTTTGCCAGCTTCGCGAACTAAATCATTAATTGCATTGATTGCAGTTTGCATTTGGTCGTGACCATATGCAACCGCACCCAACATCACCTCTTCTGACAACTGATTGGCTTCTGACTCAACCATCAATACAGCACCTTGGATACCAGCAACGATCAAATCCATTTCGCTAGTAGCTTGCTCTGTACGAGTTGGGTTCAAGAGATATTGGCCGTTAGCGTAACCAACACGTGCTGCGCCAACTGGGCCAGCAAATGGAATACCTGAAACAGCCAAAGCTGCAGAAGCGGCAATCAATGCAGGAATATCAGCAGGAACGTCTGGGTTGATAGACAGCACATGAACCACTATCTGAACTTCATTTAAGAAGCCTTCTGGAAATAATGGACGCAATGGACGATCGATCAAACGGGAGATCAATGTCTCACCTTCTGATAGACGACCTTCGCGACGGAAGAAGCCCCCAGGAATTTTTCCTGCGGCATAAGTTTTTTCGAGGTAATCAACAGTCAATGGGAAAAATGACTGACCTGGCTTGGCTGATTTAGAGGCAACTACTGTACCCATGACTACGGTGTCATCCACATTAACGATGACGGCACCACCAGATTGACGAGCGATCTCGCCTGTTTCCATTGTTACTTGATGGTTACCCCATTGAAACGTCTTTACTGCTTTTTTAAACATAGTCATTCTGATCTTCTCCAAATTGTTCACGTAAAAGCCACATGGATTTCACGCTTGCCGTGGGATAAAGCAGTGTCACGACAACACTGGAGCGCTTGAAGATCACAAGGGATGCCATTCCAGGGAGGCACTGGATTTAATAAATCCAGAAACTCATTGGAATGACACGATCCCCTACACAAATAATCTTGAAGCGCTCAAAAACATGCCATCTGCTTAAGACTGATTCTGTTACGAAACAATCCTAAGAAAGATGGCATTGCAATACCGATAAGAATTACTTACGGAGACCTAATTTCTCGATCAATGCGCGATAGCGGCCCAAATCCTTGTCTTTGAGGTAATCCAAGAGGCGGCGACGGCGTGAAACCATCTTCAACAAACCACGACGGCTGTGATGATCTTTAGCGTTAGCTTTGAAATGGGGGGTTAATTCATTGATACGGGCTGTTAGCAATGAAACTTGAACTTCAGGGCTACCTGTATCGTTTGCGCTGCGCGCGTTTTCTTTGACGATTTCCGCCGTTTTAATATCAGCAACTGCCATTTTCATACTCCTTACTTGCGAACACCTGAGCTTTCACCCAATTCGTGTCGTGCATTAATTAATCAAATAAAACAAAAAAGCTTTAAAAATCAAATCCCTTGAATTTTATCAGATAAGGCCTAGCACCCCTTTTGAGGCTGGCCTCACCTGAAATAAAGCCCTTAAATAACTATATTCTATAAATAACTCTTAATAATCAATAACTTACAGAAATATTAAGGGGTCATTTGCGCGTTCATCTTGGCCTGACTAGGGTCATGCAGCTTATTTAAAGCCGCCAAGTAGGCCTTTGCAGAAGCAGCAATGATGTCGGGATCAGTACCAACACCATTGACGATGCGTCCACCCTTGGCGAGTCGCACAGTGACCTCACCCTGAGACTGAGTTCCTGAGGTAATCGCATTTACTGAGTAAAGCAACTGCTCCGCCCCACTCTTCACAATTTCTTCAATCGCATTCAAGCTCGCATCTACCGGGCCATTACCTTCAGCCTCAGAGCTCGCTTCTTTGTCGCCAACTCGGAAGATGACCTTAGATTTAGGATGCTCACCTGTTTCAGAATGCTGACTCAAGGAAATAAATTTATAAAACTCACCCTCTTCAGTCGCAGCTGAATCCGACATGATGGCAATGATGTCCTCATCAAAGATTTCTGATTTTTGGTCAGCCAATGCCTTGAAGCGAATAAATGCTTCGTTCAAATTCGCTTCAGCCTCAATTGCAATACCCAACTCCTGCAAACGTTGCTTGAAGGCATTGCGGCCAGATAACTTACCCAACACAATCTTATTGGCAGACCAGCCCACATCTTCTGCGCGCATGATTTCATAGGTATCGCGATTCTTTAAGATGCCATCTTGGTGGATGCCGGAAGTATGCGCAAAAGCGTTGGCACCAACGACCGCCTTGTTCGGCTGAACAACAAAACCAGTAATTTGTGACACTAATTTAGAGGTTGGAACGATCTGGGTAGCATCGATGCCACAGACCATATCAAAGTAATCTTTACGAGTACGCAAAGCCATCACAATTTCTTCCAGGGCCGTATTACCTGCGCGCTCACCCAAGCCGTTAATAGTGCACTCAATTTGACGCGCGCCGCCGATCTTCACACCAGCCAATGAATTGGCAACGGCCATGCCTAAGTCATTGTGGCAATGCACAGACCAAACTGCTTTATCCGAATTCGGAACACGGGTACGCAAGGTCTTGATAAATTCACCATACAACTCTGGTGTGGCATAGCCTACGGTATCAGGAATATTGATAGTGGTCGCGCCTTCATTGATGACCGCTTCAACCACCCTGCATAAGAAATCCATTTCTGAGCGGTAACCATCTTCCGCAGAGAACTCAATATCGTCAGCCAAGTTTCTGGCAAAGCGGATAGAGCGTTTGGCTTGCTCTAAAACCTCTTCTGGAGACATACGTAATTTCACAGCCATGTGCAATGGACTAGTTGCCAAGAATGCATGAATGCGTTTTGCGTTAGCAGCTTTTAAGGCATCCGCTGCGCGAGTAATATCTTTGTCATTGGCACGAGCGAGTGAACATACGATGGAATCCTTCACAGCCGATGCTACAGCAGAGATAGCCTGAAAGTCACCCTCAGAGCTCGCAGCAAAACCAGCCTCGATCACATCCACCTTGAGGCGCTCTAACTGGCGAGCAATGCGGACCTTCTCATCCTTGGTCATTGAGGCACCAGGCGATTGTTCGCCATCACGTAAGGTCGTATCAAAAATGATTACTTTGTCACTCATCACTACTCTCCGGTTCAATATTGCTTAATTGTATTTACTGCTTATTCGTATTGCCACTAGCCAATCTTAAAAACAAAAACCCCAGCAATTTGCTGGGGCTGGTATGTGATGGCTAATGAATTACTTTAATCTCATTAACTCAGACCTTACCCGCCCCAAGCTTTAGGCTTAGTGCTAGAAGCAGTTTCCCGCTAGGCAAGTTAGAAAGTGAGAAATTTATCAACATGGATTAAATATAACCTAAATAAACCAAATTAGCTAAAACGGCGACCACTCAGATGCTCCCAAACCCAAATAACATATCCAGAGATGGAGTACACCACAAAGAGGCCGAACAAGGTTAAGGGTGGATTAGAGGAGATCAAGACGAAGGTCAGAATCATCAAAACCATCACACCAAAAGGCACGCGGTAGCGAACATCCAAGGCTTTGCCGCTATAGAAGCGGGCATTCGATACCATAGTCAAACCAGCATAAACAGCGATAAAGAAAGTAATCCAAGAAATGGCAGTGTCACGCACCGGAATCTTATTGTCATCAGCCAGCCAGATAAAGCCGGCCATCAAGGAGCCAGCCGCAGGACTTGGCAATCCTTGAAAAAACTTCTTATCAACGACACCAGTATTGACATTAAATCGGGCTAAGCGCAAAGCAGCGCCTGCACAGTAAGTAAAGGCAGCCAACCAGCCCCACTTACCCAAATCCTTTAGAGCCCACTCATAAGCAACCAAGGCTGGGGCAACGCCAAATGACACCATATCGGCCAAAGAGTCATATTGCTCGCCAAAGGCACTCTGGGTATTGGTCATACGGGCAACGCGACCATCCATACCATCTAAAACTAAGGATGCAAAGATGGCAATCGCAGCCATCTCAAACTGATGGTTCATTGCATTGACGATCGCAAAGAAGCCACAGAATAAAGCTGCTGTAGTAAACGCGTTAGGTAGAAGATAAATTCCTTTGCTACGTTGACGCGGCTTATCCACATGCAACTCCTCTACCTCGAAATCAATTCCATCACCGAGCTCTTCAGCCCATTCAACCTTCGAACGCTCAGCACGTTTAGGAGCAAGGCGACTACGGTCTATGCGGCCACGACGACGAAATGTACTCAAAGAATATTCCCAGTTAAAGCGGCTTAATTAATCTAAGCCGGGTACGCGAGCTAATGCAGTATTCGTAGCAAAAACTTTATCACCAACGCTGACTAAAGGTTCGGCTGTTAATGGCAAATATACATCTACGCGGGAGCCAAAGCGAATAAAGCCGTACCGCTCACCCGCCTTAAGCCTATCACCAACATGGATATAACAAAGAATGCGTCGTGCAATCAAGCCTGCAACCTGAACTAAAGTCACGATTTGACCGTTGGCATCAATCACAACGGCGTTACGCTCATTCTCAGTGGAGGCCTTGTCTAAATCAGCGTTCACAAATTTGCCAGGGAAATACTGAATCTCTTTTACCAAGCCATTCACTGCACTGCGGTTAGAGTGAACGTTAAATACGTTCATAAAAACACTAATCTTCAAAGCTTCACGACCCGCATAAGGATCATTAGCTTTTTCTACCACGACGATACGGCCGTCAGCTGGAGATAAAACTAAATCACGACCAAGAGCGGCAATACGCTGTGGATCGCGAAAGAACTGCAGAACAAAGATAAAGATGACCCACAAAGGCCATGACCATGCAATGCCACCTAGATAGTGGACCAGCAAAGTAACAGCCCCCACTAATGCCAAATACGGCCAACCTTCTCTCGCAATAATGGGGTGTGGATACATCATCTTTGTTCTGAGCCTTATTTAATGTGCTGCTTATTTATGACTTTAGGTCTTACTTAGCTCTTGGTTTGGTCAACCAACTTGTTCTTCGCAATCCAAGGCATCATGGCGCGCAACTTCGCACCAACCACCTCGATGTCATGCTCAGCGTTCAAGCGACGACGTGAAATCAAAGTAGGTGCACCTGCCTTGTTTTCCAAGATGAAGCTCTTAGCGTATTCACCAGTCTGAATATCTTTCAAGCACTGACGCATTGCGTTCTTAGTATTCTCAGTCACAACACGTGGGCCAGTAACATACTCGCCGTACTCAGCGTTGTTAGAGATGGAGTAGTTCATGTTGGCAATACCGCCTTCGTAAATCAAGTCAACAATCAACTTGAGCTCATGCAAGCACTCGAAGTAAGCCATTTCAGGAGCGTAACCAGCCTCAACCAAAGTTTCAAAACCAGCTTTGATCAATTCAACTGCGCCGCCACAGAGAACAGCCTGCTCACCGAACAAGTCAGTTTCAGTTTCTTCGCGGAAGTTTGTTTCAATGATGCCGGCACGACCACCACCGTTTGCAGTTGCATATGACAAAGCAACGTCACGAGCAGAGCCAGATTTATCTTGGTACACAGCGATCAAATGTGGAACACCACCACCTTGAGCATAAGTACCACGAACAGTGTGGCCCGGCGCCTTAGGAGCAATCATGATCACATCTAAGTCAGCGCGTGGCTGAACTTGACCGTAGTGAACGTTAAAGCCATGAGCGAATGCCAGTGCAGCGCCCTGCTTGATATTTGGATGAACTTCTTTGTTGTATACGTCAGCGATTTGCTCATCAGGCAAAAGCATCATCACTACGTCAACGTCTTTAACTGCTTCGCCAACTTCTTTTACTGTCAAGCCAGCATTTGCGGCCTTGCTCCAGGAAGCACCATCTTTACGTAAACCAACAGTAACGTTGCAGCCTGAATCTTTCAGATTCAATGCGTGTGCGTGACCTTGTGAACCATAACCAATGATGGCTACTTTTTTGCCTTTAATGAGGGACAAATCAGCGTCTTTATCGTAAAAAACTTTCATGCTCTTTCCTTGTTTTGAAAATGTAGTTAATTCAGTAATCAGTTAAAAAAATTAAACCTTTAGGATGCGTTCACCGCGCCCAATCCCAGAGCCACCCGAACGGATAGCTTCCAGAATCGATGCACGATCAATCGAATCAATAAAGGCATCCAATTTGGCGCCATCACCAGTTAATTCAATGGTGTAACTCTTATCAGTCACATCGATGATGCGACCACGGAAGATATCCGTTGTACGTTTCAACTCTTCACGCCCTTTACCAACAGCGCGAACTTTGATCATCATGAGCTCACGCTCAATATGAGAACCATCAGTCAAATCAAACACCTTAACCACCTCAACCAGGCGATTTAAGTGCTTGGTAATCTGCTCGATCACATCTTCAGAGCCAATGGTGACAATCGTCATACGAGAAAGTGATGGATCTTCGGTGGGCGCAACACTCAAGGTCTCAATGTTGTAGCCACGTGCAGAGAATAAGCCAACAACTCGAGACAATGCGCCTGGTTCGTTCTCTATCAATACAGAAATAATATGTCGCATTAGAGATCCTCACTACCCAAAAGCATTTCAGTAATACCCTTACCCGCTTGAACCATAGGCCAAACGTTTTCTTCTGGGTCTGCCTGGAAATCCATAAACACAGTGCGATCTTTTAAACGAATCGCTTCTTTCAGAGCGCCTTCCACATCAGACTTTTTCTCGATACGCATGCCAACGTGTCCATAGGCCTCTGCTAACTTCACAAAGTCTGGTAATGAATCCATGTAAGAACTGGAATAGCGCTTGTTATAAGTTAACTCTTGCCATTGACGAACCATACCGAGGTGACGATTGTTCAATGACACGATCTTCACAGGCGTGTCGTACTGCTTACAAGTAGACAGCTCTTGAATACACATCTGAATGGAGCCTTCACCAGTGATGGTGAATACATCTTTATCCGGGAATGCCTTCTTAATACCCATGGCATACGGCAAACCTACACCCATAGTACCTAGGCCGCCTGAGTTAATCCAGCGACGTGGCTTATCGAACTTGTAGAACTGAGCGGCCCACATTTGATGCTGACCAACGTCAGAACAAATAAACGCATCGCCACCAGTCAGCTCCCATAGCTTCTGAACTACGTACTGTGGCTTCACGATTTGCGAAGCTTCATCGTACTTCAGACAATCTTTTTTACGCCACTCGTTAATCTGCTCCCACCATGCCGCAAGCTTCGCATCATTCTTTCGAGGGCCAGCAGCTTTGAGCTGGGCCGTCATCTCAACTAATACCTCCTTGAGATTACCAACGATAGGAACGTCTACCTTCACCCGTTTAGAAATTACAGATGGATCGATATCAATATGAATGATCTTGCGTGGATGACTTGCAAAATGAGAAGTGTTGCCGATAACGCGGTCATCAAAACGTGCGCCAATTGCAATCAAGACATCGCTGTGTTGCATCGCCATATTAGCTTCATAGGTGCCATGCATACCGAGCATACCTAGAAATTGTGGGCTTGTGCCAGGAAAGCCGCCAAGACCCATCAAGGTATTGGTAACTGGATAGCCTAACAAATCAGCAAACCCTTTTAACTCGGGAGCAGCATCAGCCAAGATTACGCCACCACCGGTATAGATGTATGGACGTTCTGCTTCTTGCAATAAAGAAACTGCTTTACGAATTTGTCCGCTATGCCCCTTAACTACTGGGTTATAGGAACGCATCTCTAATGCTTCTGGATATACAAACGGTGCCTTAGCTGTGGATACATCCTTAGGGATGTCGATCAAGACTGAGCCTGGGCGACCTGTTTGTGCAATATGAAAAGCCTTCTTGATAACCAAAGGAAGATCTCTGACATCCTTTACCAAGAAATTGTGCTTTACCACTGGACGAGTAATACCAACAGTATCTGCCTCTTGGAAAGCGTCTTCACCAATCGCATAAGTTGGCACGTTACCGCTGATGATCACCATCGGGATCGAATCAGTGTAAGCAGTAGCAATTCCGGTAACCGCATTGGTTACACCTGGGCCTGATGTAACTAGAGCAACGCCAACCTTACCGGTTGCACGCGCATAGCCATCGGCCGCATGAACCGCTGCTTGCTCATGGCGAACAAGAATATGTTCAAACTTGTCCTGCTTAAAAATTTCGTCGTAGATAAAGAGAACAGAACCGCCCGGGTAACCCCAAACGTATTCAACGCCCTCTTTGTGCAAAGCTTGCACCAACATCTCGGCGCCAATCATTTCAGGCGCATTTGCTGTGGAATTTGAGTTTGCTGTGTCTTGGTTAGCTTTAGAAGCTAAAAATTCGGCGCTGCTTGTATTCATTTTCTTTCGTCCTTTGCAATTTTCGGCAAAAAATTGTTTGGTCTGTTCTGTCTCCTGCTTGTGGCCTGAGTTCGAACGGCGCTGCTACCGGAAAAAACCACTTCTTGAATGAGATTCTAGGTAGTAAGCCCTATATTCTATAGCAATCCCCTAAAATAGACGAATTCCATCTGATTCAGGTCTAATCCACTGAATGACCTCACCCCAAGAACTTTCTGACTTTCTGAGCAGTGTTGAGCAGCGCGCTTTTAAGCAAGCGGTCTACGTTGTGCGAGATGACGATGCTGCCTTAGATATTGTTCGGGATGCCATGATTAAGCTGGCCGAAAAGTATGGCGACCGGCCCGCAGCAGAACTACCACTCGTTTTCACCAGAATTCTGTAAAACCGCATTCATGACTGGTTTAAACGTCAAAAGGTTCGCAATACCTGGGTGACCCTATTCTCCAATATGGGCAAGAAATTGGATGAAAACGATGATTTTGACCCCCTGGAGTCACTTTCGGCCCGAGATGACAGTGAAATTCACCAAGATGGTGCGTTTAAGCTGGAACGCAGTCAGCTATTACAGCCCTTAGAGTCAGAAATATCAAAATTGCCTGCCCGTCAACGAGAAGCCTTCCTGATGCGTTATTGGGATGAGCTGAGCATTACTGAAACTGCCCTTGCCATGAGCTGTAGCGAGGGAAGCGTCAAAACCCACTGCTCAAGAGCCACCCAGGCTCTAGCTAAAGCATTGAAATTAAAAGGAATTACGCTGTGAACCGCAATGAAGACATCCTAAACCCATCGCAAGCAGATCAATTTGGTCTGAGTGCTGCCGCCCTGTTACGCGAAGGATCTCAATCCTTACCGGCAGGCATTAAAGATCGTCTGTATGCAGCTCGCCTCAAGGCTATTTCCCTTAAAAAACCAGAAAAAGTGCGAATTGCCGAGCACGTTTTGGCCAGCCCTACTGGAAACTGGTCTTCAGGCTCGCGCTCTTTTTGGGATAACGTGGGTTGGGTTGCTCCACTGATTGTGTTGGTATTTGGCCTGATTGGCATCGCCCAATGGCAGCAAGACTCCCGCATTAACGACATAGCTGAATTGGATGTCGCCCTCTTAACCGATGATGTTCCACCAGATGCTTACGCTGACAGCGGCTTCATGGGATTCCTCAAAAATGGTCCTTTAGCTGAATCTGATCAAGACAGCCTTGATTCAGGTAAGTCACCATCCTAAAGTTCATCACGAATCTCGTTAGCAAATGCTGAAAAACCTACGATCTTTAAGCGCCTTACTCAGCATCAGCATGATGTTGACAGTTGGCATATTGGGATCGGCACATAGTTCAAGCGCATTTGCTCAAACGCCTGCAGGTGCTCATGGAAAAACCACCGGCATTCCAGAGAAGAAACCAGACGGTACGTGGGAAAGCCTTAAGCCTGAGCAACAAAAAATCTTGGCACAGTTGGAAAGTGATTGAGATTACATGCTCCCAGATAGCCGCAAGAAATGGATTCAGGTTGCCAACCTCTATCCAAAAATGAGCGAGACTGATCAACAGCGACTGCAGTCTCGCATGACAAGTTGGTCCAATCTCTCTCAAAAAGATCGACGCCTCGCACGAGAAAATTATCTCAGCAGCCTCAAGTTCCCTGCAGAGAAAAAAGCAGAGGCTTGGAGTGCTTATCAAAAACTGAGTGATGAGCAGAAAAAGAAATTGGCTCAAGTAGAGGTGAACAAGAAAAAGCCAACAGCTGCGAGCGCGCCCACATTGCAACAACACCCCATTACGCAAAAATCTAATCTAGCTCCGACCCTCCCGGCAAGCAGCACCCCAGCTACAGAAGCTCCAGCCCCGAGTGGAAGTCTGGATACTAGCTCAAGCAACCCCTAAGAATCTCTACGTCGTAATTACCCCCGCTGAATTAGATGCGCTTCCTGCCCCGCAATTTTGGCGGCGAGCCTCTTGTGTCCTCTACGAACAATTAGTTCTATTAGGTGTCATTGCGCTGACTTTCCTAGTTCCCAATTTAGGCTTAGGCATTTTATTTGGATTTGCTCTACCAAGCTGGCTTACTTTTCTCTATTTGTATGCCGTCCTAGGCATTTACTTTGTTTGGTATTGGACTAAATCCGGCCAGATGCTGGCAATGCAAACATGGCGTGTACGCATGATTGGTCCGGGGGGTTGCAACCTTACTCGAAAGCAGGCAATCTGGCGCTACGTCTATGGATCTCTGTGGCTTGTGCCCTGTGTCCTACTGCAATGGCTCCTCGAACTCCAGAGGTGGCAGATAATTGAAATGCTCTTTGCGGTAGCTTTATTTCTGTGGCCACTAAGCATTTACTTGGATCGCGTTAACCCTCTACGCCGTCAAAGTTTGCCAGACCGTTTTGCCAGAACCCGTTTGGTGGAATTACCAAAGAACTTGGTGACGCTCTCGTAAGTACGAGAATGCGCGAACCCTAGATCTTGCGTAAGCATTCCATGGCGGTAGCAGTTTGAATTTTTCTCTGAAAACGAAAACCAGCTAAGAGACAAGCAATTACTCCAAAGCAAATACCCATCGTCAAAGACTGGGCAAATGGATTGAATTCAATTTCCAATACAAAACGCCCAAGCGCCCAAGCGCCCATGCGGCCATTCCAGCTGCTAGTCCAGTCAATGCCCCTGCCAGCACTCCAATGACTAAGAGTTCGGCTAAAGCAATCTTTTCAAGCAAAGTACGAGATGCACCAATAGCCTTGAGTAAGGCTGCACTTCTAAAGCGTTCATCTTGCGTTGCTGCAATTGCAGCCACTAGAACCAAAATCGCTGCGGCGATTGTGAAAGCAAACAAAAGACTCAGCACGGAAGATAGTCGATCTAATACATCTTGTATTTGCCGCAAAGAGGTCGCTACATCAACAATCGTCAAATTAGGATAAGCCTGAGCAAGGCGGTAGTCCAAGCCATCAATTGCAGCGCCTTGGTAATAAGAAGTAATCCAGGATTGCGGCATTTTCTCAAGCATGGCTGGCGGCATGATAACAAAGAAATTCACCCTCATGGAACTCCAATCCAACTTGCGCAAAGAAGTGATTGGCGCAGTCACTTTTTCACCGGCAATCTCAAAGGTCATCTGATCGCCCAGCTTTAACTTCAATGTTTTAGCAATCCCCGCCTCCAAAGAAACTTGCGGCGCACTACCTTCAATCCATTTTCCAGAAGTAATGCGATTGCCCTCAGGCAATTGTTCGGTATATGAGAGGTTAAATTCTCGATCAACCAGGCGACGGGCGTTTTCGTCAACATAATCATTGGGGCCAATGGTCTTTCCATTAACTTCAACCAAGCGTGCGCGAACTATAGGACTAAAGCTCGACTTTGCAACACCTGCATCAAGGAGTGATTGAGTAATGCTTGGCTTTTGATCTTCCTGAACATTAATCATGAATCGATTGGGTGCATCAACTGGAATGTTCCCTTGCCATGTGGATAGCAAATCCTGTCGAAGCAAGAGGATGAGCAGCAAGGCCACCAAGGCAATCCCTAGAGCGGTAATTTGCATGACCGCAAATCCTGCGCGACGCGCTTGTGCGGTCAGCGCAAAACGCAAAGCAAAGTTCTGAGCACCCCATTTAGAGAACAATAGATTGAGTATGCGTAGAGAGCACCAAGAGCACAGGGAAAAGAGTGCTACAGCAGCCCCAAAGCTTGCAGCAACCCAAGAGGCTAGCTTCCAGTCTTGCGCTGCAATCGCAATTAAAGCGAGACAAGTCATAAGTCCAAAAAGCGCTACCCAGAGCGCCTTGATATTGGCCGAACCCAATTCTTTTCGAATCAGTCGCACTGGTGAAATCATGACCAAGCTAAATAAAGGTGGGCCAGCAAAACCAATTAACAGAGAAGCGGCAAATAAAATACTCCAAGCTAAGGGCCAGAGGAATAGCGAAGGCAAATTGGCAAATACCAAATTTCTGAGAAGATGAATCAATACCTCTTGCACCCCATAAGCAATGACAGCCCCCATGGTAGCGGCCAATAGGCACAAAGCACTCAAAACCTTTGCTTGATTTACTAGAATTGTCTTTTGGCTTGCACCAAGACATTTCATAACAGCGCAAACATCGGCTTGCTTCAAAACATAACGTCGCGCCGATAAAGCAATCGCTACTGCAGCTACCATTGCAGTGAGCAAGGCCACCAAAGATAAGAAGCGCTTTGCCCGCTCTAAGGTTTTACGCATGATAGGCTGCGCATTTTCCAAGGTCTCAATGCGCAACCCTCTAAGGCCTTCCGCTTCAATCCATTTCACTGCCCACTTTTCATAACCAGAGATAGCTTGATCGCTTCCTGCTAGTAGTAAACGATAAGTCACACGGCTACCTAGACCAATAAGACCTGTTGCAGGCAAATCATCTAGCGACATCATCACGCGTGGTGCAAAGTTCATAAAACCAACGCCCCGGTCGAGCTCGCGCTCTAGGGTGCCGCCAATAAGAAAGCTCTTATCTCCCAATAGCATCCGATCGCCCACTTTAGCCTGCAGCGTGCTGAGCATGGCAGGATCAACCCAAACCGAACCGCTTGGGGGGGTTGAGCTGGTTTGTTGGGATGACACTTGTAGCGACCCACGCAAGGGATATGAGGCGCTTACCGCCTTCAAGGATGCCGGCTTACTTTGAGGGCCAACTGTGGCCATACTTGGAAAGACAACCGTTTGGGCAGAACTGAGCTGTCGCTCCTGAGCCTCTTGAATAAAACGCTCAGGCAAAGGCTGATCCGCCACCAGCAGTAAATCTGCAGCCAGAAGTTGGCGAGCATCAAACTCAAAAGCCCGCTGCATCCGGTCAGCCAAGAAGCTGACACTAGATAGAGCCGCCACAGAGAGCGTCAACGCAACTAGTAGCGCCACCAACTCACTGGATCGAAGGCCTCGTCTAATAGCCCGAAGAAAGCCTGCTAACACTGAGATTAAATCGCCTGAATCTGGCCACCATCAACACGAATCACTGACCCAGTGATAAAGGAGGTATTTTGGCTAGCCAGAAATGTTGCGGCATCACCGTACTCTTGTGGATCCCCATAGCGCCCCATCGGAATCTGCTTCAGACTAGCTTGCACTACAGAATCGTAGCTAATATTTTCACGTTGAGCACGTGCCCCATCTAATTGACGCAAGCGATCTGTCACTACACGACCCGACATGATCACATTCACAGTGATGCCTTCAGCAGCAACTTCTGTTGCCAAGGTTTTAGACCAAGCTAGTAGCGCAACGCGCAAGGTATTGGAGATTGCTAAGTTTTTGATTGGAGCAATCGCACCTGAAGTGGTGCTCGTAATGATGCGACCCCATTTACGTTAACGCATTCCCGGGAGAACTCGATCCGTAATGCCAATGAGCGACAGAACCATATCGTTAAAACTTTTTTGCCATAGTGCAGGGTCTTGCCCAGTTGCCAGGGTTGGCGGTGGTCCGCCAGTGTTATTAATCAGAATATCGATCGGTCCGAGTTCTTGCTCCACCTTGGTAACCAACGCATCAATCACCGAGCTATCCGATAAGTCCCAACTTAAAGCCAATGCTTTACCGCCGGCAGCCTCAATCAACTCCACCGATTTTTTGAGACCTTCAACGTTACGCCCAGTCACAGCCACCTTCACACCTTCGCGGGCCAATGAAATGGCCATTGCCTGACCTAAGCCACGACTAGATGCCATTACTAAGGTCACTTTACCTTTGAGTCCTAAATCCATGTCTGCTCCATCTTTTTTATTTTATTATCCACATCGTCACATCTAGGTTGACTACTGCCCTAGGGGTGGAGGCAAATTACCAGCGTACTTGTAAAGGGTCATCTCATACTTCTTCAGAATTTGCGTCAAGGCTTCTTGCTGACCGAGTACTAATGACTGAGGTGTATTGTCTTTAAGAGTCACTCTCTTGGTATAGCGATTTTTACCAATTATTGGATTGCGTTTTTGGGGATCTGTCGCAGTCAGGAAAAATTCAACAGTGACAACCGCCTCTGGACGAATGCGGTAATCGCCATAAAACTCTTCCACTGAAATCTGAAGGCTATAAAAAGGGAAGAAACTGTTCCCCTGCCCCACCGTCATAGAAAAAATCTGGGCATTGTTGATCCACTGACGAGTGGCATTGCTCACCATTTCATTGGGTAGCGCTGAATAGATGTTATAAAAATCCTTTTCATAGCGCTGGTCACCCAAGCGGTAAACCAAAGACTTTCCATCAAAAGGAGGTGCTGTTGAAACTGAACCCATCTTCAGCCAAATATCTGTTCACGGTTTATAGGGCGCACCTGTGCGCTCTGGCGCCACCATCCAACTAGCCGTTTCTAGTGCTGGCCTTTTAGGCAAAGAGCAGGCGCTTAAAGCGGCCACAATGAATGCCAAAGCGGCGAACTTAAAGAGGCGTGAGTTTTTCATCATCTGAATTTTCATGAATGTCATTTCTGAGCTCCATTCATTGGGGGCGTAATTCTTGCGGGTGGCTCATCCCAAATCAAGCTGGATGGTGATTGACTTGCTACCCGAGTAAATTCATTTAACTGTTCGCTTGCCTGACGGATATTCTCAAGAGTGGCTGTGGTGTCGCCTTGAACGTTAGTAACCGTTTGACGCAAGGAAACCATAGTGGCAACCAATTCGCGCATCAAAATATTAAGTTGATCTTTATCTGTCATTTTAGCAATGCGATCCAAAAGCACATTGAGATCCTTGACAGAGGCAATGAGACCAGAGTTATCTTTTCCATCACCAGCCATCAACTTATTCAAATTACCTAAGAGTGCATCAAATTTCTTCTGAGTTCCATCTACGTCTAAGCCATTCAAAGTGCTGATGAGCTTTTGAATGCCGGAAATAATTTCATCCGCTTGATTGGGCATTGAGGGCACAACCGGATATTCGGGCTCCCAGGTGTATTTGAGTGTGTAGCTTTGATCAACCTGCGGGTAAAAATCCAGCTCGACGTAATTGACCCCCGTAATACCCATAGAGCGGATGCGCGCCCGGAGGTTATCCTGAACAAAGGTTTCCAGATGACTTTTTTCGATAGCATCCCCAAAAATTTGCATCCTTACTACAACATACTCTTGCTTTTTTAGCATGGGGATATCTTTTTCGTACAGGTCGCCCGATAAAGTAATGGAGGTGACTTGCCCGATTTTCACACCCCTAAAACGTACAGCTGCTCCTGCATCCAGACCAGTCACGGATTGCTTAACGTAGGTTTCCACCATAAATGATTTTTTAAAGAGTTGACCTGAGCCAAAGATCAAGATGATGGTGAGCAGCGCACCGATTGCCGCCAAGACAAAAATGCCTAAGCGGAAATAATTGGGATTGGAGTTATTGCTCATGCTGCGTCCTTGCTCATAATGCAATTAAAGAATTGATGCACCCTAGGATCCTTGCTGGTATCTCTAAGAACTTTAGGATCGCCCTCGGCAATAATGCCTTTAGCATCCTTATCCAACATGATGACTTTATCGGCGATGGAATAAATGCTTGCCAACTCGTGGGAAACGATCACAAAGGTAAATCCTAGATTTTTGGACAGATCCAAAATCGTACTATCTAGATCAGCCGATGTAATGGGATCCAGACCTGCCGATGGCTCATCTAAAAATAATATCTTTGGATCAAGTGCCATAGCGCGCGCAATTGCAGCCCGCTTTTGCATGCCGCCACTAATCTCGCTAGGCATATAGGTTTCGTAGGATAGCAAACCGACTAAGTCGAGCTTAC
Organism: Polynucleobacter necessarius; assembly: GCA_900095165.1. Lineage (GTDB taxonomy): Bacteria > Pseudomonadota > Gammaproteobacteria > Burkholderiales > Burkholderiaceae > Polynucleobacter > Polynucleobacter necessarius_J. The sequence goes on along the minus strand of LT606947.1, from coordinate 372,729 downwards.
ACCGCGCCAACAAATTCATTTGATCCCTAGTCAGCTGGGTGTACTCCTCCATAAAGAGTGTCACGTTATCAAGCAAATTCATGGAACCGAATAAAGCACCCTGCTGATACATCACCCCAAAGCTGGTCATGATTTTTTGGCGCTCAGCACCTTGGGCAGTAGTGATGTTTTGACCCTCGATCAACATATCGTCAGAAAGTGGTTGATACAGGCCAAATAAATTCTTTAGAAGACTGGATTTACCGCAACCCGAACCACCCAAGATCACAAAGATCTCACCGTTCTTGACAGAGAAGTTGAGATTTTGCAGTAGTACTTTTGAGCCATAGCCCACAGTGAGGTTTTGAACATCGATTGCGTTATCAAAAGCATCCATCAGAAGCCGGTCCTGTAAGAGATATAAGCAAAGATGCCATCCACCAAAACAATCATGACGATGCTGCTCACTACTGCTCGAGTTGCTGAGATACTCACTGCAGCCGCACCAGTGCCTGTTTGCATGCCATGCAAACAACCCATCGCTGAAACAACTACACCGAATAAAGTGGTCTTAACCAAGCCCGACAAAACGTCTTCAACATCAACGGCAGATAACATGCCGTTATAAAAATTAATAAAGGGGATGCCATAAATTTGCATTGTCAGCATCGAAGAAAAAATACTGACGATGTCAGCAAACAAGGTCAAAATCGGGGCCACCAAGATTCCCGCCAGCACTCGAGGCACCACCAAGAAACGAATAGGGCTTAAACCACCAGTAACCAGTGCATCCACTTCACTATTGATAGTCATAGTGCCGATCTCCGCTGCAAATGCGGCTGATGAACGGCCGGCAAGCAAGATCGCCGTTATGAGTGAGCCCATCTCGCGCACAATCCACAAGGCAGCGAGTGGCCCTACAAATGAAACGGCGCCAAATTGCTGCATGCCGATGGCAGCCTGAAAAGAAAGAATTACGCCAATCAAAAAAGCAACCAGGCCAACAATAGGCAATGCAGCAATGCCCGCTTCAACAGCAGCATTTACAAAATCACCCCAGCGCACTTGCCTAATATTCCGGATTGACCAAACCAAATCAGCAGATAGCTGGCCAACAAATGTAACAAGGCCACGGGCGTCTTCCAATAAATCTTGAGCTGCCATACCTGCGCTTACAACAAAACTGGTTTTAGACTTCGCTGTAGGTGCTGGAAATAAATTATCAATGGGATCAAATTCACGCAAGAGCGGCTGATACTTTGGATCTAAACCCCGAATATCAAATTGGCCCCCTGCTTTTTTCTGAGTCTCTTCAATATCAATCAAAAACGCAAAAGCAGATCCATCAAGAGAGCTCACCTTGGATGCATCAAAAACGAGCGATTGATTTTTGCCATTACTCTGCCCTAACCAAGCGGATTGTTTTTGGCAAATATCGGTCCACACGCCCCCAAGGAATACACATTAATCGCACCACTCAGGGTGACTTGAGCATGCATTGCATCAGTTTGCGTCCAGGTATACTGGAGCTAACGAAATCGCGGAATTAGGGTCTGAAAAGGCCATAGGCAAACTATAAGGGATTTGAATGAAAACGCTATGAAATGGCTAAAAAGAAAAAAGGGCCCAGTTTTTCAACTAGGCCCTGAATGGGTTGGTGCGGCTGGCAGGAATTGAACCCACGACCCCTTGGTTCGTAGCCAAGTACTCTATCCAGCTGAGCTACAGCCGCAACAGCCATAATTATGCCATGGAAGAGAAGAACTACATCACACCCGCTGGTCACGAGCGTATCAAAAGTGAGCTTTTACAGCTCCTGAACCTTGATCGACCTGAGGTTGTCAAGGTTGTTCACTGGGCCGCCTCCAATGGTGACCGCTCAGAAAATGGGGACTACATCTACGGAAAAAAGCGACTTCGGGAGATAGATCGCCGGATTCGCTTCCTAAATCAGCGCCTCGAATTTGCTGTAGTAGTCGATAACCAAGCCAGAAAATCGGGGGATGCCGATACCGAACAGGTCTTTTTTGGAGCTACCGTTACCTATGTGAGTCTAGAGGGGTCAGAGACCGGCAATGCGACAACCATCACAATTGTGGGGGTTGATGAGGTCGATTTGGACTTGGGCCATGTCAGCTGGGTCTCACCCATTGCCAAAGCGCTAATCAAAGCACGCTTAGGTGATTGCGTCAAAATCCAAACCCCTACCGGACCTACTGAAATTGAAATTCTGGATGTTCAGTACCAATAACTGAACTTAAAGAAATTAGCCAACCCGTACCCGGGTCACGCGCATCACATCATGATTCGTACGTAAACTACGCATCACCTTGGAAAGATGTAAGCGATCTGATACTTGGATTGTGAACCGAATGGTCACAGCATCCTCCTTGTAGCGATCATCCATGGACACATTCATGATGTTGGAGTCGGCAGCCGTCACACTGCTTGCCACTCTCGCCAGCACACCCTTGCCTTGGCGCGTATCAATTGCCAGATCCACTTCGAATTCTCGATTGACCTCTTTGCCCCACTCCACCTCAATCCACTTATCACTGTCCTTGGAGAGCATTCGAAGGGCTACTGGGCAGTCATTCGTATGAACCTGTAGGCCCTCACCCTTACCGAGGTAACCAATGATGTTGTCACCTGGAATCGGATGGCAGCAAGTTTGGAAGCTAATGGAGTTGCCTTCGCGACCATCCACCAAAATAGCCTGACGCTGATGGTGATGTGAAGTGATTTCTTGCTGAGGAGAAACCCAATCGGCTGCGCCCAAGCGCATTTGCTCTGAGCCGCCCTCATCATCAATCAAAATCTTTAGGCGAATTGCAAGCTCTTGGGGAGATCTGCGACCCAAGGCAATATTGACGCAGGCTTCTTCGCGCGTTTTATCCCCCGTCCAATGCAATAACTTTTCCCAAATCTCTGGTGATAACAGCCCCGCATCAACCCCCTGCTGACGCAAGGCATTAGCCAGCAGGCGCTCACCCAACTTTAAGGACTCCGCATAATGCTTGGTCTTCAGGGAATGGCGAATAGACGCACGCGCCTTACCGGTTCTCACAAAAGCTAACCAGCCTGGATTAGGCTGAGAGTTAGCTGATGTCACCACCTCCACAATATCGCTATTCTTTAGCTCGCTACGCAAAGGTAACTGCATGCCATTAATCTTAACGGCCACGCAAGTATTACCCACATCACTATGAATGGAGTAAGCAAAGTCTAAGGCGGTAGCACCACGTGGCAAAGCCATAATCTGCCCTTTTGGAGTAAAGACATAAACCGCATCTGGGAATAAATCAATCTTGACGTGCTCTAAGAATTCTTGCGAATCTCCACTACTGTCCTGAATATCAATCAAGGATTGCAACCATTGATGTGCGCGGTTTTGCACCTCGCTCATATCTGGAGTGCCATCTTTATACGCCCAGTGCGCAGCAACGCCTGCCTCTGCCACAGCATGCATCTCACTCGTACGTATCTGAAACTCTACTGGCACACCAGATGGGCCTAATAATGTCGCGTGCAGGGATTGGTAGCCATTGAACTTAGGGATCGCAATATAGTCCTTAAACTTACCCGGCATTGGTTTGTATAAGGAATGCAAGATTCCGAGAGCACGATAGCATTCATCAATCGTATGCACGGTGACCCTGAAGGCATAAACATCAAGCACCTGAGAAAAACTCAAATGCTTACTGCGCATTTTGCTGTAAATACTGAAGAGGGTTTTTTTTCGGCCTTGCAGGTCAACCAAGAGATCGGCTTTTGCAAATGCCATTCGGGCATTTTGCAAAATCTTCTCGACCATTTCTTTACGATTGCCACGCGCCCGCTTCACTGCACCCTCGATCACCCTGAAGCGCATTGGCATGGAATAACGGAAACTCAGATCTTGTAAATCGCGATAAATAATATTCAGACCGAGACGGTGCGCAATCGGCGCGTAAATCTCAATCGTTTCAGCAGCAACCCTACGACGCTTCTCCATTGGAACAGCATCCAGTGTGCGCATATTGTGCGTGCGATCAGCCAGCTTCACCAGAATGACGCGCACATCACGCGCCATCGCCATAAACATCTTGCGAAAACTTTCAGCCTGCGCCTCAGCATGACTTTGGAATTCAAGCTTATCAAGCTTGGTTAATCCCTCAACAAGCTCCGCCACTTTGCTGCCAAACTTGCCAACGAGGTCTGCTTGGGTGCAACCCGTATCCTCAATCACATCATGCAATAAAGCCGCCATGATGGAGGAGGCATCTAAGCGCCAAGTGGCGCAGAGTTCAGCTACCGCCACAGGATGGGTAATGTATGGCTCACCACTATGGCGATACTGACCGAGATGGGCAGTATCAGCAAAATGAAAGGCCTGCTTAATGAGATTCACTTCATCAGGCTTAAGATAGCCCAATTTAAAAATAAGGCCATCAATGGAAACAACTTGATGCTTTAAAGGTAATGTTGGCGCAGAGGTAGGGCCAAATAAATGTCGGCTCGACTGAGCCAATAAGGTGGCGATGATGGAAGACTTATCGCTCTTAGCAGTCTCTTTGGGCGAGACCTGACCTTTGGATTCCGATGTGTTTGGGTCGCCTAAGGGGAACTCCACAACGGAACCCCTGAATTACAAAGGTACTTTGGTCAACATGTCACGGTCAGTTACACCAGCAGCAACTTCACGCAACGCAACTACAGTTGCTTTATCTCTGGACTCAACACGTGGGGAGTGACCTTGAACCAATTGACGTGCGCGATAAGTCGCGGCCAATACCAGCTCAAAACGATTTGGGATAGTTTTTAGACAATCTTCTACAGTAATACGGGCCATGCTGAACTCACTTAAATTTAGCTTCAATACCTATAGGATAACTGATTAGACCCCAAGCCGCCTTAAAAGCGCAGGATTGCGAGCCATAATCGGCCCTGAGCGTAGACGGTTGGCTGCAACCACGTGTCGTAAATCAATTAGGGCCTGCTCAAAATCATCATTGATAACGATGAAATCCGCTTCATGGGCATGCTGGAGCTCTAAATGAGCCGCAGCCAATCTTCTCTGAATGGTTGCCTCATCATCCTGCCCTCGCTTGCGCAAGCGCTCCTCTAGGGCCTCAAATGAAGGCGGGAAGATGAAGATCCACTGCACTTCTGGAATGATTTGACGAATCTGTTGAGCACCCTGCCAGTCGATCTCGAGCATGACATCGCGCCCGGTTTTCATCTGGGTTTCAATCCAAGCTTTTGAGGTGCCGTAAAAATTGCCATGTACTTCTGCATGCTCCAAGAAGTTACCTTGATCACGTTCAGCCACAAATGCTTCTCTAGCAATAAAGCGATAGTCCTTGCCATCCACTTCACCAGGTCTTGGTGAGCGCGTTGTGGTTGAAAGAGAGAGTTTTAGCGCTGCATCTTCCTGCAGCAACGCATTCACCAAAGAAGATTTGCCGGCGCCTGACGGGGCAACGATCATCAACATGCTACCTTGGTAGGCAGGGGATAAGTTAGCTTTAGGTTTGGGGCTTGCCATAATAATTTGTGTAAATAGTTTTACTCTAAATTTTGCACTTGTTCGCGCATCTGCTCAATCAAGAGTTTGAGCTCTAAAGCGGCTTGCGTGCATTCTTCTGAAACGGATTTGGAGCTCAAGGTATTAGCCTCACGATTTAATTCTTGCATCAAGAAATCTAAACGCTTACCTACCGGTCCTTTGCCTGCAAGCGCAGTATCTACCACCTGGAGATGGGTTTTAAGTCGCACAAATTCTTCCGCCACATCGATACGAACCGCATAGAGCACAACTTCTTGACGAATACGCTCCATCAACTCAGTACCGGACCCGCTGCTACCTTTACCCTGTTCTTGCGCAGCCAATGCTTCTGCTAGGCGCTCGGTAAGCTTCTCTTGATATTGGGCGACATAGACAGGAACCTTGGGTTCAATCACTTTAACAATCTCACGCATCTTGCTAGTGATATTGGTGAGTACGGTGACCAAGGCTTTACCTTCTGCATGGCGAGCCTCCATGAGAGCAACTAAAGCAGCTCGGCCCGCCTCTACAGTGGCAGCAATCCAGCCCTCCTCCTCACCTCTTGGCTCAGAAACAATTCCGGACCAGCGCAAAATATCCGCGATACGCAGCGCTTCCGCATTGGGAAAGGCTAGTTGAGCATGCTCTTGTAGGGTGTAGAGAGCGTCTAGGCGATCTTTGTTTAAAGCACCTAAGGCATGGGGGTTAGCTTTAGCAGCCCCGGCAGCACCTGAATTAACACGCCAGGCAGCCCGAAACTCAACCTTGCCCCGAGAAAGGCTTTGAGTAGCCATCTCTCGTAAGGCAGGTTCAGCCCCACGACACTCGTCCGGAAGACGAAAGCCCAAATCCAGAAAGCGGCTATTAACAGCTCGACATTCCACCTGCAGATCAGCTACAACACCAGCTCCTAGGGAGATTTGGCGAGAAGCGCTGCCATAACCAGTCATGCTCGATATCATATGGACATTGTAGATCTTTAGGACCACACCCCATGATTCAGCACAACATCACCCGCCCCAGTGGCCGCACCACCACTGAATTGCGCCCCGTGAGCATCAGCCGCGCCTTTACTAAGCATGCAGAAGGATCTGTCCTAATTGCCTTTGGTGACACCAAGGTGCTCTGTACGGCCAGCATTCTGGAAAAAGTGCCTCCGCATAAAAAGGGCTCCGGTGAAGGTTGGGTTACCGCTGAATACGGCATGCTCCCCCGCTCCACCCATACCCGTAGCGATCGTGAAGCTGCGCGCGGCAAACAATCTGGTCGCACACAAGAGATTCAGCGCTTGATTGGTCGCGCGATGCGCAGCGTCTTTGATCTGAAAGTGTTGGGCGAAAGAACCATCCATTTAGATTGCGATGTCTTGCAGGCCGATGGCGGCACTAGAACCGCATCCATTACTGGCGCCTATGTGGCGGCACGTGATGCAATTAATACACTCCTGCAAAGTGGCGCACTCAAAGCCGATCCGATTATTGATAGTGTTGCAGCGATTTCTGTTGGCATCTATCAAGGTGTTCCTGTGCTTGATTTAGATTACCCAGAAGATTCTTCTTGCGATACGGATATGAATGTCGTCATGACAGGCAAAGGCGGCATGATTGAAGCGCAAGGCACTGCTGAAGGCGCCACCTTCTCACGCACTGAATTAAATGCGTTACTGGATTTAGCAGAACAAGGCATTGCGGATTTAACGCAACTACAAAAAGAAGCGTTTAAATAAAAGATTGAGGGTAAATAGTGCAAAAGCTCGTTCTCGCCTCTAACAATGCCGGTAAGGTTCGGGAGTTTCAGGAACTCTTGGCGCCCTTTCGCTTTCAGGTTATCCCTCAAGGCGAGCTAGGCATTCCATCAGCAGAAGAGCCGCACCATACCTTTGTTGAGAATGCACTTGCTAAAGCACGTCATACCAGCGCTGCCAGTGGCTTACCCGCACTTGCCGATGACTCTGGCATCTGCGCTCATGCATTAGATGGGGCTCCAGGAGTCTACTCAGCTCGTTACGCAGGCATTGATGGAGATAACGCAGCCAACAATCAGAAACTCATTGGAACATTACGAGGCAAGACTGATCGTGGAGCACATTATGTCTGCGCCCTCGTCATGGTCAATAGCGCCAATGATCCTGAGCCACTGATTGTGCAAATTCGCTGGTACGGCCAAATCATTGAAGATGCCAAAGGCAATCATGGTTTTGGCTATGACCCCCATTTCTTTCTGCCAGAGCTAGGCAAGACTGCTGCAGAACTAGAGTCTTCTGAGAAAAATCATATCAGCCATCGTGGCCAAGCATTGCGCCAACTCATCGCCGAACTTCAAAGCCGTGCTCAATCCTCTTAATCCGGTTTTGGCGACACAGCCAAAACTCACTGCTCTTTCCCCGCTATCTTTGTACATTCACTTTCCGTGGTGTGAAAAGAAGTGTCCCTATTGTGATTTCAACTCGCATCAAATTAAAAATGCGAACGAAGGTGAGAAACTTTCTCCGGGATTTGATGAGGCGCGCTACATCAAAGCACTCATTGTCGATCTAGAGACAGAATTACCTCGCATTTGGGGTCGTCAAGTACACAGCATCTTTATTGGCGGCGGAACGCCCAGCCTGTTATCAGCCGCTGGCATGAATGAACTCCTTTCTGCCATTCGAGAGCGCGTGTACTTAGAGTCTGATTGCGAAATCACCATGGAGGCCAATCCTGGTTCAGTAGAGGCGGAAAAGTTTGCCGGCTTTGCTAAAGCGGGCATCAATCGTGTATCGTTGGGTATTCAGAGTTTTCAGGATGAGCAACTTAAAGCATTGGGACGCATTCATAATGGTGAAGAAGCTAAGCGCGCTATTGCGATTGCTTTGCAACACTTTAAATCCGTGAATTTGGATTTAATGTTTGGTTTACCGAATCAAACTCTTGAAGCGGCTAAAGCGGATATTGAAACTGCCCTCTCGTTTAAGACTCCACATTTGTCGTTCTACAACTTGACGCTAGAGCCCAACACCTACTTTGCGAACTTCCCCCCAAAGCTTCCAAATGAAGATGGGATTGATGCGATCTTTGAGCAGAACTTAGCCCTCCTTGAAGCAGCAGGGTATCGACGCTACGAAGTATCTGCTTACGCTAAAAAAGATCAGGAGTGCAAACACAATCTCAACTACTGGTGCTTTGGTGATTACATTGGGATTGGCGCAGGCGCGCACGGAAAGATTTCCTTTCCAGACAAAATTACCCGTCAAGTGCGAGAGCGTCATCCAGAAGCTTATATGCAAGCGATGGAAAGCAAAGGCAATGCCTTAATTGAAGCTAGGGAGATTCTCGCTAAAGATCTTCCATTTGAATTCATGCTCAATACATTGCGCCTGACAGATGGCGTTAATACTGCCACCTTTAGCGAGCGCACTGGCTTGCCACTCAATGTTGTTTCAAAAGGATTGGAGGAAGCCAGAAAAAAAGGTTTGTTAGATCTCAATCCAAACAAACTCAAGGCCACTGAACAAGGTTTGCGCTATCTCAATAACTTGCAAGAGATGTTCTTATAAGTCTAAACATGCGCCTGCAATCTTAGATTATTTTCCAGTCCATGCGTGTGGCTTCCCATCTAAGAATGCAGAAACCCCATTCTTAAAATCTTCACTGCCATAGCATTCCCGGATTAAATCGCTGCAATCCGGCAAGTTATTTTTAATTAATCTAGCCAAAGTCAACTTGATCGATTTTTGTGTAATGGGTGCTAATTTCATTAAACGCTCAGCTAAATGATTGGCCTCAGCCTCAAGATTTTCAGCTGAATAAGTTGCCAAGAGATAACCCTGTTTCAGCAATTCGGGTGCAGCAACAAGCTCAGCCAATAACAACATGCGCTTAACGATATTGGCATCTAGATGCGCCGCGAGCCAAGCAACATTGCTGGCAGATAAGCAATTACCCAGAGTTTTCGCAATCGGAACTCCAAAGCGGGCATCCGGTGTAGAGATTCTGAAATCACAACAACTGGCAATTGCAAGCCCTCCACCAACCGCCATCCCATCAATCACCGCAATCGTCGGGATAGGCAATGTTGCCAAGGGGGCTAAATATTGATTGATACCCTCTTCATACGAAATTCCGTCCTCACCAGACGTAAAACTAGAGAACTATGCGATATCACTTCCAGAGATGAAAGATTTTCCACCAGCACCACGCAAGATAGCAACTTTGGCTTTAGCGTTCTTGGTTAAATCTTTGCAAATGGATTTCAGGCTCTGGTACATCCCTACCGTCATTGCATTACGGGCAGTAACGTGGTCAAAGGTGATGTACGCAACATCATTGCGAAGCTCTAAGCGAACCTCGGCAATACGTTCTGAAGTGGAGTTATTTTCTGCTGTCATGAAATAAAAAACCCTCCCTCATTCAAGAGAGAGGGTCTTGTAAATACTATAACTGAATATGCTGATGCTAGAGATTATTCAGACTTGATGTTCAGACTCTTTACCAAGCGCTGATACTTTGCCAACTCACCCGCCAAGAACAAGCTGAAAGCAGTTGGTGTTGCTGGACCTTCTGGCTGCAGACCCTGGGCATCCAATGTTTTCTTGATTTCGGGATCACTCGTAGCCGCTTTGACTGCCTGGTCAATCTTATTAACAACTACTGGACCATGCCCTTTGGCCCCATCACAGAGTACCAATTAGTTACATCGAAGCCAACGATGCCTACCTCATTAAATGTAGGAACGTTAGGTAACAATGCCAAACGCTTTGGAGTAGAAATTGCCAATGCCTTCAAGTTACCCTGCTTAATTTGCTGCAGATTTGGCGGCAAGGTATCGAAGTTCATAGTGATTTGACCGCCGAGTAAATCTACAATCGCTTGACCGCTACCCTTGTAGGGCACGTGATTCATTTCTACACCAGCAATCTTGGAGAACAAGGCGCCGGCAAGATGTTGGGTGCTACCAATACCAGATGAACCATAAGTCATCTGACCTGGATTCTGCTTAGCCAAAGAAATCAGCTGCGCCACTGAGTTCACAGGAAGAGAGGATTTAACAACCAACACATTAGGCACGTAACCAAGATAGGTGATCGGCGTAAAGTCTGTTGCTGGGTTGTAAGGAACATTCTTCAGGACATAGGGGGAGATTGCATTGGAGTTGGAATGTCCCATCAACAATGTATAGCCATCAGGATTAGATTTAGCAACGAGGTCTGCACCAATAGTTCCTGCAGCACCGGATTTATTCTCAATGATGACGCTTTGACCCAAAATCTCACCCATCTTTGGAGCGATAGCGCGAGCCACAATATCAGTACCGCCACCAGGAGCAAATCCGACAATTAAACGAATGAGTTTAGTTGGGAAGGCCTGTTGCGCACTTGCGGAGAATGGCAAAGCGCTACAAATGCCCAGAGCTAAAAAAGCGAATCTACTCAAAATCCTTTTGGGGATTGATTGATCATACGGTCTCCATTTTTTGTTTTATATTAAAGGCTAGTGTTTAGCAGAACAATATAAACATATAAAAACAATTGAGACAATGATGAAAACACCTATCGGCAAGCCTTTGCCCCTAGCTGGCGTCCGAGTTCTTGACGTGAGTCAAGTAATGGCAGGCCCCTACTGCTGTATGCTGCTTGCGGACTTGGGCGCAGATGTCATCAAAATTGAGCCTCCAGGCACGGGAGATCAAACTCGTGGGGCTATGGGATTCAAGATGAAAGGTTCAGACAGCATGGGCTTTCTGAATATGAATCGCAATAAGCGCAGCGTAACGTTGAATCTGAAAACAGAGGCCGGAAAAAAGTATTTTTTGAGCTCGTTAAGACAGCAGACATCCTCGTTGAAAATTATCGCCCCGGTGTTATGAAAAAACTGGGTATTGATTACCCCTCTTTAAAGGAGATCAATCCCGGACTGGTCTATGCCAGCATCTCTGGATTTGATCAGACGAGTCCATGGGCAGATCGCCCTGGTTTTGATTTGATGGCACAAGCGATGTCTGGGGTCATGAGCGTAACAGGCTATCCAGATGGTTCACCTGTTAAAACAGGTGTTCCAGTAGCTGATATTGGCTGCGCCCTCTTCGCGATCTACGGTATTTTGTCTGCCTACATTGGCAAAACCAAATCTAGTGAAGGTCAGTTTATTGACGCCTCTCTGTTTGATTCTGCCTTAGCATTCCCAATTTGGGATACAGCGCAGTATTGGGGCACAGGCGTTGAACCATATAAATTGGGTACTGCCAATCACATGAGCGCACCCTATCAGGTCATGAAAGCCTCTGATGGCTACTTTGTGATGGGCGCCACCAACCAGAAACTCTGGAAACTCCTCTGCGACAAGATTAATCGCCCTGAATTATTTGAAGATCCGCTGTTTACCACCAATCCACTGCGCCTAGCTAATCGGTTAATGCTAGCAACCGAACTTGAGAAGACCTTCGCCACTAAAACTAGTGAAGAATGGGTTGACCTCCTCTTAGCGACGGGTATCCCTGCTGGGCCGATCAACACCTACCCCGAAGCTTTTGATAGCGAGCATGGTCAGCATCGGAAGATGCGCATGGAAATTGATCACCCCATTGAAGGCAAGGTTCCCAATATTGGCTTTGCAGTCAAGATGATGGGCACCCCACAACAAGTGTCTCGCCACCCTCCTTTGCTAGGCGAACATACGGATGAATTATTGAAAGAATTGGGAATCGCCGGTAATGAACTAAAGGCGCTTGAAGAAGGTGGCGCTTTTAAGTCTTAATTAAAAGCCATTTCTAATTAATAAATATGCTAACGACTTAGAATTCAAATAATTGAATACCACATGAAACAACGGAGCATCTAAATGAATAAATCTAAGGCCAGTCAAACCTTAATCAATATTCTTTGCAAAATTCAAAATCACGATGAAATGCGATTCTTTCTCGAGCAAATATTAACAACTGGTGAAATTAATGATCTTCTCGACAGAATTCGTATATATCAAATGCTAGCCTGCACCGAAGCCCCGCAAAGAGAGTGCGCAAAATCTCTTAATGTGAGCATCTCAAAAGTAACTAGAGGTTCAGCAAATCTGCAAAAACCAAAATCGAAAGAATATTGGAGGTTAAAATTTGACGGGCTCGGATAACTTCCCAGAAATACAAAGACGTTTGTGAACTTGGAGCATCCTGTCAACAGTTTGCTCTAAAGCCTCTAGCGCTTCAGCATCATCCAAAACACCGCCAAGCATTCCCATAAATAGCGCCGGAAATCCCGAGCCAGCCATAATCATCTTGTTTAGCATGATTTGAGAATACACAGCAGTATGCTCATGTCTCCTCCCCACAACGACGACGGCAGCTATCTTATCGGCAAGGGGGCGATCTAGCGGACGCAAATATCCGTAGCCAACCCGCTCTAGAAATGCCTGAAATTTGCTATTGACGCCAAATGCATGAATTACTGGCATATAAATAATGCCGTCGGCAGATTGCATATCAGCCAAAATACCTGGCACATCATCGGCAACCTTGCACAGAGAAAAGTGACATGCGTTATCCGCATCACAAAATTCAATACGCTTATCAGCCAAGTGAATAAATCTTCCGGATAAGCCTTTGTTTCTAAATTGACCTTGCAACACTCTGCAAACATCGTTGCTCAAGCCATTGTTTCGAGAAGACCCGACTAGTACGCACACCTTCATAGCAAAAGCTCCAGTTAGAGAACGCTATTGACTCAAGCCCCCATTATTTAGTGCCAGTGAGGATTGCGATACCGCAAAGCTTAGGTGTGTCCGTAAGAGATGGGCTACTTTTTGAGATATGTATCTATAAAATTCTGTAGGACTTGAATTCCAAATTCCGTGCCTATGCTTTCTGGGTGAAACTGGATGCCTTCAATTTTTAGCGCCTTATGTCTAATTCTCATAACATAGCCATCATCCTCGGATCTTGCAGAAATCTCGATTTCATTGGGAAAATCCCTATCCGAGACGATAATTGAGTGGTAGCGCATTGCTAGAAATTTGTTTCCCGAGAAAGATTTAAAGCATCCACGGCCATCATTGGAAACAAGGCTCTTTTTTCCATGCATCAGGTGCTTTGCATACTCTATTTGACAACCATAATAGAGGCCAATGGCCTGATGCCCCAAACAAATTCCTAGCACTGGCATGCGCCCCGCGCTCAAGTGAAGTAAATTTCCATAACCAGAGTCAGCAGGATGTTCAGGGCCCGGGCCAAGCAAAAGAAAGTCACCTGTCGAATTTTGCACCGCCCGAATTAAGCGGTCATCATATTTTCTATACAAATCAACATTGCAACCAATCTCTTCCAGATAACTAACCAAAATATTAACAAAGCTATCATAGGCATCAACAACAATTACACGATGTGACATGAAATTTCCTCATTAGTAATTGCTCTAAACACAGACCCCATCTTCTGTAAAGTTTCAGCGTATTCACTCTGAACAAGTGAGTCAGACACTACCCCGGCTGATGCGCGCAATGTGAATATCTGATCACGCTTAATAGCAGTCCTTATGCATAAAGCCGTATTGATATAGTTAACACCCAGCTCAATAACCCCTAGAGCTCCAGCGTAAAGACTTCTAGCACTATCCTCAAGCCCCGATATCAATTCGATAGCTCTAATTTTTGGTGCCCCAGTCATAGTTCCAGCAGGAAAAGATGCTTTGATAACATCATATTTATCGCATTCTGCTCGAACCACGGCCCGTGTCGTTGATACCATGTGATAAACATGGGAATACTCTTCGACCGACATTAAATCTGAAACATGAAAACTATGCGACAATGAAATTTTGCATAAATCATTGCGACATAAGTCCACCAACATCATATGCTCTGCAACTTCCTTTACGTTTTTACGAAACTCTACGATGGCAGCATCTTTGGCAGGCACCAGTGATTTACCTAATGTTCCCGCAATCGGCCTCATTACCACCTCATCATCCTTCATATAAATAAATAATTCTGGACTAGCGCCGATTACCTCAAAATAACCACATTGGAATAAATACATGTAAGGAGAGGGATTACACGATCTCAGTCTCGCATAAACCTCCACTGCCGAGACATCCGATCTAAGGTTGATTTTGTGCCCGATCTGGATTTGATATACATCGCCCATCTGAACATGCTTTAGCGCAGCTCTTGCTTTTTGCAAATATTCACGCTTGTGGGTTTCTTGTTCAACCTCAAAATTCGTATTAATTTCTGCGGCTGGACTAACATCACACATAGTCAGGAAATGGCTCAGGCTAGATATACTCACCACTTCAGCTCCAATGAATCCATGCCCATGAAGTCTTACTCGCTCATCATCAAATTCAATGTAATTTGAATAGCATGTCAAACGAATATCGGGCATATCTCCCTTAACATAACCTGCAATATCCTCTACAAAATAGATGACGTTGTATCCAAGAGTCGTAAATGCCAATACCCCGCCTTCGACGGTATTAAATTCACTATCAAGCAATCTCAAGAAATTCCAAACTGAATTACGATTTTTAAGTACGTATTTCAGTGCACACTCGCCGCGCTCAACTAAGACCTCCTCTTTGTATATCAGCCGTATTATTTTTAAAAGCTCATCGTTGCCAGAAATTGTTACCATGAGATCAGCAACCTCTAGGTTGAGCACTGGATTTATTTCAATTAAGAAGGTTTTTGAATCAATTGAGCCCGAGCCCAATGACTCTAGCAATAGTAATTCCCTGCTATTGAATAGATTTAACAAATTTTTGTAAATTGCAAATGCTGACGAGCGAAAACCCGAACCTACTTTTGCGCCAGAAATTTGAATCTCTTGAGAATTTTTAAAATTTATCATGATATGTTATTGTTCCGATGTATCGTTACAACAATACACAATCTATGAATATAAATCAAGCAACCAATTGATGTCTAGGCTGAATGAAAGATCTGAAACTAAAGATGTAAAAGGCTATTGAGGGCTCGTAGCCAATCTACTTGAACGCATGATAGGGAAATATTCCGCTTATCTACAGCAGGAATCTCAGCTAAGAAAACGTAGATGTAGTGCCATCAAAAGTAATAGGCCCCTTGGATCCCATTTCTCTAATGCCTTCTACCGTTTTGCCAACTTACGCACCATCTGAGTTGGCGATTGGAGGGGCCTCAAATGGGTCTTTATTTGGCTTAACGGGTGCCGCTTTTTTAGCCTTAGTGCCAGGCATTAACTCAAAGTCTGGAGTAAAGGTGGTCAATGTGCTGCGGAGTTGATCAAAAACCTTACGATCACCTTCGAATTTCACTTTACCTTCAGCCAATAACTTATCAAAGGTAGCTTGACCTCCCATGATTTTTTCTAAATTACTGCGATTAATCACAATGGTTAAGGCTGGGTTTTTGGCTTGCTGGCCTTTGATGTTGGTTAATGCGGAATTACTCATCTCCACCACGAATTTCTCGCCATTATCTAGCGTATCGAGGTTGATGGTGAACTTCATACCGGCAGCCTTTTTGCTATCCATGCTGATCGCCAAGGAATTCAACCAAAGCTCTGTTGTCATTGCCTTAATCATGTCTGGACCATTGGACTTTGGAGAAGCGCCTGATGGCATGCCATGACGTAACTCGTAGGCTGCGCCCAAGAAGCTATTGCGTACGCTTGGACTTTCTTTTTGATAGTCGATCTGCTCAAAGATATCTGCGAGCAAATCTTTCGCTACGGTGTTATTGGGTTCTGCATAAACCAACTTATTGACAATCTCCATTGCCTCGCGATATTTGCCTTGTTGATAGAGTTGCCTACCCTTAGCCATAATTTTGGCAGAGCCGCCCATCATATCCACATACAGAGGCGCAGAATCTTTTGGCGACAAGGGGATCAAGGTTGCAGGATTGGCGTCCCAGTATCCGAGATAGCGATTAATCACAGCGCGACTGTTGTGCTCTTCTGAGCCATGGTAGCTATGAGCAGCCCATTGCGACTTGAGACTCTCTGGCTGCCTGTAAACGTTATGCACTTCATTAATCGTCACACCATTGTTCGCCAAATGCAGCACCTCATTATTTAAATGGGCATAGCTATCACGCTGTGTACGCATCACTTCTTGAATACGCTCATTACCCCAGCGTGGCCAAGAGTGGGAAGCAAACATCACTTGCGCTTCATTGCCGTAACGATATAAAGAGTTATTGATGTTCTTAGACCATGCCAAAGCATCTCGTACTAGAGCACCGCGTAATGTATAGATGTTGTGGATTGTTCCAGTAATATTTTCTGCAGCCCAGAATGCTTTGAATTGCGGGAAGTAGGTATTCATCTCCGCTGGCGCCTCTGTACCCGGCGTATTTTGGAACTCCATTTCCACGCCGTCTACCGTCATCTTCTCGAAGGGCTGGTTGATGTAGACATTAGGCTCGATGAGACCAAGGTTACCTGCTGCAGTATTTTTACCAATGGATTGGTCAACGTGACCAAATGGGCTACGTGGTAGCAACACTCCATACTGGAAGTACATGCGGCGAGTCATGACATTACCAGCATAGACATTCTCAGCTACGGCATGATCCATAAAGCCAGCAGGTGCAATTACTTTGACTTTGCCACTCTTTACATCCGCCTCGTCAACTACACCACGGACGCCGCCAAAGTGATCGCCATGGGAATGGGAATACACCACCGCTACCACTGGACGCTCACCTAACTTTTCATTGACCAATTCTAATGCAGCACGGGCGGTTTCTTTGGCGGTTAATGGATAAAAAACAATTCAACCGGTATTGGTTTTGATGAAGCTAATGTTTGCTAAGTCAAAACCACGAACTTGATAAATCTTTCCTGGCACAACTTCATAAAGCCCATAACCCATATTGAGAATTGCTTGACGTTGTAATGATGGATGCACACTATCAAAATCCTTGCCCTGCAATAGAAAATCATAGTTGCCCATATCCCAAGCCACGTTACCCGCATCTGCCATGATGGTCTTATATGCGGGAGTTGCGATAAACCCCTTCTTGGATTCCTCAAAATTGCGCTTGTCTTCGAATGGCAAGGTTTTACGCAAACCATTTTGCAATTCGACCGTAAATGTTGAAGACGCCTTGCCCTTGGGATCAAAATGTTTTCCTTGCATAGCACCTGGATCAGCTACCACCCCACCACCGCCAGCAGCAATAGCGACATTACCGGTAATGAGGCCAATAGATAAAGCCAGCAGAGATAGTTTAGATTTCATAGAGACCTTGAAGAATTGCGAGTATTGATGTAAATCTACTTTACGAATGTAAAGAGCAGGCTAACTTTGAGCAATTAGCTTTAGGGCTAATGCTTTATTCCTGAAACGCGGGCAAAAAGAAAGTGAATTGCGCACCCCCGCTTAGGGAATCCTGATAGTGAATGGAGCCACCATGGCGAGAGACGATATGTTGGCAGAGCCAAAGACCCAAACCCATTCCGGACTTTTTGTGGGTCGCCGTGAGGAGCTCAAATAAACAAGAGCGAGCCTCCTCATCAATTCCCAAGCCATTGTCTGAGATAAGCCACCTCAACACCTCCGTCCGCATCGCGGGCTTCAATCTGCAACTCCCCGGATGAGGCATTGGTTTCGGATAGAGATTGAATTGCGTTATTAATCAAGTTAAGAATGACCTGCTGAATCTCGCCGCGATTGGCATCAATCAGGGATGTTGAATGAAGTCGCAGCACAACCTGGATATTCTTTGAATGAATTTCTGGATTAGCAATCTTCAGGACGGAGTCTATTAATTCATTAACATCAACCCGCCCAAATCCAATTCTTCCATCCAAAAAAATAGATCTCAATGATTTGATGATGTTTGCTGACCTCTGATTGTCAGCCAGTAGTTCCGACAAAACCTCCATGTTTTGCTCTGAAGTTAGGGTCTTATCAGCTAAACGCTTTTGTAAAAATTGCAAGTTCAATTGAGTAGCGTCCAGGGGCTGATTTAATTCATGGGCGATTGAAGCTGAAAGAGCTCCTGTAGCTGCAGTCTTATTGAGCTTTAATAAAGAACCAATAAGACCCTCACGCTCTCTTAAGAGATTTTTAATTTCGAGATTCTCGCTTTCAGCCCTGTCATTAGCCAACACCATCACCTCTGTCCAATAGGCGCCAATGGCAATATAGGCCAAGGTATTCATCACGATCTGAGCAATAGTAAAAAATACTAATACTTGCGGGATTTCGTTTAGCCGATTAATGGCAAATGAATTCATCGACAAGATGATGATGCGGCCAATAGCAAAACACATTTCCATAGCGGTTGCGTACTGCAGATATCGCAGTTGCAAGGATGGAGATGCATTGAATTTTTTCTGAACCTCAAAAATTTGCCATAGAAAAAATTGTCATGAGAATGCACATGAAAGTTGTGCGGATCTCAAAACTCCCATAGTGACGCATGAGCTCAAAAACAATGAAAAATATGCCTATTGAAATACCCACTAATAAGCGCATCCACTTAGTAATCGGATGATTTAGGGAGTGACAAAATAGCAGCTATATAGAACAAGGTATTGGCAATAGTGAAATTAAATTCGGGATTGGCTGCGCCAGACTGATTGACCAATATTCCAGCGCTAAAGACAACCAGAGCTGCTACGCTGATTACTAAAGACCCCATCCAGTAAGGACTGGGTTTCGCTCGCACCTGATTCCGAGAGCACTGAAATAATCCCAGCAACAAGCCAAGCTGGATTGTGCTCAAGATAAAGAAATAGAGTGCGAGTAAGGGCTTCATGCTATCAATCGTACAACGACTGACTGCTTCCCTTCAGAGCACTTACCTTTATTGAGTAAAAGCCGGTAGAGTCCCGCTCAGAATTAGATAGAAAAAATAGAGGGTTCCAAGGAAAATCAATGCGCCAATCAGGATCTGCGGATATCGAATTCCTTGCTCTGGAAAGCCGCTTTTTTTGCCAGTCACCATTGACCTGACTAGGTTCTGCTTTTCAATAACACTCATTCCAATAGCGGCAATGATATGGACGATAACTAAGCCAAGCACCAGACTAGCAAGCGCCTCATGCACTTCGGATGCAAAATTGCCAAAAAATTCCTTCGCAGTCAGGTATCCAGTAAATCCGATCAAGAGGATCAGTAGCATCAGCGCAAACATCGCCAAGCCACCAGCTGGATTGTGGCCAACATCATGATGGGGGTGACCACGCAACATCGCCATGAAGTGCTCAAAAATAGCCCTAGAACTTTTGAGAAACTGGCTAAATCTGGCGTAACGGGTGCCAATGAGACCCCACACGAGCCTTATGAGCACAAGTAAACACGCTGTATAGCCAAACGCATAGTGAATCATTGCCAGCCGCTCGCTCTCGGAGGTGAGCCAGGCACCAGCAAAACAAATCACCAATAGCCAATGAAAGACTCTCACAGGCATATCCCACACCATAATTTCTTGCTTTACTTTTCCAGTGGCGCCAACAGTATCGTGTACGGGTGCATTCATTTTGCAGGGATCCTAATATTTTTTTCACTGAAGATGCCGTTGGCAGCATCAATATGACAGGCGCTACAGTTGGCAGCGCTCTTGACGCCCGCCCTCCTCCATACATCCGGCCTTACCTCATCATGCTTACGGATAAACCAAGTGGTTTTGGTGATGCGATTTTCTGGAGCGGTCTCACTATATTTTTGACGGGTAGCGGCATTCTTAATTAACCAGTTTGCAATCTCGGCTTGAGTCTTTGCATCCACGCTGGCATCAGTACCAAAGTGCTTTGACAGACCCGACATTACATTTTTCCAGCTTTGCTCGCTGAGCAGCCCCGGCGGATAGGTCATATGACAACTTGCACACTCAGCCTCATAAGAAGCTGGCGCATCAGCCGGCATCGCCATTTTTGCAGCAAATGCAGACGAAGATGCCAATAGCAAGGAAACAAAAATTAAGATCGTTTTTTTCATATTGATGAAATTCATTTAACAGTCATTAACCAGGAGAGTACATCTGTTTTTTCTTGGGCGGTGCATTCCCTACCCAATACATCGTTGCAATTTCGTTTAAACCATTTCTCAGCTTTGGCTTCATCAGTAAAGCGTGCAGGATTGGCGCTAGGCGCCAAAGGCTTAATCACTTTTCCCGTAACAATATGTTTAGTGTCGTGATTAGGTGGATTTTCATGGCAAAAGGCACAGCTCCACTCCTTGCCGTGCTTAGCATTGAAAAACTGCTCTCCTCTTGCAGGGGAGGCTTTACTGGATTGAGCCTCATAAGACTTCAACAAGTCCTGTGGAGTTGCTGCCATTACAGAGAAACTCAAGCCAAGCAAAAAAATATTGCCCATCTATTAGCCAACATAATTACCCCCTTATTTACCTACCTCTAGCTCTTAGTATGCTCCTGTAATGTGACATTACGGCTCTTATAGATAAGCATAATTGTCAGATATTGCAAAGAGATTGGGCGCATTTGGGCCGGCAATCATTTTTATTGCCGACATGAATAATACAATTGTCAGAATTGCTATTTATTAGCTTTTATCCATTATTGCATTACCCCTCAACAGGTAATTGCACATTATTAATATTAAGGAGCAAATCATTATGAAAAAACTACTGATTATTGTTGTACTTGCCGCTATCGCAGCTGGCGCATACCTTTTTCTCACTAAGCCAAAAGCACCTATCGCTGGTGTAGCTGCTCAAGAAGCCGCCATCATTTATGATGGCGAAGTAACAAAGATTGACGCTGCTACTCGCACTGTTACCTTGAAAAATAAAGACGGCGAAACTTCTATTGTTGCTGGCCCTGAAGTGAAGAACTTTGCTGAAATCAAAGTTGGCGACCGTTTTGATGTTGTTTATGAACTCGCTGTTGCTATTGAGTTGGTTAAAGTAAAAAATCCAGGCACAACTAGCGAGCAAGTTAGCACTAGCACGACTACCGCCCCACAAGGCGACAAGCCGGGCATGATCACCACCAACACTGTTACTGCTACTGCCAATATCGAAGCGATTGATGCAACTAAAAACATCGTCTCTTTAAAAGGCCCACAAGGCAACATCTTCAAAGTTAAAGTTCAGAACTCTGACTTGATGAAAGATATCGCCGTAAACGACCAAGTTAAAGTGGTTTACACAGAAGCTATTGCTGCAGTAGTAAGCGCCCCAGCCGTTAAGAAGTAATGTAATAACGCTTTCTAGTCATTAGAAAGACAAAACCCCAGCAAGTGATTGCTGGGGTTTTTATTTGTTAGTCCGCAATTGAGAAACGATTGACTGTTGTTGCACAACGCTCTTTAATTAATGAAACAATTTTGGCGATGATTGGATGGCTCCACTCCTTAGCTTCAAACCGAGATTCCAATTCTTTTGCCAAATTAGGCAACTGACTAGCAATCTCCATCACCCTTCTTTTTAACTGGGGCGCACCCAACTTGGCTGCTTCGGCCATCTGCACCCAATGGCGTGCATGCAATTCATCAAAATGGTATTTGCTACCAATCTTCATTGCCATGCTATCACTGAGGTCTGGATAGACCGCTGTTGATAACACGTCATAAAGTGGAGCCAATTGAATTCCGCTTTGACTGTAGAGTAATGAAAAGTTCTTTGCGTGAGCATCGTTGTTACCCACTAAGCAATTAAAAATGATGTAGTCCAGTAGTCGCAAAAGATTGGGGGCGCTTGGGGTAGTCACCTTACGTAGCAATTCAAATCCATCAGCAATGGTTGGCCCGCCCTCATTCTGATATTTAAACTCAGGCGCTACGCCCAATGCCTGACAGAAGTCCTCTTGATGCAATCGTCTCAACTGCCCATCTTCAAGAAAGCGGTCATAGCGCTCTACTAGTAAGTAAGTTTTATCTTTTGTTCCGCCAATTTTCGCAGTGGTGGCATCTAGCTTTAACCCCCTGCCTAGAGCAAGACAAAATGCTTCGTTGTAGATACTGCCATCAACGCCCGATATTTCCGACTTGAGAATGTGCGAGCTAGGAATATTGTTCTTTGGGAGGCCAATTTCAAAATGGCTTAGACCATCTTTACCCGACAGTTCTCTAGCAACTACTGGCAACTTCTCCTGAGCTCCGGCAAGAGATAGCCTTAAGCCAGGCTCCCCAGCGAGCAATGGTCGCTTAGGCAACCTCTCTAGCACTGCAAGCAAATGATCCTCTTCTAGCCACTCTACTGATTCACTTGCATGCGCTTTTACCGGAGGTGTTTGACCGGGCTCTAGCAAAATCAATGCGCCTGCGCACTCACCACCAATGCCATCTAGTAATGCAAAATCATTTTTGCTTGATACTTTTAAGATGCTCGCTACTGCGGCACGTTTATCCCCCTCAGGCAATAAGCCGGCGAAAAAGGGTTTTGCAATCCTGTCACCAAATGACTCAGCACGTAACGGCAAGGATTGAGAGAGTGGCCTAGCGTTTCTTGATTTCAGCCATTCAGGCAGATACTGAAAAGATAGATAACCTTCATCTTGAGTTAGAGCCCCTACGCACTCACCAAAAAACCAGACGTTTAATTCTCGAACCATTAGTGCACTCCCTCTTGTTTATCACCAATGAAAGGGTTCATGCCATCCACGCTTAGTACGCCACCCAAAGCTTGCAATACCCTCAGAATATTTTCCAATCTAAGAGTGGATTTACCTGCCTCCAGCTCAACAATGAACCTTACCCCTACATTGGCGGCTAGCGCCAACTGCGGTTGAGTCAATTTGAGACGCTTGCGAGTCTCACGCACTAAGCGACCTAAATCTAGAGAGTTTTGAATTTGTGTGCTCATAAATATTTCCTGATCGGGAAATTTTACTGTAATTTGCCTGTTTTTTCAACATAATTTCCTGATCGGGAAATTTATTGATTTATTGCTTAAATTAAAGGCATATATTCCCGATCGGAAAATATTTAACTAAGGAAATATATGATCGGAAACCTATGGGATTCTGAATATGTGTCGGCAATTTTCCGATACATATTTCAACTGTCAATTAGGAACATATTATGAAAAGCAATCAAACATTGGACACTCAAATTACCTTGATGAGAATTTCGCAGATTTTGAAGGTGATGCCGGTATCTAAATCGAAATTTTGGTTAATGGTGCAAAAGGGTGAATTTTCAAAGCCAATCAAAATTGGACGATCCTCTTTTTGGACCGTAGATCAGGTTCAATCATTTATTCAAGAAAAGACCAAATAATCTAACTAAAAGGCAATCAAAAAAACAAAGAGCCCCGTAATTAGGGGCTCTGCTGTCATGTATGGCGGAAGAGGTGAGATTCGAACTCACGGAGGACTTTCATCCTCGCCAGTTTTCAAGACTGGTGCATTCAACCGCTCTGCCACTCTTCCATTGCGATTTGAATCTTGGATTATAAGGAATTCAGAAATGCACTGCGAAAAAATCCAATGGGGCCTAGCTTATTCATACACTTCATTTGCTCAAATACACTTTGCAGCCCAATCATTTCCATCACAATTCTGATAAACTGGTCAGGTATCTAGTCAGGAGAAAAGATGGCCAATAACCATTGGGCAGTACAAGACGCCAAAGCGAAATTTAGTGAGCTACTCAATGCCTGCCTACAACAAGGCCCTCAAGTAGTTACCAAAAGAGGGCATGAGACGACTGTGCTCATCACAATTAAGGAGTGGAATGCATTGAAAAAACTAGCGAAACCCTCTCTCAAATCCCTTCTTCTCTCGGAGAATGTAAAGGGAGATTTAGCCCTACCAAAACGCGGGCAAGGCTTAGCTCGTAAACCCACTAAACTGTAATTGCCGATATGTACCTTCTAGATACCAATGTCATTTCAGAATTGCGCAAATTAAAACCCCATGGCGCAGTTATAGAGCGGCTCAATACCGTAGCGGAAGAAGATCTCTATATTTCCGCAGTATCGATTGGAGAGATTCAGGCGGGAATCGAGTTAACCAGGGAGCAAGACGGAGAAAAGGCGGAGTCCCTTGAGGTTTGGTTAGAGGATATCCTCAGGAGTCATCACGTGTTAGCCATGACTGGAACCACTTTTAGTTTATGGGCAAAACTCATGCACGCCCAGTCAAATACTGTCCGAGAAGATGTCATGATTGCAGCAACTGCAATTGAAAAAAAACTTACAGTGGTTACCAGAAATACTAAGGACTTCAAACGCTTTAAGGTAGAGCTATTCAATTCATTTGACTCAGTGCATTAATCAATTGATGCAGACTCTTTAATCAGCATTTTTAAATACCCTGCAATCGCCAAGCAGGATGTTAGGCCCGGGGACTCAAAGCCATAGAGGTTAAATAGACCATGAAGCCGATGCTGCTGAGGTCCTTCAAAGTAAAAGTCTCCTGCTGGGGCATTTGGGGGGACAATTTTTGCCCTGACACCAGAATAATCTGCCTGTAAGGCGCCATCCTTGAGCCCCGGCCAGTACCGCCTTACTGCCTCATAAAAGCCCTCCCCGCGCTTTGGATCAACCGTGTAATTAATCCGGCTTTCATCTTCAATATCGAGCCATTCCACGTCTGGGCCGAACTTCGCCTGACCACCCATATCCAAAGTCAAATGAACACCCAATCCACCAGGCTCCGGGATAGGGTAAATCAAATGGCTAAATGGTGATTTTCCAGACAAAGAGAAGTAGTTACCTTTGGCGAAGTAGGCTTTGGGTATTCGGTCTATGGCGAGGCCTTCAATTTTTTGAGCCAGCGCTGGAGCGCTCAGTCCCGCGCAATTAATCAGCAACTTTGTCTGAATAATCATGCCATCAGCACCACCAATGGTGAGCTCAAAGCTACCTTCAGCATTTGTGCCGATTGGTTTAGCGCTAAGTAATGGAGATTGGTAGGCCACCATGCCGCCGGCATCTTCAAAGCCGCCCAGGAGGGATAACATTAGTCCGTGACTATCCACCACCCCCGTTGAACTTGAGAGTACTGCAGCCTCACATTGCAATTGCGGCTCTAGAGCCCTGGCCTGCGCCCCAGAAATCATCTTGATATCCGGAACTTGATTAGTTTGAGCTTTATACAAAATAGCCTAAAGATCATCTAACTGACTGGCATCACTAGCCACAATCAGCTTGCCGCAAGCTTGCATGCTCACTTGATGGCTGCGGCAGTATTCGTATAGGAGGCGGTTGCCTTCTACGCAAAGCTTGGCTTTTAATGAATTTTTTGGGTAATAAATTCCCGCATGAATGACCTCACTATTGCGAGCACTGCTAATGGTTCCAAAGGAATCCTCGCGCTCGAGCAAAATAGCTTCCCGACCTTGTAATGCCATCTCGCGAGCAACTGCCAAACCAACTACCCCGGCACCCACTACTACGCAATCAACCTGCTCCATTTGGCTATTCCTGACCTGATTTCAGATATGTCTCAATTTTGTATTGACTTTTGCCTCAGCTAAAGCCTTTATATTGCTGAAATCGTAACATTTTCAGCGTTTTAAGGGGATTTTGATGCCCTTATTGATAAAATCTAGCAATGTCTGTGCAAGCCCAATTAGCCAACCAAAGCATTCATTCAGCCCTTGATGTGGTGCTGGATACTGCCTATCAAGGTATTGATGCGACCAATTGGAAAAAGCTCTTTGCTAGCGCACGTCAATCGCTGTTAGAGCAATTTATTGTGGATATGTTTGCCGGCAAGCATATCAACAATAGCGAAGATCGCCCCGCCCTCCATTCCGCACTTCGCAACCTCAGCAAAACTCCAGTACTGATCGATGGGAAAGATGTCATGCCCGCAGTATCTGAAGTGTGGCATCGCATTGATGCACTGTGCAATAAGTGGGTTGGCGTAACAGATGTGATTCATATTGGTATTGGTGGATCAGATTTTGGTCCCCGTCTCGCTATTGAAGCCTTAGCTCATGTCCCAGGCATTGAAAGCCGTGGCATGCGCATGCATTTCTTGGCCAATATTGATACCGCTGAATTAGCTCGTATTTTGGCGCGTGCTCAGCCTCATAGCACTCGGGTGATTGTGGTCTCGAAATCATTCACCACTCTGGAAACCTCCATGAATGCCAAAGCAGTTGTTGCTTGGCTCAAGGACAACGGCTGCACTCATAGTCAGATTGCTCACGCCCTATATGCCGTGACTGCCAATATCCCTGCCGCCAAAGACTTTGGTGTCAGTGAAGAGAACATCTTTCCTTTTTGGGATTGGGTTGGCGGTCGTTACTCAGTTTGGTCAGCAGTGGGTCTGCCAATTGCTTTGCAATATGGCTTTGAAACATTCAAACAGTTTTTGGCTGGTGCCGAAGCGATGGATCTGCATTTTAAGAATGCCCCTCTAGAAGAAAACCTACCGGTCATCATGGCCCTCTCTTTGCTATATCAGCAAGAGAAACATGACATCAAAGCGTATGCGGCAATTCCTTATGCGGATGCTTTAGATTGGTTTCCGAAATGGTTGCAGCAGCTCGATATGGAAAGCAATGGCAAAAGCGTGGATCGTAACGGCAAGCCTGTTAAGCGCTCTTCCCC
The DNA here is from genome assembly GCA_900095165.1 of Polynucleobacter necessarius. Taxonomy (GTDB): domain Bacteria; phylum Pseudomonadota; class Gammaproteobacteria; order Burkholderiales; family Burkholderiaceae; genus Polynucleobacter; species Polynucleobacter necessarius_J. Next base: position 345,796 of record LT606947.1, on the reverse strand, counting down.
AGTCGTATTTGGTAGCGCCGGCAGCAATGCGCAGCACTCTTATTTTCAACTCTTTCACCAAGGCACTGAAATCATTCCAATTGATTTCATCGCCGTACGCGAACCGATGAGCGATCGCCCGGAGGCAGTGGCACACCATCGCATTCTGCTTTCCAATTGCTTGGCACAGGCTCAGGCACTGGCTAATGGTAAAACTGCTAGCAATCCAAACGATGTTTATCCCGGCAAGCGCCCAAGCAATCTATTGCTACTACCTAAGCTCAACGCTTTTTATCTTGGCACCCTGCTCGCTTTATATGAGAACCGCACCGCTACATTAGGCGCTCTGTGGAATATCAACAGCTTTAATCAACCAGGTGTTGAGTATGGCAAGGTACTCGCTAAGCCGATTGAGAAGGCCCTTGCAAGCCATCAACATGATATTGCTGCCAGCGCAGATATTGATACTGTTACTGCTGCTCGCATTAATCTATTAAATTCATAGAACATCAATCCACCCAAGTCCGATCAAATTGATACTATCAGGCAAATTGTTTAAACTTGTATAAACATTAAACCAAGGGGTGCCTATGGCTCCAGCATTAAAAGCAGAGCAAACCATTCAAGAATGGGGAAATGGTCTTGGAGTTCGAATCACCGCACCAGTGGCTAAGACTGCCCATTTTTCTCAAGGAGTCCCCATCTCGGTTGAGGTTGTTAAGGATGGTGTTTTACTCAGGGTGGTTGGCAAGCCCAAACTGAGCCTCTCTCAAAAGCTAAAAGCCTTTGATCCAAAGACACATGGCGACGAAGTAATGACATCAACACCCATTGGGAAAGAAATTATTTAATGGCGGAAAAATTGAAGGCTTGGGTTCCTGAGCGTAGGGACATGATTTGGATTAACTTTAATCCCCAATTGGGGAAAGAGATAAAAGATGAACATCCCATGCTTGTCATCTCACCTAGAGCATTCAATGAAAAAACTGGCTTTGTAATTGGACTACCTATGATGCACGCAAAGTCCAATGAAACAAATCCATTTGCAATCAAATTTTCTGTTGGTCGTAGTGAGCCCGTCTTTATCTTGACCCATCAACCAAAATCTTTTGATTGGCGCCTTCGAAATGCCAGACCCCATCCATGGAAGAATCTGCCACCCGTTCTCTTTCAGGAGGCATGTGAGGGCCTCAACTCAATCATCGAAATTACTCATTAACACCATCAAGAATCAAAGTGAAACTGTCCCCCTCAATTTTTAAAGCGTATGACATCCGCGGCATTATTAATGAGACCTTAGATCTCTCTATTGCCAAGTTGATTGGCCAGGCCTTTGGTACAGAGATGCGCGAGCTTGGTGAAACCGATATTGTCATCGGTCGCGATGGTCGCTTATCTGGACCAAGCTTAATTGAAGTCCTAACTGAAGGCCTACTCTCTACCGGCATCAACGTCATTGATTTAGGCATGGTGGCAACACCAATGGTGTACTTTGCCGCAAATCACACCATTGATGGCAAGAAGCCGAAGTCCGGCATCATGATTACGGGTAGTCACAATCCCCCGAACTACAACGGCTTCAAAATGGTATTGGGTACTGCCGCTATTTATGGTGAGCAGATTCAAGACTTGCGTAAGCGCATTGAAGCTAAGCAGTTTGCGACTGGCGAAGGCACTAGAAGCACCTTTGATATTTTCCCGATGTATCTTAATTATATTGTGGGCGACATCAAGATTGCACGTCCAATGAAGATTGCGGTTGATTGCGGCAATGGCGTTGGTGGCGCATTTGCTGGCAAGCTCTTTAGGGCATTAGACTGCGAAGTGCAAGAACTCTTCTGTGAGGTGGATGGTCATTTTCCGAATCACCATCCAGACCCTGCGCATATCGAAAACTTACAAGATCTCATTAAGAACCTGCAGACAACTGATAATGAATTAGGCCTTGCATTTGATGGTGATGCTGATCGCTTGGGTGTTGTGACCAAAGATGGTCGGGTGATTTTCCCTGATCGGCAAATGATGCTCTTTGCCAAAGATGTTCTCTCTAGAAATCCAGGTGGGCAGATTATTTATGACGTCAAATGCACGCGCAACCTAGCGACCTATGTAAAGCAACATGGTGGCGAGCCCTTGATGTGGAAAACAGGTCACTCGTTAGTGAAGGCCAAGCTCAAGGAAACCGGTGCCCCTCTTGCCGGAGAAATGTCTGGCCATATTTTCTTTAAAGACCGTTGGTTTGGCTTTGATGACGGCCTATATACAGGCGCTCGTTTATTAGAGATTCTTTCCAAAGAAAAGGATCCCAATCAAACATTGAATGATTTACCAAATGCTATCTGTACACCAGAATTGCAACTCGCTTGTGCTGAAGGTGAACCATTTGCCTTGCTAGAAACCATTAAAGCCAATGCCAAGTTCCCGACTTCTGAATCGATCAACACCATTGACGGCGTCCGGGTGGAATATGCCGATGGCTTTGGCTTGGCTAGGCCGTCAAATACAACACCGGTAGTGGTGATGCGCTTTGAAGCTGATAGCGATGAAGCGATTGCACGAATTCAGGCAGAGTTTAAGACGGCGCTGCTGGCGGCTAAGCCAGATGCAAAACTGCTGTTTTAAAATACACAGACTAAAGCTTTAATCCTCTCCGCAGTAAAGATCGCCTTTGTCGTCGATGCTACAGATGACGTGATTATCACCGGACTTCAAAAGCTCTTTAATCACATTTTGCTTCTTCGGATGAACTTGAGTGCCATCTGGTGAGCTTACCGTTACACCTGCAATCAAACTACGCAAATCTACCGTCATTTGCACTTGGTCTGCATGATAATCAAGCGCTTCTCGTAATGCACCTCCAGCAAGACCTTCATAAGCAACGCTTGTAGTCCTAGCCAGAGTAATTGGCGTAGGTGTTGGGGTCGGCGCTGAATAACCAAGAGCCTCATTTGTAGTGGCGGTACGCCAATTATTTTCACCCGATACATTTGCAACCGGCGTGAAATTGTTAGAGCCATTAACAACTAAATTATCAAGACTATTTGGATTTTGTAAATTCATCTGTCCACAATTTGAAGTGCAGCCACTACTAGCAGCAGTCTGAATAGGGAGCAAGTAGTTAATGCTGGAACTTGGATCGTATATCGAGAATGTAAATGTACCTGGTTGCGATGCAGCCGACGCACTCAATAGATTTGCACGATAAGTCTGACTTCCGTAAGTGGAAACACTTCCCACCATCGATATAGATCCAACAAACGCGGTTAGGTAATCCGACTTCCCGCTATTAACAATGGTTTGAGTATTGAGACTATAGAGTGGCGCACTATTTCCCACTGTGGATGCAAACGTAACAGTGGCTGCGTTATTTATGTCAGCTGCAGAAGTATTAACACTAGTAGGCGCTACGGCTGCGATCAATAATGTGTGAGTATTGGCAGTAATATCATTCACCGCTCCATTAAATATGACGCTCGGATCAAGAGAAATTAAGGTGCGGATGTATTTTGAATCAAGATTGAGGTAATCAATCGTGCTCACAGTGCTGCCTGACTGGTACTCAAAGTAAGGAGTGTATGTTGATGAGTATAAGAAACCTATGCTTGGTGTTAATCCAATATAACTAGTGTCTCCGATGTAAATTGCGCCATTATAGGTTTGTGTTGCTGCGGTCAAGATATCAGCCAACAAATTGATTCTTGAGGTTGTAATAGTGATGTCGTTTAAGCGCGCGACACTACCTACACTATTTGCAACTGTGACCACCCCACTGCCCGCATTAATGACCAACGACTTTGATTTATCAGTCGCAGCGTCAATGGTTCCGGTAAAGGTAATTGCAGAATTTGTGCTGCTTAAAGTGGTTGTAGATCCCGATGATGGATCGATACCTATCGGGACAGCATAGGATTGGGAACCGCTAGTCCTAATATCGCTAGTCAACCTAGTAGTTCCATCGACATTGCTTCCACCGCCAATACTTAAAGAATGTAGAGTAACGCCGCCGTCTAACGAGAAAATTGCAGGAGTAAGGGTTGTGCCATTAGAGGTGATTGCCCCACCTGCGATCGCATTATTGCTACCGGCAACCAAGCTAGCTCCAGCTGAAAGAATCGTGCCCCCAGTAAATGAATTGTCCCCAGAAAGTGTAATTACACCAGAATTGGCAATAGTGACAGCACCCGTACCTGAAATTGGCATAGATATAGTGGTGCCAGTTGGCAGGTTAATTGTGACATTGCCATTGGCAACCACACTCGAGGTAACAGGACCACTAACCCCGGCGTCGTAAATTACCGTTGAGCCCACAAGAATGATGACCGTGGCGACGTTTGATAAGTCTGGAATGGCGCCAGTTGTCGATGTACCAGTGGTAGTCCAATTGGCAGGATTAGACCAATTACCGCCAGCATTTGAACCAGTATAGGTTACAGATGATAACTGCGTAATCTCGCCATTGCTTCCAGCATAAGAGGCGCCAGCACTCATGGCATGGTTAGCTGAATCTGATCCAGTTAAAGCAATACCAATAGTGTAGGAAATGCCAGTTCCCACATTTTTGCTCGCAAAAGTACCGGTCGCAGAAGCCGTAATCGAATCGCCAGGCAAGAATCCTGCGGTAGGTGTTACCTGCAAATTATTCATATTCACAGAGCCGTTATAGATCTGAGAAATTCCAGCAATCCCCAAATCCGCGTACGTCAACACCAGAGGCGTCACTGTTAAGCCTCCAATTGCAGTGATTGCATTAAAGTTTGGCGAACCCCCCTGAGGTAACAATGCTTGTACTATTAGCACCAAGTGCATAACTTCCAACAACCAACTGAGTATTAGAAGAGTTCATCACTGGAACTGTAGGACTCAAGCTGAAGGTGCCTGTGGTAGAGCCTTCGTTCACTGTCACTGTAGAGCCTGAAACCGAAACATTGGCACCTGAAACAGTCACAATGTTTGGCGAACTATTGCCTACTGCGCAATCTGTACAGTACGAAACAGTCATACCGCCCGCAGTATAAGTTGGGCTCGTTCCATACACAGTGGTAGTGTTGCCAACCATGACCAATAGTTGATTTGCGCCAACGATCGTAAAGTTACCGTTGCCATAACTAACGGTGTAATTCTCTAGGGCACGATCAACGTTTGGTACCAAAACCCCTGTATAAGCCCCAGCGTTGTTTACAGAAGAGTTGCTTCTACTTACGCTAACCACCGCTGAGCCCAGAGCGCCACTGACTGCGCTATCAGAGTTTTTAAACCCGCTATACATTACATCGCCATAACCTGATGGATCGCTCATCCCAACAAATTTGGCGCTATCCACTACTGTCACCAATAATGCGGCCTTGGCTATCGTTAAATCACTTGTTACATAGTTGATGCTGTAATTAGACATACCAAGACCAGTGGCTGCCGAGACATCCAATGATCCGGTGTAGCTACCCGCGTTCGTGGTGCCTGGAACTGTTTGATTGCCGCTATATAAAACTGTGCTAAAGCTGACGTAATCTCCATTGCGCAATCCCACAACAGAATAGGCTGTACTTCCTGACTGGGGCAATACCAAGAGCAATCCATAAGTGCTGGTTTGATTTTCTGCAGTCACATACAGAGATGCTGGGTTCACCGTTAAGCTGGCACGGGTATAGGTAATCTCATAGTTATTGCCAGCCGTCACAGTGCCCTGAGTAATATAGTAAGAACCGACATTAGAGACTGATCCAGCAACGCCACTGTAAGGTGTTACAGATGTGGCAAGTGAACCACTCATTTGATCGCCGTTAACCAATCCTGAAACTGATTGATAACTTAATGTGGGTAAGCTAGCATCGGCATAGGTCATCGAGGCATCATTTGCAATAACATTAATGCCCTTCTTAGCAATAGTCAGAGTTCCTGGTGCGTAAGTAATTTGATAGTTCGATAAATTGGTGCCGCTTGCAGCGCTTGCCAAAATTCCATTAGTGCTACCTGTATACACATCAGCGTTCTGGGCTCCAGAAACAGTGCTATTACCTAACTGAGTTAGCGTTACTGAAGAAACAGCATCGCTACCCAACAGACCGCTGACAGTGAATCTTGAAGTGCCTAAATCCAATGGTGTTCCATAGGTTGTGTTTTGACTACTTGCAGTTACTGTTAATGGTGCAGCTGTAATATTGGCACTCAAAGTTGTAGTGACACCGCTAATCTCGTAGTTGGAATTACTTAAGCTCAATCCAGAAAGTACTGGAGTTACAGCGATACCAGTGCCAACATTTGCAGATGCAAAGCCTCCTGAGTTCACACTGCCGCTGACGGTGACAACATCAGACCCCAATACACCCGCAGCTACAGGGGTACCCGAAATAGTGACAAAAAGGCCGGTGTCGTACTGCTTATTTGCCGCTGTAAGGCCGCTGATCGTAATTGGTGCTGCAGTGATATTGGCAGTAATGGAGCTTGTTACCCCTGCAATCTGATAGTTAGCATTGCTGATGGTTAAGCCAGATAACACTGGGGTAACCACTATTGCGCTTCCAGCGTTAGCAGAAGCAAAACTTCCAGAAGTCACGCTACCACTTACCGTAACAGTATCAGACCCAAGTGCACCAACCGCTGTAGGGGTGCCAGTTACCGTTGCGCTTAAGCCTGTATCGTATTGTTTATTACTTGCCAACAAACCGCTAATCGTAATAGACGCAGGCGTAATCGTGCTGGTGGTATTGGCAACATAAGTGATTGTGTAATTGGATGCCGCATTGGTAGTGTTATTCAGAATGCCTACCCCGCTCACATTTAAGGTCTTATTGCCACTTCCAGCATCACTAGTTGCATGGCTAAATGTTCCGCCAGATAATGCATCGGCATAACCAGTGGAAGCATTGGTGTACAAGGTTCCACTAACAACACTCGCGCTTGGTGCTGTAGTAGCAATTAATACACTGGTTGAAGTGTCATAGACCTTGACTGCATTGCTTGTTGAAATGCCAATGGGAGCGGGTGTCACATTAACCACTGCGCTAGGGCTTGTTATTTGATGCTAATCCAGTACCATCAACCAACACCGCGCCATTGAGCGATGAGAGCGCTGCACTTCCGACATTAGGATTGATCAGTGTTGCGGTGCCGCTTGATAATACTAATGTTTCGCCAGCCACACCAGCAACTGCAATATTTGCATTGGCTACTGTCGTGCTGCCATCATAAACTTTGCTGATCGTCACCGTAATGAGGGCTGTAGTGATATTGGCACTCAAGGCCGCAGTAACTCCAATGATTTCATAATTGGAGTTGCTCAAAGTGAGACCCGACAGCACTGGGGTCACTGCGATTGAGGAGGCGACATTGGCATTAGCAAATGAGCCTGTTGTAACTGCTCCCGATACTGCTACAGTATCACTACCAAAAATGCCTAATGCTGTTGGAGTACCAGTTACAGTTGCACTTAAGCCTGTATCGTATTGTTTATTACTTGCCGATAAACCGCTAATCGTAATAGGTGCGGCAGTAATCATGCCATTAGTGCCACTAATATTGCCTGAGGTGTAACGATAGTTAGCAGTATCAGCACTACCTAAGCTGACACTATTGATTGTGTAATTCGTGCTACCGACGTTTTTACTGGAGTAAACACCTGATCCAGTGACTGTGAGACTATCACCACTCAGTTTATTCGATGCCGAGAGACTAATACCATTCGTTAACGCTGTGGTTGCATCATAAACTTTAGTCGGCGCAGAGTTGTTTGTCACGCTAACGTTAATATGTGCCACAGACAGCGCGCCCGGTACATATATCACTGGATTAGTTGCTCCAGAAATCGTTGCATTCGTTTGGCCTGTTGGTGTGAAGGTATAAGTTCCAACATTGAGATAAGTGCCAGTACTAAAAGCGAGACTGCTATCAGATACTACTTTGATGTTATGGCTATTTAATGATGAATCTGTTGCCACCCATGTTGGCGTGGTCGAAGATAAAGTGGTAACTTGTGAGAGTGTTGCGCTTGGAGCAGTAAGGCTCATGGTAATAATCGTTCCAGAGGTGCAATTACTGCTTACCGTGCAATATTGAGCTACTAGATTCACTGCTGAATTAGCAGTTGAGCTTGAGCTGAGAGTTCCATAAGAATTATTTGTGTTTGCTGCAGTAACCACTAATTGATACTGCTGAGCCTCAACATAGGTGCCAGTAACTATCGTTGGGGTTCCATAATTTCCAACCAGAGCGGCACTCATTACAGCGGCTGGAGTCAATGTATAGATTCCTGCAGTGCCAGATGCAGATTGAGCAATACTGACACTAATGCTGTCAGACCCTTGGGTGCCTGTAACACTACCCGCAAAGGTTCCAGGCGATTGTCCAGAGAATGCCGCGTAGGAGTTTGCTGTTAGCGTCAATAGTGCGGTAGTGATCACACCACTTCCAGATGCACTCGTTGGCAATACATAATTGCTAAGAGTAGTTCCTGCATTGGCCGTGAAATTGGCGGATACTAATGTGGCGCTGACAGTAGTCGCAGGAGAATAAGCGGTATTGCTGGTGGCATTGGCGCTATTAAATGTGCCTACTGTTTGCGAGACATTGGCGCCCTCACCCGCAATGAATCCTGAGAGCGAATAATTGCTAGAACTTAGCGTTGCGCGATCAGTTGCATCATATTGCTTGGTTGGTGTACCAGTAATCGCAGCAGTTAAGCTTAGTGGATTAATGGTGACGCTAGTTGTAGAAGCTGGCAATTTATAATTACTTGCCAATCCACCATTAGCACCATTGCCTAGTGTGAGACCCGTAGTAGCCAGTGAAGATACTCCGGTCACATTTGCACTATTTGCTAAGGCGCTACCGCTTAGGGTAAGGGCTTGCGAACCGACACCTGTAGCAATAGTGATTTGACTTGAAGTAAAGCTGCGGGCACCATCGTAATCCTTAGATGCGGTTACCGATACTGTCGCAGGGTTAATTAAATAAACATTGCTACCAGCGTTTGCAAATGCAATCTGATAGTTACCATTCGTAGTGGTACCCGTCAGAACATAACTGCCAGCATTTTTAACGGTAGTCGTGTTAGAGCCATTAAATGCCATAGAACCCGTTAACGAAATCACAACATCTGCAGCTACATCGCTATTCTTATGGCCAGTGGCGGTGTAATTGGCGGTAGATTGTGAATATGTACTATTACTGAGCGTTGTTCCATCGTATGTGGCTACAGATCCATTCGGAGTTAGCGTAATGGTCGCCTTCGCTACAACAAGATTACCTGCAACATAGGTAATAGAGTAATTCGACAACCCTGTACTTGTTGCTGCACTTGGAGTAATTCCACCAGAATAGGTTGCAGCATTAACAGTTGGTGCTACTGTAGCGCTGCTGCTGTATAGCAATGTCACACTTGAAACGCTATCACTATTCACTAGACCGCTAGTGGTAAATGCGCTGGTTCCTAGTGAGTATGCTGTACCGTATTCGCTATTTTGCGCGCTCGCTGTAACCGTCAAAGCTTTAGTGGCTACCGTTAAATTACCTGCAACATAGGTAATGGAATAATTTGATAGGCCCGAACCTGAAGCCGTGCTTGCAATAATGCCGCCAGAATATGTACCTGCACTAGTGGTGCCGGCAACTGTACTAGAGCTGCTGTATTTGAGGGTTGCTGAGCTTACAGAATCACTATTTACTAAGCCACTAGTAGTAAACGCACTAGTTCCCAATGAATAACTCGTACCATAGTCTGTACTTTGAGTAGATGCAGTAATGGTTAATGGGCGCTGTGTGACAGCCATCGCGCCATTTGCATATGTAATGGTGTAGTTAGATAGGCCCGCTCCACTCGCAGCGTTCGGAACAATTGAAATAATCGTGCCCACAGCAGTGCTAGCAGCACCTCCAGCACTGGTTAAGGTGACACCCGTCAGGCTATCAGAGCCATATAAAGATCCTGATGTAATCGAATAACCCACTCCCCCGCTTGCTGATGCCGCACCTGCGCTATAAGCAATTCCGGCGCCAGTCGTTGTATTGCCATACACTTTAGTATCGTTTGCGGCAGTAATCGTGATGATTGCTTTACTCACCGTAGAAGCAACACCAACATAAGTAATGGTGTAGTTTGATAACCCTGTCCCTACAGCTGCACTTGACACTGCATTAAATGAGCCATTTTGCGCTACCCCAGAGACCGTTGAACCTGAACCCACGACAGATCCAGACTTAATGGTTTAGGTCAGCGATGAAACTGCATCCGTCACTGCAACTCCACCAATTGAAGTCACCAATCCACTGACGCTATAGCCAGCAGTACCTACTAATGATGCATAAGTGGTAGATCCATCATAAGTACTGGTACTTGCCGTATTGGTAATGGTCAGTGTTTTAGCGGTGATGGTGTAGGTGCGACTAGTTCCTGAGAGTGTGACACTCTGCCCTGCTCCAGAAAGAATGTTGGCCGATACAATAGTAGTTGCAGCTTGTACTGCATTGGAATTGATACCAGCAGAACCAATCGTGCTGTTCCATACCAAACCTGACTTAATTGCAGCTGCAGAAACGCCAAAAGGTGTGGCGCTTAATGTAACAGTAGCATTACTACGCAACCAACTAAGTGCCGCGGAATCGGTGTACGCCATTCCATAGGCAGCGGAATAATTACCACCTAAAGAAACCGTGATGGTGTAAACGGTAGTGCCTGCTCGACAGTCAATGTAGTTACCACTGGTGTAGGTGGTAGGCGTGGTGAAGTTACCACCTTGTACGCTATAGCGAATATTGTCAGTCGAGGCATTTGAGGAGGTAATGCCAATCATACCTTCAATATCATATGAGTTGGCAGAGCGAGGTGAGGCCATCGACAAAGCTACCACTCCACCTGTATTGGTAACAGTGCCTAGGCCAGTGATCGTGCCGCCGGTAATGGTTCCCGCAGCAATACCATTACCACCGGCAATCCGAATACCATCTGCTCCAGAATTGGTTACGGCACCAATATTGGCATTACCAATTGCATTAATAATGATGCCACCCGTTGTACCGGTATTGCGAACCAAAGCAGCCGTCGTAATATTGCCTCCAGCACCCAATCCATAGAGTGATACGCCGCTAAAGCCGGTAATTGTTCCGGTGTTCGTTGTATTGATGCCGAAGTTTGTCGTTGAGGTTCCCCTCAAGCTGACTGACCCAGCCGTGGATTCAATAGCGGTAGCAATATACATCGCATAGGAACCAGTGGTTGAGGCTGTAAATGCAATATCACCGGCCGCTTTGTATCCGGTATAGGTAGTGCCGCCATATGCCAAGCTCGCACTCGAAGCAATGTGCAGGCCCGTGTCACCCATAGTATTCATGGCGGCAGTTCCGGGGGCGGCGGTAGCAAGACCACCTGTGTTGGTGGCTCACTGAATAATAAAGTCACCAGCAGCATTAATGACATCAGCTACCAAATGAATTGCCGGATGAGATGCGCCATTTCCAACTGAACCGCCCCTTGCGGATAAGGTGATATCACCGGTAGTGGTCCGCATCAATATATTTTGGATGTTGAGGGCAGAACTATAAGATGTGCTGTAGCCAACCAAGTCAATATTGCCTAAAGCAATGTAATTCTTCTGCACACCAGATTGAGCGTAGTATGACCAAATCTTACTAGTAGCATAAGCACTTGCCGAGATATTGCCAGCTGTCGCAATTAAGCTACCCACTTGATAAATACCATATGCTCCTACCCCAACCAGCGTGATATCTCCGGATCCTGCCGTTAGGGTATATGCTGATGAATTCTGAATTCCCCAGCCACTAGCACTTATCCCTTTGATTGTGAGTGCACCACCTGCAGTCAATACGCCACTGACTAGCACTCCAGGTGAGCCTGTTACATTCGACGTTGTATTGTTGCTGCCGTTAAAATAACCGCTAGATTTGGCGCCACTTACAAAGCCGTAAGTATTGTCAATGTTGATGTAACCAGGAACTGAAACATCACTCACCGTAATCGCCGACCCCGATGATTTAACGAGATAGTTAATTGCATTGACTGAACCAGAGGTTGTAGTAAGAACACCTGTAGTAACTGTGGACAATCGATTGCCACTTGTGGCGTCATAGGTGACTAATGAAACAGCGCTCGTATTTGCCGCCAAAGTAATAGCGCCAACCTGATTAATAATGTTGTTAGAGGTAAAGGTAATATCTGAACCGTTAGCTGCTGAAATTGCACCAGATTGAAAGATGCCGTTATCACTTCCAGCACTTGAGCCAGCGCCAGTAATTGCGATATCCCCACCCGTGGAAGCGGAGTTGATTGTTAAGGCTCCAGCCTGAACAATCCATCCAGCAACTGCCATGGTAGATCTACCAGTAATGGTGATGAAATCTCCAGTTATCAGTGAGGCATTGACGGTGTACACACCATAGTTGTTATAGGTTGCACCTACTAACTCTACCCCACCAGCACTTGCGTTAATGACCGCACTGTAATTGACGCCTTGCGATGTATAGGAAGCGCCTTTAGCGCTGATGAGCTTAGTACTGTAGATCGCATTATTAATGGTGACGCCGACACTGGCTGTTGCGTACGTAACCAGATTGCTAGTGGTGATAAATCCTGTACTACCGCCTGATTGATAGGTATTGTCGAGTGTTACGGTGCCAGGTAAACGCACACTGCTCGAACCTATTGCACCAGGGTCAATTGCACTACCGGCTGATTTCATAACAAAGTTAATGTCACTAGAAGAACCTGCCGTTAAAGTTAGAGCACCAGAGACAATCGTTGAGAGCTTATTACCACCAGTGGTGTCATAAGTGAGCGTAGCGGTATTGCCGCTGGTATTGGCAGCCATCGTGATGGCGCCAGTTTGGTTGATCAGATTGTTGGAGGTGAAAGTGATGTTGCTACCAGAAGCATTATCTGTAATTGCTCCAGATTGAGTAATGCCTGTATTGGCGCCACCAGAAGTGTTCGTTGCAGTGGCCGAGAGATCAGATCCGCCGGCAACAATCGTCATCGCACCCAATGAAACGATCGTAGAGGCTGTAGTTGATGTTCCAGTAATCGAAATACTTTTAGCAGACATTGCACCAGGCAGCGATACTGCAGTGCTGGCATTAGATGCGCTGTTGATCGAGATTGCCCCAGCATTTGCTGGTAAGGGTGCCATTTGAGGATCCGCTGACACCTGGGTTAGTGATAGAGCTGGTATTTGTAGAAGTGGAGGTTAAATTGATATTGCCAGTTGTAGATGTCAATGCTGAGCTAAGATAAATCAATCCATTACCCGAAGTACTGATACCGGTACCTGTGATATTCAAATTGCCATATGCAGTAATCGGGGAGGTCGTTAGGTAAGAAGCCACAACAAAGCCATAGCTAGAGCTTGAACCGTTTTTCAGCTGAATATTGACATCACCGCCAATATTGAGAATAGCTGCATTAGGCTCAAAGGAGCCAATATCACTAGCTAAATTTGCCGACCCTCCCAAAGAAAGATGGCCCCCTACTCCATTTGATGAGCCACCAGCAGTGGTTGTGTTGATGCCAGCATTTAAATAAATTGGTCCATTTTGAATGCTACCCAAAGTAATAGTGGTACCGGTAATTGTTCCACCTGTAGCATCCATCACAACATACCCGCCTTTAGTAGTGATGCTTCCAGAGGCTCCGTTATAGATACTTGCGCATGCCCAACTGGTACAGGCTGTTAAGGTATTGGTTGCATAATCGGTTTTTGCAACTACGTTAATTTTTCCAGTACTGGTGGAATTAATTGCCCCATTGATTTTAATTTGGCCATTAGACAGATAGTTGAGGTTGAGATCTCCAGCACCGGTGTTGGTGGTTGTTCCTGTAAGAGTTATTGCTTGGGCTGTTCCGGTCCGATTATCGTATGTCAGACTGACTGAAACTCCAGAGGATGGGGTAAAGGACAATGCTGCCGTTTGAGTGATAGTGCCATCAGCAATAATCTGGACGCTAATACCGCTATTGATAGCGTTCTAGATTTGTGTTGTACTAACGTTGGTTTGGTTGGTAAATAAGAGGGGATCTGTTCCTGTAGAACTTCCTGCATTCGTGCTAATCGTTACATTCGTCGGATCCAATAACCACATCCCTCCTCTGCCTGCATTGATGCTAGCTAGGAGGTTGATAGTTTGACCCGAGGTTTCGATCAAGCCACCATTGGTGGTGTTGTTTGGGTTGGGTTGGCTGGCATTGAGCGTGGTGTACTGATCTAGGCTCGTATAAATAGAAAAAGGCAATGTGCCGTTACTTGCATCATTGCCTATTAATATTCTGCCACCTTGGGTATAGCCTACAGCTTCAATAACGCTATTGCTAATTTGTGTGGATTTTTGTCCTGAGATAGAAATGCTGCCACCACGACCATTTGAGCCATTAGGCTGAATAGTAGAGTTTTGAATGATGAGGTCGCCAGCTTGGGCAACTACGAATAGGCTACCACCATCGGTGCCGTTTGCTTGAGTAGTAGCTTGGTTAAAGTGAATATCATTAGCTGCAAGGATCGAAATCGTACCTCCCCGCCCTGATCCACCATTTGCCTGAATCAGCGCTGAATTAAAGATGGAATCATTGGCAGCAATGGTGACTTGACCACCCTCATCTGAATTTGCCTCTATCACAGCGCCAGAACTTAGGGTAATGCGATCACCTCTGAGGGTAATGCTGTTGCTGCTATTGCTGGCCTGACCAGCGTTTGCTACGACCCCATTGCTTGCAGTCAGACGTCCCGATACATAAATCGCTTGAGCGAGCAACTGGATAGCAGCCCATAAACTTGAATCGCTACGGGTGTTGATATTGCCGTAGCTGTAGATGGTTTGAGCCTGTACGGTAACCTGGTTTGCATTAATGCTGGTACCCACATTCAGGTAAGCAATAGAGCCATTAATGATGACTGAGAGGTTTTCACCGGAGATATCGGCATTGAGGACAAAATTGCCACCAGCAGATAAGGTCAAGCTAGTCGCATTGGAGCCCTGCTTCAGGATATTGCCATTCAGAATCAGGTTGCCGGTTGTGACTTCAATCGTCACATTATTGTTCGCTAAGGTTGTAGCAATAACATTAGCGGCAGCACTATCAATCGTCAGATCAATAGGGTCTAAAAGCCAGGCGCCGGATTTGCCTGTTTTGTTATTTGCGGCTGTATTGACGCTGACTGTAGGCGCGAGATTGACCCGCCCTTTGGAACTCGTTTCAATAAAGCCACCGTTACCCGAGAGGGCTCCACCGGTTGATTTGAGGATGCCAGCAACCGTGGTCTTGATCTCTGACCAAATCGCGATCGTGCTACCATTGCCAGACTGGGTAGCAGAGGCATCAACAAAAGCCTCCTGTTCAATATTGACTGTTTTAGCAAGCTGCTGATTTTTGGCTGCCATGTCAGCATTCGCCTTAATACTTGCCTGGGTTGGAGCATTTACTTGGGTGCCGCCAGAAACTGCTGTTGAAGCTAGGCCTATATTGATCTGGCCACCACCGCTTGTTCCGGTAGCTGAAGTACTTGAATTAGTAGCAATAGTGATGTCATTACCAACAATATTGACTTGACCACCCTTCGAGCTCTCGCCATTGCCATTGGCAGCCACGGTACCCGCCTGAGTGACGTTAGAGGCCACCAATTCAATGACGCCACCGTTATTGACCATAGTTGAGGCAGAAATGCGCCCTGTGTTCTTGATAACGGACCCCATGAGCTGGTTAGCCGATCCGGCGGCAACCACCACTAAGCCACCCTTAACTTCGACAACCCGCTTGTTTTCGATCAAACCGTTATAGGTAGCGATATCCACCTTAACGCTGATAAGTGAATTTCCCCTAAAATCTAAGGTAATTTGCTCGTCAGCAGCCATGGCAACAGTTCCAGCACTTTTCTTGGCCAACAGGTAACCATCGTTGCGCACCTCAGGTGCCAATAAAGCAATGTAGCCACCATCGGTCGTGGTAGTAATCTTGCCTTCATTAATAACAGATCCCTTACCGTTTCCTCTGTAAGTAGATTTACCTTCCATGAAGTCTTTGTTGGCGATATCCATCGTGGTAGCAACTACACCACCCGCATTAATTTCAGCGCCTTTGGCAAAAGTAACGCCATTGGGATTAACAAAAATCACTTGGCCGTTGGCTTTAACTGCACCCTCAATCATCGACGCCGTTGTACCAGTCACACGATTTAGAGTTACCGCATTTGCATTAGGTTGATTAAAGGTTACTGTCGCATTTTTTCCGACATTAAAACTATCCCAATTCACAACTGCGCGTTGCGAAGTTTGATTCACGACCATGGCTGCATTTGTGGCAGTTTGGTTTTGAGAAATCATTGCACTTCCTGCAACAACTTTTCCATTGGATGGGAGTGCAACAGGAGGTAATAATGGCACTGCAGGATTTGCGAAAACAGCTGACGTGAAAATGATGGCAGCTACAGAAAAAATGCGTGCAAATTTTTCATTTGCACGAAAATTTTTTAGGGAAATTTTTAAAGAAAGTGGTGACCTTTCTTTGTGGGCATTTTTCAACAAAAATCAGGGGTAAATTCCGGAACCAGAATTTTCCCAAAGGCTTATAGCTATTGGAATTAGCTCTAGGGGTAACGTCCTGAGACCCCCGAAATTACAAGCTCATTTTCAATGAAAAATGCTTAAAAATACAAAATACTAGTGGTCTAGAAAAAATAGGTGGCATTTATAGAAATTCATCGTCTATTTGATGCCCGCCTAAAGCTTGATAGAATAATGCTAAAAATTGATATAAATAAAGGTATTTTGACTTAATGAATGGAGATTTTGTGTCTTAAATTTCCATTCAAAATAGATTCATTTTCTGCTTCGTTTTCGCTCTCATTTTTAAGCACTAAAGTAGCCTCACCCCACCCCGCCTGTTGACGCAATTGATCCAATAAAAGACACATTGCTCTCATCATATTTCCAGCTAATTTTAGATTTAAGTTGGCGCCGCCAGGAAGAGCAAAATCCACTGACAATCCATCGTCAAATGAATGTTCATTCAGCTGATTTTTTGGATCTAATTTCTCACCATTTTTAGTAAGTGAACAGGTAATATCCATCACCAATAATGGCTCAGATCCAATCGGAAATTGCGTTCCCGATTCATAAGTTTGTTGGCCTGCATTAGCAGTTTTTGCAGCCTCAAAAAGAGCCTCTTTTTCAAACTCGTTGAGTGCTTTTGCTGCATCTGGAGAATGCTTTTGTTCAAGCTTTTTAGAAAGCAAATGGGAGTTTGCGGCCAGCAGAAAAAGGGTTGTTCTTCGCGTCAACCAGAGACGAAATTCAGCCTGTTCCTGTGTATTAAATCAAAACAAAATACGGTCCTCATTGACCAGGTAGGAGGCGTTTAACTGTTTAATACTCATAGTCTTATTGATCCACTAGCGCTTACACTCATCTTCCTTCTGCTCGCATTCAAAAGAACCGGAAGTAATCAATACCTCACCCCTCACGATAGACCGACTAACAGCCACCAGTTGATCTTCCAAGAAGGTAGAAGGCAATACTGAATTTGTAACTAATATAGGCTCTGAGGGTGATAAAACTGCACTGGCAGCATCATGAACCGTGAGCTGATTTTGTAAAGCGCCTAAGTTAGCATTCGATATACCAGCAAACTGCACCGCCCCCTGTGAAGAGCTTAAGGTAATGGTGGAGCCTACTGGCGGCTGTAGCACCACATTACCAGTTGAGAAACTCTGGCCACCCACCGTTGAAATATTACCGGCAATCGTTAGATTGCCGCCTGGCAATGGTGGAACGGTAGAATCAAGGCGCATCTCAGTAACCACGCTCAAGCTGCCCAATGGGGTGATAGAGCCAACTGGGCCTAAGAATGAAATACTTGGGACTAAGGCTGGATCATATGAAATAGCCCGAACACTCAATCCATGGGTTACCGCACTAGAGTCATCCACAGTTCCACTAAAGACTACACTTGGATCTTGTGATGTAAATGTACGATTCAAGCCATTGCTGCCATTATCTGAAATCACCACTGCGCCGCTATAGGTTTGCGTGCTGATGGTAGATACATCCGCCTCTAACAAAATATCTTTGGCATTGACAAGCAGGTCATAAATTGCCGGCCCTTTACTTACTCGTGGATTGGATGATAGATAGCCCACCTCACCACTGAAAGTCAGCTTACCAACTCCAGCATTAATTGTGACTGACCTATTTTGAGCATCGGAGTTCAAAGTACCATCAAACGTAATATTGGCGTTATCTGCACTAAATACAAATGGACTCAGTGCAGAGCCTGAAGCAACAGTAACACTGCCACCATAGTATTGAGAGCCCGAAGTCGAGATATTGTTAGTCAAAGTCACCGCCCCGGCAACTGACAAATTAGCTAAGATGGTACCCGCAGCGCTACTTAAGTAACCTACATTAGAAATTAAACTTCCAGACCCCAAGGCGTTGTTATTTGCCAATATCAAAGACGAATCAGAACTAATCGAGAATTGTCCTCCAAATGCTCCGGCAGAAAGCTGAGCATTGTTACCAGATATGGTCAAGGCGGCTGAGCCATTTTGAGCAAAGACCCCGCCACCACTTAAAGTGTTGTTCAAATCAAATGGGGAAGACTCATTGAAAGTGACCAAGCCATTATTTTCAATAATACTACTAATCCGTCCGATCACGGAGGCATCGTAAACGACTGAACTACCTATAGGAATAATCATCCTTGCAACGTTATTGAGAGTAGGAATAGCACCGCCAGCCCAATTTGATTGAGTTGACCATTTGCCATTTAATCCACCAACATAACTAACACTACTTAACTGTGTAATCGTGCCAATATTTGCACTATAGGCATTTGTCTCAAGGACATAATTACCATCATCATCATCCAATAATGAAAGATTGATATCAACGGCCTTTGTAATACCTACATTTCGGTCTTCAAAAGTGCCATAACCAATAATTGTCACTCGATCTTTTGTTGATCCAGACCCTAAAACGCTAGATAAGGTTGGATCAACATTAAGAACCAAACCGCCGATGTTGATATTACCGTCATAGACCTTGCTCACACCAGAAATACCTAACTGATTTGGCAGCAAAGTGTATGGACGGACCGCATTAGAGCCAACTACCATCAGCGCATTGAAATTAACCACAGTAACAAGCGCATCTGCAGCGGCTATGTTGTAACCGCCCACTCGAGTATTTCCAGAGGTGCTATTGCTTGCCCCAACTTGGACTAAATTAAATTTAGCAGTGCCACCTACTCCATCATCAATACTAACGCTATTACCTGAAATAGTAGGTACTAGACTGATGATTGTCGTGTTATCAGATGCTAAATATTGGGCAGTTGCTGAATAATTTGGATTAACACCATAAATTTGCGAATCAGGTTTAACGCGAACTAGCAAGGCATTGGCTGGAGCAATAACATAATCTCCATTGGTATATGTGATGCTGTAGTTAGCTAAGGTCAGGCCACTAGCCTTTAGTACCCCCGTATAGACACCTGCTGAATTTTCACTAGAATTCAAACGTGCAACTGCAAGGGTGCCAGTTAACGCACTGGGGCTTTCTCCATTCACAAATCCATTATAGGTAACGCCCATATACCCACCAGGACATGCGGTGTTAATTCCACAATTATTAGCATACGCAAAGCTATCACTTGAGTCACAAATTTTGCGTCGTTGACAGCCAAGATAACGAGGTTGGCAGGAGTGACTATTGCCATGTTCGTAGTATTGCTATTAGGCGTACTGTTATAGCTGGTGGTAATGTAGTAATTACCCATGACAGCCGTACCAGCAACACCAGTAATAGAGCTGACATAGTTAGATCCATTAGCAGAAACATTGGCACTAACAATAGAATTAATCACATCACCATTTAATAAACCAGTTACGATAAAGGTTGAAGGTGCAATAGTGCGAGTGCCAGCATAGGTTCCAGTCAACTCGATCCCAAGTGGTGCCGGCGAGATCACTAAATTAGCATTAATAATCGTTGGTGTGTTGTAGTTATTCAGGATGCTACCGCTAGCAGATAAGTTAGAGGTATAGGTGCCTGCATTGATTCCGGTGGCTTGGCCAGTAACAGTGATGCTACTAGCGTCTGATCCTAAAGCGGTCGTGGTGTAGGTGCCGGTATAAGCGGTGCCACGGTAAGTATTGCCTGTGAGACTAGCTACTGCAGCAATTGTTAAATCTGCTTTAGCAACACTATTACTTGCACCAACATAAGATAAGCTGTAGTTATCGGCAATACCACCAGAGAGCACTACTCCACTTGGGGTGGAGATAAAGGTGCCGGCCCGGGCAATGCCAGTCACTGCACTACCGCCAATGCTGGCAGTTTGAGTAACTGAGCCAATAGCGTCAGTGCCCACCAAAGCGGTATGGGTGTAACCCGCAGTAGCCATTGTGCCGGCATAGTTAGTCACTGCATCATAGGTAGTGTTACTCGCAACATTGCTGATAACGATGGCTTTAGGGGTGATGATTCCAATTTCAGCGGATACCGCTGTCTCTGCTAGTAAATATCCGTATACAGACTTTCCATTATTTGCAACCTCTATCTCAATCCCCGTTATCTCCACATGCTTATTTGCACCTACGGCGGATGAATTAATGCCAGTAAAATTTGCCACATCTACTACTGAAACTCGTACTTGATCGCCCCCTACCGCTCCAGTGAATTGATAAGTTGCACTCTCGAGATTGACTGTTGCTAGACCGTCATATTTTTTTTGGGCTAGACTTACTCTAGCAGTCGGAGTGATTGTATAGAGCAGACCATTACCCTGCCCTAAAACTAAACTAGCGCCATAAGTTGCGCCATATTGTTTATAGTCATACTGCAAACCACCGATAACATCGCCTGACTCTTCGTGATATGGACTGGCATTGGCACTTCATATTTCCCAATGCCCATCAGGACCTGTATTAATTGCGTTACCAGCTCCATTCAAATTAATAAAATGAGATGTTGCGATAACAATAGACCCTACCTCACTATGTAGTTGAGCATTTTCGCCAAGAATAAAGGCTTCCCCAATAAATAATTGGTTGCTTGGAGTGCTGATTAGGCTTTGAATATGAATATCTGAACTTGTCTGTAATGTGAGATTGTTGATATTCTCCAATGCCCCTTCTGATACATTGCTTAAATTGACTGCTACAATAATCAGACCCGCACCCTCACCTCCAATTGCCAATGTATTTGCGTGGATCCGATTCAAAGTATCTGCACTCAGATAGAGTGCATTATCAGAAGCATCACCGGCCAACTGAATATATCTTCCATAACTATAGGATGCAATAGTCACGGTGTTGCCCGACAGGTAATTATTTGCCGCAACAAGATCAAAGGTATCTACGTTATAAGTTTAATTACCATTTGTAATAATGGTCACGCCCTCGCCAAAGATAACTTGCCCACCAGCAGTAACCACGAGATTATTTGGGGGCTTATAACCCCCCCACATCCTCATTAAAGGTCACATTGTCATCTTCAGCAATCACCGCTAAGTTAGCAGGATGACGGTAGCTCGTCGCATTGACCTTTCCTGCAAAATAAATGTTTGAATTGGGGGCGTAAAAATATACTGTGCTGCATGATCCACCCCCAATTGTTACATTGCCAAGATAGTTTTGATCGCCAAACGTTGTTATAGTGCCGGCAACTCTTGATTCACCCAGCACTGAAAGAGATGAAGGAGACATGCTTGAATTCATGATGCTTGCACCAGAATTCATTCTCAAGCTACCAATGACTATTGATGCCTGAAGATCCATAGTGGCGTTGTAAATTCGCAAGGCACCATTTACATCACCAAGGCCAAGTGAATTTGTAACAACTAAAACGCCGCTGGTAACGAGTGTTCCACCTGAATATAAATTATTGCCAGATAATTTAAGGGTACCACCAGCGAGATGAAGTCCACCAGTGCCTGCAATAACACCGCTAAATTCGGTAGAGCGAACACTTGATGGACGCCCAATGGTAAGGGTATATTCTCCTAGATTTAGAATGCCACTACCAGAGAGAGAAAGGACCGCTAGCGATGAAGTGAGCGTAACTTCATCAGACCCATTGATAACGTATGGTGAAAGGCCAGGCTCATAAGTTGCGCCAATATTAACTGTGACATTCGCAGAATTGCCTAATAATCCATTAACTATAAGCGTTCCAACAGAAACAGTAGTTGAACCAGAGTAAGTATTGTCTCCACCAAATACCAAAGTACCTGCCCCACTCTTCGTCAGATTGCCGGTACTAGCAATGATGCCGTCATAGGTCAGCGTAGTTAACCCATTGACATTGATAGTGCCATCACCATTCATGGCAATGCCGCGATTGGCGTTCAAGGTAAAGGTGGTGGTGCCATTAAGAGTGCCGCCATTAAATACGATAGCTCCCGGAGTGGCGCTTCCTGGAGCTACACCTAATTGATTATCAGCAGAGATAGCCAAGGTACCGCCGGTCAGGGTAGTAGTACCGGTGTAGGTATTAGCACCAGACAGGGTTGTGGTGCCCAGAGCCTGCTTGAGTTAGGTTCACATTACCTGCCAAGATCGCAGATACAGTTGCACTAGTGGTGTTATAAAAGTGTAGCTTGTTCCAGTCAATGCGCCAGTCGTGCTGGTGATAGCAGCACCATTAGTGCCAATAGTGACTGCAGCTACTGTGTCAGAGTAGCTACCTAGATCAAAATTACCACCGTTCACTACCAGAGCTGAACTATTGGATATCACATCACTAGCACCTAAGGCTAAAGTACCTGCTGATACGGTAGTAGTACCGGTGTAGGTACTAGCACCAGACAGGGTTGTGGTGCCAGTACCCACCTTGGTGAGAGCTGCTGTGGTTGCTGAACCGTTTTGGATCACGCCGGCATATGTGGTGCTAGAGTCATCACCACCTGCAGTGAGCACTGGAGTACCACTAGCAGCACTGGTAATCAGACCAGTACTTGCGCCAGCAATCGAGCCTACGGTTTCTGAATAACCAGCCAGATCTAACGTCCCGTTCACGACTATGGCTGAGGTATTCGAGATGGTGTTTGCTGAACCTAACTTCAGGGTTGCGCCATTGTTAATGGTGGTGGTGCCGGTGTAGGTGTTGGTAGCAGTCAATGTTACGGCTGCAGATCCTGCCATTGTTACTGCACCAGTGCCACTCATCGTGGCTAGCATCGTTGCTGCACCAGTATTGGTAAAATTAATGGCGCCATTATTGGTAATACCTACAGCGCTCGTTGGCGTGAGGCCAGACATTGCATCACCGTATGACACGGATGCACCCACCGGAATGATGACTGTTACGACGTTTCCAAGAGTAGGCCTAGCACCTGTAGCTACTCCGCCAGTGACTGTCCAGTTAGCACCATCAGACCAAGCGCCGCCTGCGCTACCCGTGTAAGTGACTGAAGAGAGCTGTGAAATCGATGCACTAACGGTGCCGCCAGTTAAGGTGTAGTTGGTATTGCTCAGAGCAAAGGTATTAGTAGCAAATGATGTCGCAGCGCTTGCAGTGACGTTAGCACTTGAAAGGGTTGCAGAACCTGAACTAATGGTTGGCGCACTCTCACTATTGGCCATACCCATTAAGGCATAGGTATTAGCGTTGGTAAATGTGGCATTGCCATCATAGGTTTTGGAAATGGTCAGATTCAGCGCTTTTGGATTGAGTGTGAAATTCTTAGCCGTGCCAGCAATAAACACCACACTAGATTCTGAGAGAGCCAGGGTTGGCGTTAGGGTCAGACTGTATGCATTGGCATTAGTGGTGGTGGTTAACGCTGTACTAATCGCAATCGATCCTGTGAGGCCTCTGGAATTAATCGTGATCGAGCTCTGCCCTGCCGTAAATGTTTGTGCAGCATTAAATGCTGACAGTGATGACGGTAAATAAGCAGAACCATACAAAGTTGGGCTGGTAGAGTACAAGTAGCTCAATCCTGCAGCCGTACCGTATTCACCGGTTTGAGAATCCACAATCGTTACATAGATGTATGGTGGCGCTCCGCGGTAAATGACGTTGTAACCAGCAGCAGATGGCTGCGTTGTTAAGTCTGCACTATAGGCATAAGACTTCGGTGATTGAGCGTTTACATAAGTGGCCAAACCAGCACTGCCTGAACTATCACCGGCATAGAAGTCAATAATGCCGTCACTACCCACGGTGAAGGTTTGTGTGCCACCGAGCTTGATATTTTTAGAAACCGTACCAATGGCTTGGCCTGACCCTGCAGCCAAGAGTAATGCTGGTGCCGACGCGGTTACGGAGGCGCTTGTTGTAACAACATTTTGAGAAATAGTCAGATCACCAGTGGTTTTAACTGAAATCTCTCCAGAAGAATTAAGCCCGTTATAGGTACTGCCACCTACCGTTACTGAGCTAATCGCCAAATCACCGGAATTAACAACAGTGAGAGCGCCAGTTGAGGATCCAGATGCAATCGTTTTCAGCGCGTTACTTGTGCTGCTCAAGGTCACCGCTTTGTCGCCGGTGATTGCTAATCCATAATCACTAGCATCCGAGATCGCACCAGAAACAGTAATGGCTCCGCTGGTACTACCAATTGAGGAAGCGCTGCCAAGAGAAATGGCGCCCACATAAGTTCCTGTAGTTGCGCTAGAGTTAGTTATTGCACCAGCAGAACCAACACCCGCACCGTTTAAGGTTAATGCGTTGGTATTGGCGAGTGTCTTGCCATTTAGATCCAGTGTGGCACCGTCTGCAACAGTGATTGCTCCAGCAGAGCCACCAAAGGCTGTAGTACTGCCCGCTTTGAGTGTGCCCGCACTAATAGTGGTGCCACCGAGATTTAAAGCACCAGAACCTAATTTTGTTAATGTGCCAGATGTACTTGTTAAGTTTGATGCAAAGGTAACGTTCTGCCCATTAGTACCAACCGAGATAGCTTGTCCACTGGTTGTCTTGAAGTTTCCAGAGTAGTCGGTTGTATTGCTAGATGAATACTTTAATGTGCCGCCACCAAATCCAATTTTGGCATTGCTATTCGACGTCAGATTTCCAAACGCGCCGGAAGATCCCAATAGAACAGCGCCGCCATTAATATCAAATGCAACTGAAGAGCCAAAGTTGGGGAAAGTGCTTGTACCATTTAGAGTCAAGGTGCCAGTTCCAGTCTTGACATAACCCAGCGCTGTTTGACCCATCGACAGATTACCGCTAAATGTCGTAGAACTATTGTCGCCACCCATAGTTAAAACAATATTGCTGCTTGGACTTTGCGTATAAATCGTGCCAGATCCACTGATCGACCCTACAGTCTCACTGTAGTAGACATCAAGAGTGCCGCTTGCATCAACCACAACTGCAGAAGCATCGGCTACCACACCACCAGTAGCACCAATTTTCAAGGTACCTAAGTTAATTGTTGTGGCACCAGTATAGGTATTGGAGCCAGTTAAGGTTAATCGGCTGCTTCCCAACTTAGTTAACTGACCATTGGTTCCTGAGACAACACCACCATAGGTTAGGTCAGAAGTTTGGGTAATGGTAATTAAGTTAGAGCCGAGAACAATGTTGCCCCCTGTTGAACCGCCACCGCTGAGGTTTTTGATTCCTTGATCATATCCGCCCAGATTGAAAACAGCCCCTGAAACATCTGACAAAGTTACGCTAGCACTTTGAGCGATTGCATTGGCAATACCAGCGGTCAACGAGCCAGCACTAATAGTCGTAGCACCGGTATAAGTATTGGCATAGGAAAGCGTTAATGCACCTGTCCCAGACTTAGTTAGAGTACCTGTTCCAGAAATTGCATTAGAGATTGTGAAATCATTACTACGATTAAAGACCAGAGCGGCACTATTTGTGACGCCTCCAGATCCTAGATTTCCGGAAGTGCCACCATTACCAACTTGCAAGGTTCCGGAAGATATCGTTGTGCCGCCACTACAGGTATTGGTGCCAGTAAGACTGAGGGTTCCTGGTGTAGCGGCAACTGTTAAACGATTGGCACCACTAATTACGCCTGACAGCTTGGCTGAGATGGCGCTGAAGGTAAGCGTATTTGAGCCAGTAGTTGTAAACGAGTGCAAGCTATAACCAGTAGCTGTGCCTACACCAAAAGTCTTAGTTCCGCCTAAAGCGGCTGACCCACCCAAATAACGAACAATGATGATGCCCGAACCGCCAGCGCCCGACGTTCCTGCGTAACCCTCTACACCACCAGTATTTGCGGTACCTGAATTACCTGTAGTGACCTGATTCTTACCGTTAGCACCACAACATGTGCCGCCTGTGCCTGCTGTGCCACCGCTATTAATTGAACCTGCGCCACCGCCACCACCGACACAAAGTGATGATCCAGTGATTAATGGCTCAATACCTATGCCACCATTAGCACCAGAAGCAGCTGCTCCGGCACCGCCATTCGCTTGATTTATAACCGGAGTATTGGCGCCCGCATATCCTTGGCCAGCAACCGCAGTATCGCCTGTACCTCCACATCCAGAAGCGCCACCACCTAAACCACTACAAGCAGTCCAGCCACCACCGCCACCACCGCCAGTTGCAGTAGCAACTGAATCAAGCGATGAATCACCACCATTTACACCTCTTTGGTCATTCACAACAGCAGCGCCACCTGCACCCACAGTAAGTGCATAAGAAGTATTTGCAAGACTAGTCGTTCCCGTAAGAACGCCACTAGCACCACCGCCGCCGCCACGACCAACACCAGCGACGATCAAATAATCTACATTCGTATCAAATGCTACAGTGGCGCTTCCGCTAAGAGTAATGTCATTTGCAATGTCTGTAACTGCACGGCCTAATAACAATGTAGTGCTGCCAGCTAAAGTGAGCGCACCACTTCCAAGAGCCGGATTGGTGTAAACGCCTAAAGTGCCTGCTGTTAATGTTGTTCCACCAGTATATGAATTATCTCCTGAGAGAATGGCTAAACCAGAGCCATTCTTGATGATTGCTGTTGCCCCTGAGATATTTCCTTGAATTGTTGCAACTCCAGACCCGGCATCCAACGATAGAGTTGAACCTTCTGACGTTGCATAACGAATCACTACAATACCGGAGGCCACTGATTTACTTGACCCTGTTGATGCATAGGCCCGCTGCCCGCCGCCTCCAGAGCCTGAATTAGCGGCAATCGTGCCAGGACGACCATCTGAAAGGCCAGTTTTTGAGTTATTGTTATTAAAGCCCGAATTTCCCCCTGATGCATAACCTCCAGTACCTTCACCAATGCCACCACCAGTGGCGTAAAGAGTGGATAAGCCTGTAATGGAGTAATAAATGCCATCACCACCAGCTCCGCCGACTCCAGAATTTGAAGCATTGCCGCCTCCAGCCGGAGCTGTGCCTGGGCTACCACCTGCATTTCCCTGACTGATACCGCCGGTTCCATCTGTAAAAATGTTTCCTACATAACCGCTACCTCCACCACCAGAGCCACCGTTATCAGCGATGCCAGATGCATAATAACAACAGCCTTGGTTCACGCCGCCACCACCACCAATAGCTGTAATGGCACCGAAAATAGAATTTTGCCCACCATTTCCGTTAGCCCCCGGCGCGGCCCCTGAACCACCAGACCCAACAGTCGCCGTGTAACCTGTGGATGCTAATACACCTAAATTGGAATAGTAAACAACACCTCCGGCACCGCCGCCGCCTCCCACAGAGCCACCACCACCTACTACCATGACCTCAATACTAGTAACTCCACTTCCTGTAGTGAATGTTGATGTGCCTGATATGTAAGTAGTTACCGCGGTAGTAATGCTTGAAATTGCACCAGTAATATTAATTGCTCCACCCGATGTCGTGAGTGAAAGATTCTTGCGAATTAATAAGTCACCATTAATGTTAATTGGTGAATTAATTGTTATGAGATTGCCGCCCAGAGAAGTTAAACCGCCACCAGCAACTTTCGTTATACCTGCATTTGCAGTGATGTCAGTCATATAGGCAGTAGTAAATTGAGATTTACTAGTGACCTGTAAGCTACCCTTTATCGTAATGGGTTGATTAATCTGAACTTCGCCGTTGACAGCTACGTTCGCAGTTAAGACAACATTTAGGGCACCGCTTCCTGAGTTCGTGATTGGTGTATTAAGTAAGATGCTTTTATCTGCTATCAGCGTTAAGGTTGTCGGAGTGGATCCCGCTTTATCAATTGCCCCGAAAAGCCAAATATCGCCCACCGAGCTTGAAGGAGATGATTGGAAGCAACTTAGACCCGAACAACTGCCAGAGGCAGCAGCATTAATGGTGACGTTTGATGACACAAGAGCAGCATTAATAGCTGTATTAAGAATATTGTGGTTTGATGAATTTCCGATAAAGATATCCACCGGATCAATTAACCACATACCACCACGGCCTACGTTAATAGAACCCAAAAGATTTAGAGTTTGGGCAGAGGTTTCAATAAACCCCACATAAAATTCGAGACTGTTACATCAAGTGCATCCGTGCTAATGGATGTTGTGCGTTGAATATCTGTAAAAATAGAAAACGGCAATGTGCCATTTTGAGCATCATTGCCGATAAGGATTGTTCCGCTTTTAATAAAACCATTCGCCTCTACTGTTGCGCCTGTGAGAATGGTTTGATTGAAAGCTGAAATGCCAATACTGCCGCCATTCATCTGAATACGTGAGTCAAAGAGGCTTAAATTGCCTGTTCTGCTGAGGATGCGGATGCTGCCGCCGTCGGTTGCACCATTTGCGTATAAACCACTATTGACAAAAATAATATCTTGTGAAACATCAATATCTATATGGCCTCCATGGCCGTTCGAACCATTGGTCTGAATGGTCGCGGTGCTGTCAAATTGAGCAGAATTTGCAGAAAGCGCAAAAGAGCCACCGTTTGCGCCATTGGCGCTGATCGCTCCTGAGAGGTGTACATCACTAGTTGTTAGAACGATGTCGCCACCGGGGCCATTGTTGCCGTTGGCTTGTATAAGTGAACCACTTTGCGCATTAAAAGCCTGGGCAATCAGGGTGATATACCCGCCAGTAGTGCCGTTTGCCTTGATTTCTGCTGTGCTGTAGAGATTAATGTCTCTTACTGCATTCAAATAGATGATATTGGTCTGTGTATTGATGCGATCCGCTACTGAATCATTCGCAGCGGAGCTTGAATACACCACATCTAGACCTGTAGACGCATTATTTTGCGCCGCTAAGAACGTAGGAATGTCTTCTCTACGAATCACAGCACCGTTGTAGGTAATGCTGTTGCTGTTTGTGTTTGTGTTTGTGTTGGTATTTGTATTCGTATTGTTGCTTGCATTATTAGCAACATTCAAACTTCCCGATACATAGATTGCTTGTGCAAGCAATTGGATTGCAGCGCCCAGTGGTGTTGATGCATTACTTACACCATATGCATTGATTGTTCCATTCGCATAAATACTTTGTGCTTGTATTGTGACTTGTGATGCGTTGATCGTTGTACCAATATTCAGATAAGCAATCGAGCTATTAATGATGACGTTCAGATCTGCTCCAGAAATATTCGCATTGAGATTGAAGATTCCAGACGAAATTAATTTGAGCGTAGTGAGTGAGCCACCCTGCTTCAAGATGTCTGCGCTACTAGCAATCGTTAAGCTGCCACTGCCGTTCTGCGTACAGCTGCCAAGGCTCGGACACACATTGCCATTCACAGCAATCGTCACGTTGTTGTTAGTTAATGCAGATGAAATCACGTTCGCTGCACTCGCATCGATGATCAAGTGAATCGGGTCTAAGAACCACAAACCAGACTTACCTTTTGCAGCACTTGTGTCGATAACTAATTGCTTGCCAACATTCACAGTTCCTTTAGAACTGGTCTCAACAAATCCACCATTACCACTAAGTGATCCACCTACTGCTTTCAGAATTCCGTTCACAGTGGTTTTCACTTCAGACCAAATCACAATGTTGCCAGCGTCACCTTTTTGAGTTGATGAAACATTAACCAATGCACCTTCTTCAACGGCGACAGTTTTAGCAATTTGTTTTGCTTGACTCGCAACAGTAGCAACTTGTTGAGCTGCTGCTTGGCGGGTCTCGATGCTTGCAGTCGTAGTAAGAGCGCTAGCTGCTCTTGCCACTTCTTGTACGGGCGCTTGGTTTGTATTGGTAGCCTGAGTTCTGCCAAGACCTACCTCGACACTGCCCCCGCCCGCTTTACCAGTAGCCGTAGTTTTGGAGTTCTGGGCCAAGGTGATGTTCTCACCCACGATATTGACCTGACCACCCTTCGAATTCTCGCCTTTGCCATTAGCAGCCACGGTACCAGCCTGGGTGACATTCGCTGCCACTAATTCGTCACGCCACCGTTATTCACCATCGTTGAGGCAGAAATGCGTCCAGCGTTCTTAATAACGGAATTCATGAGCTGATTGGCTGAACCGGCGGCCACCACGATCAGACCCCCTTTTACCTCTACAACCCGCTTGTTTTCGATCAAGGCGCCATAGGTCGCCTTATCCGCATTGACTGAAATGAGCTGGTCACCCCTGAAATCCAGAGTAATTTGCTCTCCGGAGGCTAAAGCTACCGCGTTATTGGGTCTTTTTCGGGCCAAAAGGTAGCCTTCATTACGGATTTCTGGGGCCAAAAGCGCGATGTATCCATTGAGGTCATTTACGCTGATTTTTCCCTCATTAACAATGGTCCCTTTTCCGCTGCCTTTATAGGTCGATTTTCCGTCCATGAAATCTTTGTTGGCGATGTTCATAGTGGACGCAACAACAGCACCTGCATTGATCTCCGCACCCCTATCAAAGGTCACGCCATTGGGATTGACAAGCACCACCTGTCCATTTGCACGAATCGCACCATCGATCATGGAAGCACTCGCTCCAGTCACTCGATTGAGAGTCGCAGCAGATGCATTTGGTTGATTGAAATTCACCTGGGCATTTTTGCCAACGTTAAAGCTATCCCAATTTACAACAGCACGTTGTGAAGTTTGATTGATATTCATGGTCGCAGAAGTAGCGGTTTGCGTCTGCGAAATGGTTGCACTTCCAGCGACTACTTGACCCCCTGTTGGGAGAGCATTTGGAGCTGTCTGAGAGATTGCAAAATTGAACTGGCTGAGAATCAAAAATCCGACTGCAAAGCGCGTCTTATTGTATGAATTTTTCACGACAAAATTCCTCTTCGCTTTTGCAAAGAAAAATGACTGCTGATCGAGAATTTTTACTGCTAGTTTTTTCAAAAAAATTACATTTGCTTGGGTGCAAAACATGCCACTCGTTACTCAAAAAATATCTAACTATCGCACTACTTTTTTATTACTTTTTGCTTGCTTTTTATTTACTGCAGAATTCTCTGGAAAGCCCTGTTTATATGGCTGAGAGAACAATTAGGATACACAAAATCTAACCCTTTAGCTAACCTTGATTTGCGTCAATGATTTGGTTTATAGACGCCCTTTTTATTTAAAGGGTTTGCGCTGAATACCTCTTTTAATGCTCAAAAAGGGTGCATTTATAAAATGGGTAATTTTGCGATTTTGGGCACCCTTAGGAGATATTCCAAGGTCGATTTTTGATGTCCTTTTCACCCCAAAATGAGGGTCTTTTTGGGGTGAAATTTCAGTGCATTTTCCATTGAAATAAGAGTTGTTCTGCACAGCCCGAAAGAAGTGAATTTGAAAATTTTCTCCATCATTCCTGAGTCATTTTTTCTGCTTCATTTTGAGGATATTGTGAGCTCATCTTCTCATTATTTTTGGGAGAAAAAGTGATCTATTTTTTTAGAGAATTGGCCTGGAAACTGAACTCGTAAATGAACTTGTTTTTAGGTCAATTGTTGAGATGTTTTTTGCTTTTTTAAACAGCAAAAATTATTAGGGTTTTGATTCAAAATGAAGCGGGTTTTATCCCTCTTTTTACTACCTGTTGGAATCTATTTTTATGCGCTATCGCAGCCCTATATTTGTAAAAAATTAGCTATTGTTATGGTAATTTTTTACTTCAAGCTTTACTTGAAGTTTACGTAAATGAATGGCTAAGTTGATGATCTTTTACTTTAAGTTCATCCTGCATCACACTCTTAAAACACTGTTTTAGATATAGCTGTGATTGATTTGCATTACTTATGAAATGAATTGTCACGCATTTCATGGGTAAGACCGAGTGTGAAATAGTTTTGACTCACTGCGCTGAATTTGCATTTCCAATTGAGTAAAACTGCAGTGTTTTTTTACTCAAATGGCGATGTCTTTTAGGGTCGATTTTGGGGTGTTTTCAGGGGGTAGTTTTTGGTCCCTAAATTTGCTTTTTGCAGCCTCCAAAAGCGCCCTTTCGATAGCCGGTTTTGCCCCTGCCAAACTGAACCGAGTGACGGCAAATACGCCAGACTGGAGAGCTACAGCAAAACCGATCATTTCACCCGTCTGGGTGGCCTTTAGAACGGCTTCAAAGAGATCTAGGATCTGAAATAGATTCCCCCCCGATCTGGGTGCACTCCATGCTTAAAGCGGTAGAAATAGGCTGGCTATTCATCAAAACTGAGTATTTAGCGCCTGGATCACATTTCAGAGCCTGATGGAGGTAAAACAGGCACTTTTCGCCAGAACAAAAGACCCCAAAGGAGGATTTGGAGTCATTAGCAGTATAGGCTTCGTTCTTTTGACCATTCAGGTCTACTACCCAATTCTGGGAGGCCAGTTTTTGTGCCTGAGCCCATGAAGGCAGACTTGTTAGCAATGCTATTAGCAAAATTTAGGTGATTTTGTATAGATTCATTGGGCGATCCTCGCATTTGCCTTTAAAGCTTTTACAGCTTCAGCGATATACTGCTGAACCAAGGCCTGACGAAGCTGGGGCTTAGCCTCTTCAAAGGTGGGAACTTTAAACGGGCGCTTATCGTCCACTTTAATGATCACCCACCCAACTGGGGTTTGTATTGGGGTAGTAGAAACAGTCCCTTTACCCATACTAGAAAGGCTATTTGCGACAGCCGGAATAACTTGACCTGGCAAAACCCAGCCCAATGCCCCACCTTGAGCCTTTGAGCCCGTGTCAATGGAGTACTCCTGAGCCAGCTTGCCAAATAACTCGCCCTTTTGAATACGACGAATTAAATCAATTGCGTCAGTCTCGGTAGAAACTACGATTTGACTCAAGCGATATTGAGTGGCGTTACTACCCTCGCCCATCAACTTACGCTGACGATCATACTCTTCACGCATTTTGGCATCCGTAATGGGATTCTTCTTAAAGTACTCTTCTAGGAATGCCTGAAGTAATAAGTTTTGTTTAAGTTGCGTGATCTGATCTGGAAAATCAATTTCTTTGGCAAGGCCCAAGCGAGTTGCTTCCTACGCAATCAATTCTTTATTGATGAGATCTTCTTTAATCGCCTGACGCAACTCAGGAGTATCTTTTTGACCATGACTAGTAAGGGCCCTCACATTTAAGTTGAGGAGGCCCTGTGTAATGGGAGAGCCGTTTACTGTAGCTACAAATTCGTAATCTGATTTAGCCTCAGGCTTTGTCTGTGCAGAAACATTAGCAACAATGACTGTTGCGGCCAAAGCAAATAAGTTGACGAGAAGATTATTTTTCATTGGCCTACAGCTCGCTGATGAATTGATGTTGAGGGTTATTTTTAGAATTGATAACTTCCCGTTACCCAACCGAGTGGATTGGTTGTGGTGCCATCAGTGTTGACAGGTCGACCATTCGAATAAAGTGGATTCTTACCGATTTGCCATGCCACCATAGCCTCTAGATTCCAGCCCTCCCAATCCCACTTCACCCCAAAGCCAGCGCCCTGAAGTGAGTATGTATTGTTTGCATTTGAGGCGCCTTGCCAGCCCTGCCAGGTGTTTTTATATTGCTGCACCAGTCCCAAATCGTAGAAAACGCTAGCCGTAACACGCTCTAGAAATTGATGACGAAATTCCACTGTGCCAACACCACCTTGTGAGCCACCACCTTGCGCAACTGGATATGCGCGCACAGCGTAAGGGCCACCTATATAGACTTGTTCAGCAGAGTTCAAATTCACGGATGCGAATTGGCCATTGACTGCAATATAGGCTGTAGTAGCGCCATCTTCTGTTAATTGCTGAGTTCGATTGCCTGCAAAAGTGAACTTCGTAAAACTGGCAGGGGTGTATTGCCCATAATTTTGTGCGCTGGTACCTAGAATATCGAGATAACCATGAACCACCGTCACAGATCCAGCACTCACACCACCGCCACCAAAAGTATCGAAGTGATTACCAGACAATCCTAAAGAGGCATTGTTGATGTTGTAACTACTGATGGTCGCTGTGGTCGCCAAGTTTTTGTTCATATAACTTTTAACATCGTAATTTGCATTGACGTTGACGTTAGTACCTTGCTGACGAATCAGCGGGTAAGCAAGCGATGCTCCCGTGATCCACGCATCACCAAATCCTGCGCTTGGACTCAAGGCATAGTTACTGACGTTCTTGTAATTCAAATAGGTGCCCGATATACCCAATCGCAAACCATCTTTGGAGACTGGCAATGAATAAGAACCCTGCACATATTGAGAGCCTTCAGAGTAGACGCTATTGACAGAGACTTGGTCTCCAATTCCCAATGGATTAATGCCACTCAAGGCAATGACACCCTGGTTAGCGCCAGTAGTTCTACTACCGTAGTTATTGGCTTCTACCTTGCCTTGGTACCACTGTGGCTGGTTGAGTTGCAATCTCACCGCAGTTTCACCATCCTTGGCGCCAGGCTCAAGTTGACTGGAAACCAATACCCCTGGGGTCTCATTCAAAATAATGAGTGCACGTTCAATTGCCCGCATATTAAGAGGTTCGCCGATTGGGTTGGCATAAGTAATGTATTCAGCTGTAGTTTCTTTGCTAAAACGGGTCGGTCCATTTGGCGTGTCTACGAAGACACTACTCAATTTTGCTTCGGTCACTAAAATTTTGACCGCACCATTGGCTATTTTCTGTGGCGGCAAAATAGCTTGCACGGTATATCCAGACTTGCGATAAAAATCCATTACTGCATCACACGCTTTTTGCAAATCATCAAAATTGACTGGGCGATTAACCCAAAGCTTCAAAATTGCTTGTACGCTGGCTTCGGACAGTAAATTAACTCCCTCAAGCACAAAGGACTTGACATCGAAAGTAACATCTCCTGGGGCACTTTGTGGAGTAGTGCGCAAAGGGTCCTTAGCAGTCGCATCTGGCAAAGCAAGCGGTGAAGGCATGGGCAACTGCTTTTCCAGACCCTGCTGCAAAGCATCGGCATCAATTTGGGCATTGGCCATGGCGCAAAAGGACGCTAGCAATACAAAGGATGTTTGTCTTACGACTTTTAAGAAGATTTGACTTGTAGGTAAAAAAGTGTGCGGCATAGATTTATCAATAAATTCAAATAATTATGAGATTTTATATGGAAAAACTATTTATTCGCATTAATTGAGACCGACGCTAGCCCTGCAGCTAATGGTGATCAAGGTAGAAAATGACAGCACAGGTTAAGATTTCGTATGAATTCAACTGTTAGCGCCCCCATAGCCTTTGATTACCCACAGCAGGATGCTGCTGGAGATACTTGTACCGCCCAAGCTTGGGCTAAGACCCCTCCTCAACTTCATGGCGCTGAAAAAGATGCAGTCATTGCCCGAATTAAGCAATTACTAGTTGAAAAGGATGCCGCCTTGGTCGCCCACTACTATGTGGATGGCGACATTCAGGACCTAGCTTTATCTACTGGTGGTTATGTTGCTGACTCTTTGGAGATGGCACGTTTTGGCAAAAATCACTCTGCTAAAAATCTAATTGTGGCTGGTGTCCGCTTTATGGGCGAGACTGCAAAAATTTTGAGTCCGGAAAAACGGGTCTTTATGCCAGACCTAGATGCGACCTGCTCTTTGGATTTAGGTTGTGATGTTAGTGACTTTACTAAGTTTCGAGCATTACATCCCGATCGTGTTGTCGTGGTTTACGCAAACACTTCTGTAGCAGTTAAAGCACAAGCGGATTGGATGGTTACCAGTTCATGCGCTTTAGCAATTGTTCATCAACTCAAAGTGGAAGGCAAAAAAATCTTGTGGGCACCAGATCGTCACCTTGGTCGTTACATTCAGGATCAAACAGGCGCAGATATGCTACTATGGAACAGCGCTTGTATTGTTCATGATGAATTTAAAGCTGTTGAATTAGAGATGCTCAAAGCTGCTCACCCTAATGCCATGATCTTGGTTCACCCTGAATCCCCGCAAGCGGTAGTCGACCTCGCAGACGTTGTAGGTTCTACCTCCGCCATGATTAAGGCGATCGTAGAAGGCTCTGCTACTGAATATATTGTTGCTACTGATAATGGTATCTTGCATCGCATGCGCCAATTAGCACCCAATAAGAAATTAATTGAAGCGCCTACCGCTGGGAATAGCGCAACCTGCAAAAGCTGTGCACACTGTCCGTGGATGGCCATGAATGGCTTACAAGGGATATTGGATTGTTTAGAAAACGCTTCTGGTGAAATCTTCATTGACGAGTCGATTCGCGTAGAGGCATTGGGCTGCATTGAGCGCATGCTCAACTTCACCAAGAGTCACCCCGACCTGCTTGCTAAAGCGCAACATGGTTTTGCAAAGAATATTGGCGCTGCATAGTTTTTTTAATTCTTTTATTTTTTTGATCGATCTTCATGTTTGAATATAACGAAACCTTAGAGCAAGCTCGCCAACGCAATATTGCTGATGCATTGATGGAGGATATTGGTACTGGCGATTGGACAGCAAAACTAGTCCCTAGCAAGCCAGTAAAGGCTCAGCTCATTGTTCGTCAAGAAGCCGTACTTTGTGGCGCGGATTGGTTTGAAGGAACACTTAAAAAGCTTGATCCCAATGCCAAAGTTACTTGGCATTACGTGGAAGGCGATCTCATGAAGCCCGACACCAAGGTTTGCGATATTGAATCCGACTCACAAGCATTGCTCTCTGCCGAGCGTACTTGCATTAACTTTTTGCAAACACTCTCCTGGACAGCAAGTATTGCTCGTCAACATGTTGATGCAATTGCAGGAGTTAGCCCAAACCCGAATGGTTGCGCGGTACTCGATACCCGCAAAACGATTCCTGGATTACGTCAGGCGCAGAAATACGCAGTACGTGTCGGTGGTGGTCAAAACCAACGCCTTGCTTTATGGCATGGCATCTTGATTAAAGAGAATCACATCGCTGCTGCCGGTGGTGTTGCTGCTGCAGTCAAAGCTGCCCAGGCACTCAATGCTGGGGTGGATATTCAGGTTGAGGTGGAGAATTTTACTGAATTAGAAGAGGCTTTAGCTGCTGGCGCAAAGAGCA
Source organism: Polynucleobacter necessarius (assembly GCA_900095165.1). Lineage (GTDB taxonomy): Bacteria > Pseudomonadota > Gammaproteobacteria > Burkholderiales > Burkholderiaceae > Polynucleobacter > Polynucleobacter necessarius_J. Next base: position 308,525 of record LT606947.1, on the reverse strand, counting down.
TCTTGATTGACAACTTCACCACTGAACAAATGAAGGAGGCTGTTACCTTTACCAATGGCCGCGCCCTATTGGAAGCATCTGGCGGCATCGACCTAAACCAGATGCGTGCGATTGCGGCTACTGGGGTTGATCGCATCTCACTGGGTAAGCTTACCAAGGATGTAAATGCCGTTGATTTCTCAATGAGAATTCTTTAACTATTTTCAGTAAATTCTGACCTAAATTACACCTTTGACTGCAGACTTAATGTATCCTATTGGCTACATTAATGAATGCTCAAAATAAGGAAAACAGAAGAATTTGCCCGATGGATTGATGAATTACTTGACCCAATGGGTCGAGCCAAAGTTCAAGCGAGGATCAAAAGACTGGCAGAAGGAAATCCCGGAAATTCAAAATTGGTTGGTAATAAAGTGTATAAAATGAAAATTGACTTTGGACCAGGCTATCGGATTTATTACACAAGACAAGTTAATGTACTGGTAATACTATTGCTTGGTGGGGATAAGAGATCACAAGTGAAAGATATTGAACTGGCTAAACGTTTGGCTAAATTCCTATAAAGAATCTGATGAAAAAAATAGCTACTACACCCTACGACACCGCAGAACATTTGCGAACGCCAAAAGAAATGGCCCTGTATTTACAAGCCTGCATTGAAGAGGCCAATGGTGATGCTGCATTTATTGCTAAAGCATTAGGCGATATTGCAAGGGCAAATGGAATGGGCCAGGTTGCCAATGATGCCGGACTATCTAGAGAGAGCCTTTATAAGGCGCTATCAGGAGACCGAATTCCAGGGTTTGATACTGTATTAAAAGTACTGAGTGCCCTGGGATTAAGTTTGCATGCTGAACCAGCAATCAGAAGTCGTCGTTGATTCAACCCCATCCACCCCCTCAAGAATATATGGGCCCACCTAAAGCATTGACTTTAATTGGCTAGGTTTCTGAGGGGTTTTCAACGCCATCTGCTTGAGGCGTCAAAATAGTTGGGTAAGAAACCGCCCAAGTCCCCGGGTAATCTCGACTGTAATGCAGACCCCGACTCTCCCTTCTCATGAGTGCGGAGCGTACGATTAACTCGGCACACTTCAGTAAGTTACGCAGTTCAATGAGGTCGCGTGTGACCTTAAAGTTCGCGTAATACTCTTGCACTTCGTATCTGAGGAGTTTGATACGGTGTAATGCACGCTCCAATCGGCGATTGGTTCTCACAATACCTACGTAGTTCCACATCAATGAACGGAGTTCATCCCAGTTGTGGGCAATGACTACTTGTTCATCCGCATCCTCAACCTGACTCTCATCCCACAATGGCAGATTTGGCATTACTGGAGTTTTTAATGATGAGATATCCTCTGCCGCGGCCTTACCAATCACAACACACTCTAGAAGCGAATTACTTGCCAATCGGTTAGCACCATGCAGGCCGGCATAAGTTGCCTCGCCTACTGCATATAAGCCTGGTAAATCGGTTCTACCCTTTAGATCAGTTACGACGCCACCGCAGGTGTAGTGAGCAGCTGGTACGACCGGAATTGGCTCTTTAGTAATATCCAATCCCAGGCTTAAACAGCGTGCGTAGATCATCGGGAAATGCTCTTTGATAAATGCTTCGCCTAAATGGGTTGCATCTAGATGTACGTAATCTAAGCCGTGCTTCTTCATTTCAAAGTCGATGGCACGGGCAACAATATCGCGTGGCGCTAGCTCATTACGTTCATCGTGGTCAGGCATAAAGCGTTCGCCATTGGGTAGCTTGAGTAAACCACCCTCACCACGCATCGCCTCAGTAATAAGAAAGGTTCGATCACTTGGGTGATACAAGCATGTCGGATGAAACTGAATAAATTCCATATTGCCTACACGACAGCCTGCGCGCCAAGCCATGGCAATGCCATCACCCGTTGCGGTATCAGGATTGCTGGTGTAGCGGTATACCTTGCCTACGCCACCAGTAGCTAATACCACGGACTTCGCCTGAATGGTTTCAACACGGTTATTTTTAATATCTAGCGCATATACGCCATAGCAACGATTGGATTTGATGCGCTGGGTCTTTGCATCAAACTGACGATTGGTAATGAGATCCAGAGCAATCCAGTACTCCAGAATCTGAATATTTTTATGCGCTCTTGTTTTATCTAGCAAGACCTCATGAATAGCTTTACCGGTTGCATCAGCAGCGTGTGCAATACGACGATGACTATGTCCACCTTCGCGGGTTAAATGCAATCCCATTGGACCAGATTCATCGGTTGTGAAAGGCACGCCCTGCTCCATCAACCACCGAATAGCCTCAGCACTTTCTTCAGCGATATAACGTGCAGTTGATTCCACGACGAGACCTGCACCGGCATCCAAGGTATCCGCTACGTGCGAATCAATACTGTCATGCTCTTTATCTACCACCCCAACGATGCCACCTTGAGCCCATGCAGTAGCCGCCTCGCCTAAGCCACGCTTAGCCATGAGAATCACTGGCTGGGATTCAGCCATATGCAGGGCAACAGTTAAACCTGCTAGCCCGGCACCAATAATGAGCACAGGGAGTTCAGCTTTGTCGTTAGTGTTTGAGGAAGGTTTTGAACTGGCCATGGAGGTTCCATTCTAAAGGGCAATTACGTTCTCAGGTTTAAATGCAAAAGGGCTCCTTCTGAAAGCCCTTTTAAGATTTGCGGGAACGCTAATTAAATGTTTGACGTGACCTTAGATCCACCCGGAGCATTTGTGCCGTACCCCATGACTCGGGCTGCTTCACCGCCTTTGGCTAACTTCACAGCGCAATACTTAAATTCCGGAATCTTGTCAAAAGGATCTAAGGCAGAGTTGGTAATTAAATTGGCTGCAGCCTCATAGTAAGTAAACGGAATGAAGATCACTCCTCGTGGCGTGCCGTCATCCCTTCTCACGTGGATACCGACTTCGCCACGACGAGATTGCATGGTAATGACATCACCAGCAGAAACACCTAACTGGGTCATATCTTCACCATTCATAGACACTGTAGCCATTGGCTCAATCGCATCCAAGACAGTAGCGCAGCGAGTCATACTGCCAGTGTGCCAATGCTCTAACTGACGACCGGTAATCAATACAAATGGATACTCTGCATCCGGACGCTTATTTGCAGGAATAATGTCGGCAGGAACCAGCTTCACCTTGCCATCAGCAGTTGCAAATGCATCATCAAACATGATTGGGCGACCTGGATCCTCCGCACTTAAACATGGATAAGTTACGCTCGATTCTTTTTCCAAGCGCTCCCAAGTAATACCGTTGATAGCTGCATGCATTGCCTGACGCATTTCGTCATAGACTTCTGCAACGCCATCATCCGGACCTTGGTAATTCCAAATGAGGCCCATACGATTAGCAATTTGCTGAATAATCCACAGATCAGGCTTGGCATCTCCCGGGGGATTAATCGATTTCTTGTCCATCTGCACCATACGATCCGTATTGCTTGCAGTGCCGACCTTTTCTGGCCATGCGCTTGCCGGCAATACCACGTCAGCCAAGAGTGCAGTTTCAGTCATGAAAATATCTTGTACAACCAAAAGATCTAAAGAGGCTAAAGCGTGACGCGCATGATTCAAGTCGGGATCGCTCATCGCTGGATTCTCACCCTCGACGTACATACCACGAATCTTGTCTGGATCACTATCCGGCGCAGTGATCTTATGCATGATCTCTACTACGGTGTAACCAGGCTTCTTATCTAATGGGGTATTCCAGAATTTCTCAAACCAGGCATGTGCTTCTGGATTGTCTACACGCTGGTAGTTAGGGAGCATCATCGGAATCAAGCCGGCATCACTAGCACCCTGCACGTTATTTTGTCCGCGCAGTGGATGCAAACCAGAACCAGACTTACCAATTTGGCCAGTAATACTAACTAATGCAATTAAGCAACGGGCGTTATCGGTACCGTGAACGTGCTGACTAACGCCCATGCCCCACAAAATCATTGCTGACTTAGTGGTGGCAAACTCACGCGCTACTTCACGCAATGTCTCCGCTGGAATACCACAGAGTGGCGCCATTACTTCGGGGCTATAACCTTTAATATTTTCTTTAAGCGCTTCAAAGTTGTTGGCTCGGTTTTTAATAAATTCTTGATCAACTAAACCTTCTTCAATAATCGTATAGATCATGGCATTGAGCATAGCAACGTCAGTATCTGGCTTGAACTGCATCGTGCGCCAAGCGTGCTTAGCAATATCCGTCTTACGCGGATCACATAGAACTAACTTAGCACCACGCTTAGCGGCATTCTTAAACCAAGTTGCACTTACTGAGTAGTTGGCGGTTGGATTGGATCCAATCACCATGATTAAGCTGGAATGCTCAACATCATTTACTTGGTTACTTACAGCGCCAGAACCAACGCCTTCTAATAGCGCAGCAACAGATGAGGCGTGGCAAAGACGGGTGCAATGGTCAACGTTATTACTACCAAATCCCGTACGTACGAGTTTTTGGAATAAGTAAGCTTCTTCATTGCTACCTTTTGCAGAACCAAAACCAGCTAGCACCTTATTGCCGTATTGATCTTTGAGTTTTTTAAGGCCGCCGCCCGCAACTTCTAAGGCTTCTTCCCATGTGGCTTCGCGGAAGATATCAGACCAATCTTGTTTGCATTCTAGCAAGGCCTTGTCTTTAGCAACACCTGCCTTACGAATCAGTGGCTTGGTTAAGCGCTGTGGATTATGGATGTAGTCCATACCAAAGCGCCCCTTAACGCAAAGGCGGTTGTGGTTGGCTGGTCCATCACGACCTTCAACACTCACGATCTTCTCGTCTTTTACGTTGTAAGTAATTTGACAGCCGATGTCGCAGAAGGGACATACTGAATCCACTTTACGGTCCACGGTTTGTGAACCAATTAAACCTTTTGGCATTAATGCGCCTGTTGGGCAAGCCTGTACACACTCACCACAGGCAACGCAGGTGCTATCACCCATTGGGTCATTGAGATCAAATACGATCTCGCTATGTGCGCCACGCATCGCGTAACCAATCACGTCATTGACCTGCTCTTCGCAGCAAGCACGTACACAGCGATTACATTGAATGCAAGCATCCAGATTTACAGCCATCGCCGGGTGAGACACATCATTACTGACTTTTTCACGATGCAATGCCTTGAGTTCTGGACGTACTGTGACATCCATACAGGCAGCCCAAGTGCTGAGCTCGCCATGCTGATTTTTCTGCTCTTCTTCTTTGCTATCCCCTACCCACTTAAATCCTTCGTCAGGCATATCAGACAACAACATCTCGAGCACTAATTTTTGACTCTTCAGAACACGTTCGCTATTGGCTTTGACATCCATGCCTGGGGTTGCGCTGCGGCAGCAACTTGGCGCCAATGTGCGCTCACCATTGATCTCCACAACGCAGGCGCGACAGTTACCATCAGAACGGTAGCCGTTTTTAAAACACAAATGTGGAATATCAATGCCATGCCGTTTAACGGCCTTGAGAATCGTCTCACCTTCGTAAGATACGATGGTTTGCCCGTCTAGCTTGAACTCAACGGTTTGCAGTTCAAGTTCTTTAGGATTTACTGGTGTGTTCATATTTGTCTCGTTTTTCCCTTAGTTTTTTGTTGCTGATTAAGCAACCTCTTCCGGAAAATATTTAGCAATACAGCGAATGGGGTTTGGTGCCGCTTGACCTAGACCACAGATAGAAGCGTCAACCATCACAGTTGCTAGATCTTCTAGAGTATCTTGATCACAAGACTTGGACTGCATCAGCTTAGCGGCCTTGCTCGTGCCAACGCGACATGGTGTGCATTGACCGCAGCTCTCATGCTCAAAGAAGTGCATCACATTGAGCGCCATATCGCGCGCTTTGTCTTTATCTCCAAACACCATGACTGCAGCAGAACCAATAAAACAGCCATACGGCTGCAAGATATCAAAGTCGAGCGGGGATGTCATTCATTGACGCCGGATGCACCACCAGGCAGGTAGCCATAGAACTTGCGGCCATCTTGCATGCCACCACAGAACTCGTCTATCAATTCTTGAATAGTAATACCAGCTGGAGCCAATTTCACACCCGGATTTTTAACTCGGCCACTGACGCTATAGCTACGCAAGCCTTTGCGATCATGGCGACCAAAAGAGCTAAACCACTCTGGACCACGCTGGACAATATCGCGCACCCAATACAGAGTTTCAAAATTGTGCTCTAGCGTTGGGCGACCAAACAATCCCACTTGCGCGATGTACGGAGGACGCATGCGAGGCTCACCGCGCTTGTCTTCGATACTTTCAATCATGGCAGATTCTTCACCACAAATTTAAGCATCAGCACCTCGACGCAACTCTATCAACGGCAATTTAAAATGGGGGCTTGCTTTGAGTTTGGCCAACTCCGCCTCAAGCAATTCACGACAACCGTGGTATTCATCACGCAAGTAAATGTAGCAAGCATCAATACCTACAACATTAGCCGCAATTAATAAGCCCTCCAAGAAGCGATGTGGATCACGCTCTAAATACGTACGATCTTTGAAAGTGCCTGACTCACCTTCGTCAATGTTCACTGCCATTAACTTCGGAGCAACTTGATCTTTCACAATGCGCCACTTACGCCCTGCTGGAAAGCCTGCACCACCAAGACCACGAAGACCAGAACTTTCCATTGCTTTGATAATGCTTTCAACGTCTTTCTTACCTTCAAAAATTTCTTTTGCTAATGAGTAACCACCTTGTGCACGATAAGACTCATAGCCCACATAATCGGGTGAAATTGCTTGATTTTCGCCCTGAGGAGAAACGCCTTTTTCAGCCAAGGCTGCAGGATCAAAATTGGCACTGTTCTTGGCCATGGGCTGAGCGGTCAGATTATTTGTGACAGCAGCGCTAACCTTGTCGGTAGTCGCAAACAGTACTGGGTACTGGTGCACTACCGCTACTGTGGCCTGCTCACAACGACCCACGCAGGGTGCAGCCACTACTTTGATATTGGGGTTGTCCAAAATTGCTGGCAACCTTGCCAAGAGGTTTTGCGCGCCCGCCAATTCACAAGCAATACCGTCGCATACACGTACAGTGATATCGGCAACAGGATCATTGCCACGCACCACTTCAAAGTGATGGTAGAAAGTAGCGACTTCATAGACTTCAGTCATCGGCAAATTCATTTCTTTTGCGAGGGCAACCAAATGACGGTCATGCAAGGCACAGTATTCATCGCTGAGTTTGTGTAAGTTTTCAATCAGCAAATCACGACGATGTGAGGAGCGGCACCGATTAACTGACGAACCTCTGACAATGAGACATCATCTGCTTGACGTCCTTTGAGCTTGCTCTTGCGACGAATGGTTTCCCTTAAATCGGCCGCAGTTGCCACAGCAACGGCTTTGATCTCTCCGGAGGGTTTTGGGTGATTCATAGTGTTTGTCTCTAATTTCTAGCCGCAATAATGATGCTGTTTTTTATATATTGAATGCTTTGCTTAAGAATGTCCGAAACAGCGAGAAATGATTTGCCTCGCTATATATAGGAAATTCCCAAAATCACAGTCGATTTTGGGTTATTTTCGCACTCAAGTCCTTGACGGAGCTCAAGTGAATTTATTCAGGGTTAACCCTAAATTAAATGACGGATGGGGACGGCTTGTCGCCTGGTGGAAGTGAGTAATCTAACTTACGTTCGTAAACGCGTGCCTTGAAACAGTCGTTATAGCCCTTACTACCGATTTGCCAACCAATAGAGGTGCAATCATCCTGGGCTGCAGACTCTATGGAGCCACATCCAGTCAAGCCAATGGTAGTAATCGACGCAAGAATGACTAAGGGGCGAAATTTAGATGAATTCATACCTTAAGTCTACTTGATTCTGACTTCAACTTCGATGGAACCCCATCCTTCCCCGCGCTAACCGCTTTGACTTCGCCCAAGCTGATTCGATCAGTAAGCCCAGGGTTGCTTTTCACCATAAAGCTCTGCGCTAACTTAGCCCGATTCTTGGCCAAACTCCTCAAATCTTCTTCGGTCACTGGAATGTTGGCAATGAGCTTTGCGTGTAGCTGCTCGTTGCGTGCCGTACCCTCAGACAGAGTAATTAAGCGCTGACCCAATTTGATTCTGCCCGCGTATTGAACGTATGCTGACTTCAAGCCAGATTGAACCTTCACATCAGACAAATCTGGCGCAGGAATCGACTCGCTAGGGGGCATGTTGATTCCAGCCGCCATCAGAATTGCGAGGTCTGCAGTTGCACGCGCTAAGGCAGTTTTATCCGCCTTAGGGTCATAAGTACCCGCGAGCTCCAAAGTCGCATTCGGTTTTTTAGCTAGAAAATCACCAAACTTTTCTAAGCGGTCTTGATCTGGCGGCAAATACACCGCCTCACCCAACACCGCATTAACACCATCGTTAGCGCCCATCCCTAGAAGCGCACCTAATGCCCTAAATGGCGCAGTGGCGACATTAGTCATCACGTTGCTGATTGCCTGCCACACCAAGCCGCTTACACTAAATTTTGGTGAATCCACATTGCCGGCAATATTGATCGTGACATCAATCGTGTCATCAGAATCCTCAAGCAATGCAATCGCCAAACCCAGTGGTAATTTTTTACCTTGAAAATCAGCCACTTCTTCTCCAAGCTGGATCTTCTTGATCACGATTTGATTGCTACCTTTCAGTTCGGCATCCTTTGCTCTGTAGTGCAAATTTAAATTAACTCGGCCACTGGCAATTTGATAGCCAGCAAATGCCATTACCGCAGGATTAAATGCGTTAAGAGGAACATTTTTAAAGTTCAGCGTTACGTCGTTATTACAACGTGGGTCATCGAATGCAATCTGACCCTTACCTCGGATTGATCCCGACTCCGCCAAAATTCCATCAAAAGTCATCGCCGCAAAATGGTCAGGAAGGTTGCTGACATTCGCAAAATTAGCATTGAAGTTTCTTAATTTGACTTTGAAATTCGGTTTCATAGCCAGATCAGCAAATTGCATTTCGCCGTCACGTAGCCTCAGAGTCTTGATATCTAGAACAAAAGTGGATTTATCTTTTACTATTGGCGACAGCTTCTCCACATCAGAAACTTCTACACCCGATTTTGAAAATAAACGTCGAAAATTAGAGAAGCCTTTGTCATCAATCTCAAACTGGAGTGCGGGTTGATGGGCGGATATTTCATCAGCAACAAAACTCGATTCAGACTGTTTTGAGCTCCGATAGACAAATTGATTCACACCCTCTGACTTCCACTTGATAAGGGATTGCTTTTGCCCTTGCTCCACCAAATCTAGATCCAGCAAATGCAAGTCTCCAGATACAGCTAGATCGCCAGCCTTCAAGTCGACCTCTACAGCAGATTGAATGACGCCACCTTTGGCTTGCAACTCTTTATTGGCAGGGAGCAATCCGATAAAAGGTGTAATCGAAAGATTGTCCACCTGAACCTTACCGGCAATAGATTTATCAGCCTTCACATCCCAATGGGAGCGGATGCGACCATCATCAAGCTCTAGGTCAAGCTGGGCACCGATGGCATTAGGCGCGGGATTATCTAAGGCACTCTTAATCGCGACATGTCTAAAAGAGATCTTTTTGTTTACGCCTGGCAAAGTAAAGTTCAGCGCACCTAAATTCAAGCCGTACTGACCGCGAACACCATTTACATCACCCTGTTTGTCGTAGTTTGCAATATCGAGCAGCTCGATGGAAAGTGACTTCAGCTGCTCATTCAATTTTTTACTGGAATCCGATATCTCTAGAGCGACATTCGTGACTTTGAATTCATCTACTGAAATCTTGATGCTCTTTTTGGGCGTAGTGGAATCACTTGGTGGCAAATTGCGAGTAATGGCAGCAATCAATTCTTGCCAATTCCACTCCCCCACCCTACCTTTGGAAACATGTTTTTCAAACTTAATACTGGGCTCATCAAAAAGAATCTCATCGAATCCCACCTCACCAATCATGAGGCGGGACCATTTCAACATCACCACTGATTTCTTTAACCCAAGCAACTTCCCTTGTTGCACATCAATCAATCGAAGACCATCAATCTCCAGCCGCAATCTCAAAAGGGAAATACTCAGATCTTGATAGGAGATCTCATAACCAATCTTTTTTCATAAGCCTCTACCGCATTCTTGATTACGCCAGGGACCCAAAGATGGCAAGCGCCCCAGAATAAAAAAACTAATGCAAGAAAGCCCCCGGCAATTCGGAGCAAGTAGCTTCGTATGATGGGGAGATTGAAAGAAATCATTATTGCAATAAGTGGAATTTTGAAATGAAGATCGAACTGTTCTTAGGCCGCAGGTGGAAATCCCACCTTTTGTGTCCAGCCATTATTAAACGCATGAATCACTGGCTTTTCATAAACGCCTGCCTTGGTGAATGGTTCGTCTGCTAGCCAAGCCTCAACATCTGCCTTGCTTGGGAAATCCATTACCAGCAGACTACCTACTGTGGTCTTACCGTCCTCTGATGTTAGTGGTCCAGCAAAAGCCATCTTGTCGGCGAGCTTGCTTAAATAGGCGCGATGCTCTGGGCGCACTTGAATGCGTAGTTCCATGGTACCGGGCCGATCCATTAAAAGGATTGCAAAGATCATGTTTTCTCCTGTTGAGTACTAATAACTAGATCTTACGGCAAGCGGAAAAAGAAAAACCGCCCGAAAGCGGTTTCTCGTGCAAAGCTATTAAAACGAATTAAGCAGCTTTACGGCTTTTTGCAGCTGGCTTAGCTACTGCGTATTGACCTTGAATGTTAGTCAATGCAGCATCAACACTTTTCTCAAAGTTTGCGAAAACATCAGTTGCTGAAGCGCGAACTTGGTCAAACTGTTGGAGTGAAGTTTCGAATGCAGAAACAAATGCCTCAGAACCAGCAGGAGCTGTCTTAGTAGCTTCTTTAACAAACTTAACCATGTCAGCACGTGCGTCATCAATAGAAGCCTCAACTACTTGAGCAACTTCTTTGTTACCGTTACGTACAACTTTGTTTACTTTAGCTTGGTAAGCAGCAGCGTACTTAGCAGCTTCTTGAGCAGTTTCTGGCTGAGCCAATTTTGCTAACTGTTGTGCATCTTTAACTGCTAACAATTGTGCGCTTGCATCTTGAGCAACAACTAAGGCATCTTTAGCGGCAGCTTGATTGATTTCAGCTAATTCTTTTGCACTTTCAACAGCTACTTGTGCCAAGTACTTAGCGTTTTCAACAGCTTTAGCTTGAGCTTGTGAGATTTGGTCGTTTAATTGATTCTGGAACATGATTTTTCCTAACTTTTTAAATTGATGAAATTTATTGCAATGCACCATTGTAAAAAGTTTTTTGTTGCACCGCAAGAATTATTTGCGGCAACGCAACAAAAAGCCCAAATACCCCTTTATTTGATTAAAAACAGGGGGTTGAATGGCCAAATAATTTGGTGCTTAGACCAATTTAGGAGAAAAATTCGGCGAAAACAATGAAAAAACCATCCGAAGGTGGTTTCAAACTACTGGCGGAAGAGGCGGGATTCGAACCCGCGGCAGGCTATTAACCTACGCACGCTTTCCAGGCGTGTGACTTAAACCGCTCATCCACCCTTCCGTACAGCCATTGATTATACGTTTGCCGGAAGGGTTGCCTCTAAAAGCGTCCTTAACAACTTATACAGACTCTTTAAGCTGCTCCAAAATGGCTGGATTTTCGAGGGTTGAAGTATCTTGGGTAACCTCTTCACCTTTCGCAATTACACGCAACAAGCGACGCATGATCTTGCCAGAACGGGTCTTAGGCAAGTTATCACCAAAGCGGACGTCTTTAGGTTTAGCAATTGGGCCAATTTCTTTGCCTACCCAGTTACGCAACTCGGTCGCGATCTTCTTGGCATCGTCACCCGTTGGGCGACCGCCTTTGAGAACCACGAATACACAAATTGCCTCACCAGTCAGATCATCAGGACGACCTACAACTGCAGCCTCCGCAACCAATGGATTGGCAACTAAGCAAGATTCAATCTCCATTGTTCCCATGCGGTGACCGGAAACGTTCAACACGTCATCGATACGACCAGTGATAGTGAAGTAACCGATATCTTTATTGCGGATCGCGCCATCGCCTGCAAGATACAAGTTGCCACCCAACTCTTCTGGGAAATAAGACTTCACGAAACGATCTGGATCGTTCCAAATCGTGCGAATCATGGAAGGCCATGGACGCTTCACAACCAAGATACCGCCTTGGCCATTTGGAACATCTACACCAGCTTCATCCACAATCGCTGCCTGAATACCTGGTAGTGGCAAAGTGCATGAGCCCGGAATCATTGGTGTTGCACCTGGCAATGGTGAAATCATATGACCACCAGTTTCGGTTTGCCAGAAGGTATCTACGATTGGGCAACGTGAGCCACCGACATTCTCATAGTACCACATCCACGCTTCTGGGTTAATTGGCTCACCTACAGAACCCAAGAGGCGCAATGAAGATAAGTCGTAGCTCTTTGGATGCACTGCTTGATCATTGCTAGATGCCTTAATCAGCGAACGAATCGCTGTTGGGGCAGTGTAGAAAATACTTGCTTTGTGCTTCTGGATCATGTCCCAGAAACGACCAGCATTTGGATAGATAGGAACACCCTCAAATACGATTTCAGTAGCACCTACCGCGAGTGGGCCGTAAGTAATATATGAGTGGCCTGTTACCCAACCGATATCAGCTGTACACCAGAACACGTCGTTAGGCTTGATATCAAATGTCCACTTCATTGTGAGAATTGCCCACAAGAGGTAACCACCGGTGGAATGCTGAACGCCTTTTGGCTTACCAGTAGAGCCTGATGTGTAGAGAATAAATAATGGGTGCTCAGCGCTTACCCACTCTGGCTCACAAGTAGTTGCTTCGTTAGCAACGATTTCTTGCATCCAAACATCACGACCTGACTGCATAGGAACATCAGTACCGGTACGCTTGCTAACGATCACATGCTTAACCTTAGGGCACTCACCTGTAGAAAGCGCTTCATCACAAATTGCCTTCAATGGCAATGCTTTGCCGCCACGGAACTGGCCATCAGCAGTAATCACTGCCACTGCACCAACGTCCATAATGCGGTCACGTAACGCTTGAGCGGAGAAACCGCCAAACACTACGGAGTGAATTGCACCAATACGAGCACAAGCTTGCATGGCAACAATACCTTCGATAGTCATTGCCATATAAATGATGACGCTGTCACCAGACTTGACGCCCATCTTACGCAGTGCGTTTGCCATTTTGCAAACACGCTCAAACATCTCTTTATAAGTAACCTTAGTAACAGTGCCGTCATCAGCTTCAAAGATGATGGCAACTTTGTCACCAAGCCCATTTTCAACTTGGCGATCTAAACAGTTGTATGAAGCATTGGTTGTGCCATCTTCAAACCACTTGTAGAAAGGAGCCTTGGATTCATCAAGAACTTTAGTGAAAGGCTTTTTCCAGAAAATATTTTCTTTTGCAAAACGACTCCAGAAACCGTCATAATCTTTTTCAGCTTCAGCACAAAGCTTGTTGTAAGCTTCCATTCCAGGAATGGCAGCAGATTTCACAAAGTCTGCTGGTGGGTTAAATACGCGGTTTTCTTGCATCAATGGTTCCATGCTTAACAGCCCTTCTATTCAATAATCGGTCGTCTTTTTCCGCAAAAACAGCGCAGAGTTAGGGAAACGCATCCCCAAGAGCTAATAAGATAAGTGAAAACACGCTAGATTTGCTCTATGGCAAACCCTTAAAACAGAAAAAACCTTACTCAATCAAGCCTAAAACCATGACAAATATCAAACAAAACGACCTCATTCAAAGCGTTGCAGACGCATTCCAGTTCATTTCTTACTACCACCCAAAAGACTTCATCTCCGCCATGGGTAAGGCTTATGACCTAGAACAAGGTGCCGCAGCTAAGGATGCGATTGCTCAGATCTTGACCAATAGCCGTATGTGCGCAGAGGGTCACCGCCCCATGTGTCAGGACACCGGTATTGCGGTCGTTTTCCTCAAAATTGGTATGAACGTTCAATGGGGCGATGCCACCATGAGTGTTACTGAGATGGTGAACGAAGGTGTTCGTCGAGCCTATATGAACCCGGATAACCCATTGCGCGCCTCAGTTTTGACTGATCCAGCAGGTAAATGCAAAAACACAGGAGATAACACCCCTGCCGTAGTTCACTACGAAATCGTCCCGGGCGACGATGTTGAGGTCATTTGCGCCGCTAAAGGCGGAGGCTCTGAGAACAAGGCCAAGATGGTCATGCTCAACCCATCAGACTCTATCGTGGACTGGGTACTCAAGACTGTCCCAACCATGGGCGCAGGCTGGTGCCCCCCTGGCATCCTAGGCATTGGTGTTGGCGGAACCCCAGAAAAAGCCATGTTGATGGCTAAAGAGTCCTTAATGGGTCCTGTAGATATTCAAGAATTGATCGCACGCGGTGCGAAGACCCGCGCTGAAGAGTTGCGCTTAGAGCTATACGAGAAGGTTAATAAGCTCGGTATTGGCGCCCAAGGTTTGGGTGGCTTGACAACTGTTCTGGATATCAAAATCATGGAATACCCAACGCATGCGGCGTCATTGCCGGTGGCGATGATTCCGAACTGTGCCGCAACTCGACACGTGCATTTCCACTTACATGGCAATGGCCCAGCAATATTAGAAAAGCCATCCTTATCCGATTGGCCAGATGTAACTTGGACTCCAGACACTAAAAAATCCAAGCGCGTCAACTTAGATACCTTGACCGCTGAAGAAGTTGCTGGTTGGAAAGAAGGCGAAACACTACTTCTCAATGGCAAAATTTTGACCGGTCGTGATGCTGCTCATAAGCGTATTCAGGACATGCTCGCTAAAGGCGAAGAATTACCAGTGAGCTTTAAGAACCGCGTAATTTATTACGTTGGTCCAGTTGATCCAGTAGGCGGTGAAGCAGTTGGTCCAGCAGGCCCAACAACCTCAACTCGTATGGATAAGTTCACTGAGATGATGCTAGCTCAAACTGGCTTGATCTCGATGATTGGTAAAGCAGAGCGTGGCCCTACCGCAATTGAAGCAATCAAGAAACACAAGTCCGCTTATCTGATGGCTGTTGGTGGTGCTGCGTACTTAGTCTCTAAAGCCATTCAGACGGCGAAGGTGGTTGGCTTTGCCGATTTAGGCATGGAAGCCATATATGAATTCGATGTCAAAGACATGCCAGTAACAGTAGCGGTCAGCTCTGCGGGTATTTCAATGCACGAGACTGGTCCAAAGGAATGGCAAGCAAAGATTGGTGGCATTCCAGTCAAGATTGCGTAGGACAACGGTCAATAGCAATACATAGTTAAGCGACCTTTACTTGGCACTCATCGGGGTATTTGATTCTGGCGTTGGAGGCTTATCCATTTTGGATGAGGCTCTGCGCCAGCTGCCCGAGCATGACTACATTTATTTAGCAGACTCCATTAATGCGCCTTATGGAGAAAAGTCTAGCGAGTGGATAGCCTCTCGCAGTATGGAGTTGTGCCAGTACCTGGCAGCGCAAGGATGTGATGCCATCATGGTTGCCTGTAATACCGCTACTGCCGAAGCGATTGCACATATTCGAAACGAGCTTAACAACATTCCAATTATTGGCGTAGAGCCGGGTATTAAACCTGCGGCAATGCAGTCCACGAATGGTATCGTTGGCGTACTCGCAACTGAGACCACACTGAAGAGCGATAAATTCACGGCCCTACTGGCCACCCTTCCCAACTGTCAATTTATTAAACAAGTTGGTGCTGGTCTAGTCCCCCTGATTGAGGCGGGACAAGCCAATGGCGAAGAAACCCTAGAGCTACTTGCAGAACATCTAGAACCCATTCAGGATTCTGGTGCAGATACCTTAGTCTTGGGATGTACCCACTACCCTTTCTTGCGTAAAGCCATTCGTAAATTACTTGGTGATTCAATTAACCTTATTGATACCAGCGATGCAGTGGTACGCCAACTCAAAAGAAAACTAGAGGCACAAGACAAACATCTAGATACCGATACATGCGGCTCTATTAGATTTATCAGCAGCAAAGATGCGGAGACGCTTCATCAAATGGCGCAAGAACTCATGCAATCGGATCTGGATAGACGCAACATCGAATCTCAATTGGTGAGCACTTTCAGATGAGCGCTTTCTTAAGCCAATTGAACGCGCGCTTGCCATTCGATAAAACCGAACGCATCATCATTGGCATTGTTATTACTCTGCATCTACTATTTTTGATTGGCTTTCAAAGTAGCATGAAGCTTGACAACGACAACAATCTAGATGATGCACGAGTGATGGCTAACCTTGTCAGTCCCGAGGCTGCTAAACAACCTCAGGCTGCTCCAGCTGCACCCCCTCCAAAACCTAAGCAAGAGCAGAAAAAGAAAACGGTGGACGAGAAATCCACACAAGCACCAACTCCGCCGCAAACCCAACAGCAGGCTGCCACCCCACCAACGCCTCAGCAATCTAAAAATGAGTCACAGCCCCCGAATGCCACGGTCGCGCCCGCGACCACCTCGAGATCGAGCGGCACACCAATTCAGACTGACATTGGTAAACTGGTCGTCGTCTACCAACCCGATGCAGATGCCTACTACCCCTCTTTCTCGAAGAGATCGGGAGAGCAAGGTGAAGCAGTGGTTCGATTGATTATCGATGAATCGGGTAGTGTTGAGGATGTTGCTTTATTGCGTTCAAGCTCATTTCCAAAATTAGACCGAGCAGCAACAGAGATTGGTCGCCGTTATCGCTTTAAACCATTCTTAGTAAATGGTTCACCCCAAAGAATTTCTACCAATCTTTTAATTAAATTTAATTTAAAGAATTAAACATTATGAACACACCATTTGGCTTGGCAAATTTATGGCTCGAGGGCGATGCTATCACTCGCTTTATGGCACTCGCACTACTCACTTGCTCGATTGTGACCTGGATAATTTTGCTATCCCGCTTTTGGGATTTGCGCAATCTGCGTAAACTCAAACCTGAACTTGATCAATTTTGGCGCGCCACTTCATATGATCAAGGTCTCAATGCATTCAGCAGTCATGCAAGCAATCCTTATTACCAAATTGCCAAGGCTGCGAGCGGCGCCTCCATGCACCATCAAAGTCAATCCACCAATCATCGCGAACTCCTGCAGATTCTGAACTACTCGGAGTGGATGGCAAGAAGCCTCAAGAATAGTATTGACGGTGTAGCTGCGCAGCTCCAAAAAGGCCTCACCTTCTTGGGCTCAACCGGTGCAACTGCGCCGTTTATTGGTTTGTTTGGAACCGTGTGGGGCATCTACCATGCCCTGATCTCAATCAGCAGCTCTGGTAGCGCGCAGATTGATCAGGTTGCCGGCCCTATTGGCGAAGCACTCATCATGACTGCTTTAGGATTGGCTGTGGCAATTCCAGCAGTGCTCGGTTTCAATGCAATTAACCGTGCTAACAAATTATTAGTTGCCGATCTCAACCGCTTTGGCAATGACCTCCTCGCTTACTTTGTAACTGGCGCCCGCGTGAAGTCCGGAGAATAAGCATGTCTTTTAATCTTCAGAACGATCAAGAAGAAAGCGGAATCATGGCCGAAATCAACATGACTCCGATGGTGGATGTCATGTTGGTACTTCTCATTATCTTCATCATCACTCTGCCAGTGATTCAGCAGGCGGTGAAGGTTGAGTTGCCAAAAGCCAATAGCGTGCGCAATGAAGTTAAACCGGAGTCCGTACAACTCTCAATTGATGCAAATGGTCAAATATTTTGGAATAGCACACCAATTGATTTAAAGACATTTGATGGCTATGCAGAAAAAGCCGCTCAGAAAGAGCCGCAACCAGAAATCAATCTGCGCGCTGATAAATCCGTGAAATACGAATATGTTGCTCAGGTATTAGCAGTATTCCGTCGTGCCGGCCTAACAAAGCTAGGGTTTGTGACTGAACCTAATTAAGGTTTTGCAGCAAGGTATTGCTCTTGATAAGTCTTCGTGCCTTCACCGAGGGTAGCAGAGAGAATTCCGCCTTTAATAGTTTCTGCTTTTCTTAGTTGGCCAGTTGAGCGATTGATTGTAGTCACAGTAATAACTGAACCCGACCCGTACTGAATACCATCAAAACTCTCTGGTGAAAAATGGGATTCCATCGAAATCAACACTGTCGATTCAGTGATGAGGACGCTCTTGACAGCCTGCCTGGCGAACTCATTAGATTGATCTAAATCCCGATCATCCACAAAGACTTTTGCCTTCTGAGTTTTTGAGGTGGGACTTACTTTTAATACGTAAGTTTCGGTGTAATTCTTTTCTGAGCGCTCACAAGTAAAAACGAGGGGCTCTGCTGCCAAGCTGGGGGCAGCATATAAAAACAAGAAAATAATATGAAGGTATTTCAAGGATGCCTGAAATTAATCGATTGGTGCCCGAGGCCGGAATCGAACCGGCACGACTTTTTTGAGTCGGCAGATTTTAAATCTGCTGTGTCTACCGATTTCACCACCCGGGCTCGCACGAGCAATAAAGCCGTACTAAATAAAATCAAGACAAGCAAAATTTTAGCATGCGAGACCTATTCGAGACGGGAAGCCTGTTTTCATCTAGCTTGGGCTGAATTAATGGCAAACCCACTAAACTATTCTCATGAAAATACCTATTCCAAGCTCAGGCCTTAAAAGTCTATTTAAAGCTATCTTTTGGCTTGGTTCTACCGCCTTAGTCTTGAGCATCGTAGTCGGAATAATTTACCTCATCTCAGCCCAAACCAACCCCTCTGGTAAACGGATTATTAAAACCCTGGGAGATTCAGTTGCCATCACCTTTGATGACAGTGATATTCCACATATTCAGGCAAAGAGCTCTTCGGATGCACTCTTTGCCTTAGGTTATTTACATGCCAGCGAGCGTTCCTGGCAGATGGAAATTAATCGCCGTCTATCCAGTGGTCGGCTTTCTGAAATTCTCGGCAAAGATACTGTAGCAATCGATCGCTTTATTCGCACTCTAGGCATTAAGCATGCCGCTGAAAAACAATTTGATCGATATCCCATTGTCACTCAACGACTGCTGCAATCTTATGCTGATGGCGTCAATGCTGGCAATGCCCACCTAGGTTGGGCGCTACCAGTGGAATACTTTTTAACCGGCTCTAAACCAGGTCATTGGTCGCCTACCGATAGCGTTGCATGGATGCTGATGATGGCTCTAGATCTTGGCGGCAACTGGCATAAAGAATTACAACGTCTTGAACTCTCACAGTTTTTAACAACCAAGCAAGTATGGGAAGTGATGCCCGCATACACGCCAGGCGAGCCCGTAAGTAATGTTGATTTTGCCAAAATGTATCGGGATATCAATGCCTTTAATCCCAATCCATTCACTCGAGATCAAAAGTCGAAGAAGTTGCCTGCGACTGAATTGGCTCTAAATGAAGTATCCGGCGGCAAAGATGGCATTGGATCCAATAATTGGGCGCTTAATGGGAAGCTCACAGCCTCTGGCAAGCCATTATTGGCGAACGACCCTCATCTAGGCTTATCGGCCCCAGCAATCTGGTACATGGCCCACTTAGAAGCGCCAGGTCTAAACGTCATTGGCGCAACCCTTCCCGGCATTCCAGCGGTAGTTTTAGGTAGAACCGATAAATTTGCTTGGGGCTTTACCAATACCGGCCCCGACGTACAAGATTTATATATTGAGCAGTTAGATTCAAAAAATCCAGGGGCATATCGAGGTCCGGAGGGTCCCCTCGCCTTCAAAGTGCGTCAAGAAATTATTGATATCAAGGGTGAGTCATCATTGCGATTTTTGGTTAAAGAGACTCGACATGGCCCAGTAATCTCTGAATCCTATGCACGAGCAAAACGCGCGATTGATACTGATCGCTTTGCCTTGGCATTACGTTGGACTGCATTGGATGTTGAAAACCAGTCTGTTGCTGGCCTGCTTGACATGAATCATGCCAAAGATTTAGATGCCTTTAAACAAGCACTCCGTAAAAACTACGCACCAATGCAAAACGTGGTTATGGCAGATGTAGGGGGAAACATTTCGTTTCAGGCAGCAGGTATGGCTCCTAAGCGTACCTTACATCAAGGGCTATATGGAGTGGCGCCAGCGCTGGGCTGGGAAAAACAGTATGACTGGACTGGCTACATTCCCTTCGATCAGCTGCCAAGTAGCAATAACCCAGATACGAACTGGATTGCTACTGCCAACCAAAAAGTGGTGGCCGCTAACGATCCAAATCCACTAACTGGTGACTGGGACCTACCAACCCGCTACGACCGTATCGTGGATTTGATTAAAGGCAGATCAGGGCATGACCTCGCCTCCATGAAATCCATGCAGGCTGATACCTTATCCTTGGGCGCTACGCCCTTGCTGGAATTATTTAAGTCTGCCCAATCAAAACATCCTCTAGCACAGCAAGCAATCGAGCTCAGCAGAAACTTTGATGGCGATATGAAAATCGATAGTACTGGCGCTCTGATATTTAATGCCTGGGCTGATCAGCTATCACGCAAACTCTTTGGGCGTTTAGGATATTTGTTCACGGAAAATTATGGTGCGCGTAACTTTAGGCAGGCCTTGATTTTGCAATTGCAAAATCCCAATAGCCCCTGGTGCAACAATCCCCAAACCGAACAGATTGAGAGCTGTGCCGAAGCTTCAAATGTAGCGCTTGATAAAGCACTGGAACAACTGAGCGCGCAATTTGGTAGCAATCCTAAAAATTGGGTTTGGGGAAATGCGCATATTGCCGTTTCAGAGCACCGCCCCTTAAGCAAGGTTCCACTTCTTGAAAGCCTCTTCAATTTGACGCAAGCTTCTCCTGGGGATAGCTTTAGCATCAATGTGGGACGCCTTGAACTTCTCAGGGCTGACAATCCCTTTGAAACTAAACAGGCACCCAGCTTGCGAACTCTCTATGACCTCTCTGATTTAGAGCAATCCCTCTTTATTTACCAAACTGGCCAATCTGGCTGGGTACAGAGCAAACTCTACCGAAATATGAGTACGCTCTGGGCGCACAATGAGTACCTTCCCTTGCAAATGAAACCCCAAAAGATTGATCGGCAACTGGATCTAAATATCAAGGAAAAATAGGCGGGAGAGTTTAGAATGACAACTGCAGACCCAGATTGGGCTTAACCCGTTTAATCGCAACGCTACCTATTATGAAAAAAATCCACGCACTCTCTATTTTTACTGCGCTCTCCTTACTGCCCTTCGCCAGCAGCTTCGCTGAGTGGAAAGAATTGGGATCTAATGAGGTCATGGTTGTTTATATAGACCTAGATACTGTTAGCGCTTCTGGTGAAAAAGCGCAAATCATGTCGATGTTGGATTTTAAAAAGCCTGGTGTTAATCCAAAAACAAAGAAGCCTGTTAGCTCAATCATCGGCATTAACGAATACAACTGTCCAGCCATTAGCTATCGCCCAATCGAATACAAAGAGTTCGCTGGCAATAAAGGTAGTGGCAAGCTAGTTTCAGACAATAAAACTCCGAATAGTGAATTTGAGCCCGTTGTAAGTGAATCTTGGGCGGCTGGAGTATTTAACGTTGTTTGTCAGCGCAAATAAGTACATTGGTTTGAGTACCCTTTTAAGCAGATCAAGCTCCTTGGGCTGGTCTGCTTTTTGCTTTTATTGGAGCCTCATTCTGGGGGGTATTTTTCTCTCCCTGAATTTAACTGGGTGGCGCAGCACCTTTGATGGCCTTGGGTAGCTCGGCGACTAGCGTAGTCAGCTCGACAGGGGCTGCAGCAGTATCGGTCGCGGTAGCCAACCCCTCAACAGCAGCTAGCGCGATTTCTACTGCAACGACTGGGAAATCCCCTCTAGAGCATGCCGTCTCAGCAGCAACCAAGCAAGACTGCAATTTTTTAAATGCCTTAGGACCAAAGCCTATCTGCTCGGACATTCCCGTTCCCACAATTAAAGATATGAGCGAGCCATATCCAGGACCAGCAGATAGCCTGCCCACTTCTAAATAAGCAGTCTAAAATTAGCTTTATTAAGCAACCCCTCCCCCTATTGAAGCGATGACTACAGAAAATTACTACCTAACCCTGACCTGCCCCAATCGACCAGGCATTGTTGCTACTGTTTCAACCTACATATTTGAATTGGGTGGCGACATTGAAGAAGCTCAGCAGTTTGATGACAAAGCCTCTAAGCGTTTTTTCATGCGCGTGAGTTTTAGCTGTAGCACTGATAGCAAAACCTTGAGGGCTGGCTTTGTGGAAATCGCTAAACGCTTTGATCTCACCTGGGATTTGCGTGCTGTGAAAGATTTAAAGCGCGTTCTAATCATGGCATCCAAATTAGATCATTGCTTGGTGGACCTTCTTTATCGCTGGCGCATCAGTGAATTACCAATGATCATTTGTGGAATCGTTTCCAATCATCCGCGTGAGGTGTATTCCAGCATTGATTTTGCAGATATTCCTTTTTATCACCTGCCGGCAACGCCAGAGACCAAGCCAGCTCAAGAAGCAAAGCTCTTAGAAATTGTTGCAGACTCAAAAGTAGACATGGTGATCTTGGCGCGTTACATGCAAATTCTGTCTGACGACTTATCCACTAAATTATCTGGACGCTGCATTAACGTACATCACTCATTTTTACCAAGCTTTAAAGGCGCTAAGCCGTACCATCAGGCCCATGCACGTGGCATTAAGTTGATTGGTGCCACAGCACACTTTGTTACCAGCGATTTGGATGAAGATCCGATCATTGAGCAAGATGTGACGCGCGTTACTCATGGCGACACACCCGACGACTTGGTTCGTAAGGGCCGAGATTTAGAGCGCACAGTGCTGTCCCGCGCCCTTCGCTATTACTTGCATGACCGCGTTTTGATTAACGGCGCAACTTCTGTAGTCTTCTCAGACTAAGTTGTGCTTTAAGGGCGAACCCCTGGAGTTTCCATGGGCATTCCTCTTGTCCTCCACATCAGAAATAACTCTAACTGAGCCATTTCTAGCGAGCCATATTCAAACTGCTTAGCACGCACCCCACTCATACAGTTACGCAGACGTCTTTGTAGAGACCCCATGGTCTGCCATTCGATGCGATAAATTGGGTAGGCGTTTGGATGCCCCTGGGGAATGAGACTTCCCCCTAACTTCAAGCCAGCTCGATCTTGATGGCATTGAGCACAAGATAAATTTAGTTGACCCATTCTTTCATTAAAGAGCTGACGACCTTGTTGCAGGTCTTTTTTATTCTGGGGTGTTTCTTGAATTACAAGTGGCAAACCTTTAGATTGAGTTGCTACAAATGTCGTTAAGGCCAGAAGCTCTTTATTCTCATAGGCGAGAGCCGAAGCCTCCTGCTTTGATGTACGGCATTGATTGATTTGCCCCTCCAAGGTTTGCAACTTTCCTTTTCTGACTTTCGGAAACTGCGTTGCCACACCAACCATTTTTTGACCACTATCGCCATGGCAAGATGCGCAAGACACATTCTTTTTTCCAGCATTCTCTTTCCAGAGGCTTTGACCGTCCATCACCCAAAACATGGCAGGGTTAAGATTAGGGTCATCTTGCATTGCCCGGTTCTCTGCAGTCATTAACTCATAACTGGATTGCCGAGTATCTTTTGCGGGTTCAAGCGCTAGGCTGGCATCGACCCCAAGCAGAATTGTCAACACGGGTATTGCACGACAACAGAAAGCAAAGAGATTCACGAGACGGTAATTTGCGCTTGATTGACAGCCTCATAACCATCATCACCCGCCCATTTGAACTCCAGCGTTCCCGAGGCTACTGCGATGGTTGTGAAGATGATGAGGGGGTTGGCACCGATGCCTGAATAAAAATCTGCTCTGAAGACCTCTTCGCCGTTGTGTTGGCAGGTAAACAAACGAATGAGATCGCGAGGTATCCGTTTACCTTCCTCTGAATACCGATAACCCGTCTCCATATCATGCTGTGCGATTGCCCGAATCTCAATAATGGAATTCTTTTTTGCTTGGGCTGGCATAGTAATGCCTGTACGAGAGGTCTTACTCATATCATCTCCGTGCAAGCAGAAAGCGTTACCAAGGTATCTGCATATCCTTGCCAAAAGCTGCCATCACTCATTTGTGCAATAGCCCATACTCGCTGCGAGTCAGCCAGCCTAACCCGAGTAGTTAACTCAGCGCGACCAGATCGTGGCGTGAAATAAGCGGTAAACATATTGGGGGATGGATTTGCCTCTGAAACTACATGAACAGCCTTGACGTAATCATTTTCCATCATCGGGCTCTCGATGGACAACTTGAGAACTACCAAGTTGCCACTCTCTACCAGGGGCGGGATCACCAATTTCACTCGGCCATCACGGATAGCATTTGCGCCGACAATTTTTGCGATCGCCTCCATGGCTTCAGGCTTCTTTGCCATAGTCAAACTCGGAACTATCCAGCTTGATATACCCAAAAGACCCTGTGCGGACAAATACATGCGCCGACTCAACTTGGTAGTGTGTGAACTCAGCTTTAATTCAGTCATATTAATTCCGTCATTTTGCTTAGTTATTGAAGACTTACTAAAAATGCAACAACATCCTCTATCTCCTGGCCAGTGAGAATGGTTTGCTCAGCAAACTTAGGGGCTACGCGATTTAGGCCAGTGCTTCGGTAATAGGCCGGCATGATGATGCTTGGATTAAAGCGGCCTGGATCAACCAACCGCGCCTGCAATTGAGCTGGAGTAGATTGACCCACACTAGCAGTCAACTCAGGAGCCAAGTTGCCTTGAAAGCGCTCTTCCGGAAATGGCCCGCTATGACAAAGCAAACATAAGCCGACTTGGCTGTTTGCCACAATCGCTCGACCTCTAGCAACATCACCCGGAGAAGAAGTAAGGGGATTCACAATCGAATCCCCTACCCAGGTTTGAGAGTGCGTCAAGCAAGGCAGGAGAAGAGTCGATGTCCCTAGCAATATAGCCGCTAGCGTTCGTCTCATTCCTGCTTGCCTATGACCATCTACTCCATCCTATTCATTGCTGCAATTAAACCAACTTAATACCACTGTTTTTCAATGGCACGGTACGCAAGCGCTTACCAGTTGCACGGTAGATTGCATTGAGAACCGCTGGTGCTGCAACTGCAATGGTTGACTCATCAACACCACCTTGGATGATGATAGTTTCCACCTTAGGCATTTGGGATAGGCGAATGGAGTTAAACGCATCAAAGTTCTTCTGCACGACCGCACCTTTCTCAAGCGTAATTTCCTCCTCGAATAGAGCAGACAAGCCGTAAACAAATGAACCTGAAACTTGACGAGCAACCTGAGCAGGGTTCACTACATAACCCGGATCCGTTGCAGCCACAATGCGATGAATTTTCACCTCATTTCCATTGGTCACGGAGAGCTCGCAAGCAGCAGCAACATAACTACCGAATGAACGCATCTGCGCAAGATCGCGGAAAACACTAGGCTTGGCAGACTTAGACCATCCAATACCATCAGCTACCGCATTAAGGACCGCAACTGCACGAGGATATTTCTCCATATGCTTGCGACGGAACTTCACCGCATCCATGCCAGCTGCCTCAGCCATCTCATCCATGAACGTTTCTAAGAAGATGGCATTTTGATTGACGTTCACCCCGCGCCAGAAACCAGGCGGCACAATAGTGTTACGTATTGCGTGATCAACCATCAAATTCGGGAAGCTATAAGTAATGCCATGCTCACCAGCAGCGTCTAGCCCCTGAAATACCACGGGATCCTTACCCTTATTCGCAGCCACTACTGCTGAGCGTACAGCCGCCAAAATAGATTGGCCAGACAAACGCATATTCAGACCGGTAATATTTTTCTTATCATCTAGCGCTGCAGTCATTTTGCACATCATGACTGGGTGATAGCGACCTTGCGTCATATCTTCTTCACGCGTCCAAATTAACTTAATTGGCGTGCCTGGCATTTGCTTGGCGATATTGACGGCTTGGGTTGTGTAATCTTGGAAGGCTCCGCGGCGACCAAAGCCTCCATCGAGGTTTACCTTATAGGCATTGCACTTTTCTGCTGGCAGACCAGATGCTGCAATCACAGCCGCCAGAGAAGCTTCACCGTCCTGAGTAGGAACCCAGGCCTCGCAAGAATCTGGCGTCCACTTTGCAGTTGCAGTTTGTGGCTCCAGGGTTGCATGGTTCAAGAATGAATAAAAGTAAGTCGCCTCAATCGTTTTGGCAGCATTGCTAATCGCTTCTTTTGCATCGCCATTGGAGTTTCCTATAAATGTATCGTTTGCACTAAGACCCTCCTCCAGCATCTTCTTAATAGAAGCACTAGAAAGGTCGCCGTTTGCGCCGTTGTCCCAAGTGATGTTGACTGCATCCAAGCCAGTTTTAACTTGCCAGAAAGTTTCTGCAATCACTGCAATAGCGGTATCACCTACTTGAACGACTTTCTTCACTCCCTTTATGCTGGAGGCTTTAGTAGTGTCATAGCTTTTTACCTTGCCACCAAATACAGGAGACTCTTTAATGGTGGCAACCAGCATACCGGGCAACTTCAGGTCAATTGCGTAGACTTGCTTGCCGGTAACCTTGTCAGCCGTTCCATCAATACGGTTCATTGACTTACCAATCACGGTCCACTCTTTTGGATCTTTAAAAGGGATTTCTTTTGGCACATCCAACTGAGATGCAGCTACAGACACTTTTCCAAAGGTGGTTTTGCGACCAGATGGGGTGTGTGTAATGACACTGTTCTTAGCAACACACTCAGATGCCGGAACATTCCATTGGTTCGCTGCAGCCTGAATCAACATGATGCGAGCAGCTGCGCCACCCTTACGAACATACTGCTCAGAAGTACGAATACCGCGACTACCGCCAGTAGAGTAACTACCCCATGCCTGCTTACGTTTCAAGCTTTCTGCTGGAGATGGGTATTCATAGGAGACTTTTTTCCAGTCGCACTGTAGCTCTTCTGCCACCATCTGAGCCAAGCCAGTAATGGTTCCCTGCCCCATCTCAGAGCGCACAATGCGAACAACGATATCGTCATTTGGCTTCACGACCACCCAAACACAAATCTCCGGTATTGCTAACGGCGCCATCGAAGTGGTGCCAGTTCTCATTGCAGCGTTGGCTGCGGATATGAAAGAGAAATCAAAGCCGATAGCTAGGCCAGTTGCAATCGCACTGGATCCAACAATAAAGTGGCGACGAGAATTATTTGTACGTTCAGTATTAATAGTTTTAGTCATGATTGCTCCTTATGCCTTGCTCACAGCATGAATAGCATCACGCACTTGTTGAAAGGTTCCACAACGGCAGATATTGGTTACTGCGGCGTCAATCTGAGCATCAGTAGGATTTGGAGTGTTACGCAATAAAGCAGTGGTCGCCATTACCATGCCAGACTGGCAGTAGCCACATTGCGGCACTTGATTGTCGACCCACGCTTTTTGCACTTTAGAAAGTTGGCCATTTTTTCCAGACTCTCGATGGTTTCGATTTTCCTGCCTTCAGCAGCGCTCACTGGAATCATGCAACTACGAATTGCCTGACCATCAAAAAGTACCGTACATGCACCGCATTGGCCTACACCACAACCATATTTAGTGCCTGTCAAACCGACATGATCTCTTATTGCCCACAACAAAGGGTTTCATGATCAA
The DNA here is from genome assembly GCA_900095165.1 of Polynucleobacter necessarius. GTDB lineage: Bacteria > Pseudomonadota > Gammaproteobacteria > Burkholderiales > Burkholderiaceae > Polynucleobacter > Polynucleobacter necessarius_J. The sequence goes on along the minus strand of LT606947.1, from coordinate 280,886 downwards.
CATCCACCTTATACTTTTTACCGTTGACGTTTAAGTCAGCCATGGGCGCTCTCTTAAGTGTTTTTATATTGAAGTCTTATCCGTTGATAAAGACCCTGCTTTTGTTGTGCTTATCTTAACCAAGAAATAACTTATTGCTTTGCAACATATATTGCGGGGCAGTAAGATCGGATGATGATCTCCGGCCTCGTCCAAATTCTTCTATTCCAAAGCCTGGGGGAGCTTGTTTCCAAGTTCGCCCTACCCACACTTCCGGGTCCCGTTATTGGCTTAGTACTGCTGATTATTTGGCTAGTACTTCGCAAGGGAATTAATCATGAGCTAGCCATGGTGGCTGATGGCTTTAGCCAGTATCTGGGGCTCTTATTTGTGCCGGCGGCTGTTGGGATGGTGTTATTTTTACCCCAACTCAAGGCCAATGCTCTCGCTATTGTGAGCGCCTTAGTCGCTAGTGTGATTCTGACAATTGCTACAAGTGCAGTAGTCGTCCGTTTTTTGAGCGCAAAGCCCAAAGAGGCTGAGCAATGAACGAAAAACTTTCGATAGTGGAGATTTGGGTTTACCTCTCGGGCAGCCCTTTATTTGCCCTATTTATTACTTTGGCCGCCTATCAAATTGGTCTCTCAATTTATAAAGCCACCAAACAAAATCCCCTAGCTAACCCAGTAGCGATTGCCATCATCCTGGTGGCGAGCATGATTCAGTTTATTGAGATGCCCTACTCTACCTACTTTGAGGGCGCACAATTTATTCACTTCTTATTAGGCTCAGCAACCGTCTCCTTAGCTATACCTATCTATAGGGGCTTAAGTAGTCTGAAAGGTCGATCCCTTCCCTTGCTTGTGTCTCTCCTTGCAGGTGGCCTAGTATCTATTATTAGCGCAGTGAATATCGCTAAATTATTCGGGGCCGATTCCAGCATTACTGGGGCCATGTATCCCAAATCAGTGACGGCGCCGATTGCCATGGGTATTGCTGAGCGTATTGGCGTATCCCCAACCTTAACTGCGATCTTTGCGGTTACTACCGGCATTCTTGGAGCCATCTTGGCGCCCTTTATTCTGAATGCCCTAGGAATGAAAGCATGGTGACAGCGCGGCTTTGCGATTGGCATTGATGCGCACGGTATTGGCACATCGCGAGCATTTAGTATTCATCCTGAAACGGGCACTTATGCCAGTCTTGCCATGGATATGAACGGTGTCATTAGCGCTGTAGCGATTCCAATTTTGTACCACGTGTTTAATTAAGAGAATTTCAGACTATGTTGATATCCCCCCCCTTTTTTTTTGGCGGTGGCCGCGCGCCAGTCCTCGCTAGGAATGCCGTTGCTAGTTCGCAGCCTTTAGCCACCCAAGCTGGTATTGAGGTTTTACAGAATGGCGGCAATGCGGTTGATGCAGCCTTAGCTACAGCAATCACGCTCACCGTAGTTGAGCCCACTATGAATGGCCTTGGTGGTGATGGCTTTGCACTCATCTGGGATGGCAAGAAACTCCATGGCATGAATGCCTCGGGTTGTGCTCCTGCAGCTTGGGCACCAGAGTACTTTTCTGGCAAAGCGGCAATGGATTTGATTGGATGGAATACCGTCACAGTGCCTGGCATGGTTTCTGGTTGGATTGAACTTTCTCGCAAGTTTGGCAAGCTGCCTTTTGTGCAACTCTTTAAACGCGCAATTGACTATGCGGAAAATGGTTTCCCCGTATCTCCAGTCATCGCACGCCAATGGCGTGAAGCAATTCCGATCCTAAAAAACCAAGCAGGTTTTAGTGATTCATTTTTAATCGATGGCAAAGCTCCTACTGCTGGCCAGATCTGGCGTTATCCAGCGCAAGCTAAAACGCTTCGAGAGATTGCGGAAACCGAAGGTGAATCTTTTTACACCGGCAAATTGGCTCAAAGTATGGTCGACTTTGCTCAAAGCACTGGCGGCTGCTTTACCATGACTGACTTTGCCAATAATCAGACTGAGTGGGTTGAACCTTTAGCTTTTGATTATGGTGAATACACCCTCCATGAGATTCCGCCGAATGGTTCCGGCATCGTTGCGCAGATGGCACTCGGTATTTTGCAGGCGGCCAACGTCAAACAATATCCAGCTAACTCAGCACAACGTATTCATTTGCAAGTAGAGGCGATGCGCATTGCCTTTGCTGATGCTTATGCTCATGTATCGGATGCCAGCACAATGATGGTGCCAACAAGCGCATTACTGAATAGGGATTATTTAGCTAGTCGTGCTGCACTGATTAATCACAATCAAGCAGGAATATATGGCGCAGGAGATCCACATGCTGGTGGCACCGTTTATCTCTGCGCTGTCGATCAATCCGGCATGATGATTTCTTACATTCAGTCGAACTTCAAGGGCTTTGGATCTGGAGTTGTTGCGCCCGGCGGCATCGCCTTCCACAATCGTGGCATGAGCTTTAGCCTAGTAGATGGCCACCCCAATCAAGTGGCGCCGAGCAAGCGCCCTTTTCACACCATCATTCCAGCATTCCTCACCAAAGCTAATCAACCGGCCATGGCTTTTGGTGTGATGGGTGGCAATATGCAGCCACAAGGTCATATTCAGTTTGTGATGCGCTTTGTCGATGAGTACCTGAACCCACAAGCCTGCTCAGATACACCCCGCTGGAGAATTGATGATGTGGGTAAACTGACTGTGGAGGCCTCCATGCCGGCTTCTGTAGTGGACGGATTAAAGGCGATGGGACATGAGGTTGCGGTCATGCATGCCAACAGCTTGGACTTTGGTAGTACTCAAGCTATTGCGCTATTGGGCGAAGATACAAGCGCTGCGTATATTGCTGGTAGCGATCATCGTCGCGATGGATTAGCTGCAGGCTTCTAGGGCGAATTAAGCAGGCAAGCAGTTTAGATAGAAACGCTTTACCTCTTGGTCGCAGCTCACATCCTTAGGCTGTATAGGGCGCTCCAGGGTGATGCCTTCAATTGAGGTACAGCGACTTAAGGCTACGTAGACCTGCCCTGAGGCAAATGCACCTGAAGATAAATCGACTTTGATCTTATCGAGAGTCTTACCCTGGCTCTTATGAATCGTTACCGCCCAAGCTAGCATGAGCGGGATCTGCACAAAGGTGCCAATGATGTTTGGCGAGATCTTGCCAGACATCATGTCGTGGTCGTAGCGATAAGATTCCCACTGATGACCTTTGACTTCAACTGTATTTGAGTAAGGTCCGTTCTGCACCATGACCTTTACTGTATTGGGCAGCAATTCACGAACCACCCCAATAGTGCCATTGACCCAACGCTTGGGAAAGTTGCTATCGGTTGCCGTAAACATCACTTTGGCACCAATTTTAAGGGTGAGGTGATTCGGGGATGGCAGATTGCGATCATCAACGTTGAACTTGCCAGTGCTATTGCCAGTGTAGACCTTGGCATCAGTTGCTAATGCCATAAGACCTGCGCCATTAATTTGATCTGCACGCGCGTTTGTTGTGGTTAGGGTGATGGTTTGCTCATCAGCCTCTTTTTTGGCTTTATAACAAACTGCATTTAAAGCATCTAATGCTTCATCAATATCTTGATTGATCCGGATCTGATTAAGCAACCCCACAAAGTGCGCATCTTTTTGGCGGAAGATCTTGGATAACTCCACCATAGTCACATCTTTACGGTGCAAGGCCATGGCACAGAAGAAATAAGGACCTTCGTAACCACGCTCTGAGAGAACTTGCATATCAGCATTGGAGACCACGGGAGGCAACTGGAATAAGTCCCCCACAAACATCACCTGAATACCGCCAAAGGGTTGACTCTTCTGCGGGCCATTGGCGCGCAAAAATAAATCCATCGCATCCACCACATCCGCCCTCACCATCGAGATCTCATCAATAATCAGCAGGCGAATATCTTTATAGAGGCGCTTATCTTTTAAAGGCTTGATGTCCTCTTCTGGAAATATCAAGCGTGGTGGCAAGCGAAAGAAAGAATGAATCGTGACACCATTCACTTGTAGCGCGGCTACACCTGTAGGGGCAACGACCACCACATTGCCAGGAATGTTCTCACGCAGATAGCCAATTAAAGTTGTCTTACCAGTGCCCGCTTTACCACTAACAAAGATGTAAGGGTCGTGACGCTCGATAGCGTCGATTACGTCCTGATATTCAGGGGTGATTTCAATAGTGAATGGGTCGACTACAGGATTGGTCATTCCCTATTGTTTCATGATTGAAGGAAAAACATCAAACCCAATTCCTACAGGCCAAAGGGTAAGGCGGCGGCAGTGGACGGCCGCAACATGAAATACAGCGCAATAACGGAGAGCAATAAGCCAAAGAGAATAGACAGAGAGTCAAATTTTTTCATAGCAGAAAATCCAAATATTAAGCCTATTTATGCCAAATCAATTAGCGCTGATCTTAGGGCATCATCACCAAATACTTTGATTTGATTACGGCTAGATAATTTCGCTTCGTAATAACTGCTGATACGTTCAGCCTACTGAACTAGAATGGTATTGCCGCTGCCAATATTCAAGTTTTGGCACGGATCCGGCGAAGCAGATGCTGTCATGTTACCTATAAAGTCGAGTGAATCAGCATACAAAGACCCTTTGATGATGAATGATGTAGGCGAACCCTTAAAAGTGAAATCCGTATTGGGCAATTGGGTTTTTCCAGTTAAAGAGACATTATTTCCCGATCCCGAAACATCAATTGAAAAATAGGTATTTGTCAGACTTAAGGGTTGATAAATGAGCATGCCACCACCAGCCGTTCCACAGGTAGAACCCCCATTACTACTATCCAAATTTACCACTCCACTTAGCTGAAAATTCTTATCGGCACCGACGATAATGGTTACGCCAGTACCAGCCAAAGTAATTCCTCGATTATCGAAACCATTATTAAAATAATAAATTCCATTCATATTGACTTGACTGCTACAGGAGCTCAAATTGACTGCCGTGTTATATGTCCCCGAGGGCAAGGAACATCCTGATACATAGGTTTGAAGACCGGGTTCCGTTGGGAGTGTATAGGCTGGAGGAGTCGGCAGTGGTAAACCACTCGTTTGTACCGGTGGAGTGCACTGGCCACAGTTACTCAGAGAGTTGTTATAAACTGTGATGGTTGATCCTTGAGTTACCGCATTAATGCCCGAGGAATTGGTGGTAGAAATTCCGCCTCCTACCGCAACAGAACCACCTGTTACTGCCATGATATTAGTACCGTTCATGGCCACTTGGCCCCGAATAACTAAGACATCAGCAACTGAGCGCTTACCAGCTATCGCCGTTTTACTTAAATTGAATGTATTCACGCCAAACAGTGGAAGAAAGAATGTATTCCAATTGGTCGATGCATCTGCTTGAACACAATTTTGCTGTGTAGAGATATTTGGGCAAGTCACCCCCTTGGTAATCGCGATGGTAAATCCATGGGGATTGGTTAATGGAAATTGATCGCCCCCACTCACACAGGCTGAATAATTTCTTGCGCAAGCCAATGCCTCAGCATCAGCAACAGACTGCAATTGTGCTTGCCGCATATAAGCAAATCCAAAATCAACCGCAAATGCTGCAAAGCCCAGTAACACCACCAATAGAATGGCAAAAAATGGTAATACCGCACCCCTTTCCGCATTAGATGACTCATTGCATGGTATTAATTGTTTAGGGCTCATGTTTTATGTTAACTCCAATGCTTTTACTTGGGCAAGCCAATCAATCTGGCAAGGATCGTCTGGTGGCATAAAATACCATCAAACCAAACAAAAAATAAAAAAGATAAGAGCCCGAGACTAACGACTCAATAGAATAGGATGGCAATAAATGGGGTTGTACAAAAAAATACACTAAGGGAAAGGTAATTGCCGCGAAAATAAAAGAGTAAAGAGCAGCCATTCCTACGGACTCAAGCGCAGCATATAGTCGACTCTTTTTTTGTTTTTCAACAATGCCATCCCTGCACTCATTTGAGTCAAAGAGTTGTTTTTGCTAATGAGTCGCCGCCTCCTGATGACGCAAATGCTCCCGCACTACTTCAGATTGAAGAACTGCCTCTGCATGAGTTTTGGTGTAGCTCTCAGCACTATAAAAAATAGAGGAGCCGCACTGAGTACATTTATGAAGCAGGGTTCTGGAGTTAATTAAAGCCCCACAAAATGGGCAGTTCATGTCAATTTAATCTCATGAATGATGGGTAGTAAATCGCCAACGTCGATCGAATGTTTGCCTACATAAACCAATCCCTGGAATTGACATAATGTCTACCTATTTGACCATTCCATTCAAAATAGGGGAAAAGGATTTGCCAAGCGAAATAATTGCTGGACCTAGTAATACCACCATCAATGCCGGGAAGATACAAACAATCAAAGGAATCGTCATCTTGACAGGAATCTTTGCTGCCACCTCTTGAGCCATCAGGGTACGCTTCTCCCTCAACTCTTCAGAGTGAACCATAAGCGCATCAGCAACGCTTGTTCCAAAATGTTCCGTCTGAATCAGCATAGCAACTAAGGCATGAATATCCTCTACCCCAGTTTGATCAGTCAAGTTCTTCAAGGCATTTTCACGGGTTGAACCAGTACGCAATTCCAAATTCAAAATATGAAACTCTTGGGCTAGCGCCTGACTTTCTATCTGCAATTCCTTGCCCACCCTCTCAATAGCAGAATCCAGGCCTAGACCAGCACTCACGCAAATCCGCAATAGATCCAAAGCATTGGGCAAACTTTCAAAAATTTGTCGCTGGCGAGCAGTACTTTTTCTAGATAACCAAATATCAGGAAGGTAATAGCCCAAACCGGAAAATAAGACTGCGATAGACACAATACTTAAGAACGAATTTGAAGACCCAACAATGAGGGCGGCAATGATATACAAAACCGGTAAAACAAGCGTCAGGATAGTTTTGAAGCCAAAGAAAATTAAGGCGTCCAGCTCCCGATAATAGCCAGCACCCATAAATCGCCTACGGATCTCTGAGTTTTCCCAGTCTTCCTCCAGCATAAAGAAGTGGATTAATTTAACCAGAATAACTTTGGATAGCTTATCCAGGCGAGTTGCCATTGGATTGAGCTCATCTACGATTTCAGAGCGAATAACACCAAGTCGGCGATGAACAATATGCTCGGTAAAGTAACGAATAATGATGTAGTAGCTCGCACTGGTGATCAGTACAAACAACAAGACAAAGACAAGAATTCGAATAGTCTCCATGATTTTGCCTAGACCCTAATCTTAGCCATGCGTTGCATCCAAAAAATACCAGAAAACATCAGTAGCAAGCTGTATCCAACCATAGTTCTACCTGCTGGCTCACTCCACAACAGCACAATAAAGTCAGATCTCACTACGAACATAATTAACGCCACTACAAAAGGCAGCACACTCAGAATCCATGCTGAGGCACGAGCCTCACCTGTCATTGCATGCAACAACATCTTAGTGCGCAATCGCTCACGTATTAGCTTAGCCACGCCCTTAATTAAGCTTGCTAAATTGCCGTCGATTTCCTGATTAACAAATACAGCAACAGCAAAATAGCGCATTTCCGCACAGTCAATTTGCCTGGATAAGTCAGACATAGAGTCTTGAACTGATCTCCCGAAGCTAATCTCTTGGAATGTCTTTTGAAACTCTGAAGCAATAGGTTCTTGAGAATCATTCGCAGCCATCTGGAGCGAGCTAACGAAGGTGTGCCCAGCCTGCATTGCACGAGCAATAAAATCTAAAATTTCTGGGAGTTGCCGTTCTAATTTTGTCTGCCGCTCCGATAGAGAAACCATCAAATAGATAAAGGGCGAGGAGGCTACGCTAAATGAAAACAGGGAGGAAAGTAAAAATGATGCGCCTAGCTTTATCAACACCCAATCAGTGATAAAAAACAAGCCTGCAACTAGAAAAATAAATTGATCTGTATGAATGCTCCATTTCAGCCTTTGTATGGACTCATAAAGCCAAACAAATGTTGAGTACCGCTTCATCCAAGCGTCTAGCTTAGGAATAGTGCTGAACGGCAGAGAATCCGATGGATTTGACTTTAACTTAGCATTTTCTGCGGTAATTGCATCAAGCCGTCTTTCTAAACGCAAGCGCTCTCGACTAAAGCGCAATCTCACATAGGAATAGATTGCATAGGAGATACCCAGTAAAAAGGCAGCAAATGCAAAAACGGTAAAGATGAACTGAAAGTTCATCTAGCGCTCCTTAATTCTGCTCGGATCAAATAGATAGTCTGCCAATGGCGCCCCACGGGCTTGAAGTCGATCTGCGAAGCGAGGACGAATACCAGTTGCTCTAAAGTGACCCAGCACCGTTCCATCTGGTGCCACACCTGTTTGCTCAAAACAGAAGATTTCCTGCATGGTAATAACATCACCTTCCATACCAGTGATTTCTTGAATACTCATAATTTTTCGACGGCCATCACTTAAACGTGCCACCTGAATAATCACAGAGATACCTGAAACAATTTATTCACGCAATGCTTTTTGCATTACATTGACACCAGCAAGGCCCACCATATTTTCTAGACGGGTTAAGGCATCACGAGCAGTGTTGGCGTGAATAGTGGTTAAAGATCCTTCATGGCCCGTATTCATCGCCTGAAGCATATCGATCATCTCAATACCACGGACCTCACCAACAATGATGCGATCTGGACGCATACGCAATGTATTTTTAACAAGCGCGCGCTGACCCACCTTACCTTTACTCTCGATATTCTGGGGCCGTGTTTCCAAACGAACCACATGCGGCTGTTGAAGACGCAACTCAGCAGCATCCTCAATGGTGATGATCCGCTCATTGTCGGGAATATATCCAGACATCACATTCAATAAGGTTGTCTTACCGCTACCAGCTCCCCCAGAAATCAGGATATTGGTTTTAACCTTTACCAATGCGCCAATAATCAAAGCCATCTCAGTTGTCATCGAGCCATACTCGATCAAGTTGGCAACAGATAAAGGCACCTCAGAAAATCTACGAATAGAAAGCGCTGGCCCATCCAAAGCCAATGGCGGAATAATCGCATTCACACGAGAACCATCTGGCAAACGGGCATCAACCATGGGGCCTGATTCATCAATACGACGACCCACCCGCTCCACAATTTTTTCTATTACCTTCAACAAGTGCGCGTCATTATCAAATTGAATTTTGGCTCGTTCTAGTCGCCCTTTTCGCTCCACAAAAATAGTTTTGTAGTTATTAACCAAGATATCTGAAATACTTAGGTCGGAGATTAAGGGCTCTATCGGGCCAAGACCGATAATTTCATTCTGAATTTCGTATACCAAATGCGCCAAATTGTTTTCGCCTATGACAATCTTGTCGTCGGCCACAATCTTCTGAATACAAGTCTTTAGATAAGCCTTTAGCTCGGAATCGAGCATACGGTCAACAGCAGTCAAATCGATTGTTTTAAGCAGGCGATCGTGCAATACAGCTCGAAGATTTGCGGCACCCTGCATGCGCTCATCGATCAAGTGCTTTTCGCCCAACGCAGCCCAGTCGCGGGTCAAATTACCCTGGATTCTTTCCCTCAATGACATGTTTATTTACCAGTAATTAATTGAACCACTTTTGCCACCAAGAGCCGCCTGTGACAGTTTCTAACTTCATACCAGCAACATCGTATGCCATTGCTGTAAATGCATTACTTAAGGGGATATTCTCGCGCAGCTTCTGAATAGGAATGCCAGTATTGACAGATTCAGTTGCATTTATGAAGTCATTGGGAAAGACCCAATCAATTGGTTTTTGAATTGCATCTTCCATCCTATCTAGCGAGATGGCTACGGACTTATCCATACGATTCAATACGGTAGAAATCTTGCGCGACTCATAGCCTAGCATGCTAAATAGATGCAATACCTTGGCGAGCGTTCTGATATAAGACACCACTGGCTGGAAAACTACAAATACCTTGTCAGACCTGTCCAAGACATTCATATTGATTGCCTCAATCTCCCTGGGTAAATCCACAATAACAAAGTCGTAATCCTGAATGGCAACCGTTAGCAAATTATCAATATGCTGGGACTTAATCCCTACTGCCTTATCTGGACTATCTGGCGCTTGAAGTAAGCAAAAGTTTTCAGCGACCTGAGTCGTTGCCGAGGCAATCACACTTGAATCCAAACCTGTTTGACTAACAACATCAGTCAAGGTACTTGGACCGGCTGCCTCAAGCAAACAGAATGTCGCGTCACAAAATTGCATATGCAAATCAATAAACAATACCTTTTGCTTGCATACTGAAGCTAGTGCATAACCTAAGTTGCCAGCAATAAAAGTAGAGCCCGCCCCACCCTTCGCCGAAATAAATGAGAGGATTTTTCCTCTTGGGCGGTACGAGGAGGAGATATAGCGCCTTGCTCTCAAGCGCTCAATTGCCTCTAGCAATTCTGAATGAGAAATGGGGGAACTAATCACCTCCATTACACCAGCGCGCATCAATTCCAGCATTTGCCCATCCCGAAGATTGCTAGTCGCATAAATGATGGCTGGATTGGCATGCTCATTGGTGCATGATGAAATTGTTTTCAGATCGCTTTTAGAAACGTTCTCTGAATCAATCAGCAAGATATTGGTCGAGAATAAGTCTAGACGATCGACATCAAGAGCTCCTTCACGACGCTCTAAAAATACAAACTGATCATCAGTAGCGCTGTCCTCTAGGGCTTCCTTAATTCTGACTAAGGATTCTGGAGTACTAGCAATAGCTGCAATTTTCATTTATCGACCCCCAGAAGATGTACCAACTGCCGATCCAGTGGGATAAGCACTGCTACCAATTGGCGCCCTAACCTCAAAAGATTTTTGATAGTTATCAACGGCACTTTTTGCTGCACTGCCATCAAGACCTTTGGTGACCTTTTTATTTCCCACTGGTGCTTTTGGGTTTACCAACTGAGCCTGAACCGCATCGTTAACGGTTTCACCAAAATCAGGAGAGGCATCCCAAGTGGTCTGACAAGCTGAGAGTCCAGTCAAGATCACGGCGGCAGTCATTATTTTTAACATTAACCTAAAGTCAAAGTTAGGCTTCATTATTTGGCGCCCCCTCATTTGTAATTTCTGACCTGGAGCCTTCCAAACTTGCCATTAACAAAGAAGTCAACCTGAGTTTGGGGAATGTATTTGTCAGTAGGTAGAACCACTTTATTCGCTGCTGGTTGAACAATGTGTCGGGTTACCACAATCAGCAACTCACTTCGATCAGCCTTGAAAGAAGCACTCCTAAATAAAGCACCCAATACCGGCAAGTTTGCTAAACCAGGGAATGCACTAATCACTTCAGCAACATTGTTTTTGATTAAATCGCCAATGGCAAAACTTTGGCCATCATAGAGTTGCACGGTAGTAGAAGCTTGGCGCGTGGTGATGGCAGGCAGCACTGAAGTTGAGCCACCTGAGCTCACCGTAATACCTTGTGTCTGCACCTCTGAAACCTGTGGGCTTACCTTCAGGTTGATACGTCCTTCAGATAGAACCGTTGGAGTGAACTTAACACGCACACCATAGTTCTGGGGTTGCAAGGTAATTACTGAGCCACCAGCTCCAGTAGATTGCGGAACCGGCAAAAATACAATGCCTCCAGAAAAGAACTCCCCTTCTTGACCGCTAATAGCCATAATGTTTGGTTCAGCCAAAATCTTTATCAGACCACTATTAATCTGGGCTTGAAGCCAAGCATTTGTAGAGCCCACAGTTCCACTAGCACTAGCAGCAAATCCCAATGGCGCTACTGCGCCATTGAGCGTATTGAAAGAAAAATTTGAGCCCTGCACCTGAACGCCCAAAGAGTCGGCAACAGCCTTATCAATCTCGGCGATTTTGACCTCAATTAGAACTTGGGGTAAGTGGTCGGTTGTCATCATATTGAGAACCTTCTTGCCAGTGTATTCCTGAGCAATTTGAACCGCTTGCTGGACCTTCATGGAGTCCGAAACCTGACCACTCAAGACCAAGGACTCTCCCGCTGAGGATGCACGAATATTTTTTCACCAGGAATAAGTTTGGCCAATAAAGTCTGAAGAGCGCCAGCATCGACCCCTACAGCAACATCTAATGTGGAAAGATTTCCATTGGCATGCCAAAGAAATACATTGGTCGAACCCACCTTTTTACTAAGCAGGTAAATTTGATTTTGACTAACCACCATCACATCCGCTATGGCGGCATCACCAACTGAAATTCGAGTAATTGGCTTGGCATACTTATATAAACGGGATTTACCCAAAGAGATCTCAATACTAGAAACCTTGCCGACATCCTTAGAGACCAGCGCCTTAGCCGCATACAAGAAATTTGGCACCAATAGCATCCAAGCAAAGGTGAAAAGACTAAGCCAAGCGCTAGTTTTATTGAACATTTTCATATTAACGACCCAATCCAGATTCCATGCGCACAGTTGTACCGCGAATCACTTCAACCCCATTTTCGCTAGTGGTGTGGGTTTGCGTTTGAGAAGACCCCCCAAGCGCAGAACCCTCTGTTTGATTGCGCAATACAAGAGACAAACTTCCAGCCATGCGCGCAGCATCCAATACTTCAGCCTGCTGAGGAGTGACTTCCAAGGTAACGGAGCTCACTAGGCGTGGCTTAACATCCTCAGGAACAGCACGATCTTGCGCTATAGCGAGAACCAATAAGCGCTGCATAATAATTCGCGAACTAAATCGACCTGAATCATCCTTACTGCTAAATAAAACATCAATATGCGCCCGGAGTCACAAAGCCAGCAACATCAGAAACTTCATTTACATTCATTGCCATTGCCCGCTTACCAGCAGAAATCGCAAATGCTAGGCCAGACGAGAAAGATGCTGAATAGAGCATACGATCAAAAATCACTTCACCTGCTTTAATGTCTGCTTTCGGAACTCTGCCAACCATTTCTTCAATAAAGTGCGCAACTCCACCGGGCAAGCTTTCCCCGGGTGACTGGATCAGCTTGAGTTGAGTGCTTGAGATTGGCATACCCATTGGGATAGGCTCAGCAGCGGCAACCACCATGGACGTTCTACTTGCTTCCTCATCCTTGACGACAAATGAAGCAATAAATAAAGCTAGTAAGCCCACGACCGAGGCCGCAATCAGCGAAATGAAGATGCGTCTATTTTGCATTTTTATAATTGAGTGCAGTGAAAGAGGGCCAAACAGGCTCCGAGAGAAATAGCAAAGGCATAGGGAATGCGCACAGGCCACTAAAACGAAATCTCAATGCCCTACCGGCCGATTCAAATAAAACACCTTTGTAAGCCAAATACAGCACTACGATCAAGCCTCCAATAATGGAGGTATACAGGGCACGGCCAACAGCACAAAATATGGGCCTAGAAAAGATCCAGAAACCATCATCAACTTCACATCGCCAGCACCGATGAACAACTTCATATAAGGGTAAATAAACACTAATAAACCAACAATCATCCCTAGCAGAGATCCACCTAGCGCACCGATGCCGCCATTGATGTAAGCCATCAACAAGCCAACAGACAACCCAAGCAAAATTAAGTAATTGGAGATTCGCTTAGTTGCAAAATCCGATATTGTCGCCAGTGACATGACAAGCAAAAACGGAAAAGCTGCTGACATAGAACTCTACTTTCCGCATATCCATACATAGAGTACGCAAAGAAAAACTGAAGTGCTTTAAAGCACACACCCAAAGGGCCTAACCACAAGGAGAACCCTCAACACCCACTCGGGCATTGAGGGGCATTAATTAAATCTTGTCAACAATAGTAGTAAATAGAGCATTCAAATTAGTACCCAAGAGCGTAGCGCCGCCAATAATCACCACGGCAACAAGAGCGGCAATCAAGGCGTACTCAATCGCTGTAACACCATCTTCATTTCTAACGAAATTTGAGAGAAACGACTGGATTTTTTTCAACATAACTAACCCCTTTGTTAATAACTTCAGATGAACTATTTATGATATTAAAATCAATAATTTAGTATTAACTCTATTTGGCAAAAATAGACTACAAAAAATTGATTTATATCAATAAAAAGCAGCAGTGGCTCACCAAACCCCTTTCACTTAAATCTCAGGAGTTCAAAATAAGCGCCATAGGGCGGGAAAATGTCAGCGTAAAAAGCGCAGCACTCTGGCATCCGAAATGCCAAACCATATATTAGGGATAGTCCGAATAACACAGACCCCGACAGCAAGGTAATGCGGCTGGCCAAGGCCGTCAAGATCGGTGAACCTTCGGGTCTTCGACTTAATTCTGAGCGCTGTAGCGTAAACATCAATAAGATGAGCTGACTACTCATTGACGCAAGCCACCTGCCCCAATCACTCGCGAGCGCAAACATGGGGGTCAGAACAAAAAACCGATTAACACCCAGCGCAGGTACTGCGAAGACGCCCCCTTAATCGTTGCGGGCTGAATAGCGGAAAAAATATAGATTAAGACAAGCGGGTTGCCAAAGCCAAAAAATAACCAAACGAAAATTCCGCCGGAACTGAAGACTCCGTAAATAGTAGTGAGATGCTGATCCAAACCCCAACCAAGCGAGCTAATGGCCCCAAAAGCAGAATATGGCCCGCTAGGGGATAAGAGTAATCGATCTACGAACGGCAATGAATCCCAAATTGTTTGTGCCATAAAAAATCGCCATGAAAGTGGGTGCATAGCAAAAATGTTAGCAATACCTCAAAAAACAGCAAAACAGATGCCACCCGCAAGCACCGAAACTCAGGGTGCTCCAGAACAAGCACCCAAAGCAAAAGTGCTGATATGGGATAAGTCATAAAAAAGTAGGCATCGTGCGTTAAGACCAACACTGGGGAAACGAGAAATAAACTCAGCAAGTAAATGCCGATCCATGATTTTTTCTTAGCCGCTGAGGTCAAACGAATTTGGAAATACATTAAGCACTGGGCAGCAAAAAATATCAGGAAAAGATTTTCCTTGCGAGTGTAAAAATCAGCACTCATGCCCATATGAAAAATTCCACCCTGAATGAAAATCGCGACTAATAGTGCCTTGCTATTAGCTACTCCCGACCTCCAATACACCAGGAGAAACAAAATCACATACAAAATGTAAGAGCAAAACATAATGACATACAAGGGTCTAACCACTCCATTTGACCCAAAAAACTGCAATAGTATTTCACCTGCCAAACCCCGCCTTACAAAGCCTGCTTGATAATTAATGAGCCACTCTGAAATAGGCCGAACGTCAAAGCGATGGGTCGAATAATCTCCAGTCATCCAGGCAAAAGCGAGGATAAGCGGCAACTCCAGGCTGATGGCTATGGCAAAAATCAATGGCAATGAAACTCTGCGCTTAGACATGATTAAATTCCGCGAAATTAAAAGAGCGGCCTTTTTTATGGCATTGATAACGACCCTCACTCTGAACGACCCGATCTCCATACTTGCGATAGTCTCGCATCAATAACTCTCCGCTATGCCTATTGAAAATGCCGGCGCGATAAAAATCTGTTGCCCATTGACATTCAAGCATTCGAAATTCAATGTTGGGAAAGGCGGCATTCATCTGTGCATTGCTAGCGCAGATTAGGTAGACGCCACTAAAACTACCTTGCAAAAACCGGTAAACATGCTGCCCCCAGATTTCCAACATCAGCGGGTCATCACCCCCATACTTTTCCAGCACCGCGTCACCAGAATCTAGAACAATCTGCTGAGAATTGCCGCTACACAGCCAGTATTCTGACAAGTTCAATTTATCGCAACCAGACAAGGAAAACGCAATACTTATTAGAGCCAAAACCTGGCCGGCGGAACTAAGGCGAAGATGTATGTTCATGGGCGCTATTTTCTGGACAACTCATTGCCGCTGCTTTGGGAGGACTGCAAAACAAAGACTGTTGCAACCTTGTCCTCATACACATTCTTCCACTGACTACGGGATTCGAAATAGTCTTTTGCAGGCGAATCTGGTCGAATCAAAACCCAGCTAATTTTAAAATCCTTAGTCACAATATCTAATGCGCTTGGAAAACCATCCCTCGCCGCAGCCAAATAGGGCCCCAATATTTTTTTATCGTACAAATCGGCCCTACCACCAATAAATACAGGAATCCCTTGATCAATTAAGTAGCCGCCGAACTCATATGCATTCAGAACAGAGCCCGAAATACCTGCATGCTTCACAAAATCTACAGCTGCAATTGGGTGAACCACTTTTGATGACTCATGATGGCGCGTCCTTGAGATAAAAATTGCCAAGCTCAAAATGAGAATGCCACTTACCAGTACGACCTTTTTGCTCGCAGGACCAGAAAGGCGCTCAAAGAATAAATCCATAGGAGAGGACTCAATCCCCTCATGAGATCCTTGAAGAAATTGGTATCGAGCGCCAAACGATTTGGCAATCAGCAGGGGAATAATCAACCCAAAAATAGCAGCATAACGATTGTGCATCAAGGCTTGATGCAGTAAACCCACCACTATTAAAGCATAGATTGGATTTAGCTCAATATACCCAAGTAAAGCCAAAAATAGATAAGCCAGCATCACAATCTCAAGATCGCCAAGACTAGAAAATGAATATGGCATCCATTCATTAATGGCGGAAAGATGAGATAATTTCAACAAGGAAAATGGGAATAGTAGACCTTGCCAACCTAGCGGGGTTATTAGACAGCTGATTACGCTCAGCACTCAAAATAAGATCCATGATCTGAGTAATGTACGGCGGCTAGATGCTGGTGCCATCCACAAAGCCTGTATACCCAGGGGAATGGCGATAGCCAAGCCGAATACAAAACTGCCATGCAAATTCGCCCAAAACACCATCAAGACCAGTAAGTGCCATGGTGGCCTCACTTGTTTCTCTGACGCATTAATCAGCGAGGCAACCCAAATAAGCAGAATGGGCCAAGAGAGCACATGGGGCCTAATTAATACATGACTTACCAATGCAGAATACGCTAAGGCTGCAAAAAGAATGGCATAGATAGGGGGAACCCGGTGCAACAGAAATCTTAATAAGACGGCAAGGGTAAGCACCAAGGACAATGCGATCATCAACACTAATGCCGTCCAACCCCCAAGCGCATAAACCACCGAAAACATACACTCGGACATCCATTCATGAGCCACCCAAGGCTGACCTGCTAATGAGTGAGATAAATATCCACCCGAGGAATGGACCAGTGCTCAAGCATCCATCTTCCAATCACTAGATGCATGTAGGCATCAGGATCGACAGATGTCTGCCAGGTGGTAAAGAAAAGCAATCCAGTGCAGACAATAAACCCAAGAATCAGCGGCCATGAAAGGCTGTAGAAAGAATTAACGCTTAGCGATTCCGACTCTGACTTCAACCCTGAGAATTTGAGTATTCCATGCAATCATCATAAACCTAGGATTTTCACAACCCAATCGAAAGCAAGGCTATCCCTATGGCATGCGCATAAGTTAATACTGAAACCATCAATGGTGAGTGTGGCTGTTGCCCCAAAGGCATTGGAATCCTTCAAAAAGAAAACAGGCGCCATAAAAACATAAAGGTTCCCATGGGAACCTTTAGTTATCTACATACATGGGGCGAACGACGGGGCTCGAACCCGCGACAACCAGAATCACAATCTGGGACTCTACCAACTGAGCTACGTCCGCCATCGTAGATCCAAGATTATAGCTTTTGAGCCAAAAACCTGTCAAAAAGACTGTATTTACCCAATCAGTTAGACCCCCTCAAACTCAAAAGCTGCCCAATCCCCTAGTGTTAGACTGGCATCTAGAAAGAAATCTGCAATGGCAGCCTTGCTTTGAACCCTCGCCAAAGCATGGTGATCCGACAGACGCTGACGCCAGTAACGAGAACCTGCCCTGCCGTGAGCCAATCCCAGAATATGCCTGGTAAATACGCCAATATAGAAAGGTTTTTTCATGACCCGGCACTCCTCAAACCAAGATTGCACCTGTTTAACTAATGCAATTTGTATGCGATGCCACTCTGTTTCGCTAAATAAGTAGCCAGCAGCCTCGCCATTAGTAGAAATCAAATCGTCCCAACCCAATAGCATTGCAGGAAAGTGATAAGCCGCCCTTCCCACCATGAAGCCATCAAAATCATTCCAATGGGCTGCAATTTGCTCATTACTCTCCAGTCTGCCATTGAGCAACACTTTCAAATCTGGAAATTCTTTCTGAGCATCCAATCGAAGTTTGACTGCAAGCTCATAACGTAATGGCGGTTTACTACGATTCTCCTTTGGAGATAAACCCTTGAGCACTGCATTACGCGCATGAATAGTGACCTGACTTGCGCCAGCATCAGCAACTGCCAAGATAAAGTTCAATGTAAATTGATAGTCTTGCTCGGAGTTTGCGGCGTCCATATTGTCAAGGCCAAGACGATGCTTCACCGTAATTGGCACATCAACCACGCCCTTCATGGCTTTAACGCAGTCAGCCACCAAGGCAGGCTCAGACATTAAACAGGCCCCAAAGGCACCGCGCTGCACACGCTCTGATGGACACCCGCAGTTCAGGTCAATCTCGTCATAGCCCCACTTCTGCGCCAACTCAGCGGCCCTAGCTAAATCAGCAGGCTCTGAGCCGCCCAATTGCAATACAACTGGATGTTGATCTTGGGAGTAATCTAGATGGCGTGGCACATCCCCATGAATGAGCGCACCAGTAGTCACCATCTCGGCGTAAAGAACAGCCTCCTTAGTAAGTGACCGATGAAAGGAGCGGCAATGACGATCAGTCCATTCCATCATTGGAGCGACAGCTAGGCGCTTCTTTTGCTTATTTTCCACAGACACTTCTAATCAATTATGTATTAATGAATATTTTAGTTTGTTTTGGCTGCGGGCCACAAGACGAAGTCTATTTAAAATCGCCAAAGCTATTGGAGCATTCCTTGAGTTTCATTAAATCCAATCCAAGATTTAATTTTTGGACTTAGATTTCTTTCTAGAAGGGGATTGAGAATATTCACATAATCATCAGTCCAAATTTGGAAGCGTGAGACTCCATCCCCACTCTTTAGGACTCGCCACCCTTGGTCCAATTGAAGAGACTTTATTTGATCTGGATTTCGCGCAAACACCACAACCATGGAGTCCATCTTCAATGGATTAGAATTGTTTCTACTTAAAGTAGTTGCCTTTGCCTCCAATCCACGCTCCTGAGATGCTGCTTTTAATACAGGGATGAGGTCGTAATACTCATTGAATATGTGAAATACCATTATTCCATCTTGAGACAGTCTTGAGAGATAAACATTCAAAGCCTCTAAAGTGATTAAATGTAGCGGTATTCCGTCTCCAGAAAAAGCATCAATCATGATTGACCCATACTTTTTTCTTTGCCAGTACTTCATTTCGTAAATTGAGACGAGCATTCCCTATCTGAATTTCAATATGCGCCCGACTATCTCGAATAAAGATAAACCAATCTCTAGCAACCCGCTCTATATCAGGATCAATCTCAAATACCGTAAGATCCTCTCCTTTTTTAAACCACGCCAGTGCATCGCCAGCCCCAAGACAAATCATTGCCGTAGCTTGATTGTGATTGCGTAACGACATTGCTTCCTCCAAAGCGCCCCCGTTATAGAAATAAGCCAAGGGCTCGCCCTGTTGTCCTGGATCTAGAAATTGGGAACCGTGAATAGTTTTGCCGTGAACTAGTATGCGATGTGCTGGCAATTTATCGCTACCTGGGTAATCAATCACCCTAAAAATGCCATAAAAATTACGTATAGAAAAGGCTGCAGAATCTTGCTCCCAATACGATATTCCGAGCAAAGTTACCCCCGTCACCAACAACAGCAATCTGAAATACCCTTTTGGTCTAGATGCCGTTTGCCACCAAATCAACCAGATGGCAAGCTCAACAACACAATGCCTATTACTGTAATTGGATACTCTTGCAACCCAACAAAAACCAGTGGCGCCACTGTGCTCACCAGCATGCCACCAATCCACCCGCCAAAAGCAATGATGAGATAAAAGGCAGTTAATTGACTTGGATGGGGTCGCAAGTCGTAAAGAGCTCTATTTGCAATCAAACATAAGAGAAAAAATGAGCCGAGCAATGCGATTAAGAGGAAACCAAACCCCAAACTCAATTTTGTTGAGAGCAAGGCAATGAGACCGATCTCAACAATTCAAAATTGCCCAAGACGAAAAATGCTCAACTCATTTTCACGAAATGCCAAAGTAAAACTACTGAGATAAAGCCCTAATGGAAAAATCCAAACCAAAGGAAAGGACCCCACTTCCATGGTGAGAAAATTGGTGGTTGCCAATAAGAATCCCGAAGGAATGGCTGCCAACAATAGCCATCTAAAAATAGTTGGGAGAAAGTATGGCCGAGTGGCAACTAATTCCCTTTTCAAGATTAGCTTCTGAGGCACCAATAAATACCATATGGATATCGTTAAGCCCACATAGAACAAATATCCAATACTCCATATCCAGCGTTGGATCGTTATTCCAAAAATAGGCTCTATTAAAAAGGGGTATGCCAAAAGCGCAATCATTGCGCCAAAATTGGATACTCCATACAGAAAAAACGGAGGCGTATTGTTGCTACCTTTTTTTGCAGAGTACCACCAACTTTGAGCCACAACAGCCGTCGTACTCAGCACCACAAATGGAATGGAAATTTGCCCGATCAGCGCAAAAATTAAGGTGATTGTTGGGGCATTTGGCGAGACCTCTGAAGTAAATTGCAATAAGGGAAGCAATAAAACCAAGAGATGCCAAACCCCCAAGCGAGGAGCAAGCAGATGAGCATAGAGATAGCCCAAAAATAACAAGGCCTGAAAAACCATCAGGCTTACCGTCCAAAGATGTACGGCCCCACCAAAAAAAAAGGGGCTATTAGCCTACCAACAATCGGCTCCATACTGAAAGACAGAATCGAACCCAGAAACACCATAGCAATAATGATCAGTCTTGGCAAAATACTGCTACCAACAGCAGCGCCACTTGTTGCCGCCGATCTAGATTCCGCAATTCCCATCAAGTCATCTTCTTAATTTAGCAGTGGCCCTTACTCAGCACTAAATTCATGAATAGGCTCATCCTTATATTTCTCAGCTATACCTACAAATTGAGGGTAGTTAGCCAAAAATTCATCCAATAACACTGGATCAAAGTGATAGCATCGTCCAGCTTGCATGAATTCGCGAGCCTTATCGTAGGAAAAAGGCTCTTTATAAGGCCTCTTTGATGTTAGGGCATCAAAAACATCGGCTATTGCCATTAACCTTGCTGAAATGGGAATTTCATTCCCCTTAAGACCATCAGGATAACCGGAACCATCCCACTTCTCATGATGCCAATGAGCAATCTCTTTCGCCATGAATAAAAACTCTAGGCGAATAGGCGAGGCTTGCTGGGCCATTTCGATTGCGTGAGCCCCAAGCCAAGCATGGGTCTTCATTACCACGAACTCCGCCTCGGTCAGGTTTCCTGGCTTCAATAGGATGTTATCCGGAATGCCAACCTTACCAATATCATGCAATGACGCCGATTTACCCATGAGATCAATTTCATGATCGGTCAAGATCAAAGTAAACCGCGGATTTTTTTGCAAAATCTTGGCAAGGGTTTTTACATAGAGGGAGGTTCGCAATAAGTGGCTCCCCGTCTCGATATCTCGTATCTCAGCCAAAACTGCAAGCGAACTAATCGTGGCATTTTTTATCGCTTCGTTCTCCGCCATACGCCTAGCCACTTCAGCTTCCAAGCTAACATTCTGATTTTCCAACGCATTCCGAGCCATCTTCAACTCAATTTGAATGACGACTCTAGACAATAATATAGAAGGGTGTATAGGCTTTAGTCACATAATCCACAGCACCCAATTTCAACCCCTTTTCCTCATCTCTCGCGGAATCCATGGCGGTCAAGAAAATCACTGGAATATCTTTGGTTCTCAGATCCCCCTTGAAATGTTTAATTACCTCATAGCCATCCATTTCAGGCATCATTACATCAAGCAAAATCAGATCGGGCAATGGATCGATGAACACTATCTCTAGCGCCCTCGACCCTGAGGGGGCAACCTTTACCTTATAAAACGGCATCAACAAATCACTCACTACCGTCATATTGTCTGGATTGTCATCAACCACTAAAACTGTAGGCTGCACGACATTACCATCATTCATGGTCATTCTTTTAAAACCCTTATTGATTCGTTTAATCTCGGCTTAATTTCAGAGATGATCGACAGAGCGCTTGGAAAGTTATAGTTATTCATGGCGCCTTCCAAGTTGGCCATTAACATCTTATCAGTGCTGGCCCTCATTAATGGACGGTTCTCTCTAAAATTTTGACTTGCTTTAAAGTCATCAACCTTTAATAGTGGCTCGAGCTCTAGCAAGGTCTGCATGGCTAACTCAAAATTAGCCTCGACTGAAACACCCTCATCATCTTTAGCAATTTCAGCAACCCTTTTCTCTAGAGTCTTTAATGATGCCTCAATTTCACGAGCAAGCATCAAAACATCAGCGTGCCCTTCCCCCAGATCTACCTCCAGCTTTGCTGCAGCCGATTGAATTTGGGTTAGGCCTAAATTATCAGCAGAGCCATTTAAGGTATGGGCAATACGCAAAGGCTCCCCAACAACATGCGAGGCAATCAAAGAATTCAATTTGCCAATGTCATCCCGATGCAAGGTAACAAAGTCCTTAAGCAAGCCCCAATATTTTTCGATTTTCCCATTAACGCATGTAAGCCCTTTATTAACATCGACTCCTTCAATATCAATAAGACGAGCATATAAATCAGTTTGGTTTTGATCAGAATTCACTTCAGCCTTATAAACTGGGGTCAGAATGTTCAAAGCCACTCCGGCGGACTCAGGCAGCCATTTGAGTATTGTGGCAAATAACGCCATAGGCTCCACTGGTTTGGCAACAAAATCATTCATACCGGCCTCGGCGCAGCGCTGACGATATTCCTCAAAAATATTGGCTGTTAAAGCAAGAATAGGCAAGGTAGATTTATTGGGCATCTGGCGAATCAATCTGGTTGCCTCAATACCATCCATCACAGGCATTTGAATATCCATCAGCACCAAATCATAGTTTGTAGCCGACACTTTTTCTACTGCCCGCTTTCCATCTCCAGCAATATCCACTCGCAATCCTGCATCCACCAGCAAAGTGCGAGCTACCTCTTGGTTGATCAGATCATCTTCTACCAATAGAACATATGCACCAGAATGTTGAGACTTCAGGGCAAGTTCAGCGTTGTCGACCTTGACCGCCCCTGCTGGACTTCCCTTGCCCAGCCGTGCGGTAAACCAAAAGGTGCCTCCTTCTCCAAGCACGCTCTCTACGCCAACCGTTTCACCCATGAGGTTAGCCAGGCGTTGTGTAATCGCAAGCCCCAAGACAGTCCCTCCATACTTACGAGTAGTAGAAGAATCCACCTGTTTGAATGCTTGGAATAACTCAGGAATTTTTTCTGGGGCTATACCAATTCCGGTATCGGTGACCCCAAAACGAATCAATACCTCATCACCATAGTCTTCTACCAAGCGCGCGTTAAGGATAATTTTTCCATGCTCGGTAAACTTAATCGAATTTCCTGCATAGTTCAGGAGCGCTTGGCGCAATCTAGTTTGATCGCCAACTAACCAAACCGGAGTATTGTTGTAGCTAACCTCAAATACAAGGCCTTTAGCTGCAGCAACCTCCTCTAGCAGTGAGCGCGTATGGTCCAAAACAGCGCTTGCTGGAAACGCTGCCTTTTCAAGTAAAAATTTGCCAGCCTCGATCTTAGAAAAATCCAAAATATCATTAATGATTGAGAGGAGATGCCTACTGGCATTGGCAATCTTGTCTAAGCACTCATCTTGCTCTGGAGTGGGCGAATGCCTTTTTAATAAATAAGTCAATCCCAGGATTGCATTCATTGGCGCGCGAATTTCATGACTCATATTCGCAAAGAAATTCGTCTTTAATTCATCAAGTTCTAAGGTTTTTTGTAAAGAACGGTAATTTTTTCGTTAGCCTCTTTCGTTTCGGAAAGAAATGATTTCGCTGTTAATTTAGCGCGCGCTAATCTAGCTTGAGATTCGCTAAAAAAATACCCCATTATCAAGAACGATACGACAGAATACATATTGTTCGGATTCGCGATTTCCCAACTGAGCTGGGGGGGGGAATAAAGAAGTACCAAACAATCGCTGTACTAATTAAAGTACTTAGAATGCCACACCAAAACCCATTAAACCGGGCGCTAAAAAATACAGCCGGAAAAAAGAGAAACCAAACAAAAGGGGAAATTTCATGCCAAAAAGTCCACTGAAGAGCCAAAGCTATAAGCGGTATCAGCGCTGCCAAAATAATGTGCTTAGCCATCTCAAACCACTTCGACTCAAACCAACTCATCTTGCCACCCCTCTACGAATAGAATCACTCATATTTATTAACCATATGCCATTCTAGAAAAACTGTCCAGCCTTGTATACACTGAAGACATGCTAAGCAACCAAAACTAGATATGGAATTTCATTCAATTAACTTTGATACGGTTTTTGCATTTCTAACCCTAACTGCTTTAGAGATTGCGCTAGGGATTGATAACATCATCTTTATCAGCGTGCTTTCAAATAGGCTGCCCAAAGACCTTAGGAATCGCGCAAGACGATTTGGCTTACTTTTTGCACTCATTTCAAGAATCTCCCTATTGTTGGACCTCTCCTGGGTAATATCACTGTCGCAACCCATCTTTACAATCTTTTGGGAAGCAATCTCAGGAAAAAAATTATTGCTGTTCTCGGGTGGGTTATTTCTGTTGTGGAAGGCTGCAAGGGAAATTTATTTAGAAGTCGAAGCCCCGGAGAGGCCATCCAAAGAGCGTAACTTTCGATCGGGCGCCATACTTAGCGCCGGACATAAGTCAAGCTTGCTATGGGGAACAATTTTACAAATTGGACTTTTGGATATGGTCTTTTCGCTGGATAGCGTGATTACTGCAGTGGGGTTAGTTAATCAAATTCCCATTATGATCTCGGCAATTTTGGCCTCAATCCTCATTATGCTGATTACCGCACAAGTGATCGGGGACTTTGTGTATCGCCACCCATCCATCAAACTATTAGCGCTGTCATTTTTAATCGTTGTTGGAGTGGTACTCATTTCTGAGGGTATGGATGTTCAAATACCACGCTCCTATGTTTACTTTGCAATGACTTTCTCCCTGATAGTTGAGCTATTGGCAATCAGATCGAAAGCAAAAAAAACAAAAGTACCTCACCGACTAGTAGAGCAATGTCTATTTTCCACAGCCCATCCCCAAGCTGGGAATGACTACTTAGATGGGGGCAAAATCGATAAAGCCGAGTTGCACATGGGTGTATACCAACCTCATACGCAATAGAGTGCCCAATGGATACTCGTCAATACTATTCAGCAGCTTACCCTCTACAGGTGGATCAAAAATCCGTACCCATGTACCCTTGTCATTAAACCCGGAAATAACCCCATCGAAGCTTTGTCCAACCCTGGGCTTGAGCAGTAGAGCAGCTTCTGACTTACGCAACTGACGCTCCACCTTTCTAGCGGCATCTTCTTGCAATGTGCAATGTTGTGCCAAGTACTTCAGCTCTTGAATGGTGTAAGGGGCCGACTTTCCAGCCAGCACTGATTTAATCAAGCGCAGGGTAATGATGTCGGGATATCGCCGATTAGGAGCGGTTGAGTGCATATAATCGCTCACAGCCAAACCAAAGTGACCTATAGGATGTTCTGATGGCTTTTCAGCAATATATTCTCCAGACCCCATCAATTTGACGATTTCCAAGGATAAATCTGGAAATCGAATTGGATCTTCACGATGCTGCTTCGCTAAAAATTTTTCCAGGACTTGAGCGTTTGGCTGATCTGGCAAAACATATCCATAGTCCAAGGCAAGTCGAACTATTCTTAGCCACTTTTCAGGGGAGCGTACAACCCTTCGAATGGAGTAAATACCGGCATTTGCAAGAAATCGAGAAGTGCATCCATTGGTCGCAATCATGAATTCTTCTATAAGTTGGCGAGCTCGATTATGGGGTTGCTGTTTAATTTCTGAAATCGCCTCATCCACAAAGCTTGCTCTTGGCTGAAAAATATCAAACTCCAATGACCCGCTTTCATGGCGCCTAACTCTTAGTACTTTCGCAAGCGCATCCTGCTTTCTCAACTGAGCATCCAAGCCTGCTACTGCCAAAGCGGATTTTGGAAGATCGCCATTCCCCTCCAGCCAATCTGAAGTTGCATCATATGCAAGCTGGGCACGGTTATGCACTAGCGCCCTATAAATAAGGGACTTTTCCAGCGCACCCTCTTTAGAAAAATGCATTTCACAAACAAGGGCTAGGCGGTCTTCCCCAGGGTTTAGCGAGCTCAGATTATGTGAGAGTTTCAGGGGCAACATCGGAAAAACTCTTGCCGATGTATAAACCGATCGCGTATTCATCAAAGCATGCTCATCAATCGGAGAATCTTTCATCACCAATGCATCCACATCTGCGATAGCTACCAACAGATTCTACCCACCATGATTGGCCTTCTTCATGACCGTTAACTGATTCAAGTCCTTTGAATCATCGTTATCAATAGAGCACCAAGGCAAACTTCTTAAGTCTGCTATTGAGGGATCATGCTCGATTGCCGGTCCATCAATTTGATTTAACTGCTCCCGCACTTCAGTGGAAAACTCCGGCTCAAGCCCGCGTACCATCATGATTCCCACGGCTATGCGAGCAGGCTCTTCCCTGTCGCTCTCATGATGGCGAGCTCTGAAGTTCGACTTTGTTGATGTAGACAAAATATTAAGCCACTTTATTAGTGGAGACCCAGCTTAAGAATCGATCTAGCCAACCCTTGATAAATTTTCGACTAGCCTCATTTAGAAAACCAGAGTCGTCAAAAAAACCATCCTTCATTTGCAAAAACATTTCTGGCTGGCACAGAGTTGGCATATCCAAAACGGCCAAAATTCCTCTTAAATGTAATTGAGCAATCGCAGTGCCAACCGGGCTTGGAGATATTCCAATGATGGCTGCAGGCTTTTTTGCCCATAAGGCCTAGACCCATGATCGAGTGCATTTTTCAAAACACCAGGAATAGACCTGTTGTACTATGGAGCGACAAATAGCACCGCGTCAGATTGATAAATCTCTGCTTTTAATTTCCGCACTGATTCCGCTTGGCGCTCATCATCGTCTTGGTTATAAAGGGGCAAATTGCCAATTTCAACAAACTGAAAAGTGACATTAGAGGGGGCCATCTTAACAATGGCGTCAGCCAAATGTCTGTTGAGCGACTCTTTTCGAAGACTTCCTACTATCACCGCTATTTGCATATCAGCCATCTCGGCCTCCACTTTATTTACTTAACAAAGGATCTGATATCGCCCGGATTTCTCAGCATTTTATTTACCTCATCTAAATGCACCTCCTCTAACACAATCATTTCTCTAGCATATTCCTCCAACAAAACCGACTGAACACCATTGGTGCCTGGGTGAGTTGCAGTGGCAATTTTTAATAAATCGTAATACGCTAACAATGCGAGTGTTTCGTGCTCCAAGCTTTCTCGCAAAATATCGCCAATATCATGCCGCTCTGTTTCTAACAAGGCACCGATTCTGAGTGATGGATGACCGCCCAATAAAGTCACAAGTTCTCCAGCTTTATGAGCGTGATCCAAGCTTTCTGTCGCATTCCCTTTTAACCAGGAAACAATCGGAATGCGGTTATAACCAAATACCATTAAAGAGTAGTGGGTGTATTTCACAACACCAGCTAACTCCAACTCCATAATTTTATTGAGTGCCCCAACAGCAACTTTATTGTTTTCGGTAGTCATAACAACACCTTTCAAAAAATCAGCACAGATTACTTTCACCCTTTAGTTTCACTTTACTCTTTTTAAAAGGTAATTCAACTGGCAAAAAAGTATTTTTAGAAGCGCTTTTGAGAATTAACCCACTGATCAAACTCGGCTTCAGTAACCCAGCCACTGGCAATTGCCGCGCCCCGCAATCCAATGTTTTTCTCAGATGCATACTTGGCAATAGCCGCCGCTTTGTCATACCCAATATGGGGGTTTAAAGCAGTTACCAGCATTAATGAGTCCCTCATCAACCGATCAATTCTGGCAAGATTAGGCTCAATAACTTGAACGCAATGGATATCAAAGGATTTCATTCCATCACCCAAGATCCGCACACTCTGTAAAAAGTTATACAAAATCACAGGCTTAAAAACATTCAACTCAAAATTGCCCGAGCTAGCACTCATAGCAATAGTGCTATCGTTTCCGAGCACCTGAAAGCAAATCATGGCCATTGCTTCGCACTGGGTTGGATTAACCTTGCCCGGCATGATTGAGCTACCCGACTCATTTTCAGGAATGGTAATTTCCCCTAGACCAGATCTAGGGCCCGAAGCCATCCACCGAATATCGGTAGAAATTTTCATCAATGCAACTGCTAAAGTCTTTAGGGCGCCATGCACAAAGACCAAGGGCTCATGACCGGCAAGGGCTGCAAACTTATTGGACGCGGAACTAAAAGGAGCTCCAGTCAAATCTTTAAGTCTACTGGCAACTCTGGCTCCAAACTCTGGGTGAGTATTGATACCCGTTCCCACAGCAGTTCCACCAATGGCAAGCGCAAACAAAAGAGGTAGAGAAACCTCAATAGCCTGCCGAGCCAGCCTTAATTGAGCCACATAACCAGAAAATTCCTGGCCCAGAGTTAATGGAACGGCATCCTGCAAATGCGTTCTACCCATTTTGACAATCTTGGCAAAAGCATTTTCCTTCAGCCCCAAAGTAGAAATTAACGCATCCAAGGAAGGTAAAAGGACATGCTCTAGCTGACAGACAGTCGCTACATGCATCGCAGTGGGCACCAAATCATTGGAGGATTGACCCCAAATTTACATCATCGTTTGGATGGATGCATCGCTCGTGATCAAGGCCTTTACCCATTAATTGGGTAGCTCGATTAGCAAGCACCTCGTTCATATTCATATTGGTTTGAGTGGCTGAACCCGTCTGCCAGATTGACAACGGAAACTCACTATTCCACAAACCCGACAGAACCTCATCAACTGCAAGCAATAAAGGCTCGGATTTCATTTTTGCTAGTTGGCCTAAGTCGGCATTGACCAAGATGCAGGCCTTTTTAACCAGCGCAAGTGCCCGCATAAACTCAAGAGGTATCTTCTCTGTCGAGATGTTAAATTGACTCAAGGATCTTTGGGTTTGAGCGCCCCACAAACTGTTGGCAGGAACTTCAATCTCCCCAAAACTATCTCGCTCTAGTCTAGCCTTATCCATACGGAGATCTTATACCTTCAAAAATAAAGCACAAGTCACCCATCAGAATCAGGCTTGCCATAGAATTCTTTTAGGCGTATAAAAGCAATCAGTTAAGCAAAACAGGAGTTGTCAAATGGATGCTACCTTTCACCCACTCACAGATTTATTCAAACAACTGGGTTTACCGTCAGACTGCGCTTCCATCAAAAAATTTATTGCAGCACATGCACCCTTAGATTCTTTAACCGTAATATCTGAAGCCAGCTTTTGGAACGCAGATCAAAAAGCGTTTTTGAGAGAAGAACTGCTAAAAGATGCTGACTGGGCAGAAGTGATAGATCTTCTTAATATTCAACTCAGAGAACCGCGCTAAAGAAATCTACCAATCAGTCAGTGCGAAGATTTAAGCTTCGTTGGCTAATAAATTCTCTATCAACACCGGTGACCGGATCTTTAAAGCGAAGCACTTTTGCCAAAAGCTGCAAGGACTTTGAAAAGCCCAAATCATACTCTTGGTAAGGCGTCAGAATGGGATAGATCTGATCGTGCCGAATTGGAATAGCAAGACTATTGAGATGGCAACGCAATTGATGCTTCTTGCCACTACCGGGAGTGAGTCGATATTTAGCCCAGGGTTTATTTACCTCAAGCAATTCAATCAAGGTATCAGCATTGACCTCACCCTCCACCTCTTGCATCTGCAGAAAGTGCTCGGATTCCTCTAGCCTACTCTGATAGGTCATCGGCAATTTAGCCATAAGCTCCTCTGAGAATGGTGCAATCGCTTCGTAGACTTTTTTGACTGCACGATCTCTGAACAGATTCTGGTATTGCGCCCGTTTCTTCGGATTGACTGAAAAAATGACCAGGCCAGCCGTGTCGCGATCAATCCGATGAATGGGACTTAAATTTTGAATGCCCGTTGTTTTCTTTAGGCGATTGAGTAGCGTTTGATGAAGATAAAGACCACTTGGTGTTACCGGCAAAAAATGGGGTTTATCCGCAACCAGGATATGCTCATCTTGAAATAGGATTCGCTCTTCAAAAGGAATTTCTGGCTCTCTCGCCAAGCGCCTGAAATACAGTAAATGCGTATTGGGGAGATAGGCATCACCAGCCTTGACTGGGATCCCATCAGCAGTCATCACAAGTTCTTCGCTAAAACGTGCAGACCACTCGCTTGGCTCAATATGTGGGAAATTACTAATAAAGAAATCCAATAAACAAGCATAGCTTTGTCCGGCAGGCAAATACACTCTTGATGAGGAGACTCCTTCAGAATTGACTTTCATTTGAACTCGATTATTCATCACCAGAAAGGCGAGCAAAGGAATCTAAATGCACCAGAATGGAAGCCCTCTAAAATGGCTCAGCACTATACAAAAGAACTAGAAGATTAATAGACACCATGCTTGAACTCTCTGTGTTTGACCTCAGCTTATTGCTTGCCCGCGCCTTATTTGCCGGTCTGGTCGACTCTATTATTGGCGGTGGAGGAATGATTCAGGTGCCTGCTCTGTTTGCGGTGCTGCCAGGCTTTCCACCAGCCACCCTTCTCTCCGTAAATAAATTTGGTTCAATCGTTGGGACTATTGGCTCAGCAATTCAATACAGCAGAGCAAATAATAGCCCCTGGGGCTTGGTAATCATTGCGTGTTTATTTGCTTTTTCTGCCTCGGTTGCGAGCGCATATTTCGTGACACAAATACCAACGGATTGGCTCAGAGCTGCCCTGCCATTTCTTTTGATCGCTCTTCTGACATTTAATATCAAATCGAACGCTGGCCTTATTCATGCACCCAAGCACCAACATCACAAGCAAAAAGCAATTGCCTCTACTGGGGCCGGAATTATTGGTTTTTATGATGGTTTTTTAGGACCTGGAGCTGGAGCCTTTTATAAGTTGCTCTACACCCGTGTTTTGGGGTTTGATTTTTTACGCTCCGCAGCACCCGCCAAGTTTTTGAATGTTGCCTCCAATTTTGGCGCACTCTGCGTCTTCTTCTATCTCGGCTATTTTGATTGGAAGCTTGGTCTACTCATGGCCAGCGCCAATCTGGTAGGCGGTCAAATTGGCACAAAAATTGCCATCAAACATGGCAATGTCTTTATCCGTAAAGGCTTCTTCATTCTGGTAACGCTACTGATTATCAAAACCTTCTACGACGCCTTCCTTAAGTAAACTAACGTTTAAGCAAGCAACCATATAAATATGGCACTTTTTCATAGATTTATAGTGATTTTCATAGTAAATTAGTCACATGCAGGTGCATTTTATTAACCACAAAAATAGAGGGGCAAATGAAAATATTATTACCAGTTGACGGCTCAAAATCTTCGCTCAATGCAGCTAAGTACGTTGTGAAGTTGGTTAAAGATTTGCGCAGCAAATGCACTGTGACATTGATCAGCATCCATGACGATATTGGCCTTGGACACGTGAAACAATTTGTAGCCAATAGTGTCATCGACGACTATCTCCGCGAGGTAAGCGAAAAAGAGCTCAAGGGTGCCCAAAAGGCACTTGATGTTGCTGGTGTTAAGCACAGCATGGTCATTAAGCGCGGTAATGTTGCTAATGAAATCATTGCACTGGCCAATAAAGAGAAATTTGACCTCATCGTGATGGGTTCAAAAGGTAGAACTGGTATCGTCGATACGATCATGGGTTCAGTGGCACAAAAGGTTAGCAATGCTGCTAAACAAGCTGTTTTATTGATCAAATAAGCACTAGGGTTAATCAAGGGATTAACTTCAATGGGCCGTCTATATGACGGCATTTTTTATGAGTTACTAAATGAGTATTTTATTTTTCGTATTTGCACCAGGTTTATTTGCCCTTCTCTGGCTAATCCGCTTACAGATTAGCCTATCCAGAGTTCGCTATCTGGTTGATACCTACAGCATGGATCGCAAAAAATTGCGTAAGTTGTCTTACAAGGAGCTAAAGAATCTTAGGGCATCTATCGACGAACCAAGAGATCAGAGTGATGCCTTTGGTTTAGAGAATCTTGTGCGGCCGTATAGGGCATAAACCAAGGCTATTTTTGGTAATAACACCCCTTAAACCACAAAGCCACAGTCACCAAGCCAATCATGATGGGCACCTCTACTAGAGGGCCTATGACAGCCGCAAAGGCTGCCCCTGAATTAATTCCAAATACAGCTATAGCTACCGCGATAGCGAGCTCAAAGTTATTGCTTGAAGCCGTAAATGAAAGCGTGCAGCAGCGCTTGTAATCAATGCCCATCTTGCCAGTGACAAAAAATGTCAGCAGGAACATGATGAGAAAGAAAACCAGTAATGGGATGGCGATGGTAACTACATCCATTGGTAATCTCAGAATCAAATTGCCCTTAAGGCTAAACATCACCACAATCGTAAACAATAAGGCGATCAAGGTAATCTTCCCAATGCGTGGAACAAACTGCTCGTGATAGTGCTCCTTAATTACGTACTTGAGCATCACCACTCTTGTCAAAATTCCAGCAATGCAAGGCACCCCAAGATAAATAAAAACACTCTCAGCGATTTGACCCATGCTGACGCTGACATTGGCTCCTGCCAAACCGAAATGAGGTGGTAGTACTGTGAGAAAGAAATAGACGTAAACAATAAAGAACAAAACCTGAAAGATGGCATTAAATGCCACTAGACCAGCAGCATATTCAGTAGAACCTTTTGCTAGATCACTCCAAACAATCGCCATAGCAATGCAAGGTGCAATACCAATCAAAATAAGGCCTGCCATATATTCCGGTTGATCTGGAACAAAAGTAATCGCCAAAAAGAACATTAATGCCGGTGCAATAAACCAGTTCATCAATAAGGAAACCAGGAAGATCCGCTTATCCTTAAAAACATCAGGCAAGTCTTCGTAACGCACCTTTGCAAACGGTGGGTACATCATGAGGATCAAGCCGATCGCAATTGGGATATTAGTCGTGCCAACCTGAAAGGAGTTAATAAATCCTTCAATACCCGGCATGAAGTGGCCCAAGGCAATTCCAACTGCCATCGCTACAAAAATCCAGACTGTTAAATAGCGGTCCAGGAAAGATAGTTTCTGTGTAATTGAATTCATGCTGTTGTATGGATCTCTTTTAGACTCATAGAGTCAAGTTTCTCTAGTGGCATTGCAGCCAAGATATCTAAACGTTTTTGCAGACCATTCTTCACTGCATTAAAAACTGCCCGCTTCTCCAAATCAGCGCCCTGCACTTGAGATGGATCAGGGAAACCCCAATGTGCTGTTACTGGCTTGCCGGGCCAGAATGGGCAAACCTCACCTGCAGCGTTATCGCATACGGTCACAATAAAATCCATCTTTGGTGCATTTGCTAGGCTAAATTCATCCCAGCTCTTCGATCTCAAAAGAGAGCGATCCATACCCAACTCCACCGCAATATCAGCAGCAATTGGATTTACGCTTGTACCCGGTGATGAGCCTGCTGAATATCCTACAAACTTACCGCTTGGGTGGGTAGAGGCCAATGCCTCTCCCAAAACAGAGCGAGCAGAGTTGTGGGTACATAAGAAAAGAATGTTGAACTGCTTCATGAGGCTTTAACCTTCCTAAGTGATTTCGTTGTATTGCATGGGGCGCCTCCACAACAGTTAGCCAGCAGAAATTGACTGAGATCTTCAACCATCCCTGGGTTTGGTCTATAGATCAGATTACGACTTTGGCGCTCGACAGTAATCAGATTAGCTTGATAGAGCTCCTTGAGATGAAAGCTCAAGGTTGCATTCGGAATGCCTAACATCTCATGGATTTGTGAGGGCATTAAGCCCTTGTCGCCCTTTTGCACAATCAGGCGATACACATTTAAGCGGGATTCTTGCCCTAGGGCGACAAATGCCTGTATTGCTTCGGTATTTTTCATAATTCCATAATAATCGAACTATATTACAAATTGATGACTAGAAAACACTAAAACCAAAGCGCACCATTACTTGCTTTGACTTTGGCTCTAGCAAGTATTGATAGAAATCTTTAGCGCTAACTGCATTATTTTTTATTAAGGCCACCTTTTGCTTCAGAGGCTTATGGAGGGTATCCGGTATTGCCACATGGATAGATTGCGATTGAATTTGTGGCGATGAAGCCAGGGATAAGGCAGCGATTACAAAATCCGCCGAGCCCGTTAAGGCAAACATGGTTGCTTGAGAAATGTTTTCACCAAATACCAGTTTATGCCGAGCTAAATCCCAAACCCCCATACTAATGAGATATTCTTTTGCGACTCTGCCATAAGGCACATGCTCCGGATTGGCAATCGCAATTTTCTTAGCCTCTTTGATTGCCTATATTAGAGCCTCTTTATCGACATCGAGTCTAATTGAACTACCTTTTTTCTCAAGCAGAACAATTCTTCCGATTGCATAAAGACTTCCCTCACCTACCGTTAGGCCATTTTTATATAAGTCATCTATATAAGCCTCATCAGCAGACATGAGCAGGCCAAAAGGAGCACCATTTTTAACCTGCTGCCACAGCACGCCTGATGAACCAAACACCAACCTCACGTCTTGTCCTTTATCAGCCTTGTAGTTAGCAGCAATTTCTTCTAAAGCAAACTTGAGGTCTGAAGCTGCGGCTACCATTGGTACTGTTTGGGTCCATGAAATTGAGACAGAGACATAGAGAGCCAGTAAAGCCGACAGGATATGTTTCATGAGGATCATTTGCTTTTTATCTCTATGCCTATTTTCAGCTGCACCCATTCATTCAAAGTGTAATGAATTATTACTAACTTCCGCTCTTGAGCTTACGCAAGGCATCTGCCATTGCATTATTGATGGGGGCGCAGATCTTCTATCCTCTTGAGGCCTTCTGGCTTCGGGAGCCCTTGGGGTGCCTGGACGATTTGCTCTTTGCTCGGGTGTTGCGCCTGCAGATCCTTTAGGGGCCTCATCAGAGAGCCTCATAGTCAATGCAATCCGCTTACGCTTTTCATCCACTTCAAGCACCTTAACCTTAACGACCTGCCCTGCTTTAACTACGGTGTGTGGATCTTTAACAAAGGTGTTGGCCAATGCGGAGGTATGCACCAGGCCATCCTGGTGAACGCCGATATTTACGAATGCCCCAAAGGCCGCAACGTTAGTCACAACACCCTCCAAAATCATATCCGCCTTGAGATCGCTGATTTTTTCTACGCCATCTTTAAATGTCGCCGTAGTGAACTCAGGACGTGGATCGCGGCCAGGCTTTTCTAGCTCTTTAATAATGTCGGTGACTGTGGGAACACCAAACTTCTCATCAGCATATTTTTTTGGGTTGAGGCCATTCAGAATAGTTACATCTCCAATTACTTCCTTTACGCCCTTCTTAATGTCTTTCAGAATCTTCTCTACTAAAAGATAGGATTCTGGATGGACCGCTGAAGCATCTAATGGGTCTTTGTCATTCATGATTCGTAAGAAACCCGCCGCTTGCTCAAAAGTCTTCTCACCTAAACGGGGTACGCTGCGCAAATCTGCGCGCGTCTGAAAGGCGCCATTACTATCGCGGTAAGTTACGATACCTTCTGCAACGGTGCTGCTGAGCCCTGAGACCCTGGCTAAGAAGGGCGCAGAAGCAGTGTTCACATCAACGCCAACCGCATTTACACAATCCTCTACTACCGCAACCAGTGACCTAGCCAACTGAGTCTGCATCACATCATGTTGATACTGACCTATCCCAATCGATTTCGGATCAATCTTTACCAACTCTGCCAAAGGATCTTGCAGCCTTCTCGCGATCGATACCGCACCGCGTAAAGACACATCCATGCCGGGTAATTCTTTTGAGACGTATTCGGAGGCAGGGTAAACCGATGCCCCTGCTTCAGATACAACAATCTTTGTCAGCTTAAGTTCAGGTTTCGCCTTGATTAAATCTTGCGCCAATTTATCTGTTTCGCGCGAAGCTCTGCCATTGCCGATAGAGATTAAGGTTGCCTTGTGTTTCTCAGCTAATTTGGCAAGAGTATGCAATGAGCCATCCCAATCATTTTTAGGCTGGTGCGGGTAAATCACATCGGTATCTACCGCCTTGTCGGTAGCATCGACAACAGCTACTTTCACGCCGGTTCTCATGCCAGGATCTAGACCAACGGTGACCTTAGGGCCCGCAGGGGTAGCTAGTAGCAAATCTTTGGGGTTGCGAGCAAAGACATTAATCGCCTCAGTTTCAGAACGCTCACGCAGCGCACTCATTAACTCAGACTCCAAATGCATGGAGCACTTAATGCGCCAAGTCCAGCGCACAGTCTCTGCTAGCCACTGGTCCGCAGGACGGCCTTCATTTTTAATCTTAAATTGGTTGGCAATACGAGATTCGCAAGGATTGTGGGGTGCGTCCCATTTCGGTTTTTCTTCTTCGGTATCTAGCCGCAAATTAACCATTAACATTTGTTCGCGACGACCCCTAAATAAAGCTAAGGCGCGATGCGATGGAATTGCTGAGACTGGCTCAGAGTAGTCAAAGTAGTCCGCAAATT
Source organism: Polynucleobacter necessarius (assembly GCA_900095165.1). GTDB lineage: Bacteria > Pseudomonadota > Gammaproteobacteria > Burkholderiales > Burkholderiaceae > Polynucleobacter > Polynucleobacter necessarius_J. The sequence continues at coordinate 244,109 of LT606947.1, read as the reverse complement.
TCTCACCCTCTTGCTCTTTACCAGCAATGACTTTGGATTCCACAACGCCATGCTCTTGCAAATAGGTTCGCAGCGATTGCACTAAGCCAGCGTCTTCTGCAAAGCGCTCCATCAAACCTTGAGGTATTTAGCCGCCTCAAGCTCAGGATCCAGTAAGGGATTGGCCAATAAATCATTGGCTAGGGGCTCCAATCCAGCCTCTAGAGCGATTTGCGCCTTAGTGCGACGCTTGAAGGCTTGTAAGGTAGATAGAGATCTTTTAAGCGCGTTTTATCCTCTGCCAATATGATGGCCTTGAGCAGCTCAGGGGTCATCTTTCCTTGCTCTTCGATTGAAGCAACAATAGCTTTACGACGCTCTTCTAACTCACGCAAATAGCCTAGACGATCCTCCAATAAACGTAATTGGGCGTCATCCAAACCACCCGTTGCCTCTTTGCGGTAACGGGCAATAAAAGGAACTGTTGCACCCTCATCCATCAATGCAATGGCAGCTGCTACTTGGGCGGGTTTAGCGGATAACTCTTGGGCAAGGCGTTGTTCAATGGATAGCAGCATGGTGATCTATTTTTACTATTATTTTTGGAATATGGATTTCAATGAAGAACAAAAGCCACCCGGAGGTAACTTTTGTTGTGTAGCTTGAAGGAGCTTAGTCGCGTGATGCTTTCTTGCGCTCATGCTCCTTGAGGTAGCGCTTACGAATACGAATACTCTTCGGCGTTACTTCCACCAATTCATCATCATCGATAAATTCAACAGCGTATTCAAGGTTCATTGCAATTGGCGTTACCAAGCGAACTGCTTCGTCAGTACCAGAGGCGCGAACGTTGGTTAATTGCTTACCTTTAATTGGGTTAACAACCAAGTCATTGTCACGGCTATGAATACCAATAACCATACCTTCATACAAAGGATCGCCGGGGCTCACAAACATACGGCCGCGGTCTTGCAATTTCCACAATGCGTAAGCAACTGCTTCACCGTCATCCTGACTGATCAATACGCCGTTATGACGCTCACCTAAGATACCGTCTTTTGCAGGTGCATAAGAATCAAATGTATGGCTCATCAAACCGTTACCGCGAGTCATGGTCATGAAATCACCTTGGAAGCCGATCAAACCACGCGCAGGAATACAGTACTCAAGACGTGTGCGACCTTTACCGTCACTCACCATGTCCAACAATTCACCTTTACGCTTACCCAAGCCCTCCATTACGGCACCTTGACTTGTATCTTCTATGTCAACCGTTAAGTTTTCGTACGGCTCCATCTTCACGCCATCTGCTTCGTGGAATACTACGCGTGGACGTGAAACTGCTAACTCGTAACCTTCACGACGCATTGTTTCTACTAAGATGGTGAGGTGCAATTCGCCACGACCTGACACTTCAAATACGGTGTCATCGTCAGTTTCTTTTACACGCAAGGCCATGTTGGATTTCAATTCGCGGTCTAAACGCTCACGAATTTGACGGCTAGTAACAAACTTACCTTCACGACCTGCCAATGGGCTGGTATTGACCATAAAATTCATAGTCAAAGTAGGCTCATCAATCTTGAGCATTGGCAATGCCTCAGGAGTATCCGGTGCACAGATCGTTGTTCCGATTGCCAAATCTTCAATACCGTTTACCAATACGATGTCACCCGCTTGAGCTTCATCAACCAATTCACGCTCTAAACCACGAAACTTCAATACTTGGTTGATACGGCCTTTACGCTGAACGCCATCAGGACCATCCATGAAAACCACGTCCATCAATGGCTTCACAGTTCCACGGTTTACACGGCCTACACCAATCTTACCTACGTAAGCGCTGTATTCAATAGAAGTAATCTGTAACTGCAAAGGACCTTCTGGATTGTCATCACGCACCGGAACATGTTTCAACACTGTGTCAAACAATGGACGCATATCACCTTCGCGTACATCATCAGTCAAACCGGCGTAGCCGTTCAGACCAGACGCGTATACCACCGGGAAATCCAACTGCTCTTCAGTAGCGCCTAATTTGTCAAACAACTCAAAAGTGGCATTGATCACATAATCTGTACGAGCACCTGGACGGTCAACCTTATTAATCACAACGATAGGCTTCAAACCAAGAGCCAGAGCTTTCTTGGTTACGAAGCGAGTTTGTGGCATTGGGCCTTCAACCGCGTCAACCAATAGCAAAACACCGTCAACCATGGAGAGCACACGCTCCACTTCACCACCGAAGTCGGCGTGTCCTGGTGTGTCTACGATATTGATGTGTGTGCCGTCATATTCAACAGCGCAGTTCTTAGACAAAATAGTAATGCCACGCTCTTTTTCCAAATCGTTTGAGTCCATGACGCGTTCGGTCATTTTTTCATTGGAACGGAATGTGCCAGATTGGCGTAAGAGTTGGTCAACCAAAGTAGTTTTACCGTGGTCAACGTGGGCGATGATGGCGATATTACGAAGTGCGCGTTTAGTCATGTGAAGCTTCTAAAGTTAAGAATATGAAATTCAGGTTAGTTAAAGTTAATAAATGAAAAAGTGAAAATATTTAATGCGCTGAAGAAGTCAAACGCTTAGGATGCAACACTCCAAAGCGCCAATCTCCAGTGCCAATAAAGTTATGGGGAGCAGCGGTTGCGCGATAGATGCGTACTAACGCTTCTATCGAAGGTAAATTGAGTGGAACTCGTTGACCCATCTCCAAACGTTTTGCCTGTTGCTCATCTACAGTTAAGTGCGGCAATGTTTGCAAAAGTGCATCGACTGGCAAGATGTAATTTGAGCTATCTTGCAAGCCCTTCTTAATGGAATCAATGGTGAATGACTGTTCTAAAGTGAGGTGACCTACCTCAGTGCGGCGCAGGCCAACTAAATGGGCACCACAACCCAAGACCTTGCCAATGTCTTCTGCTAATACGCGGATGTATGTACCCTTGCTGCAACTCACTTCTAAAGTGGCTTCAGGCCAGTTGATGTTGGTCCAACGAATTGCGTGAATCGTGATATCTCGTGGAGCGCGCTCTAACTCAACGCCTGCACGAGCGTACTCATATAAAGGTTTTCCATCGCGCTTGAGCGCAGAATACATTGGGGGCACCTGACTGATTGGGCCGCTAAATGCAGGCAACAATGAATCTAATGCGGCTTTAATAGCTGCGTTATTAGCAAATGCAGGTAAAGGAAGTTCTTCAATAACCAAACCTTCCGCATCACCGGTATCGGTACGCTGACCAAATTTCACCTGAGCGATATAGGTTTTATCAGCTTCCAATAAATCTTGAGAGTACTTCGTTGCCTCACCCAAACAAATCGGGAGTAAGCCGGTAGCCATTGGATCTAGCGTGCCAGTGTGCCCTGCTTTTTCTGCGTTGAAGGCACGCTTCACGGCAGTGACTACACCTTGCGAGCTCATGCCAGCAGGTTTATCAAGCAAGACTACGCCATCGATACGTACAGACATGGGATTAAGCGTTCTCGTCTTTGCGATCACTATCTACTGCTTGATCAATTAAGCGAGACATTTCAATGCCATGCTCAACAGAACTGTCGTAGTGGAAATGCAAGGTTGGCACAGTATGAATGTGCAAACGTTTAAACAATAAGGAATGCAAGTGGCCTGCCTTGTCCTGCAAAGCTTTCAATGCCACTTCAGGCTCAGCGCCCAAGACGGTAAAGAAGACTTTTGCATGCGCCAAGTCTGGTGTGAGTTCAATGCTTTGCAAAGTAATCAAACCTAGGCTTGAGCTGCGCAATTCACGAGGAATTAGCTCGGCCAGATCTCGCTGAATTTGATCGGCGAGACGCTGGTTACGATGAGGGCTAGTTTTATGCATTAACTCAGTAGCTCTTAAAGTGTTCTAGCGACTTCAGTAACTTCAAACGCTTCGAGTTGATCGCCCTCTTTGATGTCGTTGTAACCTTTTAGTGACAGACCACACTCAACACCAGCACGAACTTCTTTTGCATCATCTTTAAAGCGCTTGAGAGAATCCAATTCGCCAGTCCAGATCACGACGTTGTCACGTAAGAGGCGGACACTAGAGGTGCGCTTGATAACGCCATCGAGTACCAAGCAACCAGCAATCGCACCAACTTTAGATACCAAGAAGACTTGGCGAATCTCCACCATGCCAGTGATTTCTTCTTTCTTATCTGGTGTCAACATGCCGCTTAAGGCTGCTTTCACTTCGTCTACAGCGTCATAAATAATGTTGTGATAACGAATATCCACGCCATTGTTCTCAGCTAACTTACGAGCTGCACCATCTGCACGAGAGTTAAATCCAATAATGACCGCCTTAGAAGCAACCGCCAAGTTAACGTCAGTCTCAGTAATGCCGCCCACTGCTGCGTGAACGATTTGAACCTTCACTTCTGCAGTAGATAATTTTTGCAACGACTGTGACAACGCCTCTTGAGAGCCTTGTACGTCTGCTTTGATGATCAATGGCAACAACTTCGCCTCAATAGCACCCTCTTCCATGTTTTCCATCATGATTTCAAGTTTGAATGCTTGCTGTTTAGCCAACTTCACATCGCGGAACTTGCCTTGACGGAAGAGTGCAATCTCACGTGCTTTACGCTCGTCAGGAACCACTTGCACTGCTTCACCAGCCGCAGGAACTTCGGATAAGCCTTGGATCTCTACAGGCATAGAGGAGCCAGCTTCGTTACACGGCTTGCCGTTTTCATCCAACATCGCACGAACACGACCGTAGGTTGAACCAGCCAACAACATATCACCACGCTTGAGCGTGCCAGACTGAACCAAAATAGTAGCAACAGGACCGCGGCCTTTATCCAAACGCGCCTCAATAACGAGACCTTGCGCAGGAGTATCTTTAGCCGCCTTGAGTTCCAAAATTTCAGCTTGCAAGAGAACGTTCTCAAGTAAGGCATCAATGCCATCACCTGTTTTGGCGGACACACCAATAAATGGCACATCACCACCGTACTCCTCTGGAACCACTTGCTCAGCAACCAACTCAGTTTTAACGCGCTCTAAGTTTGCTTCTGGTTTATCAATTTTATTAATCGCCACAACAATTGGAACGCCACCAGCTACCGCATGGTGAATCGCTTCTTTAGTTTGCGACATAACGCCGTCATCCGCCGCAACAACCAAGATCACGATATCCGTTGCCTTAGCGCCGCGAGCACGTATAGCCGTAAAGGCTTCGTGACCCGGAGTATCAAGGAAGGTAATCATGCCGCGTGGAGTTTTAACGTGATAAGCGCCAATGTGCTGAGTAATACCGCCAGCTTCGCCAGTAGCAACCTTAGCTGCACGAATCTTATCGAGTAAAGATGTTTTACCGTGATCAACGTGACCCATCACCGTAACAACTGGTGGACGTGGCAATAACTCTGCATCGTGACCAGTAATGCCAAGATCCAAATCTGGATCATCTAACTTAGCAGCATGGGCTGTATGGCCCATTTCTTCTACGATGATCATCGCAGTATCTTGATCCAAGATCTGGTTAATCGTGACCATCTGACCCATACCCATCAAGAGCTTAATCACTTCCGCACTCTTCACAGCCATTGCATGAGCTAACTCAGCAACAGTAATGGTTTCAGGAACATGAACATCACGTACAACTGGTTCTGTTGGAACTTGGAAGTTGGTATCGACGTTGGCTTCTACTATTTGACGTCGCTTTCTTCTGCCACCACCTGAACGCCAACCGCCTACACCACCAGAGCTGTCGCCACGAGTCTTGAGGCCACCAGGTTTCTTGGCACCCTCTTCTTGCCAAGTAGATGAAGTCTCTGCAGACTTAATCGTCTTGCCGCCAACCTTAGCAACTGCTTTTTTCTTATCATCTGCACCTTCGGCCTTAGCAGGCTTATGAAGAGTGCCTTTTTTCGCCTCTTCAGCAGCAATTTCACTTGGTGCTTTGAGAACGCGTGCAGGAGCACTCATCATGTCGCGAATCGCTAAAGCTTCAGCTTCAGCGGCGGCACGACGTTTTGTAATATCAGCCAACTGCGCTTTATTGGCATCAGCGATATCTTTTGCAGCTTTATCCGCTTGCACCTTTTTATCGGCAGCTTTTTCAGCAGCCTCTTTGGCAACAGAAGCATCATCTGACTTGGCTGCTTTCTCAACAACAGACTCAGCTGCACTTGCGGCAGCTACAGCATCAAGCTCTTTTTGACGAGCACCTTCAACTGCTTTCATCTCCGCTTCTTGACGAGCCAATAACTCAGCCTGACGAGTTGCTTCAGCCGCGCGTTTTTCTAGCTCTTCAGCAGAAAGAATTGGTTTAGCAGGTGCCGCAGGAGCAACTTCTTTGGCGACTGGAGCCGGAGTCTCTTCGGGAGCTTTATCCCCCGCCTTCACCAGAACGCGCTTTTTACGAACCTCGACCTGAACGGTACGAGTACGTCCAGCAGAGTCTGCCTGACGAATCTCAGAGTTTTCACGCTTGATTAAGGTAATCTTTTTACGACTGCCCGTATCCGCACTGCCATGCTCTTTTTGTAAATGCTCAAGCAGGACAGTCTTGTCTTTTTCGGTAATGCTGTCGTCCTCAGAACCCTTTTCGATACCGGCCGCCTTCAACTGCTCTAGAAGGTCTGGCGCAGTACGTTTTAATTCTTTAGCGAGTACTTTTACTGTTGTTGCCATGTACTACTTCCTCTCATGAAGTAAACCAATGTTCGCGCGCTTTCATGATGAGCGTTTTCGCGGTTTCTTCGTCAATTTGTGTCGCCTCAACTAGCTCATCAACAGCCAGTTCAGCTAAGTCGTCACGTGTGTGAACTTGATTATCAGCAAGCTTGGCAATCAACTCAGTAGTCATTCCCTCGAGGGAACGTAAATCTTGTGAGACTTCGTCAACGCGCTCTTCTTTAGCCAATTCCATGGTCAAGAGGGAGTCACGCGCACGAGTACGCAATTCATTTACCGTGTCTTCATCGAAAGAATCGATTTCTAACATTTCAGAAAGCGGTACATAAGCAACCTCTTCCAATGTGTTGAAGCCTTCTTCAATCAAGATATCAGCAACCTCTTGGTCAACATCCAATTTATCCATGAACAATTGACGTACAGAAGCAGCTTCTTTTTCAGTTTTCTCAGCGGACTCTTCTGGAGTCATGATGTTGATCTGCCAGCCAGTCAATTCGCTAGCTAGGCGAACGTTCTGTCCGCTACGGCCAATCGCAATTGCTAAGTTCTCTTCATCAACCACCACATCCATGGCGTGACGCTCTTCGTCAACCACGATAGAAGACACTTGGGCTGGAGCCAAAGCGCCAATCACAAACTGCGCTGGGTCTTCAGACCACAACACGATGTCCACTGCTTCGCCAGCTACTTCGTTACGAACTGCAGTAACGCGAGTGCCACGAACGCCAACGCAAGTACCAATTGGGTCAATACGCTTGTCGTAAGTAATCACGGCAATTTTTGCGCGGATACCAGAGTCACGAGCTGCACCCTTAATCTCCAATAAACCTTGCTCCATCTCTGGAACTTCGTTCTCAAACAGCTTGATCAAGAAATCTGGGCAAGTACGTGAGAGTTCGATCTGTGGACCGCGAGCTTCACGATCTACTTTCAAAATATAGGCGCGAACACGATCACCAGAACGGAGGTTCTCTTTTGGAATCATTTGATCGCGACGTAACAATGCCTCGACTCGGCCAGATTCAATAATCAAACCATTCTTGTCAGCACGCTTCACGGTACCGGTCATGACTTTTTCGCCACGCTCAAGGTAGTCATTCAAAATCTGCTCACGCTCAGCATCACGAATACGCTGCAAGATCACTTGCTTAGCGGCTTGTGCACCGATACGGCCAAAGGCCAAAGATTCGATTTGTTCTTCGATGTATTCGCCAACTTCCATGTCAGGGAATTGCTCGAGGGCTTCAAAATGGAGGATTTCTTTATCCGACTCTTGGAGGCCCGCTTCATCAGGAACAACCAGCCAGCGACGGAAGGTTTCGTATTCACCAGACTCGCGATCAATCGATACACGAATATCCACATCTTCTGTCGGATAACGTTTCTTGGTAGCTGATGCCAACGCCATTTCTAGCGCCTCAAACACAATCGCTTGATCTACGTTCTTTTCACGCGCTAAGGCGTCTGCCAACATGAGAACTTCTCGGCTCATGACTTTCTTCCTTTGAAATCAATAACAGGGACCAACCGGGTCTTATCGACCTCGGCTAAAGAAAACTCCAATTGAGATTCAGTGCCATCAGCACCTTCAAACAACAAACCAAATTTCGCATCAGGCGAGTCCAGCTCACCACTCAGCAAACCTTGCAACACACCACGAAACTTCTTGCGATCACCAAGGGCAACACGCAACTTCAAATCCACTTCCATTCCGGAAAAGCGCTCGTAATCAGCCGCTGACTTCACATGGCGATCCAGACCAGGAGAAGAAATCTCTAGGCGCTCAAAGGGAATATTTTCCACCGGCAGGGTGTAACTCAACTGGTGACTTACCTTTTCGCAATCCTGGACATTAATCAAGCGCTCGTAATCTGGGTTTTCGATCGTGATGCGCAGCAAACCTCCGGCTTCACGCTCGATATCGACTAGCGTGTACCCTAGGTTTTCTACTTCTGCAGAAATAATCCGCTGATCTTTCACGAACACCCTTCAATCCAAAACGGCAAAAAAAAATGGGCTTCAAAGCCCATATTCTCGAAATTCAGAACAGGCCGACTTACGTTGATCGCAACATCAGTCGGTAACAACTCAAAACAGCAGCAAGCTACTGTAAGACCAAAATTATAGCTGATTTAGAGGAAAACCGATAGAAATCAGAAGCTTTCGCTTGGATTTCTTGGTTTTCTAGACCCCTTATTGAAGGGTTTGCGCCCTTTTGGCGCCCCTCGCTTGGGACCATTACCAGGGCTTTGTGGGCTCGCCGTCACAAAAGCAGACTGTCCATGGTGAACTTTCTTACCTTTATTGCGGTTTTGGCCCTGGCCACCACCCTGGCCACCCGCGCCTGGACGACCGCCTTGAGTACGACCCCGGAAGGGACCTCGACCCTCGCCTGAACCGCCACCACTAGGTTTACCACCCCTACTTTGATGAGTTAAGCCACCATGATCACTGGCCTGGGTTAACGCATCTCGTGAGCCCCAATAAGAAACTGAGGTTTGCATTGGATCAGGCTGAAAGTCCTCGCCAACAACAGAGTGACGATCGCGACCTTGTGCGCTCGGATTGCGACCCCTATCTTGTGGCTGAGACATTTTTAAGCCTGCAAACTTCATTAGGTTATAGATACCACCAGCCTCAATCTCCTCCCACTTGCCCCGCCTCAAATGCGGAGGCAACAAGAAAATGCCGTAACGCGTACGAATCAAGCGAGAGACCACATGCCCAACTGCTTCAAACATGCGGCGCACCTCACGGTTACGACCTTCAGTCAAAGCAACGTGGTACCAACGGTTTGCACCTTCCCCACCACCCATGGAAAGACGTAAAAATTTAGCTTGGCCATCATCCAAGGTGATGCCACTCTTTAATTGAGTCATATTTTCTTGACTCAGATCTCCCAGGATACGGACAGCGTATTCACGCTCGACGCCGTAGCGAGGATGCATTAAGCGATTAGCAAGCTCACCTGAAGTCGTAAATAGCAACAGACCTTCGGTATTAAAGTCCAGACGTCCCACTGCGATCCAACGTCCTTGACGTGGCTTAGGTAAACGATCAAATACTGTTGGGCGACCTTCAGGATCGGATTGGCTCACGATCTCGCCAGCAGGCTTGTGATACATGATTACGCGCGGTGGCTTTGTCTGAATCTTGCGATGAACTGGCTTGCCGTTAATACGCACTTGATCAGTTGGTCCAATACGTTGACCAATATGTGCTGGTAACCCATTTACAGATACGCGCCCTTGAATAATCAAGTCTTCCATATCGCGACGTGAACCCATACCGACGTCAGCCAACACCTTATGCAACTTCACAGTATCTTCGTCGTCAGCGTCGTCGTCTAAACCATCTAAGTCTGACCAAACTTCATCACACAAGCTGAGCGGTAAATCATCGATGTTTGCAAATTGCAGGCTACCCATCTCATCATTAGTCGGCGCATCAGCATCCTCGTCATGACGCACGCGTTGCGCACGGCGCTCAGCACCAGCCTGATGAGAAATCTCATTCTCATTGAGACCATCAGGATTTTTAACTTCAACGACTTCAGGCACATCTAATGCCGCATCGAACTCACCAGAAACTACTGATGCAAATAAAGCTTCGCTCTCAGCTGGATTTGGTGCGAGCTTAGCGGATGCATTGTTACCACCCTCGCGCTGACCGCCGGACTCACCACCCTCGCGGCGAGGCCGATCTTTATTGAATGGGCGCTTCTTATTAAAGGGGTGCTTGCTAGCGCCTGTGCCTTGGCGGCGTGAACGACGTTGGCCGCCTTCGCGCCCTTCACCCCTCGCACCTTCTGCAGATTTAGGTGCAGACTCAGAGCTGGGGGAATTATCCGATTTAGGTTTAATCGGAGATGAATCGTTTTCGTTATGACTTGTCATTAATAATTATTTTTGTTCGTCTGACTGGTCTTCAGACTCTGGAGAAACTTCTTCTACTTGTTCTACTACTTCACTTGTCTCTTCGCTGCTTACATCATCAACAATCTGAGCAACAACTTCTTCGTTAATGCATTCTTCGCTTATCGATTGAATAATCGGCTGGCCGTTTTCATCCAACTCAACGACTGTTTCAACTGTCGCGCCTGGATCAAACTCTATTACCGCTTGACCCAATTGCTCTGCTGCAGCCATCGGCGCAGCATCTTCCAGCATCGGCAGGCTTTGTAAATTCGTAAGACTCAAGTCATCTAAAAATTGTTTGGTGGTGGCGTATAGACCTGGGCGACCAATCGTCTCTTTGTGGCCAATAACCTCAACCCAACCGCGGTCCTCTAACTGTTTCATCACATTGCTACTTACTGCAACACCACGAATCTCCTCGATTTCACCGCGAGTCACTGGTTGACGGTAAGCAATAATCGCCAAGGTTTCCATCACTGCACGAGAATACTTTGGCGGCTTTTCCGGAGTCAAACGATCGAGATACTCGCGCATCGCTAAACGACTTTGAAAACGCCAGCCAGTCGCGATGTGCACCAACTCCATTCCCTTGTCTTCCCAGGCCTTTTGAAGTTCTACAAGAGCGTCTTCAATTTCGCCTGCAGCAATATCTTTGGCAAATAAGCGCGTCAGATCAGCAACCGTCAGAGGTTCTTGCGCGCACAAGAGGGCTGTTTCAATTACGCGTTTATTGTGATCATCCATAAAATTCTGGCTATCAGGCTATGGCCTGATGAGGCTATAAAAAATGTATTTCAGTAATGAGTTGGTGGTGTTCTGGTGGCGCTATTTAGCTACTACGGGCAATTCATCTCCGAAAATCCACTTGGGAGAGCTGCCCGTGCTGAAACGAAGTCTTTTTTGCTCACCGTTTGGTTATTATAAGGGAGGCTCAATACAATAGCCACATGCACGAAAATACAGCCCTAGCCCTAGATTTATCCCCTGACATAGACTCAAGACGCCGCTTTCTGGGCTTAGGTCTTGGTTTAGGCGCTCTGATTGGGGCACTGGTTGCAGTCTAATCAGTAGTCGCAAGCCTATCGTCGGCTTAGCCCTATGGGCGGAAGCAGCCAGAGACCTTGCCCACGTAGGCGTTATCAAGGCATTAGAGGCTCAAGGAATTCGACCTGATATTGTGGTGGGTAGCAGCGCTGGTAGCGTCATTGCCGCATTACTCGCATCTGGCGCTACCGGCAATGAACTGAACCGACTCGCCCTAAATCTTGATGAAGCCACCATTGCCGACTGGGGACTTCCTTTTTCAGGAAAATTTGGCGGCCTCATCAAAGGCGATGCTCTGCAAAATATGGTCAATCGTGAAGTGTAAAATAAATCCATCGAGCAAATGCGCATTCCACTAGGAATCGTGGCAACAGAGTTGCAATCAGGCAAAGGTGTTTTATTTCGCTCTGGCAACACTGGTCTGGCAGTACGCGCATCGTGCAGCGTTCCAGGAGTATTTCAGTCAGCCGTCATTAGCGGCAAAGAATATGTCGATGGCGACTTAGTCGCACCAGTTCCAGCAAGCTACGCAAGGCAGATGGGGGCGACTCTAGTAATTGCAGTCAATATCTCTTCGGAGCCGGTTCATCAAGATGCTAGCGGAACCTTGGGCGTCATGCAGCAGACCATTTCTATCATGCAGCGAAGCATTAATCAGTTTGAACTCAAGAGTGCGGATATTGTGATTACCCCCATCTCAAACAAATGAGTAGTGGTGACTTCAAATCCAGAAATGCGGCAATCCTGGCTGGCGAAGTGGCTACCCAAGAGCAAATGGCCGCCCTGAAAGAAAAACTTCGATCCTAGCTCTAGGGCTAACTTCCCAAGCGGGAGTGATTGATTTAGGATTCGGCGCAACGTGTTCATGAAAATCATTCCCGCCCTTCTTAAACCCCTAATCGCATTAGCAATGGCAATGCAAGCGCACCACATTTGTGCGCAAAGCGGCCAATTCTCTGCAGGGGCAAATAATTACCTCAAGAAGCGTACTGACGCCTTCATGACCATCACGGGCTATTCACTCACACCAGATGTCACCACTGGATCCCTATTAATCACCGACAAAGGTGGCGACAACCCCAACCTACAAATGATTTCTCTTGGAGGAGGCGATCGCATTAGCGCCAACTTCCCGCTCTATCTTGAAGGTACGATTGCTATTAATCGCTATAACCCAACGTTTACCGATGGTATTGGCAGCACTAGCGTCACGGTACCCGTGCATTGGAATGGCATTACAGGCACTGACGGCATTGGCTGGGATTTCCCATTAACAGACAACCTACGCATTCGTCCGATTGCCAACATCATGCTTGGTCATGCAGAGAGTGCTCTATCCATTGCGGGTCGCTATATTCAAAATAACACTGGAACGGATTTGCAGTTTCTCAACAAAGGGCGCATGAACGCCTATGGCGCTGGTGGATCATTGATGCTGGATTATGAGGACTACAAACCTGAACGTGAATACGATGTCGAGCTACGCTACACCAATATCGCCATTAATACCTTTGACAGCTCCACTGCTGTTCAAGGCTCTGCAGATTCACAAAGTCTAGGTTTATGGGCCCGTACCAGATACCCTACTCCACTAACAGTATTGGAGAGATCTTTACGAGCCGTCTTTGAGGTGGCACATACTGAGTTTCTGGGTCAACTCCGCGGCGCCCTTGGATTTGACTCACTCTCCTCCGTTGGTACAGGAGTAGAAATTGATCGCAGCGCTTCAGACCCCATGTTTAGTAGGGTGCACTTGGTATTTCGATATCAATTTGGACAGAACGTCCGAGGCACTTCTATTGGTCTAGCGGCAAGCTTCTAAATTAGAGGCTGCGAGATTTGCGCTTAAGTTTATTCACTTCATTTAACAATTCTTGACGATCTGCATCGCCCAAGTTGTCGTTGCCGTCTAATCGGCGAGCACCATCGAAACGCTTATCCCAGTAGAGGCTACCAAGATCATCAACGCGCACGCTTGTGCCTTTAGATGGGGAGTGAATGAATTTATTGTCGCCAACATAAATGCCGACATGAGAAAAAGTTAAGCGCATGGTGTTAAAGAACACTAAGTCGCCAGGCTGTAATTCTTCGCGAGTAATGGGTTTGCCAACACGACTCATTTGGGTAGACTTGCGTGGTAACAAAAATCCTAATTTGTCTTTGAAGACATAGCCTACGAAACTGCTGCCATCTAGACCGGATTGTGGCAGCCCCGCATCCCAGCGATAGCGCACACCAATGACTTCCATTGCACGATTAATTAATTCGTCTGATTTACCAGTCACTGAGTCAGCCAAGCGATCTGATACGCGGGCAAAGTAAGATTTACCTGCCTGAAACATACTTTCCTTAGGCGCCTCTTTAGCCACCTCAACAGATGCATCTTTTGCAGCGTCAAGAGTAGCGTCAACCGCCATTACTGGATTGGCGGCAAGGATCACCGCAGTCAGCGTAGCCAACGGTATTTGCCTCACTAGACGTGACAGGAGGTTTTTATGTAAGGACATCGTTTCATTCTAACAAAAAAGACCTATTTCACCAAGTGCTAGCCCAATAGCTAACTCATTGTTTTGAATAGAATATTTATAATTGCGGTGCATGAATGCACCAATTTAGCGCCTTGCTAATGCTACTTCCATAGGGCTTTAGGTCAGCTCAGCAGCTGCAAAAAGCTCTTTTGTATAGATCTGACGAGGATGCTTAATCAGGGTCTCAGTATCTCCAAACTCCACCACCCTACCAGCTTTGAGCACCATAACTTCATGTGACATTGCCCGAATTACGGCCAAATCATGGCTGATCATCAAGTAAGCCAAGCTATATTTTTTCTGGAGCTCTGTCAGCAAGGCAAGCACTTGTTTCTGAATCGATACATCCAAGGCTGAAGTGGGCTCATCTAAGACCAAGACCTGCGGCTTCAAGATCAAAGCTCGGGCAATCGCTATACGCTGCCTTTGTCCACCAGAAAATTCGTGGGGATATCGCGTAAGAGCGGAACGATCAATTCCGACTTCTCGCAAAATATCTAAAACGCGAGACTCCCGCTCCGTCGAAGACAAGTTTGGAAAATGCACATCCAAACCTTCTGAAATAATTTGCATCACATTCATACGTGGCGAAAGCGAGCCAAATGGATCTTGAAAAATGACCTGCAAACTAGATCGCATAGCTCGATGCTCTACTGGCTTTAATTTTTGCCAATCACTACCAAGCACATCTACAGTGCCCGTAATTTCAGCAGCAGAATCACCCAATAGACCTAAGACCGCCATACCTAAAGTAGTCTTGCCAGAGCCAGACTCCCCAATGACACCAATGGTTTGCCCCTGCTTGAGCTCAAAACCAACCTTACGCAAGACCTGATGACGTGTGGCTTTCTTAAACCAAGATGTAGTTTCAGTACCTGGATAAGAGACAGATAAGTTGTCCGTCTTTAATAACACTGATGCCAGCGGCATTACTGGAGCCAGATCACGTACTGGCGCGCTATTTACCAAAGCCTTTGTATAGGGATTGTTTGGGTGCTCGAACACTTGCTTAATTGGCCCGACTTCCATCAAATTACCTTGATTTAGTACGGCAACACGCTGCGTAAAATGCTTTACCAAATTAAGGTCATGGGTAATCAACAGAATCGCCACGCCGCCATGATCCTTGGATTCTTCTTGCAACTCTTTAAGCAAATCCAGAATTTGTAAACGCAGGCTAACGTCTAAAGCAGTAGTTGGTTCGTCTGCAATCAACAACCTGGGTTTGCACGCCAAGGCCATTGCAATCATGGCGCGTTGACGCTGTCCACCAGACAATTGGTGGGGGTAGGAATGGAAACGCTTATCCGGCTCTGGGATGCCCGTCTTCTTGAGAAGATCAATTGCCGCAGACATGCAATCGACCTTGGAGATTAGGGGTTGAAATATCCGCACTGCTTCAACGATTTGATTGCCGATAGTAAACAAGGGGTTGAGTGCAGTCATGGGCTCCTGAAAGACCATCGCAATCTCACGACCGCGAATCTTGCGAATATCTTGTATTGGCAAATCCAATAAATTAACCGGCTGATTGCCAGCATTTGAGCTTCCACTATTCCACAAAATGCGACCAAAAGTTTTGGCACTTTCAGGCTCAAGGCGTAATGGGGCTAAGGCAGTCAGTGTTTTGCCTGAGCCAGACTCCCCAACCAAAGCAACCCGCTCTCCCACTCCAATCTCGAGGTCAAGGTGGCTAACAGCAAATTTCTCACGCTGACCCGAACCAAAAGAGATTGAGAAATCTTCATAGCGTAGCAATGGTGTCAATTTATTTGGGCTATTCACTTCACTCATGAGCGCCCTCCAGTCATCGCGCCCGACTTACGAGAATCAAATGCATCGCGCAAGGCCTCACCCATAAAAGTAAGCAGAAGCAAGGTGGCAACCAACACAACAAAGGTTGATAGTGAAATCCACCACGCATCTAAATTACTCTTACCTTGAGAGAGTAACTCCCCAAGGCTCGGCGTTCCCGGAGGGACACCCAAACCCAAGAAATCTAAACTCGTGAGCGACAAAATTGCCGCACTCATTCTGAAAGGTAGAAAGGTAATTACTGGGGTTAAGCTATTAGGCAGGATATGACGGCGCATGATTTGCAAATTCGTTAAGCCCAACGCCCTAGCAGCGCGAACGTACTCCAAAGCACGATTGCGGAAAAACTCTGCACGTACATAATCAGACAAACCCATCCATCCAAAAGCGGCTAACAAAATAATCAGGAGCCAAATGCTCGGATTAAAGATGGAGGCAAAAATGATGAGTAGATATAACTCCGGCATAGCTGACCAAATCTCAATCAAGCGCTGAGAAACTAGATCAAACTTACCACCAAAGAAACCCATTAAGGAGCCAGTGATGATGCCTACGCTAACCCCCACAATAGTGAGCGCCAAGCCAAACAAAATCGAGAGACGGAATCCATAAATCAAGCGCGATAAGACATCGCGTCCACGATCATCTGTACCCAGCCAATTATCAAATGATGGCGGCGCAGGATTAGGTACTTTTGAAAAATAGTTCAGCGTCTCGTAGCTATAAGGGATAGGCGGGTAAATTGCCCAATTGCCATTACTTGTAATGTTATGGAGAATATCGGGATCCAAGAAATCGGTTGGTGTCGCGAAGTCTCCACCAAACACTTTTTCAGGTTGAGGTTTCACAATCGGAAAATAAAACTTACCTTGATAGCGCACGATCAAGGGTTTGTCATTTGCAATGAGTTCGGCACACATGGACAGTCCAAACAGAATCATAAAAATCCAGAGGCTGGCATAACCCATGCGGCTGTTTTTAAAGCGATGCCAGCGACTCATGATCTCCCTCCTGCACCAAACTGAATGCGGGGATCAATGTAGACATAGCAAAGATCGGAGATTAATTTGGTAAACAAGCCTATCAGCGTAAACAGATAGAGCGTGCCGAAAACTACTGGGTAGTCACGCCGCATAACGGATTCGTAGGAAAGCAAGCCCAATCCATCTAAAGAAAACAGGGTTTCGATCAGCAGCGAGCCAGTAAAAAAAGCGCCAATGAAGGCCGCCGGGAAGCCCGTCACCAAAGGTAAAAGTGCATTGCGGAACACATGTTTCCACAGCACTTGCTTCTCAGTTAGGCCTTTAGCTCTCGCAGTCAATACATACTGTTTACGAATCTCCTCCAAAAAAGAGTTCTTCGTCAACATCGTAATGACTGCAAAACTTCCTAAGACTGAAGCAGTGATTGGCAAAACCAAATGCCACAAATAATCCATGACCTTGCCCATCATACTCAGCTCGCTCCAATTATCTGAAGTTAGTCCACGAAGTGGGAAGATTTGCAAGAAACTGCCGCCGCCAAAGATAACAAGCAATAGAACGCCCAATACAAATCCTGGAATGGCATAACCCACCAGAATCATCGTGCTGGTGATCGCATCAAAACGAGACCCATCTCTAACCGCTTTGGCAATACCTAAGGGTATCGATACCAAGTAGGTCAAGAAGAAGGTCCATAAACCAATGCTGATAGATACTGGTAATTTAGAAACCACTAGTTTCCAAACACTTTGATGCTGGTAGTAGCTCTCACCTAAATCAAATTGCGCAAAACGCTTCAGCATCATGAAATAACGCTCTACTGGCGGCTTATCAAAACCATACAAAGCCTTGACCTCAGCCAAACGCTCAACATCTACACCTTGGCGGCCACGATAGTTACTTCCGCCACCAGAAGACTCTGCCCCACTTACTGCAGCATCACCCTTACCTTTGAGCTCCAACATCAACTGCTCGACTGGACCACCAGGTACAAATTGCACTACTGCAAACGTGAGTGTTAAAACACCTAACAAGGTAGGAATCATCAAGAGCACGCGCTTGAAAATATAAGACCACATTTGTCCCTGCATTAGCGCGCCCCCTCTTTCCACCAATTGAGCAGAATCCAAGATTCAGCGGTGTAATACAAGGGAGGTTCTGGATAGCGCATCTCTTTACGATACGCGATTCGGTGTGTCGTGTTGTACCACTGTGGAATCACGTAATAACTATTCCAAAGAACACGATCTAAAGCCCTAGTGGCTGCACGCAATTCTTCACGAGTCTGAGCTTTGACAACCGCATTTACCAAGGCGTCAACTACAGGAGACTGAACTCCGATCACATTGTCGGAACCCTTTTCTCTTGCAGCTTGTCTTCCAAAGCGATCCCACAATTCATTACCCGGACTTTGTGAGTCAGGAAAGCGAATAGTCGTCATATCAAAGTCGTATTCATCCATGCGCTTCTGATGCAAGGCAAAGTCACTCGTCCGAATATCTACCTGAATACCCAACTTTTCCAAGTTGCGCACATAGGAAGAAATCACTCTCAAGAAGAATGGGCCATCTTCGACCATCTCAAAACGGAAGGGTTCGCCCTGCATATTGCGCAAAGCACCGTCTCGATATTGCCATCCAGCCTGAGCCAATAAGTCACGCGCTTTACGCAGGTTCTGACGCAAGCTATCGGGCGGAATGGTTGAAGGCGCCGCGGGCATTGGAGTAAAAACAGCATCAGGCACCCACTGAGGATATTGCGTTTTCAGGGGTTTTAGTAACTTCAATTCTGCTTCGGTGGGTTTACGGGGGCCATCGAAATTCGCACTGAGATCACTGTTCGTAAAGTAACTATTAATACGACTGTATTGCTCAAAGAAGAGTTGACGGTTCAACCATTCAAAGTCAAGCGCGTAACCCAAAGCTTGACGTACCCGTAGATCCTGAAAAATCGGCCTGCGCACATTCATTGCAAAACCCTGCATGCCTGCGCCATTGTGATTCAGAAAAGCCTTCTTTTCTAAAGTGCCATCATTAAATCTTGGCCCGACATAACTCTTTGCCCAGTTCTTTGCACGATATTCCACTAGAGCATCAAACTCCCCGGCCTTAAAGGCTTCAAGGCGAACGGCATCATCACTATAGAGTTTGTAGTTCACGCGATCAAAGTTATAAAAACCGACTCGGACATTGAGCGTCTTACCACCTTGGTCAGCCCAGTAATTTGGGTTACGTTTAAAGATCATGGTCTTACCAGCTTTATAAGACTCAATCACATACGGGCCACTCGCTATCGGCAACTCAAAGGTCAGCTTATCAAATGGCGTAATCGTGCCATCGGGCTTCTTGCCCCAGTTACGAGAGAACACTGGCAAGGTACCCACCATAACTGGTAATTCAGGATTGCGATTCTTAAAATCAAAACGGATTACGCGATCAGAAAG
This sequence comes from Polynucleobacter necessarius, assembly GCA_900095165.1. Classification (GTDB taxonomy): domain Bacteria; phylum Pseudomonadota; class Gammaproteobacteria; order Burkholderiales; family Burkholderiaceae; genus Polynucleobacter; species Polynucleobacter necessarius_J. The sequence continues at coordinate 224,748 of LT606947.1, read as the reverse complement.
GACTACCGCCTGTTTCACGTCAGCATAAACCGTTTTGAATTGCGGATTAGCGAGTGAGCTCATCAAGGTATCAAAGCTATGCTTCACATCGCCAGCCAAAATCGCACCGCCATCTGAAAACTTTGCCTCAGGGCGAATCCGGAACACGACTGACATCTTGTCGGATGCCACTTGGATATCTTCCGCAATCAGACCATAGGCGCTAGAGATTTCATCCGAACTTCCTACCGCTAAAGACTCAAACATCAACTGGGCTATGCCAGGGGCAGCCACACCGCGCAAGGTAAATGGATTGAACTTATCAAAGCTCGTCCGGCGATCAGGATTGGGCAAAGTGAGCGTGCCACCCCTAGGAGCATTCGGGTTTACATAGTCAAAATGATTAAATCCATCGGCGTATTTGGGTTTGCCGTACTGAGCAATCCCCTGAGCACCCTGGGCCGAATTAACCGCTAACCCAGCCAGAAGGGCTAAGAGCAGAAAAGTAGGGATTTGGCGGATGACAGGGAGCATGGGCATATATGCAACAATTGTAGATAGCAAACCACATTTGAAGCAAAGGACACGATATGGGCTTTCTCGCTGGCAAAAAAATTCTGATTACCGGCCTTCTTTCTAACCGCTCAATTGCCTATGGCATAGCCAAGGCATGTCACCGTGAAGGGGCTGAACTGGCATTTACCTACGTTGACGAGCGCTTTAAAGACCGTATTGTCGATTTCGCTAAAGAATTTAATACCGATTTGATTTTTGACTGTGACGTTGGCAGCGATGAGCAGATCTCCGCCCTCTTTAAGAATTTGGCAAAGACTTGGCCTCAGTTTGATGGATTTGTTCATGCAATTGGCTTTGCACCACGCGAAGCGATTGCTGGCGACTTTTTGGAAGGCCTTTCTCGTGAAGGCTTCAAAATCGCTCACGACATCTCTGCTTACAGCTTCCCAGCGATGGCAAAAGAGGCTCTCCCAATGTTGCGTGACAAGTCTTCATTGCTAACCCTCACTTACTTGGGTTCCATGAAGAATGTGCCTAACTACAACACCATGGGTTTAGCAAAAGCATCGCTCGAAGCCTCCGTTCGTTACCTCGCTGGCTCAGTTGGCCCCAAAGGCATTCGCGCTAACGGCATCTCTGCTGGCCCAATTAAAACTTTAGCTGCCTCAGGCATCAAAGGATTTGGAAAGATCTTGGAGGCTGTTGAACAAACCGCCCCACTGCGTCGCAATGTGACTATTGATGATGTTGGCAATACTGCTGCATTCTTGCTATCCGATTTGGCAAACGGCATTACCGCTGAAATCATTTATGTAGATAACGGTTTTAGCCAAGTTGTTGGTGGAATGGAAGAGGTTTGAGCATTCCACTGCGCGAGGCCATGAAATTTTGGGCCAAGCTAGGTTTTATTAGTTTTGGTGGATCCGCAGGACAAATCGCAGTCCTCCACCAGGAGCTTGTGGAGAAGCGTCGCTGGATTTCTGAACGGCGCTTTTTACACGCACTCAACTATTGCATGTTGTTACCAGGGCCAGAAGCTCAGCAGTTAGCGACCTATATTGGCTGGCTGATGCATCGCACCTGGGGTGGCATCTTGGCGGGCACGCTCTTTGTACTGCCTTCACTCTTTATTTTGATTGGCTTATTCTGGGTCTACATCACCTTTGGGCAAGTACCTTGGATTGCCGCCATCTTCTTTGGCATTAAACCCGCGGTCACTGCAATTGTCCTCCACGCTGCAGTCCGCATTGGTAAGCGGACTATTCACAATCAAGCGTTGCGTTGGATTGCGCCGGGGTCCTTTCTGGCGATCTTTATTTTTAATCTAGCCTTCCCAATTATTATTATCTTTGCGGCCTTGATTGGTATTTGGGGTGGCAAACGCTACCCAGAGTATTTCCAACAAATGGATACTCACAATAACGCGAGCGGGGATCATGCTACTGCACTCATTGATGATCACACACCAACACCAGACCATGCCAAATTCTCTAAAAAGAAATTGGTATTGCAGAGCTCAACCGTTCTAACGCTTTGGTTGATTCCGTTTTTCGCTCTAACGTTAGCGTTTGGCTGGAAAACACTTTACCCACAAATTGCCTGGTTCTTTACCAAGGCTGCCTTCCTAACTTTTGGCGGCATTTATGCAGTTCTGCCTTACGTCTATCAGGGTGCAGTGGATCAATTTCATTGGCTCAGTGCCGGTCAAATGATGGATGGCTTGGCACTTGGAGAAACAACTCCTGGACCACTGATTATGGTGGTAGCTTTTGTTGGCTATCTAGCCGGCCACATCCAACACCTGATTGGCAATAGCGATCCACTTTGGTTTGGTGTACTTGGAGCCTGTGTTGCCACCTGGTTTACTTTTCTACCTTCTTTTTTCCTAGTACTGGTCGGCGGCCCTTTGATTGAGTCCACACATGGCAAGTTGAGTTTTACTGCGCCCCTTACTGCAATCTCTGCCGCCGTGGTTGGCGTCATCGCCAACCTGGGCCTGTTCTTTGCGTATCACGTCTTTTTTTTCCACATGGTCTTGGAGGCTCTATCTCTTGGACCTCAATTGCCATCACCGCGCTTGCAGGTTTAGCGCTCTTTAAGTTTCAAAAAGGCGTGATTAGCGTATTGGCTGGCTCAGCGCTAGCCGGCTTGCTTAGTTATTTGCTAGCGAGTTTATTGATCTAACTCCACTGCATTTGAGGCTGAAATTGGCATAATGGAACTTATGCGAATCGAACCTCAAACCATCACCCGCCTCCAGGAATGGCTCGGCAAAACCGAGACTCTTCAAGACAACGTCACTTCAGCGCCTGTCAAGGCCTTATCGGCAACGCTCGATCGACCTGATCCCGCACCGAATGACGGAACCTTTCTTCCAGAGTTATGGCATTGGCTTTACTTCTTGCCGTGCGCCCTTCAATCTGAAATCGGCCTCGATGGTCACCTTAAGCGTGGCGGATTTTTACCGTCCGCTCCACTGCCACGTCGCATGTGGGCTGGCAGTCGAGTTGAATGGTTAGCACCTCTCGCAGTTGGTGACGCAATCGAACGCGTCTCCCGAATTGAATCTGTTACGCATAAAGCAGGTCGCACTGGTGATCTTATTTTTGTGTTGGTAAAACACACCATCTCAAATCAAAATGGTCTAGCCTTGATTGAAGAGCACGACATTGTGTACCGCGATGCTCCTGGTCCTGACGATAAGCCTGTTGCACCAACCCCAGCACCTACTGGCGCCACCTGGTCTAAAACAATTACCCCAGATGATGTTTTGCTGTTTCGCTACTCAGCACTAACATTTAACGGTCATCGCATTCATTACGATCGTAAATACGTTACAGAAGTAGAAGGATACCCAGGCTTAATTGTTCACGGCCCTTTAATCGCAACTCTATTAGTAGATCTTGTTCGTCAAAGCATTCCAGATTGCAAACTCAAGAGCTTTGAGTTCCGCGCCATACGCCCTACTTTTGATATCAACGTGTTTAAAGTTAGCGCTAAGCCTGATTTAGAGAAAGATCCATCCGGAAAAACGATCTCTATTTGGGCTGAAGACCACGAAGGCTGGCTCACCATGCAAGCCACAGCAGTTTTAGCTTAGGATCTGATTTAGTCATGACTACCCCGCACTTATCAAAGGCTTTAGCTACATTTGCTTCTGAATTAAGGATTGGTGATATTCCTGAAGAGGTAATTGCCCGTACCGAAGATTTACTAGTCGATTGGTTTGGTTCAGCCATTGCTGGCAAAGGATCGCGTCCAGTTGAAACGATTGCGCAGTTTGCGCAAAACATGGGTGGCTTTAACGTTGCCAATCCCGGTTCTGCTGAAATTCTGATTAACCGAACTAACTCAAGCCCATTCTTGGCTGCACTTGCTAATGCGGCGGCTTCACACGTTGCTGAACAAGATGATGTTCACAATGGTTCTGTATTTCATCCGGCTACCGTAATGTTTCCTGCGGCACTAGCGACGGCGCAAACGATTGGCGCTTCAGGTGAAGATCTATTGGTTGCAGCTGTTGCCGGCTATGAAGTTGGTATTCGGGTTGGTGAATTCTTGGGTCGCTCACACTACAAAATATTTCATACGACAAGCACCGCAGGTACCCTAGCAGCAGCCGCTGCCGTAGGCCATCTACTCAAACTGAACCCCATCCAAATGTTGCACGCCTTTGGTTCTGCGGGGACTCAATCTGCTGGTCTTTGGGAGTTTTTGCGTGATGCCGCTGACTCCAAGCAATTACATACCGCTCACGCCACCTCTACTGGTTTGATGTCAGCTTATTTGGCGCAATCAGGCTTTACTGGCGCAGAACATATCCTGGAAGGCAAGCAAGGTTTGGCTGCCAGTATGTCGAGTGATGCAGATCCTAGCAAGTTGATTGATCGATTAGGTAGTCGCTGGACTATTGCTGAGACTAGCTTTAAATATCACGCCTCATGTCGTCACATTCACCCCGCTGCAGATGCCTTATTGCAAGTTATGCTGGCATATCACCTCAAGCCTAGTGATATCGCTAAAGTAGAAACACTGGTTCACCAGGGCGCAATCGATGTGCTTGGCCCAGTTACGGATCCAGCAACAGTTCACCAATCCAAATTTTCTATGGGGACCGTGCTGGCGCTGATTGCCCATTATCAATTTGCTGAATTGCAAGAATTCGATCAACACTTTCATGATCAAGAAATTTGCGCATTCCGCGATCGCGTTACGATGATCTTAGATCTCGAAGTAGATGGTGCATATCCCCAGCGTTGGATCGGTAAAGTCAAAATCCACTTAAATAGCGGCGAAGTTCTAGAAGGTCGCGTTGATGAGCTCAAAGGCGACCCCGGTAATACCCTCAGTCGCGTTGAAATTACAGATAAGGCCATGCGCCTTGCTGCTTTCAGCGGCGGCGCAACGCCAAGCGAAATGAGCGCTGCTATTGAACGCTTATGGAATATTCGCAAGCAGTCCAAGATTGGAACATTGATCTCTTAATTCTCAGCTGCCTATTTTCTTTTTTGCTTCACTTTCAATAAAGCCACACATATGAACCCACTTGATACACCCATCGGCTTTAGTAGTACCTTCTTATTCGTTTCGGGTACGCGCCCAGAGCGTTTTGTCAAAGCTTTAGAAAGTGGTGCCGATGGTGTCATCATCGATTTAGAAGATGCAGTAGCCGAGGAGGACAAAGAATCTGCGCGCTCAGCTATACGCGCAGCTTGGCCTACGTTTACTCGAGAGCAAAAAAAGCGTTTGATCATTCGCTCAAATTCTCCAGGTAGTCGCTTTTATGCTGCCGACCTCATCTTAGTTGAAGAATTGGTTGCTGCCTGCTTACTCATTCCGAAGAGTGAGTCTCTCGACCAAATTAATGGTGCGGCACAAATCCTACCAAACACAGCGATCATCCCAATGATCGAAACTGCTATCGGCCTTGATCGCCTCAATGAGATCGCAAACTCTGAACAGGTATTGCGCTTGGCATTGGGCAATATTGATTTGCAGGCCGACCTAGGAATGGTGTGTGACACACAAGAAACTGAACTGCAAACTGCCCGCTTTCAGATTGTGCTGGCCTCACGCTTAGCTCAGATTGCCCCTCCAATTGATGGGGTTACTTCTTCCACCGACAATATTGAGCGCATTACCGATGATGCCGAGCGCGCCAAAAGAATGGGGTTTGCAGGCAAGCTGTGTATTCATCCAAAGCAAGTTTCCTTAGTCAAAGATTCCTTTATGCCAACAGCCGCTGAGCTCTCTTGGGCGCAACGCGTGATTGAGGCTGATAAAGCATCTAAGGGTGGCGCCGTGAAATTAGATGGTCGCATGATTGATCGACCGGTGGTCCTATTGGCCCAAAGAACACTAGCGATTGCTGGTAAACCCTAAAGTCGATAGAATTTAAAAAGTGGCAAAATTAGCACACATTACACATTAACGGAGACTTACATGAAATTAAAGAAAACCTTTTTCGCTGGAATTGCTGCGGTAGTCAGCGCCAGCACATTATTGGGCAGCAATATTGCATCCGCCCAAAAGGATTGGCCCACCAAATCCATTCAATTAATTGTTCCATTTGCGGCTGGTGGCCCAACTGACTCTATTGCTCGTTTAATTGCCGTGCCCATGGGTCAAGCTTTAGGTCAGACAGTGATTGTTGAGAACGTTCCCGGTGCCGGCGGCACGATTGCCTCTACCAAGGTTTCTCGTGCAGACCCAGATGGCTACACAATTTATATTCACCATATGGGCATGGCGACAGCAAATGCGCTGTACGACAAACTCCCGTATGACCCAATGACCAGCTTTGATTACATCGGCCAAGTAGCTGATGTACCAATGGTATTACTAGGCAAAAAAGATTTGCCTGCAAATAACTTCAAAGAACTCGAAGCCTATATCAAGACTAATGGTTCAAAAGTAACCATGGCTAACGCTGGCCCTGGCGCAGTATCTCAGTTGTGCGGCCTATTGTTCCAAAGCCGCCTAGGCATCAAACTGACCAACATTCCTTACAAAGGTACTGGTCCTGCTTTAACAGACCTCTTAGGTGGTCAGGTTGATCTCTTGTGCGACCAAACTACACAAACTATTCCTTATATCAAGGATGGTCGTGTAAAAGCATTCGGCACAACAACCTTGAAGCGTTTACCTGCAATTCCTAACGTACCAACTTTGAACGAACAAGGCCTCAAAGGCTTTGAAGTGAAAGTTTGGCATGGTGTGTATGCTCCAAAAGGTACTCCACAACCAGTTCTGGATAAGATCAATGCTGCACTCAAGAAAGCATTGAATACACCAGACGTTCAAAAGCGTTTGAACGATTTCAACATTGATATCGTCCCAATGGAGAAAGTATCCTCCAAAGGTCTCAAGGACCACCTTGAGAAAGAAATCAACGTCTGGGGCTCAGTAATTCGTAAGGCCAATATTCCAGATTAATTTTGGAATAGCAGCAAATAAAAAAGCCAGCGATCTGCTGGCTTTTTTATTACCCAAATTTCACCAAGTAAATTGAGTGGCAATAATCAACCCGCCCTAAAGAGGTGGCCCGACTGCGCCTTCGCGCGTCGCTTGAGATAGATGGCGTTAGGAATAGCAAACAGAGCCCATATAGCCAAGAAAGGATCCAAGAGATAGTCCCAAAGATTTGCTGATTCGTGCCAATGCGCTGCCCAGGCAATCATTGCGAAAGAGATAATCCAAACACCTTTAATCCAGCCAGCAAGGCCATAGATGATTGCGAAGAGAATGACGGCGATCAGCAGCCCTATCGAACCATAACCCCATCCGTAAGGATCAAGCATTTCCAAGCCTAATGCTAAGGGATAAAACGCAATGGCAATGAGTGCCAAGGGAACTTTAAAACCGAGCGGCGTCTTTTTGGCAGAAGGAAGTGCTGAGCTCCACAACAAGAGCAATGTGACAATACTCAGATCCCCAGTGACGCCGCGAACATAGGCGGATAAAGGTAACTCTAGTGACATTCCTAGTGGCCAGAAAAACAGGTTTGTCAATAACAAAACCAAGATAAGGCGTACTGCAAATAGCAGTTCTTTTGAACTCAGCTTTTGCAAAAGCGCAACGATTACTACTGCACAAGTGAGCGACATTTCCAGTAAGGCGATGGGCTGTAAATATGAAGCGATCATTGCACTTCCTTTTCTTTGACACTGCTTACGACATGCTTAAACCAGGCAGCCGGAAAGTAAACATGCTTAATCTTTTTTCTATTCCAGGTATAGGCAAGGTGCGCATCTTCACCATTGACAGAAATTAAGTATGGATAAGAAAATTCTTGACGCTGATCATTAGCCAAAGATTCATCATCTTCAAGCACTTGTATGACTTGCCATTGGGCAGAATTTGCTTCGCGCATTACCATCACCAAACGATAGCGACCTGCCTCAATATTATTGAGAACCATCAATCTCGTACCATTAGCTAAAGTCAGCGCAGCAATAGCAGAGTTCGGATTTAGGATCTCGAGATCTTTTGTCACCACCCAAGACTGTCCAGCATCTTTGGTTTCGCTTACGGGAATTTGCTTTGGCTGAGAGCTTGATCGAGTTTGACGAAAAAAAGCGCTTGCTTTTTGCGGTCCATCACTAAAGACTACAGGCTGAATCGCACCCCTGCCGGAACTCATACGTCGCTTATCAATCACCTGACTCGCATCAATTCTGAGGAACTCGCCAAAGCGGCCAATCCATTCGTGATATGCAGGCAAACCTAGTCGTCCATCTGCAAATAACATTGCTGGCGACTTTACCAAAGTACTGAGATTAATTAATGGGGAACTAATTAAGCGTTGAGGTCGACCCCAAGTTAAGCCCTCATCATCTGAAATCACTGAAGAGATTGAGCTACCAGCCCAACCTCCAATAGAGACAGTGACAAAAAATAACTGCATACGGCCATCAGCCATTCTGGCTGGAACGGGGTTACCTAATTTAGCAATGTAGCGGGACAAACCTTTTTCTGCACTGACTCGATCCATTACAACAGTTGGAGCACTCCACCTAGATGCCTGTGGGTCAAAAACGGCCGAATTAATAACAACATCCGGCGCACCTTCTCGGCTTCCCGCAAACCAGAACACTCTGACCGCACCATCCTTGAGCACAATTAAGGAGGCCGCATGCACTGAAGGGGCTCCAGTATCAGGCAACCAATCCATCCGCAAACTGGGTTGAGCCAGCTTTGCTGAGGAGATGTTTTTTGGAGTCTTTGCTAGCTTATTGCTTTCGGATGACTCAGGAAGATCATCAGCTCGATTTGCACTATCGCCTAGGTAGGCGCTAGCAAAAGGCGCCCATGCCGGACGACTGTCAATGTGGAGATAACCTAACGCTGAGGCAAGCAATAAAAAACAGAAGGCGAGTACACGGCTCATCGACAAGCGTCCTTACCAACTACTGGTAACGCAATTGTTGCAGTCGTAGAAATTAAATATTCATTCACAAATAGGTGCTCTCCAATATGACCTTTGAGTATCGCCTGAATCTCCGCATCAGAATGACGGGCTCGCATCTCCATGCGCTTGCCCACGATCTTGCAAGAGTCACAAAGTTCGGGCTCTACGCCGATCGGCGACTGAAGCGCTGCCAACGGATAAGTGCTGATCAATAAATCGGTTTGACCAGCATCCTTCGCCAAATAGCCATGCAATAGTGCACCTGGTAATAAGAGTCGATACTCCTCATCTTTAGCGCGATAGTCACAAGGCACCCAAACATCTTGACCGACAAGTCCCTGGATAGTGGGTTGTGAATATCGACCCAGTGCACCTTCCAGCGGCGCCAAACTACTGGTGAGCGCGCAGTAGCAAAAAAAGCAGGCTGCCAAGGCGATTACCTTACTATGCTCTCGATTAAATAGCCCTATCAATACTATGACGACTGCAATTCCCATAAAGGCCCAATGCCATGGTGAGTAATTCCAGATGCCGGGCTGACCCAAGAAATTCGAGAGCTGTAAATTTCCACCAACCCAAGCAAGAGCAGAAAGCAATGTCAACTGAAGTAGTAATGCAATTCGGAATCCCCATAAAGGTAGGCGATCCCAGTGCATTGCAATCAGAGCGGCAAATGCCGGCATCACCGGCAATAGATATCGGCCAGAGCGCTGGCTTGGCAAACTAAATACGATGAAAAAAGCCAGAAGCAAAAGTAGCAATAATCCTTCTTCAAGCGATATAAAACGCCGTTCCCTCCAAGATTGCATCAATGTAGATATCAACACAAAAGTAAACGGACCCGCATTGGCTAAAGTAGTTAGAGCCAACATCCAAATACTGTCGCCACCACGGACTAGATCTAAAAGGTAGTTTGAGCTGCGTGCCTCGAACTTGCCAGCATTCTCACCCAAAACAAATTCTTTCCAGACCGCTTCCGGGAAAGGGTCAAGCAAAAACCAGAGTGCAAATACGCCTAAAGCCAAAACGGCAACGAATACCACTTTGTATAGGTCTTGCAACAAGACCTTTGTAATACTCCATTCACGCCAACGCCAGTAAAACAAGCCCAAGGCGAATGTGGCAGGAGCAATATAGGCGAAAGACTTTGATAGTAAGGCCATACCAAAGCAGGCGCCCGCTACTACCGGAAAGAGTAGTTTGGATTCAAATGCAGTCCTCCCCCAATAGAGCAGTGCGAAAAATGGCAACCCCAACCAAAACACTTCAGGAGGATCAGTAAGAAATGGGCGACCATAGCGATAGGTTGCAAAAAAAGAAAGCCACACCAAAGCCGCCAATAAACCAGTCTGTTTTTTGTCACTATACCGAGCTACCGCTAGAAACAAGAACAAGGCCGTTAGGCCGGTGTATAAAACACTGGGCCAACGCAGCGCCAGGAGAGTCCAGTCACCACCCCACCCCGTACTAGCGATACCCCCCCAAAAGACCAAAGGCGGCTTAGTATTTTTAATACCGTCCATCTCAGACTGAAGAGGTAGCCATGCTCCAGCATCGGCAGTCATCCGTACGATATGCATGTAGGGATACTCATCCCCATTCTTTGGAGCAAAGCGACTATCCAAACCATATAAGTAGGTAAATACACCTAAAAGTAGGGTAAATATTGCATTTCGGTAAGTAAAAAAGCCACGCATATCGCTAGTTTATAGGTCTTAGAGCTAAAGACTAAAAACTATCAGGGGGCAACCTCGTTTTTGGTTCTGAGCTTATTGAAAATCAATCTAAGTAAAACCACCAATCCCGCCATCATCTGATTAAGATAGAGTCAATCAGCATCATCCTAAGAACAGCTGTATGTAAGACGGAAATAATCCCCATGCAAGTGAAGTATTTAAAACCCATTTTGGTGACCAGTGCACTCATTGGCTTAAGCCAGTGGAGCGGGCTCAGCTTCGCACAAAGCGCCGACCAACTATATAAACGTGGCCTTGCTGCAACTTGCGCCAATTGTCATGGTACAGATGGTAAAGGCGTGGTTGATGGCGGTATGCCACTGATCAATACTTTAACAAGCGAGCAAATGCTGACCCAGTTAAAAGCATTTAAGTCTGGCGCACGCGAAGGCACTATCATGCCGCAACTTGCTAAAGGCTATACAGACGAACAACTCACCACTATTGCCAATCAATTTGACAAGAAACAATAAGGAGGCGCCATGGATCGTCGACATTTTATAGGCCAGAGCGCTGCAGCAGTAGGTCTGCTTGCAGGTCTTTCAAGTCAAACAAAAGCGGCTACTTTACAAAAAGCAGAAATCTTAGTTATTGGCGGTGGATATGGCGGCGCAACTGCTGCCAAATATTTGCGCCTGTTCTCTAATAACACTGCACGAGTAACACTCATTGAACCAAACACTTCATTTATTTCCTGCCCAATGTCCAATTTGGTTATTGGTGGCTCACGCACCTTAGCTGAAATTACATCTCCGTATGACACTCTCAGCAAGCGTCATGACATCAAGATTATTCAAGACAGCGTCAGCAGCATTGATCCAGATAAGAAAACAGTTACGCTCGCCTCAGGCAAAACATTGCGTTACGACAAAGCCGTTGTATCTCCTGGTGTTTCACTGAATTTCAAAAGCATTGAAGGTTTAGCGCAAGCCAACAAAGATGGCGTAACTCTTCAAGCCTGGAAAGCAGGACCGGGGACAGTTGCCCTGCATAAGCAGATTGCTGCGATGCGTGAAGGTGGCACATTTGCCATTACGATTCCAGAGGCTCCATATCGCTGCCCTCCTGGACCGTATGAGCGCGCCTGCCAGGTTGCCAACTACCTTAAGAACCATAACCCTAAAGGCAAAGTCGTCATTTTGGATGCCAATCAAGATGTGACATCCAAAGGCGCTTTATTCAAGAAAGTATGGGCTGAACAATACGCTGGAATCATTGAATACCAACCCAAGAGCAATGTGGTTGGTGTTGATGCAAAAACTAAAACACTCAAGCTCGAAGTTGAAGATGACGTGAAGGCGGATGTTCTAAACGTTCTCCCGCAAATGTCCGCTGGTGAGATTGCCGTGAAAACTGGCTTAGCCAATTCCAATGGCCGCTGGGTGACTGTCAACTTCCTAAACTTTGAGTCAACTGCACGCAAAGATATTCACGTCTTGGGTGACTCCATTCAGATTGCGCCATTAATACCGAAATCTGGTCATATGGCTAACCAACACGCCAAAGTAGCAGCTGCAGCTATCGTTGCAGAATTAAGTGGCTGGGAAGTAAATCCAGCGCCAGTTCTGACCAATACTTGCTACAGCTTTGTAAATGATCGTGAAGTAGTTCACGTTGCTAGCGTTCATCAATACAACGCTGCCGAGAAGACCTTCAAGACCGCTCCAGGATCGGGTGGCCTATCACCTGCACCATCCACACTTGAAGGTGTTTATGCTTGGGGCTGGGCGCACAACATCTGGGCTGACAGTTTGGCTTGATTTAAGTCAAGAGCATACAAAAAAGAGGCCATTGTGCCTCTTTTTTTATTTATTTTGAGCTCCAAGTAAATATACTGAACTTCATAAATTCCAAATTAAGGGGACTGCAGATGAACATGCCACCAAGCTCACCAAAAGATGCATCAAACATTGAAGAAGCTATCGAACGCTGGACGATATCAATCGGCAATCTATTTGTCTCACTTTTTCATCGGATTGCCCTCTTTGGGATTGGTGCAGCAACAGTATGGTCAGCTGCAGTAGCATTCTTAGGGATGGTCTCCAAAGGATTCGCCTCGATTGAAGATCTACTCTTGCTATTTATCTATTTGGAAATCGGCGCCATGGTTGGGATTTACTTTAAAACCAATCACATGCCAGTGCGCTTTTTAATCTATGTTGCTATCACTGCTGTCACACGCCTCATCATTGATCTTGTCAACACTAAACACGAAGCGGATATGGCAATTCTCTTTATGGGAATTACCATTCTAGTTTTAGCTTTGGCAAACGCAGTGGTTCGCTACACCTCATTTAAGTTCCCCAGCAAATCCGGAGAAAACGAATAGGCTAAATGGAGGCTTGCATGATCGAACCTTTTTCCACCAAAGATTGCACTTGATAGGGTTGTATACCTCGATTTAGGCAGTTTTGAACATAGTCGATGCTGGTACGTAAAGTGTAGTAATCACCAGATATACTCTTAGGAACTTTTAATTGCAAAGCCTCGTACTCCAGTAAGTCCAACTTCTTTAGATACTCATCTTTTTCCAATAACCGAAAATTCCCTGTCAGCTCCTGCTCATAAGTTCTAAGGGTGCCGTATAGCCGATCAATTTTTCGGCGTAAACGCTTATTACGATATCCAGGCAAAGTGAGGAGCACTGGGTAAGCAATCACACAAAATGGCAGCAATACAAATATCAATCGATTAATCAACTCTGCAAGCCAAAAAGGGAAATAAGCCATCAAGCAATGGTGAGCCATTTTTTTCGTAATGCAAAGCCACAGGACTTTCCGGAAAGCCGGTATTTTTAAAGACTGGAAATTCACCATGCTCCGAAAAGAAGGTTGCCTTACCATTGATTTCGCGCACAGCCTCTAGGAACAAAAACTGCAACGCTGGATGCATTCTGTCATCAATTAGCAGATTTGTAGTAGAGGCCATCAACTTAATATCCCTAGCGGGGAAGTTGCGTATCAAACTAAATCCACCGGTTGGCACATTTAGAATTTGCATGTAGGAGAATAAGCGAGAATACGCCTCTGCACGAGGAAATGCGGACAAATGCAAACTCGGATCCGCTAGCAGCGTCTGCACATTTGGAGCCTCATAAGCATCAACGATAAACGCCGCATCAATATCACCATTTCGTAAAGCTTCAACGGATTTTGATCCTGAGAGATAAAAAAGTGGGCGCCCTTTTCAAAACCATTCACTTTTAGAATCTGCATTGCTTGAGCATATGTTTCACTGCCCTTTTCACCCACAGACATTTTGGAGTTTAGAAAATACCGAGATCGATCTCTAATCTCCTGAAAATTATTCTCCTTTACCTCCTTGCCTCGATAGAACAACCAAATTGGATCACAAGAAATAACTCCCAAGGATTGCACCCCTTTGATTTCATGCGGGCTAAATACACCCGCCTGAACAAATGCGGCCTGGACAGGATTATTGCGATCTGCTAAATATTCGATATTTTCCTGCGCGCCCTTTGTTGGGACGAGTTCAAGAGTAATGCTTTTTTCTCAAAAAAAGCTGCGTATTTCTTGCCCAAGACATCATAAGATCCGCCAGGCTGTCCCGTTGCCATCAAAACATGTCTTGGTGGTGGCGGATCGGCATACCACCAGACCCCCCATCAACCCAAGCAATAAAATCAACAGTAAGGGCCAAGCCTCTCCTAGAAACTGCGTGAACTCACCCCACTTTTCTTGGGCGGCCTCAAAAATTCCCAAGTAGGTTTCTTTAATGTCTTGTTTGATGCTTCCCATGGAAGGCCAATCAGCAAATATGTGAAAAGCTAATGATAATGTGCTTATCCCATTCCAGAAAAGACCTTGATCATGCTAACCCTTAGAAAAGCTCAAGACCGTGGCTATGCTGACCATGGATGGCTTAAAAGCTTTCATTCCTTCTCATTTGCTGGCTATCACGACCCTTAATTTATGGGCTGAGGCAACTTAAAAGTAATCAATGAAGATCGCGTGGCTGCAGGTATGGGTTTCGGTAAGCATGGGCATCGCAACATGGAAATCATTAGCTATGTTCTATCTGGTGAATTAGCACACGAAGACAGCATGGGAAATATCAAAGATATTCCACCTGGCGATGTTCAGCGCATGAGTGCTGGAACTGGCGTTACCCACAGTGAATTCAATCACGCTAAAGATCAAAACACCCACTTCCTACAGATTTGGATCGAGCCAAATGTGATGGAAATCCCGCCGAGTTATGAGCAGAAATCTATCCCACCTATAGATAAGCAAGGGAAACTTTGCCTAATTGCCTCCCCAAATGGTGGAGGCAATGCCGTCAAAATTCATGCAGATGCCAGAATATATGTGGGACTGTTTCACGGCGCACACTCCCAGCATTTCGATCTCAACCCAAAGCGCAAAGCTTATGCTCACCTTATAAGAGGCTCCCTAGAGATTAACGGCATTCATTTATCGAGTGGAGATGCCTTATTAATCGAAGGCGAAAGTAAGCTCACTATTGGTAATGGCAGGAATGCTGAAGTGTTGGTTTTTGACCTGAATCCGCAATAAAAGTGGAGTGCCAAGCAACGCTAACACCCCATGTTTGAGTCAGATGAAATTTAATCTAGTTTAATTTTTGCCTTTTCAATTACTGCCTTCCATCTAGCAATATCTGAGGTATACAAGTCAGAAAATTGCTGAGTATTCATAGGCGCAATTTGTACGCCTGCCCTTACAAAACGTTCTTTCATTTCTGGGGTGTCTAGAATTTTCAGAGTAGCCGCACTAAGTGTACTGATAATTGCAGGAGGCGTACCTGCTGGCACAAACATTCCTTGCCACAAGGCCATTTCATAGCCCTTTACACCGGCTTCTTGCATTGTCACTAGATCAGTGACTCCGCTAAAACGATTCTTGCTGGTAACGGCAAGTGCATTTACCTTTTCACCTTTGTACAACGGAAGTCCAACTGGCATACCGGCAAAGTAAAAGTCAATTTGACCCCATACTAAATCAGTTGCAGCTGGTGAACCGCCCTTATATGGGATATGAATTGCTTGGGTACCAGTCGTTGCCAAAAATAACTCTCCAGCCATATGGTCGGAGTTACCAATGCCGGAGGAGCCAAAGCTCAGTTTTCCCGGATCAGCTCGGAGCATAGCAATTAATTCAGCTACATTTTTAGCCTTTGAATTGTTATTCACAATCAAGATATGTGGAGCAGCGGCTACGCCAACAACGGACAGCAAATCTTTTTGGCCGTTGAAGGGTAATCTTGGGTTCGCAGCCACGTTAATCGCCAAACCATTTTGTGCAAATAGAACGGTATAGCCATCAGGGGTACTTTTCGCCACCGCATCAGCTGTTAAGCTGCCTGCAGCACCACCTCTATTTTCAACAATGACGGACTGCTTTAAGACGATGCTGAGCTCATTGGCCACCATTCTTCCAACAATATCCGTTGAACTTCCTGGTGCATACCCAACCAACATCTTGATTGGCTTATCTGGGTAAGCCGCAAATGCTGTCCCCAAAACTAGCGGTAATACTAAAGAACCTAAAACTATTTTTTTAATTGATTTTTTAATCATTTTTGTCCCCTTCGATAGGTTATAAATCTAATGCTGCAATTCCACACTCCTTGGCACAGTTATTCAAAGACTCTTGTAATTCGGTTGATATTGGAATGCCATTCTGTAGTCGCTCAGCCATTACTCTAGCGGCACCGTCTCCAGGGACTCGAATCTAGTTCACGCCGGGCAATTTAGAGGAGGCTTTCAAATCATCAACTAAAGCAATCACTCTGGCGGTAAATAATTCCTTGTCTCCAAAAGCACTTGGATCAACCGCAATAATTGTTTGACCCGTATTGGTAATGAGGTCATGGTGAGCGTTGAAATCAATCGTACCCTTGCCAACAGCCGCATTATTCAAGGCTCCAGCAAGCAAGCCAATCATCACGGCAAGTCCATATCCCTTGTATCCACCAATTGGCAACAAAGAACCTTCGCTAGATTTTTGGGGATCCGTAATTGGCTGACCACCCCTATCAATCATCCAAGTATCCGGTATAGACTCGCCCTTTTGAGCGGCAAGCTTTACCTTGCCATAGACGGCCACCGTAGTGGCAATATCCAATAGAACAATCGGCTTATCTCCTGATGGAACAGCAATGGCAATCGGATTGGTTGATAACAACAAATCAATGCCGCCCCCATGGTGCCATATGGTTGGCATTGCCAACCGCCATATAAATACCGATGTAACCTTGCTCAGCTAATTTTCTGACGTATACGGATGCTGCTCCAGAATGATTTCCATGGTGACTACCTACCCAGCAAACACTGTGTTGCTTCACTTTTTCTATTGCAATATCGACCGCTTTATTCATTACCAGATGACCTAAGGCGTTATCGCCATTGATCAAGGCAGTTGCACCCTGCTCACGTTCGATGTGAATATTAGGCGTCAGGTTGATGCCGCCCGCACGAATTCTCTTAATGTAGGCGGGCAACCTAAAAATTCCATGTCCATCAGCGCCAACGAGATCTGACTTCACCATCAGTTGCGCAACAACTTGAGCATCCGCTAAAGGTACTTGATTGGCATGTAGTGCTTGAGCAATAAATGTCTCAGCTTTAGCGATAGATAAGTGTTTCATAATAATTCTTATAATTTAATTTCCGACATCACTCTTAAATTCCATCTTATAAGTGTACTTATTGTGCGGATGGTACGTAAAAGTTACCTCAAATAGCTTGTCCTGGTCGTCAAAGTAACGACGAACGATCACCAAGCATGGATCGCCCACCTTCAACTCAAGCCTTTTTGCAATATTGGCAGATACACCTAGAGCGTATACATCAACCTCGGCTCGATCAATTCGAGTGCCATATTTTTTTTCGATCTGCTCGAACACCATAACTTGACTATGCTCAGGATCCGAAGTTAAAGATGCAAATTGAGGGAGGATATAGATATCGGTCCATGCAATTACTTCCTCAGAGTCCCGCTGCCTTCGAATACCTCCGATGTGATACCAGGAAGAGCCTACTGCGCCACCAATCATTTCGCTCAGCGATTTATCCAGCTCAATAAAATCTTCCACAAGATTTTGTCGATAAGTATTTCTTGGATAACTCAAAATATCAATGGGTGAATTAAAGCTTTGAGTAAATCTTCTGACCTTTCGCCTTGAGATCACCTGAGTTGGCGCTCCTTGGCGACGCAGTACAAGGCCATCTCTCTCTAAGATTTGAAGGGCGTGTCTTAATGTGTGCCGACTTGCTTTAAAGCTTTTGCAGAGCGCTGCTTCCGATGGTAAGTTAGAGCCTACCACCCAATCGCCCTCGTAAATCCGCTGAGTCAGCGCATTCGCTAAAGCCTTATAAAGCGGTAGAAACCCTTTCAACTTAGGAGAGACCAAACATCTTCTTGCCAGCTACCGGCAAACGCGCCCTTAAGATGTCGCCAGAAAGAGATTCAATAATATATAAATCTTTACCATCCTCACCACCAAAGCACATGTTTGCTAGGTGATGATGATGTGGATTGTCCGAGTAAATTAAATGCGTCGGGAGCATATTGCTATCAAATCTCCAGATACCAATACCTAGGTGGCATACCAGTAAGCCATTCTCAAAATCCATCTCAATACCATCTGGACCAGCAACACCAGCAGTCAATTGAATAGCTACACCAGTTTTAGAAATAGAGCCATCCGCCATGAGAGGTAAGCGCCAGATTTGCTGAGATCTTGTAGCAGCTACGAATACATGCTTTTCTTGCGTATTCAAGGTAATGCCATTTGGGCTTGGTACATTTATGTCCAGGCGATCCAATTGACCATTGGCTCGCAATCTAAATATCCTATCAGTTGGATCCGCAATACCCGTTTGACCTTGATCGGTAAAGTAAAGATCACCGTTAGAAGCAAAGTGCAAATCATTCAAACCTTTGAAGTTTTCGCCGTACATGGATCCTAAGATCGTTTCGACCTTGCCAGTTTTAGGGTCGAGAGCCAGCAAACCCGGTTTGTAGTCACAGATAAACGCGCGGCCATCTTTATGGAACTTCAAGCCATTAGGCCAGCCATCAAATTGAGCGACCAAATCCCAGTCGCCCTTAGGTGTAATTCTAAAAACCCGACCGAAAGGAATATCCAGAAACCATAAGTTACCTTCACGATCAAAGGAAGTGCCCTCTAAAAAGCACTCCACTTCAGCATTTTGACGATTGGGATCAGACCAAGCAGTGCGGGATTTTTTTCTGAACTTTGCAGGCATCGACATAAAGACTTCTGCCTTAATTTTTTCTACGGGCTGAAATGGGTTATGCATCGTCATAGCGGAAAACCTTTTGTAGTTATACGGATAAGTTAAATTAAGTGCTGAATCATTAAAACATAATTAATGATAATCTACAGTATTTACATAATTAAATAGGCTTACAGGCTTGCCAAACTTAACCGCATAAGATAAAGATATGAGTCAATACGTAGCCGTAATCGGCACTGGAACCATGGCCGCAGGAATTGCCGCTGGATTTATCTCCCACAACATTCCCGTTGCAATACTGGGAAGAAGCAAAGAGAAGTCTGGCGACTGCCTTAAAAAAGCGATTGAGCTAGCAATCAAGATTGGTTTGCATGGTGAAAATGCTTCGCTTGATGCAGCTACCATCGCAGCAGCTCAAGTGAGCACCACTATGGAAGACTGGGGAGGGTGGAGTAATTGCTCCTGGGTAATTGAGACCGTTGCCGAAAATCTAGAATTAAAGAAGCAAATTTTTAGTTACCTGGATGACAAAGTGCCAGCTCACATACCGATCGGTAGCAATAGCTCAGGCTTTCCAATAAGCAAAATCTCTGCTGACTTGAAAACGGCGAACCGCATGATGGGCGCTCACTACTTTATGCACGCAGAAGTAGTTCCGTTGGTAGAGATTGTGATGGGAGAAAAAACAGAGTCAGCCTTTTCAGAAAAGGTGTGTCAGATTTATAAAAATATCGACAAAAAACCAGTGTTGGTTAAAAAAGATATTCCTGGATTTTTGGCAAATCGGATTCAACATGCCTTGATGAGGGAAGCCCTCTCCCTTGTGCAAGAGGGGATTGCAAGTCCCGAAGATATTGATGACGCTGTGCGCTATAACTTTGGTTTTCGTTATGCAGCCGTTGGGCCAATGACTCAAAAAGAGATCTCTGGCTGGAATGGAATGGCTAATGCGGCAAAAGAAATTTACCCGTCCCTCTCTAATATCACCACCTTACCGCCAAAAGCGGTGCAACTGATGAGTGATGGAAAGACTGGCATGAAAGCTGGTGAAGGATTTAGAAAATGGACTCCCGAAGAAATTCAGCAAACTTCAAATTCGTATTCAAAAAGGCTAAAAGCAGCCTTTGATGTATTGAACATGGACTAATAAATAAAAACCTATTTACTGAAAGCATTACATGATTGAAACATCTGGAAAAAATTAGCCGGGCCAATTATTCGCCTGCACCCCAATGACAATATTGTTGTTGCTCGCATAGACGTGGGTATCGGTGAGGCTGTGCCTAGCGAGAATTTCACGAGCCGTAGCCAGGTTCCCGCAGGCTACAAAATTGCCGCAAAGAAAATTCCTAAGGGCGAACCTATTCTGAAATATAACGTGACTGTAGGATTTGCCAACACCGACATTGAGCCAGGCACGATGGTACACAGTCACAATACGGAGTTTCGTGAATTCGATCGCGACTATGCCTATACTAGCGAGTACAAACCCACCACCCTACTTCCTGAATCTGAGCGTGCTACTTTCCAAGGTTACGTGCGTGCCAATGGAAAAGTGGATACGCGCAATTTCATCGGCATCCTATCCATCGTTAATTGCTCTGCAACTGTTGTCAACAAAATTGCAGAATGGTTCACACCAGAGCGATTAAAAGATTTTCCAAATATTGATGGCGTCGTTGCCTTTAGTCACGGCATTGGTTGTGGCATGGAGATGAGTGGTGAACCGATGCAACTACTTCGTCGAACCATAGCTGGGTATGCACAGCACC
The DNA here is from genome assembly GCA_900095165.1 of Polynucleobacter necessarius. Lineage (GTDB taxonomy): Bacteria > Pseudomonadota > Gammaproteobacteria > Burkholderiales > Burkholderiaceae > Polynucleobacter > Polynucleobacter necessarius_J. Next base: position 204,093 of record LT606947.1, on the reverse strand, counting down.
CTAACTTAGCTGCTGCCCTGATTATTGGATTGGGTTGCGAACGCAATCAACTCAAAGGTTTGATGGAACAAGAATCTTTGCAAGAAAACTCTACTTTGCATACTTTTATCATGCAAGAGACCGGTGGCACACGTAAAACGATTGAAGCTGGAATTGAAGCTGTTAAAGCTCTCTTACCTGAAGCTAATAAAGCGAAACGCCAGACTGTTTCTGCAAGCCACCTATGCGGTTGGCCTGCAATGTGGTGGATCCGATGGATTCTCCTCTATCACTGCAAACCTAGCATTAGGTGCTGCAATTGATATCCTGTCGCGCCATGGTGGCACAGGCATCCTCTCTGAAACGCCCGAGATTTATGGTGTTGAGCACACGCTAACCCGTCGAGCAGCGAGCAAGACAATTGGTGAGAAATTGATCCAACGCATTCGCTGGTGGAAAGATGAATACTCTGTTGGTCGCGACGTGCAAATCAACGGACAAGTTAGCCCCGGGAATCAAATCGGCGGTCTAGCCAACATCTTCGAAAAATCACTCGGATCATCCATGAAAGGCGGCACCGGCCCACTGATGAAAGTGTATCGATATGCAGAGCCAGTAACAGCCAAAGGTTTTGTATTTATGGATACGCCTGGTTTTGACCCGGTTTCAGCAACAGGTCAAATTGCCGGAGGCGCCAACCTGATTGCATTTACCAGAGGGCGCGGCTCTATGTTCGGATCCAAACCTGCGCCCTGCATCAAGCTTGCCACCAATACACCGATGTATGAACGACTTACTGAAGATATGGACATTAATTGCGGCGAGATCTTAGATGGTACGGTTTCAGTTCAAGAGATGGGGCAACGTATATTTGAACTCTTTCTCAGAACAGCTTCGGGAGAGGCCTCTAAAAGCGAATTACTAGACCTTGGGGATTATGAATTTGTGCCTTGGCAAATTGGCGTAATGAGTTAATTCCAGCTTCGCCTGAAGATCGGAAGCTAGCTGGCTAAATGCCCGCTTTTTCATTGTCAGAAAGAAGTTAGAAATCGCCGCCGGGGACTGTAGAATTGAGTTTATTGATTTAATCAGGAATTCATTGGGATTATGAAATTCAGGGACTACTACGAAACACTCGGTGTGGCGCGTGGCGCTACCGAAGCAGAAATTAAAGCGGCTTACCGCAAACTAGCCCGCAAATACCACCCGGACGTAAACAAAGAAGCTAGTGCAGAAGAACAATTCAAGGCAGTCGGCGAAGCCTATTCTGTTCTCAAGGACACTGAAAAGCGTGCTGCATACGATCGCATGGGCGCCAACTGGAAAAATGGTCAAGACTTCACTCCACCACCAAACTGGAACGAAGGATTTGAATATTCCGATGGCAACTTTGGTGGCGGTCACGGTGGATTCGGTGGTGGCTATGAAGGTGATCAGAGTGAATTCTTTGAATCACTCTTTGGGAGAGGTCGACATCGCCAAGGCGGTCGTGGTAGCAACCCACGTCAAGGCGTGGACTTCAAAGGCCAAGATCATCACGCTAAAAATTGATTGATCTTGCTGATGCCTACAATGGCGCAAAACGCACTATTGCCCTGCACATGCCGACTCAAAATGCCAATGGACATGTCAGCACGCAAGAGCGCAAACTGGATGTCAGTATTCCCAAGGGCATTAAGGCCGGACAAAATTTACGTTTAGCTGGTCAAGGTGGACCGGGCATGGGCACTGGTGCCGCAGGTGACCTATATCTCGAGATTGATTTCCACCCAAATCCGATTTACCGCGTAGATGGCAAAGACGTTTATCTTGACCTGCCACTAGCCCCATGGGAAGCTGCTCTCGGGACAACCGTCAACATCCCGACCCCTGCAGGCTCTACTTTGGAATTAAAAATTCCAGCCGGGACAGCAGCAGGTCGGAAGATGCGACTCAAAGAAAAAGGAATCCCCAGCAAAGAAGCTGGTGACCTATACGTAGTGCCTAACATTGTTTTGCCGAGCGCCGATACCGATGCGCAGAAAGAGGCTTATCAATCACTAGAGAAAGCTTTTGATTTCAACCCCAGAACTCACCTGAAGGGATGATGAACATGACACAAACACAAATCACCTGGATTGAAGGTAGCCTTGTTGAAGAAGAAGTGCATATGAGCATTGTGGAGATTTCGCAAGCCACACGGGCACCAGAGGATCTCATCATGTCTTGGGTATCGGAGGGCGTTCTCAGTCCCGCCGGATCAAGCCCTGAAGACTGGCGATTTAGCGGAGAATCTCTTAAGCGCGCAAAGACTGCCGCACGCCTGACTCATGACCTGGAACTCAATACTCCTGGAGTTGCTTTAGCACTCGATCTGCTAGAGGAAATTAGTCGCCTTAGAAACCAACTAATTCGACAGAATCTTGGATGAAACATAAATGACCAAATTGCCTTGCATCGAAATTGAAACCGCTCCCAATCCAATTGCGGCTGTTATTTGGCTTCACGGACTAGGGGCTGATGGCAATGACTTTGTACCCACCATTCCACAACTCAATCTGTCTGAATGCCCTGCCATTCGATTTATTTTTCCAAGCGCGCCTTCTATGGCCGTCACGATCAATGGCGGCTATGTTATGCCAGCCTGGTATGACATTACCGAAAGAACTATCAACGCCCGCGAAGATCTTGCCGGCATTCATAAATCAGCAGCGGCAATCTCGGAATTAATTGAACAAGAGGCAAGCCGTGGTGTTGCCTATGAAAATATTGTTTTAGCTGACTTCTCACAGGGTTGTGCTATGTCCTTGCAAGTGGGCCTACGCTTTCCACATGGGCTTGCTGGAATCATGGCGCTGTCAGGCTACCTACCTCTTGCAAATTCACTAGCACTCGAGAGAAGCCAGGCCAATCGCAAGACCTCTATTTTTATGGCACATGGTGTTTGGGATGCCGTGATCACTCTAGATCGGGCAGAAGCCTCAGTTGATGCCCTAGAAAAATTAGGCTATCAAGTGGACTGGAATACCTACCCAATGGAACACTCTCTTCATCCAGATCAGCTTGTAGATATTTCTAGGTTTTTGACCATGGTGCTCAGCAAGCCATAAACTAAGCTAGTTAAATTAACTTAAGACTCTGAGCGACTTAAAAGCAACCCCCAGCGTTGTAGTTTGATATCTAGATCGGCAGTGATTTCAGACAGGCGTGCTTGCATACTGGCAGCCAATTCAGGCTCATTTTTATAGAGATCGGGGTTGCTCATAGCAATACCAATATCCGCTTGCTCTGTTTCCAAATTTTCGATCTGTAATGGCAAAGCCTCTAATTCTTGACGCTCTTTGCCATTGAGTTTTTGCACCCCACTCTTTGCGGCTACTGGCTTGGCTTCAACTTTAGGCTCAATCTTTACCTCTGGCTTTGGCTCAGACTTAACGCCACTATTGGCCGCACGAATCTTATCCGAGCGCGCTTTCTGAATTTTCCAATCCTCGTAGCCACCCTCATATTCACGCCAGAATCCATCACCCTCATTGGCAATGATGCTGGTAACTACGTTATCCAAGAAGTAACGATCATGACTGACCAAGAACACAGTACCTTTATAGCCCTGCAATAATTGCTCGAGCAAATCAAGAGTATCGATATCTAAGTCGTTGGTTGGCTCATCCAGAACTAAGACGTTTGCTGGTCTAGCAAATAAACGCGCTAACAATAAGCGATTGCGCTCTCCACCAGACAAAGTGCTTACCGGTGAATTGGTGCGCTCTGGTGCGAATAAGAAATCACTTAAATAGCTCTTAACGTGTTTCTTATTTCCATTAATTTCAATCCACTCACTACCTGGGCTGATGTAATCCTCGAGTGAAGCATTGAGATCAAGGCCTTCGCGCATCTGGTCAAAATAAGCCACTTCAATACGAGTGCCCATCGTTGCCGTACCAGAGTCTGGAGCTATCGTTCCGAGAATTAATTTAAGTAGCGTAGTTTTGCCGGCGCCGTTAGGGCCAAGTAGGCCGACTTTATCACCACGCAAAATCGTTGCTGTGAAATCTTTCACAATCGGGCGATCGTAAGACTTGGACGCATTCTGAAGATCGGCAACAATCTTGCCGCTTCTATCTCCAGCTGAAACTGCAAGCTTGACCTGCCCAACAGCATCACGTCTCTGCGAGCGTGTTGTGCGAAGGGCTTCAAGACGGGCTATACGAGCAACGCTGCGGGTACGTCTTGCCTCAACCCCTTTACGAATCCAGACCTCTTCTTGAGCAAGTAATTTATCCGCCCGCGCATTGGCCAAGGACTCGGAATTCATTTCTTGATCTTTTAATACCTCATACGCCGAGAAATTACCTGGATAAGTGCGTAGAATACCGCGATCGAGCTCCACAATCTGCGTGCAGACGTTATCTAAGAAGGCGCGATCATGGGTAATCAGAATTACGGAACCTTTGTACTCTTTGAGCAAATCTTCTAACCAAGAAATCAAATCTAAATCTAGATGATTAGTAGGCTCATCTAATAGCAATACATCAGGCATCTCCACTAGAGCACGAGCTAATGCAATACGCTTCTTAGTTCCGCCTGATAAAGTATTAATCTTCACTTCAGCATCTAAATGCAGGCGATCTAAAGTTTCATGAACGCGTTGCTCCCAATTCCAGCAACTTAAGGCCTCTAACTGAGATTGCACTTCGTCTAAGCGATGGTGAGCTACATCATCCCACTCCCCGATACTGAGAGCTTCATATTCTTCACGCAGGGCCTTAGCTTGTGCCACACCCTTGGATACCGCATCAAATACAGTCTCCTCAGCCTCAAATATGGGCTCTTGCGGAACATAGACAATTCGGAGGCCTTGCTGATATTGCAGCAAACCATCATCCATTTTTTCTATGCCGGCTAAGATCTTTAATAAAGAGGATTTGCCTGTGCCATTACGGCCAATTAAGCCAACCCGCTCCCCAGATTCCAATGAGAAAGCAGTATTTGCGAGGAGGTCAACGTGGCCAAAAGCCAGTTTTGCGTCAGTGAGTACGATTAAAGCCATGGCGACATTATCGCCACTTCACGCAAAGCGGGAATATTTCCAATAAACATGGAATTGAGAAGTAGAATTTACTTAGGCAACACCTCCAAATAAAGAGATAAATGACTTGTAAGCTTAGCCCTGCCGCTCCACGACTTATCCTCTTTGCTGGCCATGCTGGCACTGGCAAAACCACTTTAGCCAAAAAAGCTTTGCCTCTAATTATTGAGAAAACTGGCGAAGACTTTTTCTTTTTGGATAAAGATACGGTGTACGGAGCCTATAGCGCCCATGTCATGGAGCTCACCACCAACAATCCAAATGATCGCGATAGCCCCTACTATCTTCAAAACCTCAGAGATTGGGAATATGCTGGATTGATCGCCATCGCTAAAGAAAATCTACAGCTTGGCGTCAATGTCATTCTTGTGGGTCCTTTTTCAAATGAAATCCAAAGTGGTCGAATGTTCAAGCCCGAAGAGCTAGGAGTGCCCAGCGTATCGAGTGTCAGGTTAGCCTAGATTGATTTGGATGAGAGCGAGGCGAAGCATCGCATGGAGAAGCGTGCAGACCCAAGGGATGAATATAAACTAAAGCACTGGGAGCAATATGTCAAACGGAGAGTGGAACCGCCAGAACATGCGGCATTACAGCGCTTTGACAATTTGCACTTTGATGAAGCTAAGTTTGAAAAACTAATCGATCATCTCATTCAATAAACAGTAGGCAAAAAAATAGGAGCCCTAAAGGTTCCTATCTCAAGCACTAAGAACTAAATTCTTAGAACTTATAAGTAACACCGACAGCCGGCATCCATGGATTAAGAGTCAGCTTGCCTGCAGTTGGACCATACGCAGGACTAGAAACATTAGTCGACATCGTTGCATATTTCAAATCAACGTTTAGACCCCAGTTTTTATCAAACATATAGTCCATACCAATTTGACCAACAGCACCAACACTAGAACTGTCAACAGAGTATGTGCCACCGCCCAAATTATTGCGACTGCTAAATATTGTGTAATTAACACCAGCACCAACATAAGGCTTAAAGGCGCCAAACTCAGTAAAGTGATACTGAAGAACTAATGATGGCGGAAGCGCTTTGATCGTGCCCAGCTTATTACTACCAGTATCAATTTGGATACTTTGCGGATAAGTCAACACTAACTCAGCAGCAATATTTTTAGTGAAGAAATAGGAGACATCAAACTCAGGAATGATTTGATCCTTAGCTTTTACGTCCAATGTTTGAACAGCACCAGTCTGGCCATTGTTCCATAGCAAATCAACAGCGCGCACACGAACTATCCATGGGTTCTCGCTTGAAGATTGAGCTTGAACTGCGACTGGAGCTAATGAAGCTACTGCTGCCATTGCGGCTAATAGAGTTTTAATGCGCATGATGTACCCCTTTTCTGTTATCAATTTGATGGATCCATTTTCAAATTGAATCTGGGGTTTGAATTTGATGCAAATCAAATTCATGGAGTGCTGAAATTTTTTATTGGTTTAAAAGCAACACAGTTTTAGCGTGTTTTTGATCTAGATCAAATCGATCATTTTTTGGTGCTTGTTTGATTAAAGAACTTTGGAATAAGTACCCTTGGCCTGGGATTCCCTCAGATGGCGATCAAAGGTCATGGCCACGCGCCTAGCTAATAGTCTGCCTTTGATCGGTACAACCATCTTAGCGCCCTGCCACTCTAGGAGGCCGGCCTCCTCTAGGTGCTTTAGCTCCTCAATTTCTATCTTGAAGTAACTTGAGAATTCGATTTGATGGGATTTGGCAAACAGCTCAGTATCCAAAGCAAATTGACACATCAGCTCACCGATTAATTCACGGCGTAGCAAGTCATTCTTGTCCAGCTGCAGGCCACGAAGTGTGGGCAAATGGCCATGATCAATAGCAGCATAGTGCTCATCGAGAGTGCGAACATTTTGGGAGTAGCTATCGTCTACCTTACCAATAGAGGAAATCCCAAAAGCCAAGAGATCGCACTCAGCTTGCGTGGAATAACCTTGAAAATTGCGATGAAGTTTGCCTTCTTTTTGCGCAATTGCCAACTCATCATCGGGCTTGGCAAAGTGATCCATGCCAATAAATACATAACCTGCTTCGCCTAGTTTTGCTATCGTGTTCAACAGAATGTCTAACTTATCTGCAGCTCCTGATAAATCCGCTTCAGCAATTCTGCGCTGTGGTTTGAAGATGTGCGGCAAATGGGCATAGTTGTAAACCGATAGGCGGTCAGGGTTCATTTTCAGAACAGCATCAACAGTTTCTTTAAAAGTCTCAGGCGTTTGCTTTGGTAAGCCATAGATCAAATCAACGCTCCTAGATTTAAATCCATATTTTCTAGACCAATCCATTACGGCCTGAGTCTCTTCAATGGTCTGTACGCGATGCACGGCTTCCTGAACTTCGAGATTAAAGCCTTGCACCCCAAGACTGATGCGGTTAAATCCCAGCTCAGCTAATAAGGCAATATCCGCCTCAGTTACTCGTCGCGGATCTATCTCGATCGAGCATTCGCCACCAGGAAGTAGATCGAAATGCTCACGTGTATGGTGCATCAACTCAATCATCTCTTCGTGAGATAAAAATGTTGGCGTGCCGCCACCCCAATGCAGTTGAGTTACCGGTATTTTTTTCTGCGCACCCATAGCCGCGCAAACCATTGCCATCTCTTTCGCCAAATATTTGATGTACTTAGCACTCCGACCGTGGTCTTTGGTAATGATTTTGTTGCAACCACAGTAATAACAAATATTGGGGCAGAACGGTAAATGAAAATACAGGGATAGTGGCTCATTGACTTTAGCCACACGCTGCAAAGCGCCTAAATAATCAGACTCACAAAACTCATTGTGAAAGCGATCGGCGCTCGGGTAGGAGGTATAGCGTGGCCCATTGATATCAAACTTCTGTAATAGCTCCGGATGAAAAAGTACTTCTTTTTCAGCTGGGATGGATGCAGACACTACAGAGCTCATCGGAAATCGGCCTATTGAATTATTTGGAAAGGTAGTCGAGCGCTACCGCTTCCGCTACTTTAATCCCATCAACTCCAGCAGACAAGATTCCACCGGCATAACCAGCACCCTCACCTGCAGGATAAAGACCTTTGATATTTAGACTTTGAAAGTCAGTGCCACGAGTAATGCGCAAAGGGGAAGAGGTGCGCGTTTCGACTCCAGTCAAGACCACATCTTTCATCGAAAAACCTTTGATCTGCTTTTCAAAAGCCGGGATCGCCTCTCGAATCGCCTCAATTGCATAAGCAGGCAAAGCATCGGCAAGATCCGTCAGGTGAACACCGGGTTTATAAGATGGGATTACAGAGCCAAAGTCTGTAGAAGTCTTGCCGGCCAAGAAGTCACCCACCAATTGACCGGGGGCTTCGTAGCTAGATCCTCCTAATTCATACGCCTTAGACTCTAAAGCCCTTTGAAACTCAATGCCTGCTAGCGGACCGCCAGGATAGTCTTCAGGGGTAATGCCAACAACAATGCCAGCATTGGCATTACGCTCACTACGAGAATACTGACTCATCCCATTAGTCACGACACGATTTGGCTCAGAGGTTGCGGCAACTACCGTTCCGCCTGGGCACATACAAAAACTATAGACTGCGCGGCCATTCTTGGCGTGGTGCACTAACTTGTAATCCGCAGCGCCTATGAGCTCGTTACCTGCGTGCGGGCCTAAGCGTGCTTTATCGATCAAGGACTGGGGATGTTCGATTCGGAAGCCTACTGAAAAGGGTTTTGCCTCCATATAGACACCGGCTGCATGCAATGCCTCAAAGGTATCGCGAGCACTATGTCCTAGAGCCAGCACTACATGGTTAGCAGATAAATCTGGATGCCCCTCAATCTTGACTCCAGAAATTTGATCATTCTGAATATCAAAACCAATGACCTTTTGTGAAAAGCGAATTTCTCCACCAAGTTCAATAATTTCTTGACGCATTCTTTCGACAACGCCCACCAATCGGAAGGTTCCAATGTGCGGCTTAGCCACATAACGAATTTCTTCTGGGGCGCCCGCTTTAATAAATTCAGTGATGACCTTACGACCGTAAAACCTCGGGTCTTTAATTTGACTATAGAGCTTGCCATCCGAGAACGTACCTGCACCACCCTCACCAAACTGCACATTGGATTCTGGGTTAAGGACATTCTTACGCCATAAGCCCCAAGTATCTTGCGTGCGCTCACGCACTTGTTTGCCACGTTCTAATACGATGGGTTTAAAGCCCATCTGCGCCAGTACTAAGGCGGCAAAAATTCCACAAGGGCCAAATCCAATGACGACAGGACGTTCAAAGCTTGCACCCTGAACTTGCGATGCGTTTACCACAAAGTGGTAACTTGTATCTGGGGATGGTCTTACGTGAATGTCATTCGAAAATTGCTTAAGCAATTTTTCTTCATCCCGTACAGATAAATCGACGGTATAGATAAACGCAAGAGCGACATTTTTTCTGGCATCGTAGCTGCGCTTAAACACATCGACCCGAATCAAGTCTTGAGCTTGAATATTTAAGCGCTTCAAGATTGCCTCCTCCAATGCCTCGGGGGCATGGCTAATAGGCAGGCGAAGTTCGGTAATACGGATCATGGGGCTCTACGATACACAGTAAATCAGGGCAATTTTCTAAATAATACTGGGAGATACCGATTACCCCTTATTAAAGGCGATAATGCGCCATGGCTCTACGCGCAACTATCCACAAAGCCGACCTCCACGTCGCTGACTCTGATCGCCACTATTACGGCAGTCATTCCCTCACTATCGCCAAGCACCCCTCTGAGACTGAAGAGCGGATGATGGTTCGTATCATCGCTTTTGCCTTGCAAGCTCAAGAAGATTTGGCCTTTACCAAGGGCTTAAGCGATACCGATGAGCCTGACCTCTGGGTTAAGGACCTGACAGATGCTATCAAGCTTTGGATTGAAGTAGGCCAACCAGATGAACGACGCATTCTCAAAGCCTGCGGTCGATCCGATCAAGTTATCGTCTATTGCTATGATGGGCACACTAGCAAAATTTGGTGGGATGGAATTGCCAATAGGCTGACCCGCGCTCGCAACCTTCAGATGATCTCCATTCCATCTGAACAAGCTAAAGAGCTCAACAAGCTAGTGGAGCGCAGCATGGTTCTGCATGTCAACATTCAAGATGGGGAGGCGTACATTTCTTCGGATATGGGTCAAGTCACCATCACTCCAGAAATCTGGCGCAATCAAGAACAATGAAACCGGTAGTTTTAGACACCAATATCTTGCTAGATATTTTTGTCTTTAATGACGAGCGAGCCATCAATCTAAAACAAGCAATTCTGGGTGGCGACATTCCCGCAGTCGCAAGTCAAAAGACCGCGCTTGAACTTACCGATGTCATCTCACGCCCCCTCTTTAAGCTCGATGAAGTAACTCAAGCGGCAATTTTGGATCAATGGCAATCCATTGCGCAGCAGTATGACGATTCCACTCTAACTCCTGCTCCTTGGAAATGCCAAGACCCCGACGATCAGACCTTCTTGGACCTGGCTTATCACTTAAGACCATCGATACTCATCAGCAAAGATAATGCTGTGCTCCACATCGCCAGTCGAGCCGCTCAAGAAGATATTTTGATTACCAGCGACTACAACGCCTTTAAGATTTAGAGCTAGAGCGCAATCCCTTGGCCGCCTCAGCGGCAATCTCAAATGATCTCAAACGAGCCTGATGATCATAGATTTGACCCGTGATAATAATTTCGTTGGCGCCAGTTTGATCGAGCCAATGCTGCATCTCTTTTCTCACAGTTTGCAGGGATCCGACAGCAGAGCAGCGTAAAGCGTGTGCTGCAGTAGCCTTTTCATGTGGCTCGCAGAAGTCGTCTAAATTTGCAATCGGTGGCGGTAATTGACCGCGAGTATTCCGACGCATACGAATAACGTTCTGTTGCAAAGTCGTAAAGAGATGAGTGGCCTCATCATCGGTATCGGCGGCTACTACATTCATGACAAATGCAGAATAAGGTTTACTTAACTTATCGGATGGTTTAAATAATTCACGATGGGTAGACATTGCATCGAGCAACTGCTCCGGCGCAAAGTGCGAGGCAAATGCATAAGGCAAGCCAAAGTGGGCTGCTAATTGAGCGCCATACAAGCTGGAGCTTAAGATCCAAATTGGCACCTCCGTATTCGCCCCTGGAATAGCCTTTACCGCCTGCCCCTCCTGAATAGGGCCAAAGTAATGTTGGAGCTCTCGCACATCTTGCGGAAAGCGATCATCACTTCCCAATAAATCTCGCCGCAAGGCTCTTGCCGTCATTTGGTCAGTGCCAGGCGCGCACCCTAAGCCCAACTCAATCCTACCAGGATAGATGGATGCCAGAGTGCCAAATTGCTCTGCAATGACTAACGGAGCATGGTTTGGCAACATCACACCGCCAGACCCAACACGAATGGTTTTGGTGCCTCCAGCAATATAGCCAACCAAGACTGCGGTAGCAGAGCTGGCATTACCCGTCATATTGTGATGTTCCGCGACCCAATAGCGGGTATAACCTAAAGCCTCCGCATGCTGAGCAACATTCAGGGAATTACGCAAGGCATCTCCAGCAGTAAATCCCTGCGGGATTGGAGATATATCTAGAATGGAGTGTGGGACAGCGTTTGTCATGCATAGATCATACTGAGAAAGCACTTTTTTGACATGAGTAAACCAAAAATGGTAGATGCCAACGACGGCCTTTTTAAGCCAGGTAGTAAGCTGAGACACATCAAAACTGGTGGCTTTTATAAAATAGTGTTGCTTGCCAACGTTGAAGCTAACCTAGAGCCAGCCTACGCATATGAATCACTTCAGTCGCATGATTTTTGGATCAGACCAAAAGCGGAAATGGAAGATGGTCGATTTGAGTTAGTTGATGCATAAGGAAAAAGACAGAGGAACTGAAATGACGGAAGATCGCATCACCAACCTTGAAATTAAACTCAGCTTTACTGAAGATTTGATTGATCAGCCGAATCAAACCATCTACAAGCAACAGCAACAGATTGAATTTCTATATCGCGAGCTTAAATCCATAAAAGAGCAAGCCAGCGGTGGCGATGGTGCAAGCATCAGCAACCCCAAAGATGAAATTCCTCCCCGCTATTAAAGCCCTGATAACATTTAGCGCAAATATCACAGCTCTTTTAAAAAAGGACATTCGTCATGAATAACTTAGTACCGTTTTTAGTTCAGTGGGGTTTAACTTCTTTATCCCTCTGGGTCGCCAGCTATCTATTTAGCGGCTTGCGGTTCGCGGATGGAGGATCGCTATTAATTGCAGCCCTACTGCTTGGATTTGCTAACGCCGTAGTGAAGCCCTTATTAATTCTCTTTACACTGCCGCTAACTGTTCTCACCATGGGATTGTTTCTACTGGTAGTCAATGCTTTAGTGCTAATGCTAGTCTCAGCAGTAGTGAGCGGCTTTACGATCTCCAGCTTCTGGACGGCGTTCTTTGCCAGCATCTTTATTTCTTTATTCAGCCTCTTTATCAGCGGAATATTGTTTTAAGAATTACTCCGCCCCAAGGTAGATATCTGACCAGGGGTGAAGTGCATCACGGCAAGGCTGGCCTTTAGAGGTCATTGATCTAGCATTCTCAGCCAAAATACTTGCGCCACCAGTCAAAAATCCAAGCCCAATTGAGACGGCGTTATTCACAACGCCAGCTTGGTTGATGCCTGCCTTAGGATTTGCCAACGTGCCACCCATCTTCACCAAACCCGCCAAATTAAGGCCGGTGGTCAGGCCTGACTTTTCCTGAGGATCAATCGTCAGGTTCACCGCCTCTGTTTTCAAATTAATGGAGCCGGCTAACACTACATTCAACCTATCAGCTTCAGCGCCAACCGTATTGGCTATATTAATCTGGCCATTATTAATCGGTAGATAGGCAACCGCACACTCTAAAACCGTCTCAGCCGTTTTTTTGCACATCGGATTCATCGAATCCAAAAGAGTGACTACGAAGTCACCGGTATCATTCAAAAAGTTGCTGCCCATTTGAGCTTGATTAATACTCCCTTAAATTTTGCCATTCGAATTTCCCGCCATTTGATACAGGCTACTTCCAGATGTCTTGATGTCGAAGGCCAACTTCAAATTGCCCCCACTGACCTTGGAGCCAGGATCAAGCCTCACCAATAAACTCTCCAGCGTAAAATCTTTGGTCACACCTTTGGCTGCAAGCTTGGGATTGGCCGCATCAAACACCGAGAGCTTAAGCTGAAAATCCGCACTTCCCTTGCTCATCCGAAAAGTCAGATTTGGGATATCAATGTCACTACCACTCAATTGAATGGTAGCTTGAAGATTTTCAATCGGCTTACGCTTTGGCAAGTCCAACTCGGCAACGCTGATAATTACCTTGCCTTTAGTTTGAGGCAGCACGTCAAAAGAAATGCTCTCGTTACTAAATAGATATTTAGATTGTGATTTTGCGGACTGATGCGCCACCGGATCTGACTTGACCCCATTTGAATTATGAGGGGATAGATCGGCAGTCGCATTTAAGCTAGGCCAGTCAAACGCCTTTGAACTTAAGGTTAAATTGATTGTGGGTATAGCTTTTGGAAGCCTGCTTACTTCACCCTTAATCAATAGGGTCTTGCCATTCATAGCGAGATTAAGATCAACTGGAAATTGCATCGATGAAACATCCGACTGCTTCAATAACCCAGAAAGAGAGCCCGTTTTTCCACTCAGCTCCAGGGCTTGCCCTTGGGCTTGCATATTAAGCGAGATGTTTGATGTATCGCCACTCTCCGTTAAAGACAAACGCTTAATCTGATAATTAGAGATTGAGTCAGTAGGATCTTGATACCGAATTTGGGCATCCACAATAGAAGCGCCATCCATGTAGATTAAATTATCACCGACCGAAGAGGTGTCTGCATTGTCACTACCAGAAGCAGTGCTGGATGAGTCTGCACTCATATCCCAATTCACTTTGCCTGATGCATTTTTTTGGAGATGCAATTCAAGACCGGTAAGTTTCACTCTGCCAATCTCAATGCGATTACTGATTAGCGGCAGCACTTTAATATCTAAATCAATGTGCTTGAGGGTTAGCATCTCAGGGCTAGATGCCCAAGATGCATTACTCAAACTCAAACGCTCCGCTGAAACAGAAATTCCTGGAAAAAAACTTAAGCTCACCGGTCCAGTGATTTTTAAATCTCTACCCGTGGTCACCTTCACAGAAGTAGAGAGTAACTTAGTTAATTGAACTGGATCAACTGTTGAACTTGCATACCAAGCCCCGCCGCAAAAAGGATGAATACCCCACCTACGACCCCGACGATGATCTTGATTAATTTGTTCATTGTTAAACGATTCTAAATTACCAAGCTGGCTGTAGACTAAAATTCCTACTTACATGACTTTTCGAGCGCAACTGATGAATACCACTGCCAACCTTCCAAAATGCCCAGCCTGCCAAGAGGATATGACCTACCCAGACGGCGAAAATTTTGTTTGCGCTCAATGCGGCCATGAGTGGCCGATGGTTGCTGGAACAGAAGAGGATGAAGGCGCTTTGATTGTGAAGGATGCTAACGGTAACTTGCTAGCTGATGGCGACACAGTCACCCTCATTAAGAATTTAAAGATAAAGGGGTCATCCACAACCCTCAAGGTTGGGACAAAGATTAAGGGGATCCGCTTAGTTTCCGGTGATCATGAAGTGGACTGTAAAACAGAAGCTGGCAATATGCTGCTCAAAGCCTGCTTTTTGAAGAAAGCTTAATTTTCAGTTAAGACCATCAGACCTTAATATGAGCCCCGATGGTCCGCCAGCCTTATCCGGCGCTAGCTTTTTTCAAGACCACGTATAGCTGATCTTTCAATAGGGGTTTTTCTTTTTTTAAAGTCTCAATCTCCTCAGGAGTGCTGGGCTCGGTATGGGCTTCCATTCTTTGAATCTTTTGGTCCAGATTGTTATGCTTATCAAATAAATGAGAAAAGTGACGATCTGATGTTTTTAGCTTGCTAATTAACTCGCGATATTCAGGGAACATGGATTCTCTTTAAGTTGAGGTTATTCATAACTGCACCGCTCCAGTGTAGCAAGTTAGCACTTAAATTCAAGCGCCCCATTTTTCTTTAATGTGCCTAAAAATCAATTGAGCATTGGCCATTGATATTGCAAGGTAAATCCCCATATAGATATCAGCAAAAGAGGATAGAATTGAAGTAATATCCACTTGTGCGCTAAGCACATTAACTACCAATAGGAAGGGTAATAGACCATGGCTACAAAGAAGTCTCCAGCAAAAAAGAAAGTAGCTACCAAGGTGGTACAAAAAGCCCTTGCAAAGAAAGCCGTTAAAAAGGTTGCCGCTAAGAAGGTGGTAGCTAAAAAGGCCGTAAAGAAGGTAGTGAAGAAAGCAGCAAGCAAAAAACCTATCGCCAAAAAGGCGATTGCTAAAAAGCCAGCAGCCAAAAAACCCGCCCCAAAGAAAACCGCCAAGAAATCACCTAAGGCAGCTACACCAAAGAAGATAAAAGTCGATCAGTACGGACTTCGAGGAAGATGATGAGTTCTATGGCCTGTACTTTGCTAAATCAACCAATAAGGGTTTAGTTGAAGTTAAACCTTGCACCTTCTCATTGATGTACTGGTGGAAAGGCTTGCTTGGCTATCCTAACATGATTGAGATCTCCAAGGACAGCAATACAGCAATGCTGCAGTTTGAATCCACCTTTGGTGGTGGCGATTCCGGCGAAACAGAGTTGACGGAAAAAGATGTGTTCGATGTTGACCACATTATTGAAGTCGACGAACAAGAGCAATTGGTTTCCCTCTATTCTTATGTTCCCATCCCCGTTCCAGAAAAACTCATTGGCGCGCTTGGCCTATCTATTCTGAATATCAACCCAGAAACTCGCTATGGCAGTCTAGAAATCTGCTCCACAGATAACGAAGAAGGTGAGAATGAACACTTCCTGCGTTATCGTGCTGCAACCTATTTGCGCGGCGTGAAATCTGGCAAGGTTGAGGCTATCGAGAGTATGGTCACCAATGGCTCAGAGTTCTTTGGATTGGCTTTGGATGCAATGTGTGTAAACAAATCCATTAAGAAATGGTTGCTTAGCTGAGCAGTCGTGAATTAATAGGCATTGCACACAAAAATGTAGGCCATAGGAAAGCGGTCGTTCACTGTTTTACGAGTTTCAACAATAGTGGCGCCTCGCTTTCCTAGTTTTTTACACTCCTCTGCTGCGGCCGCTTGCGTTTCAGTATCCTTGGCTGATTTTGGGGCATGCACCCCAATGGTTCCATCAGACTGGCGATAGATCCCAAACTCACTTTGCGGTGTTCCACAAGCCAGCATAACAATGGAGACTGCAAACACTGAAGCGCTGAGGATGATTTTCATAAGGAAATCCAAATCTTTTCAAGAATGGATCCATTCTAGCGACCCTTTAGAGCTTGCAAGCCTGATGAACAAATTGAAAACGAGCAGAGACCCTGCTGTTATTTTGAATTCTTTATAAATATTTTGATTTGCTGTAGCTCATTTCTGATTTTCAGATGATCACCGATGCGGCTTGGCTACTGCTTTTGAAGATGTTTCTAAGAAGCGCACTGACAGTCTCCACAACTGCGGTAAAACTCTAGTCCGTACGCTTCTTATGCTGAGAGCCAACTCTCAGGGAAGTATTAATGTAAACGAAAATCCCCTAAAAGTCAAGGGTTTTCCCTAATATATTTCACTTATAGACAACTCGATCGAGCAATCTTTGTGCGGCAATTTGGTTCTTACCAATCGCTGCAACAGAAATATTTTCCGCCTTAAATGATCCCAACATTTTTAGCCCCTCGTTATCAATCTTTACAGACTTAACTACAGGCCATTCGTTATTACCGTTAGCAAAATATTCTTGCGCAGAATCGCTAGCTAAGTATTCGAGAAACTGAATGGCAGCCTGGGAGTGTGGTGCATTCTTAGCGACGCCACCACCTGCAATATTGATATGTGTACCTGTTGTCTGCTGATTAGGCCAAACAAACCCCATCTTAGAAACGATGGCTTGATCTTCCGGCTTCGTTGAACGTAAGAATCTTACTAGGTAATAAGAATTCGTTAAGGCAACGCCACACTCACCCGATGCAACCGCCTTGATCTGGTCGGTATCGCCACCCCTTGGAGGGCGCGCCATATTTGCCACCATTCCCTTGGCCCACTCTTCTGTAGCAGCCTCTCCGCGACGCTCTATCATGGCTCCAATCAACGACAACATATATGGATGAGCACCTGAGCGCGTGCACACCTTGTCTTTATTTACTGGCTCGGCAAGCTTCTCATACGTATCGACGTCGTGCGGGTTTACTTTGGCTTTGTTATAGACAACCAGACGAGCTCTAGTTGAAAAGCCAAACCAAGTTGATCCGTCCGCATCCGTCTTGGAGCGCAAGTTGACTGGGACACGAGTCTCCAAGTACTTTGAATGAATTGGTTTAAAAAAACCATCAATTTGTGCGCGCCATAAGCGTGCTGCATCCACCATCAAAATTACATCCGCCGGACTATTAGTGCCCTCGCTTTTGAGTCTCTCCGCTAGCGCATTGTCATCCGCCTCGATGCGATTAATTTTGATGCCTGTTTTTTTTGTGAAATCACTATAGAGCGCCTCATCAGTTTGATAGTGACGAGCCGAATAGAGATTCAACTCTTTAGCCTCTTGAGCATGTAAAGGTAAAACCATAAGGCTGCTCAAAACTAATGTGACTAGGGCTAAAAGTTTACGTATTGATAGGATTGTCATTGCTGTATTTGCGATCAGTATTGGAATAAATCCAATGTATCACAAATATGAATGATTATCAATTAAGATTTAGAAATCACCCTGGAAAGCACTAAAACCGGGAAAAGACCAACCAAAACAATGGTTAAGGATGGCAAAGCCAGTTCGGCCAGACGCTCATCGGCGGCAAGCTGGTAAGCAGCTACGGCCAGAGTATCGAAGTTAAAGGGGCGCAATAGGAGCGTTGCTGGCAACTCCTTCATCACATCTACAAAGACAAACAAGCCAGCAGTAATCAGACTGCGCCTTAACAAAGGTACGTGAACTCGTTTCAGAATCTGTACCCTAGAAAGTCCAAGCAGCGCTGCCGAGGCATCCATGGATGGCGTGATGCGCGCCAGCCCTGCTTCGACACTTTGCAAGCTAGAAGAAAGAAAGCGGACCAAATATGCGTAAACCAGCACTAGTATGCTCGCGGACATCCACCACGCAAGCTGGAAGAGCTCTAAAAAGGAAAGAATGCCGATAGCTAGCACTGCACCCGGCAATGCATAACCAAAACCGAGCAATCGATTAACCCAACTTAAACGTGCGTTCATTCTCACTGAATAAGCAAAAAATACTGCGAGGGCAACAGAAATTACCGCGGTAAGTATCGACACAGATAGAGAGTTACATAACCAATCAAGATAGCGAATATCAACTGTCAAACCCTGTTTTAAAAATAACTGTAGAAGTGCAAATGCTGGGAGCAGGAAGCCACACAAAAGCGTCATGCCACAAAATATAAATGCAAAAAAAGCCTTCTTGCCTTGTAGAGCCTTTGCTAATGGCTTACCCCGTGATGAAGAGGCATAACGTAATTTTGAGCGACTACTTTGCTCAATAAAAAAGATGAGCAACACAAAACTCAAGAGACCTAAGGCAAGTTGCACAGCCGCTACACGGTCACCAAAGGAAAGCCAAGCTTTAAAAATGCCTGTTGCAAAGGTCTGTACACCAAAGTAAGACACTGCGCCAAAATCCGCCAAGACCTCCATGAGCGCCAAAGCCATACCAGCGAAGATAGCTGGTCTTGCCATGGGCAATACCAATTTCATGAATCCCTGAAGAGGGCTATAGCCAAGCGTTTCTGAAACCTCAATTAATCGGCCGCTGCGCTCTAAAAATGCAGTGCGCGTAATGAGATAAACATAAGGAAAGAGGCAGAAGGAGAAAGACCAAATAGCTCCGCTCAAAGAGCGTGGATCCGGAAAGAACCATAGCGCGTCCATTCCCAATACCGTACGAAGTGTGCTCTGTATCGGCCCTGAAAATTGCAGAAGATCTACAAACAAATAAGCCATAACATAGGCGGGAACTGCTAAAGGCAAAATCAATGCCCACTCAAATATTTTTTTACCCGGGAAATCATAACTAGCAATAATCCAAGCATTACCTACTCCCAGGATAAATACCCCTACCCCAACCCCAAGAATGAGCATCAAGGTCGAGGCAATATATCCACCCAAGACAAAGTGCCATAAGTGACTGAGGGTACCGCTAGCTAATAGATCGTTTCCAGGAAATAAGAATGGCGCTGTCAAGCCAAATAAGGGCAAAAATAACAACAAGGCAATCGGCACCACAATACGATTCATCAGATTCACAATCCGTTTAGACTCTAGCTATGCATTAAACCACTAGCATTGATGAGAAAATTATAGGGATGAACTCCGCTCACACACTGCTTTCTATCAAACAACTGGAAATTGACTACCTCAGTCGGGACGGTCAAGGACGTGTAACAGCCGTCAAAGACCTTAATCTTGATCTTGCCCAAGGTGAGATTGGATGCCTATTGGGCTCCTCGGGCTGTGGAAAGTCCACGGTTCTTAGGGCGATCTGTGGGTTTGAGCCAGTGAAAGCGGGCGATATTCTTCTGCGAAATCAGGTTGTGAGTTCTAGCTCTACCCATATCCCAGCAAATCAAAGAAAAGTAGGTATGGTCTTTCAAGACTTCGCCCTCTTCCCCCATCTAAATGTTTTAGAAAATATTGCATTCGGATTGCAGTGCCTGCCAAGCAACCAAAGATTCTCGGTAGCTATGGAGTGGCTTGAAAGAGTCTCACTTTCAGATAAGGCTGATGCCTACCCTCATGAATTAAGCGGCGGCCAACAACAACGTGTGGCATTAGCAAGGGCGATGGCTCCAGAACCCGACTTAATTTTGCTGGATGAGCCCTTCTCTAGTTTAGATATTGAGCTCAGGGAACGTCTTGCAGGCGAGACTCGAGAAATTCTCAAGGAAAATAACATTACCGCTCTGCTGGTGACCCATGATCAATACGAGGCATTTGCAATTGCCGACAAGATTGGTGTGATGTCTGAGGGCAGGGTAGTTCAATGGGATATTCCTTATGAGCTCTATCACAAACCGGTTAATCGCTATGTCGCCGACTTTATTGGTCGCGGGGTACTTGTCAAAGGCACCGTGCAAGCCAATAACAAAGTGAAGATCGAATTGGGCGAACTTGATCTAGAAGAAGACCGCAGCAAGGAGTTAGGCAAAAAAATTGATGTACTCTTACGCGCCGATGATATTCAACATGATGACCACAGCACCTTGCTGGCAGAGGTTGTTCGGAAGACATTCAGGGGTGCTGACTTCTTGTATACCCTCAAGTTAGCATCCGGCACTGAGATTTTTGCTTTTGTACCCAGTCATCATGATCATGCAATTGGTGAAAAGATTGGCATTCACTTAGTGGCTGATCACGTGGTGACTTTTGGCAATTAAGCGCTCACCTGCGCCAGCAGTGGCGAGCAAAATATCTCCCTGAGCATTGATATATCTGATTCGGTGGGCCTTGTCAGCCAATAAGCAACAAAGCAGGCAACAATAATCAATAAGGTACTAGCCAATAGACTCCAACTCCGAATATTTTTGCGCAAGACCCACTCCCTAAATAGTTTCTCAATGCATACTTAAATCCATGAAATCAACCCATTGGACACAACACTGGCATCATATTAGCGCCACTCTCCGACTTTGCATCATCTGTCTCGCTGGATTAGCAGGACTCTTCCTGATGTCAGCGGCCACCCCCATCACTATACGTTTAGCAACTTCGTGGATTATTGCAGGAAGCCTCTATCTAACGCTAACCTATTTCATGATGTATTTTTCAATCGAAGAAAATATTATCGGACTAGCGAAAAAAGAAGATGATGGTGCGGCCATCATCTTATTAATCACGGTATTGGCAGCCATTGCTAGCTTAGTAGCCATTGTGATGATTCTTGCTAGCGTCAACATAGCGCCCTCTTCTGATGCAGGGCATCGTATTGGAATTGTACTAGCCACTTACGCCACTTCCTGACTTCTCATACATACCGCCTTTTCTTTGCACTATGCATTTGTCTACTACCAGGAGTTTGCAAAGTTCCAAGCGGTACCCCTGATCTTCCCCAAAAAACTAAAGCCTACCTATGTCGACTTTCTATACTTTTCCATGGTAATTGGTATGACCTGCCAAACAGCTGATGTCAATATCGCAAGCTCTAGAATGCGTTTCTTAGTCATGATTCAAGGCATCACGGCATTTATTTTCAATGCCACCCTACTCGCCATGACTATCAACATGGTTTCAGGATTAATCGTATTTAATTAACTGAAAGATTGGCGGAGAGAGTGGGATTCGAACCCACGGTAGGTTTGACCCTACGCTTGATTTCGAGTCAAATACATTCGGCCACTCTGCCACCTCTCCGAACCGATTGTTGATTATAGCCACCAACACATAAACCCCTGTGGCCAATAATGCCTTTGAAGTTTAGTGGACATAAGTGATGGAGTACATTAATATAGATATACATTAATGTATATCTATATTAGAAAGGATTCACTCTTGAATATCCAAATATCGAAATGGGGAAATAGCCTGGCTTTGCGCATACCTGCAGCGTTAATTAAGCAAATTCAACTCAAAAACGGGGATAAGGTTGAGGCAACCCTATCAAAAGATGGCTCATTAATTATTAGGCCACAGAAATTGGATCGCAAAATAATTGCAGCACAACTTAAAGCATTCAGGGACACATTGAAGATGGGCAAATCGGTAATGGATGAAGTTCGCTCAGGGGCACGCTATTAATGATTTATGTTGATACAAGCGTTTTTGTAGCCTTGTGCACAAAAGAGCAAAAGAGCGATGATGTTGCCAAATGGTACACAAACAGCTCAGCAAAGTTGATCTCCTCAACCTGGGCATTTACCGAATTCTCTAGTGCACTTAGCCTTAAGGTCAGAACTAGCCAAATAACTGAAAAGCAAAGTCGAGAAGCCTGGAAAAAATTTGATGCCCTCTGTCAAAACGATATCGAACTCTTATCGATCGAAAGCAAAGCTTATTATTCAGCTGGAATTTTAGTAGTTGATAGCAAATCAAACCTGAGAGCCGGCGATGCCCTTCACCTTGCCGTAGCAAGGCAGCTTAAATTCAAATCCCTAGTTACTCTTGATAAGGTTTTGGCCAAAAATGCGGGCAATCTAAAAATTCAGGCTGTACTAATTTAGTCAGATTGGCGTGAGAACCTCTAAGCCACCCAAGTAAGATTGTAAATCCGTCGGAATCGAAATGCTACCGTCCGCTTGTTGCTTGTTCTCAAGCAATGCAACCAACGCCCTGCCAACTGCAAGTCCTGAACCGTTCAAGGTGTGCACTAATTCTGGCTTGCCTTGATCCGCCTTAAATCTCGCCTGCATGCGTCTTGCTTGGAAGTCGCCCATGCTGGAGCAAGAGCTAATCTCACGATAGGCTTTTTGTGATGGCACCCATACCTCTAAGTCATATGTCTTAGTACTACCAAAACCCATATCACCAGTGCAGAGCAATACTTTTCTGTAAGGCAACTCTAACAATTCCAAAATCTTTTCTGCGTGGCCTGTTAAATCCTCTAAAGCCTGCATGGAATCTTCAGGCTTCGTGATTTGCACCAACTCGACCTTATCGAATTGATGTTGACGAATCATGCCACGCACATCACGCCCGTAACTTCCCGCCTCAGAGCGGAAACAAGGAGTGTGTGCAACAAACTTTAAGGGTAAGTTGTCAGCATTGACAATCTCATCACGCACTAAATTGGTTACCGGCACTTCTGCTGTCGGAATTAAGTAAAAGTTTTCAATCTTTGCTTCGCCAGATCCATCTTCACCACCCATTTGACGAGGCACCTTAAATAAGTCCTCTTCAAACTTTGGTAATTGACTGGTGCCACGCATAGAAGCTGCATTAACCATGTAAGGGGCGTAGATCTCTTGATAATCGTGTTGTGTGGTGTGGGTATCAAGCATGAACTGCGCCAATGCGCGATGTAATCGCGCGATAGGCCCCTTCAGCACTACAAAGCGTGAGCCACTGATCTTGGCAGCTACTTCAAAGTCTAGACCCAAAGGTCCACCAAGATCAACGTGATCTTTTATCTCAAAATCAAATGTTGGTGCATCACCCCAACGTTTCACTTCTTTATTCTCAGCTTCATCTTTACCAACTGGAACTGCTTCATCTGGCAGGTTGGGAATACCCATTAAGAAATCAGAAATCTCAGCTTGGAGCGCGCTTAATCTCACTGCACCAGATTCCATACCAGCATTGACTTGCGCAACCTCAGCCATTTCAGCAGAGGCATCCTCACCCTTACCTTTTTTCATGCCAATTGCTTTAGACAATTGATTGCGCTTGGCTTGTAATTCTTCAGTGCGAGTCTGTAAAGATTTACGCTCCAACTCTAGGGCGTTGAACTTCTCAACATCTAATTGAAATTTGCGAGTAGCCAAACTGGCAGCAACGGCTGCGATATCTTTGCGGAGTAATTGCGGATCAATCATGTAATGCTCTACTAGTTAGGGTGTAATGAGTGCTGCTGTAGCTCTAGTTTAAGCGCGAGACTTCTGCTCCGGCGGGCGGAACAAAAGTAAAGCGATTGGCAGGCAGTCTCACATTGAGCTGGATCTTATCCAGAGTGACCAACACCACACTACCCAAGCCATCTATGATCTCTAAGGCTTTTGGGAGGTCATTAGACATTCCTACGAAGATCTTGGTATACGGCAAGTCATTGCCATTTTTTGCATTGGGGTTTTTCTTGGGCACAAGAGCAACCCATTTCATACCGAGACGATCTTCGCCCTCCACCAAATCAAAATGCTGATCTAGCGAAGTCTCACCAAATAGGATAGCGGCCGGAGTAGCAGCTAAAGCCTGACCAGCTGGTCTGAGAGTTGCTTGATTTAAATCCTTGTCCCACAAAATGAGTTGCTTACCATCGGCAATCAATTTTTGCTCGTACGGTTTTTGCGTATCCCAGATAAATCGGCCAGGACGCTGAAACACAAAACGTCCCTGAGTTTGGCGAATTACTTTTAAGCCTTTGTCTTGGGGCTCACTTGCCTTGGGTGCGCGCAACTGCTGTTGCACAAACTCACCCTCAGCAGTTTTGGAGTTGCGCACAAACTGACGCAACTGTTCTGCACCACTGTCACCTTCAGCAAGCGCAGAACTTGAAAAAGAACAGAGGGTAATACTGATGAGGATTGTTGCGGCTATAGATAAAAATCTTTGCAAGATGGTCGCCTTATTCGGAAGGGCAATGAAGGATTTCGCGATTGCCACCATTACCCATCTTAGAAACCAAACCAGCTTTTTCCATATCCTCGAGCAAGCGTGCTGCACGGTTATAACCAATACGCAAGTGGCGCTGCACCAATGAAATAGATGGACGTTTGTTTTCGAGAACGATGGCAACTGCTTGGTCATACAAAGGATCAGCTTCGCCACCACCTTCACCAGTCAGTGCATCAATATTAGATTCGTCAGCACCCTCAAGAACACCGTCAATGTAATTGGCTTCGCCCTTCTCTTTCAGCCATTCCACCACACGATGAACTTCATCATCAGAAACAAAGGCGCCGTGAACACGTACCGGTAAACCAGTACCCGGCGCCATATAAAGCATGTCGCCCATACCGAGCAGTGTTTCGGCACCCTGTTGATCTAGGATTGTGCGGCTATCAATTTTTGAGCTTACTTGAAATGAAATACGGGTTGGCACGTTTGCTTTAATCAAACCAGTAATCACATCCACGCTTGGACGTTGAGTTGCTAGTACCAAATGAATACCAGCAGCACGTGCTTTTTGTGCAATACGTGCAATCAACTCTTCAATCTTTTTACCGGAGACCATCATCAAGTCAGCCAACTCGTCGATCACGATCACGATCACTGGGGCTTTATAGATTGGCTCTGGATCATCCGGAGTTAAGCTAAATGGATTGGTGAGCTTCTCACCTTTTTCTTCCGCTTCTAAAATCTTTTTATTAAAACCAGCCAGATTACGGACGCCAAACTTACTCATCAGCTTGTATCGACGCTCCATCTCGTTTACAGCCCAATTGAGTGCGTTATAAGCCTGCTTCATATCAGTCACGACTGGGCACAGGAGATGTGGAATCTTGTCGTACATGGCCATCTCGAGCATCTTCGGATCAATCATGATCAGACGTACTTCATCAGGCTTAGCCTTGAAGAGGATGGACAGAATCATCGCGTTGATACCAACCGACTTACCAGCACCAGTCGTGCCAGCTACCAAGCAGTGCGGCATTTTCGCCAAGTCAGCAACGATCGGACTACCTGAAATATCTTTACCCAAAGAGAGGGTTAAGTTGGAATGACTGTCGTTGTAAACCTGTGAACTCAAAATCTCGGAGAGGTAAACAGACTGGCGTGTTGGGTTTGGTAACTCCAAGGCCATGCAAGTTTTACCGGGAATGGTTTCCACCACACGCATACTCACCACACCCAGTGAGCGCGCCAAGTCACGTGAAAGATTCACGATCTGACTGCCCTTCACACCAACAGCAGGGTCGATTTCGTAGCGAGTTACCACTGGGCCTGGATAGGCTGCAATGACTTTCACTTCCACATTGAACTCAGCTAACTTGCGTTCAATTAAACGGGAAGTGAATTCCAATACATCTGCTGAAATAGTTTCTTTTGCTTCTGGCACAGGATCAAGCAATGCCAAAGGAGGCAATTCTGAATCCGGGATGTCCACAAATAGCGGCTGCCGCTTCTCACGCTCCACTCGAGCGCTTTTCACAATCTCTACTGGGGCACGAACAATCTGCACCGGCTTAGCAATTTCAACGCGCCCACGAAACTTTTCAACAAACTCCTCACGCTCTTCAGCCGCAGCCTCACCCAATTTGCGATCTTCTTCACTATCGCGACGTTCACGCAAGCGGTTATAGGCAAGCTCAAGCGAGCGTCCTACTTTTTCAGCGACATCCAACCAAGAAAAATGGAGGAATAAAGATAGCCCGGCACACAAAGTAAATAGCAAAACTAGGGTGGAGCCAGTAAAACCCAAGGTCATCTGCAAGGGGTCGCCAATGAGTTCACCCAAAATGCCTCCTGGAGGCAGTGGAAGCTCCCAGGCAAGCGAATGCAGGCGAATGGACTCAAGACCCATACTGCTCAATAAAGTCACCCCAAAGCCCAGCCAACGCATTAATAAGGAGTCTGGTTTAGCATTTGGATCAGGCGGCAAAGGAATACTCCAAAGCTCACGCCAACCACTTAGAACACGACGGCCAAAGAGCACTACCCACCAAAAAGCGGAAATACCAAAGATATAGAGCAATAAATCCGCTAAATAAGCCCCAAAACGGCCGCCCAGGTTCTTGGGGGCCTCAAAACTGGCATGTGACCAGGCTGGATCAGCCTTGGAATAGGTCAGCAAAATAGCAAATAAGCCTAAACATAGGCCGCAGGAGATAAACCAACGAGCCTCTAAAAGGAGGCGGGGCATCCTACCCTGCCCTTGATTCTCAGGGGGCTGGGGGCTTAAAGGAGTTTTTGTCTTCGGGTATGCGGTTCTTGCCATGTTCCACCGATTGTAATCAAGCAATCCTATAATTTGGAGATGACTACAAATACCCCAAAACACTCCAAAGTCCTCATTCTAGGTTCAGGCCCTGCCGGCTACACAGCTGCCGTATATGCAGCCCGCGCTAATCTGAACCCAACCCTCATTACCGGCCTGGCGCAAGGCGGCCAACTAATGACCACTACTGATGTAGAGAACTGGCCAGCAGATCCAGATGGCGTCCAAGGCCCAGAGCTTATGGATCGTTTTTTAAAGTATGCAGAACGCTTTAATACCAACATCATCTTTGATCACATTCATACCGCAGCTCTCACTGAAAAGCCGATTCGCTTGGTTGGTGATTCCGGCACTTATACCTGTGATGCCTTGATTATTTCTACGGGCGCATCTGCTCAATACATTGGCCTTCCTAGTGAAGAGGCATTTATGGGTCGCGGCGTTTCTGGTTGCGCAACATGTGACGGCTTCTTCTATCGCAACCAAGATGTTTGCGTAGTCGGTGGTGGCAACACTGCTGTTGAAGAGGCGCTCTATCTCACAGGTATTGCTAAGAAGGTAACCGTGATTCATCGTCGCGATAAATTCCGTGCAGAGCCAATTCTCAATGATCGCCTCATGGCGAAAGTAGCTGAAGGCAAAGTCGAACTCAAATTGAACTCGACTCTTGATGAAGTGCTTGGCGATGAAAAAGGTGTTACTGGTGTACGTATCAAGAAAGCCGATGGCAGCACAGAAGATCTCACGGTAACTGGGGTCTTTATTGCAATTGGTCACAAACCGAATACTAAGTTGTTTGTTGGTCAGCTAGATATGAATAATGGTTACATCAAAACGCATTCAGGTCTAGAGGGCAATGCAACTGCTACCAATATCCCTGGTGTATTTGCAGCAGGCGATGTGCAAGACCATATCTATCGTCAAGCGATCACCAGTGCAGGTACAGGTTGCATGGCTGCACTAGATGCTCAGCGCTATTTGGAGGCTTTGGAGTAATAGCTGCTTCATTAACGCAAGATGACGCCCGGCCCTGCTGGGCGTTTTTCATTTCAGCCCAGCCCAGTAGAGGTTTACCCGACCAAATTAACCAATTACAGGCCTTAAGTGGGCCTGGAAAGCTTTAGAATAATCGCTATGACACCTCTTTGCTAATATCGAGGTATCCATTAATCACTAACCGGAGTATTTATGAGTTACGACAAGGTCAGCCCAGGTAAGAAAATCCCAAAATCATTCAATGTCATTATTGAGATCCCGATGAATGCGGATCCAGTGAAGTATGAAGTAGATAAAGAAACTGGCTGCCTCTTCGTAGATCGCTTCATGGGTACAGCAATGCACTACCCATGCAACTATGGTTATATCCCTAAAACGGTTGCTGGTGACGGCGATCCTGTGGACGTTCTCGTCATTACTCCGTTTGCATTGGTTCCAGGCTCAGTAGTGAGCTGCCGTGCTATCGGCATGTTAGAGATGGAAGATGAAGACAGACAAGATGCGAAGTTGTTGGCCGTTCCAGAAGATAAGATTTTGCCAATCTACAAGCATTTGCAAAAACCTGAAGATGTAAACGAATTGCTCCTCGCCCAAATTCAACACTTTTTTGAGCACTACAAAGATCTCGAAAAAGGTAAGTGGGTGAAAGTTAAAGGCTGGACTGGTGTTGCTGGTGCCCATAAAGAAATCTTGGACGGCATCGAAGGTTACGCCAAGTCACAGAAGTAATTTTGTAGTCATTGGGAGTGAGCTCGCAAAAAATCGCCTTAGCGCAAATCAACCCTCTTTTGGGTGATTTGCCTGGCAACGCGCAGCTCATCTCTCAAGCCGCCGCAGATGCATATGCACACGGCGCCTCAGTAGTTCTTACGCCAGAGCTTTCGCTCACCGGCTACCCTCCAGAGGATTTGCTATTGCGTCCTGCTTTTATTGAGGCCGCCGATCGTGAGCTCAGTTGTTTAATGCTAGAGCTCCAGAAATTTCCAGGACTAACTGTCATTGTTGGTCACCCCAAGAAGACTGCTGCTGGTTTGCAAAATTATGCTTCAGTCCTTCGCGATGGCAAAGTCATTGCAGGCTATGCGAAACAAGAATTGCCTAATCATGAAGTGTTTGATGAAGTACGTTATTTCACACCAGGCAATGAAGCCTGCGTCTTTGAAAGTGCAGACATTCAATACGGACTCATTCTCTGTGAAGATGCTTGGCATGAGGGTCCTGCAAACAAAGCACATGCTGCCGGCGCCCAAGTACTGTTAGTTCTTAATGCCTCACCTTATCACCTCCAAAAAGAATCTTTACGTATTGAGGTACTACGCAAGCAGATCGCCTTAAGCAAGATGCCATTGGTCTATGTAAACGCAGTGGGTGGCCAAGATGAATTGGTTTTTGATGGTGGGTCTTTTGCTTTAAACAGTGCAAGCAAAGTAGTCATGACGATGCCGCAGTTTGAAACTGCTCTAGGCTATGTCGATGTCAATGCAGCAGCTGATTTAGAACATGGAACTCTAGTGACGTCCTCCAGCGTAGAGGCCCAGGCTTACCAAGCACTTGTTTTAGGTGTGCGTGACTATGTTCAGAAGAATCGCTTTCCAGGCGTAATCATTGGCCTCTCCGGAGGCGTTGACTCTGCGTTGGTATTGGCGATTGCAGTGGATGCTTTGGGCGCAGATAAAGTGCGTACCGTCATGATGGCTTCACGCTATACCGCTGATATCTCCTGGCTTGATGCTAGAGAGATGACTAGAAACTTGGGCGTTCAATACGATGAGATCCCCATTAGTAAGCCGGTGGATGCTTTAGAGCATGCCTTAGCCGAACAATTCAAGGGCTTGAAGCTCGATGCTACTGAAGAGAATATTCAGGCACGAGTGCGTGGCACTCTCTTAATGGCACTCTCCAATAAAACCGGCCGCCTAGTGTTAACAACTGGCAATAAGAGTGAAATGGCTGTCGGCTACTGCACTCTGTACGGCGATATGGCTGGTAGCTTTGCCGTCATTAAAGATATCGCCAAGACCCTGGTCTATCGCTTATGCGCTTATCGCAACAGTATTGCCCCGATCATTCCGGAGCGGATTTTGACGCGCGCACCTTCCGCAGAGTTACGCCCCGATCAGACCGACCAAGACAGCCTGCCATCCTATGAAGTATTGGATGGGATCGTAGAGCGCTATATGGAGCAAAACCAATCCATCGCCGAGATTATTGCCGCCGGCTTTGACTCCGAAAGCGTAGAAAAAGTAACTCGCCTGATTAAGCTCAACGAGTACAAGCGTCGCCAAGCGCCCCCAGGTGTTCGTGTAACTACCCGAGCCTTTGGGCGTGACTGGCGCTACCCCATTACCTCCCAATTTAGGGCGTAACTGGGCATTCGTTTTCAGTTCTAGGTATGATTACTGTATTAAGGGGAATATATGAAGCTAATCACATCCATTATTAAGCCGTTCAAACTTGACGAAGTTCGTGAAGCCTTAGCTGAAGTAGGTGTTACTGGACTCACCGTTACTGAAGTTAAAGGCTTTGGTCGCCAAAAAGGTCACACTGAACTCTACCGTGGCGCCGAGTATGTAGTCGACTTTCTGCCCAAAGTAAAGGTCGAGGTGGTTGTTGCTAATGACCGCGTAGATTCAACAATCGAAGCAATTACTAAAGCTGCACGCACTGGCAAGATTGGTGACGGCAAGATTTTTGTTAGCCCAATCGAACAGGCTATTCGTATTCGCACTGGCGAAACGAACGACTCAGCAGTTTAAGCATCAGCACTCAATGCGCTAATCCTCCAAAGGGTTAGCGCTGCTGAGAATCCGTCCGGTCTAAGGGTGGAGCCACTATCTCAGCAGCTTCCAACACCAAGGTTTTGTA
Organism: Polynucleobacter necessarius; assembly: GCA_900095165.1. GTDB lineage: Bacteria > Pseudomonadota > Gammaproteobacteria > Burkholderiales > Burkholderiaceae > Polynucleobacter > Polynucleobacter necessarius_J. The sequence goes on along the minus strand of LT606947.1, from coordinate 173,510 downwards.
ATTTGAATTTGTCAGGCGAACTTTTGCGCCCTGAAAAAAAACATCTGCCTGAGCAAGGCCACCAGTCAGCACTTTAAACGGTGGCTTGCCATAAAAGGATGCGCCAGCACCAGACTCAACCATCTTGTTCTGCATCTTTCCAGAAGCATCACTTACGCAAATGACTTGCTTAGTTTTAACTTGCACATAAACCATGTCTGCAGCCTTACGGGGTGCATCTGGCTTATAACTAATAATGCCTTCCTCAGCAGGGCAGGCCGTTGACGCCTCCGCACTAGCCGCAGGAATTGCAGCTGCCGGAGCGACTGGCGCAGACTCGACCGGAGTTACGGCAGGAGCGGGTTCAATAATTTCTTCTTTTACAACTACGATTTCTTCTGGCTTGTCGGCAAAGAAAAGTGGGCGTAAGTTAATTACCGAGAACACCAGCGCAGCCAACACGCTGAGCCAAAGGAATAACTTCTTTGATGAGGCGGCCTTTGCACTTGCTGAGGTAGTGGAAAAAGGAGTTTCTTTTGGGGTAAATTTTTCGGGCTCGACTTTTGTAGATTCTAATTTTTCGGGTGGCTCTTTTTTTTCTTCCTCAACCACTAATGCGGGAGCTTGGGTCACCTCCGCTAACTCTTTAGCTAGGACAACCTCTTTCTTTGGCTGCACTTTTTTTACTGGAACTTGAGAACCATAATCGAATGCCTCCTCATCACTTAAGTTGAGAAGCTTCGCTACTTTTTTAGCAGCAGTAAATTTGTTCTGGGCTCCATAAAAATAACTGGATTCGCCATTTTCAATTTGAGATATTTGATGGTGCGAAAAACAAGCCATCCCACCGAGATCTTTCGTGCTCAAAGCGAGCTTTTCCCTAGCCTTAGCAAATGTCTCTTTACGGATCCCAGGTAGCTTAACGTTAGTAGTCACGAAATGTTTTAAGTGCTTTATCTATCAAAATGTTACCCCATCATAGTAACTCTACAACACCAAGGAAATTAGCCCAAGAGCTAGTTTTTTTTGGATATTTTCAAAGTCAGATTCAAGGTACTTTGCAACCAATATTTGGACTGATTCCACATGCATTTTATCCATCACTCTAGCCTTATGGACCTTAATCGTGGCATCTGTAGTGCCCAGTTTGACGGCAATATCCTTATTCAGCAAGCCCTTGACCAGCCAAAAGCAAACTTCTTTTTCCCTAGGCGTGAGAGTTGCATAGTCTTTCTTGGTTTCGACAACCTTGGAAACACGTTTAAGCTGGCGTCTATCAAATTCAAGAGCATCCGCCACAGCCTTCAGCAAATTCTCCAAATTGAAGGGTTTAAAGAGGAAATCAACGGCTCCACGCTTCAGGCTTTTGACGATTTGATGGGGGTGGCTTTGACCACTTACGAACACAATGGGGGTTTTTCGACCCAATTGGCTCAATTTTTCCTGTAAATCCAATCCAGTCATATCCGGCATTTGCATGTCGAGCAAGATGACTGCGGGCGCTACCGGTAGCGAATGTTCTAAAAATGTCACTGCGGAGGAGAAATCTTCCACGATATAACCCACATCCTTGAACATTCTACTTAAAGAGGTGCGCATCGACTCATCGTCGTCGATTAGATAGATGTGGCCAACTTTAGTCATTGAATTTAAAAGGAAAAGTAATAGATAGGGCAATGTATCGCAGCTTTTTTGCCAAGGATATTAGCCCTCAAGCTAATGATGAGGCTGAATCAGCAAATACAATAGAGAATTCTGCTTGTTGCGGTGCACAGCAAGAACATAGGAAGTGCTGCATAAACCCCTGCGTTCAGCCTTGTCTCACGGCACAATAGAGCTTTTCGACAAATTCTTCTCTGGAGTCAATATCAGCATGAAACGCCTCAATGAACGCTCGCGCAATGTCACCGAAGGGGTTGCTCGCGCACCCAATCGCTCAATGTATTACGCGATGGGCTACCAAGAGAAGGATTTTGTTAAGCCGATGGTTGGTGTAGCAAACGGTCATTCCACTATTACTCCTTGCAACAGCGGTTTGCAAAAACTGGCAGATGCAGCGGTAACAGCCATTGAAGAAGCTGGCGCAAAAGCGCAAATGTTTGGTACTCCTACCGTCTCCGATGGTATCGGTATGAGCACTGATGGCATGAAGTACTCTCTCATCTCTCGCGAAGTGATTGCTGACAGTATTGAAACTTGTGTGAATGGTTTGTGGCAAGACGGTGTTGTGGTTATCGGCGGCTGCGATAAGAACATGCCCGGCGGCATGATGGCAATGGCGCGCACTAACGTGCCTAGTATTTATGTTTACGGCGGCACGATTAAGCCAGGTCACTTCAAAGGCAAGGATCTGAATATTGTTTCAGCATTTGAAGCCGTTGGTGAATTCACCTCTGGTCGCATGAGCGGGTCCGATCTTAAGGGCGTGGAGCAACATGCTTGCCCAGGTAGTGGCTCTTGTGGCGGCATGTACACCGCAAACACTATGAGCTCATCCTTTGAGGCTTTGGGTATGAGTCTGCCCTACTCCTCCACTATGGCTAATGAAGATGCTGAGAAAGTTGCCAGTTCGCATGAATCAGCTTTAGTCCTGGTTGAAGCAATTAAAAAGAATTTGCGTCCTCGTGACATCATCACCAAAAAATCGATTGAGAATGCAGTAAGCATCATCATGGCTGTTGGTGGATCCACCAACGCTGTCCTCCACTATCTAGCAATCACTAGCGCCGCTGAGATTGACTGGACTATTGATGACTTTGAGCGCATTCGTAAGCGCGTTCCTGTCATCGTGGATATGAAGCCTTCTGGACAATACTTAACAACTGATCTTCACCAGGCTGGCGGCATTCCGCAAGTCATGAAGATCTTGTTTGATGGCGGACTCTTGCATGGCGATTGCATGACTATCACTGGCAAAACTATCGCAGAAACATTGAAAGATGTTCCATCAGTGCCACGCGCTGATCAAAAGGTAATCCGCACTTTAGATAACCCGCTGTACAAGCAAGGTCACTTGGCAATCCTCAAAGGTAATATCTCCCCAGAAGGTTGTGTCGCGAAGATTACTGGCCTCAAGAACCCATCGATTACCGGTCCTGCTCGTGTATTTGATTCTGAAGATGATGCAATGGCTGCCATCATGGCGCAAAAAATCAAAGACGGTGACGTTATGGTGATTCGTTATGAGGGCCCTAAAGGTGGCCCTGGCATGCGTGAGATGCTTGCCCCTACCTCAGCCCTCGTTGGTCAAGGTCTATGCGAGACAGTAGGCCTCATTACTGATGGGCGCTTCTCTGGCGGCACTTGGGGCATGGTTGTTGGTCACGTAGCACCTGAAGCTTTTGTGGGTGGCACGATTGCCCTCATCCAAGAAGGTGACTCTGTCACGATCGATGCCCATAAACTCCTCATTCAACTCAATGTGAGCGATGAAGAGATTGCCAAGCGTCGTGCAGCTTGGGTGCAACCTAAGCCACGTTATACCCGAGGCTTACTTGCCAAGTATGCTCACTTAGCAAGTACTGCAAGTAAAGGTGCAATAACGGATCTGAACTTAGATTAAGCATAAGCAATAAATCCAAAACATCAAAACAAAGCCCCCAATTAAAAATAGGGGCTTTTTTACTGCCGAAAATAAATGAATTTCTCAGAAGATCTTAATGCTTCATGGCGCCACCGTGAGCACCCATCGCATTTACCGGAAACTTCACCTCTACTTCTCCCGCTTTAGCAAACTTAAGTTTGACTGGCACAGTTTCACCAGCAGTTAATGGAGCTTTAATATTCATGAACATTAAATGCATGCCGCCCGGCTTCAGTTCAACAGAGCCACCTGCTGGAATTGGGATATCTTTCACTTGACGCATTTTCATGACATTGCCTTCCATGGCCATCTCATGCAATTGCACCTCACCGGCTATCGGAGAGCTAGCTGATATCAATAAATCTACGCCCCCTTTATTTTCAACATTCATAAAACCACCGGCAACCATTTGTCCTGGGACAGTAGCGCGGGTATATGCGTTTTCAATTTGTACGCTGCCTACTTTAGCGTTTTGCGCTTGTGCAACAGAAGCCAAACCCATTACAGTAACCAATAGAGCATTTAATAATGTATTGCGTTTCATTCGTACATCCTCCTAGTTAATCTTAAATCCCGAGATATGCCACATTAATGAGGCCCGCATCTTTTTACTCTACTGCCAACTCATTGTCTTGGTGCCGTCTTTAAATAAGGCATCACCAGTAATTTTTGGTCCGCCTAGTTTGACGCCAGAAATTAATTCAGCCTCAGTAAATCCAGCTTGCTTCAGGCACATCGGGCACATAATGACCAAGGTGCCACTAGAAATTAGCTCAGACAAAGCCTGTTGTTGATCAGCAAACTTAGCAGCTCCAGCCTTCACGCCTAACATTACCGCCTTGTCATTCAAGAAAATAGTCAACGGATGGCCATTGGCAGAATGATGCTTACCAAAATTGATGGCCATGCTCGAACGATGCAATTCATCAGTCGAAAGATTAATGAATAATGGGTCATTTGCGCCAGCAAAAGCTGAAAAAGATAATGCTACCAGTGCGGCAATAAATGTAGCATTAAGCGACTTCAAAAGCATGGTGATACTCCTTTTTTCAACTAATTAAAATTTCACATTTGCTGAAACGTAGAAAGTTCTACCCATTCCTGCAACTGCAGTACCCCATGGAGACCCCCCAGTGTTATTCATGGTCATAGTTGGACCTTGACATAAATAAGCACCACCTTGTGGCAAGGCATACAACTTGTTCAGCAAGTTCTTGATACCAAAATTCACGCGATATTTTTTATCATCATATGAAGATCGCAAGTTAAATAATGAATATCCACCAGTTGCCACTTCATTTCTAACTGAATTCACGTTGGTTTTTGATGCAACGAATTGACCTTGAATCGTGTTCGTCCAATGCGCACCGAGATACTGCACCAATCCGACTGTGCCATTGAGCGGCATGATGTTATATAGATTGGTTCCAGCCGTTACGTTTTGTCCACGGGTATAGGAGCCCTGAGCATTCAATTGAAAATTTCCCAATTGAGGATGCTTGCCCAGCATGGCAAATCCCGATAAATCCAAGCCATAAAGTTGCGCATCTTGATTGGCATATTTAAGGACATTGAATTGATTGGCAGTACAGCTTGAATTACATACGGCATCTATATAGTTGCTTACATATGTGTAATACGGATTCGTCTTGAATCCCCATAGTTCTTTATTTACATCATGCCAGTCGCTTGCAAAGCTAAATGTGTTAGCCACCTCTGGCGCTAAAGTTACTTGGCCAACATAACCATTACCGTCACCAACGAAGTTGTTCATAATTGCGGCCATACTATTGGAAGACCAGGTATAGCGCTCATATAGATTGGGTGATCTCGTTTTACGCGAATATCCCGCCTCATAGTTTTGGTTTTGATCGGGCTTATATCTAGATAAAGCCGTTAGATCCCAGTTGTAGTCAGTTTGTTGATGCTGTTTGGCATTAAAAGAATTTGCATCATTTTGATACATCATGGCGCTATAGCCTTGAACATTTCCGGCATTGGATGCAACCTGCTCAATTCTTGCTCCAGCAAGACCCATCCATTCCTTTGACCATTGCTGCTCAAGCTCACCAAAGAAACCTAGTCGATCTCTGGTTCCATTATTGATATTTTGAAATGTATTTGGTGACATCATCATCGTGCCAGCTACAGGAGGCCACCAATCATTCAGTTTGTAAGTTTGAAATAGTCCCCCAACTCTAGCTAACTGTGTTTCTGATAGCGGGATAGCTCCCTTTACATCCACCCCATTAGTTGAGCTTGCAGTCAACATAGGCATAGCTGTCTGCGGAGTCAAGTTTGTAGATGAAATTGTTCTTGCACCTTGGTTGTCATCCATCTGGTGATTCACCATCTGGTTGTAAGCCTGTGCTTCCAACTTACCCCAGTCATATTGACCAGTGTACTTTAGGTTAAATTGCGTGCCAATATTTTTAGTCATGTCCATACGCTGATTTGAATAACCCTCGAATGGTATAAATTGATAGCTAGTCTTAAATTCTATCAAGTGGTTATCTTTTTGCCATGCCAAATTTAGCTGCTGGTTGGTGGCGATATATCTTGATGCACCTACAACATTTCCATTGAGTCCATTACCAGCGGGCTTAAAGTTTCCGCCCGCAGTGTAGTTATTCGCCTTGGCAGAATCTACTGCGTAATTAGCGCTAAACTCATCGCCCGCAGCTGTAAGGTTGATATTGCCAGCGATGGCTTGCGCATTGCTACTATAAGAAGCGCCCACTTCACCCTGCTGCAATGCCTCACCTTTGTTAGCAAATACTGGGGGCAAAGACTGAACTGAAATTACGCCACCCAAACTATCTCCGCCAGCACTTACTGGTGATAGGCCGGTAATCACATTGACGCTACCAACATTGGATGGGCTGATATATGAAAGTGGTGAGTTCATATGGTTTGGGCAGGAAGACAAAAGTGGCATGCCGTCCACATTGATTGCTACTCGCTCGTCCGCTAAGCCATGGATTGCTGGCAAACCAGATACGCCACCACCGGAATATATGCTTACGCCAGGGATATTCAAAAGCATGGCCGCAGTATTGGTGGTGTTGACACGCGACTGATTCAACTGAGATCCAGTAAGCGTTGTTTGAGTTGCAGGCGCCTCCTGAATACCAGTTACTGTTAATGAATCAATACTAGGGCTAGCTTGTGCGTATGCGCCCGAGCACAGTAAAGAGGCCACCAAGGCCATGGGTGTAATTTTTACTAATTTCATTTATATCACCAAAACAATGACCGAGATGGTCAGTTACAAAACCCAAAAAGGGAAAGATGTAGTGTTAGGTGATTGAAGGCGGTGCTGCTGAAGGGGGGGTTACCCAAACAGCGAGAGGCTTGGGTGATTGATAGAAAAGCTGTGGCAGCAAAGATAATGTTTGCGGCGCCTGGAATGTGAGGTTGGTATTGAATGCTGGCGTACTGGCAGTATGGGCAATGCAATACGGGCAAGGCTGCACTTCTGCACGATCTACTTGATCTTCGCCTTGAATATTGATCTGCACTTTAGCGCCATCTGCCGCACAAATCTCCATAGAAAAACCCTGGCCATGCTTCGCTAGCGATACCGCTTGAGAAGCTGCTGGCGCAAGCGCACTCATCGCGATTGCTAGAACAGCAATCCAGTGAATGAGGCGGTTTTTACGGAAACTCATGATGAAAGGATTTTATCGGAATTTTCTTTTTGTATGGAAAAAGGGGCTTGCGCCCCATTTTCTTTACTCATTTGGCTCTTTGGCTTACGCTGCAGCTGCCTTTTTCTTGCCGATGAGCTTGCCAATTAATGGCCAAAACAATAACAACATAGCAACAGTAGTAATCGCACCAACTAAGTAGTTAGAGAAGAACACGTCCAAGCTTCCTTGTGAAATCAACATTGACTGACGGAAAGAGTCTTCCGCACGGTCACCCAATACCAAGGCCAAGACCATTGGCGCCATTGGGTAGTCCAGCTTCTTAAAGATGTAACCAATAACACCGAAGCCCAACATCAACCAAACGTCAAAGGTAGCGTTGTGAACGGTAAAAGCACCAACCACACAAATCACAATGATGACCGGAGCAATGATGGAGAACGGGATTCTCAAGATTGAGGCAAACAATGGAACGCAAGTTAATACAATAAACAAGCCCGTCAAGTTACCTAAGTACATACTAGCGATCAAGCCCCAAACAAAGTCTGGCTTCTCAACGAAGAGTAATGGACCTGGTTGCAAGCCCCAGATCAACAAACCGCCAAGCAATACAGCAGCTGTTGGTGACCCAGGGATACCTAATGACAACATTGGAAGCAAGGCAGCTGTACCAGCGGCGTGAGCTGCAGTTTCTGGAGCAACAATACCCTTCATCTCACCTTTACCGAAGTTCTCCCCATTCTTAGAGACACGCTTAGCAACACAATAGGCCATGAAGGATGCTGGTGTAGCGCCGCCTGGAGTAATACCCATCCAGCAACCAATCAAGCAGCTGCGCAATGAAGTGGCCCAGTACTTTGGCAACTTCGCCCAAGTCTCGAGAACCACTTGACGATGAATCTTGGCAGCAGCGCCTTGGAATGCAAGGCCTTCTTCCATAGACAACAAAATTTCACCGATACCAAACAAGCCGATAACTGCGATCAAGAAGTCAAAACCGCGCATCAATTCATGACTTACCGAATGTCAAGCGCAACTGACCTGTCACTGTATCCATACCCACTGCAGCTAAGGCAAAGCCCAGCATCATTGCAGAGATAGTTTTAAACGGAGATCCCTTGTTCATACCCACGAAGCTACAGAAGGTTAACAAGTACACCGAGAAGAATTCAGGCGGCCCAAACTGCAATGCAAACTTCGCGACCAGTGGCGCCAAGAAGGTAATCATCACAATCGCAAAGAACGCACCAACAAATGATGATGTGAACGCTGCAGTCAATGCTTCACCAGCTTTACCATTACGAGCCATTGGATAACCATCAAAGGTTGTCGCAACTGACCAGGGTTCGCCCGGTATATTAAACAGAACGGATGTAATTGCACCGCCAAACAAAGCACCCCAGTAAATACAAGAGAGCATGATGATTGCCGATGTTGGTGGCATAGTGAAGGTCAATGGCAACAGAATCACAATTCCATTCGCGCCACCTAAACCTGGCAATACGCCAATAATCACACCAAGAGTTACACCGACAAGCATTAATAGCAAGTTAAAGGGTGTCATTGCAACGGCAAAGCCGCTGAATAGAGCGCTAATTTTTTCCAACTTGAACTCCTTCTTTTCTAATCTTTTTTAATAGTTATTCTTTTTTTATTGCACACCAACAAACTCTAGGGGATTAATCCATGAGCCATGTGGCAATGGAGCTTGGAACCAATACTCAAACATGAGGTACAGAGTTGCGCTCACTCCGACTGCGACTGCAATTGCTTTCCATACTGGGTACTTACCGAGCCAGACCATGAAGATGGCGATATAGATTACAGAAGATACATAAATACCGATCAACTGAACACCCAAAACAAATACAACGGCTGGTAACAACACGGCCATCACTTGCTTGAATGACTCTTTATCAACAAAAGATTCTTTTTTTATCAACCACTGCAGCCTGGTAGAGCGTAACAACACTAGAAAGAATGATGATTAGACTGATATAGAAATGGAAATAGCCAGCTTCTGGGCCATCGCTACCCCAATTCGCACCTAACTTAAGACTTCCTGTCATGACTACCAAGCCAACACCAATAAACAGGAGGGCGGCAACGATATCCATCATCCTGACGCTGATCACGGATTCTTGATTTGAATTATTTGTATGTTCAGACATGTGCTTCGTTCGCTAATAAATGGTTAATTAATAATTCTTCGCGTTTAATAATTACTTCTACTGCTTTTGCATTCAATAAAATAGGGCCTCCTCGCAGAGGCCCTATTTAATATCGAGCGATTACTTAGCCAAGAAACCTGCTTCAGCCATTAACTGCTTGTGCAAAGCCTCATTCAAAGTCAACCAGTTGTTAAATTCTTTACCGGTCATGAATGTTTGGTTGAATGCACCATCAGCCATAAACTTCTTCCACTCTGGTGTCTCGCGTACTTTTTTGAACACGTTGATGTAGTAATCAACCTGTTCTTGAGTTACGCCAGGGGCCATGAAGATGCCGCGCAACATGACGTAGTCAGTTGGCACGCCCACCTCTTTACAGGTTGGAACATCATTCCAAGACTGAGTAGGAGTGATCTTCTCTTTGTATGGCATACGAGTGTCATCAAATACGCACTGAGCACGCCACTGAGCAACTGCCTCAATTGGGTTATTCACGGAGGAATCAATGTGATTACCAACGAGCTGAACAGCAACGTCGCCTCCCCCTTTAAATGGGAGGTAAGTGAACTTAGCGCCAGTTGCTTTTTCTAGAGCGACAGTAATGATTTGGTCTTCTGATTTAGATCCAGTGCCACCCATCTTGAATTTACCCGGGCCAGCTGCTTTAGGTGCCTCGATATATTCTTTTGGCGTCTTGTATGGCTTATCAGCATTTGTTCACAACACGAACTGGTCAAGAGCCAACATGGCTACTGGAGTGATGTCTTTCCAGTTAAATGGAACGCCTGTTGCCAATGGAGTGGTAAACAAATTGGAGAGTGTAATCACGATCTTGTTTGGATCACCCTTAGCCTCTTTCATTGCCAAGAAACCTTCAGCACCTGCACCGGCACCCTTGTTCACAGGAATCACCGCCTGTTTCATCAAGTTATTTTTTGTAATGATGCCTTGAATCATGCGGGCCATTTGGTCAGCACCACCGCCAGGACCTGCAGGAATAATGAATTCAACTGGCTTAGTAGGCTCACAAGCAGCAAAAGCAGGTGAAACACCGGTAGCACCGAGGGCTAATGCGGTGGAAATCAATGCCCCTTTTAACTTCATCTTCATGAACGCTCCTCCAAAAAAATTTTGAATACCAATATTACTTTGGCTTCTCTTTGTTATGCATGGATTTTTATCCATATCAAGGCATGAATACTTGATTACCATCAATATTTACCAAATGGTTAGTTAGGGGTAACACTAGCTTATTAGTATTAACTCTATAGACGAACTTTGTGAGAAAAATTCTTAGCGGAAGCGGTCTAAAAGCTTCTTGCTAATCTTATCCAATTGAGTGAAGTCTTTAATCAAAAATTGGAGACCATTCGAGTCGGCAATCAGCAGCGTATTACCAGAAATTCGGCGAATATCTTCCTCGCCTTTCAGGCGAATTCTAGTGGGGCCGCGGTCGGTTTCGATATCCCAAATGCTCGGAGTGGCAAAAGTAGACACCTTGGTGATTTTTTCGATCACGGTCATGAACTCGCGGGCAGCCAACTCCTCGTTAATCAGGTCTAACTCACCCTCCGGAATTGCGGCAACACCATCAAACCACCATAACTCTTTACCCGACTGATCCATGATGGAGAGTCCAGTGCTGGGAGAGGTAATCGGGAAGGCTCTGATGGGGTAGACGCTTGCGTGGCGCATGCCAGTGACATCAATAAATACTAGACGTCCAAGGGCGTTACGCTCTAGCGTATGCGGATTTTGACATTGACTCATACTCCGCCCCCGGTTTCTTTGGCAATCACTTGCAGGCGCTCTTCTTCACGCTCGTTTTTACCTTCTTCAATACTTTCGCCGATTGCGCCACCTTCAACCAGTTCAGCCGCATAGCGTAACTGGGCTTGATACAAGGCGTAATACGCGGCCTGCGCATCCATCAACTCATCATGCGAACCAATCTCCACAATCTCACCCCTATCTAACACGACCAAGCGGTCCGCTTTTCTTAGAGTAGAAAGTCGATGGGCAATCACGATAGTGGTGCGACCTTTAACTAAGTTATCCAAGGCGCGCTGAATTTCTTTTTCAGTGGTGGTATCAACCGATGAAGTGGCCTCATCCAAAATCAGAATACTTGGATTAATTAAGAGTGCACGTGCAATCGAAATACGTTGACGCTCGCCACCTGAAAGCGATTGACCACGTTCACCTACTAATGAGTCATAACCAAGCGGTAAGCGAAGAATAAATTCATGGGCATGTGCAGCGCGCGCTGCTTCAATAATTTCTTCACGAGTAGCGCCTGGCTTTCCATAAGCAATATTTTCTGCAATCGTGTCAAAAAATAAAAATAGTTCTTGTAAAACCAATCCAATACGCTTGCGATAATCAGCAATTCCGATGCTACGAATATCGCGCCCATCTAATGCAATAGAACCAGCGCTCACATCATAGAACCGACAAATCAACTTCACTAACGTACTCTTACCAGAGCCGCTATGACCCACTAAACCAATCATTTCTCCGGGTGCGATATCCAGATTAATACCCTTAGAAACTGCGCGGTTACCGTACCGGAAACCCACGCCACGCAAGGAGATACGGCCTTTGACTTCGCCTAAGGGTGCTAGATCAATTGGCTCAGGAACACTCGAGACATGATCCAAAATATCAAAAATACGCTTAGCACCAGCGGCTGCTTTTTGCGTATGAGAAACAATGCGACTCATCGAATCAAGTCGAATATAGAAACGTCCAATATAGGCAAGGAATGCAATCAATACACCAACAGTGACTTTTTGATGTGCCACCCGCCAAATGCCAAAGCCCCACACTACTAAGAGGCCAGTTTCAGTTAGAAGTGTGACGGTTGGGGAAAATAATCCCCATACGCGATTGACGCAATCATTGATTTGTAAATTGTGTTTATTGGAATCCACAAAACGTTTGAGCTCACGGTCTTCTTGAGCAAAGGCCTTCACCACCCGAATACCGGGAATAGTATCGGCCAAGATATTAGTGACTTCAGACCAAACGCGATCAATCTTTTCAAAACCAAAACGGAGTTTGTCGCGCACCACATGAATCATCCACACAATAAATGGCAATGGCGCCAACGTAACCAATGCAAGCAAAGGATCAATCGACACCAAAATGGCTGCTGTCATCGTAATCATGATGACATCGGTTGCAAAGTCCAAGGCGTAGAGAGATAGAAATACACAAATGCGGTCGGTCTCAGCACCAATACGTGCAATTAAGTCACCCGTTCTTTTGCCGCCAAAATACTCTAATGGCAATTTGAGTAAATGCTCAAAAGTCGTATTACGCAAATCAGCGCCGATACGCTCACTCACCAATGCAAGAAGATAGGTTTTCCATCAACCAAGTCCCCAGGCTACGATTGCCGCTGCAAATAAAGCTAAGAGGTATTTGGTGGCTAAAGCAAAATCAATTGGATTGCCCTTCTCATATGGAATTAACACGTGATCCATTAAAGGCATCGTGAGATACGGCGGAATGAGTGTAGCGCCGGTAGAGAGCAGGGTCAGCCCGAATCCCAGCAAAAGTTTTTTTATAGGGGCGGGCAAAACGCCACAACTTAAATAAAGTCCAAGTCGATGGAGGCGCATCCTCCTCGGGATCACAAGTGGGGCAAGCATCTGAATTAGCAGGCTTAGGACTCAAACACACTGGACAAACCTGCTTGTCGTACTCGGAGACCTCAAGACTCATTACCAATCTGCTCACCCTTCACCAACTGTCTAAAACTACTCTGCAGACGCAATACTTGCGGGTTGACAGCCAAGGTGAAGCGCCAAAGTCGCAGAAGACTGGTCACAGACTCTAAACTTGAGGTGCCCAACTCCAGCATGATCTCCGTGCGAAAGATGAGCTCCAGAGCTAATGGGCCAGAATTCTGAGCGAGTTCCATCTGTCCAAAATAACCCGATAGGAATCAAGCAAAGCAGGCTTTTTTAAAGCGCATTTCACCATCTAAATCGAGCTCAACCAATGCCAGTATTGAGTTTAGGTCTTTTACTGGAGATTGAGGAGCCTCCAAAGCACTGGCCCAATGACTTGGCGAAGGGGAGGCGGATTGGGAAATTTCTGGCTTCATTAATCCTAAAAGTATAGTGGAGCTAGATTTTTTAGATTTAGTAAGCCTGTCAACTTTACGGGGCAGAAAGCCGTTAAATTAACGAAGTAGGCTTTTTTGCGTATTTTTGCTAATTTTGTGGATTTTGAATAATTACTAGAACCAGAGAGATAGTCTGAGTCATCCCCGCCGTCAGTTTCTGAAGCGGCGCTGAGACCCCTCACTCCACATATGCCCCAATTACTAGATAAAACCATTGAGATTTTGAGTGTCAAGCATCTCCGCGGCCACAATATGTGGACCTACCATCCCGTTATTGAGGTTTGGCTCGATATTGGCGAATTAGAGGATTTCCCCTCTAATCTCATCCCTGGTTTTTATGACCGCCTAGTCAAAGCGCTCCCCAGTCTTCAAAAACATCGTTGCAGTTACGGCGAAGCTGGTGGATTTCTTAAAAGAGTAGAAGAAGGCACTTGGCCTGCTCATATCCTTGAGCACCTTACCTTGGAATTACAAAATTTAGCCCCGGCATCCCTGGCGACTTTGGTAAAGCGCGTGACGGTGATCGTCGTGGCGTTTACAAAGTCATGGTGAGCGCGATTAACGAAGAAGTTACTCTCACTGCGCTCAAATACGCTCGTGAGCTCTATCTTGCTTTAGCTCAAGACACTAAAGATCCTGTTGCTCTAGTGAGCACCATCATTGAAGAATTGCGCGAGCTTGGTGACGATCTTTTGCTTGGACCAAGTACTGCCTGCATCGTGAATGCAGCCGAGGAACGCGGCATTCCCTCTATCCGCCTATCTGAAGGCAACCTCTAGTACAACTTGGTTATGGCGCTAAGCAGCGTCGCATCTGGACTGCTGAGACCGATCAAACTAGCGCTATCGCTGAAACGATTTCTCGCGATAAAGATCTAACCAAAAGTCTTTTATCTAGCGCGGGAGTCCCTACGCCCGAAGGCCGGACCGTTACCAGCGCTGATGATGCATGGGAATCTGCGCAAGATATCGGCTTACCAGTGGTGGTCAAGCCAATCGATGGCAACCACGGTCGCGGCGTCTTTATTAATCTGTACACCCAACAAGAAATTGAAGCTGCTTATGCAGTTGCCATTGATGAAGGTAGCGAAGTGCTAGTTGAGCGCCATATCATTGGCGACGAACATCGTCTACTGGTCGTTGGCAACAAGGTGGTTGCAGCAGCCAAAGGTGAAACTGTTTGGGTTACTGGTGATGGCAAACATACCGTACTTGAACTCATTCAAATTCAGATTAACTCTGATCCACGTCGAGGAACTGCTGAAGAGCATCCTCTCAATCCAGTCCGCATTGATTCCGCGGTGGAATTAGAGCTTGCACGCCAGAAACTCACTGGCGCAAGTATTCCAGCCTTGGATCAAAAAGTACTCATTCAAAGTAATGGCAACGTAGCGTTTGATGTCACCGACTTAGTTCATCCTGAGGTAGCCAGTCAAGTTGCTCTAGCCGCCCGCGTAGTGGGACTGGAGATTGCTGGTGTTGACCTAGTTGCACAAGACATCAGCAAGCCATTAGATGAACAAAATGCTGCCATCGTTGAAGTGAATGCTGGCCCAGGTTTATTGATGCATTTGAAACCTGCGAGCGGCAAACCTCAGCCAGTTGGCAAAGAGATTGCAAACCATCTTTTCCCGCCAGGCACTGATTTCCGTATTCCAGTAGTCGGCGTCTGCGGTGCTCGTGGTAAAACTCCTGTTGCTGAAATGATTGCCCACTTCTTGCGACTCACCAATTTGTATGTTGGCTTGTCTTGTAGCAAGGGCTTATTTTTTGGTCATCGCTCAATCCAAAAAAGCAATGCTGCCAACTGGGAAAACGCCCGTCGCACTTTATTAAATCGCGCTGTTGAAGCGGCCGTCATTGAAAACAATATCTATCCATGTTGATAGAAGGCTTAGCTTATGACCGCTGCCAAGTGGGCGTTGTTTTGAATGTCGATCCAAAAGCCAACTTCCCTCAATACGCCATCTACGATGAAGACCAAGTGTTTAGCATCGTTAGAACCCAAGTGGATGTAGTTTTGCCAACTGGAGTTGCCGTACTTAATGCCGATGATCCATTGGTTGCGAGCATGACAGAACTTAGTGATGGCGAGGTGATCTTCTTCACCCAAGACTCAACATCTGCTATTGCACAAGAGCATCTTAAGAATGGTGGTCGCGTCGTGATGATCGGCAATCAACAAATTACTCTGAAATCTGCCAAGCATGATCAAAAGAGTATTCCAGTGCCGCGTAACTCTGAGCCTAGTGCCAGCGAGCCATGAAAACCGATGAATCTTGGCGCTGCGATTGCTGCAGCTTGGGCCTTAGATATTCAGTTCAACGTAATCGAAGCTGGTGCTGAAACCTTTGTTTCTGACGCTAGCACTCCAGTAGGGGCTTAATTGGAAATCACCCGTATTCGCATGTTGCGCGGCCCAAATTTATGGAGCCGCCATACCGCCTTAGAAGCAATTGTTTCTTGCGACGAAACAGAACGCTCTATCAACTCAATTCCCCAGTTTGAAATCAAGATTCGTGAACGCTTCCCTCAATTAGGTAGCATGCGTCGCGGCGGACATAATGAAATCCTCTCCCTCGCACATGCTCTAGAACATGCTGCTTTAGGTCTTCAGTCTCAAGCAGGCTGTCCAGTAACCTTTAGCCGCACAGTGCAAACCGTTGATGTTGGCGTCTATCAAGTTGTAATGGAGTACACCGAAGAAGTTGTTGGGCGTATGGCCTTTGATTTTGCTTTCTGGTTAATCCAGGCAACTCTCAATGACGTGCCATTTGATTTAGCAGCCGCCCTCTCCGAATTAGAGGCTTTGTATGAAGATGTTCGCCTAGGACCAAGCACTGGATCTATCGTAGACGCTGCCGTACAAAGAAATATTCCCTATCGCCGCATGACTGAGGGCAGCATGGTGCAGTTTGGCTGGGGTAGCAAGCAAAAGCGCATTCAAGCTGCTGAGACTAGTGACACCAGTGCAATCGCAGAAGCCATTGCGCAAGACAAAGAGCTTACTAAAAATCTATTAGCAGCTGCGGGCGTATCTGTTCCAATCGGTGAAGTGGTGACTACTGCTGATGATGCGTGGCGCGCCGCCCAAAAGATTGGTGGCCCAATTGTTCTTAAACCTAAAGACGGCAATCAAGGCAAAGGTGTTGTCGCCAACATTCAAACTGAAGGGGAGGTACGTGCAGGCTTTGTAGTTACGCAAGCCTTCGGACAGGAAACTATTGTTGAGCGCTACCTACCAGGCGCTGACTATCGCTTGCTAGTAGTTGGCAACCGACTATCCGCCGCTGCACGTCGCGAACCAGCTCAAGTGGTTGGCAATGGAAAACATACCGTCTCCGAACTCGTTGAACTAGAAAACAAAAATCCATTACGCGGCGATGGCCATGCAACCGCATTAACCAAAATTCGTTTTGATGACATCGCTCTGGCGCATTTAGCAAGCAATGGCTTAAGCCCCCAGCATGTCCCCAAGACTGGTGAACGTGTTTTACTTCACAATAATACCAACCTTAGTACTGGTGGCACAGCGACCGACGTAACCGATGATGTTCATCCCGATGTGGCCGCCAGCGCAATTGCAGCCGCCCAAATGATTGGCTTAGATATCGCTGGTGTCGACATTCTGTGTGAGGCAATTTACAAGCCTTTAGAGACTCAAGGTGGCGGCATTGTTGAAGTCAATGCTGCACCCCAGGCTTTCGCATGCATCTCAAGCCCTCCTATGGTAAGAGCCGCCCTGTTGGCGAAGATATCGTCAACATGATGTATCCATTGGGTGAAGATGGTCGTATTCCGGTGGTAGCCGTTACTGACACCAATGACAAGACCACGACTGTTCGCCTGATCTCTCATTTATTCAACGAGACTGGTTTACGCATTGGTATGACAAGCACTGATGGCGTGTATATCAACCATCGCCTAATTGATTCCGGTGATTGCAGTGGTCCTAAGAGTGCGCGTAATGTCCTCATGCATCCCGATGTCGATGCTGCCGTATTAGAAACTGCTCGCGGCGGGATGCTACGCGAAGGTCTTGGCTTCGACCGTTGCGAAGTTGCGATTGTAACCAATATTGGTGAAGGCGACCACCTAGGCCCTAACTACATCACCAGCGTAGAAGACTTAGCGATTCTAAAACGGGTCATTGTGATGAACGTTGCACCAACCGGCGCTGCAGTTCTGAATGCCGCCGATCCAATCGTCGCGAAGATGGGCGATGTATGCACTGGTCGCGTGATTTTCTTTGCACAGAATCAACACCACACTGTGATTGCAGCCCATCGCGCCAAAAATAAAAAAGTTATTTACTTTGATGGCACCTATATTGTTTGCTCTAAGAGAGCTCGGGCACTCTTCCGCTTCCCTGTAAGCGAGATACCGTTGACTCAAAATGGAGTTTTAGGATTCCAAATTGAAAATGTCATGGCCTCGATTGCTGCTGGATGGGCCTTAGGTCTAGATGCTGAAAAGATTGCGCGCGGACTCCATTCATTTGAAAGCTCAGTCAATGCAGTGCCGGGACGCTTCAATCAATTTCAGCACAAAGGCGCTAATGTGATTGCTGACTATGGTCACAACCCAGATGCCATGCGTGCTTTAGCAAGCGCTATTGAATCCATGAAGCCCAAGAAGAGTCATGTGGTCATTAGCGGTGCCGGCGATCGTCGCGATGAAGATATTCGCGATCTAACCCGTATTCTTGGAAATAGCTTTGACAATGTCATCCTATACCAAGATCAGTGTCAACGCGGCCGTGAAGATGGAAAGGTTCTCAAGCTTCTACAAGAAGGCTTGGTAGGAACCAAGAAGGCCAAACGGGTAAAAGAAATTACCGGGGAATTTCTTGCAATCGATACCGCCCTAAATGATTTATCTGCTGGCGATATCTGCCTGATTCTGATTGACCAAGTTGAAGAATCCCTGGCCTACCTTAAAGAGAAGGTGCAGCCTTAATTCTTTGGCGCATTTTTCAGACGATCTCCATAAATAAAAAGCCCAATCAGTTCAACTGATTGGGCTTTGTATTTATTACCACCCAAGGGGTATTGGCAGCTAGTTATGCCTGAGAGTGATAATGCTGGAGGCGCTCAATCTCTTCCTTGGACCCCAACATGACAGAGACACGCTCATGTAGGCCTGTAGGTACCATATCCATAATCAGCTGCTCGCCATTGGTCGATGCACCACCAGCCTGCTCTACCAAAAAGCTCATTGGATTTGCCTCGTACATCAGGCGTAGCTTTCCTGGCTTATGTGGCTCACGTTGATCCCATGGATACATAAAGATACCGCCACGCGATAAGACGCGGTGTACGTCGGCAACCATGGATGCAATCCAACGCATATTGAAATCTTTCTCACGCTCTCCACTCACGCCAGCCAGGCACTCATCGACATAGCGACGGACAGGCTCAGCCCAGTGGCGCATGTTCGACATATTGATAGCGAACTCTTTGGTTGAGTGCGCAATCTCGACAGCATGTTTAATTAAGACAAATTCACCAGTCACTTTATTGAGCGTGAACATCACTACGCCATCACCCAAGGTTAGTGCCATGGTTGTTTGTGGGCCATAAACAACATAACCTGCAGCCACTTGATGACGTCCTGATAATAAGAAATCCTCGGTCTGCAATGGCGCTGCAGGATCTTGTTTCTTGAGCACAGAAAAAATAGTGCCGATGGATACATTCACATCGATATTTGAAGAGCCATCCAATGGATCAAACAGCAATAAGTAGTCGCCAGTACCTTGAATCGGAAGTGGCAACTCCATTTCTTCAGAGGCTAGACCGGCCAATGATTTGCATCCCTGTACACCATCAATCAATAAGTCGTTGGCAATCAGATCCAGTTTTTGCTGAACTTCGCCCTGGACATTGCCAGTACCAGCAGAACCCAATAAGCCAATTAAGGTGCCTTGAGCAACTTCATGGCTCAAGGTTGAGCAAGCATCAGCCACTGCTAATAGCAACTCTTGCAGGCCCGCAGGGATGTCCGCACCCTTTACCTTGGTAGAAGTCAGATATTGCTTGAAATTGGTATTAAAAGTACTTGAAGCGCTCAAAAGGAGTTTCTCCGTGATGGGTTTATTTCTGTATAGACTCTATTTTGCCTTGTTCTGGCTGACTCAATTGGCTAAAGCCTTAGAAACCACCTCTTTCACATCTGCAGAGAGGGTTTCGCATGCTGCAACCTGCCTTAGGGCTGACAACATCTGCTCCTGATAAATCGGAGCAAACTGACGCCAGCGATCCAATCCCCTCACCAAACGAGCGGCAACCTGGGGATTGATTGAATCTAAAGCAAGAACCGATTCAGCCCAAAATGCATAACCACTACCATCCACTTGATGAAAGCTAGCGGGGTTATTCATACAAAAAGCATGGATAACACTGCGAACACGGTTGGGGTTATTCATTTTGAAAGCTTCGTGCTCACGCAAACGTTTGACTTCACTCAAAGTAGATTCAGCATTTGCAACTGGGGGTCTACTCGATTGCAACGCAAACCACTTATCAATCACTAAAGCATCATCAGCAAATCGGATATAAAAATCTTCCAGACAAGCTGCGGCTGATTTACATCCATGAATCACTAATCCGACCAAGGCGGCGTATCGATCAGACATATTGTCAGCCATTTGATATTGATTGACTGCCATGGGTGCCCAGATCAACGGATTGGCTTCAAGCAGCATGCTGAGTGCAAGATTCTTTAAGGCACGCTTGCCAGCACTTGCTGCATCAGGATTAAATGGTCCTGGCGTTTGCATTTGCTGGTAGAGAGCCGCCCACTCGATGCGCAACTCGCTCGCAATAGCGTGACGGAAAGCACGACGGGCGGCATAAATCTGTTGAGGATCAACGTTCGTGCACTGTTCATACAGATAAGTCTCAGCGGGTAAAGTCAGCGCGAGCTCTTTGAATGCAGGATCCAAGTTCGAATCAGTTAAGAG
This sequence comes from Polynucleobacter necessarius, assembly GCA_900095165.1. Classification (GTDB taxonomy): domain Bacteria; phylum Pseudomonadota; class Gammaproteobacteria; order Burkholderiales; family Burkholderiaceae; genus Polynucleobacter; species Polynucleobacter necessarius_J. The sequence continues at coordinate 153,029 of LT606947.1, read as the reverse complement.
AGTGCGATAGGCCTCAATCAATACTTTATCAGGTAAGCGATTACCCAAAATCATTTGCATTGCCAGCTTCTGACCAGCTTCCCAGCGATTAAAAGCATCATCATCGCTCGAGAACATAGTTAGTAGATCGGCCTCACTTTGATCAAAATCTAAATTGATCGGGGCTGAGAAATTACGATTGATCGACAGCACTGGGCGACTTGTCACTTGATCAAAAGTCCAGGTTTGCTGATCTTGTGTTAACTCCAACAAAGCCTCTACCTGATTATTTGCAGGCGTTAATAAGCGCATCTTCAATGGAATATGAAACGGTTTGCCATCTTTGTGCACTGCATTTATTGCAGGGCTTTGTATCAAAGTAATTTGATATTGCTTTGTATCCGCATTGTAGGATTCTTCTACCTTGACCTTGGGGGTGCCCGCTTGGCTATACCAGTTCTTAAATTGGGAAAGATCGCAACCATTGGCATCAGCCATCGCCGCCAAGAAATCATCACAAGTAACCGCTTGACCATCGTGACGCTTGAAGTAGAGATCCATCCCTTTGCGGAAACCCTCAACTCCTAATAGGGTTTGATACATGCGCACGACTTCAGCACCTTTCTCATACACCGTCACGGTATAGAAGTTATTAATCTCTTGATACTCGTCCGGACGAATTGGGTGCGCCATTGGACCCGCATCTTCAGGGAACTGCAGTTGACGCAATAAACGCACATCTTCAATACGCTTAACTGCCCTACCGGACTCGTTACCCATTTGATCAGCAGAAAACTCTTGATCACGGAATACAGTTAAACCCTCTTTAAGAGAAAGCTGAAACCAATCTCGACAAGTAACTCGGTTACCAGTCCAGTTGTGGAAATACTCGTGGGCTACTACGCTTTCGATGTTGGCAAAGTCAGCATCCGTTGCAGTTTCTGCTTGAGCAAGAACATACTTGGTGTTGAAAACATTGAGGCCCTTGTTCTCCATCGCACCCATATTGAAATCACCTACAGCCACAATCATGAAGCGCTCGAGATCAAGTTCAAGACCATAGCGTTTCTCATCCCAGTGAATCGATGCAATTAATGAGTCCATCGCATGACGGGTTTTTTTCAAATCATGCGGCTCAACCCAAATCTGCAATAACTTTTTTGCACCACTACTAGTGGTGATGGTTTCTTCAATACACTCAAGCTTTCCAGCGACTAAGGCAAATAAGTAAGATGGCTTTGGAAACGGATCTTCCCAAACAGCGCTATGCCAGCCATTAGGTAATTTTTCAGTGCTAATGAGATTGCCATTGGATAGCAATACTGGACAGTCTGCCTCACGAGCACGCAGAGTTACACGATAGCGCGCCATCACATCCGGCCTATCAAGGAAGTAGGTAATTTTTCTGAATCCCTCGGCCTCGCACTGAGTAAAGAAATTTCCATTTGAGACATACAGACCCATGAGTGAAGTATTTTTCTCGGGCACACAAACGCAGATAATCTCAACAACGAAAGCTTGCTTACCTTCATTGGGCAGCACATGAATCGTTAATGTTTCTGGAGTCAACTCAAACCGACGGTGGGCTTCACCATTAATACGCAAACTCACAAACTCCAATTCATAACCTTGCAACACCAAAGGCGAACCAGCTTCATGACCAGCACCAGGGAGAACCTCTAGGCGACTCTTCACAATCGTCCTAGCGGGGTCTAAGGCAATGTCTAACTCAACCTGTGAAAAGGTGTAATTGGGAGCGTGGTATTCGAGCCTGCGAAAGCTCTGTGGCAGATCAGTTTTCATAGGGCAATTTTAAGCCCCCTATAGAAAAATTCGACCTAACCCCAAATAAGGGTAGCAATACCGATAGCGATGAAGGTCACAGCAGCTACAGCATGTACCCACTTAATGGACATACGTTTCGTGAATTTCTGACCAATCCAAACAGCTGGGGCATTAGCCAACATCATCCCCAAAGTGGTGCCAACTGTCACAGAAAAGACATCGGAATATTTTGCGCCCAAGGCGATTGTGGCGATCTGGGTCTTATCTCCCATCTCAGCCAAGAAAAAGAGCCCAACCGTCAACATAAATACCTGAAAGGCTCTATCAGCCACTTTTGAACCTGATGCATCATCAATATGGTCAGGTACTAAGAGCCAAAGCCCGATCCCCAAAAAACTCAAACCCAAAATCCACTTGAGAAGATCCGGACTCATAAAAGCAGTTAACCAGTGCCTCAATAAAGCTGCGCAGGCATGATTGGCAATTGTCGCAATCAATATGCCGCCAATGATGGCGAGTGCCTGCTTTGGATAACGCGCAGCCAACATTAAGGAGAGTAATTGAATTTTATCACCCATCTCAGCTAATGCGACTACGCCAGTAGAAAGTGCTAATGCAGATAAGTCCATGCATAGGATGATAGAGGAAAGCTTGGGAGCCTAGACCCCCAAGACATTTAATCCCCAGAACTGCATTAAAACTACTAGGCCATCAACAACTCTTCTGCCGGTACAAAGTCGACTTTCTGCGCCTTAGCCACTGGCTCAGATGTGAGATTGCCTCGATGAACGCTCAAGCCGTTACGTAGATGATGATCGTAGGCGAGAGCCTTAACCATACCTCTGTTTGCCAGTGCCTCAATAAATGGGTAAGTGGCATTCGTCAAGGCAAAGGTGGAAGTTCTGGCGACTGCACCAGGCATATTCGCAACGCAGTAGTGCAACACACCATCTACGATAAAGGTGGGATCTGCGTGAGTAGTTGCTTTGGATGTCTCAAAGCAGCCACCCTGATCAATCGCCACATCCACTACTACTGCGCCCGCTTTCATTTTGCGCACCATTTCTCTGGTCACTAGCTTAGGGGCTGCAGCACCTGGCAACAATACGGCACCAATCACGACATCGGCTTCACATATCTCCAGCTCCACTAAGAGTGGATCAGCATAAAAGGTTTTCACACGATTGCCATAGAGTATGTCAATCTGCCTTAAGCAATCAATATTACGATCAAAAATGCAAACGTCTGCCCCGATGCCCACGGCCATTTGCAGAGCGTTTCGCCCCACTACGCCCGCACCTAATATGACCACCTTTGCAGGCGCTACCCCTGGTACACCAGCCATCAAGATACCTAAGCCGCCATTCGTTTTTTCCAAATGCGTAGCCGCTGCCTGAATTGACATCCTGCCTGCAACTTCACTCATTGGGGCTAACAATGGCAAGGCACCGCTACAGGAGGTAACAGTCTCATATGCAATACAACTCGCGCCCGAGGCAAGCAATGCCTTAGTTTGTTGTGGATCTGGCGCGAGATGCAAATAGGTAAACAGGATTTGGTCTTCGCGCAACATTGCGCACTCTTGTGGTTGAGGCTCCTTTACCTTCACTACCATCTCTGCTTTTGCAAAGACTTCAGCAGCACTATTAATCAAAGTGGCCCCAGCTAAGCGATACGATTCATCACTCAGGCCAATTTGCTCACCAGCTCCTCGCTGAACTAAGACTGAATGACCTTGTTTACATAAGCCCCTCACATTGCCTGGGGTTAAGCCAACACGAAATTCATTATTTTTTACTTCTTGAGGTACGCCAACAATCATTTATGTCTCCTTATTTGAATTCACGACTCAGTTTTGTTTTGCGATGCAGACCAACGATGTAGAACATGGCGAGATACACACCTAATAGACATGGACCCAAGATCAACGCAATCCGCGCATTCTCATGAAAGCCAATCAACACCACTACTAAGGCAATAAATGCCAATGCGAACCACGAGGAATAGGGCCACCAAGGTGTGCGATATGCCAACTCGGCAACCTGGGATTTTGTAAGCGAGCGACGGAATTGAATTTGGGTGAGCAAGATTGCAATCCACACCATCAGTCCAACAAAGGTAACCGCAGCCATGACGTACTGAAATGCCTTATCTGGAACAAAATAGTTGAGCACCACCCCGGTCATACAGACTACTACTGTCACCATCACTGCACGATGTGGCACGCCGTATTTGGATAGCTTTGCAAATGGCGAGGGTGCGTAGCCATTAACTGAGAGCGCATACAAAAGACGTCCCCCACTGAAGATACCTGCGTTGCAAGATGACAAGGCAGCAGTAATCACTACAAAGTTAATGATTCCAGCAGCTTCACGCAAACCAATCCGCTCAAACATCACTACGAATGGGCTACCCTGCTGACCAACTTCATTCCAAGGGAAGATCGCCAAGATGACGAGGATTGCGCCCATATAGAAAATCAAAATGCGCCATGCTAAAGAATCAATCGCCATCGAAATAGTCTTGCGAGGGTTCTCGGCCTCACCAGCAGACAAACCAATCATCTCAATACCAACGTAGGCAAATAAGACCATTTGTAAAGAAAGCAACATGCCACTAATACCATTTGGGAAGAAACCACCGTGCTGCCATAAATTACCAAAGCCAATCGGATTCCAGTCATTGGTAAAGCCAAAGAAAATGACTGAACCACCTAATGCAATCATGGCGACGATAGCAACCACTTTAATGAGGGCAAACCAAAACTCAAACTCACCAAATACTTTTACAGCAATGAGGTTGATCAGGCCCATCATGAGGATGGAAGACAACGCCCATATCCACTGTGGCGTTTCAGGGAACCAAATCTTCATATAAATACCAACTGCAGTAACTTCAGCTATTCCAACAACGATCCAGTAAGTCCAATAACCCCAGCCCACCATGTATCCAGCAAGTGGTCCTACATAGGTATTGGCATAAGCGGCAAATGAACCTGCGACTGGCTCATGCACCGCCATCTCACCCAAGGCGCGAAGAACGATGAAGGCAACAATACCAGCCAGTAGATATCCCAACAAGATTGAAGGTCCAGCGATCTGAATCGCGCTTGCCGAGCCTAAAAATAATCCAACGCCGATAGTGGATCCCAATGCCATGAGGCGAATGTGCCGCACTTTGAGGTGGCGCTGTAAACCAGTTTGTTCAGTCTGCAAAAGAGACCTCCTTTCGATTTGTAGTTGGTAAATCATCAACGAGACAAAGTCTAGGGAGAATTGTACTTCTGCACTAGAGGATAAAAATGCGCAAAGTTCTTAAATAGATAAATGTGATGTAACATAAATGGGCGCTCTACGAATGAACGAGCCCTAGGGAGTATTAATTAATTTGGGATGATATCAGAATCCGTAATTTCCTACAGGGATTCCCCTTAAGGATTTGCTGGCGAATTCGAAGAAATACATTGTTGAGCAGCAATGAGATTTAAAATTTCGGCTGCAGCAGCCAAACCACAAGCTGCAGTAACCATCACAGTAGAACCGTAACCAGAGCAAGCAAGGCCGCCGCTAGCAACGCCTGCGCGAGGCTCGTGCGAGTAAATTGCGCGAATGCCAATTTTTCTTTTGAGATTTCTTGAAAAGCCATGATCCTGTCGGAGACCTTGACACACCTTTGCCAGTAACGCATCCTGCTCTGTTCGAGATAGATCATCACAACGCACAGAGGTGGGATCTGATTTTCCGCCGGCTGCCCCACACATCACTAGGGCACGCTGATTTGTGTTTGCCCAAACCGCTAAAGCAATTTTGGTTTGCACAGAATCTGTAGCATCCAAAACAATCGCATTTTCCGGAATCAAAGAATCAAGATTTTCTGGCTCCAAAAATGTATCATGAGTAGTAATCTTGATCTCAGGATTAATGAGCTTAATGCGATCAGTCATGGCCTGTACTTTTGCCTTACCAAACTCGCCCTCAAGCGCATGCAACTGACGATTGGCGTTGCTTTCAGCAATGTGATCAAAATCAATCAGAACCAGATGTCCAATTGCGGTACGGGCCAGAGCTTCAGCAGCCCAAGAGCCCACTCCACCCAATCCAGCAACGACGACTGTGGCGTGACGAAAACGCTCACGCAGCTCTGGTCCATATAGTCGTGCTACACCCCCAAAGCGACGATTTCCCACACTGTCTTCTAACTTGTCTTCTGCCATAGCTTTTCTTTATACTCAAAAAATGGACTCCATCGCCCAACTCCGCAAAAACTATACCTTTAGTCAGCTTTCAGAAACTGAGGCTCCACCTGATCCACTGAGCTTATTTCAGACTTGGTTTGAGCAAGCCATCAAAACAGAGTGCCCCCGAACCAAACTCCATGACCTTGGCTACCGCCGATCAAGCTGGAAATCCATCAGCCCGTATTGTCTTACTAAAAGGCGCGGATCAGAATGGCTTTACCTTTTTTACCAATTACGAAAGTCAAAAAGGTAAAGATTTAGCGGTTCGCCCTCATGCCGCTTTGCTATTTCATTGGCATGAACTTGAGCGCCAGATTCGCATCAAAGGGATGGTTGGGCGTGTTAGCTCCACCGAGAGCGATGAATACTTCCACTTCCGGCCGGCAGCTTCCCGTATTGGGGTCTGGGCATCCCACCAAAGCTCTGAAATTCCAAATCGAGAATTTCTAGAAGAAGCTGAAAAGCGTTTCGCAGCTGACTTTGGGGTTGCACCACCAAAACCTGAGCATTGGGGTGGTTATCGCTTACACCCTACTGAAATTGAATTCTGGCAAGGGCGCCCTTCACGCCTACACGATCGCATTCACTATCAACTAGAAGGATCTAACTGGCGAATTGCTCGTCTAGCGCCCTAGAGTCATTGAAATTCTGGAGCAATCAGAGATTGAAACTTTGATCTAAATTTTGCCAACTTAGGAGCAACTACTGCCATGCAGTAGCCCTGCCCTGGATGCTGACGAAAATAGTTCTGGTGATAATCCTCAGCCGGATAAATAACCGGCGCCACATCAATTTGCGTCACCACTGGATTGGAATAGACATTCGCCTCCTCCAGCTCCTTGACTACCCTATGGGCGACTGCGCTTTGACTATCGCTGTGAGTAAAAATTACTGAACGGTATTGGGTGCCGTGATCATTACCCTGATAGTTCAAGGTAGTTGGGTCATGAATAACAAAAAAGATTTCCAATAAATCACGGTAAGAGATTAACGCCGGATCAAAATAGACATCAACGATTTCAGCATGCCCCGTTTGACCTGAGCAAACAGACTCATAGTCAGGGTTTGACATCGCTCCTCCTGCGTACCCTGAAACTACCGCGCTCACGCCAGAGATTTGCTGGTAAACCGCCTCTAGGCACCAAAAACAGCCTCCTCCCAAAGTGGCGCGTTCAAGGCTAGGGTGGTTTTTCAGTATGGCTTCGTTCATGCCTTTATCCTAATGCCTTATTCAATCGTTTGCTTGCCACATAAACCCCATGCCGATAAATCGTTTCACACTCCAACTAGATGAAATCAAGGCAGCTTATGCTGCAGAACCTAATCCCTCACTAGAGGTTCGCCTTGAGCGAATTAGGCGCATTGAGCAAATGATTTCGGCCAATGAAGAAAAAATCTGCAAAGTTTTGGCTGCAGACTTTGGTACTCGCCACTCAATTGAAAGTCGCCTTCTAGAATTTCAGATGATTTATCAGGCATGTAAACATGTTCGCAAAAACCTCACAGAGTGGATGAAGCCTCAGCTAGTAGCAACACCAGGATTCCTGGGTTCATCTCACACCTGGACTCAAATGCAATCCATGGGTGTCGTTGGCATCATGAGTCCTTGGAATTACCCCGTACAGCTGGCATTGGTTCCAGCTATTGCAGTATTTGCCGCAGGTAATCGCGTTTGGCTCAAGCCCTCAGAAAGAAGCTCACGTACCTCTGGATTTTTGGCAACATTGATCCAGGAATATTTCCACCCTAGTGAATTTTGCGTAAGTGTTGGCGGCGCGAATATTGCTGAATCTTTTGCTGCCCTCCCCTTTGATCATCTCTTTTTTACGGGATCAGGAGAGATTGGTAAGAAGGTGATGCGCGCAGCTGCAGATCACCTAACACCAATTACTCTTGAGTTAGGCAGCAAATCGCCAGCGATTATCAACTCTTCAGCCAAACTCAAAGATGCTGCTGCCAGCATTATTTATGGCAAGCTTGTTAATGGTGGTCAAACTTGTATTGCGCCTGATTACGCGGTGGTTCATGCAAGTGATTGCGAGCCATTCATTCAAGAATTACAAAATGCGGCTCAAAAACAATTTACAAATCCAGAGGAACTGACAGGAGCGATCGATGAACATCAGTTGGCGCGCTGGCATCAACTAGTTCAAGATGCGGTAGATCGCGGGGCACAAGCAATTCCACTCATCCATTCTGCCGATAACACTGAGTTGCCATTCACGCCAGTTGCACTCTTAAATGTTTCTGATGATGCACTCATTATGCAAGAGGAGATATTCGGGCCGATCCTACCAATCGTGGCAATCAACGATACCGAATCGACAATTCGCTATATCAATGAACGTCCAAAGCCATTAGCTCTGTACTGATTTGGCAGAGATAAAAAGGTGATGCAGCGCATTCTGAATGAGACTTACTCTGGGGGAGTAACAATCAACGACACCCTATTGCACGCAGCTATCGAAGATTTACCATTTGGTGGCATCGGCGCAAGCGGTATGGGCACCTACCATGGCAAAGCTGGTTTTGAGGCTTTTAGTCATCGCAAATCGGCTTTAGAAGTTCGCGGTTTCTTTGGCCTAAACTTCTTGCGCGGCACTAAATTAGCGAGACCACCCTACAACAAAGGTGTTGAGCGTTTATTGCGCTGGATGCGTTAATCCGATTCCTTATAATTAATTCGGGAAAACCCTTGTAATTAGCTTCTTAAAATGCCATAATGAGAGGCCTTTTAAAGCAATTTGATTCATCGCCTCCCAGCTATATTTCAGCGTACCGTTTAGAAGTCATAAACACCGAAGTTTAAAAAAACGCGCTGCCGCTTGTCTGATGGTCGATGCCTTTGACCATCACACTCAAAAAACAAAGAGTGTATACACGGAGACATCCCTTAAAAGGGATGTGTAATAGCATGACTTTTTCTAAAGAAACCAATCCTTCTGGAAATGATTTCCAAAATTTCGCCCTCGCGGCATCACTCCTTAAAAACGTTGCTGAGCTGGGTTATACCCAAGCGACTTCAGCGCAAGCCCAAGTTATACCTGCGGCACTCGCTGGCGGTGACTTATTGGTCAGCAGCCAAACCGGTAGCGGTAAAACTGCGGCCTTCTTATTGCCTTTGATTAATCAACTCATCGAAGACAACCCAAATGGCTCGCCTGTACCAAGCCGCGCACAACCTAAAGTGTTAGTGCTCTGCCCTACTCGTGAATTAGCTCAGCAGGTTGCCGCAGATGCAGTGAACTTAGTTCGCGGCATGAAAGGCATCCGTATTGCAACCGTCATGGGTGGCATGCCTTATGGCAAGCAAATCCAAGCACTGAAAGGTGCATTGTTAGTTGTAGCAACTCCTGGTCGTTTACTCGACCTGACCGATAGCAAAGCAATTCGCTTGGATGATGTCAAACAACTCGTTATCGACGAAGCTGATCGCATGCTCGACATGGGATTTGCTGATGATCTCGAGGCGATTGATAAGCGTTGCGCTGCTCGCACTCAAACATTAATGTTCTCTGCAACTTTTGCACCGAAGATTATGTCTTTGGCTAATGAATTGACTACTAACGCTAAACGTATTGAGCTTGCTCATGCCGGCGAAAAGCATGCAAACATTGAGCAAAAACTCCACTGGGCTGACAGCATGTCACACAAGCATAAATTGCTTGAGCACATTTTGGCTGACGCTTCCTTGGATCAAGCAGTGGTGTTTGCAAGCACCCAGGTTGAAAGTGAAAAAATTGCTGACACCTTACGTGTTAATGGTTACGAAGCTAGCGCCTTACATGGTGCAATGCCTCAAGCCGTTCGTATGCGCCGTCTTGAGTCTTTGCGTAAAGGTCATACCAAGATTTTGGTTGCGACTGACGTAGCAGCTCGCGGTATTGATGTGCCACGTATTAGTCACGTGATTAACTTTGGCTTGCCAATGAAACCAGAAGACTATACACATCGCATCGGTCGTACTGGTCGTGCGGGTCGCAATGGTGTTGCTATCACTTTGGTTGAACATCGTGATCGCGCCAAGATTCGCAACATCGAACGCTTTACACAGCAAGACATCGTTGCTTCAGTGATCGCTGGCTTAGAGCCACAAGCCAAGCTTAGCTTTGGTGGTGGAGGTGGTCGCTCTGGTGGTGGCAATCGCTCCGGTGGCGGTGGTGGTCGTTATGGTTCAGGCGCTCGTTCAGAGTTTCGTTCTGGTGGCGGAGGCGGTGGCAATCGCTCAGGCAATCATTTCGAATCTCGCTCTGGCGATTCACGTCCTGCTGGCGGCAATCGTTTTGCCGATTCACGCCCGGCACGCTCTGGTGACTCACGTCCTACTGGTGGCAATCGCTCTGGTGACTCACGTCCGTCCGCTGGTCCACGATTTACTAAACCAAAATCTGGCGGTCAACGTAGAAACTTTAGCGGTAGCTAAAAATGATTCACCGTCGTCGTCTCCGTTCTGCATGGAATCGAGTCGATTCCGGTGGATTGCATCAAGCGCCGCGCAAGTGGCAGCCTTGGCTCAGCGATACCGGTTCTTTAACCCAAAAAATTGAACGTGCAATTGGACAAAAGCTAGAAGTTCTAGTTTTGCGAGATTGCCGTCAAAACCTAGATAGCGACGAGAATCGCTATTTTCATTTCAAGATTAAACGCTGTCGCATTCGAGAAGTCTTACTGTGTGCCAATGGCATTCCACTGGTGATGGCGCACAGCATCATCCCCGGCACTAGCTCGAGCGGCACAGTAACCATGAAGTTTTGCGCCTAGGCAAAAAGCCTTTAGGCGCAGTGCTGTTTGCCAAAATACGCATGCACTCCAAACAAAAGCCTCTTCGAGAAATTGCGCGCCTAGATAAACAAAGCGCTCTGTGGAAAAAATGCTTCCAGCAATATCCAGAGTTGCCAACAGTTAGCTGGGCAAGACGGACGCTATATCAACTTAAAGAACGCCCACTCTTGGTGAGCGAAGTATTTCTGCCGGCACTACTCAACTATCCTAACAATTAAATAGCGAGCCAAGCTTGTGTCGCGGCAATCAAAGCCTCATCGCCAGGCTCGCAAGTAAACACTTCACCAAAACCAATTTGCTCAGCAGCATCAGCAATATTATGGTGCGGACAAATCGCTGTTGCGAGATCGAGTGGTAATTTTGCTTGCCCTAAATAGCGCACCGCCTCAGATGAAGTGAGCAACCAAAGTGATTTAGCAAAATCCATCTCATGAATATCATTCCAGACAGGACTATTGAGGTCTAAAGGCACGCGTGCATACACTGAGAATGCTTCAACCTGCGCACCAGCATGCCTCAAAGTATCAGCCAGCCAATCGCGCCCACCTTCACCCTTAAAAATGATTGCTTTCTTGGTGGCCCAGTCCCAGTTCAGCTTCTGCAATTGAGCCCATAAGCCCTCTGAATCCCATTGCGCATTGCTCTGAGGAAGAATGACTGTCGTGGGATTACTCTCAACGTCTATGCCATGATTTTTGAGGGCCGCCATGCTGCTGCCTCCCATAACTCCAATAGGCAATGGCCTATCAGAAAAATTCTGCCAAGATTGCTCAAGTAAACGCATCGTGCATTCAATTGCATTTGGACTAACGAAAATTGCCAGGTCTGCAGTCTTGAGTGCTGCAGTGATCTGCCTCAACAGAGCATCATCACCCTTGGGGGCAATCATCAGAAGAGGTAAAGAAATAATCTGGGGGAAGGTTTCTTTCGTAAAGCCACTATCTACTAGGCTTGCCTGCAAGGATTCCGACAATTGACGCGCCTGTCCGCTTGGACGAGTGATGACAATGGTCTTATTACTCATCAGCGAATTACCTTGTTACCACTTACTTTGGCAAACCGTTAGACAACAAACGCTCAGCACCTTGCGAAATAAGATCACGCGCAACTGAGAGACCCAAAGCCTCTGCATCCTCCAAACTCTTTACAGCGCCTTGAGCACTAGCCAAGCAACTTGCGGTGCCATCAACACTAGCAACAAAAGAGCGAATATTCATATGATTTTGACCCCAAGCGGCATAAGCCGCTAAAGGCATTTCACAAGAACCTCCTAATTGGCGTGACACCATACGCTCAGCCGTGACCGCATAAAGAGTTGGCAGATCATTGAGAGGGGCTAACCACTCTTTGATATTGGGATGTTTGCTAAGGGTTTCGATGCCGAGGGCGCCCTGTCCAGCAGCTGGTGTGTAGGGATCAATTGGCAACAACGCACGAATACGGCTTTCTAGGCCAAGTCGCTTTAGACCAGCAGCAGCCAAAATGATGGCTTGATATTCACCGCGATCGAACTTACCCATGCGGGTATCTAAATTGCCACGCAAAGGCTGAATTACCAAATGTGGGAACTTGGCTCTCAGAACCGACTCACGGCGCAAACTGGACGTGCCCACTACCGCGCCTTTTGGCAAATCCTCCAGGCTGGCGTAATCGTTAGAAACAAATGCATCATGGGCATCTTCCCGCGCCATTACACAGGATAAAACAAAACCCTCAGGCATGACCATGGGTACATCCTTTAGGGAGTGCACAGCCAAATCAGCTCGACCGTCCTCCAAGGCAGTTTCGAGCTCTTTCACAAATAAACCCTTACCACCTACCTTAGAGAGGGCCCTATCCAGTATTTGATCGCCCCGGGTAGTCATTCCCAGGATCTGCACGTCGCACGCTGGGTAGAGCTTTTTAAGGCAATCCCGGACATGTTCCGCCTGCCACATGGCAAGGCGACTTTCGCGGGAGGCAATTACCAGGCGCTGAGGGGTGGCAGATACAGGGGATGAAGAGCTAGAAATAGGGGTTTGGGACATAACATTTAAAATAATCAAAGACCTACACCAATATACTGCGTTTATGAGCTCATCAAAAAATTCCCTTACCAACAAAGCCCAAGCTTGGTCGGCCCGTTTTAACGAACCCGTTGACGAATTAGTTCAGCGTTATACAGCCTCCATTGGCTTTGATCAACGCTTTGCCTTAGTCGATATCGCTGGATCTTTGGCTCACGCTGAAATGCTAGCCCCCCAAAAAATTATTAGCGCTCAAGATTTAGCGGATATTCAAAAGGGTATGGCTCAGATTAAAGGCGAAATCGAGGCTGGTGAGTTTAACTGGCAACTGGCACTAGAAGATGTGCACCTGAACATTGAAGCTCGCCTGATAGAATTAGTTGGTGATGCCGGTAAACGTCTTCACACTGGTCGCTCACGTAATGACCAAGTAGCTACGGACTTACGTCTGTGGTTGCGTGGCAGCGTTGATCAAATCGCCGCCACTCTCAAAACTTTACGGACTGCCTTGCTTGATCTCGCTGAGACTCACTCTGCGACGATCATGCCCGGACATACTCACCTGCAGGTAGCACAACCTATTACTTTTGGCCATCACTTGATGGCCTATTACGAAATGTTTAGTCGCGATGCAAGCCGCTTGACTGATTTACGTGCCCGCTTTAATCGCTTGCCTCTCGGTGCAGCCGCTTTAGCCGGAACAACCTATCCGATCGATCGCGAGCAAGTTGCCAAGACGCTAGGTTTTGATGGCATCTGCAATAACTCGCTTGATGCTGTATCTGATCGTGACTTTGCGATTGAGTTCTGCGCTTTTGCATCCATCTTAATGATGCATGTATCGCGCCTATCTGAAGAGTTGGTGCTTTGGTTAAGTCCACGCTTTGGCTTTATTGATTTACCAGATCGCTTCTGCACTGGTAGCTCGATCATGCCGCAGAAAAAGAATCCAGACGTTCCTGAATTGGCTCGCGGCAAAACTGGGCGCGTCTATGGTGATTTAATCTCTTTATTAACTTTGATGAAGAGTCAGCCGTTGGCATACAACAAAGATAACCAAGAAGACAAAGAGCCTTTGTTTGATGCGGTCGATACCGTACAAGATACATTGCACATCTTCGCCGATATGGTTCCGCATATTCAGGTTAAAGCCGATGTGATGAAGGCTGCGGCTGAAGAGGGTTTTGCAACTGCAACCGACTTAGCGGATTACTTAGTTAAAAAAGGTTTAGCCTTCCGCGATGCTCACGAAGCGGTAGCCCACGCCGTGAAAGCCTGTGTAGGCCGTAACTGCATGCTCACCGACTTAACTCTGCCTGAATTGCGCTTTGCTTGTGGTTTAGATAATCGCCCTGAGATGATGGGTGATGATGTCTTTGCTCTCTTGACTGTTGATGGCTCAGTTAACTCTCGTCAACATGCCGGTGGCACCGCTCCAGCACAAGTGCTTGCTGCAATCAAACGGGGTCGTGCAGACCTCTAAACTGCATGGGCTTTTGGGGAACGCTCTCAACAGGAATTGACCGCTTAAATCAATTCTTGGGCAAAATTGCTAGCATCATGATCTTGCTTTCTTGTGTAGTGTCTGCTGCCAATGCTGTACTCCGCTATAGCTTAGACATAAGCAATAACTGGCCACTGGAATTGCAGTGGTATCTGTTTGCTGCTGCCGTCATGCTAGGCGCCTCATACACACTGAAGCGTAATGAGCATGTTCGAGTAGATTTAATTTACTCACAATTCTCTGATCGCGGCCGCCTTTACGTTGATCTTTTTGGTCTGATTGTCTTTTTAATGCCAGCCTGCATATTATTCGCCTGGCTATCTTGGACGACTTTGTTTTACCCCTCATGGTTAGTCTCAGAGCATTCACTCAATACAGGCGGATTGTCACGCTACCCCATTAAGTTTGTTCTGCCTTTTGGTTTCTTTATGTTGAGCCTGCAAGGCTTATCCGAAATCATTAAACGCATTGGCGCCATCAGAGGCAAAGAAATATTGCCCGCAGCTAATCTCCACTATGAAAAGCCCATGCAATGATTCCGCTTGAATGGATGCCACCGCTCATGTTTGGCGGACTCATTGTGTTTATGTTGATCGGCTTTCCGGTGGCTTTCTCTTTGATGGCTGCAGGATTGTTTTTTGCTGGCATTGCAATTGCCGAGAATTTCTTTGGCATGCCGTTTTTGCAAGCTATCCCTCAACGCATCTTTGGCAGCATCCTCGCTAACGACTTACTGCTAGCAATCCCCTTCTTCACTTTTATGGGCGCTATTCTGGAGCGCTGCGGCCTTGCCGAAGAAATGCTGGACTCGATGGGTCAACTTTTTGGGCGCATTCGGGGTGGTCTTGGATACTCGGTAATTATTGTGGGATTTATCCTAGGAGCAATTACCGGTACAGTAGCCGCTCAGGTGATCGCTATGGCGATGATCTCCCTGCCAGTGATGAATGGCGATACGGCTACAACATGCGCTACGCTACAGGCGTTTTAGCAGCTTCTGGAACCATTACCCAGCTAGTGCCGCCCTCTTTGGTTCTGATTGTGCTGGCAGACCAACTAAAAACCCAAAGCGGGAGTGCCGATGTCGGCAGTATGTATTTGGGCGCCTGGGGTCCATCCCTCCTTCAAATTAGTCTTTTTGCCCTCTACACATTCTTTCTTTCTCGCTTTAGACCCAACTACCTGCCGGCAGCCCCTGAGAACGAACTCACCCTCACAGGCTGGGCGCTCTGGAAAAAATGTCTACTGGGAATCATTCCTTCGGCAGTGCTGATTTTCTTGGTACTGGGAACCATCATGACTGGTATTGCGACCCCAACCGAATCTGGCGCCATGGGTGCAATGGGTGCATTGCTCTTAGCCTGGATACGCAGGGCAAGCATTCCTAAACTTAAAGGATTAATACAAGAGGCTTATCAAAACACTATGCGCATTACTGCGATGGTGGCCTTCATCTTAATTGGCTCAACTTGCTTCTCGGTTGTCTTTCAAGGGGTTGATGGTGGTCACTGGGTAGAAATTTTATTTTCCAATCTACCAGGCGGTTGGGTTGAATTCTTAGTGCTTGTGAACTTATTTGTTTTCTTCTTAGCGTTCTTCTTGGACTTTTTTGAAATTGCTTTCATCGTTGTACCGATGTTGGCACCAGTCGCAGTGAAGCTACTTTCACCAGTGCTGCTTGCCTCCATGAACGGCAACCCTCAAGCTGCAGCCAGCGCTGCACTAGTATGGTTCGGTGTAATGCTCTGCGTGAACATGCAAACCTCATTTATGCATCCTCCATTTGGATTTGCGCTGTTCTATCTGCGTGGCGTTGCACCAAAAGAAGTCAAAAGCAGCGATATTTATTGGGGTGCATTCCCTTGGGTTGCGCTACAACTCATTATGATTGTTGTTGTGGCTGCATTCCCAGCGTTAGTCACCGCCCTCTTGGATAAGCCTGCAGCAGTAGTTCAGAGTCAGGACTTTAATTTCACTGGGGGCGATGAGACTAAATCGGAGACACCTTCAAGCAAAGTGGATGAAGATGCGCCAGTAGTCTTTCAGCTAGATAAGCCATTAAGGTAACCCTAAATCTACCGTCATTGATAGTGGTATCGGCACGCAATGATCGCAAGCTGATCTTTTTCGATGGCATAGACTAGACGATGAACATCATCAATTCGCCTCGACCAAAATCCAGAGAAACTTTCCCTTAATTCCTCAGGCTTTCCTATACCATCCTCAGGATTTCGCATAGTATCTTTTATAAGTGCGTTAATGCGTTTTAAAGTTTTTTTATCTTGCCCTTGCCAGCAAAAGTAATCAGACCATGCAGCATTTTTCCAGACAAGCCTACTCAGCATCTACAAGAGTCTTTTCTTTAGTTTGCCCTTTGCGATATTGCGCCAATGATTTCTCCAAATGTTTTACGTTGGCTGGAGATTTTAATAAATGGAGTGTTTCCATCATACTGTTATAGGTATTTAGAGACATCACTACGGCATCATCAGCATCCCTGCGAGAGATGATTGCTACATCACAATCACTCACCACTTGATCGATTACTTGTTTAAATTGGTTTCTTGCATCGGAAAAATTAATTACTCTCATGCTCTAGCCTTACTTGTTCAATATACTGCACAAGTATAGTCAAACCCTAATTTAGGCGCAAGTAAAAAAATACCCTGCAAAAGCAGGGTATTAGGAGAGGTTAATTACTTAGACCAAATCACAAGGTGATATCTGGCTCTTGCCTTACACAATCAACGTAGTACTCGCTGCGTCCATCAATATCCGCTTTAACCAAACCGTGGATATCAGTTTCAAAACCTGGGAATTGCTCATTGAAATCACGGGCAAAGTAGAGGTAGTCAATAATGCGTTTATTAAATCGCTCACCCGGAATGAGCAATGGAATGCCTGGAGGGTATGGGGTAAGTAGCATCGCAGTAATGCGATCTTCAAGTTGATCCAAAGGAACGCGATCCACTTTTTTATGCGCCATCTTAGCCCAAGCTTCTGAAGGCATCATTGCTGGCACCATATCTGAGGTGTACATCTCCGTAGTCATGCGAGCCACATTGCGACCCTTGTAAAACTCATGAATCTGTTGGCAGATGTCTTTAAGACCGACGCGCTCATAACGGGGATGTTTAGCAACAAACTCTGGGAGCACTTTCCATAATGGAGCGTTCTTATCAAAGTGGTCTTTGAATTGCTGTAGCTCAGTTACTAAAGTATTCCAACGACCCTTAGTAATACCGATAGTGAACATGATGAAGAAGGAATACAAACCGCACTTCTCCACGATCACGCCGTGTTCAGCTAAATACTTTGTAACGATGCTTGCTGGGATACCTATGGAGCCGAAGTTGCCTTCAATATCCAAACCAGGAGTGACGACAGTCGACTTGATTGGATCAAGCATATTGAAGTCTTGGGCAACCTTGCCAAAGTCATGCCAGCTGGCATTAGGCTCCAGAATCCAATCGGAGCGCTCACCAATACCCTCTTTAGCCAAATGATCTGGTCCCCAAACCTTGAACCACCAGTCTGCGCCAAACTTATCATCAACTTCACGCATCGCACGACGGAAGTCCATCGCTTCAGCAATAGATTCTTCAACTAGTGTAGTGCCACCTGGAGCCTCCATCATGGCAGCAGACACATCGCAAGAAGCGATGATCGCGTACTGCGGACTAGTGGAGGTGTGCATCAAATAGGCCTCATTGAAGCAGTCTCGATCGAGCTTGTGCTCTTCTGCGTCCTGCACCAGCACTTGCGAAGCTTGTGAGAGGCCAGCCAATAACTTATGGGTTGATTGGGTTGCAAACATCAAGCTCTTCTTGGTGCGCTTGCGATCGGAGCCAATGGCATGCATGTCTTTGTAGAAGGGGTGAAATGCAGCGTGCGGCAACCAAGCTTCATCAAAATGCAATGAATCTACTTTGCCATCAAGCATCTCTTTAATCATCTCAACGTTGTAGACGATGCCATCATACGTACTTTGCGTGAGCGTCATGACACGAGGCACGACGGTCTTATCTTTAATGAATGGGTTAGCATCAATCTTCTTCTTGATATTTTTCCACTCAAACTCTTCTTTTGGAATCGGGCCAATAATGCCAAGGTGATTACGGGTTGGCATTAAGAAGATTGGAATCGCGCCCATCATCGTGATCGAATGAATCACCGACTTATGGCAATTGCGATCTACTAACACTACGTCGCCAGGGGCAACGGTTGAGTGCCAAACAATCTTGTTTGAAGTCGATGTGCCATTCGTCACAAAGAACAAATGATCGGCATTAAAGATGCGTGCAGCATTGCGCTCGCTTTGTAATACAGGTCCAGTATGATCAAGCAACTGACCCAACTCTTCCACTGCATTACAAACATCAGCACGAAGCATATTCTCGCCAAAAAATTGATGGAACATGCGGCCTACAGGACTCTTCAAGAAAGCCACACCACCGGAGTGGCCTGGGCAATGCCAAGAGTAAGAGCCTTCAGAGGCGTAATTAGTCAGTGCCCGGAAGAATGGTGGGGCCAATGAATCTAGGTAAACCTTTGCTTCACGAATAATGTGACGTGCAACAAACTCAGGCGTATCTTCATTCATATGAATGAAGCCATGTAGTTCACGCAAGATGTCGTTCGGCATATGACGTGAAGTACGAGTCTCGCCGTATAAGAAGATCGGAATATCTTCATTGCGCTTACGCACTTCCGTAATAAACGCGCGTAAGTTATTTAATGCGGGTAAGTCATGGTCTTCAGAGTCAGAAACAAACTCTTCATCATCGATCGACACAATAAAGCTAGAAGCGCGAGAGGCCTGCTGGGCAAAGGATGTTAGATCACCATAGCTGGTTAAGCCAATAACCTCCATACCCTCATTTTCAATGGCTTCGGCTAAGTCGCGAATACCCGAACCTGAAATGTTTTCAGAGCGAAAGTCTTCATCAATAATGATGATTGGAAAACGAAATTTCATGAGCACCCCTTAGGTTTGCCAGTAAGGCAGATAGACAGGCCGAATATAACCCACACGAATGAAAGAATTAAGTCTTTGGCAAAGTTACACCGACTTGGCCTTGATACTTACCGCCACGATCTTTGTATGATGTGCCACACACTTCATCGCTTTCAAAGAATAGGACTTGCGCACATCCCTCGCCGGCATAAATCTTTGCAGGCAATGGCGTGGTGTTGGAAAACTCGAGTGTAACGTAACCTTCCCATTCAGGCTCGAATGGAGTGACGTTCACAATTATTCCGCAACGTGCATAAGTACTCTTGCCAACGCAAACAGTTAATACGCTGCGTGGAATCTTGAAGTACTCAACAGTTCTTGCCAAAGCAAAAGAGTTTGGAGGAATGATGCAAATCGGGCCCTTGAAATCCACAAAAGATTGTTCGTCGAAATTCTTAGGATCAACGATGGTGCTATTGATGTTCGTGAAAATCTTGAACTCATCAGCGCAGCGAATGTCATAGCCATAGCTTGAAGTGCCATAACTCACAATTTTTTGCCCGGCGGCATCTTGGCGGACCTGCCCAGGTTCAAATGGGCTGATCATGCCTTGCTCGCTCATGCGGCGAATCCAGTGGTCAGATTTAATGGTCATGGCTGAATTATAAAACCATCGCAGGCCATATGCCCACGAATTTACAAGGCGGCAGGTGGATGGGTAAAAATCACCCTCTCTGGGGCATTAAAAATCTAAAAATGCTTGCCGGAACAGCGAGATAGTAGGGTGAGATTGGTTTTGCGGGCAAGCTCCAAGCCCATTAAGGTCATACCAGAGCGGATCATCAAGAAAGGGATGCCCATCTGAGCACCTTTAATGACCATCTCCGAGGTTAGACGCCCCGTAGTAAAGAAGATTAGATCTTTGCCCGGCTTGTCGGCAAGCCACATGAGGCCAGAGATAGAGTCAACGGCGTTGTGACGTCCAACATCCTCAATAAAGTGGAGCAGACGAACGCTATTGTTACCCTCCCTCTCGAATACAGCGCAAGCATGTACTGAGCCGGATTTCTTATAGATGGTGTCGTGAACTCGAATACTGTCGATAAGGGCGACTATTGCCTCTTGGGTTAATTGGGGGCCATCCGGCAATCTAATTTCTGCCATCTCCTCAATCAAGCCACCAAACATCGTGCCCTGTCCACAACCCGTGGTAACCACCCGCTTGCTGGTGAGAGCATCAATATCTACCGTGCTGCGATGGGTCTTAACCGCTGCCGAATCAGTCTCCCAATCCACCTGAATGCTAGCGATATCGCCTGGTGACTCCACTAGGCGCTGATTACGCAAATAGCCTAGCACCAGGGCTTCAGGAGCACTCCCCAGGGTCATCAAGGTCACGACTTCCCTCTTATCCAAATAAATGGTCAAGGGACGCTCCCCAGGAATATGGGCGATCTTAATGCGCCCCGCCTCATCCATGACCTGCACTTCGTGCACCAAAGGCACGGAAGCGTGAGACATCTGAATGTTGTGGGGCAAAGCCATAAAACGCCTCTTAAATAGGTTCAAATCAGTATTAACTTTAACCGCAGACTAAAATTAGTGCTTAAGTGAGGGCTCAAGCCCCATAATCTTGTATTCCCATTTGTTGAAATTATTTCTATTTAAGTACGCATGAGTAGCCCCAAACGTCGCCTGCTAGTTACATCCGCCTTACCCTATGCCAATGGCCAGATTCATATTGGGCATTTGGTGGAATATGTCCAGACGGATATTTGGGTTCGCTTCCAGAGAATGCGCGGTCATGAAGTGCACTACGTAGGCGCAGACGACACCCACGGCACTCCGATTATGTTGCGCGCCGAAAAAGAGGGTCTCACCCCTAAAGAGCTTATTGCCAATGTTTGGAAAGAACATAAACGCGACTTTGATGATTTCTTAATTTCATTTGATAACTACTACACGACAGATAGCCCTGAGAACGAGAAACTCTCTCAAAGCATCTATATCAAGTTACGCGATGCTGGTTTAATTGAAATGCGCTCTATTGAGCAAGCATACGATCCCGTTAAAGAAATGTTCTTGCCAGATCGCTTCATTAAAGGCGAGTGCCCTAAGTGTGGCGCTAAGGATCAATACGGTGACTCTTGTGAAAAGTGTGGCGCAACTTATTCCCCGACGGATTTGAAAAATCCGTTCTCAGTTGTCAGCGGTGCAACACCGATTAAAAAAGTTTCCGACCATTACTTCTTCAAGCTATCGGATCCACGCTGCGAGACATTCTTGCGCGAGTGGACCCAAGTAAAAACCCCATTGCAACCGGAAGCTCGCAACAAGATGAAGGAGTGGGTTGGACAGCCTGGAGATAGTAAGCTTGGAGACTGGGATATCTCCAGGGACGCACCCTACTTTGACTTTGAAATCCCGGACGCGCCAGGAAAATACTTCTACGTATGGCTTGATGCGCCAATTGGGTATTACGCCAGCTTCCTCAACCACTGCCAAAGTAAAGGCTTAAACTTTGAGGAATGGGTCAGGCCGGATACCACTACCGAACAGTACCACTTCATCGGTAAAGACATTTTATATTTCCACACACTCTTTTGGCCGGCCACCCTGCACTTTGCAGGCTATCGCACCCCAACCAATGTATTTGCTCATGGCTTCCTCACTGTTGATGGCGAGAAGATGAGTAAGTCGCGTGGCACTTTGATTTCCGCGCATAGCGTGATCGATTCTGGATTTAATCCAGAATGGTTCCGCTATTACTTTGCAACCAAACTCAATGACAGCATGGAGGATTTGGATTTAAATCTTCAAGACTTTGTTGCGAGAGTCAATAGCGATCTATTGGGTAAGTACATCAACATCGCAAGTCGCAGCGCTGGTTTCTTAGTAAAGCGTTTTAGCGGGGTAGTTTCCGATGCAGCCATGAATAATCCGCTACTGACTGAGATTACCTCTGCAAGTGAAAAAATTGCTGAGCTGTATGAAGCTCGTGAATATGCCAAAGCATTGCGCACGGTCATGGAGCTGGCCGATAAGGTCAATGCCTTTGTTGACGAAAATAAGCCTTGGGAAATCGCCAAAGATCCTGAGCGTGAAGCTGACTTACAGCGAGTCTGTAGCGTGACCTTAGAGGCATTCCGTTTATTGAGCCTCTATCTCAAGCCAGTATTACCTCAAGTTACGGCCAGAGTTGAGGACTTCCTCTCCGTGCCGGCAATGACCTGGAATGACGTTAAAACGCCGCTCTCCAGCCAAAATCCGATCAAAGCCTATAAACACCTCATGACCCGGGTAGAAGCACCCCAAATCGAGACTTTATTGGCGGCAAACCTGTAAAAACAAGCTCAAAAGAGCTGATTTCTTGGAGTTAGTCAAAAAGTCGGCAGGTTTGTAGAAAAAATCGTTAATAATGATGGGCTAGGCAGCCAGTTGCTGCGCAGTAATTTTTGCAAGTTATTGAATTAATTGAGAATTTTAGGAAATATGATGGCTAGATATACATCCGAATTCACCCAGTTCTTAAATGAGCTCAAATCCGAGAAACCGCACCTCGAAGCAGGTCAGCAAGCTGGTCGCGCACTCCTCTGGGATAAAGAGCCTTTGACTACCGAAGATCAACGTCGCGCTAAGGCGGCCAAATTAAAGCAACGCGCTTACGTATATTCGAATGACTAACTTAGGCAATTCATTGGGATCTGAGCCAAGCGTTCAAACTGAGTTACTTGATAGCACCCCATCGGTAACCGATGGAATGTCTTCGGCATTCGCCAAACTCTATGGCGAGCCATTATTTAAGCTTCCTACAGATCTATATATTCCGCCAGATGCGCTAGAGGTTTTTCTAGAAGCATTTGAAGGCCCCCTTGATCTTTTGCTTTACCTGATTCGTAAGCAGAACTTCAACGTCCTTGATATTCCGATGACACAGGTGACTCAACAGTATCTGAGCTATATCGACCAAATCCGTCATCACAACTTAGAGTTAGTAGCGGAATACTTGCTGATGGCCGCCATGTTGATCGAGATTAAATCTCGCATGCTATTGCCAATGAAGAAGGCTGATAGCGATGAAGAGGTTGAGGATCCACGCGCAGAACTGGTTCGCCGCCTCTTAGAATACGGGCGCATGAAATTAGCCGCTCAAGAGTTGGATCAAATTCCACAACAAGGGCGTGATTTTCAAATCGCGCATGGCTATGTTGATACAACCGTTGCTGTTACCTGGCCAGACGTTAATCAAGACGACCTACAAATGGCCTGGCGTGATGTGCTTCACCGCGCAAAACTGAATCAGCACCACACTATTACTCGCGAAGAGCTGTCCGTACGTGACTTCATGACGCGTATTTTGCGCCGCCTGCAAAGCACTAAATTTGTAGAGTTTGGTGAGCTGTTTGAAGAAACCATTAAATCTGGCAAAGGCATTCCAGTGGTCATCGTGAACTTCATTGCAATGCTCGAACTCTCACGCGAAGCCTTAGTTGAGATCACTCAAGCGGAGCCATATGCCCCAATTTACGTACGGCTCGCCTACACCCCTGTTGCATGAAAATCATTAGCGATATACAAGAGCTGCGTGGCCAAAATCGTGCATCCTTTGTACCAACCATGGGCAACCTTCATGAAGGTCATTTATCCCTCATGCGCCTTGCTAGACAACATGGCGATCCGGTAGTAGCCAGCATCTTTGTAAACAGATTGCAGTTTGGTCCAAATGAAGATTTTGATAGCTACCCGCGCACTATGCAGGCAGATATCGATAAGCTGGAAAAAGAGGGGGTGTACATCTTGTTTGCGCCAACTGAGCGTGACCTCTCTATCCACAACCCCAAGAATACCGAGTGGATCCGCCACAGCAACTAGGCGACATCCTTGAGGGAGAGTTCCGCCCTGGTTTCTTTAAAGGTGTTTGCACTGTTGTACTGAAACTCCTATCTTGCGTACAGCCTAAGGTGGCGGTATTCGGCAAAAAAGATTATCAACAACTGATGATCATTCGTCAGATGGCAAAACAATTTGCGCTGCCTGTAGAAATCATTCCAGGTGAAACAGTGCGCGCTGGAGATGGTCTTGCCCTCTCCTCTCGCAATGGCTGCCTCTCCGTTCAAGAGCGTGCAGAAGCGCCCGAACTACAACGAGCTTTACAAGAAGTTCGTGCACGAGCACTAGAATTGAATCAGCGCAATACGCACTCATTGATCGAGATTGAAAAACTTGCTGTAGATCTTCTCAGCAGCCGCGGTTGGCAACCAGACTACATTGCCATTCGCCAACAAAGCGATTTAGCCCCCGCTTCAAATGAAAGCTTGCAAGCGGGCGAGCCGCTAGTCATTCTGACGGCCGCCAAGCTTGGTAAAACACGTTTGATTGATAGCCTAGAAATCTAGTTTCTAGGTATTGAATTTATCCTGTGACTTACAGCGTGAAGAACTGACCCGCTTCCAAATTCAACTCTTTAGCCAATTCAGCACCAGTTATTTTTCCAGCAACACCTTTTGCTTTGAGGACTTCAATTTGTTCGCCATGGCAGGTGACAAAGAAAGAATCTAAAGTAATTTGAGTGACTTCACCAGGCTTACCCTTAACTGATCCAAAGGTAGCTGCTACATGCTTATGGCAATCGTAGATCTGGACTTTTTGCTCACCAAACTTTGTTCAAGCGCCAGGCGCGGGATTGCATGCACGAATCAAGTTGTAGATCTGCGTAACGTGAGTAGCCCAATGGGTTTGAGCAGCATTCACATCAAACCAACCCTCATAATTTGCCTTGGATTCATCTTGAACAATTTCTTGATGCTTATTGGCAACTACGAGATCAGCAGCCTCAAGCAGCGCTTGAACGCCTAACGGGAATAATTTATCAAAGTAGACTTTACCCAAAGTGTCATCAGGCGCAATTACTACTTCTTTTTGCAAGATGACTTCACCTTCATCCAAACCATCGGATGGACGGAAGATGGTTAAGCCCGTCTTCTCTTCACCCAGTGCGATCGCCCAATTAATGGCGCTTGGGTCACGATACTTAGACAGGAGCGAAGGATGATACTGAATAGTTCCATGTTTCGGAATCTTGCAAAGCTCCTGTGGAACAAACTGAATCACATAAGCCATCACACACAGATATCAGCCTTGCTATCAATCATTGCTTGCGCTGCCTCAGGACCCTTAAGGGAGGCAAATTGCAAGAGGGTTAAACCTCTTGCAATAGCCGCCTCTTTCAGCACCTCAGGCTTGCTAGATTTAGGATTATCCGGCGGACAAAAAACTGCAACGACTTCATCGCCACGATCTAAAAAAGCCTCCAATGCCGCCTTACCAAAATCCGCACTCCCGATCAGCGCAACACGCATCTTAGATCACCTTATCGTGACGAAGGCTAATCAACTCATCCGTTGAATAACCCAGTTCATGAAGGATCTCATCGGTGTGCTCACCTAGCAATGGTGAACGCGTAACGTCAGTTGGACTATCAGACATTTTAATTGGATTGCCTACAGTGAGGTACTTGCCACGAATTGGATGATCTACTTCAACAACGGTTCCAGTAGCGCGCAATGCTGGCTCTTCTGCGATTTCTTTCATCGACAAAATTGGGCCGCAAGGAATATCATATTTATTCAAAATATCCATGACTTCAAACTTTGTCTTAGTCATTGTCCATTTTTCAATTTCACCGAAAATTTCCATCAAGTGTGGCAAGCGAGCCATTGGTGATGCAAAACGCACATCCGTAATCCAATCTTCACGACCGATCACCTTGCAAATTGCCTCCCAAACTGGGGCTTGCACGATGACATACATATAAGAATTGGGATCTGTTTCCCAGCCTTTGCATTTCACAATCCAACCAGGCTGACCACCGCCAGAAGCATTGCCAGCACGGGGCACAGAGTCACCAAACTCTCCGTTAGGGAACTGTGGATACTCTTGCATCAGGCCAACGCGCTCTAGACGCTGTTGATCACGCAACTTCACACGGCACAAGTTCAAAACTGCGTCTTGCATCGCCGCCAATACTTTTTGGCCACGGCCAGAGTGAGTACGTTGATATAGTGCAGTCACAATACCAAGCGCTAAATGCAAGCCAGCACCGCTATCGCCAATTTGAGCACCAGTCACCATTGGAGGACCATCATCAAAACCAGTAGTAGATGCTGAACCACCAGCACACTGCGCTACGTTTTCATAAACCTTGCAGTCCTCGTAAGGGCCAGGACCAAAACCTTTTACAGAAGCCATGATCATCATCGGATTGAGCTCTTGGATACGCTCCCAAGAAAAACCCATACAATCCAAAGCACCCGGAGCAAAGTTCTCAACCAGAACATCGCATTCTTTAATCAAACGCTCCAGAATTTCTTTGCCTTTTGGAGTCTTTGTATTTACAGTAATTGAACGCTTGTTATGGTTCAACATCGTGAAGTACAAACTGTCTGCATCAGGAATATCGCGCAATTGACCGCGTGTTGCATCTCCTTCGCCAGATTTTTCTACTTTGATTACGTCCGCACCAAACCAAGCCAGTAACTGAGTACAGGTTGGGCCTGATTGAACGTGCGTGAAATCAAGGATTTTGACTCCTTCTAATGCTTTTGCCATGATTAAAGTTCTAATAAGATTGAAATTTTGAATTAAGCCAATTTTACCAGCGACGGATTGCGGTGCAACATGGTATACCTACTTATTGGGCACATACTGGATGGGATGTTCAATATTGACTATTTGGGCGCCATTTTTATTGATTTTCAAGATCAGAAAGTCGCTTCTTGAGGGCCCTTTCCTCGGCAAAACGCTCAGTCTCATCACGAATTACTGCTGCCACACCGTTAGCCTGATGCTTCTCATCAAACAACATACCCACGGTAAAGGCGATGGATAAAATGCGTTCATCTTTGTGCTTTGCCGGGACTTTTAATAATGAAGTGCCATAACGGGTTGTGCCCGTCTCCATCGATTTGCTGTAACCCTCGTTATGCCTTTGGCGCTGACGATCGGGAACAATTAAATCCAGGGTATTGCCAAGGGCCTCTTCTTCTGAGCACCCAAATATTCTAGTGGCAGCCGCATTCCAAATGCACAATTTTTTCATGGGCATCAGCCACGATGACAGCGTCGCCGATGCAATCGATTAGTTGAGATAAATCTACGTTTGTTTTCATATTGCCAGTCTAAAGACTTTAAGTTGATTTTAGAAATCAAAAAAGGCGCTCACACGGAGCGCCTTCGAAACTAAAACAATTACTGCTTATTTTTATTAAACCGCTTTTGCTGTATGTAACTTAGCAATATCGTCAGCGCTGTAACCAAGGTCAGCCAACACTTCATCGGTGTGCTCACCCAATACAGGTGATTGGCCAACTTCGATTTCCAAATCAGAGAACTTGATTGGGCTACCGATTGTTAAGTACTTGCCGCGAACCTTGTGGTCAACTTCAACGATAGAACCACTCTTACGCAAATCAGGAGATGCAGCCAATTCCTTCATTGAGAGTACTGGTGCGCAAGGAATGTCGAACTTACGAAGGATATCCACAGCTTCGTACTTAGTTTTGTCCTTAAGCCATTCTTCAATTGTTGCGAAGATGTCAAAGATCTTGTCTTGACGTGCCTCAGCAGTCATATACGCTGGATCAGTTGCCCACTCTGGTTTACCTAAAGCTTTGGTAATTGGCTTCCAAGCGTGGCCTTGAATGGTGAAGTAGATGTACGCGTTTGGATCTGTCTCCCAACCCTTACACTTCAACATCCATCCTGGCTGACCGCCACCACTAGCGTTACCGCCACGTGGAACTACATCAGAGAATGTACCGTGTGGATACTGTGGATACTGTGGATACTTTTCGAGGTAGCCAATTTTGTCCAAACGCTGCTGGTCGCGCAACTTCACGCGGCACAAGTTCAACACAGCATCTTGCATTGAGTAGGATACTTTTTGACCCTTGCCAGTTTTTTGACGCTGCATCAATGCAGTCAAAATACCAATCGCTAAATGCATACCAGTGTTGCTATCGCCCAAAGCAGCAGCAGAAACTGTTGGAGGACCGTCCCAGAAACCCGTTGTAGAAGCGGCATCACCAGCGCACTGAGCAACGTTCTCATACACTTTTAAGTCTTCGTATGAGTGGCCATCGCTAAAGCCTTTTACAGAAGCCATGATCATCTTAGGATTCAATTCTTGAATACGCGCCCAGCTAAAGCCCATACGATCCAAAACGCCTGGACCGAAGTTCTCAACCATCATGTCAGATGTCTTGATCATCTTCCCTAAAACTTCTTTACCTTCTTGAGTCTTAGTATCGAGAGTTAAAGAACGTTTGTTACCGTTCAACATAGTGAAGTACAAAGCATCCGCACCTGGAATATCGCGCAACTGGCTACGAGTCACGTCACCAGCACCTGGACGCTCTACCTTGATCACGTCTGCGCCGTACCAAGCCAATAGCTGAGTACATGCAGGATCTGCCTGTACGTGTGTGAAGTCGATGATACGAATGCCGTCTAATGGTTTAGTCATGTTTGATTCTCCTTTAAGTCTTTCTTATGTGTTGCTAAATGTGTTCTAAAAAAATATTGCGTGTCGTTTGCCTACGAATTACTTCTTACCGGCAGCAGTGGATGGGTTCAAGTTCGTTAAACGCCCACTCTCTGTTCCTGCTGTTTCATCGATCATTGCATTAATCAAGGCTGGCTTACCTTCAGCAATAGCCTTTGTCAAAGCCGCCTCTAATTCAGCCGGAGTAGTTACGTAGTAACCAACACCACCAAATGCCTCAATCATCTTGTCATAACGGGCGTTCTTCACGAATACTGTTGGAGCAACATCTGCACCGCCAGTTGGATTCACGTCAGTACCACGGTAAACACCGTTGTTATTGAATACAACTGTAGTGATTGGCAGGTTGTAACGGCAAATTGTTTCCAGCTCCATACCGCTAAAACCAAATGCACTATCGCCCTCAACTGCAACCGTTGGCAAGCCGCTAGTTACAGCAACACCAATGGCATAGCCCATACCAATACCCATAATTCCCCAGGTACCGGAGTCGAAACGCTTAAGTGGCTTATACATATCCACAATTGCACGGCAATAGTCGAGTGTATTTGCGCCTTCATTCACCAAGCTCACATCTGGATTCTTCTTGATCACATCACGAATCGCACGCAAGGCACCATGGAAGTTCATTGGCGTTGCTTCTTTAGCCAGAGTCTCAGCCATCTTCGCCAAGTTCTTATCTTTCTTCTCGTTGATTGCACCAATCCATTCGACGCTTGGCTTCGGAACGGCAGCAATACCTTTTAGGAGTTCGCCAACAACGGAGCCAATATCACCAATTAATGAAGCATCGATTTGTACGTTGTTATCAACTTCATTTGCCTGAATATCGATCTGGATAAATTTCTTAGGATCTTTGCCCCATGTTTTACCCTTACCGTGTGCAAGCAACCAATTCAAACGCGCACCAACCAACATCACCGCATCAGTCTCAGCCAGTACAAATGAACGTGCTGCCGAAGCAGATTGTGGGTGATTGTCTGGCAACAAGCCTTTAGCCATCGACATTGACAAGTAAGGTATGCCGGATTTTTCAATCAAGTCACGAATCTCTTTATCAGCCTGAGCATAAGCAGCGCCTTTACCCAGGAGGATCAATGGGCGCTTAGCACCCTTCAACACATTCAAGGCACGCTCTACAGCATCGGCCGCAGGGATTTGACGTGGAATTGGATCGATTACCTTGAAGATGGACTTCTTAGCCTCTTCAACTGGCATTGTTTGGGACAGTAACTGTGCAGGCAGGTCTAAGTAGACACCGCCCGGACGACCAGAAACAGCTGCACGAATAGCGCGCGCAAAACCGATGCCAATGTCTTCGATGTGATTAATACGATATGCAGCTTTGCAATATGGCTTAGCAGCGTTGAGCTGATCCATCTCTTCGTAGTCGCCCTGCTGCAAGTCAACGATTTCACGCTCGCTTGAACCAGAAATCAAAATCATTGGGAAACAGTTCACAGTGGCATTGGCCAATGCTGTTAAACCGTTCAAGAAACCAGGTGCTGACACAGTCATACAAATACCAGGCTTTTGAGTCATGTAACCAGCAATTGCTGCAGCGTTACCTGCATGTTGCTCGTGACGGAAACCAATAAAGCGCAATCCTTCAGCTTGAGCCAATCGGCACAAGTCGGTAATTGGAATACCAACAAGACCGAAAATAGTATCTAGGTCATTCGCTTTTAAAGCATCGATAACAAGATGAAAGCCATCGGTGACTTGGGTATTTTGATTGTCTGTTGTCATAGAAATTTATAGTTAATTACACTGCCCGAACCCACAAGATGTTCAGTGCAATTTAGCTTTCGCTAACTGTCTCCAATTAAGTTATTAGTAGTGCCATGGGAAACCATAAGCATTCCTGTTGAGGCTGAGATGAATCTTAGACGTGAGACCGAGGTTCATCATTGACTTCGGTCAATTTCCCCTGAAATCTAGAAACAACTGGGGTTTCTAATTAGACAAAGAGCTCTTTATGCTTTATTTTGGGGCGACTCAAAGTCTCTGGGGAGAGATTGAGGTAAGCAGCCAGCTCTTTTTTTGGGAGCAACTCAAATAAGTCTTCGTATTTACGCAAAAACCGCTCTACCCGACCCGGTGCATCAAGCATGTGTAATGTGATTGTATGGGCCATGATCTCGCTCATCAGGCGCATGACCTCAAATTCAAAGCTTTCCTTGAGGGGCTTGTGAGCATCCAAAAACTCGGCCCATTTCTTGAGCGGCATACGCGCAACACGCGCCTTAGTCACAGAGGCAATGCTATATGGGGCGGCCGTCTTCAGGCGCCAAGCTGCGTAGCTCGTTTCGATATCTTTTTCGATAGCAAAACGCAAAATCATCTCTTTTGCTTCCGCGCTAGAAACAATGCGCTTCAAGATTCCATCCAAGACAAAGTACTGCTCCATCTGGTGATCACCTTGATGAAGCAGGATTTCTGATTTTTTGAGGTCTGAAATAACTAAATGGCGTTCTAAATCAGCCATTACTTCAGGATCCAAGCTTTTTAACACCGAGTTTTGGTTCAGCTGCAAACGAATCAGGTTTTTTCGGGGTGCTTGTCTAATGCTGTCATGAATCCTTAATCCTAGAGCCCATATTGTAGGCTTTTTTGGCTTTTTAAGCCGATACGAAACTAGTCTGGGATAGAATTACGGGGTCGTGGTGCTTTATTGCAGTGCAATAAAGTTAAACGGGAAACACTAAACGTGTGCTGCCCCCGCAACGGTAAGTAAATGCACCCCCAACCTAAAGGTGGAGGTGTCAGGAATCTGGGTAAGCCACTGTGCGTGTCAATTGCATGGGAAGGCCAGATTCTGAGATTTACTAGCTCGGATACCGGCCAAGACAGGTGGAATTTTGCGGATGGGGATCTTCGCGCGCCGATGAAGCATCCCCAGCCAAACTGACCAGATGCCCAATTGACGCCTGAGCTCTCAAAAAATGAAATTCTGTTAGACCCAGCGTACGAGGAAGTTAGCTAGGTGATTCGAAGGCAGAAAGTTCATCATGAAACAGCAGTTCAGCAGCAAAACATTAGTCGCCATACTTTGCGGCGCAGCAATCACACTTAGCACGCCAGCGATTGCCCAAACCAATCTAACAGTTTCAGCAACAAACTCGTCAAATCCAATGAATCCAATCATTGTGACGGCGACAAGATCGCCAACAAAAGCAAGTGACGTTCTGGCTGATAACGTCTATATAGGGCCAGAAGAAATTGCGCAGGCGGGTCAAACAAGCTTGGTGGAACTATTGCAGAGATAGTGGGGTGTAGAGATTTCTAGCTATGGCGGCGGTGGAGCGCCATCGAGCGTTTTTTAAGGGGCACCAATAATTCTCAGAGCCTCGTATTAATTGATGGGGTTAGGATTGAGTCAGCATTATTTGGTGGTGCTACTTGGTCCACCATACCATTGGCCCTCATTGATCATATTGAAATTATTTATGGTCCGCAAAGTAGCTTATATGGTGCCGATGCCATGGGTGGCGTGGTACAGATCTTCACCAAAAAAGGTGATGGGCCTCTGCAATTCAGTGCATCCACAGGCTACGGAAGCTATGGAACGAGCATAAGCGACATTGCTCTTTACGGCTCCACTCAGGAAGATCAAAAAATCCGCTACCCCCTTGGAGCCAGTCAAGAAACTTCACAAGGCTTTAATGCGATTGCTAGTAACAATTTTTATAAACAGAATGCCTTCCCTTATCCGGCACTGCAAAATACAGGCTATACGAAAAGTAGTGGGACTGGGCAAATCAGCCAAGAATGGGATAGAGGTCAAGAGATTGGCGCCCAGTTTTTAACTAGCCGCCTTAAGAATCAGGCTCAAATATCAGACTACATCGATGACTACAATCCAAACGTCCCATATATTTCAACGGATGCGAGCAATTTAAATACTTTTGCAGCCTACTCTAAAAATCAGATTACAGATATTTGGAAAAGTATGGTGCAAATCGCACAGTCAGAAGATCTTGGTCAAGGGAATTACTACTATTCAAACCCTACAATCAAAACAAAGTAAACCATCTTTACATGGCAAAACGATGTAGAAATTGGTAGAGATTTATTGCAATTGTTGGCGGAGCGAAGAGAACAAAACATTAATGCGCAATTTATTTCAATTGACCCTTTAAGCTACTATGGGATTTTTCCATCCAGTCTAAATCAGTCACGTAACACAAATTCTGTCGCTGCTTCTTATCAGTTCAAACGTGAAAATCAACTCGCAAATTTAGCACTTCGCAACGATAGTATTTCTGGATACACACCTCAGACGACAGGAAGCATTTCTTATGGCTACTTCTTTACAAAACAATGGCGAGCAAACTCTAATTATGGGACTGGATTCAAGCCACCCTCAATCTATGAGCTCTATTATCCAAATTATGGCAATGTAAATTTACTTCCAGAGAAGAGTAAGAATACCGAAATTAGCTTGCATTATGAGAACGCTATCTCGGATACTCATTTAGTTGCATATAACAACACCATTAGCAATCTGATTCAAACAACTTACTCTGCTACTGGTAGTTGCACAAATCCCTTAGTTAATGGTTGCGCAACAAATTTTGGGGTCGTTAAAATTAGCGGCGTCTCACTTGGGAATAATTCTAGAATTGGGAATTACATAATTAAAACCTCTATAGATCAACAGAGTCCAACGATTCAGTCCGATACAACTAATAGCTCGGGTGTTGTAACAAATCAAGCTGGCACGATCCTACCTAAGCGCGCTCGCCTCTTTGGAAATGCCGCAATTGAATACCATCAAGGAAAAATAACTGCTGGTGGTGGTGGCACCTTTTCAGGCCAAAGATATGATCCAGCAAGAGTTGGGAATTACAGCACCTACACCCCTGCAACTACGACTGGAACAATGGGTAGTTACGCAATCTTTAACATTTATGCCAACTACGAGCTAGATAAAGACTGGAATCTATTTGCACGCTGGAATAATATTTTTAACAAAGATTATCAACTAAGTTACGGCTACAACACGCCTGGCTCAAATGTATTTGCAGGTCTTCGCTACACAATGAAGCAATACATGAGAGAGTTTATTCAATCCTCAACCCGCTCAAGCCATTTTCTGGTTGCGGCACTTTTATTCTTTTTTGGATTTTCCTTGATCGCTTTTGCTGCACCAGTTTCAGTAATTGATGATAGTGGTGTTAAGGTGATGTTTGATAAGCCAACGCAACGTGTTGTAAGTCTACTACCCTCACTTACAGAATCCGTATGCTCCCTTGGAAAATGTGGCGCCTTGGTTGGAGTAGATCGCTTCTCAAACTGGCCAAAAGCAATTCAAGAATTACCTAAGCTTGGTGGAATAGGGGATATCAATATTGAACGAATAGTACAACTCAAACCAGATGTTGTGTTTCTAGAGAGAGCCTCACCTGTCATTAAACGCCTAAATGAATTAGGTATTAAAACTTTTGCCCTAGAGGTGAAGTCTGTGAACGATGAGAAAAGAGCCCTGCAGAAACTTGATGTTATCTTAGGTGTTGCTGAAAGTGCTCGAGTTTGGAATCAAATTGAAAAAGACATTATGCGTGCCAATAAACAGCTATCAGCGAAGGATGAAAATATTCGTGTGTACTTTGAAGTGAATCCTGCGCCCTTTGCAGCTGGTAGCACTTCTTTTATTGGAGAAATTCTGACTCAATTAAATTTAGTAAATATCATTCCAAAATCACTTGGGCCTTTTCCAAAAATCAATCCTGAATTTGTGGTGCAAGCAAAGCCTGATGTCATCCTCCTGACCGAATCAACGGTAACTGACATTCAGAAACGTCCGGGCTGGAGTTCCATTCCAGCAGTTTCTAAGAACCGAGTTTGTGTATTTACTGGGGATCAAAACGACGTCTTAGTTCGCCCTGGGCCTAGAATGGGTGAAGCCGCACTGATCATTTCCGATTGCATCCAACAGAAGATATCATCATCTCGGTAATGCAAAACAATCATTTTCTTGGCAAATTATCGAGCCTGCTAATTCTCAGTGCGGCCTTAGTGTTGCTTGGAACTTTACTTGGAAGCATGGGTGCTAGCTGGAATATGCCGGGATCAGATCAAACCGTTTTATTTGATATTCGACTTCCAAGATCATTGGGCGCCTATCTTGCTGGCGCTTTATTAGGGCTTGCTGGGGGTATTGCGCAAAGCTTGTTTCGCAACCCCTTGGCTGACCCCTATCTACTCGGCAGCGCATCTGGCGCGCTGCTTGGTGTGGGTAGCATTCTTTGTTTTTTCTATCTTGGTAATTCATGGCTGGAAATCATCGGCCTGAATGGTGGTGCATTCCTTGGGGCTTTGATTGGCGTTCTCGCCTCACTAGTTTTAGCTGGTGGTTATCGCAGCTCCTTGCGCCTCTTATTGTCTGGAGTGGTCATCAGCGTAATTTTTGGTGCCGCGAATTCTTTATTCACATTTATACGCCCAGATTTATTTCAAAGCATTCAGTCTTTTATGTTGGGCAATACAACATTATTGAATTGGTCTGGCGTCGAGGTTATGGCAATCTCATTATTGCTTTGCCTTCTAGTCACCCTCATCATCAGCCCCGCACTTGACGCATTATTACTTGGAGAAAATACCGCCCGCACTTTAGGTTTACCACTAGATCAACTACGCCTGGCATTGATTGGCATTCTTGCCCTTGCGACCGGATGTGCTGTTGCCCAAACTGGCTTAGTAGCATTTGTTGGATTGGCAGCTCCGCACTTAGTCAGAAAACTTTCTGGCGGAAAACAACGAGTTCAACTTATATTCTCCTGCTTGGGCGGCGGCATTTTATTGCTTAGCTCAGATCTGGTTACGCGCACCCTCTTTGCACCGATTGAAATTCCGGTTGGTGTTGTGACAGCAGTCTTAGGTGGCATATATTTGCTGGCTCTACTGAGAAGAACTCCTGTTGGAGCGCGCTCATGAAAATCTACCAACTCAATGTATACAGAGGTCCCTGCACCATTCTCTCTGACTTGAGCTTAGATATTCCCCAGGGAAAGTGGAGCAGCATTATTGGGCCGAATGGCGCAGGTAAATCTTCTCTCTTGCAAACCATGATGGGCTTACTCAAGTGTGATGGATCAATCATGATTGATGAAGAGAATATTTCCACTATCGCTAAAAAAGATTTAGCAAAGAAAATTGCTTGGCTTGATCAAGCCTCAAACACTTCCGATGAATTTGGCGAGTCTCTCAGTGTCTATGACACCGTCATGTTGGGCCGCCTACCCCATCAAGGTTGGCTACACATACCTTCCCAGAGCGATCACGCAGTAGTTGAGCAAGCTTTGCAACAAACGGATGCCTGGCACTTACGCCAACGTCCACTGCAGACACTATCAGGAGGTGAACGTCAGCGAGTCTTATTGGCCCGTCTTCTTGCTGTGGACTCAGACATACTCCTCATGGATGAGCCGCTAGCCAATTTAGACCCCCCTCATCAAGCCGATTTTTTAAAATGGCAAGGCAATCTGCTGGCACAAGGCAAAACCTTGGTAACCGTATTGCATGAAATTCATTTTGCGCTCAGAGCCGACTACGTGATCATGCTCAATAAGGGCAAATTGCATTTTCAGGGGTCAAGCCAAGATCCTGCAACCCATCAAGCCCTCATAAGCTTATTTGATGGCCGTATTCATCTAGAAAAGCTTGGTGGTGATTGGGTAGCTTTACCCAATTAAGCCCAAAATCGGGGGTTTCACAAAGCTTTACCCTAAGGCTACAATGCCTATATGACCAAGTACACCCCTCATGTCCCAAGCGACTCTTCTGAATCTGATTCGATCACTGCATCGCTGCAGAGACTATCCAAGAAAATTCAGCTGATCTCCGACGCCGTTAAAGCGTTGCATCAAGATCGCAGTCAGCTTGAAATCAAAATTGAGGATGCACAAAAACGGATTCAACATATTTTGAGTCGTCTGCCAGAGCAAAGCGACGGACGTCAATTGAACTTGCTCGGTGAATCCGTGACCCCAACCAACCCAGAGAATGACAATGAGCCAACAACGCATTGAAGTAACCCTCGCCGGTCAAAAGATCACACTAGCAACTAGCGCTAAACATGAGCCATTACTTCGTGCAGCCTGCACATTAGTCGATGAACAAATTCAATTAGCAATTAATGGTGGTAATCGCAGCATTGAGCGTGCCAGCATGATGGCTGCGCTGAAGATTGCCGGTGATCTTATTAAATTGCAAACCGCCTCCGAGCAAACTCCTACTCAGAGTCATTCATCCAACCCTGAAGAGATTGATCGACTCCAGAATGAAATTCATATTTTGGAAGATCAAGTAGATGCTCTGATGCAAAGCCTTTCCCTGCCTGGTTCGCCAAGGCCAATAGTTCCTTGAACCGATGCGCAAGCATCAAGAACGATCTTTACACTGTGGACGTGAGCGTTTTGAATATTCACAGCGGCAGCTTCGCGCTGTTCACTCCATGAAATTCTTAATGCACCCGAAACAGAGTAGCCGTTCCACCTTGAATCTTAGGGTTCAGGATGACGGCCTAGCGGCTAAGGCGGGGAATTCATGTCAATAGCAGATATCGCGCCATGCTAATGCTGTGTGGAAGCATATCGGGCTTCCTAGCCGGACTCCTAGGTATTGGCGGTGGAATGATTCTGGTGCCATTCATGATTGTGGTCTTCAACCATTTGGGCTTTGGTCAAAATGTCATCGTACATATGGCCATTGCAACCGGTATGGCAACCATCCTCTTTACAACTACCTCAGCGATTTGGGCGCATCACAAACACAACTCTATCGACTGGAAATTGGTGGCACCACTCAGTCCGGGTCTAGTGATTGGCAGCCTTGTTGGTGGTAGTGAAATTTTCGAAGCAATCAATACCTCTTGGCTTTCTCTATTCTTTGCCATTTTTATCGTCTATACATCGATACAAATGATCATCAATAAAAAACCTGCGGCTGGAAGAGAGTTGCCAGGCACCCTTGGCCTTTTCTCATTCGGAACATTGACAGGTGTGATTGCTAGCCTGGTTGATGCAGGCGGAGCATTTATTACTGTGCCATTTATGCTTTGGTGCAATGTAAAACCACATACAGCAATGGCAAGCTCTTCAGGTCTAGGATTTCCGATTGCAGTTGCAGCGACAATCGGCTACACGTATGGAAGCTGGGGCAATCCCAATCTTCCCGCAGGCTCACTGGGCTTTGTCTATGTTCCAGCAGTGCTTTGTATTGTTGCAGTCAGCATATTCACCGCCCCGCTTGGCGCAAAAATGGCCAGAAAACTTAATGTGGCTCAACTCAAACGCATCTTTGGTGTGATGCTGTTTATGCTTGCGGCCTTCATGTTTAATGAAAGCCGCAAGGCATTTGGTTTCTAAGTAGTGCCGCCATTAGCTCGTGTATTGCTGACGCAGAATATTCTTCTGCACTTTACCCATAGAATTGCGAGGCAAGTCAGAAACAATCTCCAAACGCTTTGGAATCTTGAAATTCGCAATTTGGGTTTTGAGTGTGGCGATCATTGCTTGCGCATCTAATTTAGCGCCCGCTTTTGGCACCACTACCGCCATTACCGCTTCACCAAAGTCTGGGTGCGGAATACCGATCACGGCACTTTCATCTACGCCATCCATATCGTCGATAAAGCTTTCGATTTCTTTTGGATAGACGTTATAGCCACCAGAAATAATCAAATCCTTGCTTCGACCAACGATGCAGAGGTAATCCTTAGGCGCTTTATCGCCATTAGCATCGCCACCCCAGCGACCGACGTCACCCGCTTTAAACCAGCCGTCTTTTGTAAACTCCTCGGCGGTTTTTTCTGGCATGCGCCAGTAGCCCTTGAATATATTTGGACCTTTAACCTGAATGCTGCCGATTTCATCAACGCCACAAGGCTTGTTGCTTTCATTTACCACGCGCACTTTGACGCCCGGCAAAGGCAATCCAACAGACCCGCCAACACGATCCCCTTTGTATGGATTAGAAACCAACATCACGGTCTCACTCATGCCATAGCGCTCAAGAATCGGTTGACCAATCACTTCCTTGAAAGTATTAAATGTTTCAGTCAATAAAGGCGCGGAGCCAGAAACAAATAAGCGCATATTGCGCGTAACATTCTTATTAAAGTTTTTATCCGCAAGTAGGCGCACATAGAATGTTGGCACACCCATCATCACGGTAGAGTTCAGCATATGATGAATTAATTGCGCAGTATCTAAGCGTGGCAACCAAATCATTTTGCTGCCGTTAATTAATGCGCCATGAGCAGCCACAAACAATCCATGAACGTGGAATATCGGAAGTGCATGCAATAAAACATCGCCTTTTTTCCAACTCCAAAACTTCTGCAGCACTTGCGCATTGCTTCCCAAGTTTTTATGGGTCAACATTGCACCTTTGCTGCGACCCGTTGTGCCGGAGGCATACAAGATAGCCGCCAAGTCATCGTCCTTAACAACAACTGTTTTGAATTGATCGCTTTGACCGGCAGCGCGCTCCAACAAAGTACCTTTGCGGTCTTCATCCAAGGTCAAAACATGCTTTGTACCTGCCTTAAAGGCAACCCTAGATACCCAGGAGAAATTCTTGCTACTGCAAACCACCACTGCAGGCTCAGCATTCTCTAAAAAGTATTGAATTTCTGCTGCTTGGTAAGCGGTATTCAGAGGCAGATAAACGTAGCCCGCCTTAATAGTAGCTAGATACAAAAAGAGTGCCCCAGATGACTTCTCAACCTGCACCGCAATACGCGATCCTGCGGGGAGTTTGAGACTCTTGAGAAGG
The DNA here is from genome assembly GCA_900095165.1 of Polynucleobacter necessarius. GTDB lineage: Bacteria > Pseudomonadota > Gammaproteobacteria > Burkholderiales > Burkholderiaceae > Polynucleobacter > Polynucleobacter necessarius_J. The sequence continues at coordinate 113,435 of LT606947.1, read as the reverse complement.
TTAGCCATTTTGGCAGTCGCACACTCTAGATCACTCCAGGAGTAATACAAGCCATCATGCGTTTCTAGTGCACATGCCTGCTTATCTTTTGGAAAACCTTTTTCCAATAAGGAATATAAATTCATGAGAACCTCAAATCCAAACCAGTAAATTAAATCAAAATGTTAATCAAGCTTTGCGCCAGAGGCTTTAGCCACCGAAGCCCAACGCTTAATATCTGCAGATACAAACTTGCCAAAAGCATCACCAGTCAAAGTTGGCGTATCTGAACCGTTATTAGTCCAAATGGTTTTCAACTCAGGTGTATTGAGCGCTTTTTGCACCTCAGTAATCATCTTGTCAACGATAGGCTGAGGCGTTCCCTTAGGAGCAAACAGGCCCCATACCAAGTTGACACTTCGTAGCCCACTAAACCAGCCTCAGCTGCCGTAGGCACATTTGGAAATGCGGCGGAACGCTTCTGTGATGCAACTGCTAAAGCAACGATCGATCCATTTTTGATTTGCGCTGCCGATGAACCTAAACCATCAAACTCTACATCCACTTGGCCCGCAATAAGGTCTTGCATAGTTGGGCCCGCACCGCGATAAGGAATATGCGTAATAAAGGTCTTGGTCAACATTTTGAACTGCTCACCAGCTAAGTGATGCGAAGAACTATTACCAGCACTAGCATAATTGAACTTACCTGGATTCTTTTTCAGGAGCTCAATAAATTCTTTTAAGTTTTTAACTTGTACATTCTTTGGGTTCACCACGATAACTTGGGGTGGGCTAGCGATCATTGCAACCGGAACAAAGCTCTTCTCAATGTTGTAATCCAAGTTTGGATACATGGAAGGAGCGATTGCATGGTAGCCGCGCCAACAAAAAAGCTATAGCCATCTGGAGCCGCTTTAGCAGCCAAGGATGCACCCAGGGTACCGCCGGCGCCGCCACGGTTATCAATGATGATTTGCTTACCCAACTGCTTTGTTAGTTGCGCAGCCAAAGGGCGAGCAAAAGCATCGGTACCGCCACCAGCAGGAAAAGGTACAACAAAAGTTATCGGTTTATTGGGCCACTCTTGAGCCATCACGGCGAGGGGAGCGGCGCAAATTAAAAACAGCGCTTTTTTCAAAGCGCTCAATGAGAATACTGAATTGCTGTTTGTTTTAGTAAACATGCTTGTCTCTTTTATCTTCTACCAACTATTAGCCCCTTATTCTAAGGGGGCTTCCACTTTTCAGACTAAGTTAGCCTCAGCTTTAATACTAAGGCGCCATCAAGCGACCCACTGCCCTGGAATACACAATTTCACCATTGGCAAAGCGTTCATGGTTCTCTTCCACGCCTCCCAAGTCATAGAGGTAATTCACCATCAAGCCTGCGGATTGGCGCAATCCTTTGCGAGATAAATCCCCCGCCCAGTTCACCAAGTGCAACTTAGCGCCATTACCCAAATGAAACTTTGCCACTGGATTGCCATCGCGCCCAGTTGAGGCAAGCCCTAAATACATACTTGCCAAGCTCAGCAAAGTTGCTTTTTCTTTTTCAGAAGCAAGATCAGGGTGCCAGCCACCCGCCAATCGTTCGCTCCATGATTGACCCTCAAGCTTCAGAACTGCCAAGGCTGCATCTCTTGCCAACTTGAGATTTGGCTTCAATCTTTCAGCCGGCACTCCTTCACCTAAATTGGCGCCCGCAGCAACCTAATCCATAAATCCTGGAATCGGCGACAAAGTGACAAAGGTTTTTATTCCAGGGAATTCTGCATGTAATTTCTCAGCTACCCGCTTAATTAAGAAGTTGCCCATCGATACGCCGCGAAGACCAGGCTCGCAGTTGCTAATCGAATAAAACACAGCAACCTTATATTGAGATGCCTGATCCACTGTCTCTGCCTTTTTATCGACCAAAGGCGTGATTACTGTTGGGATCTCAGGCAAGAGCGCAACCTCCACGAAGATTAGAGGCTCGCTTGGTAGTTGAGGATGAAAGAAAGCAAAGCAACGGCGATCAGGCTGCAGGCGACGACGCAAGTCATCCCAGCCATCAATGGCGTGCACCGCCTCATGTTAAATTAACTTCTCAAGCACCTCTGCTGGGGACTTCCAGTCTACCTGATGCATTTTGAGGAAACCTGGATTAAACCAAGAAGATAGCAAGTGGCGCATATCGAAATCGACCGCAGCTAATTCTGGTTTTTTATCTAATAGCTGCAGCAAATCACGACGCATTTGCACTACTGCTGCAGTGCCTTGACTCGCACGATTGAGGCGACGAAAAAATTCTTGGCGAGGAGACTCAGAAACTTTTTGCAACTGAATGTAATTGCGCGCACTAGAGTCTGCTACAAAATTTTGCGCCGCCTTGAGAACTGCATCCGCTTGGGGATTGAGCTTCTCAAATAGAAAAGTAAAAAATGAGACATGTTGATCTTTTGCTAATTTGCGATAGTTATTAACAACATCATCAGCCATGCTCAGCGCATTAGACTCGCCACGCTCAGATATCAAGCGCCTTATGGCGTTATTTGCCTTGGACAAATTTCGAGCTTTAGTTAACTTCTCTAGCATGGACTTCTCTCGGAAAAGACTAAGTATTATGGGTGTTGCGTTAAATGCAATTTAACCCCCGAAACCTCCACAATCAATTAATCAAAAGAGAATAACATTAACCTAAAGTTAATGATTTTTGAGAAATACTAATTTGCCTCTATCATTTTGCGATGCAACATACGGGCTTCAGCCGCTAAAGCCAAAATACTTGCATTTAATTCATTAGCCCGAAGATAGATCAAGGCGATATGCTGAGTAACCGCATATTTGGGCAGCAAAGGAGTTAGTGCAATGGCATCGCCCATCAGCGCTTTTACCCTGCCTGGCAAGAGCGTTTTGCCCAAATCGTCAGAAACCATGTTCATGAGTGAAAAAATATCGCCCACTTTCATAATCACATTTGGCTTAACCCCAGCCAACTTAAAAGCATCATAAAAACCAGAGGTAGTAGCAAATCCCTCTTGAAGGGTAAGAAACCTTTCAACCTGATATTGAGATAAGTCAATGTTAGCTTCATTAGGCTTACTTTTCTGAGAAGAGGCAAAGAAAAGTTGATCATCAAATAAAGGTACGACCTGCAGGCCATCGGGTAACTCTCCAGGTGGCATTGCAATAACAACTGCATCAATAGCGCCTTTAGACAATTTTTTTATTAGTTCTTCGTTAGACCCGAGATGTAAATCAATATCTAAATCCGGTCTACGGGTTTTGAAACCCATAATGATCCGAGGAATCACGTTTGCAGTTAATGAATACATTGAGCCCAAGCGTATTTGCCCACTCTCAAGCCCTGCCTTAGATCTTGTTTTTTTAAGGATATGCTCCATATCCTCAAGTAATTCGATGCTCATCTCCGCCAAATAAATTGCCGCTGGTAGGGGTTTTAATTGACGCCCTTCCTTAACGAATAATGGGCAGCCAACACCGCCCTCTAATGAGTGTAGCGCCTTATGAACACTCACTGAACTCAGACTTAATTCCTCGCCAGTTTTGGAGAGGCTTCCTGTTCTAATAAATGAACAGAGAATCTCCAACTTGCGAAGCGTAACATCTGCATTTAGCATGCGCCAACCTTTTTAATCACAGCTTAAGCGGACTCAGACTTAAAAACAGTGAAGAGATAAATTCCGAAAATTATCATGGGGACGGAAAGCCACTGACCCATAGATAGACCAAGCCCCAAAAGACCCAAGAAAGCATCAGGCTCACGGGCAAATTCTGCTAAAAAGCGGCAAAGTCCATAACCCAACAAAAACAATCCTGAAACTTGCCCCACCCGTCGTGACTTGCTGGAATAGATCCACAGAACGATGCCCAAACAAATGCCTTCGCCAAAGAACTGATAGATCTGAGAAGGATGGCGAGGTATGGAGTCGACCATTGGAAAGACCATGGCCCAAGGCAGGCCTGTCGGCCTACCCCACAACTCACCATTAATGAAATTACCTAGGCGGCCAAATGCCAAACCAAATGGAACCAGTGGTGCGACTAAGTCGCTCACAACAAAGAATGAAACCTTGCGGCGATAAGCAAACCAGAGCAAAGCCAGCAAAACACCGAGCAGTCCACCATGAAAGGACATACCACCCTCCCATATCTTGAAAATGCTGAGAGGGCTTGCAAGGTAATAGCCGGGCATATAAAACAAGGTGTAACCCAAACGACCGCCCAGCACGACACCCAACACACCGGCGAACAGAAGATCTTCAAGGTCTTTATATGACCAACCTAAAGATTGATATCGGGCAGCACGTATGCGCAGACGACCTAGCAACAAAAATTGAGCGAAAGCCAGGAGATACATCAAGCCATACCAATGAATAGCAAACGAGCCAATACGAATGACGGTAGGATCAAATTCTGGATGAATCAGCATACTTGGAGGTGGCTAATACTCACGCTTTAGATTGATCGAAGTTATGCAACTCATGCCCTAAGTCGCGATAGGCTTTATAGCGCTCACGACCTGCAAGGCGCTCTGCTTCATTGATAGTCACAACCTCAACAACACGAGGAAAGCGCGCAAGCAATCCCGGAACATCAGAAGGCATACGCATTCCCAGATGAATGAGCACATCTGCGTGAGGGAGTTGAGACAAAGCCGGTGACAAGAAATCATCACTCAGCAAAATAGGTGTATCCATTGCTGCCTCATCATCAATAAAACAATGGGGCAAAAAATCCACCGCACTAAATGTCCATAAAAGCTCATCCAACTTTTTGAGATCAGCCTTTTCACCCACCATCACGATATGTCGCACAGGCTCGCCAGCGGGTGTAGCACTCCAGATCTTGCGAGTTAAACGACAGGCATATTTCAGCTTATCACTAACGTTGCTATGAAAATCAATACGGGCCATAAGCGCTGTTTTCTATTTTTTCGGTTGCTAAATTACTTTTGGTCTAGCAAGTAATTTACAAGCAATGGGACTGGGCGCCCAGTTGAACCTTTAGCTGCACCACTTTTCCATGCAGTACCAGCGATATCTAAGTGAGCCCATTTATATTTTTCGGTGAAGCGCGATAAGAAGCAAGCTGCAGTAACGCTACCTGCTGGGCGTCCACCAATATTGGCCACATCGGCGAAATTGGATTTAAGCTGCTCGTGGTATGCCGCATCCAGAGGTAAGCGCCATACGGTATCCAATGAAGCATGGCCTGCCTTAGTGAGTGCACTGACCAAACCTTCATCATCAGAGAACACGCCGCTGTGAACGTGGCCCAACGCAATGATGCAAGCACCCGTTAAAGTAGCTACATCGATTACAGCCTTAGGTTTAAAGCGCTCAACATAAGTTAAGGCGTCACACAAAATTAAACGGCCTTCTGCGTCGGTATTCAGAATCTCAATTGTTTGTCCCGACATACTCTTCACAATGTCACCTGGACGAGTGGCTTGGCCAGATGGCATATTTTCACAAGTTGGAATGACGCCGATGACATTCTTTTTTAACTTCATCAAGGCGGTTGCATACATCGTGCCAATGACAGATGCAGCGCCACACATGTCGTACTTCATCTCATCCATAGCCTCACCAGGCTTCAAAGAAATTCCACCGGTATCAAAAGTAATTCCCTTGCCCACCAAGACAATCGGGGCCTCCCCTGCTTTACTGCCTTGGTGACGCATCACAATAAATTGTGGTGGCGTATCCGAACCTTTGGCTACCGATAAAAATGAGCCCATACCCAATGCTTCAATTTGCTTGCGGCCTAAGACTTCAACCTTCAGGCCAGTCTTTTTACTTAGACCTTGGGCCGCCTTACCCAAGTAAGTCGGAGTGCAAATATTTGGAGGGAGATTGCCCAAGTCTTTGGCTAAACTCATACCCTCAACCATTGCTGCACCCTCTGGCACAGCAGCCTTCAGCTCTTTGGCGCAAATATCGTTACCAGCAAAGATCAAGTGAGTAAAAGTATCCGCCTTATCTTTAGCCTTGAATTTCATGGCAGGTTGACGCACTCCAAAGCGATAAGCCTGATCACCGGCGTATTGAATCGTCAGGCGCACCTCTTCGGCCATGAACTCAGCACGGTGTCCCAAAGCAAAACTGGGGATAAACCACAAAGCACTTTGAATAGAGCCGCCACTTAACTGCTTTAATGCGGCACGCGCAATTTTTGAATAAGAATTAAGGCTACGTGCACTAGCGGGAACAATATCCCCTAAAGACACCAAAAGAATGCGTTTTACCTTTACGCCAGATGTGGCCCAAGATTTTTCTGCGCGAATTACGCAGGTAGAGGCTGACTGACTTTCGAGATCGCCCACCACATTTACATGAGTGACCGAACCACCAAGTAAACGATCTAATTCGACTAAAAGTCCAGATTTGGATTTGCTAGCCGTCAAAGTATCTAAATCTACCTTTGAATATGCCAAAACCAAACAATCTGAGCTCTGCGCCAATAAAGTACTTAGGCTCGCCTTAAGTTGTTTTGGGTTATTTAGATCGGCTTGCGCGAAAATCTTGGTACTAAATTGAATAGTCATAATGTCTTAAGGTATTTTTAAGTCAATTCAAGGGAAAAAATGGGTGTTTATCCATTATCCTCCGAGATGCAGGTTCACATCTTGAGTGAGCCCATAACAGCCAATTCATTATCTATTCATGATTTTTCACCAAGCCCTTCGCCGCGAACTCAGTTTTACGACTGGTGGTGTTTTTTTGGTCTTAGTAACCATCATGATTACCACCCTAGTAATCCGAATTCTGGGCTTTGCGGCAAATGGCGCAGTAAACCCCGAGGATGCCCTTGTTCTCATTGCGCTAGCTACGCTTGGCTATATGGCGGTATTGCTCACAGTCTCCCTATTTGTGGCCGTCTTAATCGTGCTGGTGCGCTGGTATAAAGATTCCGAAATGATTGTTTGGTTTGCTAGCGGCCTCAGCATTGCCAGCTTGATTCGACCAATCCTGCGTTTTGCGACACCCCTCATTATCATCATCGCCCTTTTAGCCCTCTTTGTTTGGCCTTGGGCTAATCGCGAATCCACTCTTATTAGCCAAAGATTTCAGCAACGCAGTGACGTTTCTATGGTTGCCGCCGGTCAATTTAGAGAGTCAGCCAAAGCGGAGCGTGTATTTTTTATTGAAGAGTTGGATGTCGATAAAAGCGAAGTAAAAAATATCTTTGCCGCTGAAACTAAAAATGGTCGACTAAGTGTCGCCGTTGCTTCCACTGGATTTATTGAAAATGCAGAGGGGGGTGGAAAATCGATTGTACTAAACAATGGTCGACGATATGAGGGGCTACCTACACAACCAGATTTCAGAATCCTGGAGTTTGCTGAGTACAGCACCCATATTCAAAGCAAAAGTGTTCTTGATCCAGCCCCGCGCGATCGCGAAAAAACAGTCTCCGAACTGTGGAACGATTCCAACGCCGGCACCATCAATCCCAATCGCGCTGAATTGTTTTGGCGTATCGGTTTACCGTTAATGGCTTTGGGTCTAGTGTTAATCGCGATACCTCTCGCCTACGTCAACCCAAGGCTTGGTAACTACACTGCAATGTTTTATGCCGTACTGATTTATCTTATCTACAGCAATCTTCTCAACCTCACGCAAAACTTTGTGTCGCAAGGGAAAATAAATGTTTTTGTAGCGGCTTGGCCCATACACGCCCTGGCCTTTGGTATTGCCTTTCTACTCATTCGCAATCGCATCAACCCATCACTGAAATGGTGGCGTCGTCAACTACCTTCATTCTTGACCAATAGATGAAGCAACTATTCCCCTACATATTTGAGCGCTATCTAGCTAGGCAGATTTATGCCGCCTTTGGCTTCATCCTATTTGCTTTAGTGGCGCTATTTTTATTTTTTGACATCCTCAGCGAACTTGGTTCGGTAAAGGGTGCGTACACCCTGCCATTAGCGCTTCTGCACGTTTTATTAAAAGCTCCAAGCCGTATATCCGAGATCATTCCGATTGCTGGCTTGATTGGAAGTATTTACGTATTCGCCATGCTGGCAAGCCAGTCCGAGTTCACGATCTTGCGTATTGCTGGATTGGACATGCGCAGAGGCTTAACTACTCTGGCCAAGATTTCTTTGCCCATAGTTGTTCTAACGCTTGTGATGAGTGAGTGGCTTGGACCCTATACCGAGAATCTGTCAGAGCAGATTCGGATGAAGGCTTTAGGCTCATCCTATAGTTCGCAATTTAAAACGGGGGTATGGGTAAAAGATCGCTTACGAGATGAAGATGGTAGTGGACCGATTAGGCCGGGAGTTCGTTATGTCAACGTTGGCAAGATTGAGCAAGATAACGAAATCAAAAATATTCGTATGTATGAATTTGATGACGCGTATCGCCTACTCTCCATTAGGAGCGCAGTTTCGGGACGCTTTGATCAAACTGGAACTTGGATTCTGGATGACGTCACCGAGACTCGCTTTAAAGAAACCAAGCAGAGTGATCCACTCAATCCAGTCTATTCAGCGCAAAGTTTTGTTCATCCAATTGTGAGCCTCAATTCTGAAGTCACACCTCAAATCTTGAGCGTACTTTTGGTAAGCCCAGAAAAAATGTCGATTTTTAGCTTGGGACGCTTTATTTCTCACTTGAGAGATAACAAACAGGATGCTCAACGCCACTCTATTGCGTTCTGGAAAAAGGTAATCTACCCCTTTACGATTTTCGTCATGCTGACATTGGCTCTGCCATTTGCCTACCTCAAGGTGCGCGCCGGTAGCGTTGGCATCAAGGTGTTTGGCGGCATCATGCTGGGCATGAGCTTTCAACTCTTTAATTCCCTCTTCTCCAATGTTGGACTACTAGGCTCTTGGCCCGCACTGCTGACCGCTCTAACACCGCCATTGATTTACTTCATCTTGGCAATTGTGGGTTTACGTTGGGTATCTAGAGCTTAATACCTCAAAATCATATAGAATTTCGTTTCTATATCGCAGTTGATATAAAGAATGGAATCCATATGAATCTGCACCAATTTCGTTTTGTTCGTGAGGCCGTAAGACAGAACTTTAATCTGACTACTGCCGCTAAGACTCTCTTTACTTCACAGCCTGGAGTCTCCAAGGCCATTATTGAGCTGGAGGATGAGTTAGGCGTAGAAATCTTCCGACGCCATGGCAAACGGATTCGCTCGCTCACTGAGCCTGGCAAACGAATTCTCTCCTCGATTGAGCGCATTCTGGATGAAGTGGAAACCTTACGAAGGGTTGGCAAGGATTTTGCCAGCCAAGATCAGGGTAACTTTGTTATTGCAACTACTCATACTCAGGCGCGTTACGCTTTACCAAAGGTGCTTACTGAATTTGCTAAACGCTTTCCAAAGGTTCGGGTCAGCATTCAGCAGGGAAGCCCAGGGCAAATTGCGGAGCTACTCGTTCATGATCGTGCGGATATTGCCATCGCAACCGAAGGTATTGCCAATACTCCTGGTGTACTGGCGCTGCCAGGCTACCAATGGCAACACGTCGTCATGGTGCCCACTAAGCCACCCCCTCCTGAATCAGGCAACAATCACCTTAGAAGAAATTGCGAAGTACCCACTCATCACCTATGACAAAGCGTTTGCGGGTCGTAGCAAAATTGATGCCGCATTTGGTCAACGCAATCTCAACCCAGACATTATTTTGGAAGCGATCGATGCGGACGTCATTAAGACTTACGTTGAAACTGGAATGAGTGTAGGCATTGTTGCTGGATTGGCCTACGATGCAGATCGAGATCGCAATCTCCGCGTCATTCCAGTTGGTCACTTGTTTGGCAATAACGTGACGCATTTAGGCGTAAAACAAGGCGCCTACCTGCGCTCTTTTGTGTATACCTTCATCGAACTATTCTCGCCAACGCTCACGAGGAAAATTGTTGAGCAAGCCATGAATAGCGAGTCAGAAACTTACGAGATTTAATTTTTAGAGTATCTCGGGGCGCAAATAATGGCCAATTTGAGATGGTGCCCCGGGGCGGACTTGAACCGCCACGCCTCGCGGCACCGGATTTTGAGTCCGGCACGTCTACCAATTCCATCACCGGGGCAGGTGTTTGCAGTGGAAAAACTGCATTGAAGCTTACTAAGAGGTGAGAGTGTAACAAAAAAGTTGCAGCACCCCCATTCTTAGTCTCAGAAGCCCTTAAAATGAGGTCTTCAAGCCACATTACTCAAAAGGACTTCCCCGTATGGCCGGCCATTCGAAATGGGCCAATATTCAGCACCGCAAAGGACGTCAAGACGAAAAGCGCGGCAAGATTTGGACCAAACTCATTAAAGAAATCACGGTTGCAGCTAAATTAGGCGGCGGCGATATTGCTACGAACTCACGTTTGCGCCTAGCAATTGATAAGGCTAAAGATGCCAATATGCCAAATGACAACGTACAGCGTGCGATTCAGCGTGGTACAGGCTCACTCGAGGGCGTGAACTACGAAGAGATTCGTTACGAAGGTTATGGTCTCAATGGAGCTGCCATCATCGTTGATTGCTTAACCGATAACCGCACACGCACCGTTGCTGAAGTGCGCCATGCATTTAATAAAAATGGTGGCAATATGAGCGCTGAAGGTTCTGTTGCTTTTATGTTTAAGCACTGTGGCCAGATGTTGTTTGCCCCAGGCACTAATGAAGATCAGCTTATGGAGATCGCGTTAGATACTGGTGCTGAAGATGTCATTATTCATGATGACGGCTCACTCGAGGTGCTCACACCTGTGCCTGACTTTTCTAAAGTGCAAAACGCACTCACCCAAGCAGGCTTCAAAGCAGAGCTTGCCACAGTGACAATGCGTCCAGAAACCGAAACCGAGTTCGAGGGTGAGCAAGCTGAAAGCATGCAAAAACTATTGGATGCGCTTGAGAACTTGGATGATGTTCAAGAAGTATTTACGAACGCATCCTTGTAAGTCATCGAATTTATAAATCCTATTTATTAACTTATTTCTTAGCTCGTCATGAAAATTCTTTTAGTTGGATCCGGTGGTCGTGAACATGCATTGGCATGGAAGCTGGTTCAATCCCCTCAAGTTCAAACTGTCTATGTAGCACCTGGAAATGGCGGTACTGCCACAGCGAAACAGGCTGCTGCAGGAATTGAAAATCTTCCTATCTCTAGTCTTCAAGAGCTAGCGGACTTCGCCAAGCGTGAAAAAATTCATCTCACGGTAGTGGGTCCTGAAGCCCCATTGGCCGCAGGCATCGTAGATGTGTTCCGCAACAATGGTTTACGCATCTTCGGACCAACTCAACTGGCTGCTCAATTGGAGTCATCAAAGGATTTCTCTAAAGCATTCATGAAACGCCACGGCATCCCAACAGCGGAATATCAGACTTTCTCAAATGCATTAGAGGCACATGCTTATATCGATGCTAAAGGTGCGCCGATCGTCATTAAAGCGGATGGTCTAGCTGCTGGCAAAGGTGTAGTTGTAGCCATGGATTTAGCAGAAGCACATGCAGCTGTCGACATGATGCTTGCGGATAACAAGCTCGGTAATGCAGGTGCACGCGTAATTATTGAAGAATTTTTAACCGGCGAAGAAGCCAGTTTTATTGTGCTTGTAGACGGTAAACATGTTTTAGCTCTAGCAACCAGCCAAGATCACAAGCGTTTACTCGATGCTGATCAAGGCCCTAATACTGGCGGCATGGGCGCCTACTCCCCCGCCCCAGTTGTCACGTCAGAAATTCATGCGCGCGCTTTACGCGAGGTCATCATGCCTACTGTTAAGGGCATGGAGGCTGATGGCATTCCTTATACCGGCTTCCTCTACGCAGGCCTCATGATTTCTCCAGACGGCAAGATCAAGACCTTGGAATTTAACTGCCGCATGGGCGACCCAGAAACACAACCCATCATGGCGCGCCTGCGCAGTGATCTTGTTAATGCGTTGGATCATGCTGTTGATGGCACACTCAATGAGGTGGAATTAGATTGGGATCGTCGCACCGCTTTAGGTGTCGTGCTCGCAGCCCATAACTACCCAGACACTCCACGCAACGGTGATGTCATTACAGGCATACCGACTGACACCGAAAATCAATTGACCTTTCATGCCGGTACTAAACTGCAAGATGGCAAGCTTGTCACCTCGAGCGGTCGCGTTATGTGTGTAGTAGGCCTATCAGACACTGTTCGTGGCGCACAACAAAAAGCATACGACGCTATTTCTAAGATCCAGTTTGATGGCATGCAATATCGCAAAGATATTGGCTATCGCGCAGTCAAATAATTAAGCAAATTTTTATCACTTAATACGAAGAAATTTTCATCATTGTCATCTGCCGAACATACTCAAATTGATATTGCAGCCTTAAAAGATTACTTTTTAGGCTTGCAAGATCGCATCACTACTGCAATGAGTGCGCTTGATGGCAAAGCCTTTATGGTGGATGCCTGGGAAAAGCCAGAGGATAGCAAGCTAAAGGGTTATGGACGTACCTGCATTCTGGATAGTGGCAATATTTTAGAAAAAGGTGGTGTAGGCTTCTCGCATGTCCGCGGCGATCAAATGCCGCCTTCAGCATCCCATCATCGCCCAGAAGTTGCGGGGCGCAGCTTTGAAGCCATGGGTGTTTCTTTGGTCTTTCATCCAAATAACCCTAAGGTGCCTACCACCCATATGAATGTGCGCTGCTTTATTGCGCAAGCTACCGACAAAGAGCCGGTCTGGTGGTTCGGTGGTGGCTTTGATCTCACACCCTATTACGGCGTTGATGAAGATTGCAAACACTTTCATCAAACCGCTAAAGATGCTTTGGATCCATTTGGTGAAGAACTATATCCACGCTTCAAAAAATGGTGTGATGAATATTTTTATCTGAAACATCGCGAAGAGCCACGCGGTATTGGTGGCGTCTTTTTTGATGACTTTAATGATCTTGGTTTTGAACAAAGCTTTGCCATGACGCGCGCTGTTGGTGATGCATTTATTGACGCTTATTTACCGATTGTGGAGCGTCGCTACAAAGACAGCTTTACCGCTGAAGAAAAAGCGTTTCAAGAATACCGTCGTGGTCGCTATGTGGAATACAACTTGATATTCGACCGTGGCACTATTTTTGGCTTGCACTCAGGTGGTCGTACTGAGTCTATTCTGATGTCTATGCCACCGGTGGTTCAGTGGTGGTACAACTGGCAACCAAAACCCGGTACGCCAGAAGCTAAGCTCTACGACCACTACCTTAAGCCCCGTGACTGGCTAGTCTAACTTGAGCTCAGTGCATTTGGATACCCCAAAAAAAATTGGCATCTTAGGCGGTACATTTGACCCACCACATCTTGGTCATCTAAAGCTGGCTTCGCATTTTGCAAAAGTCTTGCATCTTGACGCCCTACTGTTGGTTCCCAACGGGGAACCCTGGCAAAAAGATGCTGGTATCACTCCCGCAGAAATCCGCTTACAGCTAACGGAAGCTGCGGGTATTGATCTAGCGAGAGCATTTCTCTATTTACAAATCCCCACTCAAATTGGCGTTGATCGCATCGAAATTGATCGCGCAGGGCCAAGCTATGCCATCGATACTGCAAAAGCCTTGAGAGAACGCTTTGGGCCTGATGTCGGCTTGATCTGGCTAATGGGGGCCGACTCTCTTCTAAATCTCCCCTCCTGGAATTCCTGGGATCAATTACTAGGCTTAGTGAATTTCGCAGTAACCAACAGACCTTGTCATGAGATTTCTGCAGATATGAGCCCTGAAATTGAGGCTTTATTGGCAAATCATGAATGTACCGATACAGACACCCTTGAAAAAAGCCGATTTGGCCGCATCCACCTAGATAACAGTCTTTCAGTAGGCCTTTCATCAACCGAGTTGCGGAATCAGCTTAAAAGCAGCTCTCGTAGCGCCATTGCCTCCGAGCACATTCCGTCACACGCCTTAGAAATCATCACAAATCTGGGTCTGTATAAGTAATCAGGCTAAGATCACCCCTAAATACAAAAACCTCAGAAAATACTTAAGAAACTATGGACTTAACTAAATTACAACGCGTTGTGATCAATGCCCTCGAAGATGTCAAAGCACAAGATATTCGTGTTTATGACACTACTAAGCTCAGTGAGCTATTTGATCGCGTGATCATCGCCACCGGCACCTCCAATCGGCAGACCAGATCTTTGGGCATGTCAGTCAAAGAGGCTGTCAACGCTAAAGGCGGCGAAGTCATCTCAGTCGAAGGCTTGGAGACTGGTGAGTGGGTGCTCGTCGATTGTGGCGATATCGTGGTTCACATTTTGCAGCCTGCACTGCGTGCGTATTACCAATTAGAAGGTATGTGGGGTGCTAAGCCAGTGCGCGTCAAATTAGCAGCGGATAAGGGGCTTGTGAAAGCAAGCGAACCTGACGACGAAGAATAATGTTTTAGCAATGCGCTTAACGATTGTTTCTGTTGGTCACAAAATGCCAGAATGGGTTGCAACTGCAACCCATGATTACATTAAGCGTATGCCTGCTGATTGCAGCATTGAAATTAAAGAGATCAAACCTGATCTCACTCCAGCCAAAGAAGCTACAAAAATTACAGCCACCATTCCGAAAGGCTCTCGTGTCATTGCGCTTGATGAACGCGGCAAAGATCAAACCACACAAAATCTAGCTACGCAGCTAGCAAACTGGCGGCAAGAAGGTTTCGATATCACTTTTTTAATTGGTGGTGCCGATGGACTTGATGCCAGCCTTAAAGAAGGCGCACAAGCTATGTGGCGCCTCTCAAGCCTAACGTTGCCCCATGCCATGGCAAGAGTTTTATTGGTAGAACAACTCTATCGAGCTTGGACTATTTTGCAAGGTCATCCTTATCACCGCGAGTAAGTCATTGATGTTTTCTTATATTTATCTTGCCTCACAAAGTCCACGACGCCAAGAACTCCTCAAACAAATTGGTGTCCGGTTTGAGATGCTGATTGCAGCGCCAGGCGAAGATACAAAAACCCTTGAAGTGCCCCTCCCCACCGAAAAAGCCCGTCAGTATGTTGAGCGGGTCACGTTTGCCAAAAGCGCCATGGCATTAGCAAGATGGCAAAACAGCGGAAAACCATGGGCGCCTATTCTGTGCGCAGATACCACCGTCAGCTTGCCTGATAACCCAGCCAGCGAAATCCTTGGAAAACCCACCGATGCTACCGATGCTGCACGCATTCTAAAAATGCTCAGCGGGAAAGTACATGAGGTACTTACAGCAGTTGTCCTCACAATCGACCTCCAAACCAACCCGCTTTGTTTGATGCAAGCATCCGAAGCAGAATTTGCTCACTTAACTGAAGCGCAAATTGATAACTACATCCAGAGTGGCGAACCCTTTGGTAAGGCTGGTGCATATGGCATTCAAGGTCTTGGAACAGCTTTTATTCCCTCAATTAAAGGTAGCTATAGCGGTATCATGGGGTTACCTATTTTCGAAGTTAACCAATTATTGGATTTCGCTAAAGTTGCCCGCATATGAATGAAGAAATTCTGATCAACATTACACCCCAAGAAACACGGGTGGCATTAATTCAGCAAGGCGCTGTTCAAGAACTACAGATTGAGCGCACGCGTCAACGCAGCATCGTCGGCAATATCTATTTAGCCAAAGTGGTACGCGTGCTACCTGGCATGCAATCTGCCTTCATAGAGATTGGCTTAGAGCGCACTGCATTTATGCACGTTGCGGATATCACTCAAAATAATCCTCAAGCTCAAATTGAAAAGCTACTCTTTGAAGGGCAAAATGTCTTAGTGCAGGTTCTCAAAGATCCTTTGGGGACGAAAGGTGCGCGCCTCACAACCCAATTAAGTATTGCCGGTCGTAATTTGGTTTACCTGCCGCCAGCCGGGACAGATGCTGCAAGCGAAAAGTACATTGGCGTATCCCAAAGAATTGATCAGCCCGAGGAACGCGACGCCATCAAGGCGCGCCTTGCTGGACTCATGCCTGCCGATGAAAAAGATGGAATCATTGTGCGCACCAACGCACAAGATGCCAGTGACATCGAACTTAAACACGATATGCTTTACCTGCGCACCACTTGGGAGGGGATCCGAGAAACTGTGAACCACAAGACTGTCCCTAGCCTGCTTTATCAGGATCTCAGCTTGGCCGAGCGCGTATTACGAGACATTGCTGGTGAAGAGACGGCACAAATTCGAGTGGACTCTGCTGAGAATTTTGAAAAGCTCAAAGATTTCGCCGCGCTCTACATGCCCAATCTTTTGGATAAGCTCTCCCTGCATCGTGGTGAGCGCGCCCTATTTGATTTATTTGACGTTGATACAGAAATTAATAAAGCCTTGGGTAGAAGGGTTGATCTCAAATCCGGCGGCTATTTAATGATCGATCAAACGGAGTCAATGACCACAATTGATGTCAACACTGGAAGCTATGTTGGCGCACGCAATCTCGATGACACTGTATTTAAAACCAATCTTGAGGCTGCTCAGGCCATTGCTCGTCAACTCCGTTTACGCAATCTTGGTGGCATCATCATCATTGACTTTATTAATATGCTGAGCAAGGATCATCAAGCATCTGTTTTGCACGAACTCAATCGTAATTTAGAGCGTGATCATGCTCGAACCTCAGTGAGTGAATTTTCCTCATTAGGCTTGGTGGAGATGACGCGAAAGCGAACTCGAGAATCCCTCGCTCATATCACTTGCGAGCCCTGTTCTACCTGCCAAGGCAAGGGTGAAGTCAAAACGGCACAGACTATTTGTTATGAGATTTTGCGGGAAATTGTACGAGAGCGTCGCCAATTTAATCCCCGTGAATTTAGAATTGTTGCCGCACCCGATGTAATTGATCTCTTTCTTGAAGAAGAAAATCAATTCTTAGCGCAATTGGGCGACTTTATTAGTAAACCCATCAAACTGCAGGCTGAAGGCAGCTTTCGCCAAGAGCAATACGATATTGTTCTCAGTTAATCACTGATTAAGCATTTGAAAACTGGATGCGATGCAGGTTGGCATATAAGCCATCTTTAGTAAGTAGTTCTTCATGTGTGCCATTCTCAATCACATGGCCATGCTCCAGCACCACAATACGGTCAGCTTGCTCAATAGTTGATAAGCGGTGCGCAATAACCAAAGTGGTTCTGCCTGCCATCAAACGCTCTAAAGCATCCTGCACTTGACGCTCAGATTCGGAATCCAGAGCGGAAGTTGCCTCATCCAAGATCAAAATAGGCGCATTCTTATAAATCGCCCTCGCAATTGCTAAACGTTGACGCTGACCACCGGATAAACGATTGCCGTTATCTCCAATTTGCGTATCAATACCTTCGGGCATTTCTTTCATGAGGGCACTTAAGTTTGCTGCCTCAAGCGCCTCCATCACGCGCCCCCGATCAATCCCACTCGAACCTACAGCTCCATAGGCCACATTGGCCGCAATACTGTCATTAAATAAAATGACATCCTGACTTACAAAAGCAATTTGCTTGCGCACATCTGCAAGAACAATATCCTCAAGAGGAATATCATCCAAGAAAATTTGTCCGCTAGTGGGCCTAAAGAAACGAGGCAATAAATTGACCAGCGTAGACTTCCCGCCGCCAGATGGTCCGACAAAAGCAACTACCTCACCAGGCTTAATGTTTAAATTCACACCAGTGAGTGCATCTTTACGTCCCGCCTCCTGCTGGTAGGAGAAGCCAACATCTTCAAATCGAATTCCACCCTTAGCCTTGCCCAAGGATTTCATATTTTCCCTGCGGGATTCATCCTCTTCAAATGGTTGATCCATAAGCGAGAAAATCATCTCGGCAGCAGTTAAGCCGCGCTGCAAAGGTTGATTAATATCCGCCAAATGTTTAATTGGGGAAATCACCAACATCATGGCGGTAATAAATGAGGCAAAGCCACCAACCGTAGTGCCTTCAGAGGCTGACTGCATTAGAGCTATTGCCAACACAATGGATAGCGCCATAGAAGCGATTAGTTGAGTAATGGGCTGATTCAAGCCGCCAGCCACTGCTGACTTCAACGCAAACTGCCGTAAGCGTTCCGCCTTATCCATAAAACGACGCATTTCATATTCTTCAGCGCCATGTACTTTCACGATTTTGTAACCAGCCGCAGATTCTTCAACAATATAGGCCAATTCACTGGTCAGAGTCTGCTGCTCGCGATTTAAAGTTCGCAGGCGCTTGTTTATCTTGCTCATGATGAAGGCAATAATGGAGAAGATCACCAAGACCACCAAAGTCAATTGCCAATTTAGATAAATGAGATAGCCAATTAGACCCACGACAGTGAGTGAGTCCCGTACCAAGCTAATTAACATGCCTCCCATAATTGAGAGAACGTTGTTCACCTCAAAAACAACTGCATTAATTAAATTAGATGCGGAGTTCTTTTGGAAAAAAGTAGTTGACGCGTTTAGTAGCGCCCGAAACATTTGCTCGCGTAATTTGAGCAGTACTGAATTGATGACGCGAGTCAGCAAATAATTTGAGAGGAACTGGGCCAAACTTCGAACAAGTGCCAAACCCACCAAGAAGACTGGTACCTGCCAAAGTTTGCTGTTGAGCTGCCCAGTGAAGCCGCGGTCCAATAATGGCTTCATCAGAGCGGGAATAGAGGTTTCGGCACCAGCAACGAGCGCCATGGCCAATAAAGAGCTAATAATCAAGCCAATATGGGGCCTGAGGTACTGAATTAAGCGATTTAAGGCAGTGCGGTCTTGAGCATTCATATAATGAATTATGCCCACCTTATCCGTCATACTCATCACTCGCAATGAAGAAGCCAATTTGGCCGATTGTTTGGCTTCCCTAGAGGGGGTTGCCCAGCAAATCGTGGTGGTCGACACTAATAGCACTGATCGCACCCTAGAAATCGCCAAAAACCATGGGGCCAGCATTAGCCAACCAGCCGATTGGCCTGGCTTTGGGTCTCAAAAGAACCGTGCCCTAGACTTGGCAACAGGCGAGTGGGTGCTCTCCCTGGATGCTGATGAACGCCTCACGCCAGCCCTCAGAAGTGAAATCCTGACCGCCATTCATCACCCAGCTCATGTCGACTGTTTTGCGATTCCACGCCTATCTTGGTATTGCGGACGCTTTATTCGCCATTCTGGCTGGAGCCAAGATTATGTAGATCGATTATTCAAACGTGGCACTGCTCGTTTCTCAGATGACCTCGTTCACGAACGACTGATTCCAAATGGACAAGTAGCGAAACTAGAAAATCCCATGCTGCACTTCACCTTTATGAACTTTTCACAGGTGCTACAAAAAATTGACCGCTATTCAACAGCTTCGGCAGAGCAGGCTTTTTCCAAAGGAAAAAAGAGCAGCCCCTTAAAGGCAGTGCTTCATGGTATTTGGGCTTTTACTCGCACCTACTTCATTCGCCTTGGTTTTTTGGATGGCCCTCAGGGTTTTGCTTTAGCCATTTCCAATGGGCAAGGGACCTACTATCGCTACATGAAGTTATGGCAACTGCATCAAGAAGCTGAGCGTTGTTAATATCCCAGAAAATGATCTCAGTACTTTTAGCAACCTATAACTGGCCGCAAGCCCTCAAATTCTGCCTTGAGTCACTCAGAACTCAAACGGACCTAGATTTTGAAATCATCATTGCTGATGATGGCTCCACCCTAGACACCAAAGAACTTATTGCAGCAATGCAGGTGAATTTTCCAGTGAAAATAACGCATCTCTGGCAAGAAGATCAAGGCTTTCGCAAAACCCGCATCCTCAATCAAGCAATCGAAACATCTACTGGTGAATATTTGATATTTCTAGATAGCGATTGCATTGTTCAGCCAGACTTTATCGCCCAACACCGAAGGCTTTCTCAAGCAAATCACTTAGTAACAGGAAGTCGCATCCTACTGAATGACGAACTCAGCAAACAATTGCTCGCATGGCCCCATTGGGACTTCAAGAAATTTTCCAGCAAGGTATTAAGCTATCGACTATCTGGCGGCATCAATAAATATTGGCCCCTCAAAATCAAATTAGATAATGGTGCATGGCGCAACTACAAGAAATTTGTTTGGCGCCGTATCAAAGGCTGCAATATGGCCTGCTGGAGATCCGATGCCCAAGCTATTGGTAGTTTTGATGAAACCATGACAGGCTGGGGGCATGAGGACGCTGATTTCGTTTTTAGACTGCAAAATAATGGGGTGATTCGTAAATCAGGATCGTGTTCAACTGAAGTGCTTCACCTCTACCACCGCACGAATAATCAATCTAATGCCGCAGAAAATGCACGTCGCGTACGTGAAAAAATTCTGGCTAAAGCTCAGTAGGATTGAGTTACATTAACCCCATGACTGCATTCTCAGCACTAAAGCCGAAAAAAGTTTTATTTATTGCGACTCGCCAAATTGGAGATGTCCTTGTTACTACACCGCTAATTTTACGGGCACGTGAACTATGGCCTGATGCTGAGTTTCACTTTTTGGGCTACCGTGGCAAGCTTGACATGCTCAAAGGCAATCCTGAAATTACCCAGACAATCGAAACTTCAGACCGCCCCAAACTTAAAGAATACCTTTCCTTATTTTTTAGACTCTTTCAGCGTTACGACTTGGCGATGGTTACGCAACCGAGCGACCGCGTCTATTTCTATAGCTTAATAGCTGCCCATCAACGCGTAGGCGTATTAGGTGGTCACCCCCAAGGCCTCACAGAGGAAGACAAAGCCAAAAAAAGTAAAAGTGATAAGCAAAATGCTTGGAAGAAGGCCATCAGTTTGCATACGGTTGATGTGGATTATTTTGCACAGCATGTTATTACTGAAAAGCTTCGTCTGCTTGAGGTCTTTTGCCTGAATCCACTGGAGTTATTTAAAAAACCAATCTCAGTAACAGCTCCTGCTTACGATCCTATTACACCAAGCATTGCCGCTCAGCTTCACTCACCATATGTGGTGGTGCATCCCGGCCCTTTAACCGCCTATAAGCGCTGGCCTCTTACTTATTGGCAAACATTGTTGACATGGATTACCAAACAAGGCTGGCAAGTTGTGCTGAGCGCATCACCTGCTATGCAAGATCTTCGGCTCAATCAAGACATTCTTTCATTGCTTGATGAAGAGATCCATAAGCATGTCGTTAATACCGCAGGCCTACTCACCATTCCGCAAGCAGGGGCCCTGATTCGTGGAGCAATAGCCTATGTTGGAGTTGATACCTCAATCACCCATCTTGCAGCGGCATGCAACACCCCTACAATTGCCTTGTTTGGTCCAACGCCACCAACTAACTTTGGCCCATGGCCAAATGGCTTTATTGGCGCACAACCCTATCAATTAAGAGCTCGCTCGCAGACAGTTGGTAATGTCACGATTTTGCAAGGGCCTGGGGAGTGCGTCCCCTGCCGCAAAGCAGGCTGTGAAGATCGTGCAAGTAGCAATAGCGAATGCTTGAATCTCCTAGAACCCAATCAAGTGATTGCAGCGCTTCAAGCCGCTACAAATACATAATTCACTCTAGGTAGTTTGGCTGCCGCTGATTTAGTGGTACTGAACCTGAACGGTATTGGATTGTTTGGCCGCCAAAATTTGATTCAAGCTATGCAAGCAAGCATCATCAGGATAAATTCGCAACTCTTCTGGGAATTGCATTAGACAGGCCCCACCACTAGTCGTTACTGCTGCAGTGAGCATTAAACCTTTGAGACCCTCACTGGCATTTGGCATAGAGGCTGCTGCAGGCCCTAACTTAGGATCCCGCACACGATTACTCATTAAGTAAGGTCCAATTTGGCTACGCAAGGATTTGAGATCAATCGCTGAATCGATGGATAAATGCACATTGCGCGCAAAACGCAAGCGGGCACCCGTGATGTCCATCACCGCCTCAGACACGATCCGCATCCCTCCGGAAAACTTATCGGGAGTAACGTTCACTTTCGCCACTAATAACTCATCCTCTTTAAGCCAAGAACGATTCGGTTCATACACTTCACTATAGAGAGTAACCTCAATTGCAGCGGTGCCATCATCAATTGTTGCGATCATCATGCGGCCGCGCTGACCAGTCAACATGCGAGCAGAAGTAATGATGCCGGCAATCAACTGATCTTTACCCTCAGTCACCTTAAATAATGGTTGACGAATGAAATGTGCCGTCTCGTCGCGATAGGCATCGAACATGTGGCCGGTCAAACAAAGGCCTAGAGCACTTTTCTCATACTGGAGGCGTTTCTTTTCAGACCACGGTAGTTCGCGAACTAGCTCAGGCAAGTGGCGGTCCTCTTCCCCTGCAACCTCAAACAAACTCACCTGGTTGATTGAAGCTTCTGCTTGTTCGGCCGCCTCAATTGCACGCGCAAGAGAAGCCAATAAAGTAGAGCGAATCTCGTAAAGATTGCCGCCGGCAGGAATGGAGTCTTTGTACAGACTATCAAAAGCACCGGCACGCATCAAAGCCTCAATCGCACGACGGTTAACTTGCCTACGATCAACGCGGGCACAGAAGTCAAATAAATCTTTAAACGGACCGCCTGCTTCACGCGCCTTCACAATCACTTCGATAGTCGCCTCACCAGTACCTCTAACAGCACCAAGACCATAACGAATATGGCTAATTAGAGAATCCGGGGCGGCATCTGGCGCCCGTAATGGCGTAAATACATAAACACCAGTATTAATGTCTGGTGAAAACACGCGAATATTATTTGCCAAACAATCGTCATACAGAATCTTCACCTTATCGGTGTCATCCATTGCGAGCGATAAGTTGGCTGCCATAAATTCAGCAGGGTAGTAAGCCTTTAGCCAAGCAGTCTGATAGGCCAAGAGCGCATATGCGGCAGCATGAGATTTATTAAATCCATAGCCAGCAAAACGCTCCATCAAGTCATAAATCTCGTTGGCCTTGCCTTCGGTAATACCACCTGCTTTTGCGCCATCACTAAAAATCTTGCGATGCTGCGCCATCTCTTCAGGCTTTTTCTTACCCATCGCACGACGCAACATATCAGCACCACCAAGTGAGTAGCCGCCGATCATCTGGGCCATCTGCATCACCTGCTCTTGATAGACCATGATGCCGTAGGTTTCTTGCAGAACGGGCTCAATACGTGGATCTGGATACTCCACTTTCTGACGTCCATGCTTACGCTCAATAAAGTCTGGGATCAAATCCATTGGGCCAGGACGATAGAGTGCGACGAGCGCAATAATATCTTCGAAGCGGTCGGGCTTGGCTTCACGAAGCATGCCTTGCATGCCGCGACTTTCTAGCTGGAAGACAGCAACCGTATTAGCATTCTTTAAAACTTCAAAAGCCTTTTTATCATCAAGTGGGATTTCACCAATATTCCAATCTTTACGATCAGTATGTAATGCCTTAATCCATTTTTCAGCTGCCGCTAAAATCGTCAGCGTTGTTAAACCCAAGAAATCGAACTTGACTAAGCCGATTGCCTCAACATCATCTTTATCAAACTGACTAATGACGGAACCACTCTCTTGATCTTTAGAGTCTTTCGCTTCTTGCGTGTAGAGCGGGCAAAAATCGGTTAAACGACCAGGAGCAATTAATACACCACCCGCATGCATACCCACGTTACGGGTCATGCCCTCCAACTGCTGTGCGAGAGATAGGAGCTGACGCACTTCATCTTCATTCTTTTCGCGTTCGCCTAATTGCTTTTCTTCCTTCTTCGCCATTTCAATAGTCATGTACTGACCTGGCTTATTCGGGATCAGCTTGGCAATACCATCAACGAAGTTATAACCCTGTTCCAGCACACGACCCACATCACGAATCGCCGCTCTTGCTGCCATAGTTCCAAAGGTAGCGATTTGACTGACCGCATCTTTTCCGTATTTATCTTTTACGTACTGAATCACGCGATCGCGCCCATGCTGACAGAAGTCAATATCGAAATCGGGCATTGATACCCGCTCAGGATTGAGGAAGCGCTCAAAAAGCAGGCTGTAGCGTAGTGGATCTAGGTCGGTAATACCGAGCGAGTAAGCAACCAAAGAGCCAGCACCAGATCCACGCCCAGGACCCACTGGTACGCCATTGTTTTTCGCCCAGTTAATAAAGTCCGCAACAATCAAGAAGTAACCTGGGAAGCCCATTTGAGAAATGGTCTTCACCTCAAAGACGAGACGCTCGTGATAGCGAGCCTCTTCTTTAGCACGCTCTTCTGGGTCGGGGAAATTGCGCTCCATGTGACGCTTCAAGCCAATCTCCGATTGCTGCAATAAATAATCGTCGAGCGTAATACCAGGCGGCGTTGGGAAATCCGGTAAGCAAGGCTGACCTAAAGTTAAAGATAGATTACAACGTTTAGCAATCTCTACCGAGTTAGCTAGTGCAACCGGTAAATCTGCAAAGCGCTTTTCCATCTCCTCTTGAGATAAGAAATATTGCTCTTCATTAAATTTTTTCGTGCGACGGGGGTTGCCTAGGAGCTCACCCTCTGCAATACACACACGCACCTCATGAGCTGTGAAATCACTGCGCTGCATAAACTGCACAGGATGCGTAGCTACGATCGGTAAATCCAATTCGCTCGCAAGGTGGCTAGCTAGCTGAAGCTGTTTTTCATCCTGAGGATGGCCGCCACGCTGAACTTCTATGTAAAAAGCATGTGGAAATAATGTTGCCCAGCGTTTAGCGGCGCCCTTAGCCTGATCCTCTTGGCCTGCCAACAGCGCAGCACCAACATCACCCCAGCGTCCACCAGAAAGCGCAATCAATCCATACGCCAACGTTCTTTTGGCGGCTTTATCTTCAGCTTTAGAAGCAGGCTCACTAAACCATGTGGGGTCTACCTCAGCACGACCACGCGTCTGATTTTCTAGGGAGGCCTTACTCAACAACTGGCACAGATTGAGGTAACCAGAGTGATTTTGGACTAGGAGCAATAGACGGTAAGGCTGATCTGGATCCTGTGGGTTGCTCACCCAAACATCCGCACCTGCGATTGGCTTAATTCCGCCAAAACGTGCAGCGTTATAAAAACGAACTAAACCAAATAAATTACTTAAATCGGTGAGCGCCAAGGCCCCCATCCCGTCTTTTTCAGCCGCAGCAACCGCATCGTCAATGCGAACGACACCATCCGTAATTGAAAACTCGGAATGGACGCGCAGATGAACAAAACGGGGTGAAGCCATGAGATCATTTTAGCTGTGCCGAACCTTAAAAACCCCTCATCCCCAGCCGACGGCTATCGCGGGCGCTTGCCCTCTCGCCCACTGGCCCGCTTCATGCGGGATCGCTAGTTGCGGTCCTAGGAAGTTGGCTAGATGCCCGACAAAATCAAGGGAAATGGTTAATTAGAATTGAAGATTTAGACACCCCCCGCTGCATTCTGGGGGCTGATCAAGAAATCCTGCGCCAACTGCTCGCCTGCGGCCTTGCCTGGGACGAGGAGCCGACTTGGCAATCCTAAGAGCGTCAAGAGCACTATAAAAAGGCTCTAGAGCGCTTAAATGAGCTTCAAATCGTGTATTCCTGCACCCCCGCTCCCGACAAAGCATTGCAAACGCCCTAGAGGCTCGTGGAGTTATTGCTCTCCGCAATCAAGAAATAGTCTACCCGGGAAGCTGCCGCCCCCAAAAAATACACACATATGAGAAGGAAAATACCCTCTCGGCCGAAGTGGCTTGGAGGATCGCCCCCCAGACCTCACCCTTCATTTTGAAGATCTAGCCCTAGGAACACAAAGCCAAGACCTCAATCAAGAAGTGGGTGACTTTGTGCTACGGCGTCGGGACGGCATATTTACTTATCAACTTGCCGTAGTGGTCGATGATGCTGAGCAAGAAATAACGCACATTGTACGTGGCGTAGATTTACTCAACAACACAGCACGACAAGTTCATCTTCAACATGTTTTGGGATACGCGACACCGAAATATTTGCATCTACCCCTGGTGCTGGATGAGCATGGTGAAAAACTGAGTAAGCAAACTTTAGCGAGCACTATTCATACTGAAAATCCACAACAGGCTTTACAGGAGTTGCGTAAAGCTGCAGAACATTTAGGATTGAGAGATCTTCCCGATGGAAAAGATACTTCGCTTGCTGAGTGGCTTTTAGCAGCCACCCAGGCTTGGAATACAAAAATTATTTCTTCTTAAAGCCACCTAGCAAGGCGCCAACAGCTGGTCTTGCTGGTGTGATGCCGACCTTTTTCCCTTCAGGGTTTGTAGCTTCTGAGGATGACTTAGTTACAGTGCTAGGCTCATACGGTTTATAGAAAAATGGGTCTGACATTTTGGCTGGCGCATCTGATCTTGATGAGCTTCTGCTCGGCGTAGAACTAGGGCTACCTTCAGGTAGCGGCTGAACATCTAGCTTACGTTTCATCAACTTTTCAATATCGTCGAGCAAACGTTTTTCACTAGCATCGACTAATGCAATCGCATCGCCTTTGCTGCCCGCACGACCCGTACGACCAATGCGGTGAATAAAGTCTTCCGCATTAAATGGTAGCTCATGATTAATTACGCAAGGCATCGAAGGAATATCCAAACCACGTGCAGCTACGTCTGTAGCTACTAAAGCTTCAATCGCGCCAGACTTAAATGCGTCCAGCGTTAAAGTACGCTCACCTTGACTCTTATCCCCATGAATCGCGCCGGCTTTAATGCCATCGCGCTCCAGTGAGCGAGCTAATCGAGCGCAACCCAAACGGCTATTAGTAAAAATGATGCACTGGCGAGACAAGCCTTGACGCGTACGCGCTTCAAGTACTTTCACAATCGCGCGTTGCTTATTCGCACTAGACACCATATGCACTACTTGCTTCACAGTATCTGCTGCAGCATTTTGGCGAGCCACTTCAACTGTTACTGGCGTACGCAAATAACTTTGGGCTAATTTTTTAATCTCTGGTGAGAAGGTTGCTGAGAACAAGAGTGTTTGGCGCTGCTCTGGAATCAAATCAATGATGCGCTGCAAGTCAGGCAAGAAGCCCATATCGAGCATGCGATCTGCTTCGTCCAGAACCAGAATTTCCACTTGAGAGAGATTGGCTACTTTAGAACCAATGTGGTCAAGCAAGCGCCCTGGAGTAGCAATCAAAATTTCTACGCCGCCACGCAATATGGCTACTTGCTCTTTCATGTCTACGCCGCCATAAACGACAGCAGCACGCAAATCAGTGTACTTGGAATAACTCGCTGCGTTCTCGGCAACCTGAACAGCCAACTCACGTGTTGGCGTTAATACCAAAGCACGGATCGGATGACGAGCAGGCGAAGCACTGCTGCTGGCATGACGCAAAATCTTTTGAATAATTGGCAGAACAAAAGCGGCTGTCTTACCAGTACCTGTTTGGGCAGCCCCCATTAAATCACTACCCACTAAAACGTGCGGAATAGATTGCGCTTGAATCGGAGTCGGAGTGTTGTAACCCTGCTCAGATACCGCTTTTTGAATCTTTGGATCTAAGCAAAAGTCAGCAAAGGTAATTGTTGCTGGGGTGGGGCTACTCTCAGTAGCGCCGGTAGAGGAATTTATTTCAGGAACGGTATTTGTCAAGGTGACTTACAGAATGGCTGCAATGCCGGCCTTCGCGGTTTCGGCATCCTCAGTCGATTTAACGCCGGAAACGCCGACTGCGCCGATGGTAAACCCATTTACCTCGATATTGACGCCACCTTCCAACATGCCCGAAATATGTGGGGCAGATAAAAAGGAAATGCGTCCGTTATTAATAATTTCTTCGTACACGCGGCTCTCACGTTTACCCATCGCAGCAGTACGCGCTTTTTCTTGAGCGATGTAAGCAGAGACAGGAGCGCAACCATCGCGACGAGTTAAACCCAATACATGGCCGCCATCATCACAAACAGCGATAGTCACTGCCCAGTTATTTGCTGCAGCATACTTGTCTGCTGCATCCAAAATCTTTTGAACATCAGCCTGGGTTAAATACGGTTTAGTCGCCAACATGATTAATCTTTCTGTCTCTAATGCTATTGATATATATGGTGAATTATAGGTTGAGTCTGCCGACCCAACCCTACTTTAGGTGCTCTTGGGCCACAACCACACCGCTGGCCTTGGGTTTGTAGCCAATCGAGCCAAAACTCATCTCTACACCACTTAATGTGGCCATCAAGCTCAATTCGTTGCAATCGCCAAGGTGGCCAATACGGAAAATCTTGCCTTTGAGCTTACCCAAACCAATTCCGAGCGAAAGATTGAACTTTTCCAGGGCATGCTTACGCAGCACATCTGCATCCATTCCCTCCGGAACGACAATCGCTGTTAATACTGGTGAATATGCATTTGGATCCAAACACTGGTTTTCAAGATCCCAGGCTGCAACTGCGCGACGACAAGCCTCTGCCAAACGTTGATGACGAGCAAAAATCGTGTCCAAGCCCTCGGTCTGCATCATGTCGATTGCCTCATGCAAACCGTACATCAAATTGGTGCTTGGTGTTGTCGGCCAGTAGCCTGTCTTATTCGACTCTAAAATTTCATCCCAAGCTAAATAGGCTTTTGGAATTTTGCTGTGCTTACTTGCTTCAATCGCTTTTGGTGACAATGCATTAAAGCCAATTCCTGGAGGCAGCATCAAGCCTTTTTGTGAACCGGAAACGGTTACGTCAGCACCCCATTTGTCATGCTCATAGTCCGCCGAACCCAAGCCAGATACGCTATCTACAAGTAATAGCGCCGGATGTTTTGCGGCATCGATCGCCTTGCGAACCGCAGCAATATTGGATGTCATACCAGTAGAGGTTTCATTGTGTACCACGCAAACCGCTTTGATTTCATGCTGAGTATCTTTGCGCAAGCGCTCTTCAATCACAGATGCATCAACGCCCCAGCGCTAAGTATCCGCACCTGCTTTACCTACTACCTCAACTTCAATACCAATCCTTTTGGCTAAAGCGCGCCACAAGTTTGCGAAGTGTCCGGTTTCATAAAAGAGCACCTTGTCACCAGGATTGAGGACATTAACTAAAGCGCCCTCCCAGGAGCCCGTTCCAGAGGCTGAGTAAATAATCACTGGTTGCTCGGTCTTAAAAATCTTCTTGATGCCATCCAAAACCTTGAGGCCAAACGCTCCGAATTCAGGGCCGTGATGATCAATCGTTTGATAGCTAATCGCCCGCAAAATGCGTGAGGGCACAGAACTTGGGCCAGGAATGTGTAAGAAATGATGCCCTGAGAGGTGGTTATCTAGTTTTAGCATGTTGAGTCTCGCTTGGTTTTTGTAGTTAGTCTTGTAGGCCAGTGTAAGTCACTTTTTGGTAATTTACAATTTTGTATGCAAAATATTTATAAAATAAGATAAAAATAAGCCTTATATAGCGTTATTTATGGATATTGATAGGTTATAGTAAATATGTATACAAAATTAAGGTATTTCAGATGATGCTCACGGCACCCCCAAATACGCAAAACTTGCACGCAGCAACCTTCCAAAAGCTCCGATCACTATTAGTGGAGGGTGCGATCGCCCCCGGCAGCAAACTGAATGAACGTGAGCTAGCAGAGAAACTCAATGTATCTCGCACCCCTATTCGCGAAGCAATTCGACGTTTGGCTGCTGATGGCTTAGTAGAGTTGATTGCAAACCGTGGAGCGATTGCAGTGCAACTAACCCGGGACGACATCATCCATACCTTTGATGTGATTGCTAATTTAGAGGGCTACTCTGGAGAACTCGCAGCGCAAAATATTAGCGATCAAGCCCTCATCGAACTTGAAGCACTTCAATATGAAATGATGGCCTCATATGCACGCAGAGATCTCTCAAGTTACTACCGACTGAATCTCAAGATTCATCAAGCCATTAATCAAGCAGCTAACAACCCCGTTTTAAGTCAGTTGTTTACACAAGTGAATGCCCGCATTGAGGCGCTGCGATTTCGCTCCAACCAAGATGGCGTGAAGTGGGAGAAAGCTGTTGGCGAACATCAAGAAATGCTGGATGCATTAAAGGCGCGAGACAGTGTACGTATGCGCAAAGTCATGATGCAGCATGTTATGAATAAGCGTGATGTAGTTATTCAATTAGTTGATTCAGAATTCCAAGAGAAAGCTGCAGCATGAACAAGCCACTAGATTTACCACTACCAGAATTCGTTGCCAATAAGGCGGAGTTAGCAAAGCGCCTTAGGCAAGAAACTTCTGGTGAAGTGATGACGGATATGGCTAGTTGCGGACGTTATGCAACCGATGCGTCCATCTACCAAGCTATGCCTGTTGCGGTCTTTATTCCTAAAACAGCTGAGGATATTGCAACAGCTATTCAGATTGCCGCTGATCTGGGGGTTCCAGTATTCCCACGTGGAGGCGGCACCAGCCAGTGTGGTCAGACTACAGGTACAGCACTCGTTATTGATAACACCAAATACTTTCGCAAACTCTTGCATGCTGATCCAGAAAAATCAACAGCAGTAGTTGAGCCCGGCATTGTTTTGGATCACCTCAATGCCGCACTCAAACCTCATGGTCTATGGTATCCCGTAGACGTCTCAACTGCTGGGCAGGCAACGATTGGAGGCATGGCGGGTAATAACTCCTGCGGCAGCCGCTCGATTGCCTACGGCAATATGGTGCACAACGTCTTAGGAATTGATGCCTGGTTGGCCAATGGGCAGGTCGCCAGCTTTGGTAATTACGCACATAGCTCTGGCGCAGCAAAACAACTAGGGGATTTTGTAAAAGGTCTTGCCAATACGCTTCAACCAGAAATCGAAGCGCGCTTTCCCAAAGTATTGCGACGTGTTGCTGGATACAACCTCGATGTATTTCATCCGCAAAGCGAGCGTCCATACACACAAGATGATAGCGTCAATCTAGCGCACCTTTTGATAAGTAGCGAAGGTACCTTGGCCTATTTCAAATCGCTTGAACTGAAACTGGCTCTGTTACCGCAACACAAGGTGCTTGGCGTAGTGAACTTTGCAAGCTTCTTCAAGGCAATGGATAGCGCACAGCATATCGTCAAACTGGGCCTACCGCTGTTGAGCTGGTGGATCGCACCATGATTGACTTAGCGCGTCACAACCCCAGCTTTAAGAAAACCATTGAGACTGCGCTCATTGATGCTAGTGGGCCAACTTCTGAGGCAATCTTGCTGGTGGAATTCTCAGGGGAAGCACATGCGCCTTTACTTGAAAAGCTCAAGTCCTTACAAAGCCTCATGGGTGACTTGGGGCTCCCAGGTTCAGTAGTTGCAATGCCTGATGCAGGCTTACAAAAGAATTTATGGGAAGTGCGTAAGGCAGGCCTGAACATCATGATGAGTCTTAAGGGTGACGGCAAGCCAGTGAGTTTTATTGAAGACTGCGCAGTCCCATTAGAAAGTCTTGCTGAATACACCCAAGCTCTTACGGATGTATTTTCTAAATATGGTTCACGTGGCACCTGGTATGCACATGCTTCTGTTGGCACCCTCCATGTTCGCCCAATCTTAGATATGCGTCGCGATGGTGCGCAAAAGATGCGTGCAGTTGCAGAAGAGGCTTCAGCACTCGTGCGCAAATATAAAGGTGCCTATAGTGGTGAACACGGTGATGGACTCTGCCGCGGCGAATGGATCTCTTGGCAGTTTGGCCCCAAGATTACCGAAGCTCTCGCACAAATCAAGCATGCGTTCGATCCAAACGGATTATTTAATCCTGGCAAGATTATTGATCCACCCAAGATGGATGATGTGAGCAACTTCCGCTTTCCGCCAAGCTATAAAGTGATTCCACTGCAACCAGCTTTAGATTGGTCTGTATGGAATGTGCAGAATAATCCTGTCACAGAAGAAACGAGTGCATCTGGCACTGGCGGCGACCCTGCCATGGGCTTAGCTAAAGCAGTCGAGATGTGCAATAACAATGGTCACTGCCGCAAGTTTGATGCTGAAGTGATGTGCCCAAGTTATCGTGTTTCACGTGATGAAAAGCACCTCACTCGCGGTCGCGCTAACACCCTGCGTCTCGCGCTCTCGAATCAACTGGATATTAAAGACGAAAGTTCACCTCTCGGAAGTGATGCCATTAAAGAAGTAATGAAACTCTGCGTCAGTTGCAAAGCCTGTCGTCGTGAATGCCCTACCGGTGTGGATATGGCAAAGATGAAGATTGAGTTTTTGTCGGCCTACAAGAAGCGAACCGGTCATACGTTACGTGATTTAGCGGTGGCCTACCTACCTAGATATGCTCCAATCATTAGCAGCATTCCTGGTCTCCCCGCCCTACTCAATCTTCGCAATCACATCACGCCGATTGCTAAATTGCAAGAGTGGGTCATGGGAATTTCTGCCCAAAGAAGTCTACCAATTTGGAAGGCTAAAACATTTTGGAACGACAAGAGCGCAATTACACCCTATCAATTTACGCCAGCGGAGCTGAGCAAAGCTGACACAAATGGCAATAAGGGTGTGGTACTTTTAGCCGATACTTTCAACGCCTACTTTGAAGATGAAAATTTACAGGCAGCATTAACTGTTCTAAAGGCTGCTGGATATCGTGTTCATATTCCACAGAAAAACTTAGGTAAAGAAAGTATTAACTCAAGCACAACAAAAAATACCTGCTCTAAAGAATTCTGTTGTGGTCGCACTTATCTCGCTGCCGGCATGGTGGATAAGGCTAAAGCCAGCTTAGATGAATTAGTAAATCATTTAGCCCCGTTTGCTGAAAAAGGTATCCCGATTATTGGTCTCGAGCCCTCTTGTCTTTTCACCCTAAAAGATGAAGCATTGGTCATGGGCTTTGGTGAACGCGCAGTTACGGTAAGTAAGCATGTGCAACTCTTAGAAGAATTCTTAGCCGGCGAAGCAAAGAGCGGAAAACTTCAACTGCAGCTAAAACCTGCTTCGCGCCCCGTGTTATTTCATGGGCATTGCCATCAAAAATCATTTGCCGCTGTTACGCCAGCAATGGAACTCTTAAAGCTAATTCCCAATGCGGAGCCTAAACTCATTGAGTCTTCTTGCTGCGGTATGGCGGGTAGTTTTGGTTATGAAGCCGAGCACATTGAAGTGTCTAAGTAAATGGCGGAAGCTAGTCTCTTGCCCGCAATACGTATAGCGCCAGATAGTTGGGTAGTTGCAGATGGGACAAGCTGTCGCCACCAGATTGTTGACGGTACGCAAAGAGACGCCGTACACATTGCCAAAATTTTAGAGGCCCACCTCTAAACTATTTACTGAAGTGATAGGCTTAGCGCATTACGCCGTAAGCGAGCATCAAGAGCGTTTCAGTCAATAAGACTGGAACGAGACGGCGTGTTGGCTTGAAAACCATTACACCGACACTGAGTACACAAATCAGAATCCGAATCCATACCGGCACGGTTGCCAGAAGACCAATCGGCATCAAAATCATTCTGACGACTAAGGCAGCAACCATTGCATAGGTCACTGCTGCAAGCCAGCGAAAGATCTCGCTGTCTTGATTAATACGTTTTGCGAGCAAGACACCAATCGCGCGGCAGAAGTAGGTTCCAATTGTGGCACCCGCTAGGGCAATCCATAAACCCCAACCTTGAAGAGCGGCATTCATCAGCTAATCGCCCCTGCTTTCTTCCGCAATACTTTGCGATCAAAGAAATAGGTAGCCGTTCCGGCCACCAGGCCAGTAGTGAGCAGACTGGTATCACGATCTAAGATAAAGAAAAAAGGTCCGAGTACAAATCCCAAGCCAATCGCAATCCGATTAATCCAAGGCTTTACCTCGGTAAAGGTTAGCAAAAAGAATAAGGGGTTAATGAAGACTAGGCCAAGTGTGATTGCCGCGGGAACCATGCCTGCCAGAAAATATCCCAAGATAGTTCCTGGAATAGAGATCAACCAACACAACAATCCCAAACCAACAAAGTAACTTAGGCGATATTTTGCCTCCATCGTCTGAAACTCGCGCATCGAGATAGCCCAAGCAGTCATTGCTAACAAATGAACTGAAGCATAAAGACGATGATTGCGATCTTTCTCGTGAAACTGCGGAAAGAGGGTTACCGTCATCGCGATAAAACGAGTTGATGTCAGGGAGACGGCCAAAATGATTGCCAAGACCGATGACCCCGTAATCGCCATCTCCAACAAAACTACTTGGCCAGGCAAGACAAACATTAAGAAGCTAGTTGCCCCAGTAAACCAAGCATCTACGCCATTGGTTTTACCCATCGCCCCAAAGCCCACCATTCCAGCAAATAAGACCATGGCTGGCGCCCCAGCAGCATCCCGGATACCGGTCCAAAAAGCATCACTGCGGCTTTTAAAACGCTGCGCTGCAAACCCTCTAGAGCAATTTCGCTAAGGGTCTATATACGGTTGATCAGCGGATGACATGGGTTCATTGTAAGAGCTAGGAAAAAACTTTGCCAAATCACCTCAAGAGACAAGCGCCCACTGAATATGTTCAGCCACCAGAGAGCCTGCCGCAGACAAAGCATTGCGCAAAGCCGCTTTAAGCAAGTCTTTTTCGTCTTCTGACACCTCGCCATCCGCCAGAGCATTACCTATGGCCACCGCTAAGTTTCTACGCCAGCAGGAGTAACCGATTCGACGGATGGCGCTGCCCTCGTGGCGCTTTTCAAATTCATCTTCAGTCCAAGACCAGAGCTGCAAAAGACTCGCTCTACCAAGGCCATGACGCTCAGCAAAATCTGGCAAGGCGGATCGTTGCGCAAATTTATTCCAAGGGCAAATCAATTGGCAGTCATCGCATCCGTAAACGCGATTACCGATCGACCTACGAAACTCTACTGAAATGACATCGGGGTTTTCAATTGTTAAATACGAGATGCAGCGCCGTGCATCTAATTGGTAAGGTGCAGTGATTGCCTGCGTTGGGCAAACATCAATACAAGATTGGCAAGTGCCGCAATGCGACTCTTCTTCTTGGTCAATTGGTAATGGAATATCGACAAGAATTTCACCCAAAAAGAATGTCGATCCCGACTCACGATTGAGCAGCAAGGTATGTTTACCTCGCCAACCTAAACCAGCCTTACGAGTCAACTCAACCTCCATTAATGGCGCTGAATCCGTAAAGACACGATAACCAAATGATCCAATTTTCTTTTCAATCAACTGCGCAAATTCTTGCAGACGATTGCGCATGACCTTGTGATAGTCGCGCCCTCGCGCATACATCGAGACTACGGCTTGAGTAGGATCCCTCAATCTATCCCACTCATGGTCAAAATCAATGGTGGGTGACAGGTAGTTCATAGTGACGCAAATTACCCTGACAGCACCTGGAACCAGCATGCCCGGATCAGATCGTACATTGGCATGCCTAGACATATATTCCATCTGACCATGGCGACCCTGCTCTAACCACTCGTGAAGCCTCTCTGCGGCTGATCCAAGATGGGTATCGGTAATACGTAAACCATCAAAACCCAATTTACGAGACTGATCATTGAGCCATTCACGAAGATTGGACTGATCAACAGGGTTCGGTATTTGGGAAGAAGTCATTAGGAATACAGAATGTAGCTTAATAATTAAATAAACTAGGCAAATGGCTCAGAATTCATTTACTCAACATTGTAGGCAAGAAGCGGATACAACTGCTTTAGCGCAAAAACTTGCCAGCAGCCTTAGTCATCTTTTCCAAGCAGATCAAACTACTCACCTCAATATCTCCCTAGAGGGCGATCTGGGTGCGGGCAAGACTACCTTTGCTCGGCATTTAATACAAGGTCTGGGGTATGAGGGTCGAGTTAAGAGCCCAACCTATACCTTGTGTGAGCCCTATCCCATTCAAATCACGAATACCAAGCCGCCCACTACTGCAAGCATCACGGCCCATCACTTCGACTTCTACCGCATGAGGGATCCACTGGAATGGCAAGAAGCTGGCTTTGCAGAACATTTTGATGAGCCCGGATTTTGTTTGGTCGAGTGGCCAGAAAAAGCGGAGGGCTCCCTACCCGCTTTTGATATTGAAATTCACCTCATTTCTGGCGATGATGAAAACTCAAGAAATATTAGTTTCAAAGCAAACTCTAGCCAGGGCACGGCTGTTATCGAAAATCTGCAAGCCTAATAGAGATGAGTAAGCCCCTGATTAATTCCTCTAGAAGAAAGCATCTCAAGACTTCAGCAAAGATGCTGGGTTTCATCCTCTTCTTTAGCGAGGCAGAGATTGCCTGGGGCGCTAAGATCTTGGGTGTACGTATTTGGCCAGCGGAAGATTACACACGCATCACCCTTGAGTCCGATAAAGCATTACCCATTACCCAGCAACTACTCACAAATCCCGATCGTCTGGTAGTCGACGTTCAAGGCATGGAATTGAATTCCACCCTGAAAGACTTAGTCGCTAAAGTTAAACCCAATGATCCTTATGTTTCACAAATTCGTGTGGGGCAATTTCAGCTGGGTATGGTGCGCTTGGTATTTGACCTTAAAGAACCAGTTAAACCCCAGCTCTTTACGCTAGACCCCATTGCGAAATATCAATACCGCATGGTGCTGGATCTCTACCCAGCAATCCCACCAGATCCTTTGATGGAATTGGTTAAGAGCAGCGCTCGTAAAGAAAGTGCTCTAGAAAAAGCCAATGAGGAAATTGACTTGATTGCACGGTTCGCTACCAAGAGAGAAAAGGATGCTCCAAAAGCCCCAGTAGCCCAAGCAATTCCGGATGTAAAAGAACCTCCCACTCAAGCAAAACATAATCGCTTAATCACTATCGCAATTGATGCGGGCCATGGCGGAGAAGATCCAGGTGCAATTGGTGCGATGGGCTCAAAAGAAAAGTATGTGGTCCTCTCGATTGCTAAACGCTTGCGCGATAAGATTGAAAACGATTCATATATGCGCCCGTTTCTAACTAGGGATGGCGATTACTTTGTACCGCTACATACTCGCGTACAAAAAGCACGCCGCGTAGAGGCCGATTTATTTGTTTCGATTCATGCGGATGCCTTTATTGAACCCAGAGCAAAAGGAGCATCCGTTTTTGCCCTATCCCAAATGGGTGCCAGTAGCACGATGGCACGATGGATGGCGAATAAAGAAAATGCTTCGGATCTGATTGGCGGCATCAACATTAAGACGCAAGATAAGCAGGTGGCGAATTTATTGTTAGACATGTCCACCACTGCCCAGATCAAAGACTCACTTCAAGTGGGTACATCAATTCTGAAGCGAATTAGCGGATTTGCCCCCTTACACAAAGGAAAAGTAGAGCAAGCCAGCTTTGCAGTTCTCAAAGCCCCCGATATCCCCTCAATCTTGGTCGAGACCGCCTTTATTAGCAATCCCCAGGAAGAAGCCCGCCTCAACGACGACGCCTATCAAGAGCAAATTGCAGAGGCCATTTTGAGGGGAATTAAGGACTATTTTTCTAAAAATCCACCGGTCGCCAGACGAGCAAACGCTTAGCGCTCTTGTAACTACAAGGCGCAGAGGCAAAACCCAACAAACCCGG
Source organism: Polynucleobacter necessarius (assembly GCA_900095165.1). Lineage (GTDB taxonomy): Bacteria > Pseudomonadota > Gammaproteobacteria > Burkholderiales > Burkholderiaceae > Polynucleobacter > Polynucleobacter necessarius_J. The sequence continues at coordinate 76,114 of LT606947.1, read as the reverse complement.
GGGAATCAAACAGACTTCTTGCTACAATTTATGACTTAACTGGGTCGGTAGCTCAGTCGGTAGAGCAGCGGACTTTTAATCCGTTGGTCGCGAGTTCGAATCTCGCCCGACCCACCAGCATTACTAAGCCTCGCTTCTGCGGGGCTTTTTTATTGCCTGCAATGCACCTAGCTCCTTAAACCCTGTTTTATAGCCATTTTTTACCTAGGAAATCAAGCTCTAAATCCATTAAAATGAACTTATGTCAACTAAGTTTGCCAACCAATCCCAAGCTCGCCAGTACAACGTTTCTAACGCTGTGGCATCTGCTCGGATTGAAGGCATTGTTCCAGCTGAACAGCTAGAGCAAAGCCTCACTGATTACGTTGCCGGCAAAAAGAGTATTGCTCAGATATTGGAAGAAACTAAGCAACGTTATGCTCAAAATCTATTGAAATACTGTCTGCAGCGAATAAGAAAATTATTATTGCCGGGCCCAATGGGGCTGGAAAAACTACCTTTGCCAAGAACTTCCTGCCTCAAGAAGCGCATACATTGCGCTTTATCAATGCAGATCTCATTGCCGCTGGATTAGCTCCATTTAATCCCGAAGCTGCAGCTTTTAAAGCGGCTCGCTTAATGCTTCAAGAGATTGATTCATGCACCGAAGATGGTGAAAGCTTTGCTTTTGAAACTACCTTGTCTGGCGTTTATTATCTGCAGCGTATTGAAGAATGGAAAAAACAGGGCTATATGGTCAAGCTCTGGTTTATTGCTCTGAGTTCATCAGAATTAGCGATTTCTCGTGTTGCAGAGCGGATAGCGCAAGGTGGCCATAACATTCCCGAAGAGGTAATTCGCAGACGTTATGCGGCTGGACTAGATAATTTACCTAGATACCAAAACGCAGTAAACTCTTGGATGTTGTTTGATGGTGACACAACAGCATTAGAAAAGATTGGCCAAAGCTAACTATGATCACACCTACCTCTGATATTCTCAATTCCACAGATCCCGATATTACAGGCTCTTACCATGCAATTCAGCGTGCTCGTCAGGCTGCAGTTGATTTAGCCATCCAAACTAATACTGCGATCGTGACCTCCATTAATGGCAAAGTAGTACGCATTCCCGCTACCGAACTGATTAAGCAGCGCCAACTTAGCGCCTAAGCACCGTTGGTCGCGAGTTCGAATCTCGCCCGACCCACCAAGCATCACTAAGCCTCGCTCTGCGGGGCTTTTTATTACCTGCAATTCGATCAATCACCCTCACTTATTGAGCCCAGGAATGTGGCCGCCCTCTGCGCTGCCTCGTCATAGCTTGGCCTGTAATTCAATACATCAATCTCAGCAAACTGTACTTTTAATACTGCTGCCATGCTAGATATCTGACTAATAAATGGCTCGGCATTCTTTCGCAAAAACTTGGCAGCTTTTACTAAGGCTTCGGGTTCTCGCTCAATAATTAATGACAGATCAAACAAATCACGAGCAGTAGCCCTGTCACCTCGGCGCCACAATCTCTGCAGCAGTTTCTACTCTAATCTGCTAGCCGCCAATATTCCATATTTCAAAAGGCGTATCAGTGAGATTTGGGAATGCCACAAAGTCAATCTCCCCTTCTGGGCGAATTAACTTCACATAAGAGCTCTGATCTTCAACGTAGTCTGTAGTTACCGCTGCAGCCACATCACTTAAGCGTGGTGTGACAAAACCTAAATACTGTGGATCTGGAACAAAGATATCAATATCCTTACTAAGCCGATGCTGACAACGAAACATCAATACCGTACCACCACCAAAAGTCCAAAATGGATCGGGCGTGCCGTGATTTTTAATATCTTCAATAATCGAAAGCGCATGGGGCAGCAAATCTTTCCATACACCTTCAGGAAACTCGCGCTCAAAAATAATATTCACTAGATTAAGCCCAAGCTGATCTTGGTGAATGCATCTCATGTGCCCACCGATTAATATTTTTCCAAATTACTTTAGGTGCCACATGATTATTCTTTGCCGCCTCTTCTACCGCCGACACAATGATTTCTAATGGCGCCTCATCCAACAGCGTTGCTACATGAGGATAAATACTTTCAGGCAGATCTCCACAGGCCAACGAATAAGATAAATCACCACTCTGTAATTTAGTCTTATAACTCACGCTTGCCGTCTTGCTTGCCATTTCTAAGCCATGATGCTGTTTGCTGCGCTGTTGTGTAATTACATCTAACCCTAGGAGCGATAGCAAGGACAATAATTTAGCTGCGCCCAAATCATTCAAGCTGCCTTTCTCTAGATGATGGATAGTTGACCTCGATAGTCCGCATAGTTTTGCCAACCGCTCCTGAGATAAACCCAGATCAGCACGACGCTGCCCGACTTTGAGACCGATTTCGCGTAAGTTCATAAGTGCACTATAGCATAAATTGTGTAATATATTACACAAATATTTATAGAGATCGATCTACCATTTCCCAAGACTTGATTTAAAAACGAGATTTAGGGCTTGCACCCAAAAAAAGCAATCGCACAGTCATTTTTTGGTCCCTCAAACTCTTTATGCTATGTAGGTTTTTGAAGACCCACGACTTCTTTTAATCCGTTGGTCGCGAGTTCGAAAACGAAGTTTCGAGGAACTCTATCCCTCCCGGCCCGCTAATTATATAAATGCCCTGGAATGAAAGTTCAAAGGCTCTTTCTTTCCAGACCCATGAATTGTTGCAATCCTTTAGAACTCCGCATTCAGAGCCAAGCTATTTCCTATACACTCCTAGCGATGTTTGCACAACTAGACTGACTTAACGGGGCATAAATTGCAAAAATTATTTTTTCAAAGCGATACCACTCTGATCCTAGCGGTTTTGATCGGCTTCACAAGCCTTTCCATTCTGATTGCTTGGCTTGTTATCCACCCAAAGAATAAACATTTCATTGAGCAATATGAGAGGATTATTGCCCCTTTCTTAGCCTTCCTGCGGTCTTGTTTTCACTTACTGCAGCCCTACTGGCAACGTCCATCTGGGATAACTACAGCACTGCTACTAAGGCCATTAAAAACGAGAGTCAAGGCATTCTCAATATTATTAGCCTTGCCAATTCAATTCCAATCCCAAAAGAAATTGATCTATCTGGGTCTGCCAAGAGATACACGCAGTCAATCATTAGCGACGAGTGGAAAACGCTTTCAAAAAATCGATCCATCTCTCCAGATGCCGAAGAAAAATTTATCGCCATGAGAGCGGCTACATTTAAAGCCGTGAATACACTTCCCAATAGAGCCGAATCTAAAGCGCTATTAAACGCGTTTAATTCAGTGAACAGCGCTCGAGAAATGCGATTGGCTTATGCCGCCATTGATGTCCATCCTATTCGTTGGTATGCGTTATTATTTTTAGGCGTTTTAGTATTGATTACCATCGCTTTTATCCACTCATCCAAGCCCAAAGCTTTGATGTTGGTGATGCCAATCTCCACTCTCACTATCATCACACCGCTTTGCATCATTTCTTTGACTTTTAGCAGCCCCTATCAAGGCGTGATTTCTATTTCTAATGGACCGTATTTGCAGATCCTCAGGTGACTTGAAAAGGGATGACGGTGAAATCATTCTCACTAGGCTAGACAACATTAATCAATCCAGGTCGAATGTTTCTCCATTACCGAGTTAAATAACTCTGACTCAAGTAGTTGATTAAGCCATTGTCTTAGAAAGATAAATGGCAGATCTTCAAACCGCTGTGGATTGACTGCGACTAACTGCCTTATGAATGGAAAAATGGCCACATCAACCAAAGACATTTTCTTGCCCATTAAATACTCGCTGGATTGCAGTGCAAGCTCCATAGGTTGAATCATAAGATCAATGGCGCTACTCAGTGCATCCTCTTGCTTGAGATCTGGAAATCGATTTGGATACTTATATTGGTCTAAAAGTACTTTAAATGGCCCGTCGTTTTTCCCAATCCATGTCTGAGAGACTTCCCCATCAACCCCCATCCAGCCATCTGGGTCTGACTGCTCTAAAGCCCAGCGCATGATATCCAAACTCTGATCCAACACAAGCCCATCGAAACACAAAACCGGTACGGTGCCCTTGGGTGATGCCAGCAACATGGATTGCGGTTTGTTTTTTAATGCGATCTCTCTATGCTCAAACTGAATACCAGCGTATTTCAATGCCATGCGAGCACGCATAGCATAAGGGCATCTTCGGTAAGAGTACAAGATCGGGGTCATAAGAGCAGTTTATAGCGGGCGCTTTTGAAGCATGATTCAGGGCTGTTAGGGACTTTAATTGAAGCTTAAATTAAACACTTCTTTATTATCTAATAAATAGATCATTAATATCTAAATAATTCATTATGCAAATAAATAAATAGCCTCTAGAATGGCTCCTGTTGTGAATCAACTATGTCATTTTTTACAGGAGAAACCATGTCACTTATTAACACACCAGTTCCACCATTCAAGACCCAAGCTTTCCACAACGGTAAGTTTGTCACTATTTCCGATGAGACTCTCAAAGGCAAATGGTCAGTATTGATTTTCATGCCAGCAGCATTCACGTTCAACTGCCCAACAGAAATTGAAGATGCTGCTGATAACTATGCAGAATTCCAGAAGATTGGTGCAGAGGTATACACCATTACTACTGATACACATTTCTCACACAAAGTATGGCACGAGACTTCACCTGCAGTAGGCAAGGCTAAGTTCCCATTGGTTGGCGACCCAACTCATACATTGACACGTGGTTTTGGCGTACACATTGAAGAAGAAGGTCTCGCATTGCGCGGCACATTCATCATCAACCCAGAAGGCGTTATCAAAACAGCTGAAATCCACTCAAATGAAATCGCTCGCGATATCTCAGAGACATTGCGTAAGCTCAAAGCCGCTCAGTACACAGCAGCTCACCCAGGTGAAGTATGCCCAGCCAAGTGGAAAGAAGGCGCAGCGACATTGACTCCATCCTTAGACCTCGTTGGCAAGATCTAAGAATCGAAGTCAGCTTTAGCTAGCAATCCATAGACTCTCTTCGGAGAGTCTATTGGGCAGGATGAGAAGCAGAATCCCTGCCCAATAGACTCATCAAGATTAAATACCAAGAAACACATCATGCTGGATGCAAACATTAAGACCCAGCTCAAGGCCTATTTTGAAAAGATTGAGAGTCCGATTGTCTTAGAAGCGACTTTGGATGACAGCACCCAGTCCGCCCAGATGTTAGAGCTATTAAATGAAGTTGCCGAGCAATCTACCAAGATCATCGTAAAGACCTCGGGTAACAGCAAAAATATTCCTAGCTTTACTGTAGCCAAAGTAGATGAAGTTGCTCGCATCGCCTTCTCCGGTCTTCCAATGGGCCATGAGATGGCCTCTTTTATCTTGGCAATTCTGCAATCTAGCGGCTACCCGCCTAAAGTTGAACAAGACGTCATCGAAAGCATTAAGGGATTGGAGGGCAAGAAGCGCTTTCAGACTTTTATCTCCCTGTCATGCCACAACTGCCCTGATGTCGTACAGGCCCTGAACCTCATGGCCGCCCTCAATCCGAATATTGAACATGAAATGATTAATGGCGCCCTCTTCCAGGGCTTGGTAGATCAATACCAAATCATGGTAGTACCTACCGTGATCCTGAATGGCGAAGTCTTTGGCCAAGGCCGTATGAGCGTTGAAGAAATTGCCGCCAAATTGGACACCAACTCTTCAGCCCGTGATGCAGAAAAATTAAGCGCTAAGGCTGCTTATGACTCCCTCATTATTGGTGGCGGTCCAGCAGGCGCCTCAGCAGCAATCTACTCAGCTAGAAAAGGCATCAGAACTGGTGTTATAGCTCAGCGTTTTGGTGGTCAAGTTGCTGATACAGTAGGCATTGAAAACTTCATCTCGGTTAAAGAGACTGAAGGACCAAAATTGGTCATGGCGCTTGAGCAGCACGTGAAGGAATATGACGTTGATGTCATGAACTTACAAACCGCTAAGAGCTTAATCAAGACTGGTGATGAAATTTCCATCGCTCTAGAAAATGGCGCAGTCCTAAAAAGCAAAACTGTAATTTTAAGTACTGGTGCACGCTGGCGCGAAATGAATGTACCGGGCGAGCAAGAGTACCGCGGTAAAGGCGTAGCCTACTGCCCTCATTGTGATGGCCCACTCTACAAAGGCAAACGTGTAGCAGTCATCGGTGGGGGTAATTCTGGAGTTGAGGCTGCAATTGATTTGGCAGGCATTGTGAGCCATGTCACTTTAGTTGAATTCGATACTAAGTTACGTGCCGATGCAGTCTTGCAGAAGAAATTAAACAGCCTGCCTAACGTCACCATCATTACCAACGCTTTAAGCAAAGCAGTGTTGGGAGCTGATGGCAAAGTGACAACGCTAAATTATGAAGATCGCGCCACTAATCAGATGCATGACATTACACTTGAAGGCATATTTGTGCAAATTGGTTTATTGCCAAACACCGATTGGCTCAAAGGTGTCATTGATTTATCACCCCGTGGTGAAATCATAATTGACGCTAAGGGTCAAACCTCTATGCCGGGCGTATTTGCTGCTGGCGACTGCACCACCGTGCCTTACAAGCAAATCATTATTGCCATGGGCGAAGGTGCAAAAGCCTCCCTGTCTGCATTTGACTATTTGATTCGCTCTTAATGCGACCATCCAAGTGGCAATAAATTAATGGCCGAGTATTGCCATTATCCTAGGATTTTTGAGGTATGCTGACCCAAAATTGGCGCTGCAAATGGATCAGGAGCGGGTGTGCGGCCAAATTTAATAGGGTGCTTAAAGCCCTTGTATTTACCCACTATCGGATGTTCAAATGAAGCGATCATTTCCTCAGCTAATACCTGAGGGAAATTAAACATGTCTTCTATTTGACGGACTGCTGAGCAGGGAACTTCTTCACCAAATATTGACTTCCACTCCAAAGCTGACCTCTTGCTCAAAGCATTCCTTAAGAGCGGCACTATGACACCCTCCTGAGCGGCTCGCTTCTTAACACTATCAAATCGCTGATCATTTACCAGTTCAAATAAACCGACCTTTTCACAAAGAGCACTCCAAAAGTGTGGTGTATTCGCAGAGATATAGATATACCCATCTTTGGTCGGATGAATACCAGTGATTCCACCTGAGCGCATATCTCGACCAACATTACGAGACTCATCTTCGGCCCAGATCATTCGTGCTGACTGCATCGTCAACGCAGTTCTCATTAGCGACACGCCAACAAACTGACCCTTTCCACTCTTCTCTCGCTCATACAGGGCCGAGACAACACCCGTCGATATCATTGAAGCAGCATAGTAATCAACAATGGAGCCATATAAAATTTCTGGTGGACCATCCTTCTTGCCCTGCAACACACACATTCCAGTCATCGACTGTAAAACTTGGTCGTAGCCAGCCTTATCTTTCAAGGGGCCAGTTTCACCAAATCCAGTGATAGCACAATAAATTAGACGAGGATTTAACTGCTCCAGTTGCTCATATGCAATGCCAAGTCTAGGTGGAACATTTGGTCTAAAGTTGTGGACAAGTACATCCGCCTCTTGAATCAGCTCAAAAAGAATATCAAGACCTTCAGGTGTCTTCAAATCCAGAACAAGGCCGAGCTTACTTCGATTTACCCCTAAAAAAGCCCGACTTTCAGAAGAAAGCGTGGATGGATAATTGCGTAAATTATCCCCCGCCGGAGGTTCAACCTTGATAACACATGCACCTTGATTGGCTAATAAAGAGCAGTCATAAGGCTCAGCAATGTAAGCGCTCAGATCTAGCACTTTCACGGCTTCCAAGGGGCCGCGATGAGTGCCCGATGAAAATTGACTTGAAAAATACATGCTTACTCTGCCGTAATATTTTGACACTTGGCAACTGATTTCCAGCGAGCAATGTCACCACTCACCCTTGCCGCAAATTGTGCTGGGGTTTCTGGGTTAGCCTCAGCACCCTCTCGCAATAAAGCCGCTTTGATATCAGGTGAGTTCAAAATCTTATTAATCTCCCGATTTAAGAGATTGACTATGTCTGCAGGCATTCCAGCTGGACCTAAAATTCCCCACCATAATTCAAATTCATATCCTGGAACTACTGTAGCCATCGGAATTAAATCCGGTGCAATTGGACTTGGTTTCAAGCTCGTAATTCCAATTGCACGAATGCGACCATTTCGAACTTGAGGCAACAAGGAGGGCCCGTTGACTAATAAAATTTGTGTTTGACCGCCAATCAAATCCGTCGTAGCCGGAGCCATACCGCGACATGGAATATGCAGGGCAAAAGTCCCAGACATGACCTTGAGTAATTCAGTCGCGAATTGATTGCTACTTCCTGTGCCTGAGGAGGCATAGTTAAACTTTCCTGGATTAGCCTTAACCAATGCAATAAGCTCAACAGGATTTTTTGCCGGAAAGTCATTATTAACCGCAACAATAAATGGTTCTTTTGCCAATATGGCAATTGGTGTCAAGCCTGTGACGGGATCAAAACTCGCTTTTGTTTGAATGGCTGCATTGGTTGTCATGCTCGATGAAACGGCCAAGAGCGTATAACCATCTAGTGCGGCCTTAGAGACCTGTGCCGTTCCTGTGCTTCCGCTGGCGCCGGGGCGATTATCCACTACGAAAGATACCTTTAATACCTCCCCTAAATTTTTGGTTATTAATCTCGCAAAGACATCATTCGACCCACCAACTGGGTATGGAACAACTAAAGTAATCGGCTTCGTTGAGTATGCTGACTGAGCATGCAATATGCTAGTGATACATAATCCAGCCAGAAATAGAAATAATTTTTTCATCGATTTTCTCTTTATTTTAATAATCCAAGTCGCTGCGCCACATTAACTACAGATCGAGCTCGATTTGCAAATGACGAATTAATCATTTTTCCATCCACAACAAAGGCGCCAATTGAATTGCGCACTTCTTTCAGCCTCTATGACCTTGATTGCAAATGCGATTTCTTCATCACTCGGCCGATACACTGAATTAGCAATATCAATTTGACTGGGGTGAATACAACTTTTCCCTGTATGTCCAAAACTAAGTGAGAGCTGAGCCTCTTGCTTATATCCAGCTTGATTTGCAATATTTGCGTAAGCGCCATCAAATGCAGCAACCCCAGCCTCATGGGCTGCCATAGCCATGGCAAACATGGCTTGCTGTACCGCTATCACCTGAGCTCGGTCAATGGCATAGGGCTCAAATAGATCTCCGAGCCCCAATTGCAAACCCATGACCCGGCCATCAGCTGTTGCCAGTTCATGCGTCAAGCGGAGAGACTTAGGGGTCTCTATATTCACCAACAATCGAGCTGGCGATTGGCCATCTATATTCAGATTATGTTGTTGTTCAGCCGCCTCAATAACTTTAACAGCAACAGACACTGCATATGCACACTCTCTACCTTCGGAATATTTATCACTTTGATACCGCTAGCGACTATAGACACAATATCATCCATGAAATAAGGCGTATTCATCGGATTGACGCGCACAATCATCACCTTAGCACTAGCAGCAACCTCATCAGACCTCAAAACTTTGCGAGTGCATTTCTAGCTTCTTGTCTTCGCGCACTGAATCTTCAAGATCAAAAGATAGCCCATCTGCCTGACCATCTAAAGCTTTAATAAATAGCTCAGGTCTAGAGGCGGAAACAAATAATTTGCTTCTCATGAATCTCCGATATCACTATTTTTGTTTTACTTTATTTCTGATACTAAACGCATTTCATGGGAGTGCTTAAGGATGCCAAGTGGCAATGGAATCAGGCAAGTTTACTTTAGCCAATTTAGCATTTCCAGCTAGAGAGTACGAAAGTTGATTAGCAGCTTACATGATTGTTTGCGCCAAATCCATCAATCGACTCCTAGAGAGACGTGAAGTTGGTCCAGAAATACAGATAGAACCTAACAACCTCCAATTCAAACCAAAAATTGGGGCAGAAACACTGGAAACTTCAATTTCACGCTCACCCATAGATAAATGGAACCCGCATTTACGAATCGTTTCGTAGAGCTCACCTTCCTCCCCAGAAAATGCCAAAATCACCCTCCCTGGGGCGCCCAATTCAAGTGGCAAACCAATGCCTACCCGAACATGGTGCCGAATTGTTTGCGGACCATTCACACGAACTAAACAAGTCCGCAACCCACCTTCATGCACATAAAAGGACGCGCTCTCACCCGTCTGAATGCTAAGCTCCCGCAATACTGACTCAACAATATCGTGCACATCAAAAGTAGCTTGATAGCATGCCCCCAACCATCCTGCAGCTCTACCTAACCGCCAGTCGCCATCCTCCCTCTGAACTAGGTAGTGCTTTTTTGCCAAAGTTCGCGCAATACGCAAGGCTGTAGTTTTATTCATACCCGTTCGCCTGCTCAATTCAGCCAGGGGTAGGTGCACATCATTTCCACCAAAAACCTCGAGGATATTGAACGCCCTCAAAACAGCAGCCACATTCTCGGTGGAAGAATCACCGACTTGGCCTTCAAGCTGGGCTTGAAATTGCTGATGATTTTTTTCATACGCTGGAATTCGTTTCGCCAGACGAAACGATATTGTGTTATTTGAAACACCATCATACAGTCTGAGTGCTTCTAAATAAATAAAGTTGTCTCTACAAACTACGGGGAAACAATGAAATCAATTACTTGCCTTTTCTCACTCCTGTTATTGCTATTCGTCAGCGTACCCTCCTTTGCCCAACAATATCCAAGCAAAGCAATCAAAATCATCATTCCTTTTCCTGCTGGCGGCGGCACAGATATCTTTGCCAGGACGGTGGGACAAAAACTCTCTGAAAATTACAAATGGACAGTGGTACCGGAAAATAGACCGGGAGCAGGCGGGAATTTAGGAATCGAAGCTGTCGCTAATTCAAATGCAGATGGCTACACCATTGGGCTTGGCCAAACTAGCAACCTCGCCATTAATCCGACCCTCTACCCCAAGCTACCCTATGTGCCCGCGAGAGATTTAAGTCCCATCGCTTTAGTAGCCTCTTCACCATTAGTGATTGTTGTTTCAGCAAACTCTCCCTTTAAAACATTTGCTGATATAGCGGCAGCTGCAAAAGCAAAGCCCGATCAAATTACATATGGCTCTCCCGGCAATGGAACGGTTGCGCATCTTGGCATGGAATTACTGCAAAAGACTGCCGGAATCAATCTTCAACACATCCCTTATAAGGGTTCCGCACAAGCACTCACTGACATTGTTGGCGGTCAAATTCAAATTTATGCATCGTCAGTTCCAACCGCGATGGGGCAAATTAAAGATGGTCGCTTACGTGCAATTGCAGTGACCTCACTTAAGCGCTCCGCCTCACTGTCGAAGACTCCAACTATCGCAGAATCTGGATGGCCAGGCTTTGAAGCCATCACTTGGTTTGGATTTGTGGCGCCGGCCAAAACATCGCCACAAATCATTAAAGAATTAAATACCAACATTAACAACATCCTCAAAATGCCTGAAGTACGAACCAAGTTGATGGGTGAAGGCGGCGAGATTCTCGGCGGCACTCCCGAACAGTTCACAACCTCGCTCAATAAAGATTCTGCTCGTTGGGCGCGTGTTATCCAGGATGCCAATATCAAGATTGATTAATTTAAATAAAAGCTGAATATGTCAACACCAAACATCATCAAAGACTTTCCTCGCGTGAGTAAGGAAATTATTAGCAAAGCATCTATATACCAGCCAGCAATTTTGGCCGATGTAGCGGACCGCAGGGGAGCATTGCATGGCCGCATTTCAGCTTTCAGACCCCACATGAAAATGGCTGGGCCAGCTTTTACTGTTGAGGTGCGCGCAGGGGATAACCTCATGATTCATGCCGCAATGTCTCTAGCAAAACCTGGTGATGTACTGGTAATTGATGGCAAAGGGGATTTGACTGCCGCCCTCATGGGTGTAATTATGATTAACGCCTGTATAACACTAGGGTTTGCTGGAGTCGTCATCGATGGCGCTATTCGTGACACACTCGAACTTGCAGAACTCGATTTCTCTATTTTTTCTGTTGGCGCCAATCCGAGTGGCCCTACAAAACAAGTCAGCGGTCGAATTGGCCACCCTATCTCAGTTGGTGATGTTGCCATCCATCCAGGTGACTTCATTACGGCGGATGCTGATGGAGTAGTAGTGGTTGAGCGGGACAAAATTGAATCTCTTTTACCGCTAGCCAAAGAAAAATTGAAAGCTGAAGAAAAGCGTATCGCCTCCATTCGAATGGGCGATACAGCGGCACCTTGGCTGAATGCCGCTCTAGTAAATGCAGGCGTTATTCAGGCGGGCGAAGCCATATGAGGCAGCCGGTAATACTAGTTACTGGCGCTGATTTAGCGGAACAAGCAATAAAAATACTCAGTGACTTTGAAATTATTTACGCCGGCAAAGCCCCTCAGGAAGCTGACGTTCTAGCGCTTTGTCAATACCATAACCCCCCTATCGGCGTCATTGTTCGTTATGGCAGCTTCACAGCCGAAATGATGGATTTAGCACCAAATCTAAAAGTCATTTCAAAGCATGGCAGCGGTACAGATTCAATCGATCAGGATGCAGCTAAAAAGAGGGGCATCCAAGTGCTGGCAGCTGTTGGTGCAAATGCCCCAGCAGTCGCAGAACATGCGTTAGCCCTACTATTGGCTTGTGCAAAATCAATCATTCACCTAAATAAGCGCATGCATTTTGGACGCTGGGATAAGGCGACATTTAAAACACTGGAACTTAATGGAAAAACCATTGGCATTATCGGCCTGGGCGCCATAGGCCAACGCTTTGCAAAAATATGTGATGCTATGGGTATGCGCGTTATTGGTTTTGACCCCTTTGCAAAGAATGTGCCAAGTTACATTCACTCAGTACCCATTAAGACCATCTGGGAAAAATCTGATGCCATCTCTTTTCACTGCCCACTAACAGCAGATAATAAAAACCTGCTAAATAGAGGACACCCTAATCCAATGTAAACCTGGGGCAATCATCATCAATACCGCTCGAGGCGGATTAATTAACGAACCCGCATTATTAGATGCAGTCTCTTTTGGTACTGTTGCAATGGCTGCCCTAGATAGCTTTGCCGTAGAACCGATGAGTACCCCCACCTATTCCAAGGGAATCCCAGGATTCTGCTTAGCCCTCATATTGGCGGCGTTACTAACGATGCCCACATCAACATGGGTAGAGCGGCAGCAAGCAATATAGTGAGCGCCCTTCAGGGGCTGCAAAGATAAGCGCAAGTATTCATCTGCGGGAACGGGTCCGCAGATGAACTCTTTTAGCTTGATTTTTTATTCAAGGCCTCTAAAACTCTTTTATCAGTAAATGGCACTGTACGCATTCTGATGCCTACTGCATCAAAGATTGCGTTAGAAATAGCTGCAGGTACAGTCGTAGCCGACATTTCACCGCCCCCCAAGGTGGAGCTTCTGGGCGATCAATCAAGATTGTTTTGATTTCAGGAATCTCCGGGAATTTGAGAATTGGATAACTATTCCAATCTACGCTCGTTACCCTTGAATGATCAAAAGTAACATTCTCAATCAGCGTACGACTCACAGTTTGATGAATACCACCATCAATTTGATTAATCGCACCATCTGGATTCACTATCATTCCACAATCATGGCTGCAATAAATCTTGGTGACCTTGACGTGACCTGTTTTTTTATTGACCTCCACATCAGCAATCATGGCCACATAAGTCACATTATTTTGATAGCAGACGTAAGAAAAGCCCCTACCCTTGGCGATATTTCCAGAAGTCTTTTTTCTGAGGGGATGGGCGGATCTCCCAATTCGCACTCTTTGCAACGGCATTAATCACATCAATAGACCGAGGATCTTTCAAATATGCCAGTCGAAATTGAATTGGGTCCTTGGATGCAGTTGCAGCCAATTCATCCATGAAACATTCATTTGCAAAGTTATTCTGCATGCGCCCATGTATACGCAAATGAGAGGTACGCAAAAAGACGTTATTTACTCGACTGACTTTGGTATAAGCGTTCGGGAAGACATATTCAACGTCAGAATTATTCACAATATTACCGGTATACATCCCCGTCCTCTTCAGCCCTGAATGTACCGCAGAAAGCAATGGGTACTCGGCCAATGTGCCACTCTGAGCACTCAGAATAAAGCTGGACTTCCAAGCAATAACATTACCGTTATTATCAAGTCCACCCTCGAAATCAACTACCGTTGGAGGCCTCTTAGGATCCCAGCCAAGCTCATCTTCACGCATCCACTGAACTCGAATTGGAGCGCCAGCTAACATCGAGATCAAAGCCGCATCCGCAGAGCAATCTTCATGACCATTTCTGCCATAACAGCCAGAGCCATCCACATAGTAAAGTCGCACATTGGACTTATTGACCCCCAAAACGCTTGATATTTCTGTTTGTAGAGAGTGCGTTGCTTGAGATGGAGACCAAATTTCACATTTGCCATCCTTAAAACTTGCGACTGCACATGATGGGCCCATTGAAGCATGCGAGTGAATTGGAAATTGATAGCTAGTCTTTAATTGCTTCACCGAACTCTGAAGCCCAGCAGCAACATCCCCACGCTTTTGACGCTCTTCTACCTTCAATACCTCTAGGCCTCGCCAAACTGCATACATATTTTACTCAGAGGGCAAGCCTTGTCAATCACTCCACTGAACTTTGAGATTTTTTGCTGCCTGAATGGCGCCCCACTCAGTTTTTGAAACTACCGCGAGGTAATCATCTTTTCGAACAATTTTTACAAAACCCGACAGAGAAGAAACAGGGTTTACATCAACGGAAATCAGTTTAGAACCAATATTTTTAGGGAAAATGACTCGAGCATGAAGCATTCCAGGAATTTTGACATCATGTACATAAGTAAATTCTCCCGTCACTTTCGCAGGAATATCTACCATAGGCACTGATTTACCAACAAATCGGTATTCCGAATACTTCTTCAACACTGGTTTATCAGCTACTTGAAGAGATTGAAAATTATCTTTTAATAATTGATCACAAGTAATTGTGATGTTCTTAGTTTTGAGGACTAGTGAGCCATCGCCAGTTGTGCTGACATCACTTGGGCTTACGTCCCAGTATTGAGCAGCTTGAGCAATCAGAGCTCCACGTGCTGTTGCACAGGCCGCTCGTATGGTCACTCCACCATCCTTAATGGATAAGCTTCCTGTAGTTTGTCCTTGATCGATAGTGGTGCCGGTATCACCCATGACCATCTTAATTTTGCCCATCGGCACATCTAACTCATCAGCAGTCATTTGAATTAACGCAGTTTTAACGCCAGCTCCTAAATCTACCTTGCCGCTATAGATCGTAATTAAACCATCACCATCTAATTGCAGCCATGCGCTAACATCCTTCTTATTCAAGGACTCAGGTGAAGCAAACCCAGGGCTTACGTAAGACATAAAGTTAAAACCCACAATGAGGGCTGAACTTTTCTTTAAAAAATCTCTTCTTTGCATTTTCATATCCCCTTAGGCCATCATCTTTGCAGCGCGCTTTACCGCACTAATAATTCGGGAGTGAGCTCCACAACGACAGAGGTTCTCCGCCAGAGCGGTCTTAATTTCATCGTCAGTAGGGTTTTTATTTTGTTTTAAGAGGGCGGTGGCTGTAATAACCATACCGTTGATGCAATATCCACATTGGGCGGCTTGCTCAATAATGAACGCCCCTGAACAGGGCTGGGCTTAACTGAGGTGCCTAGACCCTCTAAAGTGATCACCTTGGCGCCGGATAATCTACCTATTGGAATCTGACAAAACCTTGATGCTTCCCCGCCAATTAATACTGTACAAGTACCGCACTGACCTTTACCACAACCAAACTTAGGCCCCTTTAAATCGAGATCATCTCGCAATACGTACAGTAAAGGTGTTTGCGGATCAACCTCAATAGTCTTACTGATACCATTTACTTGTAAGGTAATTTTTTCTATATCTGCCTCCAATTCAGCCCCCCATAAAAGGAGAGCATTTTTTAGTTTTTATTTATCCCAAAAAAAATAAAGGATTTTCCAAATCTTAGTACAAAAACTTGGACATCGGGTTTTCCTAGAGTTATAAGATATTTGCAAGCCACCCAGCAAACTATATGATGGCTCAGGTATAGATAATCTCATTTCTCTGATAAGCTGAAATTCAACTTTATTAACTGGATCACTTTTTCTTAAATCATATGCGCCTAATAAATGCTCTCACAAGTTTGACTGCACCACTTTTCATCGGCATCTCTTCTGCAGCCATAGCACAGTCATGGCCAGACCGCCCAGTGAAGGTTATTGTTCCTTACGCGCCTGGAGGTGGAGTTGACCCAGTCGCTCGTTTAGTTAGCTTAAAGCTTGCAGATATTTGGAAACAACCCGTCGTTGTTGAAAATAAAGCTGGTGGCAGCGGAACTATTGGCGCAAACTTTGTTGCTAAAGCGCCATCTGATGGATTGACCATCCTCATGTGTGCCACGGCTGAAGTAGTAATCAACCAACACTTCATGCAAAAGATGCCTTACAACCCAGATGTCGACTTGAAACCAGTCACCCTACTTGTAAAACTTCCATTTGTTTTGGTAACCAATCCGTCAAAACCCTATTCGACAGCCGCAGAGCTAATTGCCTATGCCAAAAAGAATCCAAACACAGTGACCTATGCCTCCTCAGGGCCTGGTACTGCACAACATTTATCTGCGGTGATGCTGGAAGAGCAGGCAAATATCAAGCTTGTTCATGTTCCCTATAAGGGTGTGGCGCCATCGGTATCTGACTTATTGGCTGGTCATGTTGACGTAGGTTTTGCTGGACTCCCGACAGTTCTGCCGCACATTCAGTCGGGCGCACTCAAGGCGCTTGGGCTATCCTCAAAAATACCATCAATTGCCGCTCAAAATATTCCGCCATTAGCAAAGACGCCTTGGCTACAAAACTTTGATCTCACGCAATGGTTTGGCGTATATGTACCAAGCGGTACACCGAATGCAATTAGTCAAAAAATTCAAAGGGATATTGTTGACGTTCTCAAAATGCCTGACGTAAAAGAGGCGCTCGAGAAACAAGGTGCGCAACCGGGCAATATGACTATGTCTGAATTTCAGGCTTTCTCAAACAGTGAAAGCGAAAAGTTTGATGCCATCGTAAAAAGCGCCAAGATCGAACAAAATTAATCTCCTCAAATCAAAACCTCTGAATTCTCATTCGGGGGTTTTGATTTAATGGGTCTTACTAAAGTGATGCCTTAGCTTGCCCTGGATTCTTGAGCCCGATGAGCCATCTGAAGTAGTTCCGCTAAATGCTTTACCTTTCGGCCAGTCTCTTGCTCAATTTGCTCTCTACAACTAAAGCCATTGGTCAAAATAATGGTGCCCTGATCTGCGGATCGAATAGCTGGTAGCAATACCAACTCTCCAACTGCCTTCGATATCTCAACATGCTCCGGATTAAACCCAAAGGATCCAGCCATACCGCAGCACCCGCTATCAATGTAATTAGCCTTGGCACCCAGAGCTGATAGTAGCGCTACATCACCTTTAGTGCCGAATAGCGACTTTTGATGGCAATGAGAGTGCACCAAGATATCTCTATCAAGCGAAGGTGGCACATACCCCTGCTCGTGCAAGAAGTCTCCCAATAGATAAGAGCTTGAGGACAACAACTTTGCTCTTGGATCATTTGGGAAAAACTTCAGCAACTCATCCTTGAAGACTGACATACAACCAGGCTCCAAGCCAACAACGGCGATAGGAGAATCATCACCCACTTTAATCTGATCACCTATCGCATCTACAATCTTTTCAAGCTTTTGCTTGGCCAAGTCAAGATATCCAAAATCATACAAGGGACGTCCACAACAGAGCGGAGTCTTCGGCAAAGTCGCCTCAAAGCCAGCATGCGCAAGAACCTCAACGGCAGCATTAGCAACTTCCGGATGGAAATGTTCGCAGAAAGTATCCACCCAAAGAATCACCTTTTTCTGCCCTACTTTATTGATCCTGGATTTCTTGAACTGCTTTCTGAAGGATTGGTCTGCAAACTTCGGTAAGCTACGCTCCTGTGCAACACCACCAATCCATTTTACAAGACTCGATAAACCTGGAGTTTGCATCACGCCATTGACCCACCAAGAGAACTTACTGGCGAATGGGGCCCAATCGCCAATACGTCCCATAATTAAGGCTTGGCGTGGTCTGCTATTTTTTTCGTGGTAATGAGATAAAAATTCTGCTTTATAAGAAGCCATGTCGACGTGCGCCGGACAATCACTCTTGCAACCCTTGCAAGACAAGCAAGTATTGAGCGCATCTTTAAGCTCTTTACTGTCCCAGCCATCGGTAATCACTTCGCCTTGCAACATCTCCCAAA
Source organism: Polynucleobacter necessarius (assembly GCA_900095165.1). GTDB lineage: Bacteria > Pseudomonadota > Gammaproteobacteria > Burkholderiales > Burkholderiaceae > Polynucleobacter > Polynucleobacter necessarius_J. Next base: position 57,748 of record LT606947.1, on the reverse strand, counting down.
ATAATCTGGAGCGGCCACGAGTAGAGAAACGCTCTTCCTTGGTAGCACGATAGCTTGGGCACATCGTACCAACTTTCTTACTACGGCACTTACCCATACCTACGCAACGCTCTACAGCACGCTGGAAACCATTGCCCTCTTGACTTAAGAAATTCAAGCGAGTTTTAATATTAACCACCTTGTACTCAGGGCCCATGCGCAAATTTTCATCGACGCGATAAGGGTGAACTACCTTACCGGGGTTGAGTTTATTTTGCGGATCCCAAATGCGTTTGAATTCATGCATCGCGCCCATTAATTCTTCACCGAACATAATTGGGAGGAACTCTGCTCGGGCTTGACCGTCACCATGCTCGCCAGTTAATGAACCACCAAACTCAACAACCAAGGTGGCTGCATCGCGAATAAATGATCTGAATTTAGTAACACCTTCAGCGGTACGCAAATTGAAGGTAATGCGCGCATGAATACAGCCATCTCCAAAGTGCCCATAGAGAGAGGTTTCATATTCATATGAATCCACCAAAGCCTGGAAGGCACGCAGATACTCGCCCAAGCGGGCTGGGTCTACTGCAGCGTCTTCCCAACCCACTACTGGATCAGGTGAATTCGGATCAATCGATAAGTGAGTTGCAGAGGCGCCATTCTCCCGAATAGACCAAATGCGTTTTTGCACTTGAGGGTCCGGCACCAACCAAGTAGATGGCTGAGGACCCATTGTTCTACTCTTGAAATACTGTTCCGCCTTTTCAGCCTGAGCTACCGCGCCCTCAAGCGTATCGTCACCAAACTCAACTACTACCCAGGCGTTACCTGGAGGCAGTAAATCAATTTCCGCCTTCGCTAAATTACGCTGCTGTAGGCCGCGAATAATCTTGTAATCCAAACCTTCAATGGCGATTGGATTAAATGACTGGTATTCAAGTACGGCATCGCCGGCCAAATAGATATCTTCAAATCCTAAGACTAAAACCACACGCTTTGCTGGGCTCTTTACCAATCTCACCTTAGCAGCCAAAGTGAGCGCACAAGTGCCTTCGGTACCAACCAATGCACGTGCAACGTTAAAACCGTTCTCAGGCAAGAGTTGATCTAAGTTATATCCAGAAACTCGGCGCTTAATATTAGTGAAGCGCGCACGAATTAAATCGGCATAGCGATCACGCAGGGTAAGCAGCTCTTGGTAGATCTGACCTTTGCGGCCACCTGCGGCAATGATGTCTTGTAACTCTTGATCAGAGGTGGGTCCAACCCAAAAACGCTCGCCATCATAGGTGAGAATTTCTAAAGCTTCTGTATTCTCAAGCGTCTTTCCCGCCATCAGCGAATGGGCGCCACAGGAATTATTGGCAATCATGCCACCTAAAGTACAGCGGCTATGAGTAGAAGGATCTGGAGCAAAAGTTAAACCATGCAACTCAGCAGCATCACGCAATGAATCACAAATGACACCAGGCTCAACAACCGCGGCACCAGACTGGGGGTCCAAAGAGAGGATGTAATTACAGTACTTAGAGATATCGAACACTACTGCGTTGTTCACTGTCTGGCCATTCATAGACGTACCAGCGCCACGCATCAGCACTGGCGCATGATTGCGATGGCAAATCTCTATCCCTTTGACAAACTCTTCAGTATTTTTGGGAGTGACAACCCCAATCGGAATTTGGCGATAGTTAGATGCTTCGGAGGCGTATACGGCCTGATGGGCTGTGTCGAAATGAACAGAGCTTCCAAGAGCTGCTGTGAGCTCAACATTGAGCTGTTCCCACTGAGAAATACCACCCATATTCAATCCTTGTTAGATGCACTTACCCCTTAATGGGCACTCTATATTCTAACAATTTCTGCCATTTTGTGATTCTCGGTAGATTATTCAAATATGCTTAATTTAATTCTGTTTATGGCGTGGATTTTGCAATAAAGAAGGCCTTGGAAACTTCGGTGCACCAAACTACACCATCCCCCACTTGACCTGTTTGGCAGATAGTCACAATCTGATCCATGAAAATCTGCGCAACCTCATCATTGCAAACAATTTCAATTTTCACTTTTGCCGAGTAGTCCGTGAGCTCATCCTTGATATTGAACTTACCGCTACGATTGGGAGCACTACATCCCTCAACTTTAGTTACCGTCATTCCTGGAAAACCTGGGGTTTCCAGAAGCGCCGTTCTGAGAGCGGCTAATTTATTTGGGCGAATGACCGCCTTCACTTCCATCATGCTTCCACCTCTTTATCTTCAAACCATCTATATAAGACTGGGAGTACTAGTAATGTTAATGCGGTTGAGGTTAATAATCCTGAGATAACTACAACCGCCAATGGACGAGTCACCTCAGAACCAGGTCCACCAGAAAAGAGCATCGGCACTAAAGCCAACATGGCTACTGAAGCAGTCATCATGACTGGCCTGAAGCGGTGACCGCAGCCATGTAACAATGCATCTTCCATAGAATAGCCATCTTCACGCAGCTGCTTAATAAATGAAATCAGCACCACGCCATTAAGGACCGCGATACCCCAGAAATTGATGAAACCTACCGCAGCTGGCACAGATAAATACTCTTCAGTGATGAATAAGCCAAATACACCGCCAATCGAGGCGAATGGTAAAACTAAAATAATCAAGCCCGCCAAGCGCAGGGACTTAAAGAGCATGAAGAGCAAGAAATAGATTGCCAAAATTGTGAGTGGGATGATGATCATCAAGCGCGCCATCGCACGTTGCATATTTTCAAACTGACCACCCCACTGCAAAGAATAGCCCTGTGGAAGCTCCACCTCTTTAGCAATAAGCGTTTGCGCTTCCTGAACGACCCCCAGATCTCGACCATCGACGTTCACACCCACTACGAGGCGACGCTTGCCAGATTCTCTAGAAATCTGGGCTGAACCATCTACCAAAGAAATATCAGCCAGGTCGCGTAATAAGACCTGAGCCCCATCCGGAGAATGCAAAATAATATTACTAATTGCATCAACATTATCCCTATACGCTCCAGGATAACGAAGCACTAATGGAAAACGTCTCTCACCCTCATAAATCGTACTAGCTTGTTTTCCACCAATTGCTGTTTCAATAACTTCATTCACATCAGAAACATTAATGCCGTAGCGCGCGATTGCATCACGATTGATATTAATATTTAAATAATTTTGCCCAGAGGCTTGCTCTATACGCAAGTCATTGCTGCCCTTCATTTTGGTCAGAATCTGGCTGCCTAGCTTTTGCAGAACTACTAAGTCATCTCCAAAAATCTTGATGGCTACCTGCGAGCGTACTCCAGAAACCATCTCATCCACACGAGCGGCAATCGGCTGAGAAATTGAGAGCTCAATTCCCGGTAAAGTTTTTAACTTGTCACGGATCTGCTGAGCAATCTCCTCCTGGCTGAACTTGCGATCACCTATCGGCTTCAGCGTCACAATTGGATCTGATTCATTTGGCTGTCCTGGATCCGCGGGAGACTCACCCTTACCCAGGCGAGATACCGCTATCCTCACATCTGGAATAGTCATGATGCGTTTAATGGCTTCAAACTCCAGCTTGATAGACTCATCCAAGGAAATATTGGGCGCACGCACGATCACTGGCGTAATAGAACCCTCTTGCATCACCGGAATAAAAGCTTTTCCAAGTAAGGTAAGTCCAATAATGCTAGCTACCAATCCTATTAAAGATCTTTTGACAACCAACTTTGAATTAGCAAGACACCAATGCAACCAGCGCTCATAAGGTGCGCGCAAACGGGCCACAATTTTAGTGTCATCCTCACTCCCACCATTCAAGATATAAGAGCAAAGAACTGGAGATAAAGTAAATGAAAGGATCAGTGAAATGGTTAATGCAATCGCAATGGTAATAGCCATTGGTGCAAACATTTTTCCTTCCATACCATCTAAAGAGAGTAAGGGCATGAAAACCAAAATAATGATGCCAACACCAAAGAGTACTGGCGTACCCACCTCAGTAGCTGCCTCCAAAATAATACGAATCTTAGACTCACCTGTTTTGAGTCTTTCACCCAACTTAGCAAAAGTATTTTCTACCACCACTACTGATCCATCCACCATGATGCCAATCGCAATGGCAAGGCCGCCAAGCGACATCAGGTTGGCGGAGATGCCGTAACGGTTCATCACCAAGAATGTCAGCAAGGGCGTTAGGATTAAAGTTGCCACCACAATGAGTGAAGAGCGAACATCACTTAGGAATAAAAACAGTAGGATCACAACGAGAATGACACCTTCAATTAATACCTTGGCCACATTGAATATTGCAGCATTGACTAGATCTGTACGATCGTAAAAGGGAACGATCTGCAGGCCATCAGGTAATAACTTACCCTCGTTAATCTCGGCAACTTTGAGCTTGATGCGATTGACCGCTTCCCGGGCATTGCCGCCACGAATCATCTAAATAATGCCGGCAACACTCTCGGTATAACCATTCTTAATGGCTGCGCCCTGCCGGATTTCACTGCCAATGGTTACTTCAGCCACATTCCTCACATAGACCGGAATGCCTTTTACTTCTTTGAGAATAATCTTTCCAATATCCTCGGGTTTATTAACCAGGCCCACACCACGAATAAGGTAGCGCTCTGCGTATGTCGGTAGCTGCCCACCTCCAGAATTCGCATTATTTCTAGCTAGGGCTTCGTAAATGTCACGTAGACCCACTTGATAGTGACGCAATCTTTCCGGACTGACTAAGACCTGGTATTCACGTGCGTATTGATTTCGGCAACACCAGGGATGGAGCGCAACATCGGACGAACAACCCAATCTTGAATAGTGCGACGCTCTTCAAGCTCTTCAACGGTTAACTGCCTATCGCCATCAGAGGGGTGATCAAGCGTGTACTGGTAGATCTCACCTAATCCTGTTGATGGAGGCGCCATAACGGGAGTTATACCCACCGGTATAGCGGAAGCAACCTCAATCAAACGCTCGGTAACAAGCTGCCTAGCAAAGTATAGGTCGGTCTTTTCTGTAAACACCAAAGTAATAACTGATAAGCCATTGCGATTAAGTGAACGCATTTCAGTCAACCCAGGCAAACCAGTCATGCCCAACTCAATCGGCACCGTCACGAAACGCTCTACCTCTTCAGGTGAGCGACCAGGCGCCTCTGCTGCAATCTGAATCTGTACGTTTGTGACATCTGGAAATGCATCCACTGATAGTCGTTTTGTTGCGAGTAAACCTGCAACGAACAACACCAACGCAATGATGACAACCAACAAGCGTTGTTGCAGCGAGAGGCGAACAATTTTTTCAATCATTTTGACTAGCCGTCACTCAACTGTCGCTTGCGTTCAGTATTTAAATGGAAAGCGCCATTAATGGCAATTTCTTGGCCATCCTTGAGACCAGAGATGACGGAGCGATAACCTTTACCCTCTGGGCCCAACTTAATGGTAACCATACGATAGGTGTCGTCATCCTCGCGAATAAAGACATGGTCACGATTATCTTCACGAATCACGGCGCTAAATGGAACCAACAATCTCTCGGTAGACTAACTTTCAATCATCATAGTTGCCAACATGCCAGGTTTAATTAGACCCTCTTTGTTCGGCACTTCCATTCTGACAACTACGGTGCGAGTTTGTGGATTCACAATGGAGTCTACGTGAGCAACGATACCCTCAATCTCGGCATTTCTGAGCGCGGGAATAATTAAGGTGACTTTTTGACCCTTATGAATCAAATAAGCATTACTCTCCGGAATCTCTGAAACAGCCCAAAGAGATCCCAAATCAGCCACAGTAAATAAGGCATCGGCAGGCTGAACAACTTGCCCCTTATTAATCTTGCGCTCCACAATTTCACCAGGAATGGTGGCAATTACATTGTTGGTGGATTCAATCACACCCGATTTTGCCAAACGATCAATGCTTGTCTGATCCATGCCCTGAACGCGTAATTGGTCATTTGCTGCCCGATATTCTGCTTTTGCACTACTCGCCTCAGCCTCTCGCTTTTGAAGTTCAGCTAAAGCAATCACATCTTCTTTGTACAAAATTCTGGAGCGATTAGCAGCTTGATCCGCTAACTGGCTGGCACTCTTTGCCTTTAAGTAAGACAGTTGGGATTGCGTCAGCTCAGTAGAGGTAATCTTCGCCAAAATATCACCCTGCTTTACAACCTGTCCTGGGATTGCCAGAATATCGGAAACACGACCCGTGACGTTCGCACCAATACGAGACAGAAATAATTCATTGAAATCAATGCGGCCAGAGGCTCGTAGCTCCTCCACAAATGAGCCAGTAAAGATCTGTCCAACCGTAATCATGCTTCGTAGATCATTATTGACGATCACCACGTTAGGATCTTGCACAGACTTGATAGCCGGACTGCGATCAAATACGTTGAAGTAATTTAGGATGATCAGAAATAAACAAAACCAGGGAAAGTAAAAAAGACTTCTTTGCGTCCACTGAGGACTCTTATCGTATTGCTGAGCCACACGAGGTAGATGAGCGCTAAACCACTCATGGGTAAGAACATACAAATCATTTTGGGTTTTAATAACAAGAGTAATCCACTCACGCGTATAAACTTTTGCTATCGTCATATGGCGGGAGTACAAGCCCTTTAATTTATCCATCATTACCGTGAATTCTTGCTTCATTGCTTTCCACTCTCAATTTTTGCAATCCACTCTGGGGTTGCCCTTAAACGCTGAATCTCTGTAACAACTGAAGCTAAATCAAATCGCGCTTTAATTAAGTCGTTACGCGCCACTCGAAATGTTCTTTGTGCATCCAAATACTCAAGCATGCCCCGTTCACCATAACGATAAGAAACTTCCGCAATCCGTCTGGCACTCGAGGCGAGCTGAACAACCTCCTGATCCAAAATTTTTACCTGATAGCTAGTCATTTGATATAGCTTATAAGCCGTCTCTAACTGCTGTTCCAGACTTTGGCTTTGTGCATTGAGTTGATTCTTAGCCTTAGATGCATTGGCCTCTGCCTCAGCAATCTGACCACCCTTAAAGCCCCAAATTGGAATACTCACCACTAAGCCATAGAGGCGGTCAGTGAAGTTAGGGTCGTTATATTGCTGAGTCTTGATGGATAGCTTGGGTAAGCGAGAATTCTGCTCAAAACTAAGTCTAGATTCTGTTGCCTCAACCTCTGCTTTTGCCTTCTGCAGTTCAGGGCTTTGTGTGTGCAACTCACTGAGTAAGGTTGACAAGGGCGGTAAAGGGTCAATCTTGAGAGTTTGCGATACCACTTCATAGTCAGTTGGCAAGTTGTGGCCGACAACCTGTCTGAGCTGACCTTTAGCTTGCTAGATTCGGTATTAATCTACGCATTTAGGAACTCAGTTTGCGCGCGGATCAATTCAAATCGAGCAGTCTCACCAACGTCATGCCGAATTTGCATGCGATCACGAATTTGCTTCGTCAATCCCAGATCTTCTTCAGCAGCCTTTAATTCGGCATCACGACGCATCAATTCATAAAAACGTTACTGAACTCTGGAGATCATTTCAACTTCAAAAGCAACTCGGGTCGCTTCTGCAGCCCGCAAGTTAGCCTCAGCAGCATTTACCCTGGGATAGCGGGTATAGGGCATATCCAATGGTTGTGTCACTGACCATGACGATACATTGCCTGTAGTTAATGGGCCTGATGCCGATTTTTGTTGTCCAGTATTCAATTCAAACTCAGGGTTTGGAATTGCTCTGGCTGAAAAGAGTTGCCCTTTGACCGCCTTGGATTGATCTCGCGCCGCCAATACCTGAGGGCTTTACTCCAATGCAATCCCAATCAGCTCATTCAGCGTCAGTGGGTTTTTACCTTGAGCGCTAACAGTGCCTGCAAACAGAATGCAGGCAACCAGTAGCGATGCAGAAGTTAAGCGATTCATTACGACAATTTTTAAAAATAGATGCGATCTCTCATTATCCGACCTCGAGATGACAAATCGGCGAGAAATTCCCCAAATCAGGGATCTGGGCACAGTTTTGAGTAGGCAAACCAAAGTTTGGGGCAGAAAATTCAAAAGATAACCATTTATAAAAATTTAAATGGTCTTGCCTTGATATTAAATCACCCTTATACCGGACCCATGGGTCGAATTGTCGGCATAAGGGACTCAGATGGCTGAGCAGGCTACTCCCCGTTTTTTATATTAGATCATATTAATGCAATTAATGCCAAAGCCACGCTAGTTAAGCGCCCAGTGTATTTTGACCGCCAAGACTAACGGCAGTCAGACCCCTTGGAAAATTCAAAAATAATCTACTTTTTTACAGCCTTTTTGGCTGACGCCCCACCAGCCGTCTGAGCTTTGGATAAATTACTCATATTCTCAATATTTTTCTCAAAGCTCACAAATGAATCAGCCATTGCTGCGCGGATCAATTCAAAATTCTGAAGCGCATTATTAAATGAGGTTTTGAATACAGAGGTGTAGGGCTCAGTTCCTGCTGGAGCGTTTTGAGTGGCTTCATTCACAAAGTGAATTAAGTCATGTTGCGAGTCTTTAATCATCGTTTCCGCAATTTTTGCCAGCTCCTTATTACCACTGGCGAAAGCTTGAAAAAGTTGAGCTTGATACTCGGCCACCTCTTTTGCAGCCTCTTGCAATACCTCGGCATGCACATAATCAAAAGCCGCCTTTGGGTCCTGCGTTTTCATGAGCTCTGCAACTTTGGTCTGCAACCGAGAAGATAGTTCTTGCGCAGCGCGCTGATTTAATTGGGCAATCTCTTGAGCACTTGTTAGCGCAGCTTGGCCAACTGCCTGAGCGGCCCTCACTCCCCGCGCCTGATTGGCCATTGCACCTAAATCAAATGGATTCTTGCTCATTTGCACTTCCCTTGTTTATTTGTGTGCTTTCAATCTACTCCCGAATGGCTGGTATGGGGATAGAGAAATACCACTAGAGGCTGGCAGAAATAGAAAAGGGCACCCACAGGCGCCCTTTTCAACCCCTTAGATTAATTAGCGTACGACGATATTCGCGCCCTGACGCAATTGGGATAAGAATTCAAACTGCTTTTTCTGCATCAAACCATTACGAATGGCTGCTTTCGCCTGCTCAAATGTAGGTGGCTTGCTGGATTTTTTATCCTCTAACTTAATTAAATACCAACCTTGCGGCATCTGAATTGGTGCTGGTGAAACTTGGCCCTTGGCAAGAGTGGTCAGAGCACTAGTAATTTGCGGCAATGTCTGCCCGGCCTGCACCCAACCTACAGCTCCACCCTGCATTTTATTTGGTGCAAGTGAAACGCTCCTAGCTACCTTATCAAACGACTCACCTTTTTTAATTCTAGCTAGGACGGCTTGAGCGTCAGATTCAGTAGCAACAGCAATATCACTGACCTTGTATTCCACAATCATGCCTTACGGACCCAAAGAAGCAATTTCGCGGTTGTACTCCGCTTGAACATCTGCATCGCTCACGGGATTTTTCGACATATAAGTAGATAACTCTAGGTCAGTTAAATAATTTTGACGAATCATAGCCAGCTGACTATTAGCTCTATCGAAATTTGCGAGGCCATCTTTATCAGCCTGTTGTGACAGTAGAACAATTTCAATCATTCTTGCCAAGACTGCCTTGCGAAGTTCTGGAGAATTTTTTTGACCCTGAGACAAAGCTGCTTGAATACCTTGCTCAACAGCATCGCTGGAAATAATGTATCTATTAACGGAGGCGGCTGCGTTAACCGGCAGCGAGTTTTGAGAATGCGCCGCCGCAACAAAACCTAGGGCCAGTACAGTGCTGGTAAGCAAACGAATGGCATGTAATTTCATGGGAACTCTTTTCTAAAATGTAGAAGCAATGTTAACAGTTAGGTGTTGCTAGAAGGTAAAGGTGGCAGGAATTGGCTCAAAGGGTGCAGCAGACTCGACCTCCTGCGCTTGGGCCTGCTCTTCACCATCTGGATTTTTGACATGGTGCGAATCAAACAGCACCTTCTGCTTCTGACTAACAGGTGGTGGGTCTACGTAAACCGGGCCTTCGGGAGTCTCCATCGGCGCAATCGGCTGCTTATTAAACTCTTGGATTTGCTCGGGAGTATAGGGAGAGAAGATTTGCGCAATTGCAATCAATGGAATTGCGAAGCTAAAGAGAATCTCAAACAACAGAATCACTCTTAGCCAAATGGGATTATTCATAAGTCTTTCTTGCTTTTGCTTAGGCCAACAAGCCATCAGCAATTAATTTAATACTAGCCACCAATAAGAAAAATGGACAATGATGTAGTACCACTTAGCCGAAATCCTCTTGGCCAAATAAAAACCTAAATACACATCTACTGGCACTAGAGGTAGCAAAAGTATTGAAGTGGCTAATTGATTGAAGTTCAATAAATCAAGATAGGCATAGGGAACTAATTTGCCAAAATTAATCACTGTAAAAAATATCCCCAATGTGGAGGTGTACACCATTGGCGAAACTTTCTCCCTCAGCATATAGATTGTGATTGGTGGGCCACCTATATGCGCAATAAACGAAGTAAAACCGGAGACTCCCCCCATCACCCTCCCAAGCCAAGGAAATGGTTTAGCTTCTTTTAAATTCAAGCGCGATATCACCAAGCTTTGTATCAAAAAGAGTAAGGTAAAGATGCCGATAGAGAGCGATAGAATTTTGGGGGTAATGGCAGAAAAGAAGAGGTAGCCCAAAAGCATCCCGAACGCAGCCGGCAAGAGGATCAGCTTTAATATCCTCCAATCGGCATTTCTGAGAAATCGTCGCAAACCTACTAAATCAATTGCAATCAAAAGCGGCAGCAGAATTGCCAAAGCCTCATTGATGCTGAACTGACTCGCCATGAGGGGCAAAGACAGAACTCCTAAGCCGGCACCAACCCACTTTTAGAGACGCCGACAATGATGACGCTAATGGTCGCCAACATAAAGAAGGCCAAGGAATGGTCATTGAAAGCCTGAAGCAAAGAAATCATGAGGGAATTGCCAAGTACGGTAAGGTGAAGATCCATTTTAGAACTAAAACAATAGAAAAGTGGCCATAAAAAGGTATTCTGAGGGAAAGAACCTCGCCCATCTCTAACTCATGAAGACACCAATCTCACTCTCCAATAAGACGTATGCGCTTGACGGTGAGTCGCACTATCTTATTCGCTCTATCCAGCCGGATGATCGAGAGCGAATCATTGGGCTCTTTATTCATCTCTCCCCCGAAAGTCGCTACCTGCGCTTTGCACATGCCATCTCTAAATTGCCGGATGATTTTCTAGATGGCATCCTACATTTAGACTACAAAAAGAGATGGCTTTGGTTGCGGTGATTCCATGTCAATTTGGGTCGGAGGAAATTATCGATATTTCACGCTACGTAACTCCACCCAATCAAAACATCTGTGAGTTTTCCCTGAGTGTGAGCGATAACCATACTGCACACGGCATCGGAACGCATTTGATGCTTGACCTCATTGCGCATGCAAAAGAAAATGATTTACAAGAAATGCGGAGATACGTCCTAAGCAAGAACCTCAAAATGTTACATCTAGTTTCCGATCTAGGATTTCAGATTAGCAATCTTGATGATGATCCCGACTTTAAAACTGTTAGCCTTTCTCTATAAACCCAATGGCCATGAACACATCCAATCAAATTCATTCAGAATCATCCATTTTGATCTTGATCGATCTACAAGGGCGCTTGATGCCCGCAATAGATCATGGCGAGGACGTGCTGAATCAATGTATCCGCACCGCCAAAATTGCTCAACTACTCGAGATTCCAATCATTGGCACGGAGCAGAGTCCAAGCAGTTTGGGTAGCAATATTGAATCCATCAAGTCTTTTTGCAGTACCACTATTAGCAAAGAGCATTTCAACGCCTGTGCTGATGGACTTACTACAGCAATTCCTCGCAATCGCCAGCAATGCATTTTGATGGGATGCGAAACCCACGTTTGCCTGATGCAAACAGCGCTCAAACTGATCGATGAAGGCTTTGACGTATCAGTGGTGGTAGATGGAGTTGGCTCGCGCAGAGCGCTCGATAAGAAAATCGCGCTTGACCGACTTCAAACTGCCGGGGTAAGACTCGTCACCGGAGAGATGCTGGGATTTGAGTGGCTCATGAGCGCTAAAAATCCAGTCTTCAAAGAAGTTCTTGTTTTGCTTAAATAATAGAGCTGGGCTAGCGGGGCGTTATTTGCTATTCTGTATCATCACTTAAAGGATTCATATGACAAACGACACTCAAACCCAAAACGACGAAGATTTTGACTATGGATGCGAATGCGCTATGACACTCTTAAATGAGCAAACAGAAGATTGCTTAAACGACCTGATCGACGAGCTTGACGAAGATGGCATGATCGCAACCGAAGTTGTTTATGGCCTGCTTGCAACCATCCTCATGAGCATTACTTCCGAAGATGAAGATGACGAGGAAGTTCAGTAAACGAACTAGCCTTTAACTTCAAGGGAAAATTGATCCATGGCGCAAGCCATGGTGATATCAAGCTCAGTCAAAGACTTTATTGAATGGGTGCTTAAACGCACTGACACCATATTCCATGCATTAGACCAGTCTGGATGATGATTCAACTCCTCAGCCAAGTTCGCACAGAGCCCCATAAACTCAAATGCATCCCTAAAATCTTTAAACTCAAAGACTCGAGATAACTCTTGAGTGTTGCGGTTCATTTTCCACTCGGGCAGTATTTTTTCAAAATCAAAATCGCTTGGAACTTGCTTTAGCTTAGGCACTAGGGGCATCCACGCTTTTAGATAACTTTTGCAAATCTTCCGGATATAGCCAACGCCACTCACCCTCATCCAAATCTTCAGGCATGAGGTATTGCCCGATTTCAGTACGGTGCAGCTTGGCAACATGATTGCCCACCGCTGCCATCATTCGCTTCACCTGGTGGTAGCGATCCTCAACGATAATCATCGCTAGCGTATTCTCGCCGAGCTGTTTGCATGCCGTGGCAAAACAAGGTTTTGGATCATCATCCAGCACAACACCATTTAGCAAGCGGTCGATCTGTTTTTGGGTAATAGGCTCTGGGGTGGTGATTTCATACACCTTACCAATATTCTTCTTTGGCGTGGTCATCTTATGAATAAACTGGCCATCATCTGAAATTAGAATTAAACCAGTGATATCAAAATCTAAGCGACCAACACATTGCAAGCCCCGCCCTACAAAAGGCTTAGGCAACAAACTGTAAACACTTGGGTGATGCGTAGTTTTGTGGGAACGCTCATAGTTTGGAGGCTTATTAAAAGCAATATAGGCTTTTTCATGAAACTCCCAGTCCTTGCCCTCTACATTCAGCATCAAGCCCTCTGTCGGAATTCGCTCTTCAGGATCTTCCGCCAAAACACCATTGACCTTAACTAGGTCGGCATAGACTAAATCGCTGCAAAAGCGTCTTGTGCCAAATCCTTGGCTAAATAATATTTTTTCGAGAGAAATTGGTTTGGCCATAGTTGCCGAGAATACTACAAAGCAGAGTGACTACGCGACCGTAAAATGAAGCCGTTATGATTGCCATATACAATCTCTTAGCTTCTTACATACTACCGCCATGCTCTCCACCCCAGCCCCTAGAAATCCCTTACATACTCGTGAAATTACTTTTCAGGGCTATGCCCGAGAAGATGGTTTGTGGGACATTGAGGCCCATTTACGGGATTTCAAATTTCATCCCTTCACTACTGGTGGAAAAACCTGAAAGCCTGGCCAAGCTTTTCACGATATGTGGGTTCGCATTACCGTCAATACAGAATTAATCATTCAAGCAATTGAGGTGGCGATGGATAGCCATCCTCACCCAGAATGTCCTCAAGTCATACCACCGATGGATGCGCTAATTGGTGAGCGCCTTGGTAAAGGTTGGCGTAAAACGATCAATGAACATCTTGGTGGGACTAAGGGGTGTACGCACTTACGAGAGCTGCTGAGTAATATTGCAACAGCGGCTTTTCAATCCATTCCTGGGGCGTTATTTGATCCAGATGACAACAAGCCACCACTCTATTTAGGAACCTGTAAATCTTGGGACTTTGACGGGCCAGTGGTGATGCGCGTCTATCCCAAGTTTTACAAGTGGAAACCCACACAATCCTAATCATCAAACCACTGCAATAGTAGTTGGGTGCTTATTGGACTGGGCGTAATCCGTTGTAACTGAACACCTGCGATCCAAAGCGAGATTGCAGCAAAGCGATATAGGAAGAAATTTCAGGTGAGGATGGATCTTTGCATCACAAAGAATAGCGTGTAGCCAACTCAAACTCGCGAGGGAATGACCCAACTAGCGTATTACGATCAGCCTGAATCACCTCACTAATTTGCGTCACGCCTAACTCTACTTTTTTCGCCATAACCAACTTCATGGTTTCCACGCCATCGCTAGCAAGAGTCGCTTTTGCCATTACCTCATTATCAATACCTAACTTTTTGATCATTTCTTCGAAATGCTTACCTACCGTTGCGCCTCTAGCGGGATCAGAAAATGCAATCGATTTTGCATTTAATAGGGCATTACGAAGTTCTTGGGTGCTTGCAATTGTCGGCTTCACCGCGCTCGATGATGCTAAACCTGCTAGCGTGTCAGCCAAGGGGGTCTGATCTTGACCCTTCAGGATGCCGGACTTGATAGCGGCGTTAGAGTTGTCACCAAGCAAGCGCTCTTAGGATCCCCTAAAAATTGCTTCTCTGCAGAGCCAGCTGTATCAAAATAATTCACTATCTTGCTGCCAGACTGCGCCTGATTGAATAATTGAGATAATTCAATCAAAGGAACCTTGACGCCAGCTGCTGAATAAAAGCGATATTCAACAGCGTGCGCGCCACACAAGAAGGTTAATAATCCAAAGCAAAACAGGTTCGCCAGAATTTTCATCATTATTTAAACAATTTTCACAACTAAATCTGGCAGACCTGCAATCGTGCAGCGCACGACATCACCCCTGACAACTGGACCCACATTTTCAGGAGTTCCTGAATAAATAATGTCGCCAGGGAAAAGCTCATTCGCCTCAGAAAGTTTGGAAATTTGCTCCGCAACAGACCAAATCATCTGACTCAGATCGGCACTTTGTTTAGTAACACCGTTCACTGACAGTGCAATGGCGCCCTTTTTAAAATGCCCCACCTTATCAACAGTGTAGATAGGGCCAATAGGTGCAGAGTCATCAAAGGACTTCCCAATTTCCCAAGGTTTTTTCTGGTCGCCCATAAAACGCTGCAAGTCTCTACGCGTCATATCCAATCCAAGTGCGTAACCATAGACATAATCCAGGGCTTTCTCAACCGGAATATTTTTTCCACCTTTATTCAACGCAGCTACCAACTCCACTTCATAGTGATAGTTTTTGGTTAAGGTTGGATAGGGGTGATCAACAATCTTATTGGGGGCAACAAACTGAATTGCGTCAGTTGGCTTTTGGAAAAAGAATGGTGGCTCACGAGTTGGATCAGACCCCATCTATCTTGCATGCGCTGCATAATTTCTACCGATGCAGTAAATCCTTCTAACCGGAAATTCTTGTGAACTACCTGCAATTGGGATGTAAATCTGATTCACAGCAAAAGGGGTTTTGACCTCTGCTGCCTGCGCCTGTCCTGCAACACCAGCTGTCGCAAGAGTTGCAAGACCGACGCCCATTTTTATGGCATTGCGTCGGCTGGCTTGGTTATTTTGATCTGACATACTGCCTCCTTTATTCGTTTTTATATACACCTTAGATTTACCTATTGGTAACTTTACCCTAATATTTCTTTAAAACTCACCACGGTGAACATTAAAGCCATTGAAGGCCTGCTGTACCGGCATCAGCTCGACTAAATTAATATTCATATGGCTTGGCAAGTTAGCAGACCAATAAATAGCTTCTGCCACATCATCTGCGGTCAATGCTTTAACCCCGGTGTAAACCTTGCCAGCTTTATCGTCATCACCCTTAAAGCGCACATTAGAAAATTCTGTACCCGAACACATGCCGGGCTCAACGCAAGTAACGCGCACTGGTGTACCAATTAAATCCGCTCTGAGGTTTAAACTAAATTGCTGCACAAAGGCTTTAGTACCACCGTAAACGTTGCCACCTGGGTAGGGATAGTTTGCCGCCACAGAGCCTAGGTTAATCACATGACCACATTTCCGCTCCACCATTCCCGGCAAGAAAGCGCGTGTCATGTGAACTAGGCCCTTGATATTGGTATCAATCATCCTGTCCCAGTCCGAGAGAAATGCTTGATGCGCTGGCTCTAAGCCCAAAGCCAATCCAGCGTTATTCACCAGCACCGTCACCCTGGCAAAGCCTGCCGGCAATGTTGCCGCAATACCATCCACCTTCACGCTGTCACAAACATCAACAGCCAAGGTGAGTAATTTTTTCTGCTGCTCCGCTGGAAGAGATGCTTTTAATACCTCTAAGCGTTCCACTCTTCTGCCTACAGCAATTACTTTATGCCCATTGGCCAGAAATCGTCTAGCAGTTGCCTCTCCAAAGCCAGCGGTAGCGCCAGTTACTAGTACTATATGTTCCATATTCTCCCTGCTTATCTTCTGTAATTAACTGAGTCATTTATATTGCTGCCTATATGGCATTGTTGCGGATTATGATTCACTTACTGATTTCATTAGCTCTGATGGGGCTGATGGGAAAAGCAATGGCTGATGAAAGCAAGTTCTCGGGAGGATTTTTAAATTTGGAGAAAGCCTCCGATCAGCACTCTAGTCAACGGGTACTCGAATTTTGGGGTTATCACAATACCTACGGAGAGCAAACGCAAAGCGACACCCTCAAGCTGCACTACTACCAACCTCTCTACAGGTTGATCAATGGCGTGGCACCATGAGGCTAGATACCTCCTATGTTTCCACTTATGGGCCCAGTCTTCCACAACAATCATCCGGCACTTATAGCGCCGGCAACACAATGCTTACCATCTGGAGAAATCACCTCAGCATTCTTAAAAATTGAGAAGGTACTTTGGGCGGTCGAATAGTCTTTCCGTTTGGTAACAATGGGCAATGGGCGGCTGGGCCTCAGATAGGCACGGTATACGTGCCCAATAAAGGGTCTGACTCGCCTCTTTCAGACTTTTCACCACTCTTGCGATATATGTACTGGTTCGATACCAAAGGTAATTCATTTGCCAATAATCCCAACCAACCACCTCTCGTTCGCAACCTCAATATTTTCCGGACACTGGGCTTTAATCTCACCCCCAATACTCAGCTTCGATTTTGGGATGAGAATGGAATCTCCTGGAACACGGGTGGAGGCAGTGGCTGGTTCGTCCCGCTAGATGCCATGGTGACTCATCGACTCAGTAAACACTTCTTATTTGCGGTGGGGGCAAGCAAACAGGTGGTGCAGAGCTATCCCGTTTACGACTGGTCTTTTTACGGAAAGCTATCGTTTAATTTCTGATTAAAAAAATTAATCAAGATTAATGAGGTGATTTTTCTCAATCGTCGCCGCTTTCGACCTCGCTAAAGCCTGCACTAACCAAGCTTGAAATTCTTCTGTACCGAGATTCATTTGGTGACGGATACTTTCGAGCGCTGGTGCAGTTGAAATCCATTCATTCACCTTTGCCAGCTCCTGATTACGCCATTCCAATAATTTGTATTTTAGGAGTACCTTAGCTCCATGACGGGCATTGCGATCAGCATCGCTTGAGAGGCAATCCAGGCGGGATTTAGCAGTCTCAATTGACCTCTTTACATCAGTAAAAGGTTTGCCATGTCCTGGAATAACCAAGGCAACAGAGAGCCCTTCAATCAACTCTAGCGTCTGCGCCACCTCCTCAAAACCACCCTCACCCCAGAGTTCGGGGAAGATAACTCCAAAGCCCTCCTCCCACAGCGCATCGGCCAAGATCAAGATTTGGTGCTGCTCCTGATAGAGCATGATGAAATGGTTGTCATGGCCAGGTGCTGCCATAATTTGCCAGGGATATGGACCTAAGATAATTTCTTCGCCAGGCACTAGGAGAGCATGATGATTAAAGAGCGGACACTCCTGTCCTAATTGGTGAAAACTAAGTATGGCCTCATCCCAGTTTTGCACAGCAATTGCCTCGGCTTCTGGTATCCAGATCTCACATTCAAATCGCTCCGATAGGGCCGCATTGCCACCACAATGATCTGAGTGCAAATGGGTATTAACTACTTTGTTGAGTGTTTTCAAGTCATACTGCTTAAGTGCATTGGAAACTAAATCAACAGTCATCTGTTGATGAGCGCAGTACCCCGCATCAACCAAAGAAACATCTTCATTACTGAAAAGAAAAATATTATTTGCCGATAACCACCCACGCTCGAAGATATTGATTCCGGGAGGCAGCAAGTAATTGCCGATTCGCTTTTCAGGCACGTTAATTTTTCTGGGAAGTGAGTTCGAGCTTTTGAATATCGAACTGTTGTTGCTTCAAGCGCTGCAATAAATCGGCATAGACTTTAGGGTCCATCTAGGGTGTTCTTGATAAAACCCAAAGATACTCTCTTCTCGGATCACTTACAGCTGCCACCTGATATTGCGAATCTAAATCAATCACCCAGTAATCACCCCATACCATTGGTAAAAATGAAAGCCACTCTGGAGCAAAGCGCACTTCCAACTTTGGGGAATCCTTGGAGCCAATTTGACGAGCTAAGCCATCCGCCTCCGAAGTCTCTCCGCCAGCAGTCTTGCAGCTATTAAGCACTCGAAGATTACCATCTGGCTTAGCGGTGTATACAGCCTTGGTATTAGAAGCGCATTTTTTCTGAAACCAGTTCGGGAACTTCGCTATCTCATACCAGGCTCCTAGGTAGCGAGGAACATCTAGAGAGGCTTATGGTATTGACCGCTTGGTCGCTTTGCTGAGCTATGGCCTGCGATGATCCCAGACCAATCAGTAGCGCACTCAATATCGAAAACAGTGAAGCGCGAGAATGTGAAAACAGAGTCATAGATGGGGTGATGTTAAGTGATGAGTTGCTTGCCCAAAAGCTTGCGGATATAAGGAATCCTACAACATAACAGTATTAACAAAACGATTGCATAGATTGTCACGGTATCGAGATCGCTCTTACCCGCCTTGTGCCACCAATAGTGCAGGATCACGGTGCAAGCAATGAGATAGATCAGTCGATGTAGTTGCGCCCAACGACGCCCTAGTCTTCTTTGAGCCCAATGAGTAGAAGTCAAGGCCAACGGCATTAGCAATACAAAGCTAATAAAGCCCATGGTGATAAATGGCCGCTTCACGACATCTTTAAGCATGCCTGCTAGATCAAAGTCTTGATCTAGCCACAGCCAAATACCAAAATGCAGGCAGGCGTAGAAAAAACTAAACAAGCCCAACATTCTGCGATACCGAATCCATGCCACTGAATTTGTCAGTAAACGCAATGGCGTCATCGCCAAGGTCAAGCACAGAAAGACTAGCGCCCATGTTCCAGTTGAGCGCGTGATGAGCTCGATGTGGTTGGCACCTAAGTCATCGGTAAGCCCTAAGAAAATCAAACGATCTAAGGGTAGTAGCGCCAGCAGGAAAATCAATAACTTCATTAAGCTTTACTTATCACATAGACTTAATAAAACTTCTTCAGATCCATCCCAGAGTACATGCTTGCCACTTGATCGCCATACCCATTAAACATTTGGGTTTTGATTTTCGGAGCAAAGACGCCCTTAGGGTCACCAATACGCCGCTCGGTCGCCTGACTCCAGCGTGGGTGATCCACTAAAGAATTAACGTTGGAATAAAAGCCATACTCCCTTGCATCGAACTGACTCCAACTGGTCTTGGGCATTTCCTCTGTTAGGCGAATTTTCACAATCGACTTAGCGCTCTTAAAGCTATACTTCCAGGGAACCACAATGCGTACTGGGGCACCATTTTGCTTTGGCAGAGTCTCACCGTAAAGACCAAAGATGAGCAGAGTCAACGGATTCATTGCCTCATCCAATCGCAGGCCTTCACGATAAGGCCATTCAATAATCTGACTCTTGAGCCCTGGCATTTGCTTACGATCTGCCAAGGAAATAAATTCAACATACTTAGCCGAACCCAAAGGCTGAACCTGATTGAGTAGCTTGGATAAGGGGTAGCCATTCCAAGGGATCACCATCGACCAGCCTTCAACACAGCGCATACGATAGATACGCTCTTCCATCGGAGCGAGCTTGAGTAATGCATCCATATCCAAGATCACCTGCTTTTTAACCAAACCTTCAATCGCTACCGTCCATGGACGCGTTTGTAAGCTCTCAGCATAAGCAGCCGGATCCGACTTGTCCGTTCCAAATTCATAGAAGTTGTTATAGCCAGTCACATATTTATAACTAGTCGACTCATCCTTCAGGATAAAGTTGGGATTCGGTGTAGCGAGGAACTTTTGCGGATTACTTGCAAGTGCCTCACGCGAAAACCAAGGCACAAGCGCAAGACCAAAAGCGCCAGCAGCAGCAGCACCTTTAATCAAGTCACGACGACCCTCAAAAACCGCCTTAGGGGTAACTTCCTGAGAAAGTCGCTTTGAATCATTTAGGTGCATATCAATCTCTCTTGAGTGGATGCAATCATTCTCCTATGACTCAGGATTTATTGCTGAACCCCTTTCTAATTGATAGGGTTAAATCCAATACCTTCAAGCAAGAGAAACGGGTTAAATCGGGTTTTTACCCCTTTTATGAGGCTGATATGGCATGGATTTTGTCTGCAACCGCCATTTTCTTATTAGGCATCTATAAAAGCCGCAATGGCGTATTACTGCAACCGCGCCTCAGAAATATCTTTATCTCCTGCATCCTGTTATTAGCGCTTGCCTGGAATATTCGCGCCCATCTCCCTAATAGCAATATCGACAACTTGATCGATCTTTCTTTTCACTTTTTTGGAGCCTCGCTCCTCGTTGCTTTATTCGGATTCTGGAGCGCCATCACCCTACTATTTATCGTTGCACTCGTTGGGGTATTTGGCATTAACGGAGACTTAGTTGAGGCCTCAAGGCATTACTTATTAGTCAGCATCATTCCAGCACTCATTGCTTACGCCGTTATGAAAACAGTTCAGAAGCTTCTGCCCAAGCATTTATTTATTCTGATTTTGGGAAACGGCTATTTGGCTGCATTCATCAGCACCTTTGCAACTGGTTTACTCATTTATGGGTTGCAGCAGTATTTTCAAATTGCCTCATTTGGAACCAGCGATCCTTTGGGTTGGTTTTTAGGGCTACTTGTCCTCTCCTTTATGGAGGGCTCACTCTCAGGGATGCTTCTGGCCATTCTCCTGGTATACAGGCCACAATGGGTTAGGCACCTATCAAGAAGAGCAGTATATGAACGCCTAAGCGTTTCAGTGATGCATAAGAAAAAAGGCAAACCGCTTGGTTTGCCTTTTTAATGAAGCTAACTCAGCTTAAGCTGCTGCTTTTTTCAAGATGTCATTGAGTGTAGTGCTTGGACACATCACTGCTTTGAACTTGGCTTGATCAGGCATAAAGTAGCCGCCAATATCAGCCGGCCTGCCTTGTACAGCCTTGAACTCAGCAACAATCTTTTGCTCATTCTCAGTCAAAGATTTTGCAATCGGAGCAAAGTGGGCTTGCAGTTCTTTGTCTTCGGTTTGTGCAACTAAGGCTTGGGCCCAGTACATCGCCAAGTAGAACTGACTACCGCGGTTATCCAACTCGCCAGTGCGTGGTGATGGAGACTTATTGTTATCTAACAATGTGCCAGTTGCTTCGTCTAGAGTGCGAGCCAAGATTTTCACTTTTGGATTATTGGTTTTATCACCGATATCTTCCAAAGAAACGGCCAAGGCCAAGAACTCACCTAAAGAATCCCAACGTAAATGGTTCTCTTCAACCAACTGTTGAACGTGCTTAGGAGCGGAGCCGCCCGCACCAGTTTCAAAGAGGCCGCCACCTGCCATCAACGGCACGATAGACAACATCTTGGCACTAGTACCGAGTTCCATAATTGGGAACAAGTCAGTGAGGTAGTCACGCAAAATATTACCCGTTACAGAGATTGTATCCTTACCGCGAATGATGCGCTCTAAGGTGTAGCGCATTGCGCGAGTTTGAGACATGATCTGAATATCTACACCAGTCAAATCGTGATCTTTTAGATAGGTTTGCACCTTTTTGATCAACTCAGCCTCGTGTGGACGGTACTCATCCAACCAGAACACGGCTGGAGTATTGGACAAACGTGCACGGTTTACTGCCAACTTGACCCAGTCACGAATCGGCGCATCTTTCACTTGGCACATACGCCAGATATCACCCTCTTCCACATTCTGTTCGAGCAATACAGCGCCATCATCCGCAACAATGCGAGCTACACCAGCTTCAGGGACTTCAAAAGTCTTGTCATGTGAACCATACTCTTCTGCCTGCTGAGCCATTAAGCCAACGTTTGGCACTGTACCCATGGTTTTTGGATCGAAGTTACCGTGAGTTTTGCAGAAGTTAATCATCTCTTGGTAAATACGGGCAAAAGTACTTTCTGGGATAACTGCTTTAGTGTCATGCAAACGGCCATCAGCACCCCACATCTTGCCGCCAACACGAATCATCGCTGGCATAGACGCATCTACAATCACATCGCTTGGTGAATGAAGGTTGGTAATGCCTTTAGCAGAATCCACCATCGCTAATGCTGGGCGGTGTTCATGGCAAGCGTGCAAATCTTGGATGATCTCTTCGCGCTTAGATTCTGGCAAAGTTTTAATCTTGTCATACAAGCTGCTCATACCGTTGTTGGGATTAACGCCCAACCCTTCAAACAACTTACCATGCTTTTCAAATGCATCTTTGTAGAAAATCTTGACAGCGTGACCAAACACGATTGGGTGTGACACCTTCATCATGGTTGCCTTCACGTGCAAAGACAACATCATGCCAGTCTTATAAGCATCTTCGATCTCTTTTTCGTAGAACTCGCAGAGCGCTTTTTTACTCATATACATGCTGTCAATAATTTCACCAGCAAGCAAAGAGACCTTTGGCTTAAGAACAATCGTCTTGCCACCCTTGGTTACCAAGTCCATCTTCACATCGCATGCTTTAGTCATAGTCATTGACTTCTCACCTGCGTAGAAGTCGCCACCATGCATGTGGGATACGTGCGTACGGGAAGCTTGACTCCACTCACCCATAGAGTGTGGGTTCTTACGGGCATAACGCTTAACAGCATTCGGTGCACGGCGATCTGAGTTACCTTCGCGCAATACTGGGTTTACTGCACTACCCAAGCACTTGGAGTAACGAGTGCGAATGGATTTTTCAGCGTCATCCTTAGGATCATCTGGGAAATCAGGGATCTTGTAGCCCTTCGATTGCAATTCTTTAATGGCAGCGAGCAACTGTGGAACTGAAGCACTGATATTGGGCAGCTTAATGATGTTGGTATCAGGCAATAAAGTCATACGGCCAAGCTCAGCCAAATTATCAGGAACTTTCTGCTCAGCAGTTAAACAATCAGAGAATTCCGCCAAAATACGTGCTGCAACAGAAATGTCGCTCTCTACAACCCGCACTCCAGCCGGTGCTGTAAAAGTACGAATGATTGGTAAAAATGCACAGGTCGCCAATAAGGGTGCTTCGTCTGTCAGCGTGTAAATGATCTTTGATTTCTCTGAAGCCATTGATGTTTCCTCGATATGGATAAATATTAGGGCCCGGTCTTATATCGAACTACTCTCGCATTCCGCACGAAACACTTCAGGCGCTTTTGGCTATCTTAGGTGTAATTTCACGCACTGGACCGAGACAGCCATTTTAAATCATCGACCCCAGCAATTTAAGGGCTTTTAGGCGCCAAATTGGCTGAAGTTGGCCAATTTAAGGGAATCCACCACTTACTTACGACGTAAACTGCGATACATGACTAACAAGCACCCCTTACTCAACAAAAATCTCGTGCTGTTGATTCTCTGCCAGGGCTTGTTTTTGACTAATAATGTGACCTTTATCGCCATTAATGGCCTAGTTGGGCTCAGTCTGAGCCCGGTTACCTGGATGGCTACCTTGCCGGTGATGGGTTACGTTGTAGGGGGCGCATTCTCAACCTCGATTGTGGCCAAAACCCAAAATTACTTTGGTCGGAAGATTTCCTTTCAACTAGGCCTCTTGGTAGCCGTCTTTTCCGCACTCCTGTGCGCCCATGCCGCCATTACCAAGAACTTCTGGCTACTCGTGCTCGGCACCTTTATTGCGGGCTACTACAGCGCCAATGGGCAGCTCTATCGATTTGCAGCTGCTGAGCTAACCGTGGCCACCCAACGAGATAAGGCGGTCTCTTGGGTTTTAGCTGGGGGAATTCTTGGGGCGGTCATTGGACCCAATCTTGCCTCGTGGACGAAAGACTTCTTTGATACCGCCTTCTTGGGCGCTTACCTCACCCTCTCGATAGCTGGCTTAATCGGGATCATCGTGATGCAGTTCATCCACTTCCCAGAAGAATTCAAAACCCAGCACTCACTTTCTGATGGCAGGGATCTAAAGACCATTTTTCGCCAACCCGTCTTTATGGTTGCTGTGATTGGCGCCTCTTTGGGCTACGGTGTCATGAACCTGCTGATGGCGACGACACCACTGGCCATGCAAATTTGTGGACTACCCTTTTCCGAGACGGCACTGATATTGGAATGGCATGTGATTGGTATGTTTGCGCCCGGTTTTTTTACTGGCTCACTCATTCAGCGCTTTGGCACACTCAAGATCATGGGTGTTGGTGTAACCCTCAATCTTCTGTGTATTGCAATCGCACTTTCCGGTACCGACTTGCATCAATTCTTAATTGCACTATTTTTATTGGGTGTTGGTTGGAACTTTTTATTTACTGGCTCCACTTCATTAGCGATGACAGCTTACCGCCCAGAAGAACGTGACAAAGCTCAAGCAGCTATCAACTTCTTTGTGTTTGGCACCATGGCCTTCACTTCATTTGGATCTGGGGCACTTATTACTTCACAGGGCTGGAATATCCTGAACCTGGGATCGCTCCTTCCCGTTGCAGTCACCGCAGGTGCTTTGATTTGGCTTAGCGCCAATCGCAAAAAGACAGGTGCAACTTCAGTTGCTTAGGAAGCTTTAGCTAAGGGCAAATTGAAAAGCAAGTTTTGCGGCTTCAGCTTGAGTTGCTTTTCATCGTTCATGGCAATGGCCATATACACCGGCTTTCCAGCCTGAGATTGGGTAAGGGCAGCTTCATCAATAAAGTCCAAGCGGAATAAACAAATCACCTTCTCAAACTCGTCAGAATCGACTGGCTCTTTGTTGTAAAGCTTATTCAAAATATCGGTTGCCGCAGCATCTAGACCAACATGCCAAGACCACTTAGGGTCGCTAATTTGCTGCATTGGGGTAATGCGCACCTGGGCACCTAAAAAGTGTTGCACCCATTTTTCGAGCACACGGCAAAAATGATTGATGGGCGACTGACCAAAGTTCAGCTGAACTGCAAAATCATGATCCTCGCTCTTCTCCCAATAGAGATCGGCATTCTCTTCATGCAAGACATCTAAATCTATCGAGCGCATGGACATCGTCTTACTCTTCAGAAGATCCAGAATATTGCCAGTCTCCCCGGCCTGCGCATTGCGAGTTACCACCTCGTCATCCGCACCCATCACGACGCCGTCCTCTAGCACGGTGATCTTTTGAGTCCGGAAGAAAATCTCACCCATACGAGCATCCAAAGGATGACAATCTTCACCCAAGATGTGTCGAATAAATATTTGTGCCAGCTGAGAAATAAATAATGGCGGTACATCTACGCCGTCACCTTTAAACAAGCTCATATAGGAGTTTTCCAAAGAGCTAGCTGCTAATAGCTTAGCTCGATACCTCAACCAAACTTGATAGTTCACTTGAATATCCGGATCGGCCATAGCAGTAATTTCTTGGTCTGAAATGACTGCTCGAGGGCTCTCGCTCAGACGCTGATGCAGCGTACGCTCTGCATCGCAGGATTCAGGAACGAGGTTTAACTCTGGACGCAATAAGTAGGTGCGCAGAAAATCATCCGTTACCTGTAACCGATTGTCCGAGCCGACCACAAGGGTTTTGTATGCAGAATGGGGCCAAAAGTTTGTCATGTTAGTTTGCTCGAACAAAAAGATTACGCTCAGAATATACTAGCCCTTCAATTTCAGCCAAAGAGGAAAATAAACGTGAGCGAACTCCAAAAAATAGATACCGTTGTTGGTGATGGCAAAGAAGCGACTGCCGGCAATCATGTGAATGTGCATTACACCGGATGGTTATTTGATGACAAAACGTCAGATAACAAAGGTCAGAAGTTTGATAGCTCTCTGGACCGCGGCCAACTGTTTAGCTTTCCTTTGGGCGCTGGCCATGTAATCAAGGGCTGGGATCAAGGCGTACAAGGCATGAAGATCGGCGGCAAACGCACTCTCATTATTCCTTCTGAGATGGGCTATGACGCACGAGGCGCTGGTGGCGTCATTCCCACAAATGCAACCTTGGTATTTGACGTAGAGTTACACAGAGTAAATTAATTCCAAGCTAGCACGTGCAAGCAATAAGGCCACTCAAGATGAGTGGCCTTATTTTTTACCCGATAAAAACTAACGATCTTACGAACGCAAATCTTTTCCGTTCAAGATTAATTTATTTTGTGTTGTTGGCTGACACAAACCAATCAAGCGATTTCTTTCAGCCATCACCTTATCGGCATAGCCACCATCGTTATCCGCATTTGCAGCGCCGACATAATATTTCAAGCCATTGCGCAATGAACCACTAGTGGCAATCAAATACTTCAAGATATAAGCGCCTACCCGAATATTCACTTCAGGCTTCACAGCATCAGTAGCGCCACCGTACAAAGCATATTTATCTTTATGAATGGTGGTCATCACCTGCATCAAACCTTCGGCGCCTGCATGACTTTTAGTCAGCGGATTAAAGTTCGACTCAACTGAAATTACAGCAAGCAATAAAACTGGGTCAATGTTGACCTCTTTTGCAATCAACACGGTGTTCGAGACATATTCCTCAATCTTGGCGCGATCTAACTTGTACTTCTTCTCAAAGAAGTCAGCAACTGCACGTTGATTCTGAATGGATGCCATCAACTTCGAATCAAGCGCCTGAGGATCAATTTTTGAAGTGGGGATGCGATCTGATAAATGAGAGATCGGCTTTACCTGAGCATGAGCCACTGAAGGCATCAATAGAGCAACTGTTTGCTGTTTGGCGCTCATCAGGCCGCTACTAGGGCTGACCGAAGCCTTTCCGTAGATCACATTGGTGATTTCTTTATCTGCAACAGCCTTTGGAGTCTCTTCTTGGTACTGATCAAGCATTCCAAAACCGTGTTGCCACACTATATGACGCGCTTCATCAGGAACCAGGATACGAGCAAAATCAAAAGCACCTGCTTGAGTTCCATTGCCAGAGAGCCAGAGTCCCACGATCATGAAAACAGTCACGATCAATAAACCATTCATCACCCGATACACAGGGGTCAGTGCGTGAGCTAACAACTCTTTAGCGTTAACCGTCGCAGGCTGCGCTAGCTGTAAGTCACTCGAATTGGTAGAAAAACATTTAATCATTCAGGGTCTTGCAGCACACCGAAAACCAAACTTCTGATTTATGTTGCGATGCAATAATTAAAAACATGAGTCATCCTAAGAAGGTTCTTATATCAAGTCAAGAATAAAGAAATCCATTTACATGACTTTTAGGTCTTGAAATAAAGATGACCTCCAATGCAGCCCCTGATTTTTATATTTAATCCTTTAATTTCAATAACTTAAATAAGTTAGTAAGGGCTTATTTCATATAATAAAAAAGTACTCAAAATCCAACTTTTTTACAATTTTTCAACCCTAAAAGAGCTAACTGCCCAATACATCTAGTATTTCGATAGGCTGAATTTTTTACCGGTAGTGTTCTAGTGGTTCTCACAACCAGTTGAGACGCTTGCAATCTTTGCACCTCACGATGACGTAAAGCAGCCGTGCAAAATGCTAATCAAGCCCTATGTATACTTGCTTTAGAGCTAAGGTAGACGACCGATATACGCAAGACTTTTACTTGTTCATGACGTACTCATTACACTGACATGCAATGAAATTCCTGGTCAAACCTCTCTTACTTAGCCTGCTTTGGCTCCCGCTAAGTGCATTCGCCCTCTTCGATCAATGCAAAGATCTGTTCCCAGCCCAGCAAATACCCACAACAACTCAGGCGGGACGAGACCTTTGCTTTGACGATTTTGCAATCTACTACTCGCCTTCAGATAAAAAGCCCATCTACACGATTGAGAAGCTCAATAGTGAACAGCTCCAGGCGCCTCACCCACGCCGCACCAATCAGTTTTATGAGGAAGCTAGACTGCCTTTTCATGAACGCGCCCTACTGGCAGACTATCGCGGCAGCGAGTATGACCGTGGCCACAACATACCAGCCGGTGACATGACGACTGAAAAGGGTATGGCGCAGTCATTCTCCCTGGCAAATATGATGCCGCAAGCTAGGCAAAACAATCAGGGTATTTGGGCAAAACGAGTTGAAGAGCCTACTAGGATGTACATCAAACGGGCGCAAGGCGATGTGTATGTGTTTACTGGATCCGTTGGCAATGCGGGCAGCATTGGTAAAAGCAAGGTCACCATTCCGAGTCATCTATATAAATTAGTCTATGACCCCAACAAAAAATTAGCTTGGGCTTATTGGGTCGAGAATAACGACGATGCGCAAATGAGCACCCCAATCTCTTATGTTGATCTAATTCAGAAAACCGGGATCGACTTTCATCTAGCAGTAGAAAGCACCGAAAGTAAGTCAATCAAATCAACCACGAAGGGTGCATCAGCACCTAGGCAATTTGTGGGCAGCTGGTATCCGATCTTTTTTGACCAATACTCACCTAAAAAAGTAGCGGCACTGATCTCCAATATTAAGTCAGGAAAGGTTGCCGGCATTGAGTTTCAATATGACCGCAACCTCAATTTGGCTCAAAGCCTAACTAAAAAGATTGAAGCTCAGAGCTCAATCAAGGTCACACTCTCGCAAAGTAGTCCGCCGGACTCAGCCAATGTGCCTTATGAACGCAATCGCGTCATAGCAATAGTGCACACCAAATAACATTACCCCAGAGTGCGGGGAGCAACTCCATGGGCGCCAATAAACCTCGTAAGCCATTGTGATCTAGGGTGTGCATTTAGCTCTAGGAGCTGGCCAAGTTCACCCCTAGGGAAGCCTTCGCGAGCAAACCAGACCAAATAATTTCCATGCAAGTCCGCAAGCGCACGACCAGCATGCTTGTCATAGGGCATCTTCATTGTGACCAGCTTCACTAGGGCTTCTGAATCCATAACTATGGATCTTACAAGCTTGGCATTCACTCCACACAAATCTCAACACCTAAGCACATAGGGTCATTTTGTTAATTGAGAATTATTCTCATCTGATGTATATTGAGAACAATTCTCAATTACTTTTATTCACCTGACCACCCTTACTATGAAAATAACCATCAAAAGACTTGTTGCCTTTAGCATCCTAATAGCTAGCGCTTTGCACTACTCGTTCGCCAATGCAGGTGAAGGGGCGTTTGGATGGATTTACACCCTAGATCTTCAGCCAAAAGGAAAGCTTGAGTTTGAGCAGCGCTTACAGCTCAATAAACAACAAGCTGCTGGCATCTACGATGCCTGGACAGCGAGAACTGAGTTGGAGTATGGCCTAACTAATGATCTGCAGATTGCCGGATATATCAACTCCTACTATACCAACGCCAATCAGAACTACACCAATCCAGAAGCTTGTGGCGATAGTCCAAGTTGTACAGGCGGCTACGGAGTGCCATCAAGCCATGACCCTTCCACTCCTTACAGAAAGAGTGGCATTGAGGGTGGATCCTTAGAGGCCATTTATCGACTGACTAATCCAGTGACATCACCCGTTGGCGTTGGTTTGTATTTGGAGCCCACCTGGGGAAGGAACAAAAATGAAATTGAAGCGCGCCTACTTTTGCAATCTAATTTCATTGACGATCGATTGGTCTTGGCAGGTAACGTAGTCGTTGCAAATGAACGCTTAAAGTTTATTGAGAATGGGAACGTACCAGAATCAATGCTTGACTTTCTCGTAGGTGCTAGCTATCGATTTGCACCTAAATGGTCCGCTGGCGTTGAGGCTCGCTTCCACAACGACTACTCAGAATTGAATTTGCGCAATCAAGTACAACGCGCAACCTTTGTCGGGCCAAATATGCATTACGCAGCAAAAGACTGGTGGGTTACCGGTGCATAGCGTTATCAACTGAAGGATGCCTGCATGGGTGGCGGTGAAGCCGAGTGCTCCAACGCCCGAGTTTGGGACAGCCATTCAGTAAATGAATTCATTGTCAAAGTCGGATTCCCGCTGAACTAAAGAAAAGACAATGAACTGGAAACTTAACCCCCTATTAATAGCTGGTCTTGCTGCAACAACGGCACCGATCGTAGCGCACGATAAAATTTACGTCTCTGTGGAGTAAGCGCAAAAGATACTAGCGCCTAATAAGGCCTTAGCTAAAAACCCCATCATCATTACAGATGAGCTACAAGACAAAATGCGTTCGGCTTCAAGCATTCGCCACCCCTTTCAAGGAGATCGTATTTGGAGGGCAACTGACGGAAGTTGGTTCATCGTAGATGAGGTGGTCGGTAAACACGAAATGATTACTTATGCCGTTGCACTGAGCCCATCGGGTGCAGTTATTGGCATCGAGATCTTGGAATACGTTGAATCCTATGGCTACGAAGTGGCAGAAGCTCAGTGGCGAAAGCAGTTTGTAGGTAAAACAGCGACGGATCCCATTAAGCTTAATCAATACATTCAAAATATTGGTGGCGCCACCCTCTCTTGCAAACATCTCACTGACGGCGTCAAACGAGTTGCAGTGCTTTATGACATTGCACTCAAAAATCAATCCCAATCGCCCAAAGCAAAATGATTCGCTGCAAACCACTCTTAGGTAGCTTTGTTGAAATTTCAACTGAAGATGTGGAGCATTCACTCCATGCAATAGAGATGGCCTTCACTACCATTGAACAAGCTCAGTCCATAATGGGGTTTCATGATCCTGATAGCGAGCTTTCTCAAATTAATGCTAGATCTTATTTAGAGCCGATTCACATTCACTCTTGGACTGACGAAGTGCTGGCCATTGCCAAGGAAATTCACATTAAGTCTCAAGGCATATTTAATTGTGGGGTTGGTCATCGCCTAGTAGAGGCAGGTCTGCTGCCAAGGCATATCAACTTAAACGCCCCCTCATTCGGAGGTATTCAAGATCTCGAATTTATTGAGCCAAACCTGGTTCAATCTCAGCTCCCGCTCTGCCTTGATCTTGGTGGTATTGCCAAAGGCTATGCAGTTAATAAAGCGGTAGAGATCTTGCTTGCTAACAACATCCAATCTGGATCAGTCAATGTTGGTGGAGATATGCGCGTCTTTGGAAATCTCACTCAGGATATTCAAATCCGCAACCCCTCAAAACCTCATGAGCTCATTCAGATTGGCAAGATGAAGGTGGGTGCGATTGCGACTAGCAGCCTCTACTTTGCAAAACGTGATGCTGACGCCAAAAGCTATATAGTCAACCCCCTCAATCACGAGCATATTGAGTTTTCAGAGTCTTACTCAGTCATCGCTAGTGAATGCGTCTATGCCGATGCCTTAACAAAAGTGGTCAGCATTTCTGGCAACACCCAACATCCCTGCTTAAGCCATTTTTCTGCTCAAGCGATCAAAATTCCTCACACCGCCATCCCATGAAAAACACCAGTCGCCTTGGCAAGATGCCGGCATGGCAAAGATATCTTGTTCTCATTGGCATGTTGAGCTGCTCACTTACAGGCACAGCCTATTTGCTTGGGCATGAATTTCATATTCAAGGCGCTGTATTGGGTGCTCATTCAATATTGATGTGGCATGGAGTTGGCGCAATGCTTGCTACGATGGCCTTGGGCTCAGTTTTACCCTTTCACCTCAAAGCGGGCCTCAAGTTCAAGAGAAAATTGTGGAGCGGCTTAAGCCAATTGGCTTTTTTAGCCACTCTATTGATATCAGGCGCACTATTGTACTACGGCCCCGAAGAAATTCGAGATAAGGTCATCACAACCCATTAGATGATTGGCCTGGCTTTCTTTGCAATCTTTTTATTGCACGGCGTGTACGCAAAAAAAGCGGGTTCTCCAAATGAAAATAAGGCGCATTGAGTTTTATTTCTCAATACGTCTAAATCAAACATTAGAAAATTTACTTGCAGCAAGAATCTTTGCCGCAAGATGTTCCGCAAGAGTTAATTCCCAATAATGGGTAAGCCGGGCAGAAACGGAAAATGCCAGTAGCTAAAGGAATCAGACCAAGCCAGCCCCACCAGCCTACGATGCCGTTAGCTGCAAGCGCTACCAGCACAATGCCTACTGAGATTCTTAAGATGCGATCGATATCACCGACGTTACATTTCATATTGAACTCCTTTTAAAAACGATTAAATAATTCTTTAAATTACTTTTTACAGTAATGCTTGTATAACAAACTCATGACTGCTACAGCGACCTGACTTGAGAAGGAGTAATAAATCTGCTTACCCTCTCTTCGTGTTTTAACCAGCTTTTCCTTACGCAATACGGTGAGCTGCTGTGAGAGGGTTGGTTGATGCAAATCTAACGCTGCTTCTAGCTCACCAACGCACTTCTCTGCTTGACCGATTTCACATAAAAGCATCATGCGATCCCTATTTGATAGGACTTTCATGAGCTTGCAGGCTTCATCTGCCGATGACTGCATCTTTTTTAACTCCGCTTTTGAGATAGACATATTCATCGTCATCTCACAATCAGAGTGCGTTTAAAGGAATTTTTAGGTACGCAACGCCATTGGCATCTGGCTCAGGAAAATGTCCAGCCCGAATATTCACCTGGATAGAAGGCAAAATTAATG
This sequence comes from Polynucleobacter necessarius, assembly GCA_900095165.1. Classification (GTDB taxonomy): domain Bacteria; phylum Pseudomonadota; class Gammaproteobacteria; order Burkholderiales; family Burkholderiaceae; genus Polynucleobacter; species Polynucleobacter necessarius_J. The sequence goes on along the minus strand of LT606947.1, from coordinate 24,799 downwards.
TTGGCATTTCCAAGGTTTTATCTCGCGCTGTACGCATCTGTACAAATTGATCCTCACTGACACCATCATGCACATGAATATTGCTTGCCTTCTCATCAGCAACGGTAGTCATACCAGTCGCAGGGCGGTTATTTGGCGGGTAGTCATGACGCATATAGAGTTTGGTCTGACCAGGGTAAGACAAGATTTTTTGAATAGAGTGATAGAGTGTCCTTGCATCGCCACCTGGAAAATCACAGCGGGCTGTACCGACATCCGGCATAAATAGAGTATCACCCACAAAAATTGCATCACCGATTTCATATGCCATGCAGGCAGGGGTATGGCCGGGCACAAAAAGCGCTTTCAAGGAAAGCCTTCCAAAAGCGAGTGACTCACCCTCTTTTAGTAAGTAGTCAAACTGGGCACCGTCAGCTTTAAAGCGATCATCTAGATTAAATACACCTTTAAATACCGTCTGTACATTTTTGATGTGGTCCCCAATCACCAACTTACCGCCTAGATGACTTTGCAAGTACGGGGCAGCCGTTAGATGATCCGCGTGTGCATGGGTCTCCAAAATCCAACTTACCTGAAGCTTGTGTGCTTTAACGAAAGCAATGACTTCATCAGCTAATTTGGTGCCGGTTCTGCCTGACTTAAGATCGTAGTTCAATACAGAGTCGATGATGACGCACGGGCTGCTATCACCCTCATAGACCACATAGGTGTAGGTCCAGGTTTCTGGATCAAAAAATCCTTCATTAGCGGGATTTGCTGTGTGGTCACAATTTTCTTTCAATTGGATAAATATTATATATATTTATATAATATATTAATCTAAAATAAATTGCAATGGACCACTCAACCCTCATCAGCCCAGCGCTAGGTATCCTAGTAGGCCTCCTTATGGGCCTCATCGGAGCTGGGGGCGGAATTTTGTCAGTTCCTTTACTAGCCTTCTTTCTGGGCCTCCCAATTGCAGAGGCAGCTCCGATTACGCTCTGCGCCGTTGCCCTAGCTTCTAGTGTTGGAGCTATGCTCGGCCTGAGAAATAAAATCCTGCGCTACAAGGCAGCAGGGTTCATGGCTCTCTTTGGTTTAGCGCTATCACCCATAGGGCTCTGGCTTGCTCCGCAGCTCCCAAATACACCACTACAGATTTTGTTTAGCTTAATTCTCTTATATGTAGCCGTCCGCTTATTCGGCCAAGCTCGCAATCAAATTTACGGCGTACCCGAAACAAGCAGAAAGCCACCCCCTGCCTAATGAATCCCGCCATTGGAAAACTCCAGTGGAGCCTACCCTGTGCACGTGCACTGATGTTCGCCGGTAGCATTGCAGGCTTTTTATCTGGCTTGCTGGGTGTTGGCGGTGGTTTCATCATCGTCCCAGCACTCAAACGCTATACCGACCTCCCAATCAAATCGATTGTTGCTACCTCGCTCGGGGTTCTTGCTATTGTTACTGGTGGAGGTGCAATTTTCTCGGCAGCTTCTGGTAGCCTGAATATATTGGTGGCGGCACTAGGGGGCTTGTTGATTGGACTCCTCTTAGGTAAAAAGTTAAGTGGTCCGCATACTCAACTCATTTTCTCGCTCTTCACTTTAGTGATTGCAGTTAGCCTGTTCATTAAAGGTGTGCTAACTTTAAATCCGTGAAACGCCCACTTCCATCTTTTTTTCTTATTTTCTCTCTCATGCTATTGGGAGCCTTACTCATGATACTGAAACCCAGTTCTTTTCTAACTAGCTCTGTGAGCACTATTTCTGGAACGGCTACAAATTTCAATAATGAGCTATTGGAATACGTTAACCCTGAAAAACCTACTCATGATCATTCGTCCGTGTATTACCAGCGCTTCTTTGTATCCAAATTTAATTTAGATGATCGCACTATTGAAGCCAAATTCTCAACACCTATGGTTGTGAGTGATGGCGATATCATGACAGTCTCCGGTTATCAAAAAGGCAATGGCTTTCAAGTGCTTGCTTATTCCAATCAGACTCAACAAGTGAGCAAGTATGAGAATTGGATTGTCTTAAGTCTAGGCGCCATATTCTTCTTGGCTATTGCATTGGGCCTTCTCAATTCAGAACTAGTGACTGAGGGCGCTTTAGTCCCCAAGCTATTTCTACTGGGATTTGTAGGGGTCGCTATGTATATGGGTTATCGCGCCCTGCTAATACGTGAGGCAATTTCACTATTTCAAAACTAACTAAGTGGGCCACTGCATTACATCTCAATAGAAAAAGCCCTCTTTCGAGGACTTTTTAACAAACAGGATACTGCTAAATCTTAGTGCCCGCTAGCACCACCCAAGTAAGCTGCTTTCACGGCTGGATCATGCATCAACTTGTCAGCTGGACCGTGCGTTGCAATCTTGCCGTTCTCGAGTACATAACCATAGTCGGCAACATTCAGGGCTGCAGCAGCAAACTGCTCAACCAATAACATCGTGACGCCTTGAGACTTGAGGTTAGAAATAATCTTAAATACTTCCTCAACTAAAATTGGTGCCAGACCCATTGATGGCTCATCCAAGAGAATAATCTCTGGGTTGAGCATTACTGCACGGGCCATCGCCAACATCTGTTGCTCACCACCTGATAATGTTCCGGCCAATTGATTGCGACGCTCTTTTAAGCGTGGGAACATTTCTAGGGCACGCTCTAGATCGCTCTTAATATCGCCTTTTGGACGACTGCCTGTAAAACGTGGGAAGGCGCCTAACAAGAGGTTGTCATTAACTGACATGGTCGTAAATACACGACGACCTTCTGAGCTATGCGCCAAAACTAAGCAAGCGATTTTATGAGAATCGTAACCGTCAATTTTTTCACCACCCAAAGTGACCTCACCAGCCGTAGGCTTGATCATGCCGGTGATCGCACGCATGGTCGTTGTCTTACCGGCGCCGTTTGACCCGATCAAAGTAATGACTTGTCCTTTAGGAACATCAATATTGATGCCGTGTAGAACTTTTACTTTGCCGTAGCCTGCTTCAAGATTCTTAATAGATAACATGGTATTTCCGATTCAATATGGTTCTGGTGATTAAGTACCCAAGTAGACATGAATCACCTTCTCGTCTGCCTGAACTTCAGCTGGCTTACCTTCTGCAATCTTCTGACCGAAGTCCAATACAGAAACGGTATCGCAGACTGACATCACCACATCCATGTGATGCTCAATCAGGATGAAGGTAATACCGCTATCGCGGATCTTACGAATAATGCGCAAGAGTTCTTTAATGTCAGGAGCCGTCAAACCAGCCGCCGGCTCATCCAACAAGAACAACTCTGGATCCAATGCCAAGGCACGGGCAATCTCCAAGAGACGTTGCTTACCGTATGGCAAGTTACGCGCTTCTTCATTTGCCAAGTCATCCAAGCCAACAAACTTCAGGAGAGCCATTGCACGAGCATGTGCTTCAGCCTCTTCTTTCTTATAACGTGGCAGATTTAAAGCAATCTCCACCATGCTTGATTTGAAGGTGTGATGCAAGCCAACCAAAATATTTTGGATTGCTGTCATTTCACAGAAGAGTTGAACGTTCTGGAAGGTGCGAGCGATACCAGAGAGTGCGATGTCTGAAGATGTACGGCCAACTACGCTTTGGCCAGCATAGAGCACGTTACCAGCGATAGGCACATAAATTCCGGTCAACACGTTCATCATGGTGCTCTTACCGGAACCGTTAGGACCGATCAGACCATGAATAGTGCCACGCTTGATGCTCAAATCAACATTGTTCAAGGCCTTTAAGCCGCCGAACTGCATCAATACGGAATCCACCTTCAAGAGCTCTTCACCAGTGTTTTTATTGGCAACAGTACTAATAAAGCTGATGGAATCATCCACCGCGAGTAGTTTTAGCTTTGCCGGCAATAGATTGATAGAAGCTCTTCGCAAAACCAACAATACCGTTTTGCAAGTAGTACACCACCAGCAAAATCATGAAGCCAAAAATACTCAAGCGCCAATCGGAAAAATGCTATTGAGCCCGAATGAGAATGCTGCCAAGCCAACTACGCCAGCGATAGGCACTGATACACGTCTTAGTGTTGTCACTTTTTTCGACAATGCCATTGCAGCACCAACCACCACTACGACTGCGATGATCGAAGCAACGATACGGAACAAGAAGATATCGTCCAAGAGTTTTGGCAACAACACAATGATGGCCGCACCAATGACAGCGCCCAGGCGTGACTTACGTCCACCCATGATGATACCCAGCAAGAACAACACAGCAAGTTCGTTGTTGTAAGTGTTTGGTGAAATATATTGCTCTGAGTATGCATACAAGCAACCAGCCAAACCAGCAAAGCCGGCGCTGATCACGAATGCAATCACTTTAAAACGATACACGGATACACCCATACAGTCACAAGCAATTGGACTGTCACGCAATGCCTCAAACGCACGACCAATTTGTGATTTCACAAAACGATCCACGATGATCATGGAGAGAATCAAGATAATGCCAACCATCCAGAAGTACTCTGCATTGGTCATCGGCACGCCCATTAAATTGGGCTTAGGGATCTTGATACCCAATGGGCCTTCAGTCAACCAAGTCATCTCATTAATCAGAATCTGCGCAATGGTTCCAAAAGCCAAGGTCACCATCGCCAAATAAGGTCCGATTACCTTTAATGCAGGCAATGCCAAGATACCGCCGAAGATGGCAGTCACCACGATAGAGGCAGGCAGTGTTCCCCAAATAGTCCAACCAAAGTGGAAGTACAGCACACCAGCAGTATATGAACCGATACCAAACAGTGCCGCGTGACCCAAGGAAACCTGACCGACATAACCCACCACAATATCCAAACCAAATAACAAAATGGTGTAGATCAGAATGGTTTCAACTAAGTGAATGTAATACGGATTATGAATAAATAAGGGCAGCGCAAAGAGTGCCGCGATCGCAATTAATAGAGGGATTAGAGACTTCTTCATCATTAAACTTTCTTAATTGCAGATTTACCAAAGAGGCCGGATGGTTTGTATGCAAGCACTAGCAAGAGCAAGATCAAACCTGGCACATCTTTATAGCCAGTAGAAATGTAGAAACCGGTAGCTGTTTCAACGATTCCCAGAATCAAACCACCCACAATGATTCCCATACCGCTTGAGAGGCCACCAATAATCGCCACCGCGAAAGCTTTTAAGCCTAAGGCGCCGCCCATACTGGCACCAGTCAATGTTAGAGGTGCAATCAATACACCCGCAAACGCTGCAGTTAAGGAAGAAAGCGCATAAGAGAAGGTAATCACTACGCTGGTGTTAATACCCATCAAACCTGCTGCATCGCGATCGTTTGCAGTTGCAACCACCGCTTTACTGTAAATCGTTTTACGGTTGAAAAACTCCACCAACATCATCATTACCAAAGCGCCAACCACTACCAAAATTTCCATGGGCAAAATGTTTGCTCCGAGAAATTCCATTGGCTCCATTGGTAATGGTGATGGGAATGGCAATGCATCACGACCCCAGATATTTTCAGCTACGTTTTTGAAAATAATGCCGAGTGCGATGGTGGACATAATCCAACCAAACTCAGATTTAATTTTGATGGCTGGACGCACACCGATGAACTCAACAAAGCCACCCTGCAACATTCCAAACAAGCAAACTACGGGGATCATGACCCAATAGTTCATGCCAAAAGTGTCTACGCAGGTTAAACCCACTAGAGCACCCAACATCAGCGCCTCACCCTGACCGAAGCTCAAAGTGCCTGATGTGGCAAAAGTTAGCTGGAAACCGAAAGCGATTACCGCATAGATCATCCCCACCACGATACCGCTTGAGAGGATTTGTGCAAGCATGTACATTTTTATTGGCCTAAAAGAAAATACTTAAAACTGTTTTATTAATGAATCCGGCATTGTAAGCAAAACGCCGCTTTTTGGGCGGCGCTTTGCGTTTACTAATGCTGCAGTGCAAAATAAATAATCAGATTGTCCGCCTTATAAGGTGAATTACTTCTTCTTAGGAGTTGCATCCTCAGCGTTCAGGAACTCAACACGACCATTTTCCACTACGCCCATTACTACATCCTTCATCTTGATAGCATCGTGATCAGTTGCAGAGAATGGTTTGTTGTAAGCAATGACAACACCATCAACTGGCGTCTTTAGATCTTGCAATGCTGCAACAATCTTTGGTCCTTCTGTGCTGTTTGCTTGCTTGATCGCTGCCGCCAAGAGGTAAACAGAGTCATATCCTTGCGCTGCAGAAACTGGAGATGCAATGTTGTTGTTCTTTGGCTTGAATTCGTTCAAGTAAGCTGCTTGGAAAGCTTTACGCTTAGCTGTTGTAGATGGAGTCTGAATGTAAGTTTGTGGCATTGTTGCGCCGTTACCATTCTTGCCAGCTGTATCAATAAAGCTTGCCATAGACAATGTCCATGAACCGATCATTGGTTTTTTCCAACCCAACTTCGCCATGCCGTTAGCAATTTGTGCCAACTCAGGTCCAATTGCGTAAGTCAAAATCACATCTGCACCAGCATTTTTTGCTTTGAGCAATTGTGAAGTCATATCAACGTCACCAATGTTGAATTTCTCAACTGCTACTGGTGTTACACCATAGCCCTTCAATGCCTTCTCTAAGTCTTCGCGACCCAACTGACCGTAGTTTGTAGAGTCAGCCAAAATTGCCACTTTCTTCAAGCCATGCTTTTCAACCGCTTCCTTAGCAATCAATGGAGCCCGGATGTTGTCAGGCGCAGCATTACGGAAAACATAGTTTTCTGGCGCATTAGGGAATTGCTTTGTTAGGATAGAACCAGTGGCAACGTTATTCATTACTGAAATCTTGGCATCTTGGTAGAAGCGTTGGGAAGCCAATGCAACACCAGTGTTGATGTAACCCAAAGTCGCAACTACTTTTTCGTTGTCAATCAATTCTTGAGCAATTTGCACGCCGCGCTCATTTTTTGCTTCATCGTCGCGCTCAACCAAAACGATTTTGTTGCCGTTGATACCACCAGCAGCATTAATCTCTTTCGCAGTAAGACGCACACCATCACGCATACTCACACCCATAGAAGCTGAGCCGCCAGTGAATGGTCCTGAAACACCAAGTTTGATATCGGCAGCGTAAGCACTGGTTGCAAGCATTGCAGTAGCAGCTACTGCAAAAATTTGACGACGAATGTTCATAAAGTCTCCATGACTAAAAATGCTAATTAAATAAATTCTTTTTTAGGTACAACTTGAAACGAATGGTCATGTTACAGCTAATGTAGGGGCAAAAAAAAGGGGTTTGTATTAGGGCTTTACATTAGCCCCTAGAGATAAAAGTTGTTTTAAAAAAACTGACGACTTTTCTCTCGCAATACAGGCCAAAAAAGATTGGCGACGAGACCTGCGATTACCAAGCCAGCCGCCATGACTTTCCAGTTTGGCAAAGCCTCACCCAGAAAAAAGGTAGATGCCCCATTCCAAAGATGGGTACTAGCAAAGGTGCAGGTGCCACTACCGCTGCGGGGTGCTTTGATAGCAGCCAACCCCAAGCCGCATAGCCAAACAGGGTATTAGCCCAGGACTGCCAGAGCACACCTACCCAAGCTCCTAGGGGAGCAGTCAAGGTTGAGCTCCCACAAATGATTGGCACCACCCTCAAAAAAGATTGAAACGAGCAATAGGGGTGGAATGGAGAATGAGCTTGCCCAAACCACGTAAGACAGCATATTGATAGCGCCAGCCCTGCGGCTAACCGTATTGGCAATCCCCCAGGAGAAACCAGCAAACACCACAAGAGCAAGGCCCAAGAAAGTTGTGGTGGCATCTGTGTGCAGCGCAATAATCACTAGACCAGTCATCGCTACTGCTACAGCCACCGCCTGATACAAGCGCAAACCCTCTTTAGCAAAGAACATCGCAAAACCAATCGTGAAAAATACCTGTGTCTGAATCACCAAAGAGGCTAAGCCAGGAGCAATGCGCCCATCAATCGCAAAGTACATCACGCCGAACTGCCCTACCCCGGTTGCCAAGCCATAGACACAAAGATTAGCCCAGGAGACTTTGGGTTTTGGCATAAAAAATACCACTGGCAATAAAGCAAAGATGTATCGCAGAGCTGCAAAGAAAAATGGCGGAAAGCTATCGAGAGAAATCTTAATGACTACAAAGTTGGTTCCCCACACCGCAACGATGGCGAGCGCTAATAATAAGTGGCTTGCTGGGAGCCCAGGATGAGACTGCGAACTGTTTTGTATTTTTGAGCTACTCACCAGTTAGCAATTCTGCAGCGCGCTGCGCAATCATCATGGTCGGCGCAGCAGTATTGCCGGAAGTAATATAGTTGGCATCGCTGATGCATCCACCACTCGCAGATGATGAATGCCTCTCACACGGAGTTGGGAGTCAAGCACAGCCATCGGATCATCTGCGTGCCCCATCTTGCAAGTGCCAACTGGATGAAAAATCGTCGTACCAATATCCCCAGCTGCCTTTACCAGCTCTGCATCGGTTTGATATTGCATGCCCGGTTTGTATTCTTCTGGAGTGAAGGGACTAAGCGCAGCTTGCTCAACAATCTTGCGAGTTAAGCGCAAAGATTCTGCTGCCACTTTCCGGTCTTCATCTGTCGATAAATAATTGGGGCTAATAACTGGTGGCGCTTCTGGATCCCTCGAATTGATATGAACACTTCCGCGTGAAGTAGGCCGTAAGTTACAAACGCTCGCAGTAAATGCATTAAATGAATGCAAGTCTTCGACAAACTTTTCTAAGGACAATGGTTGGACGTGATACTCCACGTTCGCACTTTTTTGCTCGGGCGAGCTATAAGCAAATGCGCCGAGCTGTGAGGGTGCCATCGACATCGGTCCAGAGCGTTTAAGCACATACCCCAGGCCAATCATCATCTTGCCCCAGAGCGTAGTGGCTTTGGTATTTAATGTCTTAATTCCGTTTACTTTGTAGACCATGCGCAATTGCAAATGATCTTGTAAGTTCTCACCAACGCCAGGTAAATCTGCAAGCACCGGAATACCCAGCTTATTGAGATGTGCGGCTGAGCCAATACCTGTTCGCTCTAGCACCTGGACGCTACCAATAGCGCCGGCACTCAGAATCACTTCGCCTTGAGAGTTGCCATTGCGATTGCTGCAATGTACATCTACTGTTTTACCATCTTTGATGTATTGAACGCCGTAGCAATTTTTAGAGGCATCATCAATTAATAACTTATTAACTATGGCCTCGGTAATTACTGTGAGATTAGGCCGCTTAGCCGCATCACGTAAAAATGCTTTGGAGGTATTGAGTCGCCAACCTTTGCGCTGACTTACATCAAAGTAACCAACACCAAAGTTATCGCCTTGATTAAAGTCATCCGATGAAGGAATGCCGGCTTGTACCGCTGCCTCCCTAAAGATATCCATGATGGGCCAACGCAAGCGCTGCTTAGAAACAGTCCACTCACCACCTTTGCTGTGCCACTGATTAGCTGCGCCGTGATAGTCCTCAAATGATTTGTAACGACGCAATGCGTTTTGCCAAGGCCAAGAGTCGTCACCTGTTGCTTGCACCCAAGACTCGTAATCACCGGCTTGGCCACGCATGTAGATCATGCCGTTGATGGATGAGCAGCCGCCTAAGACTCGGCCCCGTGGGTACAGTAAAGATCTACCATTTAAGCCTTTTTCGTTAGCGGTCTTAAATCGCCAATCTGCTCTTGGGTTATCTATGCAATATAAATATCCAACCGGAATATGAATCCAGATGTAGTTATCATTTTTGCCAGCTTCAATCAGCAAAACTTTCTTGGCAGGATTCTCGGTCAAGCGCTTAGCCAACATACAGCCAGCGCTGCCTGTCCCAATAATGATGTAGTCGTAGGTGTTTGCTTGAGTCATGATATGTGCGTCAGTTAAGCAAGATAAATTTATTTATCCATTATTTACCATTACATAAAAACAGGTATTTCTTGTCACTTTTATTGATTTGTTATAGAATCAACATTGATCTAATATTAGGTCATGAGAGTAACCTATAAAAAACCATTTGCTCAGTTTGTCAAAAAATCTAGGAAGCCCCTTCAACTGGCAATCGAAGATGCCGTCGAGGCAATCTGTAGCAACCCTAGGATCGGAAGACAAAAAGTTGGGGATTTACATGGAGTCTTTGTACACAAGTTTCTCTTTAATAGGCAAGAACTTCTTGTTGCCTACCAGTTTGCTTATGAAACCAATCAGATCAACTTTGTCTGGATAGATTTTTACCAAATTGGGAGCCATGAGAATTTTTACGATCAACTTAAAAAGTTTATTCGCCTTACATAAATTGCCACAAAAACTATTACAAAATGTGAAAGTCAAATTATGAGCAACTCCATAACTGCTGAAGATATTTATGCGCAAGTTAAGAAAATGTCATCAAAAGAAAGAATTAAGTTTTTTTCCTTGATAGCCATTAATGCATTTAAAGAAACTGAATACGATCATGAGCAGGTATTCGGACATCTGAGAAATGAGACATTTTCTGCCGACGAGGCTGCAGAGTACCTGGAGATTTCAATTCCCACCCTACGACGCTATGTTCAAGCGGGCAAACTAAAACCCTCAGCGATCATTGGGAGAAGCCAATTGTTTTCAAGTTCTGATCTCAAACTTCTAAAACAACAATTAGGCAAAGAATAGTCTTAATAGTAAAGACCCGTCTAAAATAGCAACATGCACATTAATGAGAAGAATCGCACGCCTAAATTAGTTGAGGACGATGAGGGCCACAGCAAATCAGAGCTAAAGCGCCAAATGACTGAACGCCAAAAATTGGCCGAAGTTTTGGCTGCACTGAGTAGCGATGCTCTCAAAACTATCCCCTTGGATGAGGCCATCAAGTCGGCTATTGCAGAAACGAACAAGATTAAGAGTTTTGAAGCAATTCGTCGCCATAAGCAATACCTTGGCAAGTTGATGCGCTTCTTGGATGAAGAAGAGCTGAATGCGATTCAGAAACGCTTGGATGCAATTCAGGGTGTAAGCAAAGCCGAGACTGCAAAGCTGCACTTCTTGGAAAGCTATCGCGATCGCCTCATTGCCAATGATGAAGTCTTCACCAAAATGATTGAGCAATATCCTGATATGGATATTCAGAACATACGTACTTTGATTCGGAATGCGCGTAAAGAAAAAGAGCAAAACAAGCCGCCAAAGGCTTATCGAGAAATCTTCCGCGTCTTAAAGGATATGGGATTGTAAATATCTACCAAGTCTCTGGTTTTTGGATTTTAGAGTTGGGAATTTTCAACGGTAGTTGTGATTTAGCTGAATGGTTATAGCCATCAATATAAACAACAGTTTTGATATTTATGTCTTCCTAAAAAAGACAAAGCCACCCGAAGGTGGCTTGTCGCCCCAAAAGCATCCACAAAATGTGAAAGGGTTATGGTGTGAGTAGTGTGGTGATTATACAAGCAATCACCACCAACTTAGTTAACACTAAGCAAATGTGATTTTATTGATCGACCTAATACTAAACCTTCAGCTTAACTGAAGGCGCTTCAATCCATCGATAGAGATAGTTAGCGGCAGTTACGCTACTGACAAGTACCGCTAGCATTAGCGATATTGCTAGGGCACCACTCTCATGCCCATTGAGACCTAGCGCGATATAGAGCGTATTGGCTAACAAGATAAAAGCAAAGTGGATTAAGAATGCGCAATACGAACGCTTGCTGCCCCAGGAGATTGATTTTAAGAATGCATTGTCTTGCTCACTTGCTGGGTAAGACATGTTTCCCCAGAAGAGCAAGATAATCGCCGCGCTCCAGACCAGGTAGTTACGCAGCTAAATTTGCTGAAAAAAAGAAACGGCAATCACGACACCAATCAGCGCAAGATTGATCTTCGCTACGCGATTAATATCTTGGTTCTGAAAGCAATTAGAGAGATAAGCCAAAACGCCTAGACCATAAGAACCAATAAAGTAGATGAAGTAGGCCTCGTATTCTCCGGAGCGATTAAAGGTTAATAGAGATGCAACTGCCAAGATGCTGATGATCCAAATGACTGCTTGATAACTCGAAAAAGAGATTAGCAAAATCGCCAATACTGAATACAACTGCCAATCAATCGCAATATACCAAGCGCCCGCAGAAATAGAATCCAAACCCAGGATGCCTTGAATGAAGAACAGGTGCGCTAAAAATTGAGAAAGCGTCTCAGACTCACCAACGAATTCATCATTGACCCAAAAACGCGCGATGTAGGCGCAGAGAATTGTGAAGATCAAAGCAGTAGCGTAGGGAGCAAAGAGTCGCAGATAGCTATTCAGAATAATTTTAAGTAAACCTTGTGCGCTAAATCGATTGTTGGCGTAACGGCTTAAGGACTGAGCAGCCAAGTACCCTGTCATTACTAAAAAGATTTGTACTGCATAACGACCATACTCAAATAGTCAAGTCATCACACCAGGCAATACTAGATAGGCATCTTCAGCGATCTGACCATAACTAGACAGATGGTGAAGAATAATCAGAAGGGCCGCAAAGACCTTCAGAAAATCAATAAGAAATAAAGAGGATGCTTGCTTCAACACAATTACCGAATGAATTGCGCAATATTCACTTGGACTTATCTTTGACCATCAAAGAGGCTAGCAAAGAATTTGCCTTTGCTAGCTCTTTTTTAGACTTTGCCACCGACTCAGCAGTTCCCGGCTTGGGAGTTTTGGCTGCATTCTTCATACGTTGAGCAGTAGTCAAGGCCAGATTCTTATATAGGTCTGTTTTCTTCATTGCCATGGCTGCTGCTCTTTACTTAACTGTAACTACTTACTTAGATTTGCTTGGTTACTGAGCGTGCTGCAAAGCCCAAGAACAGTAAAGACCAACCTTGCAAGAGTAATTCGATTGCGATCAACAGGCCTGGCAACCATAAGCTAGACGCAGGGAAGTTATTCATGATGAGCACACCCATCAAAATAGAAATCACTGCAGAGAAAGCCATCCATGTCCATTCAGTAAATTGACGATGCTGAAAAGCAGAGATCAAACGCAAGAAACCAGTCACAAAGAAAATTGCAGCAAGCCAGATAGTGATCACCTCAAGCGCTGGAATTGGGAATGCCCAAACGTAGATAGCTGCGGCGATATACAAAATACCAAAGATCAACTGAACGCCGACACTTTTCCAGCCGGTTGATTTAAATGCGTGAATACCTTGAAGCAAGCCACCTGCAAAGAGAAAAATACCTAAAACGTTTACAGAAATGAATGAGAACAGCACTTGGCCAGTTACCCCAATCATGCCCAAAACAATAAATAAGATACCGAGACCAATGAGTGCCCCAGGAACTTTTGCTGCAGCTCCCATGATGTTTGTGCGAATTGCTTTGATTTGATCTACGGATACATCGGTCATGTTTTCTACTTTCGAGGCGGTAATCGCTGAAAATGCTAAATAAGGCCTCTGCTGTATCAATAAACACTGACATTCCCTAAATACAGCCTATTGGATGATATGCACACGAACTAAATAGAAGTTCACCAGAAAACAGGTATTCTTTAGCCTTTTAAACACCCTTACGTAGAAAGACATCCTTGATGGATACCACTCTAACAGTTATTTTGGGCATCGTTGCCATGCTTTTGCCATTAGTCGTTGGGCGCCTAGTTTGGAAACGCTTTGACAAATGGTTTGGTCGCAATGATGAAGCCTACATGGATAGCCTAGAATACTTCCTCAAAAAATTGGCTTTACGATCCTGGTTGCATTCATTCTCTTATGAATAGGCATAAGCCTGGTCTTTAACGGCAATGGCGCTCCGCTAACCTAACCTGAAATATGAACGATCAACTCAAAATCATTCTGACGAAGGCAAAGCTCAATTTTGCTGTCTTAGCAGGCATTCTGATGATTGCGGTGGCGGGAAAATTTATCAACCCAGAATTTACCAATACTGTTTTTGTCACCGCAGATCAACTAGTGTCTGATCTCTATATTATTTTTATTGCAATCACTTTGGGTGCTTTTATCCCCAACTTCAAACTTGTGGCATTTGGTTCAATCGGCGCTTTTGTAGCAGCGGCAATACTGCTGCACTTCGGTGTCTTTACTTACCTGACCATTGATTATCTATTTGCTATTCTGATTGTTGTTCTTGGCTTTGCATCTATCGCCAACCTATACCGGCACTATCAATCATTTAGACTGTAAAAAGCTGCAGCTCAAACTAAAAAGCCCTGAATCATCAGGGCTTTTTAACTTTCAACTCACAATTTGTTGACTTACTTTTCTAGCGCACCATAAATTACTGAGTTCAGCTGCTCACGATGAATTTTGCGGATATCACCTGGGGCTACACCCATCATCACAACAACCATTTGCTCTTTTGGATCAACCCAAAAGATAGTGTCATAGGCACCATTCCAAGTGAAGTCTCCAACGTTGCCATTGATAGCCGATAGACCTCGCCCCATACGTACGGCTACGCCTAGACCAAAGCCATAGCCAACACGCCCGGGTTCAGTGAGTCCAACGTTATTCTTAATGTCTTTATTGAGATGGTTCGAAGTCATAAAGGCTACTGTTTGCGGACCTAAGACACGCTTACCCTCTAGGCTTCCGCCATTGAGCAGCATTTGACCGAAGCGAATGTAGTCGCCCGCTGTGGAATATGCGCATGATCCACCACAATCAAATTTCACCTTTTGCTCCAGGATGGCCACCTTTTGTGGCTTGCCATTCATGGGGTCTATTGGCAGTGGCTGCGCAAGCCGTGCGCGATCTTTTTCTGCGATATCAAATGTGGTGTTTGGCATTCCTACCTTGCTCCACACGCGATCTTGCAATACACCACCAAGTGGCTTGCCTGCAATCTTCTCCTGAATGATGCCAACAACATCAATACCAAAGCCGTAATCCCAGACAGTGCCTGGTTCATACAGCAATGGCGTGCTAGCCAACTTATCAATAAATTCTTGAGAGTTGTATTGGATAGCTGCGGGGGCTGAACCTGCTGGATAAAGCTTGTGTACTGGCGTTGCTCCACGACCACCATACGTTAAACCGCTAGTGTGGCGCAATAGGTCTTGCACGGTAATAGGATTTTTTGCTGGCACAGTCGTTAACTTGCCATCAGCATCTACCTGTCCTACTTTCATATCTTTGAACTGAGGCAACCAATTGGAGATTGGTGCATTTAACGGCAACTTACCTTCTTCATAAAAAGTTAAGGCACCTACAGATGCCATTACTTTTGTCATGGATGCCAAATTAAAAATAGCATCGGTTGTCATCGACTTATTGCTAGCCTTATCCATATATCCATATATCCATATATCCATAAGGCTTGTAAATACTAAGTTTGCCATTTTTTGCCGCTGCCAATACAGCACCAGGCATGCGATTATTGGCGATTTCATTAGCAAAGAACGCATCAATTCTTTGTAACCCTTCTTTTGTAAATCCTTGCCCAGGAGTGGCGCTTAATGGCAATGGTACTTTTGAGGTATCTGCTGCAAAAAGAGCTGAACTGAATAAAAGGCTCATGAGCCCAGCAAGCAGACCGGCAGTCTTTAGTTTTTTCATTGAAGTCTCCGCTTTGTAATTTATTTAATATTTTTTAGATTTTTTGTAATAAGACAAGCTTTTATCGACTTAAATGACCAAGCCAGCCTTTCTTTGGCTATTGAAGCAGACTTTTAGATAAAAATGGGTTTTTACTGGTCTTTTATATAAATTTAGTTATATAGAAGCTATTTTTCAGTATTTGAAGGAATATTGAAAATCTAAGGCAATCGTGGGCTATGTATAAATACGACCACATTGACCAAACCCTTGTAGATCAACGGGTTGCCCAATTTCGCGACCAAGTTGCTAGGCGCCTCAATGGCACCTTGGCCGAAGAAGAATTCCGCCCCTTGCGCCTACAAAATGGTTTGTATCACCAACGCCATGCTTACATGCTGCGTATCGCTATTCCGTATGGCTTGTTTAATTCCAAACAACTCAGAATGCTCGCGCATATTTCTGAAAAGTATGACCGTGGTTATGGGCACTTTACGACCCGTCAAAACATTCAGTTCAACTGGGTGACTCTTGAAGACACGCCAGATATTTTGGTCGACTTAGCTAAAGTAGAAATGCATGCTATTCAAACATCAGGTAATTGCATTCGCAATATTACGAGTGATGCATTTGCTGGCGTAGCTGGCGATGAGTATGTAGACACACGCCCTATCTGCGAACTACTTCGTCAATGATCAACACTGCATCCAGAATTTGCACACTTACCACGCAAGTTTAAGTTTGCAGTC
This sequence comes from Polynucleobacter necessarius, assembly GCA_900095165.1. Lineage (GTDB taxonomy): Bacteria > Pseudomonadota > Gammaproteobacteria > Burkholderiales > Burkholderiaceae > Polynucleobacter > Polynucleobacter necessarius_J. The sequence continues at coordinate 8,530 of LT606947.1, read as the reverse complement.
AACGGCGCCAAAGAAGATCGCACTGTTTTACTATGTCATGATGTTGGCATTGAGCTCAAGAAAAATGTCAATGCTAGTAATGGTGAACTGGCAAATAAACTAACTGCGAACATCTACGCTGGTGGCGGCATGGGTCGCACGCCAATCCTGGGCTCTCTGATTAAGCAAGACCTACCTTGGCAGCTATTACCCAGCTATCTCACAGCCCTGCTGCGTGTTTATAACCGCTTTGGTAGAAGAGACAATCTCTATAAGGCTCGCATCAAGATTTTGGTAAAAGCCTTAGGCCCAGAAGAATTTGCTCGCCAAGTTGAAGGCAAGTGGCTGCATATTCAGAATGGTGATGACAATTTCACCAAAGCAGAATGGGATCGGGTTGCCAAGCACTTTACTAAGCCTGCCTACAAGAATTTACCAGTACTTACAACAGAACAACTTCTCTCCAATGCGGGTGATGCTGATAAAGCTGCATTTGCGCGTTGGTTAGAGCGCAATGTGAAGCCCCATCAAGTACCTGGTTATGCTAGCGTGATTTTGTCGCTCAAGCCGCATGGCTCTGTTGCGCCTGGTGATGCCACTATCGCGCAGATGAATGCGATTGCTGATTTTTCTGATCAATATAACTTTGGTGAATTACGCGCTACTCATGAACAAAACTTGGTATTACCAGATGTTGAGCAAGCAAAGCTTTATGAGCTCTGGCAAGAAGCCAAAAAGCAAAAAGTAGCGCTGCCAAATGTGGGTTTGCTTACAGACATCATTGCTTGCCCAGGCGGTGACTTCTGCTAATTAGCGAATGCTAAATCATTGCCGATTGCCAAAGCTATTCAGGAACGCTTTGATGACTTAGATTACTTATTTGATCTAGGTGATATCAGCTTGAATATTTCCGGTTGCATTAACTCTTGTGGGCATCACCACGTTGGCAATATCGGTGTGCTGGGTGTCGATAAAGACGGCGAAGAGTGGTATCAAATTACCCTAGGTGGCGAACAAGGTAATGATGCTGCCATTGGCAAAGTGATTGGCCCTTCTTTCTATGCCGATGAAATCCCTGATGTGATTACGAACGTTATCAATACTTACGTAAGCAACCGTAGTGAAGATGAATCGTTTATCCAAACTTATCGTCGCTTAGTGGTTGCACCCTTCAAAGAAGCTGCTTATAAAAATAAAAACGAAGATAAAAATGAAAAAACAGTTGGGAAGGATGCATCATGAGCCAAACTAGCCCAGACCCAATTAGCCTGATAAAGGCGCATGCTCAAGTTCTGCATTTCCCCAAAGGCGCTAAACCTAGTCTTGTTCCTAATGAATGGCAAGTGTGGAGCGGCAGCCAGGATGAAGGTGGCTTGTCAGATTTAGCGCATGGCCCATCCACAATCAATAAAGTATTGGTGCCATTCACTTGGTGGATTGAACATCATCACGAGGCAGATGTCATCGTTAAAGCAAAAAATGGTCAGATCGGTGTGTGGTTTGCCGCCGATGATGACATTTTGAAGCATGTCGACATGATTGAAGCAGGCAAGCAATGCTGGCCGCTTGTGGCTGCCTACTTTCCACTCTTTAGAGATGGCAGAAGTTTTAGTACTGCTGCCCTACTACGTGATCGCCTAGGCTGGGATAAAGAAATCCGCATGATTGGTGATGTATTGATTGATCAACTCTTGCAAGGAGCGCGTGTTGGATTTGATAGTTTTGCACTACGCCAAGATCAAGACTTGGATGTAGGTCTGAAGCAGTTTGACTTGTTTAGCGTTACCACCCAAAACAGTTGGCGCGGCAAAAGAACTTTGCTACAAGCAAATTAATACCAGCATCAACAGCAGGGCTCCATCCATCAAGAAATCATGACAAACATATCATCCACCCTCGGTAAAGTGTATTTGGTAGGCGCCGGCCCTGGCGCTGCTGATCTCATTACCTTGCGTGGCGCCAAACTGCTTGAGCAAGCGGACATTGTGTTTCATGATGCTTTGGTTGAACCAGAGATGCTCGATCTTTGCCCGCAAGCGATTAAGGTTGCTGTAGGCAAACGTTGTGGAAGGCTTTCTTCTGCTCAGCAATTTATCAATAAGCGTTTAGTCGATGCGGCCAAGCATTATCAAGTGATCGTACGCCTTAAAGGCGGCGATCCAATGCTCTTTGGCAGAGCCGATGAAGAAATCCAAGCTTTGAAAACTGCTGGCATTGAAGTGGAAGTGGTGCCAGGTATTACTGCGGCTCTAGCTGGGGCAGCAAGCTTACAACAATCCTTAACCTTGCGTGGAATTAGTAGAAGTGTTGCTTTTATTACTTTGGCGCAAGCAACTGAGAACGCAAATAGCCAAGAACATAGCCTAGAAAATACCAAGCCGATCCCTAATCCAAGTGCGGATACTTTGGTGTACTACATGGGCCGTAAAGATACTGCCAAGATTGCACAGCAATTGATTGAGCGCAGCCCTAATCAAACTGCTGATACGCCAGTGCACATACTTGAAGCAGTTAGCACTGCACGTGAACGTCTATGGAGCAGCACGCTTGGTGAGCTAGCGCAAGGAAAAGCCGATGCATGGTTTGATAGCAGCTCGCCTGCCTTGATTATGGTTGGGCAAGCTCTCAAGTCAGGTGAGATTGAAGAATCGAGAGAAATAAAAGCTTTACTAAGAAAAACCTAAGAGCAATAAGAAATAAGAAATTATTTGAGCTGCCTAAGTTTGAAACAATTGCGTTTCTTTAAATGGCCCAGTTCTCCAAACGCAATCCAGGCACTCTTGAAAATTCTTTTTGTTTATTTATAACCAATACTTTGTCTAGAGCTAATGCATGATCTGCAATAAGCGTATCAAGAGATCCGATTGGTTGGCCCAACCTTTCTAATTGAGCAAGTAGCTCACCATATGCCCATACGCAACTCTCATCAAAAGGCGCGATAAATAAAGGCGCTAAAAATAATTTGAGTGCCTCTTTGTTTCTTGCAGACCCGGTCTTTTGCACCCCAAATGCTAATTCAGCAGCTACGACACTTGAGAGACCAATTTCTCCAGTTTTGAATTTTTTAAAATGATCTATAACTTTGGCGGGTCTTTGGTTGATGATGTAAATACAAATATTCGTATCAAGAAAAATCAAGGATTAATCTCCACTCACTCTTGTTGCCCCGGATCCTCTCGTGTGAGTTGCAACACCGGCTCAAAACACTCTAAAGCAGCAGTAATAGCACTAAAGATGCTATTTTTTGGCAAGAGAAGAACGCCGCCTCCAAAATGCTGAACTGTGACCTCTGACTCTGCAAAGCGGTACCCCTTAGGAAGCCTTACCGCCTGGCTGCGCCCCGTCTTAAATACTTGAGCAGTGTCCATAATGACCCTTTATCTTGATATATACTTTTTAACAATAAGAGCCATTATGCAAGCCTATTTTGGTGTCAGCATTTTCTGGTCCAAGATGCACATAAGTGCTCTCCAGATGAATTAAGTTGGCATCCCATTTACTCAATGTAGTCCCAAAGAGCCAATTGATTTACAGCTACTGGGGTGCTCCTAGGTGAGCCGGCTTACGATGAGGGTTTGTCAAACTCTTCACTATTTTCTTAATAAATTAGCCAAAACATTACTTAATTACTTTTACCAGCAAAATCAACAATAGCCTGCAAGACCACCTGATCTTCACCGACAGCAAGCGTAGCGCTTAAAGCAATCTTCGGAAATTTTTTCTGACAATCTTGAAGCAGTACTGGAAAGTCATTTCGTAGATGGCCGCCTTGACCAAAAAAATACCGGCACTACCGTAATTTGGGTTGCGCCTTTTGCGTATAAAGAGCCTACCGCCTCTTCTAAGCTAGGCTGCATCATTTCCAAGAATGCCAACTCTACAGGCGTAGATGGTTGCTGTTCACGCCACATGCTAGCCAATCGATCAAATGGCTCACGCCAACGAATATCACGTGCGCCATGACCAAAGAGGATAATTGCTTTCATAAAGAAAATTGACCTTAAAAGTAGATACACTAAGTATAGATATTGTGGATATAGTGCAGCAATACTAATAACACTCCTAAACAATCAAACAATCAAACAATCAACCCATCAAGTCATCAAGCCATTATTGGCCAAAGAATTAAATGACTACCTTTTCTACTCTTCTGAGCCAAACTTGGTTTATTGTCCTGATGAATATTACGCTGATTGGCGGGGTTTTATCGGCCGTTCATCACGCTGAAGTGATTGCCCATAAAACGGGTGAACCTTATGGCACTTTAGTACTTTCTATTAGCGTCACCATTATTGAAGTTGCCCTCATCATCTCCATGATGCTCACTAGTCATGAAGGATCACAATTTATTGCGCGTGATGCTGTATTTGCCACCGTCATGATTGTGGTCAATGGCGTCATTGGTATGTGTATTTTTATAGGTGGCCTCAATCAATATGAAATGAGTTTTCGCAAAGATGGGACCACCTCTTCACTGGGCGTACTGGTTGCTTTAGCCACCTTCATTCTCGTGATGCCCACGGTGACAGTGAGCACTCCAGGCCCTGACTTTACTAAAGGACAATTGGCATTTGCAGGCATTGCCTCCTTTGCGCTCTATGCAGCCTTCATTTTCTTTCAGACGGTGAGTCATCGCGACTACTATCTACCCAAAGATGAAGACAGAAAAACAGATGAAAACTCACATGCCAGAAAACCCAGTAATCTCAAAACAGCTGTGAGCTTTGTGCTTCTGGCGATCTCCCTAGTTACCGTTGTCGTTCTCGCTGAACTCCTCAGCCCCGCCATTGAGGCCGGCGTTAAAGCTGCTGGTGCCCCTAAAACGATTGTCGGTATTGCAATTGCACTCTTAGTTCTCTTGCCTGAAAGCGTTGCTGCCGTGAGAGCTGCACGGGCTAAACGCCTTCAAAGTAGCTTAAACTTGGCTCTAGGCTCTGCACTAGCCAGTATTGGCTTAACCATTCCGACAGTGGCCGGTATTGCTATCTTTTTTAATATACCGCTCAGCCTAGGTATTAGCGATCTCAACATGACACTCATGTATTTGTCGTTTTTTATTGGATCGCTCACGCTTGTGATTGGTAGAGCCACTTCCTTACAGGGCATAGTCCACCTCATGATCTTTTTTGAGTATTTGTTCTTGAGTTTGGTGCCTTAGCAGTTGAGCTCAATCCACTAAGCTTAAAATGCAAGCTTACGATAAAGCAGGGGCTAGCCAAAAATTTTAACGCAGGCAAGATTTAGAGAAAAAGCTGTTCATGCGATGAATTACGGTATTGCATGATAGCGGATCTGGTTTAGCAGTCTCACCTACAAGCGAAAACACTGTCGCTATATTGGATATGAATTCAAAAGTAAATTAGCGACAGCATTTGGCTTCTTAGGCTCGCAAAATAAACTTTCCGCACTCTTAAACAAGATGGCTGCCATGATAGATGTTATGGATGAAAAGAAAATAAGAGATATTTTAAGAATATGAATGTAAAAACAAACGTTAAATTAATAAGATTTTCTCAAATCTACTTGTAATGTTGCAAATTATTGGACATTCGGGGAAATGGCATAGCGCAAAAGAATATGCTCCTTTTCTGTGATCCAAGCCCCAAAGGTAGAAGCAACTTTATTGGATGCAGTCTTGCAATAACAAACCTACATACCTCTCCGCCATTGAATGAGAAATCTCATAGTTCGTCGCACCTTAATGCATATATTTTTAAGCAGCAGCAATCATATTCGTCAACATTCCTTGGCGTTACGTTGGAAAATTAATGTAAATAGAGGCAAGCGCTGCTGCTACTTTAAGCCATTAAATTCCAGTAGGATGAAAGCCAGGCACTAATTTTTTTAGTATGCCTTTAATTAATTTGATATCGCACGCATCTAGGGCCCGACTAAGCCTATCAAGCTCTAACTGCAAATTGTCCCAGGATAGAAACTCTTCATGCGCTTTCATAATTTTTGGGTGGGCAGTTGGCTGTGGATTATTTCCAATCAAAAGCTCTTCATAGAGCTTTTCACCTGGGCGCAAACCAGTCACTTTAATCTCAATATCACCATGTGGATTGGCTTCATCTTTTACCAGCAGGCCAGACAAATAAACCATTTTAACGGCCAAATCATGAATGCGTACCGGCTCGCCCATATCCAATACAAAAACATCTCCGCCAACAGCCATTGCACTAGACTGAATTACTAACTGCGCAGCTTCGGGAATAGTCATGAAATAACGCGTGACTTCAGAATGGGTGAGGGTAATAGGCCCACCCGCTGCAATTTGAGCACTAAAAAGCGGCGCCACAGATCCAGATGAGCCAAGCACATTCCCAAATCGCACCATCGAAAAATTTGTAGAATCGCCATTTTTATCTGAAATTTCTGCCATTGCCTGTAAAACTAGCTCTGCAAGACGCTTACTCGCTCCCATAACATTCGTTGGTCTAACGGCCTTATCAGTACTCACCAAGATAAAATTATCTACACCGTACTCAAAACTCACCTTGGCGCAAGTGCGCGTTCCAAAAACATTATTACGAATACCTTCTACTGGATTTTGCTCCACTAAGGGAACATGCTTATACGCTGCAGCATGAAAGACCGTTGCCGGTCGATGAAACCTAAAGATCTGCTTCAGTAGATCATCATCACGCACCGAAGCCAAGCAAGGAGCCAACTGGATTGGTAAATCCGGGATGGGCTGAGACGTTTGATCATCGCCAATTATTTCTAAATGATTCTTTTGAAATCCAATAAGAGCCCTTTTTAATTCTTCATAAATCAAATAAAGAGAGTGCTCACTACTGTCGAGAAGAACTAATGATTTGGGTGAGAATTTAATAATCTGGCGACATAACTCGCTACCGATTGAACCTCCGGCCCCAGTTACTAAAACGACTTTATTTCGAATATTTTTTTCCAATAATTCAACTTCAGCCGAAACAACCTCCCTTCCAAGCAAATCATTCATGTCCAAATCATGCAAGTCTGATACCCTAACTAGACCGGAGGCAATATCAGATAATCCCGGCAAGGTTCGAACACGAACTCCACGCCCATTTAATGATGCAATAATCTCCCTTCTTCGTGCCTGACTTACTGATGTAACTGCCAGAAGCACATCAGTAACATGAAGCTCAAAAATAAGTTTCTGCAATTGATCGCTGGAGTATACCGATATTCCATTAATAGTATTTCCATGCAAAAGTGGGTCATCATCAATAAAACCTTTTACCAGCACATCCTTATTGATTGCCAAGCCAGCCGCAAGCTGGCGTCCCGATAAACCAGCTCCGTAAATAAGCGCTACAGGCTTAGCCCTTCTGGATGCTCCTTGAGTTGTGTTGATCTTCCCCAACCAATACCGCACAAAATACCGACTTATACCAATGCCAATAAATAGAATCATTGGCTGAATAACCCCGATAGATCTGGGTATCCCACCCACTCCGATAAGTGAAAATACACAAAAGTATAAAATCGAATAACCGATGAAAACACGCACCATGGCGGAAAGCGCTGCCGAGCCAATATACCGAAAAATTGTGCGATACATCCCAAAATAAAAAAAGAGGGGAAGTGAAAATGCAACCGCCAAAATAAAAGTCAGCCACTGATTTCCTTGCAACACCCCCCACCGATCTGCCCTTAATCCAAATGCAAGCCAAACACTTAATGCACTAATTAAGACGTCGGATATCATTACCAAACCCCTCTTCACATAGCGGGGCAAAATTAAAATCAATTTTGGAAGCTCAGTAAGGTGCACTGTAAGCTTATAAAATGGGTGGTCAGTAAAATTTTGCACTCTACATCTTAAACAGAGATATGGAACGGTTCAAATAAATTAAAAATCTGTAAATTTAATGGGAGACGCCTGATCGGCTTACAACCCTCAAAAGAGTTCGCCACAATATGGCAATATCAAACCAAAAAGAGCGCTCCTGCAAGTATTCTGTATCGTAATTAACTTTATCTTGAATAGGCAACTCATCTCGCCCATTTATTTGCGCCAAACCGGTTAATCCAGGTAACAACTCAGATACGCCGCACTGATCCCTCAAAGAAATTAATTCATGTTGATTAAATAAGGCAGGGCGAGGACCCACAAAACTCATATCGCCAATTAAAATACTCCACAACTGAGGCAACTCATCGAAACTTGACGCCCTTAAAAAAGGGCCAATCAACGTCATGTGGCAAAAAGGATTAGGCAGCAAATTTGACGCAACCTCAGGAGATCCAACGCGCATTGTCCGAAATTTTGGCATTCTAAACAAAACATTATTCCTGCCAACGCGGCTGGACCAATATAAAACTGGGCCACTGGAGGTCAGCTTTACTAAAAATGCTACAAATATAATCGGCAAGAATAATATTATTATTGTGAAGACGCACAAAATAATATCGAAAATACGCTTCATTTAATCCCAGAAAAAATTGATTACCACTGACATTCTAACATGGTAAAAAATTTTACAACATTTCACACCAAAAAATTGGTCTATATAGCTTTGGGATTACGATAAAAATTCCATATCTCATATAAGCCATATTT